>JAFZHS010000020.1 GCA_017554745.1 Clostridiales bacterium | reverse complement strand
GTCATCATCGTCGTCATCGTGATGGTGGTGATGTCTGCACTCTTCGCAGTCGCAGTCCTCACCGTGCTCATGATGATGGTGTGCGTGCTCCAACTCGTGCTGCTCAGCCTCAAGAAGCGCTGCTGCCATGTCGGCTGCCGTAAGAGGCTCTTCGATTGCCTTGAGGATCTGTACTCCGGAGAGCTCGTCCCAAGGTGTGGTGATGATCTGTGAGTGATCGTTGATCTCGCGGATGAGAGAGATTGCCTGATCGAGCTTTTCCTGTGAGATGTTGCCCGTACGGCTCAATATGATGGTGCCTGCATACTTGATCTGGTTCTCGTAGAACTCTTTGAAGTTCTTAAGGTAGATCCTGCACTTGGAAGCATCGATGACGGTGACTGTTCCGCAGATCTCTGTGCCTTCGACGCGCTTAACTGCTGCGACAACGTCGGAGAGCTTGCCTACACCTGAGGGTTCGATGAGGATCCTGTCAGGAGCGAACTGGTTGATGACATCCTTCAGAGCCGTGCCGAAGTCGCCTACGAGACTGCAGCAGATGCAGCCGGAATTCATCTCAGTAATATTGATGCCGGACTCCTTGAGAAAGCCGCCGTCGATGCCGATCTGTCCGAACTCGTTTTCGATCAGCACGAGTTTCTGACCATTGTATCCGTCAGAGATGAGCTTCTTGATCAGAGTTGTTTTGCCTGCTCCCAGAAATCCTGAGAAGATGTCTACTTTTGTCATTGAAAATGCCTCTTTTCTATATCGTCAATTGAAATAAATAACTTCGTTATCGGGCTTGCTGGTAACGGCATAGTCCTCGACCGTAAGGCAGGGGACGTTGACCTTGCCGCCCTGTCCGTCGTCGTCTTCGAAATACCTTACCTGCCCCGTGACCTTGAGCCACTGGCCGGCAGGGAAATTTGACTTGTATTCGTAGAAGCAGAGGACTCCCATCATCTGGATGTCAGCGGCGCAGCATGTGTATGCCTGTCTCTGGAGGACGAATGCGCGTCCCTGGAATTCCCTCAGGACAACGGCCTGGCCGATGAGACTTACTCTCTTGCCGTTGTATCTCTTCATGTTGTCCATCGCGTCAGTGTAGAAAAGACCGAAGTCTTCTGCCGCGATGTTGCAGGGACTCTGGTTAAGATCGAAGGGAAGATGGTCTTCGATCCTGATGATCTTGTTGTCCTCGCCAAGGAAGTTGATGCTCATGCCGGGATTGACTGCCTTAACCGAGCCTCTGAGCTTGGGAAGGTTGTCATTCTCTTCGTCAACTCTGTTGAAGATGACCGTATCGCCGTATCTGAAATAATCGGCGAACAATGTCTGCATGTTCCTGAAATAATTGCCGTATGTAGAAGCGTCGATGACTACGACGGCTGCTGCCAGTGCCCATCTCTCGGGTACGTCGACCTTCTCGAAAAACTCGGCAGGCGACACGGAGCCGTTCCACTCGATGAAAACGACGCCGGGCTTGTATTTTGCTTCGATATCGAAGGTCATGTCCCTGTTGACGTCGTCGGTATCGCAGTTAATGATGACAGGGTTTGCTCCCTCGTAGTTTTCCGGGATATATTCCTCTTCACCTTCCTCGGTGTTGATGACAACGACCTTGCGGTTTTTGAAGTTCTCGCCGCCTATCCATGAACAGATAACGGACGTCTTTCCGCTGTCCAAAAAACCGGTGAAAAAGTATACAAGACAATCATCCATAAATAGCGCACCTCTTTAACAGATAATATTTTGTCCCTGATTTGTTATTATTTCAAGCAAGAAAAGATATAAAATCAAATGTAAACAATTCGAAATTTGGGAGTTTTGATGAATTCTATAAAGATCGGTGACATAAATATCAGGAACCCGATAGCCTTAAGTCCGATGGCGGGGATAAGCAGCCTTCCGTTCAGGATCATATGCAATGAGATGGGCGCAGGCTACAGTCCTACAGAGCTCGTCAGCGCGAGGTCGATCAGGTACAACGGCGTAGGCAAGAGCCTTAGGTATATGAGGATATCCCCCGAAGAAGAGGGGATCACCGCGATACAGCTTTTCGGCAGTGAGCCGGATGATTTTAAGGCTGCGATAGAGACGATACTGGATACGCCCGTCCTCAAGGAAGTCTCCATAATCGACATCAACATGGGTTGCCCCGTGCCGAAGGTCATAAAGACCGGTTCGGGCAGCGCTCTGATGGAAGACCCTGAAAGGGCCGCAGCGATCGTAAAGACATGCAAGAGGACTTTGGAAAATGTTTGCCCTAATATTCCCGTGACTGTTAAGACCCGCACGGGCTATAATGCCGAAGATGCCGGAAAACCTGATTTTGCCAAGGCTCTGGCCGACGCGGGATGTGATATGCTGTGCGTGCACGGCAGGACCAGGCCGCAGATGTACCACGGCGAGAGCTCCAATCAGGCGATCGCCGTAATGAGAGAAGCGGTAAGAGATTACGATATTCCTTTTTTCGCGAACGGGGATATCTGTGATACGGAATCCGCAAAAAGGATAATGGAGGAGACGGGTTGTGACGGCATCATGATCGGCAGGGCCGCAAGGGGAAACCCCTGGATATTTCAGCAGATCCTGGCAGGACTTGCAGGAAATGAAGAGCCGAAGTATCCTGATGCGGACGAAAGAAAGCTCATGCTGATGCGCGAGCTCGAAGGCAGGTTGAAGTATCTGCCTGAAGAAGTGGCAGTAAGGGAATTCAGGAGCGTAATGCCTTTTTACATCAAGGGCCTTACGGGAAGCGCGCAGATCAAAGTAAAGCTCTGCAGCGCAACGGGGATAGAAGAGATAAAGGAGATATTGGGTATTGTCTGACATAGTAATAACCGTATTAGCAGTTTTGGCCGGATGCCTCATGTGCTTTGAAGGCTACAAACTCTTCAGATTAAGCCTCGGAATTGCCGGAGGAATCGCCGGCTTTGTCCTTGGTAAACTTTTGATCGGCCTTACGGCAAACAACGGATTCCCGTGGAGCATGACCGGAAAAATCTTGGTCTTGGCGCTCTTTGCGTTAGGCTGCGGAATCCTCGCATTCAAGCTATACATGAAGGCCCTGATCGCCATAACCACTATAGTCTGCGCGTTCTGGTTCTACGATGACTTCGGTTTTCTGTTCTCGAAGATCGATCACAGCGGAGCCCGTTTTGTGCTGACATGCGTCTCCGGTCTTGCGGTAGGCGCAGTCATCGGCGTAGTCGTCTATTACGCACAGAAATGGACCATCTCGCTTCTCACCGCTTTCGTCGGTGCAAGGGTCATCTCAGGCGTGCTTGCACCTGTGCTTTGGTCAGGAATCCTGTCCGGAGATTACGCGGGAATCATCGAGCATCAGATACTCGGAGGAGACGTTGAGATCAACTATACTCTGATAAGAGTGCTGGTCCTGGCAGTATTTTGTACCGCAGGTTTCTTAATTCAGTTAAAAACCTCAAAAAAATAGTTTGACCAATGACCTTTCGCTTGTTAAAATCAGGCTGTATACGTATGGGGGAATAACGTATACGAACTAACTTAAGACAATTTTCTTAATCTATCCCTTATTCCATGTCGAGGGCTTTCCGATTTAACGGGAAGCCCTCGGCGTGTTATGGGGAATTTTTTGTATCAGCCGGTCCTGTATTTATTGCCCTGAAAATGCGCGAAAAAATACAGAAAACCGCGGTTTTCTGTATTTTTAGAAGTGATTTTTCGAGAATAAATACAGAGCTTCAATTGACCACATTGACCGGCTCCCCATTCAGGAATGCCTCAAGATTATCAGCTGCCATGTCGATCAGTCTCATCCTGGTCTCGACAGGAGTCCAGGCGATGTGGGGAGTGATAACGCAGTTTGGAGCACCGAGCAGGGGATTATCAGGAAGCATCGGCTCAACGCAGACGACATCAGTGCCGTAGCCTCCGAGAAGACCGCTGTCCAAAGCCTCTCTTACGGCAGATTCATTGATGACCGGTCCTCTTGCGCAGTTGATGAGGAATGTGCCCTTCTTAAACCATGTCAGGGAAGTGCCGTTGATTATCTCGCGGGTATCCTCCGTCAGCGGGCAGTGGAGCGATACGACATCAGCGGACTTAATGCCTTCCTCAAGGGGCAGACATTTTACTGAAGTTCCGTCACACTCAACGCTTGTTCCGATCAGCTTTGTATCGTGAGGAGTAGCGGTGATCTTCATGCCGAAGGCTGATGCCATTACGGCAACTCTCCTGCCGATCTTGCCAAGGCCGATGATGTGAAGTGTCTTGCCGGCAAGTTCTGTAAGCGGAGATTTGAAATAGCAGAACTGCTTACTCCTGCACCACTCGCCTTCCATGACAGATGCGGTGTGGAGACCTACGAGGTTAGTGAGCTCAAGAAGCAGAGCCATGGTCATCTGGGCTGTGGCAAAAGTCGCGTATTCAGGCACATTCGTTACCGTAACGCCGTGCTGCCTTGCGGCTTCCAGGTCGACAACGTTATAGCCCGTGGCGAGAACGCCGATGTATTTGAGGTCGGGGAGCTGATCGAAAACATCCTTGTCGAAGACCGCTTTATTCGTTATCGCGCACTCTGCGCCCTGCATCCTTGCGACCAGCTGGTCCTTAGCAGTCGTGTCATAAGCGATGACTTCGCCCAGGTCATTTAACCTGCCCCAGGTGATGTCGCCGGGATTGGCCGCGGAGCCGTCAAGAATAACTATCTTCATGTATGTTTCCTCCGAACTTATTTTGAACTGATTTTAGCAGTAATTGTGGTAATGTTATATCAGAATAACACGAAGGCGGTCTTATCTTATGTATGTCATCTGTTACGGCAAATCCCCCAAGGCATCGGAGGCAGGCCAGAAGCTCATAAAAGATATCGGCGGAAGATCTGTTACCGGAACGGAGCTCATCACCGGCAGCTTTGTTGTGGCTGAAGGTGAGACGAACTGTGCCATCATCATGATCCTGCCTCTCGAGGCTGCGATAAAGTCGATGGAAGAGACAGTTACCGATAAGACAAGAGATCTGCCTGTAATCGCCGTATCGCCTGAGGGCAGATATGCGGCGGTCATAAGACGCGGAAGCAAGATCTACGAGAAGGGAACGGATGAAGTTTATTCTGCAGTTGTAAAGGCTTTGGGACCTTTCTGCTTCTCGGGCTTTGAAGGCAAGACACAGATCACAAGCGACCTTACAAGTCTGATTGAAAGATACAACATGTCGGTCAACGACGATAAGATCCTTGAAGCCGTAAACGCAAGGATCAACGCAGGCGGGAAGGTCGATGTATATACCGATCTGCCGGTCATTTTCGCAGACCCCGTGATCGATCCCATGACCTATTCGCTGCACAATTATCCTTACGATCTGAGAGATGATTTCATCAGGCAGTACAAGGCTTCCAAGGCGAAAAACACGGAGCCTTCCGTATTCATCACATGCACATATCTTGGTGACGAAGAAGACGGCAAAGACCTGATCCTCGTGCCCAAGCTCCTGAGCCTCGGCATCGAGATCAAGGTAAAGACGGATCCGGGATATTGCTGCCCCGCGATCAGAAAGTCTCTTGAGAATCACCTTTTAAATCCGAAGGCAGTCGCAAAGGTAGCCGCCACATATACTGCAAGAGACAGTGCGATCATCAGGGGAATTGCAGAAGAGCTTGATGCGGAGGTCATTGCTTTCGATGCGGACAAGCTCGCGAACGCGAATGCGCCCATGTCGATGACGTTCAATCCGGAGAAGAAGAACGATACCGCTACCGCGCTGGCATTCCTCGCAAGCTCTGAAGGCGGGATCGTCATAAGAAGATCGACCTCGGCAAAAGGTCTTGTACTGTCGGTCGCGATAGACAGAGGCGAGATCATTTTGCCTGAATAAGACCGGATTGAATAAGACCGAATTAGGATATAATGGCCGTATAAGCATTTTTAAGATATAAGCGAACAGATTTTGAAGGATTTGATCCGGAGTTTGGAGGCAATAACATGAAAAAGATTGAAGGAAATAAGCTTGTAGCTTTACTGATCTCCGCAGCGATGGTGACAGTGGTCCTTGCCGCATGCACCGTTGATTACGATAAGCTCAATAAGGGAATAAACGATCTGGGAAAGGCTATTGACGGCAAGAGCACGGTAGAGACATCTGCTACGGTTTCCGAGGCAGATACCAGCGCTCCCATAACCACGACTGAAGAGGAGCCGACAGAAGAGACCACTCCTGTCCCGACCGGAACGGCCACACCGACTCCTACGCCTTCGGTACCTGCTCCCGAGCGCGTGGATTTCTCTGATTACGTAGATAACATCGTCGCTGACGATTTCACGGTAACGACTGAAGACTTTGAAGAGAGCTCTTATTCCGAAGATGAGGAAGAGGTCCTTTTCGCGACATTCACGGGAACAAGAATGGTAGTTACCGAAGCAGGCAGCGACAACATCAGGGATGCGATCAACATCATCGTTGACGGATTCTATAAGGAAGCTGAAGGCGCTTACCAGAGGATGGCAGCCAAGGCAAAGGCAGAGCTGGCTATTAACGGCGTGGTCGAAGAGCCCTATGCCGTAAAGGTTGATTTTGAATACATGACCAACGGACGCGCTCTGTCTGTCCTTATGAGCTACACGGTAGAGGGCAGGGCAGAGGATGAGACGATGGTCGTAGACTTCGCAAGCTTCGACATGCTGACAGGCCAGTACATCACTTTGGCAACGGTAACCAACTATCCTGTAAACTTCGAGAATTCTCTCAGAGCAGAGCTCGAGAATGCCATCAAGAGCAGACCTGTCCAGAACGAAGACGAGACCGAAGAGACCGAGCCCGAAGTCATCACTCCTGCAGCTGATGAATTCGAGAAGATCTTTGTAGGACCTACATCCGTTGAGACTCAGAATCATTCATATGCCATGGTATACGGCGTAGCTGACGGACAGATCTACAGCAGCGTTATCGAGATGGATGCATACGCTGATTTCTTCAACCGCTACGGAGCGTCAGTTTTCCTCGGATAAGAGATATCAGTTAAAATCTATACTTTTTGCATAAAAATCGCGCCCCGGGCTTCAAACAGTTGCCTAAGGGCGCGATTGAACTTCCCGGGATTGTGGTATAAAATGCTTCCGTTGTAAAACGCATATGGGGAAATAAAAGAAATTTTATGCGAGAGGAAAGAATGATGAAGACAAATAAAGTTCTTGCTTTGTTGGTGTCGGCAGTCATGGTTACCGGAAGCATTACGGCCTGCGACAAGTCAGGTCAGGATCCTTCGGATACCGGTGCGACATCTTCAAGCGAGCAGACCGGCACATCAGCAACTGATACGACCGCCGTACCGGAAGACCTTCCTGGCTACGTCGAGAGAACGGTAGCGGATGTTACGGACGAAGACAACGGTAAGATCATGATCTACGGCTACAACGCCGAGTTCTCCGCTCTTGCCGAGAAGTATGCCGGCATCACGACCAACGATTACGACTTTATCGAGACAACAGATTCGGTTTCTTATCAGGAGAAGCTCGATGCTGTTTTCTCTGACGGCGTTGATGCACCCGACATCTTTACCTGCGATGAGGCATACGCAAGAAAGTACTTAGCTTCCGACAACACGATCGCCCTGAATGATCTGGGAATCGATTATGCCGAACTTACAAACATGTTCGACTACACTTTGAGATTTGCAGCAGACGATGACAATGTTATCAAGGGACTTGCCTGGAAGGCTACACCCTGCGGTGTTTTCTACGAAAGATCTGTAGCGGAAGAGTATCTCGGCACGCAGGATCCTAACCAGCTTGCAGCTTCCTTTGCCACATGGGATGCAGTCCTTGATTCCGCAAGGACGGTCAATGAAGCATCCGAGGGCGAGGTAAAGCTTATTGCAGGTTATACGGAGACATTTGACGCTTACCTCAGCACACGTGAGGCAGGCTGGATCATGGACGGTACAGTCAACGTAGATCCTAATCTCGAAGGTTTCTTCGATTTTGCGAAGACACTCTACCAGGAAGATCTCACATTCTGTGCTGAGAGATGGTCCGGTTCCTGGGAGGACAAGATGTCCAACAAGTCTGTCGTCTCTTACTGGGGCTCTCTCCAGTTCGCGAAATATGAGCTGGCGCTCAATCCCGGCGAAGGCACAGCAGTAAACCCCACCGCAGGTGACTGGGGAATCACGACGGCTCCTGTCAGTTACTACAGCGGCGGTTCATGGGTCATGGCATCCAAGTACTGCGATAAGAAGGCTACGTCCGCAGACATCATCAGAGCTGTCTGCATCAACGAGGACAACCTCAAGGACATGGTCAACAACGGAGAGTTCGTTAACAACATCAAGCTTATGACTTCAGCTGCGGCTGATGACAAGTTCTGTCTTGAATGGCTTGGCGGCCAGAATCCCTACCCCGTATTGCTAGATTCTGCCAAGAATGCCGATTCATCGAATGTCATCGTAGACGAAGCCGAATACGACGAGGCCTTCATGGCAGTTGTCGGTGCTTACAGCGAGGAATCTTTCGATGAGATCAAAGATGCTCTCGAAGCCTTTGAGGACCAGCTGAGCGAGAAGGGCCTGATATAGTCCCGGGATCAATTTAATGCATTAAGGACCATCTCGGAAGAGGTGGTCCTTTTTAGCATTTGGCCCCCAAAATGCCCAAAAGTGATTTTGTGCCCCAAATTTACGACATAAAACATAGAATGTTCATATTTGCTTTATTTAAAAAGCATTTTGGACAGTTTATAATATTCAGGTCTTTTAATATTTTTCTCACGGAGGCATAACACATGAAATTCGGGTATTTCGATGACTCACGAAAAGAATACGTCATTAACACACCCAGGACACCTTATCCCTGGATCAATTATCTTGGCAATCAGGGCTTTTTCTCCCTGATCTCCAACACAGCCGGCGGCTACAGCTTCTACATGGACGCAAGGCTCAGAAGAATCACACGTTACCGTTACAACAACGTTCCGCTTGATATGGGCGGCCGTTATTTCTACATCAATGACAACGGCACGATCTGGAATCCCGGATGGTCTCCCGTTAAGACAGAACTCGATGAGTATGAGTGCCGCCACGGTATGGGCTACACCATCATCAAGGGCAAGAAGAACGGCCTTAAGGCTGAAGTCACATTCTTCGTTCCCCAGAACTACGACGGCGAAGTCCAGCAGGTAGTTCTTACAAACGACAGCGCAGAAGCTAAGGAATTCTCTTTCTTCTCCATCGCTGAATGGTGCCTTTGGGATGCCCAGGATGACTGCACGAACTTCCAGAGAAACTTCTCCACAGGCCGTGTAGAGATCGAAGGCTCCACCATCTATCACGTAACAGAATACAGAGACAGACGTAATCACTACGCTTTCTATACAGTAAACGACGAGATCGACGGCTACGATACAGACCGTGATGCATTCCTGGGAAGCATCTACAACGGCTGGGATAACCCTGAGACCGTTAAGGCAGGTAAGGCTTCCAATTCATTTGCAGACGGCTGGTCTCCTGTCGCTTCACACTACAAGAAGATCACACTCGCACCCGGCGAGTCCAAGACATTGATCTTCATCTTAGGTTATGCCGAGAATCCCCAGGACAAGAAGTTTGCTTCCGAGAAGCCCGCAAACCTCCTCACAAGAGAGAAGTGGGTACTCAATAAGGAAAAAGCTTATGCAATGATCGACAAGTACAACACACCTGAGAAGGTTGCCCAGGGTCTTGCAGAGCTCAAGGAGACATGGGATAAGCTCCTTTCGATCTTCAAGGTCGATACTCCTGATGACAAGGTAAACCGCATGGTCAACATCTGGAACCAGTATCAGTGCATGGTTACATTCAACCTCTCACGTTCTGCTTCCTACTTCGAATCCGGAATCGGCAGAGGCATGGGCTTCAGAGATTCCAACCAGGATATCCTGGGCTTCGTTCACCAGATCCCCGAGCGTGCAAGAGAAAGACTCATCGATATCGCTTCCACACAGCTTTCTGACGGCGGATGCTATCACCAGTACCAGCCTCTCACAAAGAAGGGTAACGCTGATATCGGCGGCGACTTCTCCGATGACCCGCTCTGGATGATCCTTTCAGTCGCAGCTTACATCAAGGAGACAGGCGACTGGTCCATCCTCGATGCCAACGTTCCTTTCGATGACGATCCGGACGGCAAGCATACAATGCTCGAGCACCTGGATGTTTCTTTCTATCACATCGTAAACAACTTAGGACCTCACGGACTGCCTCTCGCAATGCGTGCTGACTGGAATGACTGCATCAACCTGTCATGCTTCTCAGACACACCCGGTGAGTCTTTCCAGACATACACCAATCCCAAGTTCAAGGCAGAGGGCGGCTACTCCAAGATCGCAGAGTCTGTATTCGTTGCAGCTCTCTTCACATACACCGGTCCCGCTTATGTAGGTATCCTCGAGCACTTGGGCAAGGCTGATGAAGCTGCCAAGGCACAGGCTGAGATCGACAAGATGAAGAAGAACACCATGGAATCCGCATTCGACGGTGAGTGGTTCCTCAGAGCTTACGATGCCAACGGCGAGAAGATGGGCTCAAAGGAATGCGAAGAGGGTAAGATCTTCATCGAACCCCAGGGCTTTGCTGTCATGTCCGAGATTGGTAAGGAAGAGGGAGCTGACATCAAGACTCTCAATTCCATCGACAAGTATCTCAACTGCGAGTTCGGATTGGTTCTCAATAATCCTGCATTCACAAAGTACTACATCCAGTACGGTGAGATCTCCACATATCCGGGCGGATATAAGGAGAACGCAGGTATCTTCACACACAACAACGCATGGATCATCTGCGCTGAGGCTTATGCGGGAAGAGGCGAAAAGGCTTTCGAGTACTACTCAAAGATCGCACCTGCTTTCACAGAAGAGACATCAGATATCCATAAGACAGAGCCTTACGTTTACGGTCAGATGATCGGCGGTAAGGACGCAAAGAACTTCGGTCAGGGCAAGAACTCCTGGCTCACAGGTACGGCTGCATGGAACATGGTCGCTATCTCCCAGTACATCCTCGGCGTTAAGCCTGAGTTTGACGGTTTGAGAGTTGATCCTTCCATTCCTTCAGCATGGGACGGATTCACAGCTACACGTCAGTTCAGAGGCGACACATATGAGATCACGATCAAGAATCCTGATCACGTATGCAAGGGCGTAAAGAAGCTTACTGTTGACGGCGTTGATGTTGAAGGCTGCATCGTTCCTGTAGCAGGCGACGGCAATACTCACAAGGTTGAGGTGCTGTTAGGTTAAGTTCATAACCTGTGACAGGCTATTTAAGTAAGTTTGCAAGACCCCGTGGTTTTTAAGCCGTGGGGTTCCTTGCTCAAATAAAGACAGTTAAAAAATTCAATTCTCATGGAGGATCAACATGGGTTACATCGGTGAAAAAGCAAGAGGCGAAAGACTTCCGGCAAAGGAACTTCTCATTGATAAGTTCGGTGATACCATCGTTAACGGAGGTGTCTCCGCGCAGTATGTGCGTTTCGGAAAAGCACCTGTTGTTATCGGCGTATCTGGCTTAAGATTCGACAGCATGGCTGTTAATCTATTAGCTTCTGACGACATCATTTTCGAGCAGTTCGCAAAGACGATAAACGAGGGATACAGCATCCTTCTCGTTAAGTGCGAAGACAGCGTCAAGGACCTCGTAGAGAAGGACGGTCTTGTTAAGGATGCGGGCTTTGGCACGGCTGTCCTGGACAGATGCTTTGATCTCATCAGCGGTACGGATTCATGGGGCGGAAAGCTTGCCACGAACGGTGAGCTTATGTGTGATCCTTCCACTCCTTCACCCGGACCTCACTACTACACAAACATGCTGATCGGCAACAGGATAGGCTTTGACTATCCTCTGCAGTCCACGCCTAAGAGTGCGGTCGACCGTCTGGGCGGCGGATCTTTCAGATCACATGCGGATACCCAGGTCCTTGCCACAAGATGGGACTATCTTCCTGAAGAGAACGGTTTCCCTGCAAACCGCCAGTTCTACCTCGTGGAGAACGGCAAGAAGATCTTCTGGTCCGGTGCGGCTATCGCAGACGGCCTTAAGAAGGTCATCACAGTCCATTCCCAGAACAGGACCATCATCAACTATGAGCTCGAGTGCGGACTCAAGATCAAGAGGACCATCTTCATCGTTCCCCAGAGAGAAGGACTCCCTGTCGCAGCTGAAGCACAGCTCATCGACATCGAGAATACTTCCGCCGAGGACAAGGACTTGAGGCTTGTCGTAACAGGCATGTTCGGAACACATGAGACACACGCGCTTTCCGAGGATGTAATCTTCTCTACGGTAGTTGCCGAGTCCAATGTCTTCTTCAACGAGGACAATGAGATCCGCGCTATCAGCTTTGATCCGAACCCCAAGTGGACAAAGAATGAGATCAGGTTCAATGCTACGGTCGTACACACCGATGACGGAGACTTCTTCCCTGACCAGTACAGCGCAAGATACAGCGATTTCGTAGGCTCCGGAAGTCTCGAAAAGCCTGAGTTTATCTATCCTCTCTCATCCAAGCCTTCGAGAAAGGGCCCGGGCTTCTTTGCCACATCTACACCTTTCTCTGTCAAGGCAGGCGCATCAGTCAGGGCAGACAGCGTAACAGGTCTTTCTTCCGACTGCGTCAACGATAAGTTCGTACCTGACGAGACTCCGGCAAAGGAGATCGAAGCAGTCGTAGATTACATCACGGACCGTGCAAATCTCGAAAAAGATCTTCAGGATGTCATTGCTTTCACAGAAAAGTATGCAGGCTACATGAAGATCATTCACGAAGATAAGGACTTCGAAGCATACGTTAACAACAACCTTCCGTTCCAGGTCTTCTATCAGACATTCGTCTCAAGATCTTTGGACTGGACACAGAAGGGTTACCGTGAGATCGGCTTCAGGGAGATCCAGGATATCTTCGCTTCCATGTACTATTTCGCAGGCATGGGAAGAACAGACTTCGTTAAGGAGATGCTCGCAGGCTGGATCGAGAACGTTTACGAAGACGGCTATACAAACCACAATTTCTACTGGATCGGCAAAGAGCCCGGCTGGTGGTCCGATGACGGACTCTGGCTCTTACAGGCTCTCGACAGATACCTTGGCCTTACAGGCGATTATGCGTTCCTTGATGAGGAATTCGTAATGGCAGGCACAAAGGTAAAGAAGACAGATGCCGGCATAAAGAGAAAACTTAAGGATACTATCAAGGCGATCATCACATACAGCGGCAAGATCTCCGTCGGTAAGCACGGCATTCCTTTGATCGACCGTGCCGACTGGAACGACTGCTTAAGAGTCGATCCCGACTGTATCTCAGGCAAGGATAAGATCGCCAAGTACAAAGAGCAGCTTGCAGCAGACGGCAAGGCATTCGGCGAAGAGCCTTTCGATTCAGAGTATTCCGAATCAGTAATGAACGGATTCCTCTTAAAGGTCGCCGTAGACTGCGCTGAGACTATGTTTAAGAATATCGGAGATTTGGCTTCCGCAGACAAGATGAAGGCTATGTCTGAAAAGCTCGCAGCTACTCTCCGCGAGAACTGCTGGAAGGATGACTTCTACTGCAGAGTGCTCTTCAACAGAAGCAGCAAGCCTGAGATCAAGTATCTCGGAGCTTCGGGCGACGGTCTTGCAGTTGAAGCAGGACACCCCGGTGCATACTTCCTCAACAGTTTCTCATGGTCACTTCTTGCAGGAGTTGCTTCAGAGGAAGAGATCTCCAAGATGCTCGACTCTCTCGACAAGTACCTGAAGACACCTTACGGCTTCAGACTCTGCTCGACAGTCGACTATCCGAAGATCGCACCTAAGATCGACGTTGCTCTCTATTATCCGGGCGACCGTGAGAACGGCGGTGTCTTCAAGCACGCTAACATGATGGCATGCTCTGCCATGCTCAAGGCAGCAAAGACCGTCGGCGATAAGGAGCTTGCGGCAAGACTTTCCGACACAGCTTACTGGATCATCGACAAGATCCTTCCTTATACGACAATGAAGTCGCCTTTCGTCACATGCGGCAACCCGAGATGGTGCACACAGTACAACAACAGCGAATCAGGCGAGAATATCGGACCTACATTGTCCGGTACTTCCACATGGCTCCTCTTATCGCTCTTCCAGTGCTTCGGCGTTGAGTTTACGAGCGAGGGCTTAAGAGTAGAGCCGATCCTCAGAAAGAACGAGACAAAGCTTGACGTTAAGGTATCCATCTCCGGCACAAGCTACGATATCCATATTCAGAAGCCTGAAGGATTCAACCGTGCTAAGGAAGGTATCAAGGTAAAGCTCGACGGAGAGGCAGTGGAAGGCACGCTCCTTCCTGTCGCAACTGACGGCAAAACACACGAAGTTGAGGTAGAATTCTGATTAAAAGGGGATTTAAGGAGGAATAGTTAATGCCTTTTTCGAGTGTATTTTTATCGGAGATCGTAAAGCAGTATAACCTCGAAGTCGTATACGATTCGGGTGACATCGAGTCGCGCAGGATATGCGTTGCGGACGTTACAAGACCCGGCCTGCAGCTTGCAGGCTACTACGATCACTTCGGTCCTGACCGTATCCAGGTGATCGGCAACATGGAGCACGCTTACCTTGACAATCTCTCTTCCGAAGAGAGAGCCAAGTCCGTATCCGCGCTCTTCGAAAAGAATATTCCTGCCCTTATCGTCACCCGTGACCACAAGGTGCACAAGGAGATCCTTGATGCAGCCAGAAAGTTTACGACGCCTGTATTGAGGACGTCACAGGCGACATCGGATTTCTCATCCGAGCTTGTTAAGTACCTCAAGATGGAGCTTGCTCCCCGTGTATCGATGCACGGTGTTCTCGTCGAAGTAAACGGTGAAGGTATCCTTATTCTGGGCGAGTCAGGAGTAGGTAAATCCGAGACCGCATTAGAGATCGTTAAGAGAGGTCACAGACTCATCGCAGATGACCAGATCGAGATCCGCAAAGTGTCAGAGACGACATTGCTGGGAAGAGCTCCCGATGTCATAAAGCACCTCATCGAGATCCGCGGTATCGGTATCTTAGACGTTAAGGAGCTCTACGGTGTATCCGCCGTTAAGCAGCAGGAGAATATCGACTTCGTTATCAACTTAGAGCTCTGGGATGAGAAGAAGACTTACGACAGATTAGGTCTTACCGAAGAGACTACGGATATCCTTGGTATCCAGGTACCTTCAGTTACTATCCCCGTAGGTCCCGGACGTAACCTCGCGATCATTGTCGAGGCTGCTGCGATCAACTACAGAGTCAAGAAGATGGGCTACAATGCGGCTCAGGATCTCGTATCAAGGGTATTCCCCGGTAAGTCTTTAGATGCCTGATGATTTGATCTTGCAAAACGTTCCGCTTGCGGGATATTCAACATTCAGATGCGGCGGCCCTGCCAGGTTTTTTGCAGAGCCTTCTGACAGCGGTGAAGTCGCATGGCTCTTCAATTGGGCACGCGGGAAAAATATTGAAGTGTTTGTCCTGGGCAACGGCTCCAACTGCCTTATCTCAGATGAAGGTTTTGACGGTCTTGTCATAAGGATCGGCAAGAATATGGGCGATCTCACATCAAAAGAGCTTGAAGACGGCAGGACAGAGGTCACGGCAGGCGCGGGTCTTCCGTATGCCAGGTTCGGCAATTACTGCGTGGAGCAGTCGCTTACTGGTGCAGAGTTCGCCTGCGGGATCCCCGGCACATGCGGCGGCGCGGTATTCATGAATGCCGGCGCATACGGCGGCGAGACGAAGGATTTTATTTCCGAAGTAACATATTGGGACGGCCAAAAGATCTGCTGCATAAACGGCAGCGGCTGCGGCTTCGGTTACAGGACGAGTCTTTTTGAGAAGCTTAACAGGGAAGGAAAGACCGCCGTTATCCTTGAGATGAAGGCGATTCTTTCAAAGGGTAATAAGGAAGAAATAATAGCGCTGACAGAAGATCTGCGCGCGAGAAGAACGGCGAGCCAGCCTTTGGATGTTCCTTCCGCGGGTTCGACTTTTAAGAGACCCGAAGGACATTTCGCGGCCAAGCTCATCGAAGAAGCAGGCCTCAAGGGCTTTGCCTTAGATGATTCCGGAGCTCAGGTATCTCCCAAACATGCGGGATTTGTGGTAAATAACGGAGGCAGGGCAAAGGCTTCCGATGTCATGAGACTTATAGATTATGTGGTGGAAAAAGTATATGAGAACTCGGGCGTAAGGCTCGAGAAAGAAGTACGTCTGGTGGGTAACTTCGGAGGATAATTATGGAAATCTTATTTCTGACGGGTATGAGCGGCGCCGGAAAAAGTGCCGCGGTAAGGTATTTGGAAGACTGCGGATATTTCTGCATGGACAATGTTCCGCCCTATGTACTGCCTGATCTGGTAAAGAGCTTTTTAAGGGGCAGGAGCGGTGAAGGCTTCTCTACGCCCAAGCTCGCTTTTGTTGTCGATGTCAGGTCGCAGGAATATCTGGACGGCTTCGACGAGGCACTTGCCGAGATCGGCGAAGAAGTGGGATGTCCTTATAAAGTAGTATTTTTGGAAGCATCAGATTCCGTCCTTATCAGCAGATACCAGCAGACGAGAAGAAAGCATCCCCTTGCAAAAAAGAAAGGATCGCTTACCCAGGCGCTTTCAGAAGAGCGCAAGATGCTCGAGAACATAAGAGGAATAGCCGATGTCGTTATCGATACTTCTCTGTTGACTGATTCCGAGCTTTGCAATGCCATCGGAGAGATCATCAAGAGCGAGGAGACCCAGAGCATCCTCGTAGTTGTCGAGTCCTTCGGATTTAAGTATGGCCTGCCTGTCGACTGCGATTACGTATTTGACGTAAGATTCCTTCCGAACCCTTTCTATCTGCTCCCGCTCCGCAACCTTACGGGTAAAGACGAGGAGATAGCCAAATACCTGGAAGGCTTCAGCGAGACGGCAGAGTTTAATTACATGGTCTCCGAGCTTCTTGCTTTTGCAATTCCTTATTATCAGAAGGAAGGAAAGGGAAGCGTGCATATCGGCATCGGCTGCACAGGCGGAAGACACAGATCTGTTTATTGCGCGGAGACGATCGCGGGCAAGCTCGCTGAACACGGAATAAAGTGCATAACTACTCACAGGGACGTAGATAAGGAGCCTCACAGATATACCAGGAAGGCGGACGAATCCTGATGGAAGAAAGCTTTTCCGTAAGGGTTAAGATCGAGACTTGTACCAATGCCGTAAAAAAGCCGGTGCAGCGTCAGACTGCGCTTGCAGGTCTTATCCTGAGCGGGATGGGCGGTGACATGAAGGTCCCCGCGGGAGAGATAAAGATACCCGAAAGGCTTTCTGAACTTATAGTCCGTCTTTTCGAGAAAGAGGGAATAGACTGCAGCTATTCAAAAGGAAAGATCTCGCTGGGCGACATTACGTCTTCAGCTCTCTGGACAAGATGCAAAGAGCTTTTATCAGGCATTGATTCGCTGTCAGTCGAAGATGCCAGACGTCTTTTAAGAGGCGCTTTCTGGAGTTCGGGCTACTGCTCTGATCCTTTCAAGAGTTACCGCATCGAATTCATAGTACAGGACAGACAAGCGTCAGATGTTATTTCTTCCGCTCTTAACAGTCTTGCGATAAAGCATATACGCGCAGAGCGCAAAGATTCGTTTGCGGTCTACTTCAAGAACGGTGATGACGTATCCGATTTTTTGAGCTACATAGGAAGCCCTTCGGCGATGATGGAATTCGAGAATATCCGCGCGGGAAAAGACGTCAACAGCAAGGTAACAAGAGCCGTTAACTGTGACGAGGGCAACACCAAGCGCCAGGCTGAAGCTGCCGCTGCGAGAAACGAACTGATCGCCAAAGTCATGACGAGCGGAAAGGCAAACAAGCTCTCTCCGGAGTTAAGGGAAGCAGCAAGAGCGCACATGGAAAATCCGGGTGCTTCACTGGCGGAACTCGGTGCCATGATGGATCCGCCGATCGGCAAATCCGGCATGAGGCACCGCCTCGATAAGATCGCCGAATTCGCGAAAAGCCTGCAATAATTATCAAAAATCCCTTATTTTATAAGGCTTCAGGCCTCTCAAAACCCCGAAAAATTTGAGTTAACATTACGGGCGTGTTACAATAGGCGTTAACTTTTTGCAAAAGGAACAAAGTAGAGGGGTTTTATTGATGCGCGGTGATCAATACATCGAGCCGGATAACAGATTTTATAAGCCTTCAAGGGATCCTAACGAAGGTACGATGACCCTTGTGGTCATTATTACTCTGCTGTTCGTATGCCTTACAGGTGTGCTCGCCGCCGTCTGGTTTAAGAAGGTCAACACCAAGGAGACCATAGCCAATATCGATACCACGGACCAGTCAGGCTTTATCTCCGTTGCTTCACCTACCCCAACACCTATGCTCCCTCTGGCTGATTACCAGAACCCCATACTTTATCCCGCCAGCGCAACAGTTATTATAAATCCCGATGCCGTAGTCGCAGACGACTGCAATCCCATTAAGCGTAAGATCAACCAGTCGGTCATGGTGAATGGCCAGTTTGTTGACGAATACAACAGGGAAAATCCCATCTTCATGACAGACCCGCTGTTCTACGGTGACCTTCCGGGCATCTTCACATACAGAGGAAATAACTTCAGGAACAGTGCTTCCTACGGATATACGAATATTTACAGAGGCGCTCTGACTGAGAGATGGGAGTACAACGGTATCGGCAAGCTCTTGTCTTCCACACAGAATTTCGAATGGTCAGGCGTACGGTGGACAGGCCAGCCCCTGGCAGTCGAGTGGCCGGTGGAAGTCCGCCAGCACATGAACATGTACGATTTTGCCAGACAGCAGCAGGGACTTACCGAGGTCATCGTTGCGGCTTTGGACGGCAAGGTATATTTCTTCAATCTCCAGAACGGTGCCATGACCAGAGATCCTATCAATGTAGGCGTATCGATCAAGGGTACACCCGCTATTGACCCGAGAGGCTATCCTCTGCTCTACGTCGGCCAGACCGACAACAACGGCGGAAAGATCTTCGGCATGTATATCTATTCGCTCCTGGACGGATCGCTCCTTTACTACTATGACGGTTCTGACGACGGCGCTTACAGGAGCAACTGGAATGCGTTCGATTCATCGCCTATCATCGACGGCGCTACTGATACGCTTATCTGGCCTTGTGAGAACGGTTATATCTACACATTTGACCTTCATTCCAATTACAATCCCGCGGCCGGCACCATATCGGTCTCGCCGGAGGTAACGGGTTACAAGTATATTTTCGAGGATAACGTAGGCTCACACATGGGTGTCGAGAGCTCGATCGCGGTATACGGCAACTACGGATATTTCATGGACAACACAAAGAACCTTTGCTGTCTTGACCTCAATACTCTCACAATGGTCTGGACAAGGGTCTTAGGCGATGATTCAGATATTACTCCCGCCATCAGCGAAGAGAACGGAATACCGTACGTCTATATCGGTACGGAAGTGGATAACCAGGGCGGAACGGGCGAATACTGCGGCGCTGCATATGTCTACAAGATTAACGGTCTTACCGGTGAAGTGGTATGGCAGAACTCCGTATCCTGTTACACCTATAACGCTGAAGTCTCCGACTCTGACCAGAGCGGCGGATGCTTCGGAAATCCCATCATCGGCAAGGGCAAGATATCGAATCTTGTTATTTTCTCATTTAGTATGACTAAAGGCCTTGCGAGCGGTAATAAAGTTGTTGCATTCGACAAGAACTTGGGTACGCAGGTTTGGGAATATAATATGAACATCTATTCGTACAGTTCACCTGTTGATTTCTATGATGCGCAGGAGAATGCATACATCGTAATTTGCGACTCGATCGGACAGATCCATATGATAAGCGCGGATGCTGATCCGAATCTGTCTGAAAAGGACAGGAGAATCACATATATCCAGACCAAGAGGAATCTCGGCAAGTCTGACGAGACCGCTTCGGGTATCTGCATAGAGGCTTCTCCGATCGTATACGAAGGCATGCTCATCGTGGGAACAACATCCGGAAGTATCTTCGGCGTTGCGATAGAATGAGGAGCGGTAATGGACTTTGATAAGGCATACGGAGCTATAGCTGTTTTGGAGGTCGAGATAAGGACCTTTGCAAACGAGGGATATGCGGTGAAGTATGATTTCGGACGCAAGGTCATCTCCTGGCGCGACAATTACATGTGGAACAATAATTTCACCAGGTCCATTAACGAGAATAATCTTGCCCTGATAAAAGACAGACTCCCCAAGTCCGGAATGCTCGAGTGGATGGAAGGCTACAACATGGGTCTGACGGATGAGTACGGCGACAAGACATCTCTCCCGGGCGAGTGGAAGATCGAAGTCGAATTTAAGGACAAGACAAGACTCAAGTCAGGCGCCGAGCAGCATTTCCCGAAGAAGTGGAAGAACCTCAAGACCCTGATCGAAGAGACTACCGGCTGCAGTTTTATCCTGAGATAACAGGGAAGTTCGATATTTAGAGAGTGTATACGCAGGCATTTGGCCTGCTTTTTTTGTCTTTGTAGTCGCTTTTGTCTGAATGTGATAGAATTTATCAATATGCCCGATAATAAGTACGGGCGTATTAAGAAGGAGAAGCAAGTTTTGGATTATCTGGAAGGATTGTTGCTGGGCAAGCTCTGGAGCGATACGGATTACGAGAACCGTAAGCATTTCGGTCTGTTTATTCTGTATGGTCTCTTCGTTGATGCCATAGTCCTTTACATTTACATTCTCAGCAGGGGCCTTTTAGGCTTCGGCAACATCGGACCTATCCATATCGCTTTATTCGTTCTGCTTTTCCTGGCAAATCCTTTTATCTGTTTCAGATATTACCGAATGCCCTTGTGGGGCAAGATATTAATATTATTGGTAAAGATTTCCAAATGTTACCTGATCATCAGCTATACGGTCAGTCTCCTTCTTCCGAGACTGTCAGTAAAGGTCGATGGTCTTCAGGATTATCTCATCAGTTATCTCAACCAGACGCTTGAGAAATACACTGAGAAATTCCAGGCAAGTGCAGGTTCGTTCTCAACGGTATTGGGAGTACTTGCAGGCGGCGTCCACGTCGTAGGCACCGTAATACTTTTCGCATTGGCTGCGATCGTGATCCCCAGCCTCATATATCTGGCAATTAAGCTCGTCCAGTATGTCTGGGATTGGATCGTAAACATGTTCATTATCAAGAGGTTCTTCCCTCAGAGGAAATAAGGAGGCGTAGAGGAGACCATATGGCAGAGCTTAGAGACAAGATCGATATAACGGTTGAAGAGCTCGAGGAATCCCTCGGCGCCGTAAGGCTTCCGCGCTTCATCAGAGATTCCGAGGACAGTTTTGTCGCCAGGATCGATGCGATCTGCGACGAGATAGTCTCCGATCCCAATAAGAGAGCGGTATTTGTTTCCGGCCCCACTTCATCCGGCAAGACCACCTTTACCCTGAGGCTTTCCAAGAAGATCAATGAGAGAGGCAGAAAAGCCATCCACTTATCGCTTGATGACTATTACAACATCAAGCAGGTCAAGTGCGACAGGGACGGAAGGCCTGACTTCGAGACTATCGACGCTTTGGATGTCGACAGGATCCAGAGGGATATTAAAGATCTTCTTGACGGCAAGACCGTAGTGCCGCCCTTCTTCGATTTCAACATAAGACAGCAGATGGAAGGCGATCCTGCCAATGCCGTTTATGTCGGAGACGACGGTGTCCTCGTTGTAGAGGGACTTCACGGTTTATCACCGAGGATCTCGGGCGAGTGCCCTGCAGATAAATGCTCGAAAGTATTCATCATGCCCTACGGCAATGTTTACTGCGATTCCAAGCTCATGGACAGCAACGAGATAAGGCTCCTCCGGAGGATAGTAAGAGACTACCGCCACAGGAGCGCGCATGCACTTTCCACTATTGATTACTGGCCTATGATCCAGAAATCCGAAGAGAAGTACTATGAGGAATACTTAACGAGTGCTGACTATCACGTCAATTCGTTCCTTGCTTATGAGAGCCTTATTATCGCTCCCATGGCAATGGGTGATATCAAAGAGGCGATGGATAAAGCGCTCAAGGGCTCTATCGAGCCTTCCGTCTTCATGGAGAAGTCGCCTTCGGGCAAAGCGTTTGCGGATCTTTCTTCTGCTCTCGTCAAAGCAAATAAGCTTTTGGGACACTTAGGCAAGATCCCGGTCATAAGCCCCGAGCAGGTTCCGGCTGAATCGATATTAAACGAATTCATCGGATCGTAATTTTCGAATAGATAAGGAGGCATATAATGCCTATCAGAATAGCTAACAATCTTCCGGCAAGGCACATCCTTGAGCAGGAAAGAATATTCGTTATGGAGGAAAACAGGGCCCTGTCCCAGGACATCCGTCCTATCAGGATCCTGATCCTCAATCTCATGCCGGATAAATCGACGACAGAGACACAGCTCTTAAGGGCACTGTCCAACTCGCCTATCCAGGTAGATGTCGAGCTGCTGTTCACCAAGACACACCAGTCCAAGAATACTCCGGCAGAGCATCTTCTTAAGTTCTACAAGACATTCGATGAGGTCAGCGAAGAATACTTCGACGGCATGATCATCACGGGAGCACCCATCGAGAAGCTTCCTTTCGAAGAGGTCGATTACTGGCCCGAATTAGTCGAGATAATGGAGTGGAGCAAGACACACGTTTACTCCACGCTTCATCTCTGCTGGGGCGCTTTCGCAGGACTTTACTATCACTACGGCATCCCGAAGATCGTTCTGGACAAGAAGGTCTTCGGAGTTTTCGAGCACTCGATGACATGGTCAAGACCCGTCAAGCTCTTCAGGGGCTTTGACGATATCTTCTATGTGCCCCATTCACGTTATACGGAAGTAAGGCGCGAGGACGTCGAGAAGAGATCTGACTTAAGGATCCTCTCCGAGTCAGAAGAGTGCGGCATCTATGCCGTATCGGATCTTCACGGAAGACAGTTCTTCATCACAGGCCACTCAGAGTACGACAAAGATACACTCGACAGGGAATACAAGAGAGATATGGCAGCGGGTTTGGGCGATGTGGATCTGCCCAAGAACTACTATATCGATGACGATCCTTCAAAGGGCCCCCTGCTCAGGTGGAGATCTTCCGCGACATTGATGTATACAAACTGGCTCAACTACTACGTATATCAGGAGACTCCGTTCGACATTAACCTCATCAAGAGCATCCGCAACGAAGATCTGGTACCCAACAGGGATTTGGAGAAAAATGGCTGACACTATCCTGCTTAACAAAGAACTGATATCAGGATTTGAGCCCCAAAGACCTGAAGACGGGCATAAGAACACTTTCGGTACCGCGCTTATCTGCGCAGGATCTGAGTTTATGACAGGTGCGGCTGTCATGGCCGCCGGCGCTGCGTTAAGATCCGGCGCAGGCCTTGTTAAGGTCTTCTCCGAAGAAAAGACGCTTGAAGCCATAAGAATAACAGAGCCATGCGCGCTCCTTGAATCAAGGCCTGAAAAAACGGCGGATCTTTTAAGAAAAGCAGCGCAGCTCTCCAAGACCTCAGATGCGGTCCTCATAGGCTGCGGAATACCTGCAGGATTTAAGGATCTGGAGCCGCTCGTAGCGCGCTTTCTCGAGATGGCATCATCTGTCGTCCTTGATGCCGGCGCGCTGACATTTAAGCCTGATGCTCTGATAAGGATCTTAGAAAAGCTTAAAGCCAGGAAAGTGCCTGCCGTTATTACTCCACATATCGGAGAGTTTGCAAGGCTCACGGGCCTTGATAAGAAGACCGTAGCGGAGAATGCCGGAGAACTGGCGCTTAAGTTTTCTGAGGAAAACAACTGCGTTACTGTCCTTAAGAGCGCGAAAACATACATAGCCGTACCTGACGGAAAGCTTTTTGTGAACGATCTTGCAAACAGCGGACTTGCAAAGGGCGGCTCGGGAGATGTCCTTGCAGGACTTACCGCAGGTCTCTTAGCCCAGGGCATGGAGCCTTACAAGGCAGCCTGCTCTGCAGTATACATTCATTCAAAGGCCGGAGAAGCGGCAGCCGGTGAAGTGGGCACAAGATCGATGTTACCGTCTGATCTTGCGGTATATCTGCCGGGAGCCTACATGGATGCCGGATGGGGTTGTGATGATGATTGAGAATACATTTGACATGAACAGCAGTTTTGACCGCTCCTGTGTGGAGATAGATCTTGATGCCCTGAAGCATAATTTCGAGGAGATCAGGAAAGCTACCACCCCGGGGACAGGCATACTTGCCGTCGTAAAAGCCGATGCATACGGCCACGGCGCTCTGGAGACTGCCAGGACACTGATAGATTCGGGCGCTGCGGGACTCTGCCTTGCCACTATCGATGAGGCAGTAGAGCTCAGAAAGCACGGCATCGACGTACCCATGATGACCCTGGGATATACCGATCCTACCAGGTTCAGGGATGCCGTCAGATATGACGTTGAGCAGGCAGTATATTCTTTTGAGATCGCGAAGGCATTGTCCGATGAAGCAGTCAAAGCAGGCAAGAAGTGCAGGATCCACATAAAGCTCGATACCGGTATGGGAAGGATCGGCTTTGCGACAGACGGATCTGAAACAGATGCGATAGTAAATTCCTGTACTTTGCCCGGCATCGAACCATATGGTGTATTCTCACATTTTGCAGTGGCAGATACCGATGACGACGAATACACCAGATACCAGTTCGACCGCTTCATGAAGCAGATCGAAGAGCTGGGCAGCAGGGGGATCCATTTTGCCAAGAGACATATTTGCAACAGTGCGGGCATCTTACGATTCCCGGAGATGCATCTTGATATGGTCAGAGCAGGCATCATCTTGTACGGACTCATGCCGCCCGGATGTCCTGCGCCCGTTGTCGACATTAACCTCAAGCCGGTAATGAACTGGTACGCGAAGGTCATACACGTTAAGACCGTACCTGCAGGCACCACGATAAGCTACGGCAGGCACTTTACCGCAGACAAGCCCACGGAAGTAACCACAGTAGGCATCGGTTATGCTGACGGTCTGTCCAGAAGGCTCTCGAACGGTTTTGAACTCATCATCGGAGGCAGGAGGTGTCCCATCATCGGCAATATCTGCATGGATATGTGCATGGTCGATACTACTGCCCTTGAAGAAAGACCCAAGGTAGGCGACAGGGTCACGGTCTTCGGAAGCGACAGATCTGCCGACGAGCTCGCTGAGCGCCTGGGGACCATCAATTACGAGATCACCTGCGACGTCGGAAAGAGAGTCAGAAGGCTTTATGTCGGAGGGTGACCCCAAAGACGTCCCGTAAGTTGTTGAGATTGTCGGTGAAAAATCAATTGAGATGCGCTATAATACTTACGCTTTATTTATATATTAAGGAGATTGTCAATTAATGGGCACTTTGAGTGATAGCTTCAAGACACCGGAGATAAGGAAGAAGATTCTGTTCACCTTCCTCATTTTATCCGTTCTCAGTCTGCTCACGATCGTTCCGATCCCCGGCCTTAATCATGCAGTAGCAGTAGCAAAGACTGCCGATTGGGGTGATATGGGCAGAATCATCAATATCCTCTCGGGAAGGGCTCTCTCGAATGCCTCGATAATCAGCCTCGGAATATATCCTTTCCTCGTAGCTTCCATCATCATGCAGTTCGTAGTACTCCTCGTACCGAAGCTCCGCAATCTTTCACAGATGGGTGATGAGGGAACAAAGTTCGTTACCAAGATCAACAGGATCGCAGCACTTATCGCTGCAGGCGTTTATGCAGTCCTTTACTGCGTCGGTATGAGAGGTGCTGTTACGACCAGGATCAATTTCTGGGTCGGCATCGTTCTCTGCGGTGTAGCTGTTGCTGTAGGAAGCGCTTTCTGCGGATGGTGCGTTGAGCTCCTCAACAACAAGGGTATCGGCAACGGTCTTACGATCATCGTAGTTGCCGGCATCGTAAGAAGCATCCCCGAGGAGATCTACGGTCTTTATCACCAGTCCACAGTCCTCGGCAGACTTCCCGCATTATTCCTCGTCGGAATGGGCTGCCTTTTCTGCATCGGCATCCTCTTCCTGGTTATCCTTTTGAACCTTGGCGAGAAGAAGCTCCGCATTATCTTCTCCAAGAGAACAGTCGGCATGAAGCAGTACGGCATGCAGAACCAGGTCCTGCCTCTCAAGGTAACACAGGCAGGAACAACACCTGTTATCTACACCCTCGTAATCCTTTTGATCCCTTCTGCCATCATCGCAATGGTAGTACCCGGTACCGACAGCGTCGTTGCCGAGTGGTTCAAGAATTTCATTGAGAAGGTCGCATTCCTGCCTTTGTTCATCGTATTGCTCGTAATGTTTACGAACCTTTTCTCACTCTTGCAGTTCAATCCTTTCGATATTTCCAAGCAGATCAAAGATAACGGCGGTTATATCCAGGGCCTCCGTCCCGGCAAGCCCACTGCCCAGTATCTGATGAACGTATACAGAAATCTCAATATCACAGACTGCGTTTATCTCATCCTGATCTGCATCATTCCTATGATAGTTAACTATTTCCCTGCATTCAGGGGCGTTTGCCTTGGCGGTATCGGTATCGCACTCGTAGGTGGCGGCTTCATCGAAATGAAGGCTATCCTCGACAACAACCTGAAGACCGAACAAGAGAAGGCAAAGGCTGCCGGCAAGGAAAAGAAGCGTAAGAATTACAACAAGAAGTAAGGGAGGCACACTTATGAATCTGATCATTTTGGGAGCACCCGGTTCCGGTAAGGGAACATCAGCAACTGTTTTAAGAGAGAAATTCGATCTTGCCCACATCTCTACAGGCGATCTGTTCAGATACAACATCAAGGAGAACACTCCCCTTGGAATCGAAGCAAAGTCTTATATCGACAAGGGAGCATTGGTTCCCGATGACGTTACGATCAGAATGGTAGAAGACCGTTTAAGCAACCCCGACTGCGAGAAGGGTTATATCCTTGACGGTTTCCCGAGAAATATCGCCCAGGCCGAGGCTCTTGATAAGATGCTCGAAGCTAAGGGCTCAAAGATCGACGCGGTAGTATATGTTAAGTGTGATGACGAGATCATCATGGACAGAGTTACTACCAGACGTGTATGCGAGAAGTGCGGCGCAAGCTTCAACGTTAAATACATGCCCACCAAAGTAGAGGGCATCTGCGACGTTTGCGGCGGAAATGTCATCCAGAGATCTGACGATAATCCGGAGACAGTTGCCAAGAGACTCGAGACATACAGAGTCAACACACAGCCCCTTATCGATTTCTACAACGAGAGAGGAATCATCGTAGAGGGCAACAACAATGTCGATTCCGAGACATGCATCGCTTCGATCGAAGCAGGCCTTAAGAACTTAGGACTCTGATTAGAAAAAGGTATCATAGATGGTAGAAATCCTTACCAATGAAGAATTCGAGAAGATGAAGGCGGCAGGCAAGATCCTGCAGCACGTCTTCAAGGCATGCAGGGACGAGATCAAGCCCGGCATATCCACACACGATGTAGACAAGCTTTGCTATGACATCATCAGAAGTTATGACGCTATCCCGTCTTTCTTAAATTACGGCCAGCCCCCGTTCCCCGGTACGATCTGCGCTTCCGTCAACGAAGAGGTCGTTCACGGGATCCCGAGAAAGTCGAGAATCCTCAAAGAAGGTGATATCATTTCTGTTGATGTAGGCGCCATTCTCGAAGGTTACCAGTCAGATGCATGCAGGACATACATGGTCGGCGAGGTAGCTCCCGAGGTCAAGGCTCTTGTAGAACACACCGAAAAGTCTTTCTGGAAGGGATTGGAGTTTGCCAAGGTCGGCATGAGGACCGGCGATATCGGTAATGCCGTTCAGGAGTATTGCGAAGGATTAGGCTACGGCGTGGTAAGAGAGCTTACGGGTCACGGAATCGGCACAACGATGCACCAGGATCCTGATGTTCCGAACTACGGAAGACCGGGTCACGGCTATAAACTCAAAAAAGGTATGGCAATCTGCATCGAACCGATGATAACATTGGGAAGTCGTGAGATCGAACTTTTGGGAGACGGCTGGACGATAGTCACACAGGACGGCAAGCCTGCCAGCCACTATGAGAATACGATATTAATTACGGATGAGGGTCCGTATCTTACAACTTATGATTACGAGGAGGGTTATTAATGGCGAAAGAAGATGTTATTGAAGTACTGGGAGTAGTTGATGAAGCATTGCCCAACGCAATGTTCAAGGTAAAGCTCGACAGCGGCCACATCGTGCTCGCTCATTTATCCGGCAAGCTTAGACAGAATTACATCAAGATTCTTCCGGGCGATAAGGTAACAATGGAGATCTCGCCATATGATCTTTCACGCGGCAGAATTACCTGGAGAGGCGAGAAGAAGCCTAAGGCATAAGCCGTATTTTAAACTGTTTTCGGGCACCTCGGAAAATTTCGGGGTGCTTTAAATTTCTTGTTGAAAACCATATAGATTCTGCTATAATAGTTCAGCATGCGCTCAAAAGGCGCCTGTATTTGTTGTGGAAAAATATCAGCAACAGGAGGTACTAAGATGAAAGTACGACCGTCAGTAAAGCCGATGTGCGAGAAGTGCAAGATCATCCGCAGAAACGGCAAGGTTATGGTCATTTGCTCCGACCCTAAGCATAAGCAGAGACAGGGTTAATGCAATTGACGGGCTTTCGTATGTACGGAATTAGCCCCGTACTCCAGTGATGGCGAAGCCGCGGGATAAAAGCTCCTTCCCGCAAAGTACATTTATAAGAATAAGTAATCATATTAGATATCCCGTACCGAAAGGGCGGCTACTCCCTAACCCGGAGTTCCTTGACTTACGCGTGTCAAATAGAGATTAATACCACTTTATCCAATACGGAGGTACATTAAATGGCTCGTATAGCCGGCGTAGATTTACCGAATGATAAGAGGATCGAGATCGCTCTTACGTACATTTACGGAATCGGAAGAACTAGTGCAAGCAAGATTATTGTCGACACAGGCATTAATCCTGACACACGCGTTAAGGATTTGACAGAAGATGAGGTCGCAAAGATCCGTGACCAGATCGAGAACAATTACAAGGTTGAAGGTGACCTTAAGAGAGAAGTACAGTCCAACATCAAGAGACTTACTGATATCGGCTGCCTTCGCGGACGTCGCCACAGACTGGGACTCCCTGTAAGAGGCCAGCGCACAAAGACTAATGCTCGTACACGTAAGGGTCCGAAGCATACAGTTGCTGGTAAGAAGAAGTAAGGTGAGGTGAGTCAAAATGGCACAGAAGAAAAGCTTAAGACCCAGAAGAAGTGAGCGTAAGAACGTCGTAGACGGTCAGGCTCATATTCATGCTACATTCAACAATACAAT
>JAFZHS010000019.1 GCA_017554745.1 Clostridiales bacterium | reverse complement strand
TACTTTGCAGTCATAAGCACATCGAGTGCAGACTGTGCATCTGTAAATACCTTTTCATCGCTGTTTATAACAGCGCATAATATGTTGTTTTGTTCAACTGTTTGGATGGTCATTTGTCTTACCTCGTCAAATTCCGATTTGTCTTACTCATTTATATTAAAATATTATCGTCTAACGCCTCTATTGTACCAAATCGCGATATTATGCTCGTAGATCTCTTAATCTGATTCAGATGCAAATCTGCTTACGTTATTGATCAGCCATTCGACACCGGATTCTTCCTGAGCGACTCCGGGATTCTGATTGACCATGACAACAGCGGCTTCGCCGGTGCGGTAATTGAACTTCAGTCTGGACTGGCCATTCTCGCCCCAGCCGCTTATGCTGAGCCTGTTCTCGCCATCCATGAAAATTCCAAGTCCTGCCCAGGGAAATCTCTCGGAAGGAGTAGCCATTTCCAATGCGGATTTTGCCTGCAGCAAAGTGCTTTGACCGTTAATGGCCTTCGTAAATTCTTTTGCGATCACAAGAAGTTCTTTCGGTGTGGACCACAGCCCTGATGCAGCGAGATCGGGCATTTGCGGGAACTTGCCGGGAATGGCCTGACCATTCTCGTCATAGCCTGTCGCCATGACGATCTTCTGCTCGTAATCAGACAGGTTTGCAAGAGATGCAAAGAAGGTGTTGTCCAGTTTTAATGGCGCGAAAACAAACTCATCAGCTATAGCTTCATATGGCTTTTGCTCAAGGTCTTCTAACAGCATTTGCAATACGCAGAAACCAGCGTCCGAGTATTCGAACTCAGTGCCATAAGGATTATTCTCTTGCGCCGGACGGTTGTTATAAGAAGTCCTGCCATCAAGCACATCGATCAGACTGACGTAAGGATCACTTCTTCGAAGTCCGTAAAAACCATCTTCACCGTCAATGATTCCCGAAGTGTGGCTTAAGAGAGAACGTATAGGTGCATCGCTTTCATTTCCGGATGAATTAAAAAGTTTCCAACTGCGAAGGTAAAGATTAACAGGCTTGTCTATATCGATGCGACCCTGCTCATATTCCTTCATAATGCAGATTCCGGTAATAAACTTTGAGATTGAGCAGGCAGGAAAGGCGGTGTTCTCATCCACCGGCACATTCTCTTCCTTATCTGCAAAACCAAAACACTTGGCCGTGACATTTCCCTCTGCGTCTCTGTATGCGCAGCTTATTCCCGGGAATCTTTTCCTGATTGTTTCTAAGTCATTCATGGCAGTTGTTCCTATATTTTCAAATATTGTCGTCTAACACCTGCATTATACCAAGATAAAAATACTAATTTTGCAAACTCTTGTTAAAACAATTGTCTGTCAATCCAGCTAAAAGCATTGTTAAAAAGCTGCCGGGTTGATTCATGTTCCGGCAGCACTCACTTAAAATTCCTTATCGAATTCCCTGTAGTATACCAGCTTCCAGTAAACATCAAATGACTGGTGGAACCGGTAGTAGGTATCGTTCGAGATGTGGATATACTTTCTGTCGTAAGTGAAAATATATACATCATATTTGTAAGACAAAGCATATTTATCGCGGTCAGGATTCTGTCTTTCGGCATCTTCCGGGATCATATTCACTTGTATTTCTTTCGCCAGTTCAGTTAGAGCAAGTTGTCTCCCGGAATTATGATAGTTATCTTCATCGACATCATAATAAAACATGTCATGGTGGAAATCAGAGAGCATGGTTATTCTTTCCGTCTCATCACTGTCAGGAATCGGGACTTCAAAGACCATGTAGATCCATCTGGCATTATCTATCGCGTTAGTAATATCAGTTTTATTATTTAATGTTAACTCCTGAAAGTTAAGCTCATTCCAGTTCATGCTATATCCAAACTGACTGTAATCCCCGTTATTGAAAGATTCAATCAAATCTTTACTGTAATCATATTCAAACAAGTCATCTTCTGTTATCTGCTGAAAGAGAATAAAATCTTCTATAAGCCTGTCATCCAGCCCGTATAAACTTTTAAACTGATCAACAGAATTATCAGCTTTAACAAAGAAATTCTTGAACGCATCGATATCGGCATCAGAAACTGTCGGGACCTCATAACTGCCACCAATTATGATGAGATATTTGCAGGAATTATCAACAAATGCAATGAAATTATATGGCATAAGCATGCCTTCAGGGCCTGAGTAACTGTCATCTCTGATGATCAGACGTCCGTTGTCTTCCTCAAAATACAGATGGTCTGCACCGGTAAAGCGATATTCAAACCACTCTTTGGCCTTCTCATAACGGATAACATCGTAATGATTATTGTTGTAAACAAGCGTACAACAGTGATGTTCTTCATCTTCCTCGTAGAAACCAGGACCCTTCATAGCCCGTGACAGTGTTAGGAGTTCATCAAATGTAGAGGGCTCAGGCTCAACTCCAAGATGTTCCCTGAGTTCCGGCGTGTAATCAGGTAAACTCCTTACACTTGACCCAGTTGTTGTCGTTGTTGTCGTAACAGGCGGTTCCGCCGGGTTCTCTTCCTTTTTACATGCGCAAAAAGAGATCGACAGAGAACAAACTAACATGAATATCAGCAATCTCTTTTTCATTCTATTATCTCCTTTCGTTATTTTAGAAATTTAACGGCTTCTTCGACAGTTGAAGCCTTATTCTTTAGGGCATTTGCTATAAGAGCCGTTATCGGAAAATAAAACAGCGCGAAAATCAACTGATAAAGCACAAACGAGAAAGAAAACCCGTTGTTGTTAACGATGCCGAAAACAATCGTCGCTATCACTATGATCACAAAGAAGAGTATAAAGAACGGCCAATAGAATCTGATTAAAGTGAACTGACAGTATTCGCGGCTGGCAGTTATTTCCTTCCTTGATTTAAGTTCGGTTATCTTCTTCTCACATTCTTCCCTGTTCTTAAGTGCTGTCGCATAAGTGTCAAGCAGTCTGGCAAGTTCTTCTCTTTCCATATATCCATCCTCTGAATCATTTGCTTTAAATGTGCCGGTCCTCTACACTATATACAGATAAAAGGGAGTCATTGTTGCATAAAAATATAATTTAAAACAGATCCGTCCCTGCGAGTTGGAATAATATGAAAAAGAAAAACACAACGAAATACATCTTGATCAATTGTATATTTGCAGCACTTGTACTTTTTACCGGTTGCAAAAAGAACAAGCCATATGATTACGATGATGCGGTTGAAAAACTAAAACAGTATTGCGGTGGTTTTCCGACATCGTTCGGCATTAACGAGGATCATGTTTTTAGTTACGATGTTACAGGCGACGGAGTTCAAGATCTTTGCACTTACGTCTCCTTCGGAAGCGGAATGCCTCGTACGGATATTGTTTTGTTTGATGTGGAAAATGACAAGTTCTATACGCTCGATTCACTCGAATTCCGAGGCGCCTACGGATATGATTATGTAATATTATCTGTTGAGGAATATGGCGTCGTTATATCCGAAAGACAGTTTTATCCAAGGGAATATGCGGCGCAATTCGGTTGTTTGACATTCAAAGACGGCGAACTCGGAATGGATGAATTCGATAAACAATCTTCGGAGTATCAGCACGCAAAAGAAGTCTCTGAAGGACTGACATAAGTTTGCATGTCGAAAATCTGATAAACTGATTAAAGATATATACGAGTTCTTAATTGAACAAGAATGACAAGAGAATAAAATTTTAAGAAATACTTTCGGCTCCAGATACTAATATGAACCAAATAAATACACAGCGACTTTTATTGTATATTTGCATTCCAGCAACAGTATTAAGCTTGAGTTATTTGATCCTTGGGCATTTTTGTCCGATCCCGCATCTTTTGATGTTCTGTATTTTGGGGACGATTACTCTCGTTCCAATTGAGTTGGGTATTATCTTTTCCGCAAGCAAAAAAGAACATGGGTCGTTTTCATTGAATAGTGCACTTGTTGATCAGGCTAAAATTCCGGTCTGGCAAATAGTATTAATTGCATTTTTGTTCTTCAGCTTGGCAGGCATATTATCGATAACTGTTGCTCCGCTCGAAAACTATCTTTTATCACCGGTCAGACAGGCTTTATTAAATAAACTGCCAGTTGGTTTTGATTGGCAAAACACAGAGTATGTTAAAACGTTCTCTAAACCGGTTCTGACAGTTACCTGTATATATTACGGACTGTTCAACGTTATCATTGGGCCTGTTACTGAGGAACTGTTTTTTAGAGGATATCTAACCTCACATTATTATAAGCAAAACAAATTCACTCCGATCTTGATAGCGATAATGTTTTCTCTTTATCATTTTTGGTTGCCATTCGCCAATGTATTCAGAATGCTGGTATTCGCTCCTGTAGCGTATGTCGCATATAAAAAGAAAAACATATTTATAAGCATGTGCTTTCATTGCATGTGCAATTTGTTCTCGGTTGTAGGATTCATAATAGAGATAATGAAGTAAGGTCTTCGTTTACTCTGTTTGTTATAATGAAGGCGTTAGATAATAATGTTTTAACAAAATGAACTATTGGGGATTGGAATATTATCAGGAGTTAAAAAGATGAATACTATTAAGAAGTTGGGAATAGTTTTTATTACATTTTTGATTTTTGTGATGTGTTCATGCTCAAATGCTGACAGCACCGAAACAACAAAAAGCAACCGTGCGACACCTACCTATGTCTCGGCCACATACGAGAAAAATATCAGCGGAAGTGATGTGTTTGATACTGGATGGTATTACGAATCCCTGGATATTCACACTAAAGTTAAGGTCAGTAACTATGAACCCACTAAGGGAGTTACGTGGAGCGTATATTTCACTGAGGATGAATTGGCAGAAGAAGAAATCGAAAAACTGAAAGAACGGGGGCCAGATATTATCAACAGTGGTGAGATCAATGCTTCCAAATACTCATATATTTATGTGTATTGCGATGTTAATTCAATGAATTCTTCGGCACCGACATCCGATATGCTCAAAATATCATATCAGACCCAATAATGCTGGTAAGATTATATATATAGACGGCTAATCTAATTGATTTGTTAATGCACACAAACACAAATGCTAAACCAAAAACAATAGGATAAACACTATACAGATTTATCGCAATTAAACCGACTAAGCCCGGATTGAATCCGGGCTTAAACATTGCAAACCATTCATTTTCTTTTGATTAGATAAAAACGAATTCTGTTGAGATAGCGAGAGTTCATATATATAATGAAAATAAGTTTTTGCGGCCGATATACAGGTCATCACGCACGAAATGAGGTTAATAGTATGAAAAGCGTAATTAAGCTTCTGGTATCGCTATCAATATGTTTTTTCCTGATTGCGATCTACCCCGCAGCGATGGTATCGGCGGATGACGAGTATCAGCTCTGGATCGGTGGCGTACAGGTCAACGAGTATAACCGTAAAATGCAGGAGAGCACTCACTGGAGTTATGACCCGGATACCAACACTCTTACGCTGGATAATTTCGAATACAGCGGGGTTGGGTACAATTTTTCCGGCGACTATCATTCATGCATTTATTATAACGGTAGAGATGACCTGACCATTTCGCTGAAAGGCAAAAATGTCATTACCCAGACAAAAAAAATAGCGTATAACAATGACAACGTGCTTATGAGCGCTAGGAATGACGTTTCCATAACCATAACCGGGACCGGAAGCCTGAACGCAACAATACAAGATAGCTGGGGCGGAGCTGCGATCCGTTGCAACGGTAAGCTGATCGTCAGCAGTGGATCTTTAAAAGCAACCGGCGGTTACGATGCTATCTACGCCGATGAAGTAATTATCAAAAAAGGCGTTACCGATTTTGATGCAAGGTGTTACAGGTCGTCTACAAACGTAATTTCCGGCACGGTGGTTAATGAAGTGGAAGGATTCGGATACGATACCAACGACCAGCCGGAAGCCATAGCTGTCAGTACAACGGGAAAGAAACTAAGATTTAAGTCCGTCGCTTTTCCTGTCGCGACGCTTACGATCGTATTTGACCCCGACGAAGGTAACGGCAGCATGGATTCCATACAGATCACTGAGAATGAGCGGGTAACAATCCCGGAGTGCGAATTTGAACCTCCGGAAGGAAAGCTGTTCGATCACTGGTTAATCAAGGATACAACCCAGATAGCCACTCCGGGCAGGGAAGCGGCCATAAGCCGCTTGATCGCAAACGACGGAGTTATTACTTTAAAAGCAATTTATTACAGTGCACCTGCAGCTGTTGTCAAGACTGCTCCTGAGGCGATAGACCGCACTTATGACGGTTCAGCCAAGGAACTTATTAAAGCAGGCGGTGCTGAGGACGGTGAAATGCGGTATGCTCTGGGTACTAACGATGAAGAACCTCCCGTTTCAGACTGGAGCACCGACATCCCCACAGCCACCGACGCAGGAACTTATTATGTTTGGTACATGGCTGCCGGAGACAGCAAGCACAGCAACTCCCAAAAGACATGTGTTACTGTAACCATCGCGAAAAAAGACGTTACCGTAAAAGCAAATGACCAGACGATCAAAGAAACAGAATCGCCTGAGCTTACTTCCGGTAATGCAGTTCTGTCCGGTGCATTAAGCGACCACACTATGACAGCTGTAACGATCACGGAAAAAGACGGTAAGCTCATTCCTTCCGCTGCCGTTATCAAGGACAGCAAAAACAATGATGTAACAGCCAATTACAAGATCACATATGAACAGGGCACTCTGACCGTGCTTAACAAGATCAGCTGCAAGGTTACTTTCAATGTGGTAAACGGCGAATGGGATAAAGGCGGCAAAGACGCGATCGAAGTCGTACTTACCGGCTTTGAAGGTGACACTCTGAAGCTTAAGCCTGACCAGATCCCCGGTGTCGGAACAAAGCCCGCAGCAAACCATAAGCAGGGTTCGTGGGATGTTACGCCCGATACGGATACGGCTTTCACAAAAGATACCACCTACGTTTATACCTATGTCGAAGTCCCTGTATATACCGTTGCGGTAGTGGGCGACAATTATACTCCGGGAAGCAAACAAAACATCGTGTTTACCGTAAAGCGCAGCTTTGATGATGACACAACATTTGATAGTTTTGACAGCGTTACCGTGGATGGCAATACCGTCAGTGACAAGTATTATCAGAAAGCCCGCGGCAGTCTGATCCTGACACTTAATTCGGAATACCTGGATACACTTTCAGCCGGCAGCCACAATATCAAGATCACATTTGCTGATGGCGAAGCTCAAATCGCGGTAACTATCAAGAATAAGCCAAAGTCCATACCGTCGACCGGCGAAAACATCAGTCCGTTCGTCTGTATCGCCATGCTTCTTATAGGCGGCGCGCTTCTTCTTTTCGTTGCAGCTATAGCTCCTAAACCTTCCCGCAGAAAAGTAAGACCCGCTCATCTCATTCCCGGTCAGACAACGAAGAAAGACGATTGATTTGACTCAGATCCTGAACAGGAGATATTAGCCCGGAAACGCAACAAATTAAGGCATTTCAGCCCGTTAAACCGCTCGGTTTGGCGGGCTGTTTTTTTATACACGGTTTACGGCACTTAGCGTGCTTGGCGCCGGTTATTTTACGTTGTTTATCTGCTCGGGAGCAGCATACTAAATCTAAATGAACTATGGGGATATGTAGTCGGCAATTGATATAATGCTCGTATGGACGATTTGAGTGGCAATTTACTGACATTGGCGATCCTCTTCGGCGGTTCTCAGCTGTTTGTGTTCCTCATTGATCTTATTGCGTGGGCGGTAAGAAAGAAGCATCCTGCCAACATCGAGAAGAGCGAAAACACACGTTACCCCAAGTATCTTACTGTGTCTGTCTGGCATGACAGCCATCGCTCCCACGGCTATAAAAAGATAACGTTCATTCGCAAGCGCGAAAACAAATACAAGAAACATATTAACCTCAGCGCAGGCGGCTGGATCGCAAACATTCTCCTCTATTTATTCCGTCTGCTGGTCATATTCGCGTTGCCGGTAGCAGTATTTATCTGCGCGCCGGATTACCCGCATCCTGAGCTGCTGTTCGGCTACTCGTTTATTGTGTTCTTTATTTTCTTGCACGTTCATTTAGCAGGTCCCAATACTCTTGCAAGGATAGAATTAAAAAAGTATCTCAAAGCACAAGATCAATAAAGCGCGAGTTACATCAGCGCGCACTCTTGGTCAAAATTATCCCCTGACACACATAGAGAAAAAATCCCTATAATCGAACTACCAGTACGATTTTAGGGGATTTCCGACATACGAAAATCGATTTTTCATCGATTTTATATGTAGGTTTTACGGTTTTCGGGGCGATTATCGCCCTGACCTGCATACGAAAACAGCGAAATGCCAAAAAATATATGTCGGGGGCTCAGCTCAAGCGCGCGAAAACCAACCCCCGCTCACCCCAGACTATACTTCTCCTTCACCCGCTCGTCGGGCTCGTAGCCGGCAAGGAATTCGTCGGCCAGGGTGATGAGCTGCTCGTACGTTACCGGATAGACTAGGTAATACGAGCTGTCAGAGCCTATGCCTTTCGACATATCGAAAACCACGATGGCGCCGCTCTGTTTTTCGATGCCACAAAGTATGCAGTTACGGATGCTGTAGATGTTCTTAAAATTCTCGTCATACACATCCACATTCGAGGAGCTGAGATAATAGTATCCGGTGTTTTGGTCATAATAGAATTCGTTTACCGAACCTTCGATGGAATAGATAGTCTTGATCTTCCCGCCGGTGGAGGAATCGTAAATGTGGACTGCACCGTCATATAACTGAACAAGACCGATATCGGCATTATCACAAAAATCGACTCTTCTTATTCTGCTCTGCTGGAACTCGGTCTCGTTTTGCATTATAAGATCAACAAATGCCGAAGCAGCAGGGTTCTCATAAATAAATTCCAGGTCATAGTAATCAGCCGTCAATTCTTCATACTCATCTGAAGTAACGGTCATATAATCGGTCTGCCTGAATGAGTAAGTATAGATATGGTTATCTCCAGTTAAGGCGGCGTACAGCTTGCCATTGCGGAACACCAGCATCCAGGAATACACATTATCATTGGAGACTGTATCAAAGCATTCATAAGAGCCGTTTTGGATCTTATAAAGGCGGCCTGTGGAATCTACCAGATAGATCGCATCGCCGGAAACAAATATATGCATATAAGAATCGGCATCGATCCTGTTAACTTCATTAAGAGACCTGTCAAGCATCGTTATATACGTCCCTGATACGATGACCACATCATTATTCAGGACAGCAGCTTCATAGTTATAATCGATGGTCCTGTTGTTCTTTGTGCCGGTATTAACATCCATGATCCAAAGGGCATCGGTATCGCCTTCAGACTGCATCCAGACAACGCTCTTTCCGTCCGTAACAATACTGAAGCACAGATTGTCCGTGATCAGCATACGGCGTGAACTGCCGCTCGTCATGTCGGCTATAAAAGCAGAAGTTGTCAGCTTATCGTAATCTGAGATAATGATCCAGCACTCGTTGGTATCGTTTACAAAAGTCACCGTGATCTCCAGCCTTTCCGCTTCAGAGAATCCCTCAGCGCGGCAGTTGAAAGACCATAAGACATTGCTGCCATTATATAGAGTGATATTATCACCGGAGCGGATAACATATCCGTCACCTTCAGCGTTGGAATAAAAACGCGCTTCGCTTACTCCGAGATCGGTCTCGGTCCCGGTCGCGAGATCGAAGTAAGCATAATTGTTATCCCCGCGTTTGAAGACGAATCCCTTTTCGCCGTCGAAAACAAAGCTTTCATATTCGTTCTCCTCAAAGCTCAAGACCGTCGCGCCGGAACTCAGATCAACAACATATCTGATGTGATCGAGATCCTTGAACGCGGCATATCCGCCATTCGAAGAAACGACCAGGTCATTAAGCGCAGAGGACGGCAGCAGGACGTCGTTGTCGCATCCGAAGGTGTTCGGCAGATCGTAGATGCCGAGCGCGTTGACGAGCGCCTTTGTAGCAAGCTCGCTGTAGTTATCAGTATTCTCATCGGACAGCGCTAGCCTTGCGGCGTAGACAGCATCCATTCTTTTGCCGTCGCGCAGGAGATTATCGGATGTCGCGGCGAGCGTGTCCGCATACTTCTGGGTAATGATCTCGTTCTGGCGCGCGATCTCCTCGTTCTGCTTTAAGATCTCCACGTTCTGCCCCGCGATCCTGAAGAGGAACCCGATGCAGAGCGCCAAAAATGCTACCAAAACCCCGAAAACAACCAGCACGCGGTTCCTGGTGTGAATATACTGCTCGTGCCTTTGCCTCTGCTGCAGGTCATCGTACCTGATGCCCAAGATCGCAGCAATAAGGCGCATCACGGCCTTGTCTATCTTTTGATTCAGATCCTTCGGATTCTCGCCTCTGCAGTCAGCCGCGAGCGGCTCTCTCGGGACCTTCGTCCAGTACGGCCTGCCGTCCGCGCCGATCTTATAGAGGTCGTCATAAAGGATCTCCGGCGGGAACGCATCCTGGGGCTCACCTTCTGCGAGCACCAGCAGTACGTGCTTTCTGTCATGGAGCCTCAAGAACGACTCGATCTCTTTCCTGCACCACGGAGACTTAAGATACTCAGGCGAACAAATCGCGATCAGGTAATCCGAATTCGCAAGCGCTTCATCTATTGCCTGCGTCAGATCATCTGACACGGCAAACTCGGTCTCATCGCGGAAGACCCTGCTGAGCTTTGTCCTGCCTATCTTCTTTGCTATTTCCTTCGGAAGGCGGAACCCTTCCAGCTTCTTCTGCAACTTAGCCGCTATCTCGCTGTCAGGCTCGCAATGCCTGTAGCTGATAAACGCGTCAAACTTACCTGTCTTTGCCATACCCTCAACCTGTCAAAGCAAATAAACCAACCGCTGCGAGAGCAATCCCTCTTATGCTGCCCAAGCGGTCCCCTCATGCGGCTATTATATCACGCGGGGGTGAGGCGGAAAAAGTCGACCTCCGCGCTTCTTTTGTTGCATTGGGTGTCTCTAATCTGGAGATAAGACATTTTAAGACAAGCGCATATCTGGGAAATGCAGTTTTTATTCAAAACTACAGAAAAAACGATTTTGATTACATTTCACACCTCGTTTGTATTCATTAATCGGGAAAACGAAAATAGTGAATACTTGTTTTCGAGAATTCATTCCCCAAACTTTACAAACAAAACTCTGAATATTAAAAAAGGACGGTGCCCCACATATTCCGATGCAGGTCCTGTCCTTATGAATCAATTATATACCGGCTTCTGCCAATTACGCTTTCTTCTTCGCTTCCTTCTTCTTCATGTCATCATAAATGGCTATTGTAGCGCAATATGTTGCTGAGCTTGAAGCGAGAATTGCATTGTTGGTATCAAATGTGCCTGTTGCCCAGCCGTAAACGGTCTGGATGAGGAGGGCGATGATGACGCAGGTGTAAATGAATACGATTACCTTAAAAACCTTGAGGGTGGTGATCTTCTTTTCTGTAGAATTTTTCATAACTGTTTTCCTTTCGATGTTCAAGTAGGTTTTGCTTTTGACATCGTAAGGATAACAAACAGAGCCCGGCGAAAACGCGGTCTGTCGTAAATGGTGAAAATCCGGTCGTGAACGGAAATTTATTCCTTCTTCTCTTCTTTCCCGTCGTTCTTTATCATGGCCGAGGCGACTGAGGGCGCGACCTGGATGAGCATGGAGATCATTTTCGCGATCTTCTTGGCCCAGATGATCGAAAGTGTGTTGCTGATGACGGAATTGCAGGCTTCTTTGCTGCTTCCGTAGACGCCGGCGGTAAGGAGCGCCGCATACATGACGCGGGTGCCTCTGTCCATCGATGCATCGCCGAAGCCCTTTTGGGACTTAAGATAGACCTCGGCTTCAACGATCTCACCGGCGAGCTTCCCGGGCTCGATTCCGATATCGATAAGAGAGCCCAATGACGATGCGACATACCCGCTGGCATACTCGGAACCCTTTGTTTTCAGTGCCTTGTAGAGCACCAGGGCCTTGTCGCATTTCGCGATCATGTCGCCGTAAGACACGGCCAGGACTTCGCAGAGTTCGTAAGCCGGATCGTCGTTGATGCCGGTCTTGGCGCTCTTGATGTAAGCGTAGCCTTCCTTGAGGTCGCTTAATATCTGATCGACACTTTTGCGGGTGATCGCAAGGAACATTATGAAAGACGTGTCATCGGCTGACGTCAGGATCGGGTGGTCGGAATTCATGCGCTTGGTGATCTCGGCCGCCCTCGCGATTATCTCGTCGCAGTCATTTTGCAGGCCGTGATCGAGGATCACGACGGATGCCAGCGCCATGTAATCGTTCTCCAGGAACTTGCCCTTGATTATGCTGTTATATACTGAGAGGAAATCTTCCAGGTACTGCTCGGGGGATTCTGCCAGGGCCATCTTGCTCAAGATCACGAGCTCCACGATGTCCCTCAGGTTTGACAGCAGGCGCGTCTGCTTTTTCAGGAGCTTCCTGCAGGACTTCATCTTGGCGGTATCTGCTTCCCTGCCCTCATTTGTGAAGACCAGCGCGGCCGCAACGGCCATCAGCTCCTTCTCCAGGAGAAAGCTCCTTTGAATGGCAGCGCGGTTCTTTACGAGCAGGTCGCATCTTTCTAATAGGTGGTCGTTCATGAATCAGATGGTACCTCCAGATTACTTATATCAACCATATTAATGATGTTGTTGTCATTTTTCAAAGGTAAAAGCGGCATGCTATTGTCATTTTTAAGAGGTTAATCTTGCAAGTCCTTGTCATTTTTCAAAGGTAATTGCGGCGGGATGCGATTGTGCGCCAGCGATTCCCGGTGGATTTCAGTAGGATTTCAGTTTTAGGGGGTCAAATTGACACTCCGGCTGAGATTTTCGGAAAATTTCAGTTTCAGTGACAATTTGAGGGGGTTAAATTGACACTCCGGCTGAAATGGCGGAGTCAAGTAGCGCGTGGCAGCCCGTGGTAATGGTAATTTTCTCCCTTTGTCGAGAACTAATCCATCCTCACTTCTTGATCAGCAAAGCGAGTTCTTCGCCTTTGCCGTTATTTACGATGTATTCGATTACGTCCTTTTTGGATAACACTTTATCCAGAAGCGGTTTGTCCAGGGACTTTAGAAGGTCGGCCATCGTGACCTGGGAAGCCTTGCGGATCCTTTTAAGGAGCTTGGTGTCTTCGAGTTTGCGCGCGGCTTCGCTCTTCGGATAACCCTGCCCGAAAGGCTCTGCGAAAAGCTTTTCGAGGGTCTTGTCAAGGTTATCGGCGCCGGCCCAGGAGTATTCTTCGCCCAAAGGAAGAGATACCGCATTGCCGTCATTGATCTGCGCGAAAAGATAAGCGTCCTGAGGCGTCGGAATATATCCGCATAGGACACCGGGCATGTTATTGCACGCGAGCATCATTCCCTGCCCTGACGAACAGCCGGTAACAACAAAGTCCACAGCGCCGCTCGATAACAGAAGGCCAACCAGAACGGATATCTCGATATAGCTGTACTTGATCTCCTCGTCCTTAGTGCAGCCGAAATTGATCACTTCGCTGTCTGATGCATATTTCTTAACCGTGCTGTATATCAGCTCATTCTTTTCAGCTTGAGAACTTGCCTGGATCACTGCGATCTTCATAAATCACACTACCTTCCTGATAGTCTTCTCTTCAGCGCCAAAATGCTTCTTAACCTGGCTCACGATCTTCTTATAAGATTCCGCGGGTGATTCCTTATAACACTTGGTGACGTACTCGTAGCCCCAGAGGTATTCGGGGAGCGTGTAGACGGCAACGGCCCAGCCGTATTCTTCGCCCTGCTTGTTGAGGCGCGGCCTGAAGTCTTTGACCGTCAGGTAAGATTGCATCTGGAGCTTGGTGCAGGTGCCGTCAAAGCCCTTTTCGCCGCCTTTGCCAAAGCCGGCCTTCTCTTTGACTTCGTTTGAGAACATGTCGATCTTCTCGGAAGCCTCCCAGAGCTCGCCTTCAGTGGGCCAGAAAACATTCATTATGAGCTTTTCCTTGTAGCCTGCTTTGCCGTCCTCGTAGCGGGAATCAAAATCATAACCGTCGCGACGGAAGTTGGCAAACTCGGGGAACCATTTCTTGGAAACGAACCCTGCCTTGCCGCGGAAAAACTTCCCGTACGCGACTTTGCCTGTACGGGCAAGCACTGCTCTCCACTCCCACGGATCCTTTTTGGAATCGCCGCACCACCAGTGGCCTGCGACGGTCATATTCTCAACGGAAAACCCGTCAACTTCATTGCTGAACAGCGGCAGGAATCCGACCTTCTCGATCACTTCAAGGAGCTCATCGGCCGAGTGAACACAGGACGGATCTTTCCGGTCCACACCCTGCATATACCATACGCCGTCGATTACTTCCATTGTTATCCCCGAAAGATTTATTTGAGGCAATTATATCATGCCACTGCTCAGGTACTTTGTTCTGCGCAGGGAATAATGCAATGTTGGCCAAAAGAGATATTAACGCAACTATAGTCCAATCATGCCGACAGGACAATAATATGCATTTCTGTTAAGGGGCATTATTGTATCTCCTGAATCTATAATCAATCCCGTAGCAACCGGCATTTTGTATTGATCAAGGATGTTGAAATTCTTGTCGGCTTTATCCTTCCCGATTCCTTTTTTAATCTCGATCGGATAAATAGTCTGATCCTTAATATATAGGATGTCTACCTCTTTTTGATCTCTATCTCTGTAATAGTACAGGGTATACTCTATTCTTTTGCCGTCATTACGCAGGCTTTTAACAATCTCACTCACAACATAAGTTTCAAAAAATGCTCCTGACATGGGTGATGCTTCCAATATCTTTGAATCTGACCATCCGCAAAGATATGCGCATAATCCGGTGTCCAGATAATACAACTTAGGTGACTTAATAATCCTCTTTGTCAGATTATTTGCATATGGCTGCAAAAGAATTATTATCCCTGATGCTTCAAGTATAGATATCCATCCTTTTGCCGTTCTGGAGTCTATTCCGACCGCACGTCCTATTTCCGTATAATCTACTTGCTGACCTGTTCTTAGTGCAGTTACTTTCATGAACCTGCGAAAGTCATCCATTTTGTCAATATTGATCATTCTGCATACGTCTTTTTCCAAATATGTAGTTATATAACTCTCGAAAAAAGTAGTCCTGTCAGTATTTTTGATCCAGTATTCCGGCATTCCGCCTTTGAATATTTCTTCAAATACTTCAAATCTGTTTTTTGCCGCAAGTTTTGATCTTTTGCTTTTGATTATTTCGATATCAGGTACAAAGGCATCTCCCTCGATTTGCCTTTTCTCACATTCTGTCAGTGATCCGACCTCGATTATTGCAGTTCTTCCTGCCAAGGTCTCAGAAGCTTTCTGCCTTATCTCATGCGTGTTTGAGCCTGTCAGAATATACATTAGGCTTATATTCTCTCCATTTTTTACAGCGTTAAGCTTAGCTTCATCGATTTTGATCTTGATCGCTTCCATCAAAGTATCAACTTTTTGTATCTCATCTATAATCAAGGGAATGCCGTGAGACTCGAGAAACAGCTCTGGATCTTGTTTTGCAAGAGTCCTCTCTCTGCTGTTGTCCAAGGATACATATTCGATATTATCGAACATTGTTCTTACCATCGTTGATTTTCCTGTTTGTCTGGCTCCATAGAGGGTAATGCATGCAAACTCGCCGGCAGCCTTCAAAACAGTCTTTTCCAATTGTCTGTGATAATACATGGCCGTAACCTCCGTTCCTTGGATAAGAAGATTATAGCTCAGCATTTCGGCAAAAACAACATTGCAATGTCGTTTTTGCCGAAACAATAATGAAGCTATCAATTATTTACAAGCTGCCCATCCCCATCTTCTCAGTGAGATCGCCGAGGCTCTTATCGTACTGCGCCTTGGAGATTGCCCCGCGCGCCAGAAAGCTGTCTAACGTCTGCTTCTGATTCAAATACAACTGCTTTTTCTTCTCTTCGGGCGAAAGCTGCTCCCATTCGTACTGTTCCATGCTAAATATATTCTTCAAACCGGTGACAATTTGTCACGGTTTCATTTCCTTCCTCTTTTAATCGTTGTTTCAGTTCTCAGTTGGTAACAATTTGTAACCAACTGAATTCTCGTTCAGATCGCCATCCCCAAAGATATGTCAAAGGCATCCTTAAAGTATTTACGCGGGTCATTATAGCACGAGGGGAAGACGATTAATGGGACAATCGGAAGGGGATGCCACAGGGAACCAGAGTGCAAATCGTAGCATAAGTAGTAAGCAAATACCCTGCGCTCGTGTGAACGCAGGGTGTTTTTGCTTAGGGACGTAAGATGTTCTCGCGCTTTGGTATATGAGAGAGCGGTCACTTTCATGCACATAAGCCTCTTAATTTTCCTCTATGTGCACGAAAACAGCCATTCTCATGCACATAAGCCTCTTTATTTCACTCTATGTGCACGGAACCAGCCATTTTATACACCAGTGTCCCCGTTTTACCGCCTTGTAGTGTAAGAATACAGCCATTTTTTACACTAGAACCCCCATTTTTCCGCCTTATAGTGTAAGAAAACAGCTATTTTTTACACTAGTGCCCCGCTATTTAAGCACTATAGTGTAACAAGCGCCCTAACCAGGTCAGTGGTTCACCCCTCGCGCCCCCTTACGCAAACTTCAAATGCTCAAACTCCTCGCCTTCGGTGCTTACGACCTGAACATCGAGGCTTGCGGTCGCTCCGACTAATGACAGGGCGGCGCAAGGGCACTCGAGGCCGGTGAATTTGTCGCCGGTAGCTTTGGTCTCTTCGACTACGATGACGAGTGTGGAGTCCTGCATTCCGAGGTCAACGATCGTCAGGTCGCCGCCGGTTCTTGTCTGAGTGCCGGCGCTGATGACGACGAAGAGCGGTGAGTCGAGCTGCTCGAGCTGGTCGAAATAGTAGCCTCTGGCCTTGTTGTAGCAGCCCATCTGTTCATCGGTCAGGAGGGTGTATTCCATGATGCCGACAGTGCCTTTCACAGGAAGGCTGCCGGACTGGTCTTTTACTGAAGTGAAGTCGGGCATCGTGGCGGCGGGCGTTGCGACTGTCGGCTTTGCGGATGCCGGCTTTGCGCCCGCATTCTTACCATTCTTGCAGCCTGTGAAGACACCAGCGATAAGTGTGAATGCCATTGCTGCACATGCGATTTTCTTGATCAATCTATTCATTCTCGTTACTTCCTTTCGAACGTCTATGCCATACATACAGGCCTGCTGAGGGAAATGTTGCAGCAGAACAAATGCAACATTTTGCGCCCGCCATCTGTATAAGAAGTATCAGATAAGACACTACCTATGGGGGTATATATGAAAAAGTTCTTGAGTCTTGCTTTAGCCTTGGTCGTTATGTTCGGCTGCGCCTGTTCTACACTTACAAAACCTTCAGGCAACAGACGGGACCCGGCGCAAGACACTGATGGCGCAGATGACGCGGAAGATCAAGAAGTGCTGGTGGAAGATATCCACTTCGATTATCCGGACCAGATAGTACGCAAAGACGGCGGCACTAAGGGCATGACGATATATAAATGCGGGGTCCTTTACTATGCCTGCGTTGACGGCAATAAGGCGTGGACTGAGCTTTACAGCGCTTCTCAAATCGAGCTCGAAGAAGGAGCTTTCGTGCATGTCGAAGCCGATTACGACCTGGTCTATGGCGGCATCGACCATTATTGGGGGAACATGGCCATCACGAAAGTAAGAGACGAGTATTACCTCACTCTGAACGAAGTCGCAGATTACAATATGATCGAGCCATACGATCCTGACACCAGGACCTTCGATGGTCCCCGCCTGCTCGAAAAGGACGGCAGGAACTACCTTCTCTGCAGAGACCCGATGCGCAAGTACAGGCTGTACGATGACAGCGCGAACCTCCTGTGCACATACGACACCTCCATGGCCTGCGCAGATTACCTCGTATACGGAGAGGATCAGGACATTATTTACGGAAGTGTCAGCTACCCGTCATGCTGGGTGATCAGGATCGGCGATGTCTATTACGCATATTCAAGAAATGGCGGCAACAGCAAATGGACTCCGCTCCTCAACCTGCAGTTCGAGAACAAGCCCATCGGTTTTGAACTCACTGACGGCCAGGCCATGAAGGTCGACTCCACACAATGTACAGTATTGTGCCGATAAGGATGAACGATTGGATGAACGAAAAGATAGATCTGATATTCATAACTGTTACCTCCTATGATGTCTTAAACTGCATAGTGTAATCACCATGCTGTAGCTGATATGCACCTCCTTATTACTACAGGATGGTCAGACCTAGTCACCCCTTGAGTTTTGATACTCCGATGACGATGATGCCGATACCTACGATGATCAAACCTAAACCCAAACTCAAATGACCGTACGTCCTTACAAGATAGCTTCCAGCCCTCTCTTACAGTATCATTACTTGGTTGCTTTGCCCGCAGACGCTAAAACCGACAAAGATATTCTTGTACTTAGGGTTTCCAGGATCATCGAATCCAAAAAGTTCAGCAGGACTTCTCATATTACTGCACAAGAACAAAAAAATATTGATGAAGTAATACGGACTAAGGGAATTCAATACATTGTTTCACAGGATTCAGAAATCAAAGTCGTTCTCACAGATCAGGGATATAAGCTATACAAAAGCATTATATACTTGCGACCAAAGCACACAGACATCACCCATAAAGGAGACAAATGGGTTCTGACTTTTATGTGTGCGGAAGAACAAATCAAGAATTACTTCTTCCAATTTGGTAAAGAAGCAATGGTTATAAGTCCAGATCATTTAAAACAGTGGTTTTTAGATAAATATACAGATGCCGTCAATTCTTACCAATAAACAGAATGCTATATTGAAAACTATTTGTCCTTGTATAAGGAAAGAAACAGTATAACTATTCCGAGAACACCTTTTCTAACACTCTCAACATCTGACAAAACAAGACTTTTATCTGCTTTACACTCTTCAAAACTAATTGGACTTTGTCCATGAGAAGCTGCATTTCTTCTGGGTTTAGCTGATTCGAACAATGCATAAAGAGCATCTATTCTTTTCTGATATAATTCGTACTCATAAGAATTACACACACCATCTTTATATCCAAACACTTTATCCACATGCTCTCTAAAACCTCTTAAGGGATAAGTAGTAGTACTCGTAATTGATCTAAAAAGAATGTTAAAAGATCCAATCATTAGATGATCGGTAATGCGCTTATTCTCTTTATCCCAATACTTGAATTGACCATCAGTTGGAAGAAATATTTTAAACTCCTCTGGTAGTAAATCGTCTCTATACAGCAGCAAAAACCATTTACCATTACACTTTTTCTTGTATAGCTCATCAGCATATGGTTTCCATACTATTTCGTTATAGATTGCCTCTACTGCTTGATAATACATAGCAGAGATACAACTGTAGTCAAAACCATTCGAATAATAATCAGGGCCAGCATACTTTGAGAATAGTATTTCTGCCGTAGTTAATGCGTCAATGGCACGTTTCGGAAGAATGCTTGAATTGTGTCCAATATAATCACATATACGTATTCTTTCAGCTTCGAAATCAGCATTATTGGTATTATTGGCAATCAAGGATTCGCATACATATTGACATTCTTGGTCAAATAATTCAACAATGAAATCTTTTAGTTGACTATCAGGAATATCTTTAATTTCTTCTCGCAAATCGTTTTTCAGTTCCGCGGCTTTTTCAAAATCAATATCATCGATTTTCTCGTGAAGTATCTGAATGCTCCTTCGAACAGAATCAAATAGCACCATTTCCATTCGCTCATCGTTATTGTTTTTCAATTCAACTATAGGAGTATCAATATTCTTTCTCTTTCGATATTCATCCATATCAACGTTATCAAAACAATTATAATCTGGAGCAATATATGTCGTTGACACTAGATATTTTTCTAATCTTGATAAACGCTTACTATAATCTATAATACTGGACTTATACTCCTCATGTATTAAACCTTGCCTCACCAAACGCTCCATTGCTTTTACCAATATATAAATTGCATTGATTGAAACGATTAATCGGTTCCCAATTTCTTGATCAATCAATTTATTCTCATCGTCAAATAAATGTGGAAATTGCGAGGCAAAGTCTTTCTGCAAACGATAAAGATTATCATCAGGTGCATCATCTTCTATATGTTCAGCTAATCCATCTAAAAAGTCTTCCCATTCATCATCCATCTCCTCAAATGCATTGGCATTTTCTATAGCCATTTTTCGTTCTTTCTCCAGAACACGTTGATAAATATCAGCCTCGAAAATAAAACCAGATAGCGTTTCTTCATTCTTGATATTTTCATATTTGATAGATGCAATAGCGTCCTCATGTGTTTTATGAAAATCAAAAATGGCATTGCTTATATCAATTAGCATTTGTTCTATAGAACCAATCTTTTCTGTTGTTTTTTGCTTTGCAAGTCTTTTGCCTAAATTCTTACCTATAAACATATATAGTGAAAATACCAAGCGTTCAATATTTATGTCAGACATCTCTATCAAGAAAGCATGATAAGCAATTAAAACACAATTGAATGAATAAGGAGACGATACAGACGAAATGATAGTATTATCAAGATATATTTTTTCATTGCCTGCTCTGACCCAGATATAATTGGGAGCCAACTCTGTTCTTTTAACGATTCTATCTGTTAATTCACTTAAACTCATCGTCGTATTAAAACTGGCAGGAATTACTTCAATTTCTTCAAAATACTTATTAAATTCAAACATTTTTTGCTTTAATGGAATATCTGAATTAATTAAATCAGTTACGCGCTTCTCTTCTGAAGCACGAAAATTAAAACATGAAATAAAGAGTTCCCAATCAGAGTTATTTTGTTCGTCAATAATATATTCTTTCTCATTATTTCTAGCAGCTGCAATCATGTTGTTAAGTTCATCTCTAAATGACAAGACACTTGATAGTTTTTCGACATCAGCATCTGAGAGCTTTATAGAATCTGTTTCTATTTCCGAAAAAGACTCTTTTGTTAATATGTTAAAAAGATAAGAAGCATTCATCTCACAAGAAATTGCTACAGTTCTTTTCGTTCTTTGTTCATACCTTTGCACGTTATGCAGGAAATAAACAAAAGAATGAAATATGTCTTTATGGTTTTTACCATCATGATCACAATCAAGGTTTATAATCCTAGATGTAGCAATTAACCAACCGAGAATTGCTTTGTCTAAATCTGTTATTGATATATCAGGAGCTTCAAACAATTTTTCCGCAACTTGTTCGTTAGGAATATAGCAATCCAAAATAAAGCCAGCATTTGCTAATAGGTTTATTTGAAAATTCAGAATATCCGGATCTGAAGAAAAACTAGCATTAGAATTGCTATTGAATTTATATATCATCAGCCCCGAATAAAGAAGATGACAAATATCTTCACCACAAATTTCATTGAGGCCGGCTTCATATGGTTTGATAAAATCATTTATATCTGTTGGATAATCATCTATTGGATAATAATTGATGGGCTGCAATTTTCTGTTTGTTTCCATATTTCACCTCTATAATATTGCATTAAACTATCCGCCAATTACACTTCTTAGCATTTTCCAAACAACATATTAGTTTTTGTTATACCCAAACTTCCCTCTTGATAGCAGAACTCCTTTCCACCACTGTTCCCGCTCAAGTATTACTTCATCATCGGTTGTTGCTTTGTATATTTCAAGAATAGAGTAACTAAAATACTGCTTAATGTGATTTAAGCTGAGGTTCTTTAGATCTTTGTTACCACCATGACCATTCTCGATGTAAGATTTCCATCTGCCCCAAATCATTTGGTTGCCCGTGGCTGAACCGACATACTTCTTCCCGTTAGAAGCGTCTGTAATGAGATAAATGCCTTTTTGATTTGAAAGCGCGGTTTTCCAAGGTGCAGTATTAATAACCGCACTAAGTTCATTCCAGGACAGGTTTACTTTATCGTAACCGGGGAAAGGAATTTCGTAGCTGTCGCGTCTTAGTTCGATGACTTCAAGAGCATCTATGTATCTTTCCAAACAACAGTAACTTTGCCTAAACTGACGTTTGTAATAGATTATTGCTCTGCCTATAAATTCTTCACCAACATCTGTCAGCGTTGTATCATATTCGAATTTTCCGTTTGTTGTAGTTTTGACGCTATTAACCTTATAGATACCACCATATAACCATTCCATGTTTCCAAGGTATATAAGCGCGACTATGTACTTGCGACCAAAGTTCTTATTGTTCTGACGCTCTTGCCACAATTTGAAATTGCCCATCAGAAATTCATTCAAGGCTTCTTCCGTTCTAGTTCCTCCACGGGCAAAATGAATCTTTGTATCCTTCTTACTTTCTTCCAGAAATGGTATAAGAGTCTTTAGCAACATGGTATCTTCTCCGCGTTAAAACATCCTTAAAGAGATTTATAGTACGTCTCAATCATCTTGATCATGCTTTACTTTTTTATCCTATCCTTAAAATACTTCTCCAGTTCAGGATCAACGCAATATATATAGCATCCCTTCATACCTCTAGTAAGTAACGTGCGGTATGTGTTTCGGATAATCTCGTCAGCCCGTTTCTGAGCTTCTTCGGGATTCATTTTATACATTGACTTTATTCCCTTTAATGAGTTGTCTGTTTTGGCTCTCTTGGTAAAGTCTGTTATAACTTCTCCGTCCTCATATCTAATGTCTTCACCGATGATTACACCTACATAATCAAACTCAAGGCCTTGCGAAGTGTGTATGCAACCGATCTCATTAACTGATGTTTCTGCAACAGCAAAAGGTTCACCGTTATTAAGGTTCCAACTCATCTCAAAATCACCAATCTTAATATCGTGATGATTTGTGTTATTTGCCTGACTCTTATCCCAGTTCCAACAATAACCGGCAAGCATCCTGGCTCTGTTAGTAGTCCTGTTCCTTTCAACTATCAGATTCCGAACTTCACTCGGTGTGTCACAGATCCTGATATCAAAATCGATATCATCTAAATCTGTATTAGCTGTTTCGCGAATCTGGAGAACATCATCTAACCAAGCAAGATAACCGTTAGAACCATTGCATCTGAACTGAGATACAAGCTCCATTTCGTACACTTCAGAGTCTTCTTCCCTTGCCCATCGTTTGATCTGATCAACGCTACCTATGTCATCCATAGTTACGCGCTGTTCTTCATCGATAAAGAACACGCTGCACAGTGACGCATGGATTATTTCCTTTATCTGATTCTCACCCAAATTATGGAACATACCTGATTTGGCATTAAGTCTGTGTGCCTCATCAACGATAAGTGTTCCTGCCATGTTATTGGGAGCCTCAGTATAGTTTCCTGAACCTTTGAACATGTTATCGATACTGCTCTTTTTCATTATGCCCTTGAGTTTTCTCAGATAGACCTGTCTTGGAGCACTGTTCTTGGAAACATACTGAACAAGCTGATTGCGCTGGGTAAGTTCAGCAAGCAGATTAACCGCAATTACAGTCTTTCCTGTACCGGGACCGCCCTTGCAGATTACTGTGCGCTTAAGTCCATCCTTCTGACATAACTCAGACAGTCTGATAATTTCTTCATAAACAACCTTCTGTTCGTCGATCATGATGAACTCAGTATTGCCTTGGAGCATTTTTGCTATAGAGTTCTGCAGGCTCTTTGACGGTCGGATCTTGCCCTGATCAACATAATAAAGGACTTTCTTGTTATCGCCTTTTACGATGTGCTTCTTAATGTATTCTCGCAACTGCTTGTTCTGACCTTTGGTAAATGCAGGAGCATCTTTTAGGTAATCGTCATACCACTCACTATCGATTGGATCGTTATCCACTCTCAGGTAGTTATGGAGATAAGCGCATGGATCTATCTTTACGCTCATATCCTGAACCGTGGAATTGTAATCCTTGATTAGCTGAGCGTATGACCATGCCTGATATGAAGGATGAACGACTTGACGCATTGCATTGCCGGTATAAGTCTCCACCAACGCATCTACGCCCGAAATTGCTTTCAGCTTTTCCCATTGCTTAAGTTCAATTATTACTGCAGAAGGAACACCTGTTCCATTGTATCCGGTTACAATAAAATCTACTCGCTTGGATGTTTGCGGTATGTTGTATTCAATGGCCACGCCTGAATCATCTGGAATCTGCGGATCATTCATTACAATATACATATTCTTGAGAGAATTCTCCCAAGAAACGAACTCGTTATGAGGAGTCTTGCGGCCCATCTTCTCAAGAATCGTCTGCTTGATTTCTTCAGCAATAGTATCTTCTTCAACGCTGTGAAGAAAATCTGTTTTGATTCCTGAATAAACTAGCATGCACGGGCCTCCAAAAAGTTCGATTGTTATTTTAACTGTACCATAAAGAGTATAAAGTTTCGTTAAACATTAAGCTATTGCAGCATTCGAGACAAACGCAGTGGTTGTGTCTTTTAGCTCTCACTTTGTAATTCTCTGATTAAATCTGTTAGCTCTTTCTTCCGTTTTACACCGATAGAAAGCAAAAACATAAGTTTCAGTTGATTTAGAGCCTTGTCTGCAATCACAATGTCATCACTTATCTCAACGGCAATTGGATCACAATATATTTCATCTCGATCAACCATTCCAATATAACTGTATGATGATTCGTTACTGTCAGAAATCAAGCCTTTACAACCGATAATTGATAAGCATATAAAAGCCTTGCCTTCTACACCAATACTTTTACATAATTGTAAGCCTTTAGAATAAACATCATTAAGTTTATCCCACAAATACCCCCATGGCATATGATTATCATGAACACATTTATTTAAAGATAAACAAGCCTCAATAACTCCTGTATTCTTAACATAGCAATCAGCATATTCAACATCATTCGACCATGGAACAAAATGAATGCCATCTACACATGGAATAGAAGGAGTATTACAGCAAATCATATTGAAAACACTGGCACATTTTATATTTTGTTCTTTCTCCAACAAAAACATATTATGGTTGTAATATGAATCTTTGAAAGTTTCTGGAATAATACATAAATATATAAATCTATCTCCACAAACTTCATTCTTATAGCGATAATAGTTTACCCTTTCATATATATAATCTTGAACTGATTGTTCCAAAGATAAGGAATTATTATACAAACGTTTCAGTTCACTATAACCTATAACGCTTTTCCTATTCCCACTTCTTCTATATATTCTGTAGTATTTTTCCCTTTCTAAAAAGACATAAGGGGCAAAACTATCAGTTTTAATATATAACACAACAACATATTTACCTGTCTCAAGTTTAATAAACTTAAACTTAACAGTAGGTGTTTTTGGCTGAATACCGCTTAATTCATTTCTCCTGTTCAATTCAAATCTATCTGTATCATCATCAGGTATTTCTATTCCAGTTATTGAAGTCACAATACCATTTTCTTCAGCGATTCCATAAATCAAATATCCTCCATCTGCGTTAGCAAATGAACAAACATCACACTTATATTCAGCGCGTTTTTCTTCTTTATCTTGGTTGCTATTGCTGCCTAAATGTGAAAAACAAATCTTGTACTCAATGTTTTCATTCTCTCTGAAATCAGAGTTATTGATTAGAACATCTAAGTCTTCTTTAGAGCATGTCATAATGTCTTTCCCGTTAACCTTTATCAACACTATTCACTTCCCCCTTTTATATGCATATCACTTTATTGGTTTTAACTTACTATGTCTAGCCATTCAAATAATGCCATTATTTTTTAATATCTCTTCTACTATTCCAATTTGCTTTTGTTTATATGAAATCTCAATCAAAGGGATATTGTGAGACGCAGTATATTGTCTTTTTAAACCATCATTTTTAATCTGCTGTTGAAATTTGTAGATGCCAAATTCCTCTACAGGCTTGTAATGTTGTTCTCCTTGGCATTCAATTAAGGCCTTAATAGTTCCATCATCGTTAAACACAGCAAAATCAAAACGCAGTTGGTTCTTTCCTGCTATTCCATATAAATCATCGAATGAGTATTCCACCTGATATCGTATACCATTCTCCATAAGCAGCTTAGTTACGATCCACTGGAATGAAGATATCGGATGACAATCACATGAAACATCACTCCAATAGCCATAATAGGCCCTATAACCATATTCGGTAGGCGGATATATACCAAACTTATCACATGTAATTAGTTGTTCCCTACCACATAATAAACACTTGCATCTGTACTGCTTATACACGGTGATAGTGTGCCAACGTTTGTGATGAAATTGAGTAAATGAAAATGTTGGTTTGCTCTCCAAATGATCATTAATACATTCTTCTATCAGCAGAGATTCATATTGTTTTCCCTCATAATCAACATCGTAGTTCTTGGCTTTTATCCTAGGAAGAGCGGCAATTTCCAAATTCAGCTTTTCTTCATTCTTGGTTAACTGCTTTTCTCTGTGTTTATTGTATAAAGCACAGTAGTCTTCAGAAGGAACACAATCCGCCTTATCGCTTAGCAGTACTGATTCTATCCCACTGTATTTTTCTCTTTTGCGTTCAGTAGCTTTCTGCGCTTTTATGCTATACGTAAACCGGGAAGCTATCGGGATTGGATAAATACAGAAACGAGGGTTGCTTTCAAGAGTCTTAGAATTGTAGTAATGAGTCTTTCCGCACTTGCACTCACATTTGTAATGCTTTGCCAACTTGATTTGCAGTTGCTTGAATTCATCTAACTGAAAACCATACTCCCATTGCAAACGCCGTAACTTGTTACAGGCTTCTCTTCCTGAATTAGTGAGTTTAATCTTTCTATCCTTATCAAACACTTCAGGATAATTAGTTTTTACTTCATTCTGCATTTCAAAGTATGGTTCCAGAACCTTCCGAAGTTCATCACTCTTTTCTAAACATTCAATATAAAGTTCTGTTCTTCTATACTCTTCCCCATCATCTAGAACGGTTAAGCAGCCGTACTTTTTACTTTTCTCAACCATATATCAATAGTTTCCTCACGATTATTAACTTATAAGTGTAGCCCTCGAGTTTACAAGGTCGAATGCGTTTTCTCGGTGTAAACAAAAATAGAAGATATATCGAACACAATGAAAGTAACAGTTAATAAATTGCTTTCTTTACACTTTCCTCACTACCTTCTTATACCTCTCTATCGGCAGTCCCAGCTGGTTCTCGTACTTGTCAAAGACAGAGACTACATTGACTGCTGTCTCGCCATCGTAGCCATTGATGATTACCCGGTCGCCCTCTTTGACGGAGGAGTCATCGCAAAGGTAGTCGTAGCATCTGCCGCTGCCGTCAAAGACTACACGGACGAAGTGATATTTCTTGCCTTCCGGGGCAAGATCTTTTCGGGCAGGCGCGGTAAACGCATAGCGCTCGGTGATGATCTCACCGACAAGATCGTCGCCAAAGTAGAACTTCGTCCCGCCATTCCAATCGTACTGATAGCTGTCAAATATGATCTCCGATCCGCCTCCGGGAATGCTGTAAGTGCTGTTCGCGGCCGTTTTGATCAGTATCTTATCCTTGAGTTCGCAATAATCTGACTTGGGGACGGCTATCAGCATCATTGGTGCTTTTCCCTCACCACGGCGCTTCATGGGTGAAGCCGTAAGCTGCAGTGCTCCGCCCTTCAGTTCGCGGATCTGCAGCCTGCATCTTCTGTGGTCGATCAAAGTCCAGTCTATCCATCCGGGATATCTGAAGTGTGACGTGCGGCCCTTCTCGGTATATTCCTGTCTGGTCTCCTCAAGAGCACGCTGAACGCCGTTAAATACGACCGTATCACCATAGTGGTTGGCAACTTCCGTCCTCTTTCTAATGGCAAGGTCAGCCTGAAGATAGTAGTAATATGCTGTTGTCAGATCTATTTCGGCGCCATAGCCGTATCTGAAGCAATTGCCCATACGAAGCGCCGCATCTGCGAACTTGCACTCATAATCCCCTTTGATGAAGCGCTTGAGGTTTTGTTCGTAAACGCTCCAATACAGATGGTTTGCTGTTTTGCCGTCCTTGACCACACCATATCCGTGCGCGAACATGTCCGCAAGCTTGTATGTGCTCTCGAAATATGTGAATGCATGACCGATGCTGAAGTACTTGAAAGCCTCTTCGTATTCAGGGACACCGTTATTGCAGCGGCCATAATAGAAGATGTATCCGAGCGTATTGGCGGCTGACGCGTCACCTGTCAACTGATAGTATTCGATGAAAGCATCCCTGGCCTTTACCCAGTCGTTGGGATATATCTTTGTGCCGCAGTAGTAACAATAGCCTCTGCGCTGGATAGACTTGGGATCCTTCTTGTCACACAAGGCATCAAGGCATCTCTTGAAGAGCTTCTGCGTGGCAGGAGACTCCTTGTCAATGTTATCGTCGTCAAACTGCTCTGCGACTTTCCGCTGTATACTCTCAGGAAGCTCTTTGCCTTTAGATTCGATCCATAATGTGAGGTCGGCTTTCAGATCTTTTAGAACGGCCGGCATCATTTTATCGTCGTAATCGTATTCCCAGCTGATATCATCCAGTCGCTGCCAAACATGATTCAACATGTCTGCTTCTGTGACTTTATCCCTGATCATAGCTTTTGGGTCTTCGGGGAAGCCGATCTGATAATCGTAATTCAATATAGTCTGTACCCAATTGGTCTTTTCCTCATTAGGTCTGTCTTCATATGCGGTAATGCCGGACAGAATGTCCCTGACCTTGACCTTATAAGCAGCGGGTTCGTTATCAACCCGATCAGGAAGCAGGTTGCTGCCGTCAGTGAGCTCCTTGAAAGAGATGTAGCCCTTAATGAATTTGCCCAGCTTATTGGCTTTTACAGAACGGTCATAAAGGATATAAAGTTCGTCCTTCTTGAAGGTCTCCGCTTGGCCAAAGATTGAGTCTTCATCGTAGAAATTGAGCGTTACTTTTGTACGGGTAGAATCTGTAACCATTCCGATCCTTCCGGATGAGATTACCATGCACTGTGTTCCGATAGCGAAGTCAGCCATATGCGCCTCCTAAAAGAGTCAAAAGAACCGATGAACTACTACTTCTATATTTTACTCCGTAATTAGTGACAATATTGGGACTAAACTGTGTGTCTATATTTTTAAAACAATTCTTTGATTGAAAAACTAACACTGAACTTTGACATCAGAATAAAGCTAAAAGTGTTGATTTTACTTTTGCAACAAGACTGATGTTCCAGCCCAAACGCGTGTGGGCTGGAACATCGCGCCGACGCAAGATATAGTTTTATCGACGTTACCATCTGCTGAAAGGAGCAGATATGATTATTAATAATGAATCGGCTCAATTGAATATGTCTGAAAGGATTGCCATTGAGACCGGAATCTGCAGAGGTGAGTCATTCAAAAAGATTGCAAAAAGAATTAGCAGGCATCCGACCACAGTATCACATGAGGTAAAGGCTAACAGAACTTGTATAAAGGGGCATTTCTATCTCGGAAACAACTGTAAATTCGTTAAAAGATGCAGTAGAACAGGCTTATGCAACAGTGCATGTCCGTACAGCTGCCGTTCCTGCAAGGGACATAACTGCAATGAGATATGTGATCACTATGTTTCCAGTGAATGCACCAGATATTTAAAGCCGCCCTATGTATGCAACAATTGTCCTGACAAGAAACTGTGCTGCAAAACAAAGTATATCTATAGTGCAAAGTATGCTGATGCAGCCGTTACCAGAAGAAGATCTGAAAGCAGGATTGGAATCCGTATAACCGATGAACAGTTCAGAGAAATGGATGAACTGATTACCAAGTACGTCAAGAAGGGACAACCGTTAACTCACATATATGCTGAGCATGAGAAAGAATTGCCGGTTTGTCTTCGAAGCATCTACAATTACATCGATGCCGGTGACATGACAATTAAAAACATTGATCTTCGCAGGAAAACCGGATATCGGAAACGCAAAGGCAAAAAGAGTCAAACGGGTTCGCTTCAGGCATATCGCGAAGGAAGGACGTACGAAGAGTTTCAGAAAAATGCCAAACACAGTCTCATATATGAATATGAATCTGTCGAAATGGATACTGTGTTAGGAAGAAAAGGCAGCGGGAAAAGACTTCTTACAATGATCTTTAGAAAGAATTCCGTAATGCTCTTATTCTTGTTGCCAGACGGTACCGCTGATTCAGTAAAGAGTGTCTTTAACTATTTGGAATTTGGTCTTGGAATAGAAACGTTCCGCAGATTGTTTCCTGTTATTCTCACAGATAACGGCAGTGAATTCAAAAGACCTATCGAGCTGGAATACAACGACGATCTTATGCCGAGGACCAGCATTTACTATTGTGATCCAATGGCATCGTGGCAAAAATCCCGCATCGAGAAAAACCATGAGTTCATCAGATATGTTATTCCTAAAGGGGTAAGCATGAACGGGTTTACAGACGAAGATATAACGCTTCTTATGAATCACATAAACAGCGTAAAACGGCCAAGCTTAGGTAACAAAGCTCCGTATGAGCTGATTGCTGATGACGATGAGGATATGCACGAACTGATGTATCTATTAGAAATGGACCTCATCCCAGCCGATGAAGTCCACTTAGATCCAAGCTTATTTAAGTCCAAATAAGCAAACACAATTCTATTGCAGATGGTAACAGACACAACAGAAATTCAATATAAGCGGGTCGCGTTTACTTTTGCATAGCGTTTTGCGATTCGCCTGTTTGTCGTGCGCAATTTTTTCAAAAGTCAATAGAATTAAGTGGATTATAGCACGATACAAGCATGAAATGCTTTAAAAATCGGCTCAGAAATACCTCTAATTTGCGTTTGCGCTGATATGCGTATCAGAAGTCAGAATTTAGTTTTGCATTCAAGGTTTTAAAACAATTAAGGGACCCATCTGTGCCTGGATCCCTCAATTGCTTTTCAAACTATTGCCTTTTTGCCTCAGTCACGAAAGGAGACTTCATGACAGTAATTTTTATATATTGTATTGCCGTTTCCTCTGTATGAATTCATTGTACGCCCTCAATATAAACATTGTTGGACTATGCTATGAAATCTTTATAAACAGTTTGCAAATTGTCCCTCCACAGTCATGATCGCAATGAATGTATGTTTTATACACCCGTTTTCCTGAAAAAGTGAGAGTAGTCTTAATGTCCTATTATTGGCATTGAATTTCGCGCTCACACCTGTCATAGTATTACCAAAGAGTCCAAGGAGGTATTCACTTATGATTAACGACGGCATGTTTAGGATTTTAGTTGAGAAGATCATCGATAATCCGGATGATTATTCCAAGGACGATATCTATATCGCTTTCCTGGAGATGACAGAAAGATACCTTATCGAGATGATCACCACATCTTCTTTGGAGAAAGCCTTAACGGAAGGCATGGACGAGGAAGATGCAGACAAGTGCATCGAGGAGGCCGTTTCGATCAATCCTGACGTTAGAGAGCTGGATTGGATGAATGCCCAGGAGCCCGACATCAGGCTCATCATCAAAAACCTGATGGACTTCATCGAGAACGACATGGGGATAAATATAGAGTAAACTGAGGCTTAAGTTTTTAGTGCGTATCCTTCTCAAACATATGACCGCTTGACAAATAGTTAAGCCATAGTCACAATTATCATACAAATTGCGTACATGCAATTTCATAATGTTTAACCAACCCAAGACGGTAGGCATCCCATTAATACGGGAGTAGCTGAGTTCTTGGGTTTTTTGTTTAGGAAAGCCATTCCCGCCGGAGTGCCTGTTTTACCCCCTCGAATAGGCACTGGAACGGGAATTTTCGAGAAATTCCCGCTGGAGTGCCTATTTGGGTACCTGATTTAGGCACTTTGGCGTAACTGGCCCGTGAAACGGCAAAGCAGAAATAGTAAGGGCATTTGCGCGAATATGTGAACACTTGTGTTCTTAAATGTTGCTTTTGTGAACACGCGTGTTATAATTCTTCCATAACAACTGCTAAGGAGACATTCATATGGGCAGCGACAGTAATCAACGACTGAGTATCTATAAAACAATTCTTAAACAAGCGGTAGAAAAACGGAAGCAGAGCATCTCAGCTAAGGAACTTGCAGAGAAGCTTAAGATCGAGCCAACCAGCATTTACAGACTGGAACGTGGTGTTAATGATATGAAGCTCTCAACATTTCTCACATATCTGGATGCTTTTGATTATCAGATAGAAATAGCACCCAAGAATAGCTTATCCGCCGGAAAAACAAACGCAGATTACACAGCAAATAACGGGACCATTATTGATCTCGAGCATGGCTTGATAAACCCCTCCGAGTTGGATCGACGCCAAAGATTAAGACTCCTTCAATACCTTATCAAGCTTGAAGAAACATATATTAACGAAGGCGAATAAGTTAATTAACTCCTCGCTTATGTATAGATATTACTTTACTTTGTAAAGTTATGGCTATACAATATAGAAAATAACAGAAGCGAGGTAAATGTTATGGCACAGATAAATTTCAGAGTTGATGACGAAGTAAAAGCAAAGGCTGAAAGCGCATGTTCTGCTATGGGATTAACAATGTCTGCAGCAATAAATATCTTTCTCACAAAAGTAGCTAACGAGAGAAGGATTCCGTTTGAAATCACCGCAGACCCTTTCTATTCAGCAGAAAATATGGCCGAGCTTAAGCAGCGTATAGCAGACGCGAAGATCGGTCTGAACATGCATGAGCACGAGCTCATCGAGGATAATTGATGCGGAAGATTTGGCACGACAAAGCTTGGAACGACTATATCGAGTGGATCAATAATGATAAAAGAACGCTCAAAAGAATCAACCAGTTATTGCGAGACATAGACCGCAACGGCTATCGCTGCATCGGCAAGCCCGAACCGTTAACCGGTGATCTGTCAGGCTTTTGGAGTGTGCGAATAGATGAAAAGAATCGAATAGTTTTCCGCATTGAAGAAAACACAATAGAAATAATCCAATGCGGTTCGCATTATGGTGAACGTTGAATAAAGATACGCCTAACATCACAAGAAGAAACAGAGTTTATTTATTCTCTGAATTCTTCTTCTCCCTTCTCCACTTCCACATGCCGTAAATGACCAGCCAGGGGCCCGGGTCTATAAGCGCAATCAAAGCGAGCAACTTGACCGGCGACAGCAAGAACCCCACCAATACGAAGACACCTCCGACGAAAGGCGCACCGGATACGTGCGTCTTGTGCTTCACGCTGGTGATGAGCGCCCCGTAGGTCATGAACAGGAAGAACGCCCCTATAAATACCAGGACACCCGCCACTACCCATTTTGTCGAATCAGGAACGTTGCTCCACATAATGTTAATTCCGTCTCATTTCAAAGTGTTGGATAAAAAGATTTTAAAGCAGTTGGCTCCTTTCAGGAAGCCTCTTCTCATATCTCTATGACTCTTTGATAGAGGCAATGGAACTTGTCGAAGTTCGTGTCTTCATGGTAGTGACCAAAATACCAGCCATCAAAATCGACGTTGTATTCGGTTATGAGGCTAGATAAGAATTCCGTCAGCCTGTTAAACTTCCTGGAGTATTCCATTTGCATGTAAAAGGCATAGTTCTCCGGAGCACAATGCGTAACGATATAGTTGACTTTGAAGTCATGCTTTTCGAGATTTCTTATCGCTTCGTCAAACTCTTCATCCGACGGGATCTCTCTTGCCCACCACGAAACACCTTCCTTACGGCACATCTTGTCAGTGGACTGAGCTCCACCCATGGTAAAGAATGTGCGTCCGTCAATCTCGTAGACCTGCCCGCGCATGAGGTGGATAACGGTGTCCGATATCCTGTGGATCTTGCCGCCGTGCCACTCCTCTACAGGATACCTGTCGAGTGCGTCATGGTTTTCGTGATTGCCATCGACAAAGAGCGTCGTGAAGTTGCGGTTCTCGTAGGTCTTGATGATGTATTTGTCTGTTCTGTCCATTCCCCAGACACCGCCGAAATCGCCAGCTATGATGACATAGTCATCCTTAGTGAGCTGCTTCTGCTCCGTGAAATATGTTGTATTCAACTTGTTCCAGTCGTAATCGCCATGCGTATCGCCTGTTATGAAAATGCGTGTCATAAAATTCACCTCGTATATGAAAAAAAGAAGAACGCTTAGTTCCTTCTTCGCGTTCTTCCAAAATGTTCAAAGTTTTCTTTTGTTACTTTTTTATCTTAGAGCGCGTAGTATGGAGGCACCTGTTAGGATCCTTGCAAATTCTGATATTTTTACTGTCATAGCCATTGTTGTCATTTGAGGCGTGCCTCCTTTCGCTAATGAAATAATATCAAGGATTATAGCCGCAAAAATCCCGATGTCAAATGTTTATTCTATGCGCAGACGGCCACTTATCAATGTAAATCTCGGTAATTTTTCGAATTTTACCTATGTTTACACAAATCCGATAAAGTCGTTCTGTAATAATCCGCTTAAAAAAAGCGCAAAATTACAGGTTTTCTTCATTTTCTGTAATTTTCGGCCTGATTTTGAAGAAAAATTACAGAGCGCAGCTTGCCCGTCTGACCGGATATCCGCGACATATATTTTTCAGAAAACCGCGGTTTTATGTGTAGGTTTTCGCGCGAAAAGAACTCGCCGCGCCCCCGCACCTAAGATCACTCCGCATTCTTCAGCGCAACATCCATCGGTATCTTCTTGATCCTCATGAAGTCGAAGACCGAGACGACCGCGTAGCCCGCGAGCATAAAGACGATCGACCTCACCATCGACGTGACGCTCATGTAGAAGGTGAACCAGCCGTCCATCTGCATCATGAAGGCCTTGAAGACGTAGATGAGGATCACGTAGCCGGCCGCGAAGCTGAGGAAGGTGAAGAGGACCATGATGAACGCCGTGGGGATCATGTAGAGCGAGCGGATCTCGGAGTTTTTGAAGCCCAGGATCTTGACCATCGAGATCGAGTGTTCGTTGCGCTCGATGATGATCTTCGTCAGCAGGAAGATCAGGGCCGCCGAGAGCACCAGAAGGACGTACTGCGCGACCACCATGAAGCCGCCCATGGAGTGCATGAGCTGGGTGGTGACTTTTGCTATGTCGTTCTTGTCGATCACGACCGCAATGTATTTCTCATCAATATCGGTGATCTCTTCATCCGAGAAATAGCCCGTAAATGAGCCTTCCTTCTTATCGAACACGCTTATAAAGTTCTCGTTCGGCATGAAGACCGCGATGCCGCCGTCGTAATCGGTAATGCCCTTGACGGTGAACTCATAGCTCTTATTAGCGAACTCTTCGGAGAGCGTGAACTTGTCGCCTTCCTTGAAGCCGAACTTGTCAGAGAATGCGCTCGAGATGTAGACGTCGCCGTCAGCAAGGCCCTCATCGATGTGCACGTATCTGCTGCCGTTCTCAATGCCGTAGACCGTGACCGATTCGGTGCTTCCGCCGCTGCCTCTGCCTTTGACGAAGGACTCGACGTTCTTCTCGTAAAGGAGCGAAGTCGAATTGAATCTCTCGGCGTCTTCGTTGGAAGTCGTGATCTCGTTGCCGTCATCGTCCTTGCTGCTCATGAGCATGCACTGGTACTGCGCGAAAAGCATTTCGGGCGCATGGTCAGCATAATGATTGAGCGAATCCGGCAGGCCGAACGCGAAGCAGAGCATTACTTCGACAAGCACGATGCCGAAGATCAGGATCGCGTAGTTCGGGATGTTCTGGAACAGGATCCTTAATCTGAACCTGTTCATGAAAGACCACTTGGGAAGCCTTCTGGCCTTGGTCTTTTTGGACCTTCTGAGGTCGTGCCTTAAGAATTTCAGGGGGCTCAGCTGGAGCTTTCTGACGATGACAAAAAGGTTGATGAGGAACATCAAAAGCAATGGGATCAAGGTCGTTTTCACGAGTGCCATGGGGCTCCAGACGACACCGCATCTGGGCAGGCTGTAGGTCTCAAAGTAGATGTTTACCGCGGCCTCCTTAAAGAGTGTGTAGCCTAAGATGTTGCCGATAACCGCGCCGATCAATGTCACGGTCACGGGCGTTGCCATGTAGTGCGCGATGAGCTCGCCCTTCGTGTATCCCGAAGCGCGCATCGTGCCGATGACGGACGCTTCTTTATCGATCGTGCTGCTTATCGTGATCGCGAAGATAAACGCTATTACCGCGATGAGGATGTAGCACAGTATCTCCGTTCCGGCCGTGTCGCCCTCAACGTCCGAAGGTGCGAAATTCGAAGCCTGTCTGTAGCACTCGGGCAGGAAACCCTCGAGGTCGTTATCGAATACCACAGACTGCGTGATAAGCGCCTTCATGAACTTCTCCGCGCTATCAGCCTGGCCCGCTTTATCCGCAGGCTTATCCTCATAGAAATACGCATAACTATAGTGCGTCCTGGTGCGCAAAAGATCGAATCCTTCAGGCGTCACCATCGCGACGTCAAAGCCGAACGCATCAAACATCAGGTCGTTGTTGTTCTCGTGCAGGGAAGTGTAATTGATGTAAGACAGCAGGCCTACTACCTCAAATTCCCTGCCTCCGACAAAGATCGTGTCGCCCACCTTGATGTCCACATTGCTCGCGTGCATTCTGTCGATCGCGATCTCGTGTTCGTTCTCGGGCGCGCGGCCTTCGTTAAATGAAGCCTGGTCGACTTCATCAGTGCTCTTGAACACTCTCACAGTCGCATCTTTAGTGCCGTCTTTATTAAAGTCTTCGTCTTCGTTCTTGAAGAAATGCTCGTAGACAGTCACCTTTACGGGCGCGAAATCCGGATCGTCGAGATCGTATTCTTTGACCGTCTCGTCCCACTTCTCATCGACTGCTTTTACGACTTCTTCGTGTGCTTCTTTATATGCTTCTTCGACTGCTTCTTTGAACTCGTCGGACTCTTTTGCTTCCTTCAGTGCGGCGTCGTAATTTTCTTCCATCGCGGCATCGATCTGTGCTTTGATCGTGTCTTCGTCAGTGATGCCGAACGCTTCGCACTGCGCGCGGACGGCTTCTTCGAGGGCCTCGGAGACCTTATTTTCGAGCTCTTCATCAATGGCCTTGGCGACCTCTTCATCAGCTTCTTCGTATCCTTTGCCGATGAGGTAAGTGCGCACGTCGGCCATGTCGCCTTCTTCGACCGCAGCAATAAGATCTGCGGACGCTTTGTTCTTAAACTCAAAGGAACCGTCCTCAAGCTTTAGCGTTACTTTACCGGTGTTGATGGCTTCGAGCATGCTGTCACGGCCGACGGACATGCCCGAGACAAAGCCGATCATGAGGATCATGAAGACAACGATGACGAGATACTTCGGCCAGTCCCCGATAAGCTCTTTGGGGACCCTTTTAATAAGCGGATTTCTCATGTGCCTTCCTCCTTACCACTCGAGCTCGGAAGCAGGTATCTTGTTGTCGTTGATGTCGTTATGGCGGACGACGCCGTCACGGAGCTTTATCACATGGTCAGCCATGTACCTGATCGCTTCGTTGTGCGTGACCATTATTACCGTGTTGCCGAACTTCTGGTTGCAGCTCTCGATAAGCCCCAAGATCTCCTTGGAAGTCTTGTAATCGAGCGCGCCCGTGGGCTCGTCACACATAAGAATGTCCGGATTTTTGACGACTGCGCGGCCTATCGACACACGCTGCTGCTGACCTCCGGACAACTGATTGGGATATTTGTATTTGTGATCTTCCAGACCGAGCGTCGCTATGACTTCATCTACATCGAGCGGGCGGTCTGAAAGGTATGCCCCGACTTCGATATTCTCCTTCACATTCAGATTCGGGATGAGGTTATACATCTGGAAAACGTAGCCTAAGTGTTTCCTCCTGTACATCGTCAGGGCCCGCTCATCCATGTCCCTGAGCTTGTCCCCGTTGATGCTTACATAGCCCGAATCCGGCGTGTCGATGCCTCCGATAATGTTGAGAAGTGTGGATTTGCCCGAACCTGAGGGGCCGAGAAGGACGCAGAACTCGCCTTTGCTGACTGCGAAATTCATGCCTCTTAAGACGTCCTGCTTTGCTTCCCCCGTGCCGAAACTCTTCTTAAGATCCACGATCTCAAGGAACTTTCTCTCCTGTTCACTCATATAAACCTCCAAAAATAAAAAAGATATGGCGCAAAGCCATATCAAAACAATCTTCGGAGATTCGTCATGTATAGCTTTGCAGTTATACATGAGTCTCGCAATTTAAAACAAGCCAGGTATTAGAACCAGTATGTTGACTTGCTACGCAGAACGCTTGCTACTCCCTCATGGGATGTATGCTTAGATGCTAACAACCGATCGCAGATCTGTCAAGGCGGGTAAAATTGAGCCAATTGCACAACAAACCCGCGGCGGGGGAAGGCGGTTATTTGTACAGTGCGAATCACGCACGCCCCAACATTTGCTATACTAAAAATATTCTTTTAGGGGTAAAGGAATTATGGTCAAAGCAGTTATTTTCGATATGTTTGAGACGCTCGTGTCGATCTTCTCGGGCGAGAGTTATTTCAGCGAGCACATGGCAGCGGACCTGGATGTCCCGGTCGAGGATTTCAGGACCGTGTGGCACACCACCGAGCGGGCGAGGAGCCTCGGGCAGAAGACCATTCCGGAAGTCATGGATATCTGTCTTACAGAGCTCGGGATCTACAGCGAGGAAAAAGCCCGGCTGGTAGTAGATCATAGGAGAGAACATCTTGAGGATGTTTTCGCGCGCACGCCAAAGGAGACCATCGAGCTTTTGCAGGCGCTGAAAGAACGCGGCATAAAGATCGGCCTCATCAGCAACTGCTATTCGGACGAGGCACAGGCCATCAAGGAGAGCGTCCTCTACCCGTTCTTCGACGCGGCCGTGCTGTCCTACGAGCAGGGCGTCACCAAGCCTGACCCCGAGATCTTTAGGCGCGCCGTCGAAATGCTCGGCGTCACCGCGTCCGAATGCCTCTACGTAGGCGACGGCGGCTCCAAAGAGCTTTTCGCCGCAAGAGACGCAGGCATGAAAGCCGTGCAGGCACTGTATTTCGCGCACCTCGCATACGAGCCCCACGTACCATGCGCCCGCCTTGAAGAGTTCGGGCCCGCGCACACGCAGATGGACGTGCTGAAGTATTTGTGAGGCACCGGCAATCACTGCAACAAAGCGGGGCGTTCGTCTGTATCCTAAGTAAGAACGTTAATGAAAGGCACGCCGGGAACTAATATGGAAAGACTTAAAAAGACATTTATCGCAGGACTTGTTTTGTTGATCGGGCTGGTATCTCTGACATCGTGCGGCAGCTCGGTCAGGGCTCAAAGATCAGGAGGAACTTCCGAACCGAATCAGCGTTCGAAAGAGACTTCGGAAACGACGCAGATCTCAAGAGGCCCTCTGGATGTAAAGAAAGTCACTTATCTGATCTATTGTGGCGGCCTGCCGGATGTCGAGATGTATGTCATCACACCCGATCTCAAAGTGCAAAAATACGATATCAGGCCCGAAATCGATAAGACCTACGATTACTTAGCAGGCGAGCTCCCTTCCGAGGACCATTACGAGGTCACCGAATACGAGATAACTGATACGGAATGGTCAAGCATCGTGAACGTTCTGACCAGAGTAGATTTCATGGCGCTCGATGAAGACATGTCCACAAAAGATATCGTTGACGACGGATCATGCTATTACATTAAGGTCGAGACCTCTGACTCCGTCAATATCTCAGGCGGATATTGTGCAGGCATTGACGATAACCCTGACAGCAGACGATTTGCCGAAGCGAGGGAAATGATTAATAACGCTTGTAAATAATTACTTGCGCCGGGTCTTATTGTCTTACGCGAGTTTCTTGTAAGTCGCTGCCGTCTCCTGGGTGTCGAAGTAGTCATATAAAGTCAGAGAATCGCCCACCAGCAAATAATGGAAGAATATCTCTGTGGTGAACTGCAGGCGGTCGTCGGGCAATGGATCGATCTCGATCGTGATGGTCTTCTCGTCATCATCGAGGATATATTTTCCGGTGTAGTGTATAAATCTCGTATTGTTCTCGTAGCCCAGATCTCTCGTCCACGAGCCGTCGGCGTTAAACGTCATGGTCGTCGAATTGCCGTGCGGTTGATCGTACCGCCACGTGCCGACAAGCGCCTTCGCGTCCGCGCTTTTCCCGCACGCCGCAAGATTCATGACTGCCACCAAAAGCAATACCAGGGAAATAGTACTAATGTGCCCGCGCTTAGTCGTCCTCATAATTGTCACCCGATAAATGTGTGTGAAGGCAAAAACTACATATGAACATTATAACATCTGAGCGGGGCGGGAGGCTTTACGTACAAAACCGCGAAAACGAGGTGTTTAGTACGTCGTGTTTCCTGTCGGGACGTAAGCACTACGGATAAAAACGCGAAAATGGTCAATCTTATCCGTAATATTTTCTTCGAAGAAGCGAGCGCAACGGATAAAATCGCGAAAAACACCTGATTTATCCGTAATTTTACCTTTCGAAGACGCCTTTAAGACGTACAAAACAGCGAAGAAGTGGCATTTAGTACATCATTCTGCCTGCGAGGTCTTAATCCCTACGGATAAAAACGCGAAAAAGGCCAGATTTATCCGTAATCCTTTTCGAGAGGCCGCACACACTACGGATAAAAACACAAAAAAAGGCCAGATTTATCCGTCATCTGCCTTCTTTTTCGCCATTCCAGACACAAACGCTGTTTATATACTTTTGCGCATTTTAATAGTAAACTGTCTGGGTAACGTTTGGGGATAAAGTGTGTTCGTGGGGGCTCGGGAATCATGGCGAAAAAGCGTAATAAAAAAGCGATAATAATCACCGCAGTTGTAATGTTTATAGGCGTTCTGCTCGTGCTGTTGGGAATCTTCGGCGGAAGGATCTTCGCCTCATCATCCACGGACTTTGACTACAAAAACATAAAGCCCGGGGACCTCGGAAAGACCGTCAAGACGGACATTCTGGTCTACTATGACAGCCTTGAGCTCGATAATAAAGACCTGCAGTTTTTCGGCGAGAACATGGAAGACGAAGACTATGTTTTTCTCCTGCTGGATTTCTCGAATCTGAGCGCCAAAGAGAAGAAGATCTATTATGCGAAGTTCTATCAGCACATCACCATCACAGGCAAGCTGAGGGCCGTGGACGATGCCGAATACAGCGAAGTCTGCGAGGCGCTTTACAAGCGTTACGACTATATCTATGAGGAGAAAAAAGATCCCGTCATCACAATCGATCAGTTCCACGAGCTGCTTACTTATAACGTCCTCCCCTACTGCATCGAAGTCACATCCGTCAAGGCATTCAACTGGACGCCGTTCATCTTCATCGGCGCGGCACTTTTCCTGATCGCCTTTATCGTCGAGATCTGCTTCGTCTTCAAGCTCAAAAAGAGGATCGTGCTGCCGATCGTTTTCGCGCTCATGATAATCATTCCCGCGATAATGCTGTTCAACCACATCAGGACCATGCTGTCCGTCAAGAAGGTCACGGACGGCTTCTACACGATGAAAAACCTCGAGTGCACCGATACGCAGGGAATGCTCGAAAACGGCGCGGGCACCGTCAATGAGTTCATTGACTGGATGCTCGACAACCACGTGTACGGCATGCCGAACTTCATCTTCAACGAGGACGATTACAGCATCGGCTGCGCATCTTTTGCTGCCACGACTTCAGACGGCGACCATCTCTTCGGCCGCAATTTTGACTACCCCGAGACAGACATGGTGCTCGTCCACTCACACCCCAAGGACGCTTACGAATCAATAGGCTGCGCCGATCTCGCTGTCTTCAGCGTCGGCCAGACCAGCACGCTCGATCCTGACTCGCCTCTGGGCAGATTTGTCATGGTGCTCACGCCTTACTTTATCGTCGACGGCATGAACGAGAAAGGCGTCGGCGCGGGCATCCTCGAGCTCGACATCGATGAGGCCCATCAGGACCGGGGCAAGCCTGACCTACTGATCTTCTGCTGTGTCAGAGCCGTCCTCGACAACTGCGCTTCAGTCGACGAAGCCCTGGCGCTCCTCGAGTCATACGACATCCAGTCCGACCTGGGCTACAATTACCACCTGTTCATCACTGACAAGACCGGCCGTTACGTCGTCGTCGAATGGCTCGGCAGCGAAATGGTCGTCACTGAATACCCCGCCTGCACCAACAGTGTCATCGCTCCCGGCGACTACTTCGACATGGGCGACCCCGACAACAGAATCGACACCATCTGCACCGGCCTTGGCACCGAGCGCGTCGTCGCCGAATCCGAAGCGATGATGATCCTCGACGAGGTAAGCTGCAGCTTAACCGAATGGTCCTGCGTCTACAACCTTGACGACTTCACCGTCAGCATCTGCCTGGACACTGACTACGAGAAGGTGTATACGTTCAGGGCGGAGGAGCTGAGGTAAGGGAGCGCGGGGCGCGGGGCGTAACCGCGTGTAGCCGCGTGTCAAACCGCCTTGTGACAGGGTGCATCCGGCATTTTAGAGAATATCTTGTGGAATCTCACTGCGGCATCAGCGCATACTCGCACACGTGGGTAACGCCGTATTCTTCGTTATCCCACATGTCCGCCATCTCTTTTGTGCGGTAATGTGTGCCGTCGTTATCCTTCAGATAATCCACGCCCTCGATGCCCCAGAAACGCAGATCCATTATCTCTTCTGACAGGATGTCGTTAATGAATTTGAAAGCGGCTTCAGGGTCCTTGCAGGATGTCGTGACTACGAAGCCCCAGGTGTTGGTAATTGCATTCGGGTCTTCGGTAAAAGGCCCGCCGGGAATGTTGACCGAATATATTTTGCCGTCAGACTGCCTGAGCAGATCCCACTCTTCATCGGTGTGGAGATTTTTGATGTTGGGGTATTTCTCGAGGTAAGGATCCCACGCCACGAGAAGGCCATGGTCGTAGAATTCATCGAGGCGCTCGTTGATATACATGTAGTCCGGCAGCTTCGGCGTCTCAAGCCAGCCGTCGATGACATTTCGGGAGTACTGGCCCTCCATCCAGACCTCAGTGACCTGCACGCCGGTCTTCTCCGTGATCAGATTGCGGATCTTATTATCTTCGGATTTTTCTTTGCCCAAAGCTATCGAAAACATAGTCAGGACAACCGGCTTTTTGCGCGCGGAACATCCCGAGCCAAAGCACGTCACAGACAGCATCGTGACGGCTAAAAACATGGCTAAAAACTTATTTGTCTTGCGCATTTTGCCGGTCCCCATTATGCGTTACCCCATCGCCATCCCGACGAGCTTATTCAAGTGAATCTCTACCGAGTCCAGGCAATAGACCGGGCAGTTATCCTTGTTCAAAAGCAGCGGCAGCTCGGTGCATCCGAGGATGACCGCTTCGATGCCGTCCTCGCGCTTCATGCGCTCGATGATGGCCGTAAATTCTTTCAGCGTGCTCTCCTTTACGATGCCCAGTTCGAGCTCTTCGAGGATCCTCTTTGCGATCAGTTCGCGCTCGTCTTTTTGAGGGACGACTACGCGGATGCCGGCATCAAGAAGGTCCTTTTTCATGTAGTCCTGCTCCATCGTGAAGATCGTCCCGAGGAGGCCGACGCACTTGAATCCGCGGGCTGTTGCTTCGTCGCTGACGCACTTGGGAATGCTGATGAGCGAGGTGCTTGTTTTCGCTGCGATCTCATCGAAAACGATATGCATCGTGACCGCAGACAGCGAGATTATCTCCGCGCCGCCGGCCTTCAGGCACTCGACTTTTTCCGCGAGATAATCAGTGAGCTTATCGTACTCGCCGCGCTCGACAAAGCTCCACGCCTTGCGGAAATTGACGCTCTCGATCGCCACGTCGGGCATGGCAGCGCCGCCCGTCAGCGTGTCGATCCTGGAGTTGAGCTCCTTGTAGTACATCAATGTGGATTCGGGGCCCGTGCCGCCGACTAAACCGATCTTGTGCATTTGTATTTTCACCTCTTTAAATTATTAACCTTCTTTTGCGCAGCCGCCAAGAAAAACCGTCACGGCCATCATCGCCGCGCACGCAGCACTCAAAAATTTACGGGTATGAGATCGCTGTTCTATCATCATGTTCTTATCCCCCTCAACATGCAATAAAACTAAAGTCGTATATAGATTTTTGGCCGCCCGGGAAAATGGTTTCCGGACAAAGTGATTATAACATGTCGGGAAGAAAGGTGCGCGGGGGCGAGGTGCGTTTTCGCGCGCTTCCACGTTTTCGCGTCCCCATTACTTTTGCGCTCGAAAAGGTCATTTCAGCCAGAGTGTCAATTTCAGGTACCAAAACTGTCACTCAAACTGAGATTTCTCAGGAATTTCAGTTCCAGTGCCAATTTCAGGGGTCAAAATTGGCACTCTGGCTGAAATGTGCTCTGAACCGACAAAAGAACCCTCGCCGGCCCGCTCCTCTTTTCGCGCCCCAACAAAAAAGCAGGAGCCGCGAAAGCTCCTGCCCGATGGGATAATATCAGTAGGTGAACATCATTTGAGTTCTTCCCTTCTGAACTTTAAGTAAGACAGCGCGATGACTGCCGCGATGGCGACAGCTGATGCGGCCAGGGCCATTGCGATATTTGTGTTGCTGCAGTCTGCGACGATGAACATTGTCTGGCCGACGGGGGTGAGTCTGATGAATTTCTCGGCCCATTCAAAGTTCAGGAAGATCTGCGCTGCGAGGTTTGTCATGATCATGAGGCCCAGGTTGAGGCCGATCGCGCCGCCCAGGTGCCTTACGAGCATCGATGCGAGGAAGCATGTTGCGGAATATGCGATCTCGACGAAGATGAAGACCAGCGTTCTTACTAAGATGACTCTGCCAAAGCTGCCGTCAAGGCCTGTGACGCCGTATGTTCCGAAAGCGATCGCCGTGCTGACCAAGATCGCTGCGATGCTGTACAAAGTGACTGCGATCGAGAACGACATGAACTTTGCGAGGAGTATGCTGAATCTGCTGTTGCCTGCCATGACTGCCGACTGGATCTTGCGGCCTTCGAATGCGCCGGTGACGTGTATTCCGGCGAAGACGCCGATCAGGAACATTACGAAAGCATTGTAGTCGTTAAGTCCTGAGAGGAACGCCTCGTAGCCCGTGTAATCCGCGCCGAAGCTGATCGCCATGAGCAGCATCAATGCCGGCAGTGCGACGAGCGACGCGCCCAGTATCCAAAACGATTTTGAAGACAGTGTCTGCTTCATTTCCCACTTTAATAAGCTGCCCATTATGCGCCCCTCCCCAAAAGTTCAATGTAGTATTCTTCGAGCGTCCTCTCGTGCTTCGCCAGATGCGTCACGAGGATCTTGTTGTCGTACATCAGCTGCGCGACATCCCTTGCTTCCACGTTGTCGAAAATCTTTATCGCGCCTTCGCCGCTGTCCACCGATCTGATGCCGCTTGTAGTCAGCACCCTGAGCGCCTCGTCGTTATGCTCGGTGTCCATCGTGATGTGCGTCGTGCAGCGGTCATCGAGCTCGTCTTTCGAGAGCGTGGAAATAATGTGTCCGTGCGAGATGATTATGTAGTCGGTCGCGAGCTGGTAGAGCTCGGCCAGAATGTGTGATGAGATAACGATCGTGATGCCGTCGTCCCTGCAAAGCGAGATCAGGAGCTCCCTGACGTCGACCATGCCCATCGGGTCAAGTCCGTTTACCGGCTCGTCGAGCACCAGAAGCTCCGGGCTGTTGATGAGCGCCATCGCGATGCCCAGCCTCTGCTTCATGCCGAGCGAGAAATCCGCGACCTTCTTGTTCTTAACGTCTTTTAGACCTACTCGTTCGAGTACCTGCTCGATGCGCTGCGCGTCGCTGTTGCCGTAAAGCAGCTGCTGCGCTTCTAAATTCTTTTTTGCTGATTTGTTGAGCTCCAGGATCGGCTTTTCGACAAGGCAGCCGATCTTCCTTCTGGCCTCGATGAGGCCCTTCTTGTCTGACTTCCCGAAAAGCTCGATCTTGCCGTGCCTCACGGTGCTCAAGCCCGTGATCGCCCTTAAGGCCGTGGTCTTGCCCGCGCCGTTCTCTCCGATAAAGCCGTAGATCTTTCCTCTCTCGATCTCGAAAGACACCTTGTCGAGCACTGTTTTCGCGCCATACGACTTCGATAGCTCCGTGATCCTCAAAATGGTTTCACTCATTCCTGTTATCCTCCCTTAATGATGTGGCTTCATCATAACCCGCCAATCTTAACGGCAAGATAGCTGAACATTAACGTAACATTAAAGTTTGTTTTGGGGTGGGGGCGTGCGGCGCGCTTATTCTTTGCGCACGCGGGCCAGTTTATTCTTTGCGTGCGCGGGCGAACGGATAAAACTGAAGTTTTTCATTTTTTATCCGTAGGGTGTAAGGGCGCTCGAAAAGGATTACGGATAAATTTGGCCTTTTTCGCGTTCTTATCCGTAGTGTGTGCGGGCCCGCAGGCAGGATTACGGATAAATCTGCTCATTTTCGCGATTTTATCCGTAGTCCGCGCGTTCAAAAAAGAATAATGGCGGGTAAATCAGGCTTTTTTCGCGTTTTTACCCGTCGCGCAGTCGTCTTCAAAAGGAAAATTACGGATAAAAATGACCATTTTCGCGTTTTTATCCGTCATGCATACTACCCGGCAGGAAATGCTACGGACTAAACTGGCGTTTTTCGCGTTTTTATCCGTAGTTCGCGCGTTCGAGAAAGAAAAACGACGGGTAAATCAAAGGCAACACACCTTTTTACCCGTCACACACACATCATCGCAAAAAATCAGACGGGTAAACCAAAAGCTTTTCGCATTTTTACCCGTCATGCACTCAGCCTCAGCCCGGCGCCCGCCAACATCACTTAAAGATCTTATTCAGCACCTTCGCCGACAGGGGCTCTTTGGAGAACTCCTTGTTCTTGTCGTCGTCGGCTTTGGTCGACATGTACATGAAGGTGTCGCGGATGTCCATCTTGAAGCCGTCCTTCAAATCGATGTACTCATCGATGTTCGGCGCCTTGTCGATCGTGACCGATTCGTAGAAACTGCTGTCGGAGAACTTCTTCCTGACGTGCGGAACGATGAATATGAGGCCGGAAAGAAGCGCGACTGCCCACAAAACAAAGAACATCATCCAGTAGAACCAGTCGAAATCGCCGCCCTTGTTGCCGATCAGGAACATGAGCAACGCCACGCCCAGAGCGGGCACGAGCGCGGTGAGGGCGATGTATTTCGTGATCTCCCACAAGGAGCTCCAGAATGCGTGCGCATGCACTCTGCGCTTATTAATCGGCAAAGAGCCTGACGCTTTGCCGGTCTGGCCGTTGACGGCGATGCTGTACATCGCGCCTTCGTATTCGATGTTCAAAAACCACACCGGCATCAGCGCGTAAAGCTGGCTGTAATTGTCAGAGTAGGCGCCGCGGACGCCGACGGCCTTGAAGTAGTCGTATTCCTTGGCAGAGAGGCGCTTGACGATGCCCTCCGCGTAGTTGTCCAAGCGGATGCGGATGATGTCCATCATGTCGAGCGCGGACAGGTCGTAGCGCTGCGCGAAAAAGCCCGGCAGGTACATGTCGTTATATTCTTTGATCTCTTTATAATCGTACGGCTCGATCGCTTCCATCAGGGTGTTGCTGATCTTCTTGCAGCCGTCGAAAGGCACGCGCCTGACGTTGTACACGAGCGACCTGTCGATCTCAAAATTCTCGATGTTCTCGCCCTTGAATTTCTGGCCCGTGCCGCTCACCTCTGACTTGCAGTCCGCGTCGATGAGCCAGAACGGAATGTAGTAGCCCGTGATCTTCGACAGCACGGCTTCGGAGGTGAATTTCTTCGGGACGCCCTTATTGGTTTTCGCCCACTTAAGGTAGTTATCGATCGCCTCTTCTTTGCTGACTTTGAACGGAATGAGCACGTCCGGCCTGAAGCATCTCGAAAGTCTTCTGTTGATGAGCGTCGGCGAACCGCAGAATGCGCAGAACGTTGCGGACGTATTGTAATCGGTGACCACGGCCGCGCCGCACGAGTCGCAGACGAACTCCTGCTTGTTGTCCTCTTCGCTGCCCGCCTCGCCGGTGTCGCGGTTCTCGATCCTGCCCGCGGACTTCATGCTCTCGGGATCGAAAAGCCCTCCGCACATTGAGCAGAAAAGCTTACCCAGCTTCTCGTTGAAAAAGACGCTCGCGCCACAGTTCGGACATTTCGCCGAGCTGGTGCCGTTGATGTTGATGTCTTCATTTTTCCACGTCATAGAAAAAAACGCGTCCGCGCAAATGCAATGAATCTATGTGTTTAATGCCATCCCTTAAAGGATATTATAGCATGCGCGAAAAACGGACTCAATTTAATGTGCGATTCAAGAGGCTTCGTCCTGCTTTTTCCAGGAAGTATCTATTTTCTTTTTCTCTTTAACACAATCCATGAGATAGAGATTTATTAGTGTCTGATAAGGTATGCCTGTTCTGTCAGATTCAGTCTTGAAGTATTCAATAACAACCATCGGCATCTTGATGGACACCGGTTTTCTGAGAGACTTCGCATAAGGATTGGGCCTCGGATTCAACTTGTCGATATCATATTCCTTCAACATACCTGTTCACCTCATTTCTTGTAGCTTTCCTCGCCGATATAATTCTGATGACTTTATCATTTTGCCTATAACAGTGACACACGAGGCAAATATTGGAATTAATACTCTTTCCGATAATGATGAAGCGTTCCTCATCTTTTGAATGTTCAGGATCGTCGAATAAAATACCATTTTCATCATAGAAAACAGTCTGTGCCTCAGCAAAATCTATTCCGTGTTTTCTGAGGTTGATCTTGTTCTTTGCTTCGTCCCATTCGAAAGTCATAATATACCTCGTATATACTCGGTATTATTCTACCAAAAATCCGTGGATAATAAAAGGACCCGGTATCCCGGGTCCTTCGCAAAATCAACTCTTCCCTAATCTGTCCTTAAAATCCTTATACCCGAACTCTGTCAGCCTCTCAAACTCACCGTCCGCCTTCAGCCTGTAGATGTCAGGCAGAGGCATGCCGTTGAAGGTGTTGTTTTTGCAGGTGGTGTAGATCGCCATGTCTCCGAAAACCAGCAGGTCGCCGGGCTCAAGCGTGTGATCAAAAACATAATCACCTATCACGTCGCCGGCAAGGCATGTCGGGCCGGCGAGTCTGTAATGGCAGGGCTTAGACCCCTTGCTGCCCGCATCCGTAAGCGGCGGGGTGTACGGCATCTCGATGACGTCAGGCATGTGGCATGCGGCGCTGGCATCCAGGATAGCGATCTTCACGCCGCTGTTCTCGGTGACATCGAGAACGCGGGTAAGAAGATAGCCCGCATTCAGGGCGACAGCTTCGCCGGGCTCGAGATAGACCTCGACGCCCCATTTCTCTTTGGCGTAGATAATAGTGCGCTCCAAAGTCTCCACGTCGTAATCGCTCTTGGTGATGTGGTGGCCGCCGCCCATGTTGAGCCATTTCATCTTAGACAGCACGTCGCCGAACTTCTCTTCGACGGCACGCAGAGTAACCTCGAGCGCATCCGAGTTCTGCTCGCACAAAGTGTGGAAATGAATGCCGTCCAGAAGCGCGAGGACATCGGGCGTCATGTCACGGTCCCAGACTTCGCGCGTGACGCCCAGGCGGCTGCCCTTGGCACACGGATCGTAGATCTCGTGACCCTCCTGGGTGGAGCATTCGGGGTTGATGCGAAGGCCCAGGCTCTTGCCGCAAGCCTTGGCCTTAAACCCGTATTTTCTAAGCTGTGTAACAGTGTTAAACACTATGTGGTCAGCATATTTCAGAAGTTCATTGAACTCGTCGCTGCGGTAGGCGGCGCTGAAGACGTGGACCTCGCCTGAGGGCATTTCTTCTTTGCCGAGACGTGCCTCATAAAGGCCGCTCGCCTCGGTGCCGGCGAGATAATCTGACAGCAGCGGGTAGAAGTCGTAATTGGAGAACGCCTTCTGCGCAAGGAGGATCTTGCAGCCGGTGCGCGAAGCGACCCCTGCCAAGATCTCGCCGTTACTGACAAGTTTTTTCTCGTCGATGACATAGCAGGGCGTCTTTAGCGCCTTGATGTTTTCGCCGTTTATGACGGATGTGAGCCCTGAGAAAATATCGTTCATGTCATTCTACCAATACAGGATCGAAGTTCTCGCTCCTCGGGAGGCCGTACTTGTCGAGTGCGTCGAGGAACGGATCGGGATCGAACTCTTCGACGGTGTGGACGCCCTTGTCGGTCCACTTGCCGGTGAGGAGCATGAGCGCGCCGCACATTGCGGGGACGCCGGTCGTGTAGCTGATCGCCTGGCTCTCGACTTCCTTGTAGCACTCCTGGTGGTCGCAGACGTTGTAGATGTAATAGGTCTTGTCCTTGCCGTCCTTTTTGCCCGTGAAGATGCAGCCGATGTTGGTCTTGCCGTGTGTGCGCGGGCCAAGGCTTGCAGGGTCAGGGAGCAAAGCTTTGAGGAACTTGATCGGAACTATCTCGTGACCCTCAAAATTAACGGGCGTGGTGGAGAGCATGCCGACGTTTTCGAGACACTTCATATGCGTAAGATAGCTCTGGCCGAAGGTCATGAAGAAACGGATACGCTTAACTTCGGGGATGTTAACTGCGAGAGACTCGAGCTCCTCGTGGTGGAGGAGATACATGTCCTTCATGCCGACGGCGTCAAAATCGTACTCTCTCTTGATGCTCATCGCGGGGATCTCTACCCACTTGCCGTTCTCGATGTAGCTGCCCGGAGCGGAGACCTCGCGGAGATTGACTTCGGGATTGAAGTTGGTCGCGAAAGCATAGCCGTGGTCGCCGCCGTTGCAGTCAAGGATATCGATCGTATCGATCTCATCGAACTCGTGCTTCTTGGCATAAGCGCAGTATGCCTGCGTGACACCGGGATCGAAGCCGCAGCCTAAGAGCGCGGTAAGGCCTGCCTGCTCAAACTTCTCTTTGTAAGCCCACTGCCAGCTGTAATCGAAGTAAGCGGAGAACCCCTTCTCCTTGCATCTCTTCTCGTAGATCTTTCTCCACTCGGGATCGTCTGTATCCTCGGGCTCGTAGTTGGCCGTGTCCATGTAATTGACGCCGCAGATGAGGCATGCGTCCATGATGGTCAGATCCTGGTAAGGAAGCGCGATGTTCATGACCAGATCGGGCTTATATGAATTGATGAGATCGACGACTTCCTGCACGTTGTCCGCATTGACCTGCGCGGTCGTAACGACAGTCTTTGTCTTGCCCTTCAGGCTTTCAGCAAGCGCGTCACACTTGGACTTCGTGCGGCTTGCGATGCAAAGCTCCGTGAAGACCTCGCTGACCTGACAGCACTTTCTGATTGCGACACTTGCTACACCGCCGCATCCGATAACTAAAACTCTGCTCATTTCTGCACCTCCTGTTTATGCGTTTATGGAAAGGATCAATTCTCTTAATGTCTTGCACGCGACGGCCGTTGAAGCGCCGCTGGTATCAAGCATCGGCGCGAGTTCGTTGATGTCTGCGCCGACTATATTTGTCTTGCTTACTTCAAGGATCGCATTAAGCAATTCCATGAAGCTTACGCCGCCTGCTTCGGGCGTACCCGTGCCGCAGAAAACGGACGGATCCATGCAGTCAAGATCGATCGTGAAATACACCGGCGTGTTGTTTTTGCTAAGCTCTTCGCAGACTTCCTTCAGTCCGTCGAAATTAAACTTATGCATGTCCGTGTGACCTTCCGCGAAAAGGAACTCCTCGCGCTCACCGCTCCTGATGCAGAACTGGTGGATCTTGTTATCGCCCACGAGCTCATAGCATCTTCTCAATACGCACGCATGGCTGAGCTTTGCTCCGAGATAGTCGTCTCTCAGATCGCAGTGTGCATCGAAATGAATAATCTCCACATCCGGATACTTCTCAAAGACCGCCTTGAAGCTGCCAAAAGTCACGAGGTGCTCGCCGCCGATCATGATGGGCAGCTTGCCGTCGTTTAAGATCGTGCGCGTGTGGTTCTCGATATCTCTAAGTGCTGCCTCAGGTGAACCGAAGCAGAGCTCCAAGTCGCCGCAGTCAAAGACTTTAAGATCCGTCAGGTCCTTGTCCTGATAAGGGCTGTAAGTCTCTATTCCAAAGCTCTCGTGGCGGATCGCGGAACTGCCGAATCTCGCGCCGGGGCGAAAGCTCGTAGTGGAATCAAAGGGCGCGCCGAAGAGCACGATGGAAGATTCTTCGTACTCAGAATCGCAGCCGATAAAGGTCTCTACATTCTTTTTCACGATTCCACCTCCATTAACATTTTCTCGAGATAAGCCGGCAGATAGAACGAGCCTATGTGCAGCTTGGTCGTATAGTATTTGGTGCTGAGATGAAGGCTTTTCCAGCGCTCTTCATCGAAGTCATTGATCGGGTGATATTTCTTGCTCGCGAAACCGAAAAGCCAATATCCCGCAGCGTACGTCGGGATGTGCGCCTGGTACACGCGGCTTATCGGGAACGTGTTTACGATCCTCTTGTGGCTCCTCTGCATCGCCTCTGCGTCGTGCTTATAGAAAGGGCTTCCCTGCTGGTTTACCATGATGCCGTCTGATCTTAACGCGTTGTAGCAGATGCCGTAAAACTCCCTCGTGAAGTAGCCTTCGGAAGGTCCGAAAGGATCGTTGGAGTCAACGATAATGAGATCATATTCGTCGCTCGATCTTCTGATAAATCTCAGTGCGTTATCGAAGTAGATATGCACGCGCGTGTCATCGAGCTTGCATGCGTTCTCGGGAAGATATGTGCGGCATGCCTCGATAACCTGGGGGTCCATTTCGACCAGGTCAATGCGCTTAACGCTCTCGTATCTCGTGAGCTCCTTGACGACACCGCCGTCGCCCGCGCCGATGACGAGGACGTCCTGGACGTTGGGATGCACGGACATCGGGATGTGCGTGATCATCTCGTTGTAGATAAACTCGTCGCGCTCTGTAAGCATTACGTCTCCGTCGAGCGCCAGCACTTTTCCGAATTCGGGCGTATCGAAAATATCGATCTGCTGGTAATCGCTCTTGCCCGAATACAGATGTCTCGTTACGCGAAGACTGTGCCTTACGTCAGGCGCATGATATTCACTGAACCAAAGATTCATAAGATACCCCTCCTTATATCAGAACGTTAAGATTGTTAATATCCGGATCCTCAGAGCCTGTCATCGAACAGCCCTTCTCCTTTGCGTAGAGGATGTAGTCCAGAATGTTAGACGTGATCCTCTCGCCGGGCGCGAGGATCGGGATTCCCGGCGGATAGCACATAACGAATTCGCTGCAGACCTGACCGACGCTCTCTTCGATCGGGACGCTCTTCTTCTTCGAATAGAAAGCCTCCTGCGGACTGCATACGACTTCGGGATCGATATACTCCTGACTGAGCAGGCCGTCCGGATCTTTCTTGTATCTTCTGCGGATCTCGGCAAGAGCGCTGACGAGGCGCTCGAGCTCCTGCATCCTGTCGCCGATCGAAAGGTACGCGAGGATATTTCCGATGTCGCCGAACTCGATCTGGATGTCGTATTCGTCTCTTAAAATGTCGTAGACTTCGATGCCCGCAAGGCCGATGTCCCTCGTGTGGACGCTGAGCTTGGTGGGATCGAAATCAAAAATAGAATCGCCGTTGATGAGCTCCCTGCCGTAAGCGTAATAACCTCCGACAGCGTTGATCTCTTCCCTGGCATACTCTGCCATCTCGACGACTTTGCGGAAGACTTCTTTTCCGCGGAGCGCCAGATTTCTTCTGCTTATATCAAGGCTCGACATCAGGAGATAACTGCCCGATGTTGTCTGCGTAAGATTGATAATCTGGCGCACGTGCCTCTCGCTTACGTTCTCGCCGATGAGAAGAAGGCTTGACTGCGTGAGACTTCCGCCTGACTTATGCATCGAGACGGCAGCCATGTCTGCGCCCGCGCGCATCGCGGAAACAGGCATGTTCTCACCGAAATAAAAGTGCGTGCCGTGTGCCTCATCAGCAAGGCAGAGCATGCCCGCATCGTGAGCCATCTTAACGATGGCGCGGAGGTCACTGCAGATACCGTAATATGTAGGATTGTTGACCAGTACCGCAACAGCATCGGGATTCGCGTCGATTGCAGCCTTTACCTTGTCGCGGCTCATTCCGAGAGAGATACCGAGACGGTGGTCAACGTCGGGATTAACGTAAACGGGGATGGCGCCGCAGAGGACCAGCGCATTGATAACGCTTCTGTGCACATTTCTGGGAAGTATGATCTTGTCGCCCTGTTTGCAGCATGAGAGCACCATGCTCTGCACCGAGCTCGTCGTGCCGCCTACCATGAGGAAAGCGTGGCTCGCGCCGAACGCGTCTGCCGCAAGGATCTCGGCTTCATGAATGACCGATACCGGATGGCACAGATTATCCAAAGGCTTCATGCTGTTGACATCGACGCCGACGCACTTCTCGCCCAGGAACGCCGTGAGCTCCGGATTGCCCTTGCCGTGCTTATGTCCCGGCACGTCAAAAGGAACGACACGCATCTCGCGGAACTTTTCGAGCGCCTCATAGATCGGAGCCCTTGTCTGATCCAACTCTGTTCTTTCCATACTCCACCTCAAAACAAAAGCGCAAGCTGTAATTCACAACTTGCGCTTAGATCTCAATATGGTCTTTGTACTCCTCACTTAAGGAGTGCGTATACTCCCCCGGCGAAGAATTCAAGTATCTAGAGTCTATATAGCAATACTACTTTTACTACTCTTATTGACCATTTCACAAGTCTGCGCAAATTACGCATTTCGGTTATAAAGTAACCAACTTATAAAACTGAGCTTTTAACTCAATCAATAGATCGGAAGACCGATCATCGGCAGTGGACCCGGCTGTCCGTATGGCCTCGACTCCTTGTGGGAGTGGTCCCGTAAATCACCATAGACTCTGAAGAACATTGTCTATTCTTGATGTGTTTGTTTTAAAAACAACGGAATTATACAAAAATCCAATATGGTCGTCAATAAAATCGCGTTGATTATTAGCGTTTGGGGGCGGCATCTTTGTGTGGGAAAACCCTGCGGGTTGGGCTATGCATCTTTTTTCGAGAATTCTTCGAAAAAGATGCATACGGGTAATCTCGGCTTTTTCGCTCGCCCGTCATGCTAAAATATACCCGACACATCTGTCTGATATTAGAAAATCCGGCAACTCTCACTCTCTGTCGTGTTTTTCGAGCAGGCCCGGTGCTACCATCCAGGTCGAAAGGAGGCCCTTATGGACCAGATCAAGATCGGAAATCTCCTGAAGGAACTTCGCAAAGAACACAATCTGTCGCAGGAACAGCTGGCAGACAAGTTCAACATCTCATCGAGATCAGTCTCAAGATGGGAGAACGGTAACACCATGCCCGACATCAGCATGATGATCGAGCTGGCAGACTTTTACGACATTGACATCCGCGAACTTCTGCGCGGAGAAAGAGAGAGTGAGAAAATGAACGAAGACATGAAAGAAACTTTGGAAATGGTGGCCGAATACACCGAGGCCGATAAGGCGAAGATCCTGAAGAAGGTATACGTCTGCGGCCAGGGCATGCTGATCGTCTCGGTCGCATCGATGATCATATATTTCATCAATTACATGTGGGACACCGACATGGTCCTCACGCCCTTCCTGCTGATCCTCGCCGGCGGCATTTTCGCGATCAACACCATCCTCGCAGGCCTCCAGCTCAAAGGCAAAATGAGCCGCGACCGCAACAAGAAGCTCATCCGCATCACCATCACGGTCTGGGTCGTGCTCGCAGTGGTCATCCTGCTCTTCATGACATTTGTCCTGCCCGGGATAATGGTAAGGATGGCAGGGCTTGGGTGATAGCGGGCGCATCGCATTAGCCACAATCTGACCCGCCGCGCGCTGAGCCGCCCGTATGCCGTACGCCACTTTCTGTATTTTTCCTCTTAAAACCGCGCCAAAAAATACAGAAAATGCGGAAAACCTGTATTTTTCCGCTACTTTTTTCGCAAAAAAATACAACTTATGAATGCGGACCGGGTCGGTTATAAACACCAGGCCGTCTACCAGCCCAGTTACGCTGGATTGCCTATTTTGATCCCTGAAACAGGCACTCCGGCGGGAATCGCCAATCAAATAGAATTCACGGAACCACCAGACACAAAAAAGGCGCATACACTGCGCCTTTTATTTTGCTTAGCTTTACTTTACGAACCCAGCGGCTTGAACGGACTGGGATTGGCCGGTGCGCCGTCCTCGGGCTTATCGGGTGTGGCCGGCTTGAACGGACTCGGGTTTCCGCCCCTCGAAGAGCTTGCTGAATTGGCAGGCTTCATGGGCTTGAACGGGTTCGCAGCGGAAGATGACAGCTGCGACGATGCGGAACTTGCCGAGCTCATCGCGAAATAATTTGTCGAGCTCTCGGATCTCTGAGGGAGCCTCTCGCCTGTGTCCTCGCCTTCGTCCATCGACATGTAAGAACCGAGCTTGCCGGTCTCCTTGTCCTGGTGGAGCACTTCGTCGTCATCCATGGACATGAATGAGCCGAGCTTGGACGTGCCCTTGGACGTACCCTTGGACGTACCCTTGGACGAGTCGGAATCGGGATGGGACACACTGCCCATGTTGAACATATTCGGATTGGCGGCTTCGATGTGTACCGGCGGATCCTGATTTATGTTGCCGAAAGGCTTGAAAGGAGCTGCGCTTGCCGTCTCGGCTGCAGGTGCTTCAGGCGCAGATGCCATGGCGCCGAAAGGCTTAAACGGACTAGCAGGTTCAGCAGCCTTGGGTGCTTCTGTACCGCCTAAAGGCTTGAACGGACTGGGCTCAGCTGCAGGCGCTTCAGTCTTCGTTGCGCCAAGAGGCTTAAACGGACTGGGTTCAGCAGCTTTAGGTGCTGCGGGCTCAGACTTCTTCGCGGGAGCCGGCTTGAACGGACTAGGCTCAGCAGCCTTTGCAGCAGGCTCAGGCTTTGCGGCTGTCAACGGCTTGAACGGACTGGGCTCAGCTGCAGGTGCTTCAGTCTTTGTTACGCCAAGGGGCTTAAACGGATTGGGCTCAGCAGACTTAGGTGCTGCGGGCTCAGACTTCTTCGCGGGAGCAGGTTTAAACGGACTCGGCTCAACAGACTTTGCAGCAGGCTCAGGCTTTGCGGCTGTCAACGGCTTGAACGGACTCGGCTCTACAGGCTTAGCTGCAGGCTCCGCCTTAATAGCAGCCGGTTTAAACGGACTCGGCTCAACAGCCTTAGCAACGGGCTCGGGCTTGGAAGCAGCGGGCATGAACGGACTTGAAGTCTCGGAAGCTGCAGGAGCACCGATCGGCTTGAACGGGCTGTTCTCTGCTGACTTGGGAGTCTTGCTCTCGGAATTTGCTGCCGCTCTGAAAGGATTATTGTCGTCAGGAATGTCAGCAGTTGCGGATGCTGACTTGGATCTTGTGGTCTTCGTCTTGGGTGCGTCTGCTTCGATCTTCTTGGGCTTGGCCGGCTTGAACGGACTGGAGCCGTCTGATGCCATGGGTGATGAAGCATAAGGCGAATCGTTTTCCGTGTTGATGATCGGTCTTAACTGCTTGACGCCCATTTGGGATGTGTCCTTAGGATCGAAGGCCGGCTTGGGAGTGCTCTTCGTCTTGGAAGCGGAAGACTCTGTCTTGGACCTGGAGGTGCCGGGTCTTGTTTTCGGAGCTTCGGTAACGAGCTTGGCATTGGAAACCTCAGGCTCGGTCTTAGCCTTGGAAACTGCGGACTCGAATGCAGGCTTGGTAGCTGCGGACTCAAATGCAGGCTTGGAAGCTGCAGGCTCGAAAGCAGGCTTGGGTGCTTCGGGCGTGATCTTTGCGCGGGTAGATTCGACGGGCTCTGAATCCAGAGGCTTGAACGGACTGGGCGCTGCGGCAAGAAGCGCGAACGCGTCGTCGATGTCCATGTTCTTGAATACTTCGGGATCAGTCGTGTCCACAGTGGCGGGCTTGGGCTCTTCGGTCTTGTCGGAGGAGAAGAGTCTGCCGGAGAAAAGGTCTTCGTTGATGCTGGGCTTTTTCGAGCCGGTGGCAGACCTTCTCGTGGTCTTCTTTTTGGCGTCGAGGCCCTTTGCGAACTCGATGCCGAATTCGGAAAGCGACAGGCCGTCACCCTTGGCTCTCTGGTCGACGATGAGGCCGAGAGATGCGAGACGGCTTATGGAAGATTCCTTGCCGGAAGCTGCGGATGCGCCTGCGACGGACTGGAGGACAGCGTAGTCGCAGTCAAACATTCTCTGGTTGGCGTCTGCGATCTCGCGGAATGCTTCCCAATCGTAATCGCCGTTCCAGTAAGACTGATAAAATCTTGCGAGATATTTGGCCTGGGATGCCTGGCTGCACTGCTCGATAAGGAGGAGGACCTGCTCATATTCGGAGTCTAATTTCTGGTCTTCCTTGAGCTTGTCGATGTGCTTGTCCATCTTGTACTGGGAGATGTTGCCGTTGTTGAATTCCTGGATGAAAGCGACCAGTCTCTTGCAGAAAAATTTGTCGCTTACGGCGACTGTTTTGCCCGGTGCACATATGTCTTTAAGGACGGGAATCTTCTCGACAAGGAGAACATCCTCGAGCAGGGCGTCTACGGATTTTTCCTCAACGTCCAAAGCGGGATCGATGTATTTGTTGACAATAGATTTTCCGAAAGATCTAACCAGGTTTGTTTCGCTGTACAACATATGAAGCTCCTATTCATATTGCGAGCATCTCGTCAGGGCCATTTACGTACACATTAATACTAACACACCCAAAGCATATTAAAACAAATAGTTTTGAGTGTGTTTAAATCTTTTGTCCTGTTTTGAGTGCCCGAAAATAAGATCCGGAGTTTTTACTTCGCGAGAACTTCCGTCAGACGACCATTCTCCTGATGTAAGGATGAACGTACAGAGGATTTACCTGGACCTTCACGACGTCGCCTTCCTTGACCTTGTTCTCCGTGACGTCGACGGTCATGTGGGCAACGCCGATGCGGCCGATGACAGGGCTCTTCTTGCCGTTGATCCACACGCAGAAATAAGGAACGGAATTGATCTTCCTGATCATGTTCTTGAAAATATTGCTCAGGGTATAATCCACAGTGCCCTTCTGGATCAGGCCGATGCCGCAGCCGGTTCCTACTCTGACGACTGCAAGGTTGCTGTCTCGTTTGAGAGCTGCCTCTCCCCTGTAACCGATGTGCTCGCCTTCCTGTCTGTTGTAGACGGAGAAGACTTTTGACTCGAGCCAGACTGCCTCTTCAAGTCCGCTCTTAACGCAGACCTTGCCGAGTATCGCGCTGCCTACTCTTACCGCGTCAAAACCTAATGAACCGAAGGTTACCGCAGCCTTGGAATTGGAGATGTGGCAGATGCCTGTATCAATGCCCTTCGCCCTGATCTTTCCCAAGGCCTGCTTGAAGACTTTGACCTGCTTTTCGACGCTTCTTTTGTAGTCGCATGCGCTCTTTACGCTTCCTGCGAGATGGGTAAAGCATCCCTCGATCGAGATGTAATCCCGATAGTGCTTGAGGTCAGGAAGATTGTCGACGTTAAAGCCGTATCTTCCGAGGCCCGAATCAATCTGGACATGTACTCTCGGACGCTTGCCCGTGAGCTCATGGATATCTCTTAAGACATCAAGCTGCTTCTCGTCGCCCAAAGCGATCACGACATCGTGCGATACCATCAGGAGAAGTTCGCAAAAATCTGAAATTGGAGTGAGCATGAGGATATCTGTCTTGCATCCTTCTTCCCTTAAAGCGATGGCTTCACACGAAGACGTGACCGCATACATAAAGATGTCCTGGTCCTTAATGATGTGATAAAGATTGGCAACGCCCAAGCCGTAGCCGTTCTCTTTGAGCACCGCGATCACTTTCGCGCCGGTGGACTCCTTAATATATTTAACGTTGTGTACGATAGCCTCCTGCTTGATAACAAGAGTGGCGTTCTTATCGAAACAACAATTGTTATTGCTCTGTTCGTAAAAGATCTCGTCGCACATGATGTAACCTCTCTTTCTGTATACAGGTTAGTACGGAGGTTTTTCAAATTAACTTCGTATCAGCATCAAAACGACTTCAAGATTGTGGTAATAATCAGGCTAAAATGGGGCAGGACTTCCCGTTGCCGGAGGCATAAAAAAGCCGGAAAACCTTATGTACAAGGCTTTCCGGCGAGGGGTCATTATGGGAGTTTTTAATCTTAGCCGTTCATGGACATTGCCGTAAGGATGATGCCGCCCGCAAGAAGAAGTACGCAGGGGATGGCGGACAAGCCGATCTTTGCGCCGAGCTTCATGCCCTTGGGCTCAATACCCTCGGAGATCTCCTTCTGACGCTTGATGAGGTGTGCGCCGATCGTAAGGATCATGGGGCAGAGGCATGAGAGGATCATGAACGAAGGCAGTGCGTCGAGTGTTGCCGTAACTGCTTCGGATGTGAGCGCCGTCTCCTGGGCCTGCTGTGCTGCCTGTGAAGTGAACATGGAAGAGAGCGTGCTGATGCCGATTGTTGTGAAGTTATTGAAGAAGTGGAACATCACCGGGAGGATGAAGTTGTTGCGCTTTACCATCAGGTAAGCCATGCATCCGCCGAGGAGCGCCGTGTTGAGGAATCTGACGACGTCGGTGTGAAGGATACCGAACATGACGCCTACGATGAGCACGATGATCCAGTCCTTCTTGATGCTTCTGAAGTGGCTTAAGACAGCGCCTCTCATGATCGCCTCTTCACAGATCGGAGGGCAGATGACTGTCATGATAAATCCGAGAACGAGTACTCCTGTCGCGATCTGGTTGACGCCGTTTGCGACGTTCTCAAAAGTCTGCGGGAATATTTTTCCTACGGCGAAAGCGCTGCAAAGTCCCAGAGGGAGAGCGCCCATCCACATAAGGAGCGTTCCGAAAAAGTCTCTTACAGTGAGCTTCTTTACGGGGAAGACTTCCTTGAGCGGGGTCTTGTTGATAAGGCATGCTGCGATCGCGATAGCGAGGAAGCCGAGCTGTACAAGGAGAGTCGAGAGTGTACCGATGAAGAACGCGGTCAGGCTTCCGGCGATGAGCCATACGAGAGCGATAACGAACAAGATGACACCCTTCCAGGGTCTCCACTTTGCCTGAGTAGATAATTCCTTTGCCATTTTTTGACACCTTCCTTTTGACTGTTTTTGTTGATGCCGTGATTGTAGCATCGGGACCGGGCCCGCCCTGAAAGTTGGCGCGAATGGTATTTTACGTGTCGTGAATGGTCTACTTTGGGGGCATCTGTCGTTTGCTTGGGGCACGCATATGGGTTTGCCCCGCGGCGCACAAGGTTTGCTCATTGGCGAAAATCGTTTATTATAGAGTCCGTATTATTTAATTAAGGAGAGCCCTCAAAGTGCGTATTGCCATCTGCGACGACGAAGAGATCTACAGAGTGCAGCTTAAGACCATCCTCGATAAGCTCCTCATAAATGTCGATTACGATATCGACACGTTTTCGGACGGCAATATCTTAAGCGACGCCTTCGGCAAGTGCCCTTACGACCTGGTCTTCCTCGATATCGAGATGCCCGCAGTCGACGGCATTACGCTCGCCAAGAAGATCCGCGCAAAGTCTGAGAACGCCTTCATCGTGTTCCTCACATCGCACATCGAGTACGCGCTCGAAGGCTACGAGGTCAATGCCTTAAGGTACCTCACCAAGCCCGTCGACATCGACAAGCTCAAGGACGTCATCAGGCACGTCCAGGAAAAGCAGGGCAGCGCGCATCAGATAATCGTCAAGGAAGAGGGCGAAGAGACCGTGATCGACGTAAGCGACGTCATCTACATGGAATCCATGAACCAGAACGTCAGGATCGTGACCTCCAAGGGCGAGCACATCATCAGATACAACATCGGCGACTTCGAAGAAGAGCTCAAGAACGACGGCTTTTTCAGGATCCACAGAGGCTACCTGATCTCGCTTTCCAAGGTCAAGAAGCTCTCCAAGAATGACGCCATAATGGACGGCGACATCACGCTCCCCGTCAGCAGGAGCAACGTCAAGCCTCTCAAAGAAGCGCTGTACGCATACGTGGAAGGATCGGCTTTCTGATATGACTGAAGATTCCATAATGTTCATTAACAGCCTCTTAACGTCGATCCTCTCGAACTTCCAGTTCATCCTTTCCATGCTAATAGTCGTCATCGTCGCGGCATGTTTTCTGGGGCGCTATGTGGTGCTGACCAAAAAGCTCGTCCTGTCTTCACTGGGCGTCCTCGTCCTGACCATATTGGCGAACATCATTATTGCTGTCTTTGTCAAAGGCGAAGTAATCGCCGACATGCTCGTTGTCATTGAACAGCTGATAAACATTACGGTATTCACTTACGCGTTTTTCTTTTATCTTTTCGCGTTCAAGGAAAAGCGCGTATTAAGGGCGATCGAATCGACCGTCTGCCTGTACCTTCTCACCGCGTATATCAGCACGTTCTCGCAGCTGGCGGTAGTTTATTTCGCGGGCGGCACCGACGATATTTTCATCGAGATCTATGTCGAACAATTCGCGACGAGCGACCTCTGGACGGCGATCTCCGGCTTGAGCTTCCTCTTCACCCTGGCGCTCTTCGTCGTAGGATATTTCGGCTTCTACAGACAAAAGAAATATTACGTCATCGGGATCCCCTCGAGGATCCTGTTCATCATATGGATAGTTATATTCATCATCTTCCCGTACATTCCCGCCGCAATGAGCGGTGAGGATTTCACCCTCGCTGAAAGATACGGCATCATGAGCTTCATGTTCGGCATCGGCCTTGTCATCCTTGGCCTCGCCGCGCCTGTCATCGTCGTCATCGCGTCCGCCGAGCGCTCAATGCGCGAAAAGAACAAGTCCCAGGAAGCCTACCTCGCCGCCGAGCTCGACTACATCGAGCAGTACAAGCGCAAGCAGACCGAGACCCGTGCTTTCCGCCACGACGTCAAAAACCACCTCGCCATGACCTCCATGATGCTCGAAGAAGGCCACGTGGATGAAGCCCGCGAGCACATCCAAGACATGCTCGGCAAAGTCAGCGCACTCTCCCCCCAATACGTCAGCGGCGACGAGATCCTCGACATCATCATCTCCATGAAAGCCGACCGCATGAACGAACTTGGCGTCCGCTTTACTTTAGACGGCGTCGTCGACGGCGGTCTCAACATCAAGCCCATGGACAAGTGCAGCATCTTCGCAAACGCCCTGGACAACGCCATCGAAGCCGCCTCCGCCTGCGAAGACCCCTTCGTGTCCTTCGACATCAAGCGAACCGACAAATTCTTCGTCCTGAAGATCACAAACTCCGCTTCCAAGAAGGTCGACATCGGCAAGCTCCTGAGCTCCTCCGGCTACACATCCAAGAAAGACAAAGACCACCACGGCTTCGGCCTCATGAACGTCCGCCGCACCGTCGAAGACTGCAACGGCATGCTCAAGGCCGAGTCTGACGAGGGTTCGTTCACGCTGGTCATCATGCTGCCGAGGAACGGGGAGAAGCAGGGTTAAAAACGCCCCGCGCACTTGGCGAGGGGCGGAATAAGAATGCTTTTATCAGGTCTTATTTTCGTTACTGAGCGGGAAAGCAACGCACATAGAACTCGATGCCTTCGCCGAAATCAACATCTTCTTGACTGCTGTACCAGCCGGTCGTCTGCACCGTAGCGAGCTTTATATAAAAGTCGTACTCCGGCGTGACGTACTCAGCCGGAATCGTAATCGTGTAAACGCCGTCACTGCAAGTGACAAATTCGTTGATGTTGGTCGTATATGTCCACTCATCAGTGGTCGCCTCGTGGCTTGCGTGGTCGCAGGCGATGTATGTAATATCCGCGTCTTCCCTATAAATATCAATCGAAAGGTCAACACCCGAACCGAATTTTAAGATCTGTCCCCACTTCAAATCCTTGTCGCTCTTGAAAGTAATCACTATATCCTCACCGGCAGGATAATTCGGATACATCGGCCAATCAACACCGTCAAAATTGAAAAACTCATATGACGCATTGCTTCCGAAATCAAAATCGCTCACAAAATCGGCTTCATTATGATCCTTGTCCCAGCCATGCAACTGCGCATGCTGCTCCGGCGTATACGTCGGCGCCACGCTCTCCTCCGTTGTCGCTTCCGTAGTCGTAGTCGTAGCCTCTGTGGTCGTCTCGGCAATTGTATTCTCAGCGAACGTATCCATCGGATCCGTTTCCTTCGCTCCACACGCCGTCAAACCCAGAACCATTGCGCCTGCCATAACGGCCGCCGTAATCTTCTTCATAATAATCTCCTTTATTTCCGCGCATCGCTGCGTTGTAATGCTGTTTGTTCGCCGCGGGCTCCGTGCCCACGTGGTTTTAGCGCCCGGGTGCTATAGCCGTGCCCGCATTTACGCCCGGGTGCTATAGCCGTGCCCGCGTGGTTTTAACGCCCGCGTGCTATACCCTAAAAATATCCCTTTGTGCGCGAAAATGCTTACACAAAAGCTGATGATAATGTCGTAAAAGCGCTTGATAAGTTGCCTTTGGTGGCGTTTGTGCCGTCAGTTGGCCTGCATGGCGGGGCATTTGGGGGCATTTGGTTTGAAAAAGAGAGGACGACGGATAAAAGTCGCTTTTTTCGCGCTTTTATCCGTAGTGTTTATGGCCCCGCGGTGGCGATGACGGATAAAACTCGCCTTTTTCGTGTTTTTATCCGTAGTGTTTTTGGCCCTGCGGAGGAGATGACGTACTAAACAGGGGATTTTCGCGATTTAGTACGTCGTTTTGGCGCCTTCGAAAGGGAAAATACGGGTAAAACAGGCGTTTTTCGCGATTTTACCCGTCTCACAGACGTCTTCACGAGGAAAAATACGGATAAAATCGACCTTTTTCGCGTTTTTATCCGTCATGCATACTACCTGGCAGGAAATCCGACGTACTAAACAGCCATTTTTCATGATTTAGTACGTCATGCGCGCAGTCGCGCAAGAATAACGACGGGTAAATCAACCCTTTTTCGAGATTTTACCCGTCACACACTCGCATTCGCGAAAAAACAGACGGGTAAATCAACCCCTTCAAGCATTTTTACCCGTCACTCGCGCAGCCGCGCAAAAAAACAGGAAAACTGCCCACTCAAAAAACAGGAAAACCGCCGCGCAAAAAAGGAAACCACACTCCCACACAAAAAAGGGGCCGCCATCAGGCAGCCCCCGTAAAACCATAATAAACGCGATCAACAAAGATCAGTCGTTGCCTCTTGTCTCGTAGATCTCCTTGCAGGCCTTGAAATAATCGTATGTGATGTTTCTCAAGCGGAAAGAGAGGTTCTTGAGGATGAGCTCGATCTTCTTGGGGGTGTTCTGGAAAACCTTTTCGAGGTCTTCGGGGCGGATGATCTCGACTTCGGTGTCGCCGACTTCTGCAACTGCAGTGGCGTTGCGGGCGTCGCCTGTGAGCATGCCGAGCTCGCCGAAGCAAGCGACAGGAACGACTTCAGAGAGCTTGACTTCGTCGACTGCGCCGTAGTTCTTGTAGACGCCGACCTTACCGTTGTGGACGATGTACATGCACTTGCCGACTTCGCCTTCCTTGAAAATGATCGTGCCGTAGTTGTATGTGACTGCGTCGTCGGGCTTCTGGCCGGAGACTGCCTCTGCTGCTTCGCGGAGGGACTCTGCGCTCGGGCGCTCGAGACGGAAGTTCTTTGATGTGAGGAAGATGGACTGCTGCATCATGTTAGCGAAGAAGCTGTCATAGTTCTTGCTGGAGTTAGCCTTGCGGAGGTCGTCCAAGACCTTCTTGGCTTCGTTGCAGTCATCGGTCATGGTCTTGATTCTGGTTGCGAGGAGAGTCATGATGTCGAGGATCTTGCCGGGATTCTGGGCGATGTATTCGTTGAGTGCTTCAGCTGCGATCTCGATGACCTTTGCTGCGCCCTCTGCGACTACTGTGGAGCTGCGGGGATAGTTCTCGATGACGGCCATCTCGCCGAAATACTGGCCCTGCTCGAGGATGGCTACCTGGACCTGGTCGTCCTTGCCGTAGTTCTTGTAAACACCGACTTTACCTTCCAAAAGCTGATAGAAAGTATTACCATTGTCTCCTTCTTTTATGATGATCTCACCATCATTGAATGTCTTCTCAATCGTGCTCATTTTGTAACCCCTTTCTGTCTTTCGGAAAATGTTGATAAATCCCCAAAATCACTTTGCGAATTGATATAAAAGATTTTATTTTCAATCAGGGCGTTTGTCAATTTGTCTTCCGCTTATAACCGGCCTGACCATGTGCAAAAATTATTTCATCAATTCCCAAAAACTGATGGCGCTGGCGGCCGCGACGTTCAGCGAATCGACCCCGTGATACATGGGTATCATGACGCGGTAATCGCATGAAGCGATGACGTCTTTGGGCAGCCCCGTGCCTTCCGTGCCGAGCACTACCGCGAGCTTGTCATTTGCGCGGATCTCGTCATTGTCGACGCTCGTCGAGTCTGAAGTAAGCGCCATCGCGACGGTCTTAAAGCCGTATGCCTGAAGCGTCTTTATCAGCGCCGTGCCTTCTGACTCTTCCCTGCCTGCCCTCGCCCACGGGATCTGGAAAACGGTGCCCATGCTGACTCTGGCGGTGCGCCTTGTGAGCGGATCGACCGACGGGTGCGTAAGCAGTACGCCGTCCATTCCGAGTGCGGCGGCAGACCTTATTATCGCCCCGACATTCATCGGGTTTACGACGTCAAATAAAACGGCGATGCGCTTTTTGCCCCTGCAGAATTCTTCCACTGAGATCTCAGGCTTTCGCTTCATCACCATCCAGAGACCGCGCGCCAGGTGATGGCCGGTCATGTTTATCACGACTTCCTGCTCTGCGACATATACCGGGAGGGCGTCAAGAAAATCTTTGCCTAAAAACTTTTCTACCGCCTCAAAGACAGGCCGTGCCTCGGCTTCCAGACGCCCCGTCTCGACAAGCACCGATACGGGTTCGTAGCCGTTTTCGAGCGCGCGCAGGATAACGCTGGCGGTCTCTGCAAGGAACTTGCCGTCGAGCCTTAACTGCGGTTCGGTGGCCCTCGCGAAAATATCCATCTCCGGCGCGTTGATGTCATTTACTTCGGTAAGCTTCATATCAGTATGTGATGACCTGGTGGCCGAAAGTGTTCTTGAGCCACGTGCCGCTCGCGTTGTCGGCCTCAGGGAAAACTATCGTGTTGGGATCGCCGTCCGAGATGTATCTCTTGCCCTCGTTAAGCTGCTCGAAATTCATCTGGATGTCCCAGTCTTTTCCGTTGTTGTCGTAAGCGCGGATCCTTCTGATCGCGTTGTTGTTGTAGTCCCTTACAAACGGCGAATAAGATCTCGTCCACGCGCACAGGAGCGCCGCCTTCGTCGTGTAGGTGAAGCCGTCGTACGTGCCCGACAATATCTTGTCGTACTGCGGATTGTCAGAGCCCATCGATTCGGGCGAACCGTACGGCAGGGCGATGATCCTTACGTACTGGTCCGGAATAATGCTGTCGAGCACCTTATACATCGCGCCCACCTGCTTCTCGATCTGTTCTGCGGAGCAGTCGCCGAGCTTGACGTGGTCGTAAGTGTGGTTGCCGATGTCGTAGCCGTTGTCGACCATCCACTTCATTACCTTGTGATCGTCTTCGGTGCTGTTCCCGAAAAGCGTCGCGTTCACGAAGAACGTCGCCGTGACATTGTAATCAGGGTATTCGGCCTTGATCTTCTCCAAAATACCGATTGCGCATGTGGGATCAAAGATCGGCGAGCCGTCACCGTTCCAGCCCTGGAGCACGACGTCCCTGATGCCATCATCGAACGTGAGGATCAGAGGACTATAGCCGAACGGCACATCAATATAGCCGTCAACATAATCGTTGAGCCTCATCATGCGGTAGCCCTGCGCGTAGAAGCTTCTAAGGTCCGCCTCGAAAGCCTCCGACGTCCTGTTGTAACCGTCCTTGTCGACGTTGCCGCCCGTGTATTCGGTCTCGGCGTTGGTCTTGCCGTAGATCCTGTGGTACATAAGGATCGGCACGGAATTAAGCTCGTTGACGCCCGCGCTCTTGTACTCCTCAAGCGTGTAAGTCGTAAAAGTGCTCGTCTCGGGTGTAGTCTCCGCGGTCTCCGTCGTCTCACTGCTAGTGGGAGCCATGGTGAGCTCGATGGTGGTATCTGTGGTTGTCTTTCCGCATCCCGCGAGCAGCGTGGCCGTCATGGACGCGAGGAGTAGATAGGTTGTGAGTTTTTGTATTTTCATATATACCTTTTGTAATTAAAAAATCTGTCTCATTGTAACACCTTAAGGTTATACGCGGGTAGATTCCTTTTTTCGCGGTCACCCCGCTACCTTCTGTATTTATTGCTCGAAAACGGGGGCGAAAAATACAGGGAAACGCGATTTTCTGTATTTTTAAGGCGATTTTTGCACGAATAAATACAGAAACATTCGGGACGCCAGAACCATGACCCGGCCAGCCGTTCATATACCGGAAACGACCGTTCATGTGTTTTTTATTTAAACCCCTCCGTCTCCCTGCTAATATCGCCTCAACAATAATTCACGGGGGCTGCCCCGGCATAGCGAAAAGGAGTACGGAATATGGGATATGCAATCAAGACAGAAGGCCTTATCAAAAGGTATAAGGACAAGACGGCAGTTGCCGGCCTGACGCTGACAGTTAATGAGGGCGAGCTCATCGCGCTGCTCGGCGTCAACGGCGCGGGCAAGACCACGACGGTAAAGATGCTCACGTGCCTGACCAAGCCCTCCGAAGGCAAGGCAGAGATCATGGGATGTGATGTCACGAAGGATCCTGATGCGGTCAAAAGACTCGTCGGCATCTCGCCGCAGGACACGTCCGTCGCGGAGAACCTGACAGTAAAAGAGAATCTCGAATTCATGGCTGACATTTATCTTCCGAAGGAAAAGTCTGCTAAGGCCGTCGAGAAAACGATCAAGGCATTCGGCCTCGGGGAATTCAAAGACAAGAAGGCAAAACTTTTATCGGGCGGCTACAAGAGAAAGCTCTCTATCGCGATGGCGATCATCGGCGAGCCGAAGGTTCTCTTCCTCGATGAGCCCACATTAGGTCTTGACGTCCTCGCAAGAAGGCAGCTGTGGCGCGAGATCGAAGCGCTCAAAAAGAACATGACGATTGTGCTCACCACACACTACATGGAAGAGGCGCAGGCCCTGGCAGACAGGATCGTCATCATGAACGAAGGAAAAGTAATGGCGATAGGAACGCTCGAAGAGCTTGAGAACATGACGGGCAAGAAGGGCCTTGAGGATGTTTTCGTAAGCATCGCAGAGAAGATGGAATAAGGAGATCAAGACAATGAGAAGAACACTGGTATTCGCAAAAAGAAATCTGATTGAAGTCTACAGGGACCCTTTAAGCTGGATCTTCTGCATCGCCTTCCCGATCGTGATGCTCATCATCATGTCCATCGTAAATTCCGCAATCCCGAAAGAAGCCGGCAACACGCTCTTCAGGATCGATAATCTCGCGGGCGGCATCGCGGTCTTCGGACAGATGTTCGTCATGCTCTTTACTGCGATCGCAGTCGCGAAAGACAGGAACGGCGCGTTCCTTACGAGGCTTTATTCTTCACCGATGAAGAGCGGCAACTTCGTGTGGGGATACATCCTCCCGATGCTCCTGACCGCAGTCATCCAGGTGTGTGTTACACTCATCGCATCGGTCGTAATAAGCCTGATCTCAGGCTATCAACTAAGCATCGCAGGACTGCTGCTTACGATCATCGCAGTCATCCCTTCTGCACTGATGTTCTCAAGCATAGGATTCCTCTTCGGCACGTTCTTTAACGAGAAAGCCGCTCCGGGCATCTGCTCGATCATCATCTCTTTGGGCGCTATGCTCGGGGGCATCTGGTTTGACGTCGAGGGCGTGGGCGGATTCATGTATAAGCTTGGTAAGTGCCTGCCTTTTCTCTATGCCACAAAGCTCGCGAGATCTGCGATCAGCCTGGAGTTTGGGGTAAAGGAATTTCTGATCCCGCTCGCAGTGGTTGTTCTCGCGGCAATGGCACTGACAGTGCTAGCAAGCATAGTTTTCAACAGCAGGATGCGCGCTGACCAGAGGTAAATGATATACTCAGGGCATGAAGATCCTTACAGAAACCGACAACAAGTATAAGGAGATAGAGCTCCACGTATGCAGCAACGCCCTGACGGACGAGGTCAGGGCAGTTGTCGGTGAACTGCACGAGATATACGACTACAACATTCCCGGCACGGACGAAATAGGCAACAAGAGAATGATCAGGAGGACCGAGATTCTCTCCGCTTATTCGGAAGGCCAGCGCGTCATAGTGCTTACGGGCGACGGGCGCTATGCGGTGCAGAAAAAACTCTATGAGTTAGAAAACGAACTGGGCGATACCAACTTCATCAGGATATCCAAATCCGAGATAATAAACATCCGCAAGATAAAGTCGCTCGACATGAGCATCACGGGCACGATAAGGCTCGTCATGAAGACCGGCTACGAGACATATGTCTCCAGAAGAAACGTCGCGAAGATCAAAGAGAAGCTGATCAAGGAAAGACCGGAGGACAGGGCATGAAAGAAGTTCTGAAAAGAGGCATTACAAGCTTTGTGCTCTCATCCTTCGCAGGGCTTTTGGTAAACCTCATCATCGACATCATCATGAATGCAAGAGGCATGACGGGCTTTACCTCGATGTCGCCCGATTACGTCGCGCTCTTCCCGACCGTGACGATCGCAGCATACGTCAACGTCTTCCTTTACGGCATCATCGGCGTGACATTCGCGCTGTCAGCATTGATCTATGAAGTAGAGAAAATGGGCTTTTTGATCCAGAGCATCATATACTTCGTGATCACGTCTGCGGTCAGCGTCGGTATCACCATGATCTTGTGGCAGCTCCATAAGTATCCTGCCGCATTCATCAGCACGCTCGCAGGCTATGCAGTGACATACGTCATCATGACGGGCATCGAGTACAAAAAGCTCAAGGCCGACATCAAGGTGATCAACGAATTGTCGGCGGAAAAAGAGTAAGACTATCTTTTAAATAGCAATCATAACTACAAGACAAGGCAGCCCTGGCGCTGCCTTTTTCGCGCTTCCCGAAAATATCTTGACAACCGCGAAAAAGGTTGTATAGTTTGTATTAGAACAACTAATACAAAGCATACACACGTCCGGAATAGCGCGCGTATGCACTTTAAGAAAGGGAGAGAAGTTATGGATAAGACGAAAGTAATCAAGTTCCTGATCATTACTATGATCCTGGCGTGGGGCCTTCAGATCACAGGGGCGCTCATCGGCAACAGCATAGGCGGACTGACCGGCACAGTGATCTTCAGGGGGAGCCTTACAGTATGCATGTTCACGCCGCTTATTGCAGCACTCATCGCAAAAGCAGATTTTAAGGGCATGGGCTGGAAGCCTAAGCTCAAGGGTAATTTCAAGTGGATACTCTTTTGCATGTTTGTCCCGATGGTTATGGAGATCCTGGGATTCGCAGTATTCTTTGCAATCTGGCCGGAGCTTTTCTCAACTGACTTATCTTATCTAACCATTATGTATGAAGAAGTCGGAATGGACGCATCGGTACTCGACAACGCTCTTGCATCTGCCGGCATAAGCACAACAGGAATGATACTGATATCAATGCTCCAGTGCATAACTTACGCACCGGTAGTAAATATGTTTTTTGCCATCGGTGAAGAGGCCGGCTGGAGAGGGTTCCTGTATCCCGAGCTCGGCAAGAGATTCGGAAGAGTCAGGACGTGGTTCATCGGCGGCGCCATCTGGGCAGCATTCCACTTTCCTGCAATGCTTCTCGCAGGATTCGAGTACGGCTCGGAATATATCGGCGCGCCTGTCTTAGGCCTTGTCACGTTCACGATATGCTGCATTGCGCTCGGAGTTCTCCATGAGATAATCTACGAGAAGACAAAGTGCATCTGGATCCCTGCACTCCTCCACGGATCAGTCAACGCGGCATTCACCATTTACCAGGTGGTGCTAAATGCCGAGCACCTCGAAAAGATCAACAAGCTCATGGTTTTCGGGCCCGGCATGAACGGACTTATAGCAATGATCCCGTTTGTAACCCTGACAGTTATCATAGCAGCCGTTGTTCTGAAAAAAGATAAGAAGTAACCGCAGCGTAAAGCTCGCTGACAATAAGAAAGGACGTAAATATGATTATCAGAATTGATGAATATTCAGACGTGCCGATCTACATGCAGATCAGAAACCAGATCGTGATGGGCATCTCGTCCGGTGAACTCAAAGCCGGCGAGCAGCTCCCGACAGTAAGGGCGTTAGCGCTCGAGATCGGTATCAACACTATGACGGTCAGCAAGACATACCAGATGTTAAAGAACGAAGGATATATCATGACCGACCGCAAGAACGGTGCGCGTGTCAGAGAGAATATCGAGCAAAGCGGAGTCATCAGCGACGACAACAAAACAGAGCTCCGCCGCATCGTCTCGGAAGCAAGGATCTCGGGCGTCCCGAAGTCCGAACTCAAAAAACTCATTGACGAGTTTTACTAAGGAATAGGAGGTAGTTTATATGCCTTGGTTAATAAAACTTATAATGTTCATCTGCGTCGTTCCGGCGGCACTTCTGATGTTCTTCATAGCATTCCCCGCAAACCCTTCGAAAAGGAAAATGATCTTCGGCGTGCGCGACAATCCGAAGTTCCACGAAGGTGACGCGGAAGCGAGATTTAATTCGATCGCAGGATCCTGCCGCAAGGGCGCGCTCATCATCACGGTAATTGTCTGCATAATGAGCATCGTGCTCTTGTTCCTCCCTACGAACGGCATGACAATGCTCGCCTGGATCCTGCTCGTTTACGGGCTGTTCCTCGTCGCAGTACCTTTTGGCAAGGGCAACGTCGAACTCAAGAACCTTAAGAAGGAATTAGGCATCACAAAGTCCGGTGTCACCTACACGGACCTTACGAACACGAACACGATCCACAGCTTGAAGCTCCCCTGGCTGATCCTGCCTAACGCGATCGCTTTTATCACAGCGGCAGTATCATTCCTGATCGACCTCGGCGTTATAAAAGTTGATGTCGCCTGCGAGCAGTATGCGCTCACCATGATGGGCCTGTCATTCCTGTTCATTGCGGTGATCTTAATTCCCATCGCGATCATGATGGACAACACAAGGAACATCGTCATCTCAAAAGACAGCAACATCAACGCGAACTACAACAGGGCAAAGAAGAAGACATGGGCAGATCTGATGGTCTCCATGAGCTGGGCGAACGCGCTCTTCCTCGTCGGCTATTCTATCCTCCTCATGTTCGTAAACAGCGAGATAGTCGTTTTGTGCGGCGTCCTCATTTACACGGTCATCATCATGGTCATCGTCGGCATCGGTGCTTTTAACCAGAAGTCGATCGAGAAGAGATATGCACGCGATACCGAGCTCGAGCTTTTGGATGATGACGATTACTGGGTTTTCGGAATGTTCTACAACAACCCGAATGACACACGTCTTAACGTCGAAAAGCGATTCGGCTACGGCGGCACGATCAACGTCGCGCACCCTGCGGGAAAAGTCATCATGGTGATCACGTTCCTGCTCCTTGTAGGCATGCTGATATTCGTGGCTTATCTCGCCGCGACAGGCCAGATGAATGACCTCAAAGCGGGCATAAACATTCCGGGATTAACTAACTGATAAAAAGGGGCTGCCTTACAAAAGGCCGCCCCTTCTCTTATTAAAAAGATCACCGACTGTCACGATCTCATCGTCATCGTTGCTGCCGTAATACTGGTTCTGATGGCGCAGCAGGAACTCATCAATAACGAAGCTTGATTTGCGCGTCGTATCGAGGTACTGGTTAAGCCCCGGATCCTTGTCGAAATCATTGAAGTCATCGGCACGGGTATGGATATGTCTCGAGATCTCTCCTGCAGTTCTGCGGGCGATGAGCATTGCAAAGATAAACATTATCGTAGCGGCTTCCAAAAAACAAAGCGCCACGACAAAGAAATAATAGAACGGACTGAAATTATCGACGATAACCAGTTTATAAACAAGGAAAGGCAATGCTATCGCCAGTATGACCGGAAGCCACTTCCAGTTGCTGTCGGCAAATCTCGTAAAGCCGTCGAGCTTGTCCGTCGCGCTCGTAGTCGGCGCCTGGCCGCTCGCTTCGCCCGTCTGGCCGTTTACCGCAAACTGGTACTGCCTGCCTTCAAACTCCACGGTCATAAACCATACCGGCATAAGGCAATATTTGATATTGAGGTCGCTCATCCAGGTGAAGTTCTTCTCAGTCCTGGGCTCGAAAGAATCGTATTTCTCACCAAGTCTCTCGTTGTACTTCTGTGAGAATCTGTCGAACCTCTTAACGAATCTCTCCATTATCTCGGTCGGACGCTGGTCATACTTATCGGCACAGAAACCCTGCAGGTACCTGTTGTCAAACTTGACCATCTCGCTGTAATCAAACGGCTCGATCGCCTCCATCAATTTGTTCGCGATCTTCAGCGAAGCATCGAAAGGCACGCCCTTAACATAGTAAGTAGCCTTGCCGTTGACTTCGTATATCTTAGTGTCCATCCCGTTGATTATTTTACCGGTGCCGCATACGTCAGAATGGACTTCGCAGTCGAGGATCCAGAACGGCACATAGAAAGCCATCATCTTGGTCAGCTTGCTCCTGGACTTAAAGCCCATAGGCGTATATCTCCTGGAATTGAGCCACTTCTTCATGTTGGCCTCGGCAGTAGGCTTGTCGATCCTAAACGGTATGATGTAATCGGGCTTGAACTCGCGCGTCATCCTTCTCGAGATTATCGCCGGCGAACCGCAGAACGGACACATCGTCGACATCATATTCTCGTCAGCGATCATGGTCGCGCCGCAGCTGTCGCACACAATCTCATGGCGGTTCTTATCGTCATCGGAAATCTCGATGTCACTCGTATAATCGTGCTCGATGCTGTAACCCAGCGAGCCTATCTTCTCAAGAGTTGACGGGTTGTAAACGTTGCCGCAGTTACGGCACACCATGCCCTGCATCTCAGGCTGATAAAAGATGTTCGACGCGCACGACGGACACTTCACAGACTCAGCCGAGAGCTGCTCATCTTCAGTCTTCTTCGGATTCCTTCCGAAAGGATCCGGCATATCCGAATTAAACGGTCTTGCACTCCACATTTGTTCACCCCTTATTCCTGCAGAGCAATTCTTAGGTCTTTACCTTAAGGGATATTATAGCATTTTTGGGGGTGGGGGCGCGGGGAGCCGCGTTTTCGGTGTGTATGCGCGCCGTGATGATACACCGCACGGTGGCATTCACGAAAACGTCAAGAAAACAGGTCGTTTCGTGAAGGATATTTGCAAAACCGCGAGAATTTGCTTGAAACCTTCACGGAAACAGGACTTTTCGTGAAGGTTTCGTGAAAGCAATATACCGTGCGAAAATCAGTGCGTAAATCGTGCGTGATTCGGGCCGTTTTACGCAATCCGGGTTTTCGCATTTTCGAACGGCCCGGCCCCGCTCGCCTCCCCAACAAAAAAGGGCCGCCCGTAAGGCAGCCCTTCAACGAATCAAATAATCAGCTTATTTAGTCAGTGCTTCGAGCTCCGAATCAGACAGATCCTGGAGCGAGCCCTCAGCGAAGAGCGCGATTCTTATCTGGCTGACTGCCTTGCCCTGATATACAAAGACGAGGCTAAAATCGCCCGGATCGGCGTCTTCGGGATTGACGTAGAATTCGCCCCATTCGGCACCCTCTTCTTCGGGTCTGGTCAAAGTAGCCATGGCAACGTAGCCTTCGATGTCACCGTTGAAATCTACATCTTTGTAGAGGCTCAGATCGTCGACGAATTTGAAGACATAAACCTGAACTTCATCAGGTGCTTCATCATCCAATGTGACACTGATCCATTCGTTGAGCAGGAACACACATCTGATACTATCTGTTGAGGGTTCTTTTGAGTTGAATTCACTGCTTCCTGTCTGGTTGCCGCCCAGGCTGACGCCCTTGATGTAATGCTGGTCATCATTCTTATCATCAATGATCGTGTAAAGGACTCCGTACTCAGCAGTTGTCGAAGGAACGTTATTGACTACGACTTCATTAGCCTTAGGGTCCTCCGTCTCGCTTTCGGTTACGACAGGCTCAGTCTCATCCTCAACTTCTTCTTCTGTCTCTTCTTCAATTTTCGCTTCGGTCTCTTCCTCAACAGGCTCAGCCTTCTTGCCGCATGCGGATGCGATGCCGACGGTCATGCCCAGAGCCAAAGTAAGCGCAATAATCTTTTTCATATGTTTCCCCTTCCCTTAAAAAACTCTTCCGGGAACCTGCCCGGATAAGCACATTTTATCATTTACAAAATAGAACGTCTCGTACATTGTTTTTTTCGCGAAGGTGAATTGCCCAAAAATGTTTTTGGATATTTGCGCATTAAGTTGCACAAAAATTCTTTACTTTAATGTTATAATGACGGCAGGCTTTCCGGAGAAGGCCGTACTATCACAACGCAAGATGCGATAATAAGGAGTCATTATGTCATTACTCAGAATCAAATGCCCTTCATGCGGAACAGTCCAGGACATCGAGGCTTCCGGAGCAGCATGTAAGAAGTGCAGCGGCGCTCTCGTTCTCCCTGAGGACGGCGTCATCCAGATCTACCGTATGGGATCACCTATGGGAATTGCAGTAGGAATGGGAATCTATGTTAATGAGAATCCTTTGGGACACCTCGCTAACGCAAGCACGATCAAGATTCCTGTAGCATATGGCCACTACAAGGTTCATATGACACACGGCACAAACAGAAAGTGCCAGGACGCAGAGTTCGATATCACACCCGATAACAGAGTTGTCTGCCTCAAGGCTCACCTCAAGATGGGCTTCATCAGCAACAAGGTCATCATCGAGCAGGCTACACCTGACTCCATGCCTCCGGCTTGATCGGATCTGATTAAAAAAATGAAAGCTGCCTTCGATATGAGGGCAGCTTTTTTATTGCTCGTTTTGTGCTCGAAAACCTTCCGCCGCGGCACTAATTTATCGTTATCTGGAACTGCGGCTTCTCGCCTATCGCGTTATTGTCGGGGACGATAGTGATCGTGTAGTGATCTGCCTGCAGTCCGACATTGTAAGTTAACATACGGAGCCCGCCCTGAGGCACGGGTGCGTTTATGATGTTGCTTCCCTTGTCGCCGTCGATCCTGACTGTGTAATCGCCTTTAGCATTTGTGACCATGACGACTACTGTCGCGGTGCAGTCTTCTTCGACAGTAAAATCGATCATTGAGCAGTCCTTATCTTCAGCGGTTACGAGGTAACCGAAGGTGGTGTTGAGGATCATGCTTTTCGAGACGGACGACACATTGATCGCGATGCCTGAAGCGAGCATTACCACTGACATGATACCTGCTATAAGGAACCTTATCTTCTTGTGGCCTTCAGGGTAGATCAGCATCAGTCCGAGCGTGATAAGGATCGGTGATAAGAAGCCTAAGACAAGGTATGCGCCGAGGACCGATGTGTAGTCGATCGATGATGCGGATGCTGATGAGCTTGAGCCCGCGCCGGATAAGTATCCCAAAGAGAGCGAGATCAGGTTGTTCGTGAAGTGCATGAGCATGGACAAAAGGATGTTGTTCTTCTTCACTACTACATAGCTCAATACCATGCCCAAAAGCATCGTCGAAAGGAATCTCAATACCGACACGTGATTGATGCCGAACATCAGTCCCATGATGAGTACGATGACCCAGTCACGCTTGATGCCTCTGAAGTTGCTTAAGATCGCACCTCTGTGGATCGCTTCTTCGCAGATTGCCGGCAAGAGCGCAATTATCAAAACAGCGAGCGGATAATTGAGGCTGCCGTAAATAAAGTTCGACAGTTCGCCTGCCTCCGCAGCACTCGACGGGAAGATAATTGCCGTCAGCGCGACCATTATCAGTGATACCGGGAATACTCCGACTGCGAGCAAGATACATCCGAAAAATTCTCTTACCTTGATCTTCTTTACCGGGAACACTTCCCTGATCTTGACCCTGCGGATCAGGCAGTAGATTACTGCCATCGCAGCGAAACCCAACTCGGTGATAATTAGTCCCGGGATCCCGAGATTTAACTGGAGCGGTGCGCACACGAAAATCATGAATGCCATCAACACTCCGAACAATATAATTCCCATCCAAGGGCGCAGTCTGCCCTGATCACTTATCTTCTGCATAAGTAATTCCTCCCAAATTATTAAAACGTTTTTCAGTGATATTTATTCGTGAAGTTTGCGTTCTTTTTTGAGCTTGCTGAGCTTTACGAGATTCCGTATCTCCGCAACAATTGCAGCTGCGCACAAAGCGAGTAAGAGAACGGCGCATATGAAATTTAACGGCAGGAATCTGTACCCGTTAAACAACGCCATCCAAAGATTCAAAAGACCGCCTGCCAGCGTCAGCACGATAACTAAAACCATGTACCACGCCATTACTTTCTGGTATGTGATCTTCGAATCGATATCCGAATAAAGCTCTATCCCGTCAGGATAATCCTTCTTTAGCGCTCTCGTGTATACCCAGCATGTTCCCGGATAGTTGATGTAGCATACGACCTTGATGCCCATCTCCTCCAGGAATCTGAAGTACTTTATGTTCTCGGCGCTCTCGCCCCATCCCTTAAGGAATATCTCTTTGTAGATGTACTTGTCAGGCTCGGTCTCATCGAATTCAAATCTAAATCTTCCTGCGTGTTCCAGTGAATATCCGTGAGACGCCATCTCATTGACCCAGGCCTGCTCCTTTTCGAGCTGCCAGATCCAAAACAACTTATGAACGACTCTGCGCATATCAGTTTCCTCCCAAAAGCCTCTTGCCGTTGTCAACCAGCTCCGAGAGCCTTGCGAGTTCCTCCTTAAGTACGTTAAGACCGCTTGCTGTGATCACGTACTCCTTCTTGCGGCTCTCCGGATTTTCCGGCAGGGCATCTATCCATCCCTTCTCAACGAGCGAATTAAGCGCTCCGTACAGTGTGCCCGCGGCGAGCTTCACCCGCCCGTGCGACAGTTCTCCCACATTCTGGATTATTCCGTATCCGTGCAGCGGTTTTTGCAGCGACAACAAAATGTAGAAGACTGCTTCTGTTAACGCTAACTGTGGCATTTAATCTATCCTCCTTCTATATCGGCTCCCGATATATCGTAGCCCGAGTATATCGCCTCCCGATATAGTTGTCAAGTAGTAGTCGCGAAAAGTTGGTGCGGGGGTTTGTTTGTACAAGCAAATGTACAACAGTGCTTGTACAAGTGTTTGTACAAACAGCCGTTTTTGGCCCAAATGTACAAGCATATGTACAACTATGCTTGTACAAGTGCTTGTACATTTTTATGTCCCCAACAAAAAAGGCGGGCACCAGCGCCCGCCTCGTCATGCTCATGCAAAAATCTTACTTAACCTCGTCCACAACCTCTACCTTGTAGTACGCATTGTTGTAGTCGTCGTTATCGAAGTCGTCGACGAACTCTGTGGTGACGACAAAGGTCTTGCCGTTAAAAGTGTGGAGCTTCGCACGGCCCTTGAAAACGATGCCCTGGCCGCCGTAGAAGACCATCTGGTCGATGACCTGCTTGTAGTCATCGAGCTTGTCCTCGGGCACGTTGCTGATGCCGTAGTCGGGCCTGCCGAACTCGGCCATGCCTCTGGTGTGGATCCAGTAGCCGTTCTCTTCCTGCGTGAAGAGGATGATCACGTGCTTCTGCGCGTTGACGTCCTGATCGAAAAATCTGTCGGTCCATGTTTTCGGTGCATACAAAGAGAATGTCAGGAGGTCCAAAACACCTACCGCGCCCTGGTCAAAGAAAGCCTTTACAATGCCGATGACATTGCGCATGTAATCGAGGGTGTCATCCTTTGCGATGTTGCCCTTGATGACGACGCACTTACCGGCCTTGAGGCACTTCTCATAAAGCGCGCTGTCTTCCTTTTTGAGGATCTTGCCGATCTCGCCGCCCATGATGCCGTCGATGTAATCAGAGTGCTCAGGTCTTGATAACGAAGCGATGTCGAGGCCTTCCGGGAATTCGTCGACCTTGTGTTTCTCGCGCGAGACCTGCAGTTCGTCGGCAGAGACGCCGAAGATCATATAAAACAAAAACGGCTTGTAACCGATATCCTCATAGTATTCTCTTTTCATCAGCCTATCCTCCCTGGATTCATGTGACTACATCTTATACTTTTGTGCGTTCGCAGGGCAAGCGTACCGCAAGGCAATTCACGGGTAAAGACCGCCCAGCACCCCATGTGCTAAAATAAATATGGTGCTTTTACATCACATGGAATAACGGAAGGGAGAGAGTTTATGGCTAAGAATGACATGTATTCGGCAATTAAGGCGATGGGCACTAATAACAGCGCCGACATGATGGCCGATGCCAACATTAAGATGGGCGGGATCGGCTGCACGATCGCAAAGCATGAGATCATGCTGCAGGCCTTGTTCGCGGCGATGGTCGAGCAGGGTGTTGACCCGGAACTCATCAACGCAAAGGTCATCGAACTGACGGACGCCAAGCTTGCGAAGTTCGGCAATCCTGCTTCGGCAAAACCCTGCCCCAGATGCGGCAAAATGGTTAAGGAATTGGCCGATACGCCTTTGCTCGGAAGGTGCATGTACTGCGGTAATGCGGTTAAGTTCTATCCGACATTCGAGATAGAAAAGAAAGAAGAAGAAACAGGCGGCGAGAATATATAACACGCGTGCGAAAATGCAAATTAATAGGGGCTGTCTCAGGTAAGAGAAGGCCCCTTATTATTTGCGCAGAATTGCAGTTGCGATTACGGGTTATACACTATCAGACTGTTCTCGTACTGGCTGTACTTCTTGCCTTCCAAAAGCGCGAAATGGTGCTGCTTCGCAACGCCTCCGAACCAGTCGTAAGGTCCGTCATCAGCGGTCTTTCCTTCCACGATCTCGACAGCTCCCTGACGGAGACACCTGATAAGTGAGATGTCGTCAAAGTCTCTCGCGTGACCATGCAAAATGAAATCGGCCTTCTCCTCAAGGAACTTGATGCGGTCCAGACTCTTGATGAAATCTTCCATAGGCGAGCACCCGTCGAGCATCATCCAGAGATGGTGATTGATCGAGTCGCCGGTAAAGAGAATGCGGTCTTCCTTAAGGAGCAGAACGATGCCTCCGGCAGTATGTCCGGGCAGCTCATAGACCTCCAAAGTCTTGCCTCCGAGATCAATGACATCGCCCTCCCTGACCGGCTTAAAGGGCGGCATCCTCAGGTTGTATTTCTTGCATGCATCCACAAACTCAGGCAGATTAACAAATGACTCGGCTAGCTCAAGATCTTTGGGATTAAGCAATGCCTCATCAAAATAAACATTGCCGAATATGTGGTCAGGATGTCCGTGCGTGTTGACCACAACGATCGGCTTATCCGTAAACTTCTTGATGTAACTCTTGATGTCAGTATAGCCGTTCATGGTGTCGATGACACAGACCTTGTCGTCGCCTTCAACGACATATCCGGTAGCCATGTGACCTTCGTCAAGAAGATGAAGGAAAGGCTTTAACTGCTTCGGAAATAACTCCAACTTTTCCATGTTTTTACCCCCGTTTCAGTGTAAGTCAATTATACCTTATGAACAGAATGAGTTTATGAAAAGAACCCAAGACATACTTTCTGTGTGCACAGTTTACAAAAACTATCGGAACACGGAGAAGATCCATATGCCGTCTTGCCTGTTTTGATGACATATATCGGGCACAAATCTATTAAGGCTACAAGCCACTATATCCACCTTTCAGCTGAGAACTACCCCGACTTACTTAATAAAACTGAGTCGAGATTTGGATATTTAATTCCTGTGAAGAATTCAATAAATGTATACAATCTCTGTAGTCTATGCAAAGACAATCGGCGTAACTTAAATCGTTGTCGTAGAAAGGGGGCGATATACCGATAGCCCCTTTCTATGCTACTTACAAAATGGTAGTTCATATCTTTTGAATATACTCTACCGGAACTTTTTTGGTAAGCCATACACCATTGACTGACTTGAAGAAGATAAACCCATCTTGCTCCATTTTCCCGGATAGCACCTTATAGACTATTGGTTCACCATGTCGGCTACCAACTTTTACTGCAGTATCTATGTCAGAGGAAAGATGGACATACAAGCGTGACTTAGGGATCAATCCTTGTGTATCAATAGATTCTACGTATTTTTCTCCAGTCCCGTGATACAAAACTTCAGGTGGATCTACTATAGCCAATTTGACGTCAACTGGAATCGAATGTCCTTGATTCGCTCTTATTAGTGTCTTATCATCGTTGAATGAATAACGCTGTTTATTATCTGTGGCTACAATGTTTTCAAGAACCTCAATATTTATAGGATACGTCTTTGAGACCCCTTCAATAAGTTCGTCAACATTAGCCCAACCATGTTCATCAAGTGTAATACCTATAGTCCCGGGTTTATGCCTTAATATAAGACTTATGTATTTACTTGCTGACTCAAGATCCTTGTTGGTCATTTAATTTTTCCTTCCAGCGCTCAATAGCTTTTACCATTTCCGAATCTTTTTCAGGGATATATGAATCGTCTAACCAAAGATTCTCTTTGATGCCAGCTTTCATAAGGACCTCAAAAGACATCTCATCCATATTATCGACAGCCTTGTATTTTGCAGGATCTGATTCGAGCCTGTAATAAAAATACCCCAAGAAATCATATGGATCAGGAATGACATGACTAAAGTCATCGTAATATCTTATAAGATGCACATAATTAATCACGAGTTCAGGAGTTGTGCACTTATGTACTAGGTAGTCAAACCATGCTGCATAGGTTTCATCCCAGCCCGCTTCTTCAATCATCCTTTGAGCATTCCTATAAAGATAAGCCTTTTTCTGACCAAAGGTATCACCATCGAATGAAACTCCGAATAGTTCTTCTGTTATTGCTTTTATATCTTGTATATTCATATTAGTTACCACCTTTATACTTAGGACTGAAAACTTCGGGATGACGAGATCTTAGATCCTCAAGTGCATTATATACCTTTTTCATAGACAGTTCGTTCGGTTTAAAATGCCCACTCCTATTATCTACCGATACAATTTTTCCGTCAGTTATTTTTATTATACCTGCACACTGAACCTTAGGATCTTTACCGCCAATAAGTGTAGGATGAGGTGAACGTTTTTCTGGGTTGTTCGGATTGGCTCTTTTCCCAAATATAATGTTTCCTGCCGTATCCAAAACATAGGGAAAACTTGTATCGGCTTTCTCTTCGCCACTGTATATGTCTCCGTCACGAATAGATTCTTCCAAATTCTGAGCCGACGGATTATGAAAGTATCCAGTGTTTGGATTATATATGTCCGAATCCTTCATATCTTTTTTCAGCATATCTTTCGTGACACTATATGTTGGAGCATAGGGCTGGGAGCCTGTAGTAATGTCATTGTATGAACTGCTGCTTCCACTACCCATTACTTGTCACCTCCATGCATTCGAGTCGTCCAATCCGGAAAATGGATGAATCTAGCTTTCGTGAGATAAGGAACAAAGATAGAGTCAGGCATTGAGCCATATACGATAACGACTTCAGGTTCAATTGTTTCCATCATAGCTTTAAGGCCATTTGAAAACTCAATCTTATCATCCCTTGTCTGACAACATCCGTAGGTAGATACTGCTACAATACTGTGCTTTTCTGCTCCAAGAAATGCCACCTTCTCCGGTAATACAGACGTCGTGTATGTAAGTGAATTGCCCCATCTTATTAACGGAATTACATATGCGCCAATTGTTTGAAAATGATAACCCAGAGCCCTATTCCTATAAGTGTTCGTTATTTGGACAGCCAATGGAGAACTTCTATATAATGAACAGTCAAGGGAAATAATGATTCTTCCTTTGAACTCTTCATCATATTTATCTGGATTGATTAGCACATCCGCGAACACGGGATCATTCTCAAAGAACCCTATAGCTTCGTCATCGTTCTTTATTCGATTACGACAGGAGAATGGCGAAATACCTGTAGGTATTCTGTACTCTTTTGGTTTCTTTATAATCGGGATACCAAGATACCCATCAAAATCGGCACCTTTAACAAGTTCCGGATTACAGCCATCATCGAGATTTGCCTTGCGTTTCTGATGTCTTGTTGTATTGGCTTCAGCATTGTCTTTATTATTCTGCATAAAAATGCCTCCTTTATTAAGATCACGCTGATTCCCAATACAAAAGCCGCAATGACTTTGATAGATTCAAACAAATAATTTGTATTGAGAATCTGCAATTTAGTACGTCAATGCGGCTTGTTTGCAAGTAATCTTATAAAAGGTTAAGGAGGCTTTTCATCTCCGATAATGATTTCAACATCTTTTTTGAACGCTGAACACTTCTGGCAAACTACAATAGGATATTGAAGTGGTTTAAGTGTCTTAAGAATAAAACACTTTTTATTAATGGGGCACCTATAAGTGCAACGGTAAATCGTTATATTGTCCACAAGAAGAATTATCTCCCTTATCGTATTGAACCTTTAGGTTCAACTTGATTATATGGGGAAACAGCCTCTGTGTCAACACATTTTTGAACTTTATGTCACATTTTTATCGAAACGTGTTGCCTATAGGTTCAACTAGTATTATAATAAGTGTCATAAGATTGGAGGGTTTTTCAATGACGTTAGGTGATTTTATTAAGGAAAATAGAACCAAAATGAATATGAGCCGTAACGCACTTGCTGTAAAAGCCGGCATCAGTCACACTGAAATTATGCGTATTGAAACAAATCAGCGAAGACTCCCTTCACTTAAAGTATTGTGTTCCATAGCAGATGCATTATGTATTCCTCACGAGGAAATACTTAAATATGCTGGATATTCACCGTCTGATGACTTGTCGCCCATCGAGCGTGTCTTTCCGGGCTTAAAAACCCAAAAACAACAAGAAACTGCGTCGCTTATTATTGAAGGTATTGCACGTAACTCTTCTCTTAAGGACGAAGATCTGGATGATCTTTATAAGCAGGTAGAAATGTTTTTGAATTATGCAAACGAGAAGAATTCCAAATAAGCCAAGATTCGAATATGTTACTGAAAAGGCTTATGAATTATTGTTAGAATATGGTTATGATTCTTTTCCTATATCAATATCTGCTGTATTAGGTGAGCTTTCCGGATATGTTACATGTTTGTCTTGGAATGAGGCCAAACCAATACTAAAATCTGAGGATCCGCTACACCTGAAGGAACTTAATGCGGATGGTCGAGTACTCCGAATAAACGGCAACCAGTATCTTATTGTTTATGATGACACGATAGATGATGATCATCATAATTCTTGGACAATAATGCATGAGATCGGACATGTTATTCTTGGACATCTTACTGAATTCGATATAGGTGAACTTAGTCGGTCGGGCTTGACTGATAAAGAATATGAGGTTCTCGAAAAGGAAGCTCATTACTTTGCAGCAGAATTCCTTATGCCAACGGCAATACTACGATATTTCTCAATATCCGTTGAAGAGATTGCTTTGTTATTTGATGTTTCTGAAGATGCCGCTGGACGAAAGTATAAACGAGTATTTGAGGCAACCTATATGCCTAGACAATACACAAAATATGAAAACCAACTGATACGAAACTTCAGCAAATTTATTACAGTCGGTATTGACGAAGCAATATACAAAGGCATTACCGCAAGTTTTTCGCGCAGAATAAAGTTCTCGTCATTTTGCAGAAAGTGTTTTCACTGTCATTCTTATATAAATGATGATTCCGCAGAATATTGCCCTTATTGTGGTGAAAGTATAGCGGGTAAACGTCAATCACAAGGTTTGTTTGCACGTTTCCGTGAAGAGCAAGAACTTATTAAATCTTCAGGAATAGAGCATATCAGATATAGATATATGCGAGACTTTACTATTGAAAACAATAAAAAAATTACAAAACCTAGAATTTGTCCGGTATGCCTCAATCATCAAATAGACAAAAATACTGACTTCTGCCATATTTGCGGAACATCTCTTTACAATAAGTGTCCAAAAGATGGATTGTTAGCGTCATATTCTGGAAGCTTTTGTCCATTCTGCGGAAGAAAAACCACATCAGGCAATTGGTATTCAAATTTTGAAAAGAAATACAAATACTACCTCGAGTATTCAAATAAAGTTCCACCAGAATTAATAGAGTATCCATATTGGGAGTACGTAAAGCATCATTCTATGTTATACAACGATAATATGTTGGATCTGCTTTCAAGTCTGATTTATTCAACGGCATTTATTGATGACAATGATAACATCTATATTTATATGGACAATGGTAGAACCGCTGAAATCGTTAATGAACACATAAATGCAATTCGAGTAATACTTGAGGAAACAGACCAGGTGCAAGATAGAAAAATAGAGGTGATTGGTGGTTATGCTATACAATGATGGTTTTCCTGTGGATGATAATCTTCAATTTATTAAATGTCCTAATTGTGATAACGAAGAATTTTCATTAAATTCAAAGCATTGTAAAATATGTGGTTTTGACGTCTTTAATTATTGCTTAGGTTATCGTGTAGAGGATGAAAATGGCATTTTTTGTGGCATCGAACAACACAAAAATACGGGTAATGCCAGATATTGCGAAACCTGCGGAGAAAAAACAATTCTTTTTAATGCAAAACTCCTCCGCCCATACACTGAGTTTTTGAACAATAGCGACTTTGAAATTTGATTGCGGTGTAGGTGTGCCGCATTGATACAAGTCACCTACGATTAAATATTCAGGCAAGCAATTGAATTGCTTGCCTGATTTTGTAAAAGGGTATTATCGCAAGTTTATTATTCAGAGAAACACGAGGAATCAGATAAAAACCGCATTTCTACGCATAAACTCATTCTGTTCATAAGGTCTTTTATGTAAAGCTTTACAAAAAGAATCAAACGAGGGTATTTTACGGGTCCTGATATGCGGCCAATCTCGCTTATCCGAAGATATAAAGGTAAGTGCTGTCACTGTCTTTGGCGACATATAGATTGATATCTATGGATTTGGCGACAGTGCCTTCCTTAAAGGTCACATAGTATCTGATATCACTCATCTTTTTTAATTCTTCCGCATACTGATGGCCCTGATATCCCGGGAGGTGCGACACTTCCTGATCCATCCCGCTGCCAAGATGTTCTTGGAGCAGCTTGGTAAGATTATCTTCTTCGCCTTCCTTAACAAGTATCTTGACCTTGCCGTATGTATCAACGGATTTGCTCTTGGTCATCTCGGCTTCTTCGATATATTCAGCACCGATATCAAAATCGAGCATCTTAACGATCTGCTTGTGGATCTTATCCTGATCGGTAATGACGTTCATACTGCCGGAAGCTGCCCTGCCGCACGCGCATAAAGATAAAATACAGCTAGCCGCGAGGATCACAGTGACCACACGCTTTGCAAGCCTTCTTCCGTCTGTATTTATATTCGTAAACATGATGTTTTTCCTCCGTCGCTTTATACCATTAATACATCGCAGGCGGCGAAAATGTTGCAGCTGCAAAACTTATCCAATCTCGAATTTTCTAAACAAAGCAGTGCCGCCGCACTGAGCAGTAGAAAAGCACGACAGCGCAAATCTTGCGCCCGTAAAATGGTCAAGCCTGAAGCATAATTTATGCGGTGTTCCTATCCGGACAAAGCCTTCATCTGTCTCAATAAAACACGTCGCGGTATCGTTATTAAAATTGCACACGACCCTGACCGTGAGAGTGTCTTTGTTAAGCTTGATCTTCTCTTCGGTCACGCCCTCTTCTTCGCTCAGATCCCAGATTCCGCCTTTGCTGGTGTTGCTCATCATGATTGCGAGATACTCGCCGTTTTCCTTCGTGATACCTGCGAAAGCGTAGTCGCCCTGGAACGCCGAAAGTCCCGCAAGATCGCCGTCTTGCAGAGCGCTTCCATCAATAGTAACAGTCGCCTGAGAGACAGGTCCCAATATCTTTTGCGTGAGTGTATTTTTCGCATGAAAAATGTTCCTGCAGACCTTATCGGTGGTGATGGAAAAACCGCCATCAAACTTCACGAGGCTCATGTCGGGCTCGTGGTTAAACTGCCAGAAATCCTTATGTCCGTCCGCAAGATCATCGCTGCCGCAGAGGCCTTCAAGCACGCATTCTTCCACAACATTTTCCTCATCAAAAACCGGCCTGCCGTCACGCCATTCGAACGGCACGACAACTGGAAGTCTTCCTATCGCGCCGCTGTCCTGAAACATGATGATGTGATCGCCACGCGAGCCCTTTACTATACCTCCCTGGGCGATCCCCGAATCCCTGATGCCGAGGTCGTTATCGAAGATATCTCCGCCTTTGAACTCACCGTCAAGGCTGTCTGCGACATACATCGCTTCCACTCTTCTCCAGCGGTCGCGCAGGGAATGGATCATGAAAAGATAATATCTGCCGTCGATCTTATAGATGTGCGAGCCCTCAAGGCCCAGCATCGGATTGCCTGAATCGTCAACTATTACACGGTCGAGCCCGCCTTCTTGAGGGCCCGTGAGATCCTCATTTAATTCCGTCAGATGAATGTCGGTATTGCCGTAAACAACATATGCTTTGCCGCCGTCAAAAAGCAGCGAATGATCGTGGTAGAAACCCTTTATCTCATTACGTTTCCAGGGGCCTGCCAGGCTCTCTGACCTGAAGAGATATGTCTTGTTCATATCGTTCGAAGAGAAGGCAATATAGAACACGCCTTCGTGGTATCTTAAAGTCGGTGCCCACATGCCTTTGCCATAGATATATCCGTTGCCCTCGAGCCTTTGGTCAGGCGTGCTCTCGAGCTTGTCAAACACATACGAATAGTGCTCCCACTTTTTAAGATCAGAAGATCTCAATATCTCTCCGCCCGGGAAGAAATGCATGGTCGTCGTGACCAGGTAATAGTAACCGTCGTGAAAGATCACGTCGGGATCGGGAATATCCATATTAAAGTGATAGCAAGTGCCCATTTTGGCTCACCTCTTCAAAGCAAATCCTACAAAGATTCTACCAGTCTTCTGGGTCAAGATATTCGATCCCGTAATCGATCATGTCCCTGACTTCTTCGTTGGTCCTGTGGCCGCCCTTCTTGCGGTTGCATCGCCAACAGAGGCACTGCAGATTATCGATATCCCTGCCCGTGCCGCCCTGCGATACAGACCTGATGTGGTCTGCCTCGAGCAGAAGATAATCGCCTAATCCTTCACACAGACTGTCTAAAAAATCTCTTGAGATGCCGCATATCTGGCATGTGTAGTTATCGCGCTCGAAAACTTCATTCTTATCGGACACTCTTATCCTTCGTCTCTGCGCGATCTCACGCTCGATCCGCTCCTGCCTGTAGATGCTGTACTGCTGCCTCCGGAGGCGGAATGCCACAAATACCAGCAAGACCAAAAGGGCCGCAATGACGACCGCCAGTGTGATCACAAGAATAGAATTATCTGATGAGGCTACTGTCTCTTCAAAAGAAAGCATGCTTTATAACATCTCCGATCCCGCGATGATAGAGCGCAGGGCAATTCCTGCACATCATTATTTTATAACAACGCACGTGACATTAATGGGTCTGATATCAAGCTTATTTCGTGTACTCGATAATGTTGCTGACCCTCACATAGTAGTCGTCGATATATGCGACAAGATATATCCTGAAGCTGCCCGTGCTGCCGTCGTACCACTGAAGGTCTGTACCGAGCGTGGTATCGTCCTCGGCAAGGCGCTCAAGGATCTGCACGCCGTCGTGTTCGACATGCCAGGCAAGATTTCTGAAGCCCGTATGCTCGTCGCGTGTAATGGTGTAATCGCTGTTTAACGTGAGCGTAAATGTCTCCGTTACCGGGACCTCGGCATCGATCTTTTTCCTGTAAGAGTAATAATTGAAAGGCTCGCCGTTGGCGATAACATCAAATGTGCAGTTCTTGAAGGACGTGCCGCCTTCCCTGCCGATGATAGAACCGTATTCGGTATCACTTCCGGCCACTTCGCCCTGGACGTGGACATTCTCCCAGATATGTGTGCCGTAGATCTCGCCGCCTGCGATGCCCACGCATCCGCTGCCGCTGACATACGCATTCGTAAATGAGATATCCTTCATCACGATATCGTATCCCCAGCCTAAGAAGCCCGCGTCAAAATAATCTGCCTCTGCTTCGATCCGCATTCCGTTGATCGTATGGCCCTGGCCGTCGACCGTGCCGATGAACGGGTGATCGCCCGATCTGCCGTACCAGCCGCACGGTACCCATTCATAGCCCGTAAGATCGATATCGTTTTCGAGCGTGATCGAATAATAGATACGGGCATCAGAGAAAGCATTTATATAGTAGACGGCAGAGGCCAGTTCTTTAGGTGTAGACACACGGAAATCGGGCGCATTTGCCACTGCCCATTTCTTATCGGCAAGATCCATTATGCTGCCGGTATTGCACTCGCGCTCCCAGTCTGAATCAAAGGCCGTCGGGTCAAAATCATACTTATAATCGGAAGCATCTTTGCCCACTGCCCTTAACCACTGGTATGCGTCAACCAGAACATACACGCCGCCCTCTTCGATGGAGGCCGTGATCGTGTTCAAGTCCGTATCCAGAACAGCTTCGTCCATTATGTAGTACTGCTGGTCTTCTTCGCTGTAATGGAGCATCATGATGTTCCTCTCGGGAACACCTCTTAAGTTCTCCTCGAAATACCAGAATGACAGTGAAGGTTTGGAGACATTTTCGAATCCGACATAAACAGGCGAGCCAAGAATGCCGGCCGTCTGGCTGTAGTAATAATCGTAGCCGTAGAGCGGATTTATAAATACGTGGTTCGCAAGATCATCAAAGCAGATGCCGTAGAAGGCCGCCGCCTTGACCTCAGGCTTCTCCTCAATGTAAATATCGGCAACGACTCTCTGGTCGGCCGCGAAACGCTCCTGTATATACCAGGCCTCCTCATATAGCTCTCTCTGTTCTGAGTCAGGCACTTTCCCTGTGACCTTGATGGAATACGGCTGGTTGATCTGCTCCGGGAAAGTCTCCATGAAGCCTCCGTCAAACTCGATCTCGATGATCTTACCCAGATCAAGTCTTTCCAGCTGCTCCTCGTCAAACCACGATTCTTCCATCCGGATACACCTGGTGTAATCAGTCTTGACGGCACCTCTCGGGCTGACATAAATGGAGCCGTTGTTCCTCAGAAGTGTGGTGAGCTCCTGCGTGTACGAAGCATACATGCGGCTGATCTTATAAAGATGATCGGGATTGAATTCCACGATGAGGAACTTGTTTTTTCTGCATTTCCAGACCAGAACATCGCTGTCTTCATCACCGATATCAGGGTCGCCCCATACCGACAGGAGATCCGCCCTGCCGTACTTATAATGCTTCTTGCTGTTCGGATCGGAATTCAGGCACTGCTCCAAAGCCTCTTCTTTTGTGGGGACTGCAGACTTTCCGAAGCACGCGGTCACTGATAATGCGAGTGCGAAAATGAGTACTATGGCTGCAATGCGTCTGAAAGTGTTTTTGCGTTCCACGATGATTCCCTCCCCAGGTTATCTTCTGTAATTATATCAAATGGGAGAGGGACTGTATCGCCCTTACTCGTACACAAACTCCTCATCTGCCGCACCGTAATATCCCTCACGGTAGTAAATGATATTCAGATCGGTGTCGTAACTCTCGCACGAAGAATAGTAAGGCAGGCGGTATCTGGTGTCGCTTGCGGTGAAGTCGTAATCAGGGCAGTCCTTGGCATAGAAGTACGGAAGGATCGGCACCTGCAGGTCCTCAGCAAGATAGCCTGATTCGGCCCTGTCGCTGTCGGTCATCATGAAATAATCCATGATCAGGTTCTCGGTCTCATACTCGGACTTAAGGCCCCAAGTAGCATCGATGTGATAGCCCCTGCCGTCGATCTCGACAAACGTCCATGCGTGATAGCCGAGGCTGTCATCTGTGCCCCAGTTTTGGACCTCTATGGCGTTCACGCCGCACTCCATGAGAAGATACGCGTACCACGCGCCGATGTCGCAGCAGATGCCCTTCTTGAGCTTGTAGCATGTGTAGCCGGAGCCGTCCTGCGTCTTGCCGACCTCGCCGTCGTGATCGTATGAGTAATTGGAATCGATATAGTCGTAAAGCGCGAGGCATTTCTCGAAGTCGGTGTAATCGCTCCTGATGTAGGAATTCATGATGTCAGTGACGTCCTTTTGGAACTCCTCCTGCCTTGCGAGATATTCCTCAACAGATTTTTTATAGCTGAAATGTCCAACGCCGTCCGAATATCCGCCGTCGCTTGTCTCAAGCTGCATGACGGCAACAGGATAGAGCTGGTTGAGAGTAACCGGATCCATACACCACTTGTATACCTCCTCGCTCGGACACTCGAACGTGGTCTTTCCTTCCTGCAAAGCGTCGCAGAGATTAAAGAACGAATCGCGGTATTCCTCGCTGTAGCAGGTCTCAAGTATGGCTGAATATGCGTGCGGATTAAACTCGAACGGCACAAATTCCTGTGTCGCCGAAGGCTCAACTATCTCTAATGTATCTTGGGTTTCTGTCGTCGCAGGATCTGTGACCGTCATGTCAGACGTACCGGTCTCTGCCTGCTGCGCGCATCCCGAAAATGCGAGCGCCAATATCAATGAAGCAGCCGCAAATCTGCTGCGTTTAGCCTTAATCATTAATTATTCCTTCTCCTGAAATGAAATCCCCATTTACCGGCACTCCGGGAAGCGCTATTCTTCTCCAGCGCAAATCCCCTGACATGAACAGCGCTTCCTTTCTGCCACCCGAAGTATATCATTCCGCCGGGGACTAATTTTGGGGAACGTTGGGGGAAGTATGAGTGAAAGTTGAGTGAAACCCGTGACAAACATTTTACAGACATACGCGTCCTCCGCGCCTTCTCACGCCATGTCAACAAGCGCCCGCCTGCACTCTTCGATAACGACCGCCTTCTCCGCGATATCCATGTCAGAACTCGTTTTAGCGCTCTCCATGATGGACTTAATGCCTTCCGCATCGCCGTGGACAAAGCAGTCGTTGATACTGTTGATCTCAGACATTATGCTCCCGCGAAGAAGTGTAAACACGTTGTCTTCCGGCTTGATGACAGTCTTCGGGCTCTTCTCGAAGTAATGCCTCCATTTATCGACGTTGCCGTCGTGCAGGGCCGAATCTTTGGCATAAACACCGAACTCAAGGATCCGGTCGATGGATTTGGCAAGGCTGTTCCCGGCCTCGCGCTTCATCCTGCGGAGCTTCGATTTGGCAAGAGACGTGCCCTTCATGAAGACGGCATAGTCGTCAAATTCTGATGGATCATCGAAGAACAGATAAGTCCAGATCCCTTCCAGGATAAATCTCTTGTCTTTATGGACAGCAGCATATTCGCGCGCGAAATCAATGAATCTCACGAAGACTTCGCTGTGATCGGCAAACGGATCGCGCTCTTCTCTGGAGATGTAATACTTTTCGCCCGGTCCTGCGAAAAACGAATACAGCAATTCGCCCTTTGTTTTCAGTTCATCAAGCGTGTAGTGATCCTTGACGCAAACGAGATCGTCAAGCTCCACCTTCTCGATGCCTTCGCCCTCGTAATCCTGGGTGAGCACCGATTTGCCCGAGCCCGAATATCCGATGACAAAACACAGATTGACCAGGCCTTCATCAAAAGCTTTCTTGTTGTAATACAGGTCAGGCTCCGAGATAAACAGCGTCTCGTTGACCGGCACCGGCGATTCAAACTTGAAGCGGTAACGCATCGTCGAGAACATATCCGGCACATTGCAGCCAAAGAGCCTGACCGAATAATAATCCGAGAATCTCCTGTCCTTCCTGGGCAGCATCAGATAGCGTCTCAACGAATCAATAAGCTCCTCGCGCGAAGCAACATCATCGCTGATCACCGCTATGTCAGTCCTCTTCTGAAGCTCCTGAAGCTCTATCTGCTCATCAGGTATCAATGCATTCATTCTCGCGTCCTCTTCACGGGTAGTACATTAATTATACTCCCGCTAAGAGATCACGGTTACTTCGAAAAGACTTCGCCCTTTACCACGCCGCCGGTGACGATCAGATCTTTGCCGTCAGGCTCAGCTTCGAAAGTCGTATTGGAATAAAATCCGCTGCCTTTGATATCGAGATAATAGACTTCATCATCCTTATCCCAATAGTAGCTGCCTTCGAAGAACTGTCCGTCCTGATACCATGTGCAGTCCCCGTCCGTTTCGAACTTGATCTCATATCTGCCGGATTCGCTCTCGTACTTCCCGGACAGCTTGTGCTTCGCATTACCGCATCCCGTAAGCATCAGGCAAGCCAAAGACAAAACAGTAACGATGCAGATAAATCTCTTTTTCCAATTCATTTTAAGTACCTCCTGTGGTTCGATGATCTCTCATCTTTTACCCATAGGACGATGCGAAAAAAGGAAAGGTTCTCTTTTGGGGAAAATTTTTCAAAAAAAGGCAGCCTCGTTATGAGACTGCCTGTATTTGAAAAATAAAACTGACCGCAAGACTTATGGGATCACTTTGCCCTCATCCTTGTGATCGCTGTCTGTAATTACGTCAATGTTCTCGAACTTGACTACTTCAATATCTAATTCTTTGTATTCTTCCTTAACCATTTGTAAGTCCCTCCTGGTAGATTTTAGCATAGTGTGAAACAGCATACAAATAGCAAGCCGTATCAGCAAAACTTTCGTAACTGATGTTAGTCAGGCACTGCAGCAAGTAATATCTGTAGTCGTAAGAATAATCTTTGCCGCCGATCTTTACTGTGATCGCCTCCTCAATAGCGCCCGCAGCCAAGCCCGGAGTCTCGATATATACCAGATCTTTACCACCGATCGTTCTGGTCTTAAAACTCAGGCTCTTTGAGTTGTAAGAAGCAGTCAGATTAGCAAACTTAGCCTGGTCTGTTACCTCAAAATAGAGCCTGACTTTAGTCTGCGAACTGCAAAGCACGGAAGCAGCATAGAACTTGATGCCGAGGTCATCATTTTCGATATTCTTGATCGTCATCCAAGCCGGATCAGGTAAAGGAGGAGTTATATAGAGAGCATCACAGAAGTCATAAACATGACCTCTATTAACAGAGGACACCTCATTATACCAATCAATGCGGTTATCCTTGCGATAATTAAAATAGGACTGAGCACTATAACCATAGAAGACCATTGCCGCAAGCAGATCCTGGAGTTCTTCTTGAGAATAGTACTGATAAGTAGCAAGAATATTTATGTATTCAATTACCGAATACTTATCGCTTATCAGCTCGGTCTCTCCGCTCTTTACTACCATGGTGATCTCATCACCCATCTCACATGCCGAGACTCCGCATGTGACTTTGTAATTTGCGCCATACTGGTTTATTGAAACAAGCTTGCCCTTGGCAGTATTAGCCCGATCACCCAAGCCCCATGTAAACGTAACTTCAGTATTGCTTCTGTCATATCCTTCGGGAAGCCTGATAAAGAAATTGACTCCGATGTCAGCTGAGAGTGTAATTGAGTGACCGACTACAAAAGCATCCAAATTAGAGCTGCCGACAAATACAACATTAGCATCGGGATAAGCACTTTCAAAAGCACTCGCAGGTCCTTCTACATGGAATCTGGTAGTCGAATGCGTATCTATAATAAAATCATCACCATCTTCTTCCCAGGTAAATGTGGGGTCAGCATAACAATAAACATCTGTTACATGACAGCAGTATCTGAATGCGTCATCGTCAATATACTCAATACTGCCCGGAATGATGACTGTCTCAAGAGCTGTGCAATAATCAAATGCATGAACACCGATGTATTCGACGCCTTCAAGGATCTCTACGCTCTTTAATTTATAACAGCTGGCGAAGAGCTCTTCGCCGATACCGGCATAAGTTGTATTGTCGTAGTCTGTATATCTGACGAAGCCCGGAATAACGATTGACTCCAGTCCTGAATATGAGAACGCTTTTCTTCCAATGTAAAGCGGAGTGTCTTTGTCATCAAAAGTTACTGTAGCAAGATCATCACATTCATAAAAAGCAAACATGCCAATAGAATCAACTGTACTCGGTACAGTAAATGATGTCAGCGCCGTAAAACCAAAAGCATATTCACCAATAGTGTTTACACTTGAAGGTAAAGCTATGGATTTTAAAGAAGTACAATCCATAAACGTATAGTCATTAATTAAAGTAACGCCATCAGCAATAGTAGCTGACCTGAGATCCTCACATCCGATAAATACCGCAGTGCCATAATTCACAGTAGCTGAAATCTCCACAGAAGTCAGCTTAGTATAAGAGAAAGCACCATTATCGATTTTTGTTATTGTCGAAGGAAGCTCAAGTGATGTAAGTCCGGCTCCGGAAAACGCGGAGACTCCAATAGTTGTTACACTGGCAGGGAAACTGATCGTTTCCAATGCTGTACAATCTCCGAATGTTCCGGTAGCAATTTCAGTTACGCCATCCAAAATCATAACCGTTGTAAGTTTTTTGCAACCGCTATAAACCCGCTCTCCCATATGCGTCACAGTGGGCAAAAGTGTTACGGATTCCAAGCCGGTTTCAGCGAAAGCATAATCTCCTATGCTTGTTACACTGGACGGAATGTTTACCGTTGTCAAAGACTGGCAGCCGTAAAATGCGTACTCCGGTATAGAAGTAACACCGTCAGCAAAAGTGACAGTTGTAAGATCCAGGCAGCTGGAAAAGGCATTTTCATACTCATCATTTAACGTTGCGGGAATTGTTATGGATGTGATTCCACTGCCTGAAAACGCCTCCCTATAAATGGTCTTTACACCAGCCGGAATTGCAAAAGAAGTGAGACTCGTACAATCATTAAATGCGTAATCATAAATGTACTCCACACTGTCAGGAAGTGTTACTGCAGCAAGACTTTCGCAGTCGTTAAACATACTATAGCCGACATTCTTAAGATTGCCTTTCAATGTGACAGAAGTAAGATTCGAACACGCCTCGAACGCACCCCGGCCGAAGCTCACATCTTTATCGAACGTAAAGTCCAGTGATGTAAGTCCGTCACAATGTAAGAAAGCACATTCACCGATCCCTTCTATTCCGGAAGGAAGTGACAGAGAAGTGAGTCCTGAATTGTCAAAGGCATGAAAACCTATTCCCTTTAACGAATTCGGGAATGACACTGTGGTCAGCTTCGCACAATCTTTAAAAGCATACGTTCCAATGGTTTCTACGCTTGAGCCGAGCGTTACGGTCTCAAGATTATCGTACCCGTTGAACGCATTCCAACCGATGGTTGTAACACCATTTCCGACAACGACAGACTTTATCTTAGCTCTTTCCGAATACCAAGGTGCATGACCTTCATATTCAGCCATAGCGCCCGTTCCGCTGATGGTCAATACGCCCTCACTATCCAGTGACCAGGTCAGATTATCGCCTTCAGCTCCGCAGGTTCCGGTGGTATCCGCAGATACCGTGATCCCGCCGAAAACAAGCGCAGCAACCAAAACTACGATCAGCGCAATCGGGGCGCTCCAAGTTTTCTTGTTCATGTTGATCCTCCCAAAAACAATGCAATCATTCCTAAACTTCTATATATTTTCCCTTAAACCATTAACCAAGACTCTCCTGATAGATTCTTGCATAGTGTGATACGGCGTACAGATATAAAGCTGTCTCAGCAAAATCCCCATACTCGCTGTTTGTTATGCACTGGCGCAAGTAATACCTATAGTCGTATGAATAATTGTTGCCGCCGATCTTTACTGTGATCGCACTCTCGATGGCACCCGCAGCCAAGCCCGGAGTCTCGATGTAGACCAGATCCTTACCGCCGAGTGTTCTGTTCTTAAAGCTCAAACTCTGAGAATTATAAGAAGCTGTCAGATTATCAAACTTAGCTTGGTCTGTTACCTCAAAATAGAACCTGACCTTTGTCTGTGAACCACAGATAACTGACGTAGCATAGTACTTGATGCCGAGATCATCGTTTTCGATATCCTTGATAGTCATCCATGCCGGATCAGGAGTAGCGTCAGGATTAGCGTTATCGTAATATACTTCAAGTATATAGCTAATTGCACGGGAGTAAGCATCCGAACTGATCTCAGCGACATCATAGAGGTCATGATCTGTACGATAATCAAAATACACTTGAGAACTCGATCCATAGAAGACCATTGATGCGATCAAATCCTGAAGCTCATAATACTCGCTCGAATGGCCGAGAACGTTTATGTATTGAAGCACTGAATACTCATCAGTAATAAGTTCTTTCTTTCCACTCTTAACTACCATGGTGATCTCATCACCCATTTCGCAAGCTGCTACGCCGCAGGTAACTTTGTAGTTGGCGCCATACTGATTGACAGCAACGAGCTCGCCCTTGACGGTTCTTGCTCTATCCCCATAGCCCCAGGTAAATGTTACTTTGGTATTGCTGCTGTCATATCCTTCGGGAAGCCTTATAAAGAAATTGACACCGATATCAGCTGAGAGCGTAATTGAATGACCTACAAGACGTGCATCGCTGATTGTTCCGTCTACGAATGTGACATTAACATGGGAATAAGAAGCTGCAAAATCATCGGCCAGACCTTCGCCGACATGGCAGATCGTAGACTTAAGGCCCGGATCTTTGAAATCATCGCCGTCATCATCCCAATTAAATCCACACGCAGCATTACAATAAATATCTCTTACACAGCAGCAACCGTAGAAGGCCTGATAGCGCATATCAATAATAGTACTCGGGAGAATAATGGTCTCAAGAGAAGTGCAGTCGCAAAAAGCGTTTTGCCATATTTCTTCGACACCTTCACCCAGCTCAAGATACTTAAGGCTATAGCATTTAGCGAATGTTTCAACATTCACGATTTTAACTGTGCCCGGAATGGCTATTGATTCTAATGCGCTACAGCCATAGAAAGCTACTTGCCCTATGGCTTCAACACCTTCACCTATCGTTACTGACTTTAACTTATGACAATTATAAAATGCACATTCATCGATAGTTATAACAGAATCCGGTATTACAACAGATTCTATGCCGCTGCTGGCAAAAGCCGCATAACCAATGCTGGTAACAGTATCAGGAATGGATACTGTTTTCAAAGAAAGGCATCCGGAAAAAGCGTAATTCGGAATGGAAGTAACACCCGCATCAATAGTTACGTCCTGAAGATTATCACAACGGGAAAAAACTTCTTCACCAAGCTCAACATTCGAAGGAATGAAGACAGAATAAAGTCCCGAATTATTAAAAGCTTTTCCACCAATGTTTTCTAATGTATTTGGCAAATCGATTGAGGTCAGGCTTGTGCAGTCTTCAAAGCATTGTGATTTGATATCTTTCAGACCGGATGGAAGCGTGATGTTCTCAAGCTTGCTGCAATTCTTGAATGTATAACCATATATTACCTCAACGGAATCAGGAATCGTTACTGATGTAAGATTCACACAACTATTGAACGTGTTGTAACCGAAATATTGAGGGTTGCCTTTAATTGTTGCGGTTTTGAGATTGGTGCACGTTGAAAACATGCCTGAACCCTGACAATAATCTGCCAGTGTTACACAGGCCGTCTCAAGATGTTCACAAAATGCAAAAGCCTGGTCACCTATGCTGACAGGCTGATCAGGTAAAACAACCGAGGTTAACCCGGAAGAGTAAAATGCCTGGTATCCTATTTCTGTCAATGTGTTCGGAAAATCTACGGTAGCCAGGTTATCGCAATATGCGAAGGCATAAGCTAGTACTGTTGTTACTCCTTCGCTCATAGTCACAGAAGTAAGGCCGTCACAATTTCTGTATGCACTTTCTCCGATTGTTGTAATGTTTGAAGGAACTGTCAATTCCGTAAAATTGCAATCACTAAACGCATATCCGCCGATAGTTGTAACAGAATCCGGAATGTTGACCGATGACAATTTATTACAATAGGCAAAACAGCCATATGGGATCTCGGTTATAGTACTCTGTCCTGAGAATGTTACAGTGGTTAACGCGCTGCAATACTCAAATGCTTCGCTGTCCATGCTTTTGACATTGTCAGGAATAGTAACGGATGTAAGGGCAATATCATTATAAAAAGCTTCGTAACCGATACTTGTAACACCGCTTCCGATGCTTACGGATGCAGCGTTTGATAAATTCATAAACGCTCTTGCGCCGATCCCAGTTATTCCGTCTTCGATGACGATTGCCTTAATATTCTCCGCTTGAGAATACCAGGGAGCCGAATTCCAATTGTAATCAGCCATGTCGCCTGTTCCGCCAATGGTCAGCGTGCCTTCGCTGTCAAGCGTCCAAGTTGCACTGGCACCGCATTCACCTGATGCGACTGTATCAGCTGATACTGTGATCCCGCCGAAAATAAGCGCAGCGACCAAAACTACGATCAGCGCTATCGGAGCGCTCCAAATCTTCTTGTTCATAATGATTCTCCCGAACTAAATTCGCGCAGTTCCTATTAATCCTCGCAAGAGGATCCTTCTTCGGACAATAATATAAAAATCTGCCTAATATTTATACTAAAAATCAAAGAAAACTAATATTTTTGACTTATTGCCCAAATATCAGGCAGCAAACTATCAACCTTTCACAGACACCCCGAGCAGATGACCGGACAGTCCCAGGATCTCCTCGTGACCATCCAGGAGCCTTACGGTATTCATTATTGCCTCACGCGAGATCTCATTCTCCCACAGTGTATCGAGGTCACGGACGAGCCACGCTCCGCCCATGATCCCGTGCACTTCCGTCTCACCGAAGCCTCCTTCCGCGAGCTCTTCTCTGAGGGTCGCGGCCGAGTGAAAATGCGCGCTCCCAATGCCGCTGTAGACTGTTCTTCCGGGATTTACATGACACCCGTCATCAAGCTCCCTCTCTATCATCTTTACGAAGCCCGGATCCTCTAGCCAGGTGTTCTTGTTCTCGCCGTTCGGCGAATAAACGGTGATGTTGTGAAGCAGGCACGAGAACGGCGTAAGCGTTGCTGTGTAAAGCTTTCCGCCCTTTCTGAGCAGACGGTAACACTCCTTGACTGCCTTTATCCGCTCATCGTGATCCGTGATGTGATAGAGGGGCCCCATGAAAAGGACCGCGTCGCAGCTGCTGTCCTCTCTCGGGACATCTCTCGCGTCGCACACTTCCTTGGCCGCGAGCTCGAAGCCCTTGTATTCTTCTGCCAAAAGACTGCTCATCGCGATGTTTCTTTCGGACAGGTCAAAAAGATGCACTTCATAACCGAGTGAAGTAAGCCACCACGCGTATTCTCCGTACGCGCCGCCGATGTCGTAGATGACTGCAGGCGCCTCCGGAAGGGTCTCTGTCAGTATTTCTTTTGTCCTCTCAAACTCGATCCGGCCAATGCCCGTGCGCAGCCGGTTAAACTCTTCTCCGGCATCGTAATATGCCGTGACTGAACTGTCTATAGCTTTCATTTTGTTCTCCTTTCAAATCGTAAAAACACTGTCGATACTTTTCCTGGTGATCTTCATTTGACTGCTGCGTCATACCGATGCCTCCTTTCGCTTGAGAAATAAAAAACGGCCAGTGCCTTTGGGGCTCCTGACCGTTTGAACTCTTTTACTTAAGTGCGCAACAAACTAAGCCTGTGCCCTATCTGGCAATGGCCTGCTGCTGAACCATCATTGATGCTCTAAATGACTTCAGCATTGTTGCGTACCTCCCGTTTTGGTTTTCGAGATTGTACTACAGTACTTGACGATACGTCAAACTGTTTTTGCGCGCGGCTTATTCCTTGTATCCGCAGTCGGATTTGACGGGGCCGTCCAAGCCCGATTCGTAATGGGCTCTGAACTCCATGTTGATCTCACGGATCTCCTTCTTGCCGTCGATGTAGTCCTGGTACATCTCGACCAGACCCGACATGCAGCCGTCGCATGAACCGCTGATGTTTCCGATGGACTCCGCGACGATCTTCTCGCGCTCTTCTCTTGTCGTGTCTTTGATAAGTATGCTCATGCGCTAATTATATCGCAATCAAGCCGCGGTGCCAGTCTTCGAAGCAGTACCTGCAGTATCCCGTTCTTTAGCAACCTGCTTGTTAATGACGACCGTCCCGTAGATCGCAGCGTTCAGTTTGGCGGAGAAGTGTCTCGGATCGAACGTTGTATCATCGTTGCTCGTGGTAAAGATCACGTCTAGATCCTGGACCAGGCCGGCATTAGCGAAATTGCTGAACTTGATCTTGCTCGTCTTGTAGTAATCCGAATAGTCACTCATTCCGAAGTGTTCGTGGAACTTACAGTTGTCGATCTCTTCGAAGTAAGGAACAAAGTCAGGAAATGTTGCCTTGGCCATACCCTTCAGGAAGACCTTTGGTTCGTACTTGAACGGAATACCCGATTCGGTGTAAAAGATCGCTATCTCGCGCTCGGCAGCTGAGCGGTACTTGATGCCGTTGAATTCGTAGTTTTCGGGCTTAGGGAAACTTGTGTTGGCATCGTTTTCGAGGCTGTCAAAGTATGCCTTGTTCATAAAGACCGGCTTGTTTGTATCGACATAAACTACGCGGTTGGCCGGATGCGGATCACAATCTTTGGGCGGGTCGCTTTTGAAGTTGCTGTCCCAGATAGCCTGGTAGACGTTGAGCTCGCGGGTGAGGGTGTCGCGGGTTTTCCAGATATCGTAGTATTCATCTCCGTAATGAGTCCCCAAATTATATCTGTGGGAACCAACTATCACTCGTGCGACGTGCTGTCCATCCACAACATGAGTACATGTTTTAACTACAGGCAACTGCTCGAGCTGCTGTTTGAGATAGTTGATTTTGAGAGCAAGGTACTCTCGCGGGATGTAGGTATTAAACAATTCCATGGCTCGATTATACAACGGGTGTTTGTCGGTTTTTCTCGACAAAATTCGACAAAACCGACAAGCGCGAACGTAATCAGGAAAGTTGTTTTCGATGAGGAAAATGAGCAGGTCAATTCACAAACCTGAATTCTTCACGAAATGACCCGCTTTCGTGAAGGATTTTTGCAAATTCTATGGTTTTTGCAGATTTTCTTCACGAATCAGAGTGTTTTCGTGAAGGATTTAGGAATTGACCGTTGGAGCCACACACAAAAAAGGCCGCCCCCATGCGGAGACGGCCCTGAAAAACAGATTGTATAACGGCTTACGCTCTCAGTGTGATGCCGTACTTCTCCTCAAGGTTCTTGAGGATGGAAGCAACGAAGCCGTCGATGACTTCGGGCTTGAATTCCTCGTCCTTCGGAGTGAAGACAACACTGAATGCGAGGCTCTTCTTGTCCGGCCCAAGCTGTGCGCCCTCGTAGATATCGAAAAGCTCGATCTTGGTGATGTAGTCGCATGAAGCGGCAATCTCTTTCTCGACTGTGGCGCATGTGACGGACTTATCCATGACGAAGCAGAAGTCGCGTTTCTCTTCGAGGAACTTCGGAAGAGGAATGAACTTTCTGTCCTTGCCGTAGTACTTGCTTAATGTGCGCAGATCGATCTCGGCGACGTATGCGGGAACTCGCATGTCGAGCTCATCGCAGATCTCGTAGAGGACCTGGCCCAGATAGCCTACTTCTTCACCGTTGCAGATGACCTTTGCGGTTCTGCCCGGGTGGAGGAATGTCTTGGAAGACTTCTCGTAGTCGAACTCGACGTCCAAAGCGGAAGCGATAACGTCAACGAGACCCTTCAATGAGTAGAAGTCTTCGTCCTCGCCGAAAACACCGATGCAGATGGTCTCGCGCTCGTCAGGATATTCCGTGAGGGGCAGGCTCTTGGGAAGGAACTTGTTGCCCATCTCATAGATGCGGCCTGACAAAATAGCGTTCTTCTGATTGCGGGCCATCGCCTTGATCATCTGGGGAGCGAGAGTCGTACGCATCAGTGAGAGATCGATGTTGATCGGATTTACGAGCTTGATCGCGAATCTCTCGGGTGCGTCCTCAGGCAGACGAAGCAGATCGAAGTCTGAAGGCGAGAAGAATGAATAGTGTACGCCTTCGGAAGCGCCTGCTGCGCAGAGTGCATTCTTGATCTTGAGCTCGGAACGCTGCTTGAGATTGTATCCGCCGGAAGTGACCTTGGCCGTCGGGATGAATGTAGGCGTGATGTGATCGTAGCCGTACATACGGATGACTTCTTCGGCAACATCCTGGTAGGACTCCATGTCGACACGATAGCCGGGGATGTAGATCGTGAGCTCGTCGCCGTTAAGTTCGGGTGCGAAGTTAAGGCCCGTTAAGATGCGGACGATATCTTCGTCAGGCACCTTGATTCCGAGAACGCCGTTTACCTTTGCAACGCTTACGGTAAGCTTTCTGGGCTCAATGGAGTTGCCTGTGTTGACATCGAAAGCAGTCTTGGAGACCTTGCCGCAGCCGAGTTCTTCGATGAGGTGGAGGGCACGCTTCATTGCCATGACGGTCGTGTATTCGTCAACGCCCTTGGAGAATCTCATCGAAGAATCAGATACCTGGCCCAAAGCCTTGGAGCTCTTACGGATGTTGTCGTGAGCGAACTTTGCAGCTTCGAACATGACAGCCTTTGTCGTATCGAGGATCTCGGAATTGAGACCGCCCATGATGCCTGCCAGAGCAACGGGCTTAACGCCGTCGCAGATGACGAGATTGTCTGAAGTAAGAGCGAATTCCTTCTCGTCCAGAGTAACGATCTTCTCCCCGTTTTCGGCACGGCGGACATGGATCTCGCCGCCTTCAAGGTAAGAATAATCGAAAGCGTGCATCGGCTGTCCAAGCTCGTAGAGCACGTAGTTTGTGATGTCTACGACATTGGAGATCGCAGAGCATCCGACAAGAGCAAGACGTCTCTTCATCCAGAGTGGAGACTCGCCGATCGTAACGTCGGAAACGTAGTGACCGATATATCTCGGGCAGAGGTCAGGAGCGGATACGCGGATGTTGAAATCGATCGCAACATCGCTCTCTGTGTAGTCGAGTGCGGGCTCCTTGATGGGCTTGCCAAGGACTGCTGCAACTTCTCTTGCGATACCGAAGATCGACTGGCAGTCAGGTCTGTTTGCCGTGATGGAAACGTCGAAAATATAATCGTCCAGACCCAAGATAGGCTTAACGTCTGCGCCCGGAACGGAGTCAGCGGGAAGCACGAGAAGTCCGTCGTAGCCTGCGCCGGGGAACATGTCCTCGGTAACGCCGATCTCAACGCCGGAACAGAGCATGCCGTATGAATCGTAGCCCCTGAGCTTGCCCTGACCAATGGTCATGAGGCCTTCTACAGTCTTGTGGTCTTTTGCCGTGGCATAGACCTGTGCACCGATCAGAGCGAGAGGATACTTGCCGCCTGCAGCAACGTTATCAGCGCCGCAGCAGATCTGAAGAACGCCGTTCTCGCCTGCATCGACAGTGCAAAGGTGAAGGTGTGTGCCTTCGATAGCTTCGCATGTCTTGACTTCACCGACAACGACCTTGCTGATGTCCTTGCCTACCTGGTATTTTTCTTCTACTTCGAAGCCGCAGCTGAAGAGCTTTTCTTCGAGCTCATCAGGTGTGACGTCGATATCTACATAATCTTTAAGCCAGCTTAATGGTACTAACATTTTTGATTGCCTCCTTTTCGCTTAGTCATCGATCTGTTCAAGTACGCGGAGATCAGACTCAAACAAGAGCTTGATGTTGTTGATGCCGTACTTGAGCATGGCAATACGATCGATACCGATTCCGAAAGCCAGACCGCTGTATTTGTCGCTGTCGATGCCGCAGCCTTCAAGGACTTTCTTGTTGACTACGCCTGCACCGAGGACTTCGATCCAGCCAGTTCCCTTGCAGAGCTTGCAGCCCTTGCCGCCGCACTGGAAGCAGGATACGTCTACTTCTACGGAAGGCTCGGTGAACGGGAAGTATGAAGGCCTCAGACGCGTTCTTGTCTCTTCGCCGAAGATCTTCTTAACGAATACGTCGAGCATGCCCTGGAGGTCGCAGAGCGTGATGCCCTCGTCAACTACGAGTCCTTCCATCTGGGAGAACATAGGAGAGTGCGTGGCATCATCGTCGGAACGGAAAACCTTGCCGGGTGAGATGATCTTGATCGGCGGCTTCTGGGATTCCATTACGTGGACCTGTCCTGCGGAAGTCTGAGTTCTCAAAAGGAACTCAGGGCTCAAATAAAATGTATCCTGCATATCGCGCGAAGGGTGATCCTTCGGGATGTTCAAAGCAGTGAAATTATAGTGATCTGTCTCGATCTCGTTGCCCTCGTAAACGGAGAAGCCCATGGAGCCGAAGATGTCTACGATCTGGTTTCTTACCTGTGTATTCGGATGGAGATAGCCCTTCTTGAGCTTCTTGGAAGGCAGCGTGACGTCGATCGCCTCAGCATCGTATCTGGCCTTCTGCTCTTCAGCCTTGAGCTTGCTGTCCAGAGCGTCAAACTGCTCTGTGGCCCAGCCTCTGATCTCATTGACCATCTTGCCGTACTCGGCCTTCTGCTCCTTCGGGATCTTGCCCATCTCCTTCATGAGAGAACCGATCTTGCCTTCTTTCGAGTCCATGACGCTCTTCTTGTACTCGAAAACAGCCTTCGAGCTCGTAAGTCCTGTCAGGTCGGCCTCGATCTGGCTCTTGATCTCTGATAACTTTGCGCTTAATTCACTAAGTTCAGCCATGTTTTCCTCCTTTTTCTTCGTCGCCTCTTGCAATAAAAAATCCCGCGGCAACTTGTCATTGCCACGGGACGAATTCGCATTATTACTGCACCTTCGCGGTACCACCCATGTTCGAGAAGCCACTATAGCGACTCGCACTTGTCTCGCGCTGTTTTGCCGCGCAACGCATCTGCTTAGTCAGCGTAAATGACGCCGTTTCCGACAGAAGCTCCAGTGTTGAAATTCATCTTGCTGCCCTTCGGATCGTGCTCTCAACCCAAGACACGACTCTCTGTTCCGGTCAACAGTAAGACTACTTACGCACCTTCATTGCAGGTCTTATTTATAGTATGGATAAGGCGAAAAGTCAAGCAATAGAGCCGTTTTTTGACTGCCCAAAAGACATCCCGCTTGTGTCATTCGCATACCGCAGCCTCACCAAGTTAGTGGATTTTAGACAAAAAAGTTACAATTTGTCAAAAACTGTTTATTTATATATAGGCGTGTAATATTATAGGTTTTGGAGTGTTCCCGTCTGGGGACTTAGGTATTTTTACAGAAGAAACACGGGGTTTAGTATGAAAAAGAAAAGCATTTGGGGCGTTTTGCTCTCACTCGTTGTAACTTTCACCATCGTGCTTGCTTTTAGCGGGACTCTTTCTGCAGACGAAATTAAACAAGGTGATTTCGGGAGCGGTCTGCACTGGGAGCTCGACAGTGATGGCAAGTTGACGATCAGCAAAACCGGCGAAGGTTCCGGAGACATGGGGTATTTCCCTTACAGAGGTGACGTGCCGTGGTGTAACTATGTAGAAGACATTACAAAAGTAGAGATCCAATCCGGAGTCACTACTATCGGCAGATATGCGTTCTATTATTGCGAGAATCTTACATCTATAAGCATTCCCAGTACTGTAACCGTCATTGATGATTATGCTTTCTATCGTTGTGAGAAACTTCCTTCAATAGATATTCCGACCGGTGTAACCTATATTGGAATTGAATCATTCTATTGCTGCAAAGCACTGACTTCAGTTTCAATTCCTTCAGCCGTTACAAGCATCGGGAAAAAAGCATTCTATGATTGCGTAGAACTTACAACATGTACTATCGCATCTGATTGTGGTCTTACGACCATTCCCGAATACTTATTTTACGATTGTGAAAAGCTTACTTCAGTATCTATCCCTAATGGTGTAACCGGCATTGAACAATATGCTTTCTTCTATTGTAAAAGCCTCGAAACTGTATCCATACCCTCAACTGTCACGAGTATTGGCAACGATGCCTTTTATTACTGTGTAAGTCTGACTACGGCTTATCTTTCAGATAATATTACTGTAATTGGTGATTACGCTTTCTATTATTGTATAAATCTCACTTTCCCCAACTTCCCGCACTATGTTGAAACGATAGGAGAGGCTGCTTTCCAGGATTGCCTGTGTCTTACAGAATTGACCATTCCGGATACAGTTACATCCATTGGAAATCGAGCATTCACTATGTGCGAAAACTTGGAAACACTGACTTTTCCTAATAGTGCAAACCTGAAATTTGATACCATACCGGCAGGTTGTTTTAGTAGTTGTAAAAAGCTCTCTCAGGTAACCATCCCATCCGGCATTAAGAGCATTGAAATGTCGGCTTTTAACTACTGTATAGCTCTTTCAGACGTTACGGTCCCTGCAAGTGTAACAGCAATTGGCGGCTTTGCCTTCGAGGGTTGTGGTTCTCTTGAAGAACTCACTCTTCCGGACAGCGTTACAACTATCGGCGGTGCAACTTTCAGCCAAAGCGGTCTTAAGTCATTTGTAATTCCTGCTGGTATTACAGAGATACCGGACTACTGTTTCTCTGGTTGCTCTGCACTCGAGAGTTTTGATATTCCCAATACTGTAGTTACTATAGAAAACAATGCGTTTGAAGGTTGTACCAGTCTCAAATCAGTCGTTATCCCCTACAGCATTAGAGAAATACCTGAATCTGCTTTCTGCGGTTGTACCAGTCTCGAATCGGTAACTATTCCTGATTCAATAACTTCCATTGGAAGATCCGCTTTCACCAGCTGCACTAATCTGACAAATGTCGTAATTCCGGACAGCGTAAGCTCAATTGATGAGTTAGCGTTCCAAGGGACTGCTATTCAATCTATAACTCTCCCCGGTTCATTGGATACTGTTAGGGGATACGCTTTCCAAAATAACGAGTATCTTCAGTCTGTTACATTCAGTGAGGATATAGAATACATTGACAGTTTTGCTTTTAACGGCTGCGATAACATCAAAACGGCTGTAATACCGAGTACTGTATGGTACATAGGAGATTATGCGTTGGGCAGCGGTGACAACATGACAGATATTTACCTTTATGCTAATCCTGCATATCTGTATTGTTTTAGCAGTGAAGGTAACTACAACGAAAATACTAAGATACACGTTCCCAGCCAGTATTTGGCGGATTATAAGTCAAACTATTGGTATATCCGTGATCTTTTCGTCGGCGATGCAGACGGCACGATCAACATCGGCGGCAGCACACACCTCTGCGGTTATACCTTAAGCATGGACGGAAACATCGGTGTCAACTTCTACATGACTCTCGGTGATGACGTTCTCAACAACGCTTCTACCGCTTATATGCAGTTCACAGTCAACGGCAAGACCCAGAAGGTCAAGGTCAACGACGCTAAGAGAGACGGCACTTATTACGTATTCCGCTGCGACACCGTTGCTAAGGAAATGACAGATACTATCTCTGCCCAGATGTTTATCTCTGAAGGCAATGCCGACGGCGATGCTTACACATACTCTGTAAGAGATTATGCAGTCTATATCCTTAACCACACAGGCGACTTCGATGCTGAGACGATCGCTGTCGTAAAGGCTATGCTTAACTACGGCGCAAGCGCTCAGAAGTTCTTCGGCTACAAGACAGATAACCTTGCTAACTCCGTTCTGTCCGATAACGACAGAAAGATCCCTTACGCTGATCCTGCATCCATGGTATTCACATCTTCTGCTAAGGTAGTCAATTCAGATATCAAGCTTGAAAAGGTAAGCCTGTCTCTTAAATCAGAGATCACTATGAAGCTCTACTTCTCAGGCGATACCACAGGCGTCAATTTCTATATCGGACCTACAAAGCTCAAGTCTTCCAAGTCAGGCAGCTACACGGTAGTAACGATCAGCGGCATCTACGCACAGAATATCGGCGATGGTATCCAGGTTGACGCATATGCCGGAGACACATACCTCGGAAGCGCCAGATGTGCACCTATGAAGTACTGCTACCTTGCACTTACTTCGAACGATGCAGCCGTAACACCTGAGCTGAAAGAAGTTGTAAGTGCACTGTACTATTACAGCCAGGCTCTGATACAATATGCTGGTTAACGGAGGAAATGGAAATGGAAAATAAAGAAACATACGAATATCTTGAGATCAGCATAGTCAGATTCGAGAACATCGACATTATCACTGACAGTGACGGTCTGCCCCCTTTAGGCGACGGCAATAACTGATTCTGCTGAAAACCAAACTACTAAAGGAACTGTCTTTATGGCAGTTCCTTTTTTTACCGCCTTTACTCAAATGTTATAATGTCTCTGAAAAAGGAGAGGTCTCATGGCAAAAGTCCTGGTCGGCATGTCCGGCGGCGTTGACAGCGCGGTTACAGCTTATCTTCTTAAGCAGGAAGGTCACGAAGTGGCCGGCGTTACGCTGCGCACCTGGCAGGAGGAAGACGGCGGTGACAGCAGGTGCTGTGAGATCGATGAGGCCAGAAGGACATGCGAGGTCTTGGGTATCAAGTACCACCCGCACAACTGCCTGTCGCTTTTCGACAGCTGCGTTGTACAGCCTTTTGTCAACGATTATTTACGGGGTCTGACCCCCAATCCCTGCATCGAATGCAACCGCTATGTTAAGTGGGCGAAGATGTTAGAGCTCGCGCAGGTTTTCGGCGCGGACTACATCGCGACAGGGCATTATGCTTCGATCGTGGCCCTGCCCAACGGAAGGTTCACGGTCAGAAAATCTCCGCACGCCAATAAAGACCAGTCCTACATGATCTATAAGCTCACCCAGGAGCAGCTCCAGCACACGCTGATGCCTCTTGGCGGTTATACCAAGGACGAAGTAAGAGCCATCGCTGAGAAGGCAGGTATACCCTGCGCGCACAAGGAAGATTCACAGGAGATCTGCTTCGTGACTGACGGCAGATATACGGATTTCATAAGAGAGCACTCGGATCAACCGATACCTGAAGAGGGCGAATTCGTTGACGAAGACGGCAAGGTTTTGGGGATCCACAAAGGCATCTACCAGTACACCGTAGGCCAGCGCAAGGGCCTCGGGATCGCCCTGGGGTACCCTGCTTATGTCACGAAGATCCTTGCCGATGAGAACAAAGTCGTCCTAGGTGATCTTGATGCTCTTCTGTCTAAAACAGTGGTTTGTAACAATGTTAACTTCATGAGTATTGAGGATCTGGAGCCCGGCGAGAAGCTGGAATGCCTGGCCAAGACAAGATACCATCAGGTAGAGAGACCATCGGTCATTGAGAGGATAGATCCTGAGCATATAAAGATCACCGCGAGTGAGCCTTTCCCGGGAGTATCGCCCGGGCAGTCTGCCGTGTTCTACGACGAAGACGGATGCATCATAGGCGGCGGAATAATAGAAAGAACGTTGTAAGATCTTATTTTCGAACTGTTCAAAAATGCGAGAGCGGACACCTCAGATGAGAGGTGCCCGTCCAACGCACATCCCAAGGATTCCTCTAAGAGGCCTTGAGTCCGGTATGGATCCCCGCATAAAGAATCACCAAAAGCATGCGGGGGATCCAAAACGGTTACTTTTTAATGTCAGCTCTCCATGTAGCAGGCTTGAATTCCTGTACGAGCGGAAGGAGACGCTGATCTACGTCGATCTTGAAGACGGAGTTAAAGTTGTTGGTCGCGATCATCTGACCTGCGAAGCCGACGATAACTACGAGTTCCTGATCTGTGAAGTGCTTCTTAAGCTCAACGAAAAGTTCATCTGATACTGATGTCGGATCCTTAACGATAGACTCTGCGAGTGTCGTAAGAAGTGTTTCCTTCTCATCGTAGACGAGGTTTGCGGGATCTAAGCCCAAGCCCTTAACGTCGCTGATGAAGAAAAGGGAGCACAACTGGCAGGAATTCGTTGTAGAGATCTTGTGTGCATAGAGGATGGCATCCTTCTCACCGATCACCTCAACCAATCTGTTCCAGGATGTGTACCATGCCATGTATGCATCGTATGTTGCCGCGTCATTGAGAAGGCCCTTCTTCATGTTCGTTACCGCGTTTCTTCCTGCGAGCTCGTCGTAACGCTCCTTCTCTGCGCCTGTTGCCTCTGACTGTTCTACTAATTTGATTCGTGCCATGTTGTGTTTCTCCTTTTTCTGTGCGTTTAGTTTTTGTTTTTAAAGTGCGATCTTGAGGATGTCGATGATCCTCTTGCTGTCAAGCGGAACGTAGTGTCCTACATTGCCTCCGGCCGTCGCACGGTCGGCCATCGTCTTGAAGTCTTTGTCTGTTATGCCCAGTTCACTTAATCTTGTCTTGAGTCCCAGGCTCTTGAAGAACTCCTCGAGTTCTTCAGAAAGAAGAAGCGCTCTGTCTTTCTCATTGAAATCATAAGCGTCTTTGCCATAGACTCTTGAAGCCAACAGTGCAAGTCTCCAAGGCTTGACTTCCGCCATGTACTTCGTCCATGCGACGAATACTATGGCCATTCCTTCACCGTGTGTGATGTTGTATTGTGCGGAAAGCTCGTGCTCTATCCTGTGCGATCCCCAGTCTGCCTTTCTGCCGGCATCGAGGAAATTATTGTGCGCAACTGATGCGAGCCACTGAATCTCCGCCCTGGCGTTGATGTCCTTCGGATCTTCAATAAGTCTTCTTGCGTTGACCTGCAAGGCCCTTATGGCTCCTTCGATCAGATAGTCCGTCGTATCCGAATTCTTCTCGTCGGAGAAATATCTCTCGAGAAGATGCGATAAGATATCCGCGATACCAACATAAGTTTGATATTCGGGTAGGTTTACTGTGTACCGCGGATTCATTATCGCGAACTTCGGGATGATGCGGTCATCTTCGAAGCCTTTCTTCCACTCACCGTATGAAAGGATAGCTGCATTGGATGTCTCAGATCCTGAAGATGCCGTGGTGGCGATAACGCCGATTCCCAATACCTTCTCAGGTACGATGCCCTTTGCGAAAAAGTCCCAGACATCGCCTTCGTAAGGTATTCCTATTGCGATCGCCTTGGCAGTATCGATGGAGCTTCCTCCGCCTACTGCCAGGACGAAATCGACTTCGTCTTTCTTTCCCTGTTCTGTGAGCTTTCTTACAAGCTCGATGCCCGGATTCGGGACTACTTCCCTGCTCTCTGAAAACTTAATATTCAGTTCTTTTACAGCGTCCCTGATAACGTCATAAATGCCGAGTGTCTCTACAAAATCTCCGCTGGTTACTAATAGGAGTGAATTTACGTTGTTCTGCTTGAGGAGCTTTGCGAGACTCTTTTCGGAACCTTCACCGAAAACGATCTTGGCAGGGTTGTAGTACTCAAATCCGATCATGGGTTATTGCTCCTTATCCGAAAAGGGGAACTACTGCTCCATCGTAAGTAGCGTTGATGTATGCTGCTACCTCAGGTCCCTGAAGTACTTCAACGAGCTTAGCGATTGCAGGATCGTTTGCCTTGTCTGCAGATGTTGCGATGATGTTGCCGTATGTCTGTGCTGCAAGACCGTCGTTAGCTTCGACTGCGAGTGCCTGGCTTACGTGGAGGCCGCCCTCGATTGCGTAGTTACCGTTGATGACTGCGACGTCAACATCAGGAAGTGCTGCAACGAGCTGCTCAGGTGCGAGCTCCTTAAACTGGATGTTCTTAGGGTTATCAATGATGTCTTCTACTGTAGCTGTGATGCCTGCGCCGTCCTTAAGTGTGATGATGCCTTCCTGAGCGAGGAGCAGGAGTGCTCTTGCTTCGTTAGTTACGTTGTTAGGAACTGCAACGATAGCGCCGTCGGGAAGTTCGCTAAGATCCTTTGTTCTTCCTGCATAAACGCCGAAGGGTTCATAGTGTACTGCGCCTACTGAAACGAGGTCAGAATTGTTTTCCTGATTGAACTGTTCAAGGTAAGGAACGTGCTGGAAATAGTTTGCGTCAAGGCTTCCCTCGATTACGCCTGTGTTAGGTGTGATGGAATCTTCGAGGACTACGATCTCGAGTGTTATTCCCTGCTCTGCGAGGATCGGCTTTGCTACTTCAAGGATCTCTGAGTGAGGTGTAACGTTTGCGCCTACTCTGAGAGTTACGTTAGCCTGTACGTCAGCCTGGGCTTCTGTCTGTGTGTTGCTGCCAGCGCCGGTATCTGCAGGTGCTGTGGGGTCTGCCTTGCCGCATGCTGCCAATGAGCCTATCAATGTAAATGTAAGTGCTGAAGCGATTGCTTTCTTAATGATGTTTTTCATAATATTTTTTTCTCCTTTAGAATGTGTTTGGTTTTAAGTTTTGTTTCCTTGTTCAGGGCCAAGAAAAATGCCCGGAAGTATATTTAACTCCCGGGCACATGGCATGTTTTCTGCGCATCAAAGCTTCAACATCGTTTTGCAAGGCGTGAGCAGTCATAGCTCATCGCCGTGGCCATCTTGCGTGCCCGGGAGCTAAGCATTCGACAACACATCATGCTGTTTACTGTGTTCTTGATCGAGTTATACATTTCTCACGCCTCCTTTCGAGTTGATGGTGACAGTATATCGGTACTTACCTACTATGTCAATAGGTAATTTGATATTTTTTGAAAATTCCTGAAAGCCTTGAATTTATTGGGTTTGAAGGTACTTTTGCGAGAAATCGCCGTTTGTTTTTCACAAAATTCTGTTTTTACCGCTGTGTAAAAGGCTTAAAAAACATGTGTATCGGTTTTCGCGAAAAACAACTGATCACCGATATAAAAAGCAGCTGATCGTATCGGTAATTATCGAAAACTAAGCCATTGCGATACAAATACCGTCAAAGTGTGTCGGTATCCGAGACACGTTCTTAGTTTCCGATACAATGCTTTCGAAAATGTATCGGAAAAGACAATTAATCCAGGTTTTCCGATACAGGCGTGCAAAGCGTCTGCAAAAAAAGCATCAGAGCTGCGAATACTCCATTAAGAGCATATTCATCTGCTTTTCGTCGTGAATATATGTGTGATCGTGGACAGTGCCTTCGTAGATGAGCTTGCCGTCCCTGTAGACCAGGAGCTGATCAAGCGGGACTTCCTCCCACGGGCCGTCATCCAAAGGCCTGGTCGAGAAGAAAACATGCCCGTCACCGTTCTTGCGGTACAACGTGCCTGCTTCGTTCTTGTGGACGTAGAGATCCTCGCCGTCAAATGTAAGAAAGTTCAGTTTATTCTTATCAGACAGCTTTACCGCTGCAGAATCCATTATCTTAAAACGCTCTGCCTCATCCCTGATTCCCTTGTTCTGGTCAAGGATATAAAGCAGTATCCGCTCGCTGTCCGTGGAACCGCTCTGGATATCTTTATAAGGAAGGAGTTCATCAGATTCGAATACCGTTCCGTTGTGGGCAAATACCCACTCGCGCCAGTTGGGATCGTGCGCGATGAACGGGTGCGTGTTTTTGTGCTCGACGTAGCCGATGGTAGCCTTGCGGATATGCGCGATGACTCCGCGGCAGGAGACGCCGGACGAAAGGAGCTTTACGATCTTCGCGCTTCTGGTCGAATCTACAGGCTCCTTATCGATAGTGATCCTGCCCGCGTCATTCCATGTAGCGATTCCCCAGCCGTGCGGGTTAAATTCGCCGTGCCTGAAGAACGCCTTAAGCTCCGCGGTAACATCTATTGTCCTGTCGGATGATACTCCGAACATCTCACACATTATTCAGATACTCCCGTTCTTTTTCGGTAAGGGCTTTGTTTGCCAATTCCAGCAGATAGTTATACCACTCGCGCGCCGTCCGGTCACCGTAGATCTTTGTGTCCAGTCCGGATACGATTATCGCGTCGATCGCATCTTCGATCTGTTCGATAGAGTTAATATCCGCAAGTGCAGTCTCCAGCTCTTCAAGATTTTCTTCCGAATAGATCAGTCCTTTTATGAGGGCGACATAGCTCAGTGCGCGGCCCAAAGGAACGCTGTCTGCGACTCTTATCTCGATATATTTCTTTATGCGGAAATGGAAAAATCCCATTGAGATAAAATGCTCAATCAGATGCTTTTTGCGGGCATCCGGAAGGTCCCTGCCGATCGTCCCGTCGCTGATAAGGTCAGAGGCCGTGGAGCTTCCAACATAAGAGGTCTCGCCTTCATCGGTAAGAAGGATCAGGGGTGTCTCAGATATTACGTCAGCGATCTTATCGTAACCGAAATCCTCATCGAAAGAATGAGGATAGAATCCGGTCCTCGAAGGATCGAGATCGCTCCATTCCTGTATCCTCAGAAGGTGTGTCTTATTGGAGCCCTTCTCGATGACGGAGTCTTCGTAAGACTTGTTTTCGAGCGCGATCATGAGGATAGGCGAGATCTTCTGCAAAACGAGGAGCTTGCGTACAAGGTCGCTCTCCGAACTGTAATCGACCGATATCTGAACTGACGAAGATGCTCTCATCATGTACTTGCCGTATTTTCCGCTGTTTCTGAAGTAAGCGTCCATATACTTATAGCGCTTTTTGTGGGACAGCGGGATATCATCAGGATCGATCAGACCTGCCTCTACAAGAGGAAGGTTGCCCTTGGTTATGATGTGATAACCGCGGGATTCGAAGATAGGGATCCAGAGCAGAAGAAACTCTTTATAGATGCTCTTGATCTCATCGATATCTGACTTCGGATCAATGCTTATCTCAAACTGGCAGGCAGGCTCCAAAGTGACAGAATATCCGGTCGTAACGTAACCGACCGGATATCCGTCCATGTATATCACTTTCGCGGAAAGAGCCTCCGCAACATCACCGATAAGTTTTGTGACTTCATCAAAACCTATCTGTACGCCTTTATCGTTCACGACAAAGTGTTCTATCTCAAGCCCCAGCGCCTGACCTGTCGTCTCGCCTGAGCGTATGTAATCTACTATGGCTGAATGTAATGACATAATTTACTCCTCATTCTTATGAGACCGGCACTACGATACTGCCGTCTTCTGCTTGTTCTTGCGGGCTTCGCCGTTCTGCGAGAGCTGGTACTTGTCGAAAAGCTTCACGTACATAAGAGGCACTGCTCCGACAATAGCCGCGCTTGCCTGGATGCCGTTGGGGATCACTGAACCCAATGCAGCTTCCACACCGTACATAAACGGCAGTGATTCAAATGCAAAGTAGCCTGCAATCATGATCAGCTCTGTAACGAATGAGACTGATACCTTGCGGACGAGCGAGACCTTTCCCTGCGCATTTCTCTTAAGGAGAAGTCCTGCCGCCAATCCCATCAGACCTTTGATAAGGAATGTTGCGGCCGCATACTGGGGATAGCCAGCCAAAAGATCTGCAAGTGTCGATCCGATGGCTGCAGGAAGGAATGCCAGAGGGCCCATGATATATGAACTTAAAAGTATCACGAGGTCACCGAGATTGATGTGTCCTATCGCGGTCGGAATATGAAGCTCGGTGCCTACAAATACCAGTGCCGCGAGCACGCCTGCATACGCTATTGTCTTTAATTCATTCTTGTTTTTATTTTTGTTGCTCATTTTAAGATTCTCCTTTTTCTGCTTCAGATGATCATGTTTTTCTTGTCTTCTTCGACATCCTGATTCCGACTTCCTGGATCAGCATTACCATTGCGATGAGCAGGGTAACCGTCGTCCAGAGAACTTCTTTCTGATAGCGGTAGTAACCGTATTGGAGAGCTATGGCCCCCAAGCCGCCGCCGCCGATAACGCCGGCCATTGCAGAGTAACCCAGTACTGTCGCGACATTGATCGCGCCGCCCTGCAGAAGCGAAGGTGTAGCTTCAGGAATGATGAAATGGATTATCGTGTACAAAGGTGACGCGCCCATTGAAGTCGCTGCTTCGATGATGCCCGGATTTACTTCGTTAAGGGACGACTCGACCATTCGCGCAACGATCGGGATGGCGCCTACCGTAAGAGGCACGATCGATGCGGTGGTACCGATCGAAGAGCCGACTACAAGTCTCGTAAACGGGATCAGGAGCACCAGTAAGATCAGGAACGGAAGCGAACGCGCTACATTCACAATGAATCCTATGATGCCGTTGACGAACCTGTTCTCGAGCAGACGGCCTTTTGAAGTCGCATAGAGGATCACACCCAGAGGCATGCCTACGATGTATGAGAACAGCGATGCAAAGAGCGTCATCTCGAACGTCTCGAATATTCCGCTGAGTATTGCTTCTTTCATGTATTCACTCATTTGTTTCTACCTCCGATACGGAAAGTCCGCCCTTAGTAAAGAACCCGATGATCGTCTCCTGATCCTTTTGTGAAGGAGGGAGCTCTACGATCATCTGGCCGAATCCGATACCGCCGACGCTCTTGGTGTTGGCACTCAGGATATTGACCTTAAGGCCGGTCTGTTCCACAAGATTCGCGATGAAAGGCTCACTCGAATGCGTGCCGTCGAAGACCAGACGTATGACTCTTCCGTCCTTCTCTGAAGGATCGAAAGGATTGCTCGGGAAAACGAGCTTTTTCGCAGCCTTTGACTGAGGGTTCGAGAACACGTCTTTTACGTCGCCGACTTCGGCAAGAGTGCCGTCATCGATAATCGCCACGCGGTCGCAGATCTTCTCGACGACGCTCATCTCATGCGTGATGATGACTATCGTGAGCTTTCTCTCCTCGTTGATCTTCTTTAACAGATCAAGGATCTCGCCCGTGATCTTCGGATCTAATGCGCTCGTCGCTTCGTCGCATAACAATACCTTAGGATCTGCCGTGAGAGCTCTGGCTATCGCGACTCTCTGCTTCTGGCCGCCCGAGAGGCGTGCCGGGAATACATCTTTCTTCTCAGAAAGCCCTACGATCTCAAGCATCTGCAGAGCCTTTTCCCTGCGCTCTTTTCTGGGAACTCCCGCGATCTTTAACGGCTGCTCTACGTTAGATAAGACAGTTCTCTGGTTAACGAGATTAAAGCCCTGGAAGATCATGGAGATCTTCTGTCTTACTTCGCGCAGCTCCTTTGCAGAAAGCGATGCAAGGTCCTTATCGTAGAACGTAACGCTGCCTGAAGTAACATCTTCCAGGCGGTTTAACGTGCGGACCAGAGTGGATTTGCCCGCGCCGCTCATGCCGATGATGCCGAAGATCTCGCCTTCACGCACCTCAAGGCTGACGTTCTTTAAGGCCTCGAATTCCTTGCCGTCGTTCTTATATGTCTTGTATACGTTTGTCAGTTCGAAAACGTTACTCATTAATCGAATAATCCTTTGCTTAAATATCTGTCTCCCCTGTCAGGGAAAACGGTTACTATGTTCCCGCTGTCTATTTCAGATGCGAGTTTGAGAGTTGCTGCAAGCGCCGCGCCTGATGAGGATCCTGCGAGGATGCCTTCCTCTTTGGCGAGTCTCCTGCTCATCTCAAATGCTTCATCGTCACTGACCTTAATGACTTTATCTACCAGTGTGATGTCCATCGTGTCAGCGATGAAGTCATTGCCTATTCCTTCGATGTTGTAATCGAAATGCTCGCCGCCTCCGATAGTCGATCCGAACGGATCTGCGAGGACTCCGGTGATATCGGGATTCTGTTCTTTTAAGTACTTAACGACTCCCGAGAATGTTCCGCCGCTGCCTGCGCCTGCTACGAAATAATCGATCTGTCCGTCAAGCTGCGTGTAGATCTCAGGACCGGTCGTCTCATAGTGTGCGAGAGGATTTGCAGGGTTCCTGAATTGTCTTAAGGAAACCGATCCTTCGATCTCTTTTAAGATCTCTTCGGCTTTTCTCTCGGCTCCGAGCATTCCTTCTTCTCTTGATGTATGAATTATCTCCGCGCCCAAAGCGCGCATCACTTTCTGCTTCTCGATGGAAAACTTCTCAGGTACGGTGAAGATCACGCGGATACCCTGGTTAAGTGCTGCCACAGCGATTCCGATGCCTGTATTGCCTGCAGTCGCATCAACGATCGTGCCGCCTTCTTTGAGGATCCCTCTCTTCTTCGCATCGTCGATCATGTAGACGCCTACGCGGTCTTTGACGCTTCCTGCGGGATTCATAAGTTCAAGTTTTGCATATACGTTAACTCCGGGCTTAACGCCCATATGATTGATCTTCAGGATGGGTGTGTTGCCGATCATGCCCCTGATATCTTCAAATACGTTATTCATAATTTTCACCTCTTATTACTTAGCTGAGTTAACGATTGCCTGTTCAAGATCTGCGATGAGATCATCAACGTCTTCTATACCTACTGAGAATCTGATGAGCTCGTCCACGATGCCTACTTCCTTACGGATATCAGCGGGGATCGCTGCGTGAGTCATCGTTGCCGGATGGCATACGAGTGATTCGACTCCGCCCAGGCTCTCTGCCAATGTAATAAGTTTTAAGTTCTCGAAAAACTTCTTGTAATCGTACTTTTCGTTAAGGACAAAAGATATCATCGCGCCGGCTCCGTCAGCCTGCTTCTTCTGCACTTCATAACCGGGATCTGTCTCAAGTCCGGGATAGTAGACTTTGCTTACGTAGTTGCTGTTATAGAGCCATCTGGCGATCTTCTCCGCATTAGCTACGTGCCTGTCCATGCGTACTCCCAAAGTCTTGATGCCTCTTATGATCAGGAAGCTGTCCCAGGGCGCGAGCACTCCGCCGATAGCATTTTGCAGATAGTAGAGACGGTCAGCCAGAGCCTTGTCATTTACTACGACAAAACCTGAGATGGTATCAGAGTGGCCACCGAGATATTTCGTACCGCTGTGGATAACGATGTCGGCACCGAGAGTCAGAGGACGCTGCAGATAAGGCGTAAGGAAAGTGTTATCTACGATCGTGAGCTTGCCATGCTTTTTAGCGATCTTTGAAACTGCTTCGATATCAGTGATAGTAAGAAGCGGGTTTGCGGGAGTCTCGATGTAGACCGCCTTAACATCATCGTCGATCGCGTTCTCAACAGCTTCAAGATCTGATGTGTTTACGATCTTGTATGTGATATTGAAATTCTTGAAAACGTTATCAAGGATACGGAATGTTCCTCCGTAGATGTTGTCTGATACAACGAGCTTGTCACCACTCTTAAAGAGTGAGAGCACTGTGTTGATCGCTGCAAGTCCCGATGCGAATGCCAGGCCGTATTCACCGTGCTCCAAGTCTGCGATGAGCTTTTCAAGTGCCGCTCTTGTCGGGTTGCCCGTTCTGGAATATTCCCAGCCCCTGTTCTTGCCGAGGCCGTCCTGCTTATATGTTGAAGTCTGGTATATAGGGACATTTACGGCGCCTGTTACTTCGTCGCCGTCGATACCGCCGTGTATAAGTAAAGAATCAAGTTTGAGGTTATGTGCGTTGGTCATTTTGTTTTCCTTCCTTTTGAAGCTTTGTGAAATAAAAAGGCCCGGCGCTAAATAAAGCTCCGGGCCGTAAGAAAATGCAGTTTATACGATTCACCTACATCGAATCATATTAAGACAGCAATATTCCATTGCCCGTGCGGTCAACATTCGACAACAACACATGAACTTCATATAGACTGTCTCCTTTCGATGTTTTTTTGTATGTTGGGTGTGATTATATTCCCAATTACCTACTATGTCAATAGGTTTATAAAATTACTTTTGATCCTTTTTGCTCTCGTAATCTTTAAGAGCCGATTCGATTGCTTCCTGGGCAAGTACAGAGCAGTGCATCTTGTAGTCCGGCAGGCCGTCCAAAGCCTCTGCAACGGCCTTGTTCGTAAGCTGTCTTGCTTCTGATACGGGCTTTCCCTTGATGAGCTCTGTTGCCATGGAGCTTGAAGCGATGGCGCTTCCGCATCCGAATGTCTCAAACTTTACGTCCGTGATGATATCATCATCGATCTTCAGATACATCTTCATGATGTCTCCGCACTTGGCATTGCCGACTTCACCTACACCGTCTGCATCCTCGATAACACCTACGTTTCTGGGATTTCTGAAATGATCCATTACCTTCTCGCTGTATAAAGCCATTTTCGCGCCTCCTTATAAGATGAAATCTTTCTTGCCGTTGACCAGGTCTCGCCATACGGGTGAGAATCCGCGCAGATACTCAACCACTTCTTTTACGGACTTAACGATGTAATCCGCATCTTCCTCCGTGATGTCTTCGCCGATGCTCAGACGGAGCGAACCGTGTGCTACGTCATGAACTCTTCCTATGGCAAGGAGCACATGTGAGGGATCCAAGGATCCTGACGTGCATGCGCTTCCGGATGAAGCTGCAATACCCTTGTCGTCAAGGAGCAGAAGCAGTGACTCGCCTTCGATACCTTCAAAACAGAAATTGATATTGGAGGGTACTCTCGATACTGCATCGCCGTTGAGAGCGGAGTGAGGGATCTCCGATATCCCCTTGATGATCCTGTCTCTTATGGGAAGAAGCTTTGCCTTATATCCGTCGAGATTTCCGACTGATTCCTTAAGAGCCGTGGCCATTGAAGCGATGCCGGGAACATTCTCCGTACCTGCTCTCCTGCCCTTCTCCTGCGCGCCGCCTTCGATGAGATTGAAGATCCTGATGCCTTTCTTAACATAAAGGAATCCTACGCCCTTGGGGCCGTGGAACTTGTGTCCTGAAGCAGAGAGCATGTCGATGTTGTCGTCAACGACGTTTACCCTGATATGGCCTACAGCCTGTACGGCGTCAGTGTGGAAAGTAACGTTATGCTTTCTGCAAACTTCGCCGATCTCACGGATGGGCTGGATGGTACCGATCTCGTTATTGGCATACATGATGGTCACGAGGCACGTATCCTCACGGATCGCTTCCTCTACCTGCCGGGCGGTGACCAGGCCGTTCTCATGTACATCTAAGAGGGTTATTTCAAAACCTTCTTTCTTTAACTTATTAAGGGTATGAAGCACTGCGTGGTGCTCGAAAGCGGTAGAGATGATGTGCTTTTTGCCCCTGCCTTCTCCCATCTTTGCAGCCGAAAGAATAGCCTGGTTGTCGGCTTCGCTTCCGCCTGAAGTGAAGATTATCTCGTTAGGCTGGGCGCCGATGGCGTCTGCAACGTCTCTTCTTGCCTGCTCAAGTACTTCCTTGGCTTTCTGGCCGAATTCGTAAAGGCTTGAGGGGTTTCCGTATGTATCGCTCAAAAGGCTTGTAAGTGTTTTGACGGCCGCGTCGCTCATCCTGGTGGTTGCGGCATTATCTGCGTAGATCAAGGTGATTCTCCTTTGCTCCATAAAAATGACAACGCAATCTTAAATCCTATTTCCTACTATGTCAATAGGAATTAGTTATTGATTTGCCTATTCGCCTATGTATATAATGGGTAAATCATCGAAAAGGGGTAATCTGACATGATCTCTACTAAAGGAAGATACGGTTTGCGCGTAATGATAGATCTGGCCAAGAACGATAACGGCACTTACGTCCCGCTCAAGGATATCGCCGACCGCCAGGAGATCTCCAAGAAGTATCTGGAGATCATAGTCAAAAAGATGGTCGAAGGCGGCCTTGTCAAAGGCTCGAGCGGTAAAGGCGGCGGCTACAAGCTCGTCAAAAAGCCCGAGAAATACACCGTAGGAGAGATCCTTACCCTTATGGAAGGCACCATCTCTTCAGTAGCATGCCTCGCAGACAAAAGCTACGACTGCCCCAGGCGCAAAAAATGCGAGACTCTTCCCATGTGGAAAGAGTTCGACGGCATCGTTCATGATTATTTCTACGGTAAAAAGCTGAGCGATCTTCTTTAAGCGCCCTTATCCTTCTTATGCCGCCTCTTCTCGTCGTACATCGCAGAGTCGGCAAGCTTAAGATACTGCGAGAATAACTGGTAATCGTCAAAACGGTCGTCCTTCGTAAGCTTTGACGGATCGGCAATATAGACACCGGCGCTTACGACGACATCGTAATGCTTGTTCTCGCTTCTTATCTTGGCTGAGATATAATCCCTTACATTGTTTATGAAGACCCTTGCCCTGTCATGGTCGTAATTCTTGGCGAGGACCACAAACTCGTCTCCGCCTGACCTCGTGCACATCTCGTCATCTTCGGATGCGGCCTGCAGAGCGGATGCTATCGCCTTGATGCTGTAGTCGCCTTCATAGTGACCGTAGTTATCGTTAATAAGCTTCAAGTCATCCATGTCAAAGACCATGACCGCAAGACCGGTGCCGTTTTTACAGCACTCGTCAAGATATTTGGTGAAGAACTTTTCGACGCCGTGTCTGTTGTAAAGACCGGTGAGCATATCCCTGCTGTAAAGGAATTCCAGGCGCTTTACGGTCGACTGGAGATCTCTTTGGATACGGCGGTTCTCAAAGATCATGCCGAGGTCAACGAGCCATGACTGCTGCGCTTCCTGCTCATGCATATCGATATTGGGTGATACGATGAGGTAACCCATGTAGTACTGCAGATGGTGAATCGTGAAGATGTAGTAAGGATTCGGATCTTCGAGCATGTCTTTGGGAAGGATGTCCTTCTTGCGGAAAGTCCTGACCTCGACATCCTCGTCACCTCTGTAACCGGTAACGATCGTCATGTCTTCATCAGTCTTCGCGAAATCATCGCCTACGATCCTCTGCTGGTCCCAGCCGGGCGCAAGGCAAAGGAGCATGTCCTTGAAGCCTGAATTCCATTTCGCGTTTCTCTTGACCGCATCGAAAAACTCCGGCAGAGTCTCCGCATTTGCCACACTGAGCATCAGGTTTGTCGTAGACTGCGAGATGTCAGTGGTATTCCTGATCCTCTTAAGATAGATATTTCTGAAGTCCTGGATGTCATCGGCCGTCTTGGGCTTGCATCCGCAGGACTGGTTGGCCATAAACTCGGCCATGATCCTTATGGTCTTAGGGATCTCTTTGCCCTCGAAGATCTCATTGAGAGCCAGCACTGCGGAATAACCGGAATTGTAGAAAGGCTGTCTTGATGTCGTCAAAGTAGGGTATCCGTTGACTGCATCATCGACACCGTCAAAGCCCGTTACGATCATGTCCTCAGGTACTCTGATACCTCTTTCCCTGCATGCGACAAGAAGTCCTATTGCGCTGTAATCGTTAGCGCAGACAACGGCATCAGGATATTCCTTTCCTTCTTTTTTGCAGTTCCCGAGAATGTAATTAAGAGCATCTTCACCGCAGTCGCGCCAGAGGTTGCCGTAAAAGACCTTATTCTCATCGTATTCGATACCGTGCGCGATGAGTGAGCTCTTATAAGCTTCCAGTCTTTCCTGTGAGAACGGCTTCTCGGGAATGCCTGCCAGATGATAAATATCTTTGCAGCCGTGGACTTCTATAACGTGGTCCACGATCTCACTGAACGAATGCGTGTCGTCGCAGACGATGTTCATGAACTTGGGGTCATAAGCAGCACCGATGTTGATGACCGGCTTGTTTGTCTTCAGAAGGATCTGCTCGAGGTGGTTTTTGACCGACGGGCTGAAATAAGTACTGATCTTGATCACGCCGTCGAAATCATCGATGTCGGGAATGTCGAATGAGACGTTATCGCCCTGGTCATACTTCGTATACTCATCGTAGTTCCTGCCGCTGTACGAATCACTGAAGCTGGCGAAATATATTACCTTAATGCCGCAGTCCAACGCAGCATCATTGATGCCCTTCTGCGTCTTGCTGCACATCGGCTCGTATACATGAGATGTAAATACTGCGATCTTCTTCATGTTCGTTCCCTTATCACCAAACGAAAATGTAGCGCCCACCCTGCATCTTAGTTTAGATTATAAAGTCCTTTTATGACTTTTGAATGAAGCGAATGTTAATAAAGAAGTATCAACGTTTGTCGATTGGGCCTCAAATTGATAGAATCGTTGTGAATATAGCGATAGAGGTATTTCTATGAAGAAGGTTTTAAAACCGGTAGCATGCGCAGTCTGCGCAATAACCGTCCTCATGACCGGTACGGCAGTTTTTGCCGAAGAGAATAAGTCAACGCCCACAGGTATCGCCTACGATAATATCGGAAGCACCATAGAGAACTGGGCTTCGGAAAACCCCTCCGATTATTCATCGTTTGTAACCGCTGTCTTCGACGGTGACGGGATCATATATCAGGGCGCTTTCGGATTTGCCGACAAGGAAAACAATATAGCTGCCACGACCGATTCGGTCTATGAATGGGGCAGCGTCACCAAGCTCACCGTGTGGGTCAGCGTCATGCAGCTCTACGAGCAGGGCAGGATCGACCTGAATGCAGACATCCGCACATACCTTCCCGAGGGCTTTCTTAAAAACCTCAAATACGATGATCCTATAACAATGTTAAATCTCATGAATCACAACGCAGGCTGGGGTGAAGGCACCTGGGCCATGCAGACTGCCGATCCGGAGCAGATCGTATCTTTGGAAGAGGCTCTTGCCCAGACAGAACCCCCTCAGATCTACCGTCCGGGCGAAGTGTGCTCTTACTCTAACTGGGGTGCCGCACTTGCAGGATATATCGTCGAACGCATTACGGGACAGCCCTTTGCAGACTATGTCCACGAGAATATTTTCGAGCCCCTGGGAATGGAACACACGTCGATACTTCCTGACCACAGCGACAACGCCTGGGTACAGGAAAAGCGCAAAGAGCTCGTTTCCTATTCGTACGACGGGTCGACATGGAACTCCAACGGCCACCAGCTCATCTACATCAATCTCTATCCTGCGGGCGCCGCAACGGGTACTATCGAGGATCTCGCGATCTTCGCGCAGAGCTTTGTCAGAGACGACAATCCTCTTTTTGAGAAACCTGAGACCAGAGAACTGCTGCTCTCGCCTTCTCTTTACTTAGGCGACACAGACATCGTCGTCGGCTGCCACGGCTTATGGGCAGAAGAACGCGAGAACGCTTCTCTTATCGGCCACAACGGCGGCACCAACGGCTGCTCTTCAGACCTCGTCTTCGACAGGGAAACCGGTCTTGGCACCGTCTACATGACCGCAGGCGGATGGCCCGCAGTATCCGAGCTCCTCTTCGGCAAGATGGCATCTTACGACCTGTCCTCATACTCCGGAAGCGTTACTGCTCCGGGCGCGCTCAAGGGCTACTATGCAGGCTGCAGATCCATACGCCACGGCATCTACAAAGCAATGGGATTATTCAGCATGCTTCCTTTGACCTATAACGGCAACAATGAATACTCCGTCACGAGCATGGCCACCTTAACGCAAGTGTCGGACAACATGATCATCCTAAAACAGGAGGAAAACTCCTATCCGGCATATGTTTACAAGACCTCCGACGGCACGACTATCATTACGCTGGGCGCGCAGAGCTTTGCCAGTGAGAACTCTCTGAAGATATCTCTCTATCTGCTCGTCGTGATGGCCGTAATATCTGTCGCCGGCGTATTCATGCTGTTCTACAGGGCGATCAGCCTCCTTACCAAAAAGCACATCAGCTATTCGGGCTCGCTTTTCGTAGCCTTATCGCAGATTTGCAGAGTCGCGTGCCTCCTGCCGCTTATCCTGCTCGCCAGCAAATATACCGAGCAGTACGGTCTGACACATACACAAGGATATATCGTCTTCGCCATCGAAGCGGTCTGCTTCATCATATTCTCGATAAGCTTCATCATGTCAGGCATGGGCCTTATCAAGAAGGATACGGAAGGATTCTTGAGGCTCAAATATGCCCTGAGCGTTATCGGCAACGGCGTATCGATTGCAACAATTCTCTCGCTTGAACTGTTAAATATATGGGGAGTGTAATAACACCCTAATACAAAGAGGACTGTTATGAACAAGAACTACGAGATCACAAAGACCATATTGCCTGAAGAATACATGAAGATGCGTGAAGCTGTCGGCTGGGGACTTTTCCCGCTCGAAGAAGCTCAGGCAGGCCTCGAAAATTCTTACATCTGGTGCATCAGAGACGGCGGTGCACCGGTAGGACTCGGCAGAGTGATCTGGGACCACGGTTACGTCATGTACATTGCAGACATCATAGTCATGCCGGAGTATCAGGGACAGGGCTTAGGCCGCGTCCTGATGGAGAACGTCATGGACTTTATCCGCGCACAGCTCAAACCCGGCTACCGCTTCATGGTGTCTCTGTGTTCTGCAAAAGGCAAAGAAGAATTCTACAAAAAGTTCGGATTTGTCGTAAGACCTAATGACGATTTCGGCCCCGGAATGCACCAGTGGTTCATCAATGAGAACAGTCCTTCATAAAGGAGCGTGGAACAAATGAACAAGTGCAAAAGATTATTAGTTTGTGTGTTGATGGCGGTAATGGCGGTATCGCTTTTCGCAGGATGCTCAAAAATCTCCAAAAAGAGCTGGCTGTACTCCTGTGATCCCGACAACATGCTCGGCCTGGAAGGCTACTACTATAAAGATGACCAGCTTCACATAGTCTTCAATACGGATTACATCAGCAAGAAGAACAGACCGGACGGTTTGTATTATGTGAAAAAGGAAGGCGAGTTTGGTTCTTACAGCAGAATCAGGGTTTATATCGAAGATGAAGATTCATACGAACCCCGCATGAAAAAGGTCGATGTGGAAGAAAAAGGTAACCAGCTGATCATCAGCTTTAAGATGGACAAGGATGACGCCAAAGATATCACCGGCTTCTATTTTGATCTGGGCTTCGACTACACGATAGACCTCGAAGAAGGCGAGATCGAAGCCGTCCAGTGGGGCGGAGAATGCGCCGATTACTACCGCCAGCATTACAATGCCAAGAAGGATAAATGGAGCGAAGTGGAAAACGAATTCGTAACATATCCGATGACGGAATGGGTAGAAGATTATTAAGCGTTCCTCCGCACGGCTGTTATGATGCTATATAATTAGAGCATCCTGAAATTTCAACTCGGTTTCAGGAAAGGCCTTTAGACTGTCTTCAAAAGGAGACCGGCATCATGAAAATACTTATCGCGGAAGACGAGATCTCGACAGCAAAAGCACTCAAGCTGATCTTGGAGAAATCCAAGTTCTCCGTTGACATCGTCCACAACGGCAACGACGCGTGGAGCTACATCCAGGCAGGGCCTTACGAGGTCATCGTGCTCGATATCATGATGCCCGGAATGAACGGCCTCGAAGTCCTTTCCAAGATCCGCGAAAACAACATAAAGACACCCGTCCTTATGCTCACCTCCAAGGCCGAACTCGAAGACAGAGTGGCAGGCCTTGACGCGGGCGCAGACGACTATCTCGCCAAGCCATTCGCTTCTGCCGAACTCATCGCGAGAGTAAAAGCCTTAGGCAGAAGAAGCGAAGTATATTCCGACTCGGTAAAGTCCATCGGCAACGTTGTCCTCGACAGCAATAAATACGAAATGCGCGTCGGCGACAAGTCCGTGTCTCTCACCAATAAAGAATATCAGCTCTTAGAGCTCTTCATACTCCACCCCGGCTTCGTCTTCTCTACCGAGCACCTGATGGAGAAGATCTGGGGGCTCGACTCAGAATCTTATATCGACGTCGTCTGGACACACATAGGATTCGTCAGAAAAAAGCTTAAGTCATTAGATGCAGACGTCGAGATCAAGACCATAAGAGGCGCTGGCTATTCTCTGGAGGTCATCAAATGATCAAGAAGCTCCGCTGGCGTTTCATCCTTGTCGCGATGCTTGCGTTCTTCCTTGTCATCGCTCTGATGGCAAGCCTCGTAAACATCATCAACTACCGTGTCGTAACTACGAAAAACGACGAGACGATAAACTATATCGTTGCCTATGACGGATTTGATTATAAAAACCGGCAGGGCTTTAATGATGACATGAACCGCGGCGGGAACGGCAACCGCGGCGGGAACGGAAATGGCCGCGGTGATGATTTCGGCGGACCTGACGGACCGGGCGAACCCGGAGGGCCTGACTTCAACGGCAATGATATGGACAAGCCTTTCCGCGCACTTCCCGATGAAGAAGCAAATTACATGACGAGATTCTTCATCGTCACTGTCGATTCTTCTAATAACATCGTATCCACTTCGATGGATTTCGTCGCATCAGTTGATGAGACCGAGGCTGCGACTTACACCGCAAAAGCCCTCTCGCGCAATGCTGACCGCGGTTATATCGACAATTACCGTTTCGCGAAATACACCTCTGACGGTGAGACGGTCATCGTCTTCTTAAACTGCCAGAAAGAGGTGCAGTCCCTTTCATCCATTTTTGCAATGACCATGGCGATCTCGATCGGTTCTCTTATCCTTGTCTTCATTCTTGTCGTTCTCTTCTCGCGCAAGGCCATTCAGCCGATCGCGCAGAACATCGAGATCCAGAAGCGCTTTATCACCGACGCCAGCCACGAGCTCAAGACTCCTCTGACGTCCATTTCCACGAGCGTTGACGTCATCGAATTAGATCACGGCGAGGACGAATGGACGACCAATATCCGTTCACAGGTTGGCCGCATGTCCGGCCTTGTAAGCCAGCTCGTCGCGCTCTCCAAACTTGATGAAGTAAAGCCCGTTCCCGATAAAGAAACGTTCGACTTAAGCGGTGCCGCATGGGAGACTCTCGAAGTCTATAATCCCCAGGCAAAAGCGCGCGGCAAAGAGATCGTCTCTGACATTCAGGAAGGCGTCTCCATCGTAGGTGAGAAGGCCTCCATACAGCAGATGCTCTCTGTCCTTATCGACAACGCGGTCAAGTATTCCGACGACGGCGGCAAGATCCGATTTAGCCTCCACAAGTCCAAAGGCAAAGCCCACATCGAAGTCTTCAACACATGTAATTACGAGAAGGCCCCTGACACGGAACGTCTTTTCGACCGCTTCTACCGCCCTGACGAATCGCGCAACGCCTCCACCGGCGGCAACGGCATCGGCCTGGCCATCGCGAAGTCTGTCGTAGAGGCCCACGGCGGCAAGATAAGCGCGAAGTGCCCCGACGGCAAGTCGATGACGATAACGGTAGAGCTTTAATATTTCCTTGTTTTTGGCTGTCTTAAATCTTCTGTATTTTTCACTGTGAAAAACATGGCAAAAATACAGAAAAACGCGATTTTCTGTATTTATCGGCCTGATTTTTCGCGAATAAATACAGATGCAGGCATGTTCAATTAACACGCAAAGAAAATCAACGTTTGTTTTATACTATGTTTATGAAAAACTACGCTTACGAGATGACATACACGCACCCTGTGACGGAGAAGTCCGCAGTGACGCTCGTGCCTTATTCCAATGATTATCAGGAGCAGTACAAGAGGCTCTATAACGCATGTTACCATGAGATGCGCGAGGCACTTGGGATAAGGCCTTTTGACTTCATTCAGGATGATTCGTTTTTCAATGAAGGAATGGATCAGGTATATATCCTGACAGACGGAAGTAGTCTCATCGGCAGCGTTGCGCTCAAGGGCAACGAGATCGATGACCTGCTGGTAGATATTGAGCATCAGGGCAAAGGCTGCGGCAGGCAGATCCTGCTCTGGGCGCTCGAGAACATCAGCGCAGAAAAAGTAATCCTGCACGTCGCGGAATGGAATCAGAGAGCGATAAATCTTTATAAGAAAACCGGTTTTGAAGTCACGGAGACTTTCGAGATCGGATAAGGGAGAAACACAATGAAAACAGGCATTATCGGTTACGGCAACATGGGAAAGATGCTTCTTTGGAAGTTCGCGGAGAGCGGAATCGCAAAGCAGGACCTTTATGCATTTAACAGGACGGTCGAAAAGCTCGATGAAGCAAAAGACATCGCGCAGATCGTACCTTCGAAGGAACTGGCAAAAGCGTGCGATATCACTTTCATCTGCGTGCGCCCTGCAGACATAAAGACCGTGCTCGAAGAGATCAAAGATGATATCAAAGAGGGGGCGCTTATCGTGTCCCTGAATGGCAGCGTTTCGTTCGAAGCCATCGGCAACATCGTAAGTACCGGGGCTGCCAAAGTCATCCCGAGCCTGACTGCAGAGATCGGCAGATCGCAGACGCTGGTGTGCTTCAATGACAAAGTGAGCGATACACAGAAACACGCTCTCAAAGGTCTTCTCTCTTCGATCGGCAACGTCATCGAATTGCCGGAAAATGAGATGGGCATGGGCTCCGAACTCGTAAGCTGCATGCCCGGATTCATCGCATCGATCTTCGATGTTATCTGTAATTCAGCGAAGAAGCATACATCAATTCCTGACGATCAGATCGTAAAGATGGTCCTTCAGACTATGAGTGCGACGGGAGACCTGATGCTCCAAAAAGGCATGACATTTGAGGATGTCGTAAAGAGAGTAGCAACACCCGGCGGCATCACCGAAGAGGGCACGAAGGTAGTGTATGAAGGGTTCCCGGAGACTATGGATCTGCTTTTCGAGAAGACGCTTGCAAAAAGACGCCTGACCGCTGAAAAGGCTGAAGCAAGCTTTAGTGCATAAAGGACATTATCTATGAATATCTACATCGCATACAGGGATCTTGTGAAGCACTTCATGGAGAATTCAATGATGGGCAGACAGCCCATGAATCTTGATTTCAGGTTCACGAGCGTACAGGACGGCGTATATCTTCTGACCTGCGGCAATCAGAATTATGCGGTCACCAAGGAGCGGGGCGAACAGTTCACCAATGATGTGCTTGCCAAATGCACGGGAAAGCACCAGGGATTATTTCCGCTGATGCGTGAGCTTAACGGCAAAAAGACTGCCGCGGTGGTCGAGATCCATAAAGAACGTGATTATGCATATTACGACATGGACGACGAAGTCCTTCTTGAGATGCTTAACGCTCTCAAAGAAGAATCGGGCGAGCCTCTCACCGAGCGTGAACTTATCAATCACTGTTACCCGAATCCCGCTCTTCCGGATGGCGATCTTGAGCTTGATTCGATATATCATCAGCTGTATTTCAAGTCCGCATACCCTGCGACGTCAGCAATTATGCCGCCCGGTCCGGATAAGCGTTCGAGTTTTTTATGGATCAATCAGGAAAGCATCCGCATTGAAGTTATCGATAACGATATCAAGTCAAAATATGAAGTGCCGGCAGGGCTCATTACGGAGATAAAAGAAAAGGCCAGGGCTCTTTGCAAAGAGCCCGCGGAAGCTTATGTCGTGGACGGCAACTGGGAGTCGTTCGTAAAATTCGGCAAGGCTGGTGAGAGGATCTTCACTGACCCTGACAAGACCTTTGAGCTGCTTAAAGAGATTGCATCCAAAAGTACTCTCATAGAACAGAGTGATTATCCTTCCCAAATGGCTCCTTCGCCTTTTGCAATGCAGGGATTTTTCCAGATGGGCATGACAAATCAGGTTCCGCAGGCCCCGGCAGCACCCGAAGTGCCTGCAGGCGAAGACATCTGTCCTGTCTGCGGCGAGCATCACTGCGGAGGCAAATACTGCAGCAATTGCGGCGCGTTGCTTAAGTAAGCCGCGAGCCCGGCGCAACAACGCGTTGCTTGTTTTCGCGGCCCGGTGACAGGATAATGAAGCCATCAACCAAACAAAGGAGTAAGCAAGATGGAAACTAAAGACGTACTTAAGAAGATTCGCGAAGAGAACGGACTGACACAGGACCAGATGGCAGAGAGGATCCTCGTCACAAGGCAGGCAGTAAGCCGCTGGGAGATGGGCGAGACACAGCCTAACACTGAGACACTGAAGATCTTATCCAAAGAGTTCAATGTGTCGATCAACACACTTCTCGGAAGCCCCAGAAAGCTCATCTGCCAGTGCTGCGGAATGCCGCTTAACGAGGACGAGAACATAAGCCGCGAACCCGACAAAAGCTTTAACGAAGATTACTGCAAGTGGTGCTACACAGATGGTGATTTTGTCTATCAGTCAAAGGATGCATTGCTCGATTTTCTTATCGCCAACATGCCGAATCCCGAGAAACTCACCGAAGAAGAACTGCGCACACAGTATGACGGATATCTTTCACTTCTCAAGCATTGGCAGTAAAGATCGTAAAACAACCCCGTGCCTCAGGCACAAAGCAGGGTCATGCAAAACCGCATGGCCCTGTTTTGTTGGTGCTTACAGGCTTTATGGCGTACGGTGGTATAATGAGTAAGGCTTTTTGCAAGGCCGGAAAATATCTTTAAGGAGATGCCGGATGAAAAAGACAGCCGCAGTGATGCTTACTTTTGCCATGCTCGCAACGACGGGCTGTTCTTTTAGCGACCTGTTTAAATCTGATAACGACAACACCAGACCTTACGGATATAAGACCGCTGAGGCGTATGCAAATGGCTGGAACGGCCCCTGTGAAGAGATCGGCATGAAGACGGTCCAGGGAGTTGATAAAGACATAGAGATCCACTATATGAAAGATAAGGAATATGGCTTTGAATACCAGGTAGAAGTAATATATTACGAGTACTCGACATCTCCAAAGCCGCAACCATATTTCTATTGCGAAGACTTTGATTACTATTATCTTCAGGAATTTCTGAAAGAGGCAGATTTCTCCAAGATCGAGAAAAAATATGAGCTTACGATCGAAGTTAAGGAATTGGAGCCGGCATATACCGAAGGTATCTACATGACCTACATCCCCAGTATCGACTTCACGACAGAGCTGCAACTGTCGGATGAAGACATTAATGAGATCATGACCACAGCTTATGATGCTTTGCAGGATTTCGACTCGGAACGTGAGCATTACACAAGAAGCGAATACTGCGAGAGCGTCTACCTTCACGTCTACTGCACGCCTACGGAGGAACAGGCTGCAAACGGCATTGTACGGGGCGGCAACTACGGAAGATACGGATATAAATATGAGGATTAAGATTTATGGATATAACGGATAATAGAATCGATTCGGGCAAAGCATTTGACTGGGGCAAGACATCTGAAGCGTACGCGCGTTTCAGGGATATCTACCCTGCTGAGTTTTATCAGAAGGTCGCAGACAGAGGCCTTTGCGTAAAGGGCCAGAAGGTTTTGGACCTCGGTACCGGCACGGGCGTTCTGCCCCGCAACATGTATCACTACGGTGCCGACTGGGTAGGAACAGACATCTCGCCCGAGCAGATAGAACAGGCTAAGATACTTGCTTCAAAGGCAGGCATGGATATCGATTTCAGGGCAGTACCGGCAGAAAAGCTCGACTTTCCTTCCGGCACTTTCGACGTTATCACCGCGTGCCAATGCTTCTGGTATTTCGATCACGAGAAGGTAATGCCCGTGCTCGCCAATCTTTTAAAGCCCGGCGGAAAGCTCGTGATCCTTTATATGGCTTGGCTTCCTTATGAAGATAAGATTGCCGGAGAAAGCGAAAAGCTTGTCTTGAAGTACAATCCCGTCTGGACCGGCGGCGGATGCACAAGAAAGCCCAACTGGGTACCCGACTGCGCGTATGAATATTTTGAGATGGAAGATCACGAAGAGTACGACCTGATGGTCCCCTTCACTAAGGAATCCTGGCATGGCAGAATGTTTGCCTGCAGGGGCGTGGGCGCATCCTTATCACCCGAAGAGATCGCAAAATGGGACGCCGAACACAGAGCGCTCCTCGATGCTATTGCGCCGGACAACTTTGATGTATTACACTTTGCAGCGGTAACCGTGCTGCGCAGGAAAGACTGATACGGTTAATTTGGAGGTAGATTAATGTTTAATGCGAAAAGATTCGTATCTGCAGTGCTTACGGGCGTATTGCTCGTCTCTGCTTGCGGATGTTCATTCTCGAGCAATCAGAAAAAGATAGATGAGATCAACAGCGTCGCGGATACTTTCGCGAAAAGCGCCTGCTATCTCGACGGCAAAAGCCTTCTTTCAACAGTGGAAGAGATCGACAGCTCGAAGGCTGATGAGTTCACGAAGAAGCTCTCCATGGAAGATCTCTCATACGATGAATCAGTTGTAAAGCTCGCGATTGCGGAGACCATGAGCTATACGGTTAAGACCGAGACCGCCCAGGTCGAGAAGAAAGATGGCTCCGTTGACGTCGTCTTCACCATCGACGATTACGAAGATGCCTTCAAAGATCTCGTAGGATACTCTGATGTTTTTGTCAGCGCGGTAAAGGCGAGAAAGAGCGTTAAGCAGTACACCGTTCATCTTAATCTGCATAAAGGAGATGAGGGCTGGCTCATCACGGAAGACAGCCTCGCAGGACTCGCCGAGCTTTATTCATTCCTCGATTATGAGATGTATTTCTGCGCAGACACAAAGGATCTTTACGACAGCTCCATGTGGATGTTTACTGAAGACGACACATATATCAATACCGATGTTATCGAACTCGACGTGTGGTTTAAATCCGAGCCCGAAGAAAAGCTCTATTACACAGTCGGCAAAGACGGAGAGGTCATTTATTCCAGTAGTCCTACAACTTGCGGCACGCACTTTAGCGCAATATTCGATGTTGACTATAGAGGCGCTACAAGGACAGACGATTGCTTAAGCGAAGGCATATATACCATCAAGGTTTTCGCCGTCAGAAAGACAGATGCCCTGATCGCCAGTGCGACCGCAACCGTAAGCATCTCCGATGAAGCAAATCCGGACGTTCCGATGCAGACGAGTTACTACACTGTCGAGGACTCTTCATTCGCTTCCATCGCCGACCTCGGCTGGTGGGACTACAACAGCACAATGATCGCTGATGACACTTACTGCGCCGACACCAAGACTCTCGGATTCTCGATCCAGATCAACGGCAACGGCCCCGAGCTTTATTACGCTTACTACTACCTCGGCGAGAACGAAGGTAGCGGCACTCCCGATCTTGAAAACCCCGTATACGACACCCAGATCGTCGTACAGAAATATAAGGATGGCACGGTCTACTACAACATGGATTACGATCCTTCCGAACTCAAGCCCGGTACATACATGATCTACGTAGCAGCAGATGAAGACAGCCTCGAAACGCCATATATCACGGCGACCTGCACGGTCATCACGCAGACGAGCGCAGAGTTCTGATAACTTGGTCGCATGAGACGAATCATTACCGAACAGGACAAGAAATTACTTGATAAGTACAGTGGTCAGCTAATGACCGTGATGCCTGCGGTCACACGCTTGCGCAAAGATCTCTTTAAGCCCGGGGTTACCCGGATAAACGGCGGCACCGTCGTTATCGATAATGGCTGCAGCATGCCCGAATATATTGAAGACGATCTGCTTGATGAACAAAGACGCCCTTATAAGATCCTCATACCTGAGATGTGGACACCCCTGCCGGCAGGCACGAGACTTATCGTCATCATCAACGGCGACAATGTTTTTCTCATGAAAAGAGAGAAAGAACTTGAGAGCCTTGTCCCTGAAGAAGGACCGCAGCAAGCTTATAATAACTCGCCTCATATCGGTCATCAGAACCAATTGAGATACACTGACATGACCGTGTCTGACGGCAACGTGCGGATCGGGAACTTCTTTAAGAACTACAAAAACTTCGAGATGTACAGAAAGGATCTGACGCTCTACGCTGCGGGATTTTTCGGGTTTTTGGGCTGGATCGCCATCGTGTTTGCGGCATATGGATTCATCTTCCGCTTAACCCCGTTGGGCGATGGATATTTTGCAGTCGGTCTTCCGCTCATTCCGATAATGACCATAGTAACGGTCGTCGTTGCAGACATCATGTACGGCAGAAAAATGAAGGAAAAATACAAAGACCTGAAGAGCGTTACCAAAGTGATCCTTGTGCGGTCATTAAGAGCAGGCGGCCAGCCTTTGCGTGATTTTGTCGTGTGCGAGAAAAACAGCAACGGCATTTTTGAGACCCGCCATTACGCCGGGACTGGTTTGGCCGATGAGAGCGATGCTTCCAAGATGCTGCCGGGGCAGATAATCTACAAGTATACTTATCGTAATAACGAAGTTTTCTTGGGAACTAAGTAATCTGTTTTTAGAGGAAAATCAAAGCTTTCCACTTTACTAAATCAATAGAAATTTAAGACTAGTCTCAACTTTTTAGGACTGGTCTGTTTTTTAGTTTTTCGGGTATCTCACCGTGCTAATCTTATGGTGCTGCCATCCCCTACACAGGCACGGAAGGGGGTGATGAAAAGTGAGAAAAATAGTATCGTTTCTATCTTCGATAATGGCTGGCATTATAGCTAATGCTGTCAGCAAATGGTTAGATCGAAGAAAGTAAAGGCAGCCTGGCCTGAGGTTTAAGCCACCTCGCCAAAACGGCATAAGGAAACCCCGAAGTCGCCTCTTCGGGGTTTCCGTTTTGATGTGAGAAAAATCTCATATCGTTTCTATATTGAAATTATATCACGTCCACCCATTTGCGCAATAAGTCACGCACCTTCCCATCGTACACATCATGCACAGGTCACTCTTCGACATTCACCGTGCGCATATATCTGTTAAGGGCGTATTCGCCGTCATGGCACTCGCCCGGGAAATAAGCGCTCATATTGGCAGCCTTTGTAACGCGTACCAGACCGCCCTTGATAAATGCATCAGTCAGGTCTTTCCTGTCTTCTTCGGGACAGATCAAGCCTGCGGTCTGGAGATGATATCTGGACTCGTAAAGGACCTGGCCGATGTTTTCGCGCGGCAAGGGCTTGACCAGGACGTTGCACATCATGGGAGATAATTCGAGGCTGCTGTCAGATGAGATTATGACGCTGACGCCTCTTCCCCTGATCACGTTATCGTTCTTCTCCTCGCCTCCGAGATAACCCTTCAGACGCCTTGTGTATGAGCTCAGAGTGTCTCTTGCGCGTATGCCTATCTCTTCTGTCGCATTCTCGTTCGCGGCCTTCTCAAGCAAAGGCAGGAAGCTTTGGGAGAACTCGCGCACTTCGTTCATATCCGAAGTGTCTATGTAGATGACCTGGCAGCTGCTGCAAAGGAGCTGCTTGGTGGTCGCGATATGCTTAGCAAGGCCTTCTAATTCACTGCCGCTGTCAGGCACTTCTGAAAGCTTCGAGACATAGCAGAATCCGAGCTTCTGGCCCCACTCAATGATCTTCACTCCCGTAGGCGCAAGGCCGCGCACGGCTTCGATCGCCATATCGCTTCCCCAGACGCTTACCGCGTTGCTGAGCTCTGCCATCTTGCGCATGCCCTGGATGTCCGTCGATGATGTATCGAAAACATAGATAAAGTCCTTGAGCTCCGGACGGTATTCGATGAGCTGCATTATAAGCTTTAACGACAGGCCGTTATCAGCCGAAGGAAGCTTTAAGATGTTGATGTTGCCCGTGAGAAGTCCCTCTGCGAGCGAGTATGCCGGAAGGAAATCCATGTTGCCCGCGGAGATGTGGAAAAGCACGCCCAAAGGCACTTTCTTAACGCGTATCTGAGAGAATCCGTCGATATGTTTTGTGACGTATTCTTCAGTGTCCCCAAGCTCTGTCTTAAGCTTCATATGAAGATGTTCGGGAGACAGAAGCACCAATGCCTGCGCCTTATAGTCTTCTGCCATATCCTTCGGGAATTCGCTCAAAAGGTCGTCGAATCTTCCGGCCACGGTATCGATCCTGAGCTTATCAACTGCGTCGATAACGATCTCGGGATCAAGCGTCTTGGTCGCGAGTATAACGGGGATCTTTTCCTCCAGTTCCTTGAGGAGTCTTTCCTGCTCTGAGCTCTCGTATGTCTTGCCGTCGAAAAGGATCATACCTTCACCCCCTTCAGGATATCCGCAGCGCCTGCAGCGCATGTCTTGATGTCATCAGGAGCAACGCGTCCGATGATCTCCAGATACGGCGACTTAACGCCGCAGGGACATGTCGTGCCGTCGTGCAGAATGCCAAGATCGTCAGTCATTATCGACAAGATAGGCGTCGCCCTGCAAAGCGGCGAGATAAGATTTACAAGACCGATATTACCGAGCTCCAACGGCTCGAGAGTATCCGCATCGCGGATGACGATATTGCTGTATACCGGCACGTGGAAATGGTGCGCAGGGCACGCTGTATAAAGGATCGGATGCTCGACTGCGCCATAGAATTCAACGATGTTTTCCTCTTCGACTCCGAGCGTTTTCTTTGCAAGCTTATAGAAGGTCTCCTTATCAGCAGCCTCGCGGTAGAACTGCTTCCAGCCACCGCCGAGCATGATTTTCGAGCCCTTCGGAAGATTGAATGACAGGCCTCTTTCTTCGAGGATCTTAAACAGGAAAAACGTGTACGACGGGAAGCCCATGAAGCGCACGGGCGCCTTGCCCTTCTCGTATTTCTTAAGGGCCTCGACGATGCTGTCGAAGTCAGGCTTATAACCGTCTGACGTGTGCTTCAGAATGAATTTACGGCTTATGGCAGGTGCCAGGAACGTAGTAAGATAAGCCGTCTTGGCGACCGCAGTCTTATTCGAACGGTGCGGCTTGTAGCCCATTACGATGTAGCGGCACGGCTTCATCGACAATATCCCGTGAAATCTCGTGACCTTGATAGACATCTTGAGAGCCGCCCAGAGAGCACCGAACTCAAAGCGCACATGACTCATCTTTCCGCTCGTTCCGGACGACGTCGCCATTACCATATAGCGGCCGGATTTAAAATCGTGCTGCTTCATCAGCATCGTCGGAATGACAGGCAGATCTTCTACACGTTTGATGTCCTCAGAAGACTTGATATCAAGGCCTTCCGCGATCTTTTTGTAGTCATCGCAATGCGTGATCAGGTAATCGAAATTCTCTTTACATGCGTCGAAAAACAACTGCGACTTTCCGCAGTCATAAGGATCTTTGCTGGCAAACAGCTTTCTGCGTAGCTTCATAACTCAACCCCATTATGTTCAAAGCCCACACCTCAATAGGGACATTATAACATGAGGTATTGCGGCTGAAGGTGTTCCGATCAAACTTTGTGAAAAACCGCCGACGTACTAAATCTGATCAACCCTCAATTTAGTCCGTAGGTTTTGGCGAAAAACACAGTTCGAAAAGCCTTTTCGACGGACTAAATCACGAAAACATTTTTTTAGTACGTCGGATTAAGCATTAACGAGGCCTTGGGGCATAAAAATGACGGACTAAAACTTGGTTTTCTCCGTTTTAGTCCGTCGTAGAAATTCTATTGGTCTTTAAAAGATCACATCATCTTCTTAAGAATCTCGTCAAACTGTTCCTGAGAGATAACTCCGTCATCAACCAGCTGCTTATACTTTCTGATCTCCTCGGCCTTATCAATAACCGGGGCAGCAGGTGCCGGTGCAACGGGAGCTACAGGAGCCATAGGGGCTGCTACAGGAGCGGCAACAGGTGCTGCCTGTGCAACGTAGCCTGCATTACCGGGTGCATATGCAGCTATGAACGAATTGATGTTCTGGGTGATCAGCGAAGCCTGAGCAGACACAAAGGTAAGTGTCTTTCCGGAGAAAACGATTTTAACTACATTTCCGCTCTGCGAAACAGAAGATATCTGTCCCGGCATAAGTTCAAATACTTCATTCCTGCACCTGTGAACGATCTTGTTGTCATAGAAGGAGATCGTTCCGTTCTGCTCTATGCCGGATCTTACCCAGAAGAATATTCCAAGACCTAACATGACAGCCGGGATTAAAAAAGCTATTACAGCAGAGCCTCTGCTTGCCGAAACAACATATACCATAACAATCAAGGCCGGTAAGGTAAAGACAACCAGCAGCGTTCCTGCCCAGCTCTTTCCTCTCGCACTGGGGGTTCTTCTTTTGGTGTTGTAAACTGCTCTGGGATTATTTGTATTTTCCATATAAAAACCTCCTGGTTTTTTTAGTCAACAAGTTTATTTCCACAGCTGTAGCAGAAATTGTTCTCTCCTTTGACATACTGGCGGCCGCATTTACTGCAGAACGCGACCTCATTTCCGACGGCTCCTGAAGGAGGTGTCGGTGCGACGGGGACAAGATTAGCAGGAATAGGAGAACCTGCCACAGGAGCTGCAGGTATCGGTGTCCGTCTGGGACCGCCTGCTAAAGGTGTAACCGGTGGCAGCGGAGAGGTTCCGGGCTTGGCAGGGGCAGCATATATACGCTGGCCGTTTGCGTCTATCGCAAAGGTCTCGCTGTGACGAAGAGGTTCGCGGCACTTGGGACAATATACAAAACCATCCGGATACCATGCCCTGAAATCAAGGTTATGATCGGTATACTGAACTAAGGCGTGACAATTGAAACAGATCTGCTGATAAGTAAGTCCGCTGTGCCATGTAGCTCTTTGAAATGCCATGATAAAACCCTCCTTTTCCAATAATTTATTATATCACTCGGAAGGGCAAACCGCTGTTATTCTGCGGGTGGTTCGTACGTCCAGACGGAATAGCGCTGCGGCTCCCTGTGGATAAAAAGACCTTTGACGAAAAAGATGTTGTGGCGCTTTTCGAGCGTCCAGCCGGGTCTGTCATTCAGGTAATATCCGCTCTGACCGTCAACGTAGTAGTAGAGCTTGACGCTGTGCGTGAGCGTCATTTCGAGAAGGTCGATGAAAAGCTTGAAAGTGTCGGTCTCCATGGGGCGGTACATGAACAGCACCGTGTAATCGTTATAGTCGAGCCCGAACGCGTCGCCTTCGACGATCTCTACATTCTTGTATTTTGCGGTCCATTCCTTTGCCACGGAAGCGACTTCCGGATTGATCTCGATGCCTGTGATATTGCAGCGAAAACCCCTGCCTATCAGGTAAGCGATGACGCGTCCCTTGCCGCAGCCGATGTCAACAAATGAATCACTACCGGTCAGGTAAAGGCCTTTGAGCACTCTGTCCAGTCCGTAATACGGCGCGGACTGGCTTCCCGTAGCGCCGTGGCTCTCCGCATAAGGCGTCGGAACGAAGACCCCGAGCTTACGCCCGCAGATCTTCTTATCCTTTGCCGCGTCAAGCGCGCAGGAAATTTTATTGGATAGTGCTACAAACGGATTGACCACTTTCTAATTCCTTACATCTCGAAAAGGATAATACTCACTTTAAGCCGCGAGTTCCGCAGGCGAAGCCGAGGACCTGTCCGAAGCGGCAAAGTGAGCTGTTCTTTCATATTATCAGAATATACTCACCTTTCAGATTCCGATAAGGATAATGCTCACTTTAAGCCGCGAGTTCCGCAGGCGAAGCCGAGGACCTGTCCGAAGCGGCAAAGTGAGCATAATTCTTCCTTATAGCCATTTCTTATGCTTAAAGAAGAGCAGACTCACTACAACGATCAGGACGCTCAAAACAACTACGACCGGGTAGCTCCACTCCCAATTAAGTTCCGGCATGTAGCGGAAGTTCATTCCATACCAGCCGACGATAAGGGTAAGCGGCATGAAGATCGTCGTAACGACCGTAAGCACAGTCATTATGCGGTTCTGTTTAACGTCGAGATGTGCTTTGTAAAGATCTCGTATCTGCATCGTATAATCGCGCAAAGATAAAGACGTGTCATGCAGTCTCGAAGCGCGGTTTATGAAAGTGCTGAAATATCTTAGATTCTCGGGCTTGAAGAAATTGTTCTCATTCTCTTCGAATTCCTGCGCCAGATCCATCAGCTGCTCGTAGTGAATGCGCAGATAGCGGATGTCGCTTCTGATCTCATTGAGGCGCCCTGACGGCAGATCTTCCTCTCCTTCGATTATCGACTTCTCCATGTTGTCGAGTTCGTCCTCATATTTCTCCATGAGTCTTAAGTCGTCTTTCACGATCTGATCGAGGAAGTCATATAAGAAGCGCTCAAGGCTCGGCATCTTCCATTTCTTGGTGCGCTGTATACCATCGATGATCTCCTTTGCCTTGCCGGAATCATCGATAAAAACGATGCCCTTCTCGTCCAGGACAAAAGCGAATTTGCTGTCATCACCTGACGGATTTTTCCTGTCGGGAATGGAGAATGAGCCCGTGAGCGAATCGTAGTTTACTTCCGCTTTCGTAAGGAAGATCTCCGACATGTCCTGCTCAATGTCGATGCCCATCTCGAAGCTTTCTTTATTCTTATTCCATTCATCGAAAGTAAGTATGGCAACAAACTGCCTGCCCTTTATGTCTTCTCTGGCAACCTTCTGCAATGTCTCATCGATAGCGAAAAACACTTTTGCAACACCCCTTTGATCAGATTATCGTCATTATAACACGCTAAAAAACTAATTATTGGCCGCAAAACATATGTTCTTTTAGACTATAATAGTATTGGGTATTATCCACCGACCAAAGACGGTTGCCTCCATCCCTCTTAGGAGAGAGGAGGTGGTGCAAATGAGTAACTATGAGATTCTTATTGTGGTATTCACAGTAATTGCAATTATTGTAGGTATTCTCATTGAGTACATAAAAAAATGACCGTCCCACACTACCAATAAGGACGGTCATTTAAAACCCATTCTTTGAGGTAACCGTCTGTGGGTAACACCTCTTATGTCTAGATTATACATCTTGGGTAACTGTTTTCAAGTTGCAACAAGTCAATAACTGTTTTTTGGCCGCAAAACATCAGAAAGCCCGGGAAGCTATAACCCGGGCTCAATTTTTAGGGGGAGGGTATGAAAACTGTTACACGTTTCACTGACAGGATTATCAACCCCCAACCTGAAATCAACCTGAAACGGATTTAAATTTCTGATTGTTTTTCTATACTTGCCACAGCTTCTTCCAAAGTCATCCCTGCGAAGTCCTGGGCATGGAAGATCTGACCGTTAATGCTGTCGTCAACAAAGGCTCCGGCAATGACACCGGGAATTGCACTCTCGGGAGCGTTCGGCGCGTTGGGGCCGCCAAGGTCAGTCCTGCACCAGCCCGGATCAGTGAGATTCATTGCAACGCCTGTTCCGCCAAGTCTTGAAGCCATATCTTTGGTTATCTTATCGAGTGCAGCCTTGGCTGCGGAATAGCCTGCCTGCTCGGGTTCTTTATCAATACCGCTCGTAGTGTTAACAATGCGTCCGAAGCCTCTTGCAACCATCTTGGGAAGGAAGTGATAACAGATCATGGCAGGCGCGATCGTGTTGATGTTAAAGCTTACGGTGTAATCGTCGGCAGGCGTCTGATAGTAATCCGTCCTGTACGCTATCTGAAGTCCCGCGTTGTTCAAAACGATGTCGACGTCAACACCCAAAGCATCGATGTCTTCACACATTTTGAGGACTGACGGAATGTCATTTAAGTCAGCCGCAAAAGACTTGCAATCTACGCCTAAAGACTTTATCTCTTCTTCAAGTGAAGCGGTATGTTCCACGCTCCTGCTCTGCAGGATAAGATTGCATCCCTGCTCTGCCATCTTCTTTGCGGCAAGTCTTCCGATGCCTCTGGAAGCGCCTGTTATAAGCACCCATCTGCCTTTAAGATCTAACATATCCAGCCTCCGTTACGTGATTGATCGAATCAATTCTTATTCTTTACGAAAACAATTCGGCTGTATATCAGATGACTTGTTTTTATTTGCCCATCATTTCTTTTCTGTAGGGATTGTCATCAGTTGCGTCAAAGCCGGGAAGCAGATATTCGTCCTTCATATAGTCGTGGACGTCGAGATCGAGCGCGTAATTGCAGAACACGATCGCGACGTAAGTAATCTTTGTGTTGCCGTGAGAAATTTCGGGCACCATCGCATAAACAAATCCGTAGTAAGAATCCGAGTGCATCGCTACAAGGTCATAGCCTTCAGGCTCGTCGGTTACCGAATAATAATCCGTATAGTCCATGATGCCGATCTGCTCTAATCTTTCTATCTCTTCATCGTAACCATCGCCTAAATCCAGCGTCATATAAACCACCATCTGCGGATCCCAAGGGTTATAGTAAGCCAGTTTATATTCAACTGCCGAAGCACCTGAAGGGATCGTCTCCGGGAAAACATCGAACACTTCGTAATTACCTATCTGGTGTTTGCTCTTTGATCCGCCGTGAATGTATTCGTTGTATTCGTTTATATCGGTATTGACTTCGATCTTCTCGCTGGCAATAGACCAGTAGAATAATCCGAAAATTAAGAATATAGACAATACATATTGCGTTACGAGCGCCATAACCACGATAGTAGCGATCTTTATTGCCTTAACAACCGTCCTGTGCCTGCCGATCTTTTGCAGTATTCCCGTAACATAAAGCGTAATCACACACATGATCACGAATCCTATGAATGTCGCGAGGACCGCCCCGGCGCGTCTCGTATCAGGCTCATAAGATATCGTCTGCAAAACCAATGCTATGATCGTAACAACCACGCCGATTATGCTGACAACCTGAACAAACTTCAGAAGCCTGCTCTTCTCGCCCGTCGCATAGGTCGCCATCTTGTCCGCGACCTCTCTTAATTCCGTATCCATCATCTCGCTTTTCCTTTCCCCGTCTATGATCTCCCTTACGTCGACATCATAGAAATCGGCTATCTCGACCAGCAAAGAAATATCAGGCAGATTGGTTCCGGTCTCCCATCTTGAGACTGATCTGTTACTGACATTAAAGTGCTTTGCCAGCTGTTCCTGGGTGAGCTTCTTTTCATTGCGGAGCATCTTCAGGAACTGTCCTGTTTTCTTCTGATCCAAGGTGTTCTGCCTCCTTTCGGTCAGGGTTAGGATACGGCTTATGCCCGGGAATTAACACGACACAAAGCGAGAATTGCCGTATTCAGGGGCTTTTGGACATGGTATGTCCGGCCGTTTTCGAAAATATTATATCGCTAAACCTTTACCCGTTCTTAACCGTGTCCGGTTCAAAAAATCTTGATTTGGGGCCCAGATATATTAATATATTGCGTAATGGAAAAAGGAATTTTCAGGAAAAAGGGATAAGAAAATGGCAACACTATGTAAAAACTGCAGCCACGCACTTGTTTTCGATCCGACATCGCAAAAACTGTACTGCTCTTCGTGCGGTGCATATTTCAAGCCGGAAGAAGTCGAGGCTGAATCAAAAGAGTACAGACAGGATCTCAAAGCCGAGTCCATGGAGAGTATCTATAATACCCGGGACAAGGATCTCATGGACTGCTATGTTTATTCGTGCAGCGAGTGCGGCGGCGAGATCATCATCAACGGTACGGAAGCTTCCACGACCTGCGTTTACTGCGGCAACTCAAACGTCGTATTCAGCAGGATCGCAAAGCAGAAGTGCCCCGAGTTCGTTATGCCCTTCTCGATCACTAAAGAGAAGGCCCTTGAGCTCGTGCACAAGAAGATCAACAAAGGAATCTTTATTCCTAAGGAGATAAAGAACTTTTCGATTGACTGCATCAGAGGCATTTATGTTCCTTATTGGATCGTAAACGCATCTTATACGAATGCGGCCGTTATCCAGGGACAGGTAAAGAGCGGCAAGAACTCCGTCACAAGGTATTTCGGCAGGGCCGGAAAACTGAAGCTTACCAGGTTTCCGATCGATGCTTCACAGGCACTGTCTGACGAGAGCAGTTCGCGCCTCGAGCCGTTTGAGCTCAGTCATCTCAAGCCTTTCGACGAAGACTATCTCGCAGGCTTCTATTCGAATGTGTCTGACGTCACGTACAGCGACCTGAAGTATGCCACTAAAAAAAGAGCTGAAGAATATTTTGAAAAAGAAGCTCTGGATGATGTCCGTGCAAGCCGCAAGAAGATCATATCATCAGTTCCTTCGCTAAAACTCGAGAACAATATGGTCTATGCCATGATGCCTGCTTGGTTCATCACCTTCAAATACAAGGGCAAGCCCAACACGATTCTCGTCAATGGTGATACGGGAAAAGTAGTGTGCGCACTTCCGTGGAACAAGGGTCTTTTCTATTCGCTCCTCTTCACCTTCGGAGCCATCGCAACAACAGCGGCATTCTTCGTGTTCAGATTTACTCTGCCGGCCTTTTTCGCGGGCCGCTCGTCTTCATCAGGCAGCGACAGCAGAGGAAAGATCATCGCATTCCTCATCGCAGGGATTATTGCTCTGTTTACCGTCGGCATCCGCAAGATAGTTAAAGTTATCAAGAACATCCGGCTTACGCAGGATAAATCTATCTTCAACTTCACGAAGAAGAGACAGGGGTGATGATATGATCGAATTGTTATCATTTCTGTTTGCATCAGGCGTAGGATTCGGTTTGGCATGCTGGATCTTCGGCACACTGCTCGACAAGTCAAATAACATCGGCGACAGCCACGGAAGCATGGCCGATTACAGGGCATATGTATCTTTCACAGCCCGGAAAGACCGCCTGAACAAAGAAGAAAAAGCTTCTTTCTGTAGCAGGTATGCACAGAGGATCGACGATCCTTCCACTGAGCCGAAAGGCAGTGAGCGCGTCAGAAGACTCACCGATGAAGAGATCGCCGAATTCAAGCGCGCCGCCGAGGAGAAAAAAGCCGCTCAGCGCGCCCGTGAAAAGGAGATCTTCGGCACCACCGAGAACGAATTCGAGCTCTGGGAGAGCCAGAATCCTTCTACCAGTCTTAAAGGCGTTTTCAAGCCTCTGAACGAGGAATAAAACGTCCTTGCCGGACGGACGCCTTCCCCCCTTACCGCCCGTCGCGAAAATAACCATTCCGGACTGTTTTTACCCGTAAGGAATCTTGGGGCTTAAGGTTATAATGATTAAAGAACCGGCGGAGACCGGATTAAAAGCAGGAGGCATTTTATGGGTCTTTCAGATACGTTAGCAGGTGCAATGGACACCCAGAGAACTTACGAACTGAGCAAGGAATACACGCTTGAAGAGCTCTTGGAGCTTGTCAAAGGCGCGAACCTTCCTTCAGAGATCACAGGTCCTTACGAACTCAAGAAGGGGCTTTTCGGCAAGTCGATCGTATTCAACGGTCCTTCTAAGATGAAGGCTAACCTCACGGTAAAGGGCGCAAAAGCTAAGCTCACCAAGGTTACGGTAAGCTCGACTTCAGGCGTAACCGTAGGCGGAATGCCCGTTGGCGGTCCCGGAGTAGGCGGCGTCCTGGACAAGACTGCAGCCGAGAACGCATTCTTCAAGGCACTTGGTGACGCACTCACAGAGATACTGAAGTAATATTTCTACAACTGGAATTAATAAGGCTGTCTCCAAGATGAGACAGCCTTTTTTTGTGCGGGCGGTGCTTGGCCTTACCCGAACTCAAAGCACTCATCCGCCACGTTTTCGACGAAGGCCTTGTCGTGCTCGACAAATAACATTGTTACATCGCTGCTTTTGACGAGGCGTTCTATCTCTTTGCGCATATAGACGTCGATGTAGTTCAAAGGCTCGTCCCAGAGGTAGATATCGGCCCGCTCACACAGGGAGAGCGCGAGCATGACGAACTTTTTCTGGCCCAGGGACAGCGCGTCGACGTCCCTGTAAAGCATCTCTTTGGTAAAGCCCATCTTGACGAGGATCGTAGAAAACTGCGTTTTGTCGCAGCCGCGGTCATCGGCTATGTCGTAGAGGCAGCCCTTAAGAACGGATGTGTCCTGGCCGACGTAAGAGATCTTGAGGCCCTTTGCGATATGGATGTCGCCCGTAGCCGTGATAGAAGATCCGCCTTCGTTCATGAGGGCTTCATCGCCCGTAAGGAACTTGATCAGGGTGCTCTTGCCGCAGCCGTTGGTGCCCTGCAAAGATATCTTCTGACCCTGGCCGACCGTCAGGTTGATGCCGCTTGCCACGACCTCGCCGTCGCGCAGAACGGTAACGTCTTTCAGCATAATGGGTGTCTTGTCATGATGGGTAGAACCGAAGATCTTCAAGGTCTGCTCGCGCTCGAGATCTTTAAGCAGAGACTGCTTCTCCTCCAGTTTTTTCTCGTTGCGCTGCTCTAAGTTTTTGGACAATGACATAAGCTTTTTTGCTTTCGAGCCTTCGTAAGCGCGGGTCCAGTGGTTCTGCGCGACCTTGCTTGGCGCGTTGGCCCTGTTCTTGTAGCTCTCTGCCTTACTCGACCACTGGGCATTTTTCTTCATGGCAGCCTCGATGGAGCCCATCTCTTTCTTGAGCTGATTGTTGCGCGCCAGCTCAGATTCCTGGCGCTGTTCGTTATTCTCCCACCAGGTGCTGAAGGTCGTGCCCACGAGCTCCACGCCGGACTTTGTGATGACCAGAGTGTGGTCGGTACAGCGGTCTAAGAACGCGCGGTCGTGAGAGATAAGGATAAAGCCTTCCTTGGACGCGAGATAAGATGCCACCGCTTCACGGCCCTGCCTGTCAAGGTGGTTCGTAGGCTCGTCGATCAAAGGATAGATGCCGTCTCCTGCGAAAAGGTAAGCGAGCATCAGCTTGGTCCTCTCGCCGCCCGAGAGTGTGTCCATGGGACGCCACATGATGTCGGGATCGGCGCCCATGAGATTCAGTTCTTTTCGGACTTTCCACTCCTCACAATCAGGAAGTTCGTCCATCGGGAAAAGCACCGTCGGCGGTACGCCGGTGATGGTCCCCGAGTGATCCAGTTCGCCTCTCAAGAGCTTGAAAAAAGTGGTCTTGCCTCTGCCGTTGCGGCCTGCGAGAGCAAGCTTCCATGTAGTATCGAGCGATATCGTGATATCGTCAAAAAGCATTTTGTCTGAACCGTCGTATCCGAAGCTCAGGTCTTTGATATTGATCATTGGCATAAAGATTCCTCCTAAATCGAATCTTCGCCGGATAAGCCCCGGGGCATCTTGCGCGCATTCAGACAAAGGAACGCGCTGCTGCTCCCGAACGGATCATATTTACAAAAAAAGCCGCGGACAAAAGAGCCGCGGCTTAATATTCAAAGTAATACAGATGAACACACAAAAAAGAACTTATCCGCGAGATATTAAAAAATCAGCAGACAGTCTTTCTCATCGGTGTTCCTCCTTGTTCTTCAGATTCGTGTGTAATGATACAGCAAGCTCAAGAGAATTACAATACGTCTTTCAAGCCGTTCTTGATGACGACATTTGCCGCGTCGGAGATGCCGTAATCAAGGCCTTTGTAATTCCAAAGAGCGCTTCCGATACCATACTTGTGGAACACTGCGTGGATGTCCCTGATCCAGCGCAATGCGTCTTCCTTCGGTGCGAGGTCGATAACGCCGTGCTCGCCGCAGTACATGGGCATGTCGTCTGCCTGGGCCTTAGCGATGGCGGGCGCGAAAATATCCTCGAAGAACTTCTCGCCGATCTCGCTGATACCGTCTTCATAAATGGCGCCTGCAACGCCTGCATCGAGCTGGTCGCTCGCGTCCCTGTATTCCTGGATAGTCTTCGGATATCCGATGCGGAAATCCTTGGGCATGCTCTCGATCCAGTGCGCGCCCTGGTGCGTGAAGATCATGGGCTCATAGCAATGGAAGTTGTAAACGATGTGATCGTCCAAAGGGACGTTGATCTTTGCGACAGTAGTGACGCTGTTATAGCAGACGCCGCCGACAACGATGTATGCATCGGGCGCGATGCTCCTGATGAGCTTAATGTATCTTCCGAGAAGGTCGTTCCAGGCGTCAGCAACATCTTCGGGAACTACTTCGTTAAGAGGCTCGAAAGCAACATAAGATGTGTAGTCCTTAAATCTTGTCGCGATCTCAGTCCAGAGCTTCAAAAATCTTGCCTGGAGATCCGCATCGTAGAAGAAGATCCTCTTGTCTGCTTTGCTCATCGGATCGAAAGAATAGCCGAATGCTTCGTGAAGATCTATGAGCATCTTAAGGCCGTACTTCTCGCACCACTTTCTGCAGTCTTCGAGATGCGCAAAGCCCCTCTCCTTGACGTTGCCTTCTTCGTCTTCCAGCACCGTATAATCGACCGGAACGCGGACGTGGTCAAAGCCGAATTCTGCTATGTTCTTAATGTCTTCTTCGAGAATGTATGTATCAAAATGTTCTTCGTCGTAAGTGCCGAACTGTGAGATCCAGCCTCCGATATTTACGCCCTTCATGAAGCCTTCGAATGTGCGCATAGGAATGTCCTGCCTTTTGTAGATTGCTTTATCTATTATACATTATCGGTTCTTTGCGGGTGAGGGTTTTCGGGCATTTCAACCAGCCAATTTGCAATAGGCTTTGACACCGAACAGAAGCAGCAATAAGCCTTTCATCTTAGACCTTAGTGTGCCCGCGGCAGAAAAGATCTTAGCGCGCGGGATATCGCGCCTTAAGTCATATTTTCCGGCCTCATAAGTCTTTATCGCCCAAAGATAAGTATCCGCCCAGTCAGACATCAGGACCTTGAGAGCCTTGCGGTCCGTTATCTTATCCCGGTAATACCCGTGGAGTTTATCCATAACGTGCACGAGATCTTCGGCGTGTTTCTTTTGGATCCCGGCAGGAGAAGACATGATCGAATTCTCCCTGATCCTGTAGCAGTAGACCTTTTCCTTAAGATATTGCACCTTTGAAGCACCGGTCATTACCTGCGGTGTCCAGAGCTCGTCTTCGTGGTAGAGCCTCACTTCGAAAAAGAGTTTATTCTCCAAAATATATTCGCGCCTTACGGCTCTGAGCCAGGCTGTCATGGCGACCTTTTTGTGATCTTTTATCTGCGATACCATCGCTTCCGTTCCGGTGATCTCACGGCCCTCTTCAAGCCCTGAATGAACGAGTATTATGCCGTATCCCGCGTCAGATACACTGTCGTCTTCGCCAATCGTCATGCCGTCCCACAAAAGCACGTCAGCATCGCTTTTTGCAAGAGCTTCGATTACCTTGCAAAACTTTCCGGGAACCACCATATCATCAGAATCGCAGAAGAAAACATATCTTCCTTTGGCGCAGTTAAGACCGTAGTTCCTGGCGTCGGAGAGGCCGCCGTTTTCCTTGTGATAACAGCTGATCACCGCATGCTTCTCCGCATAAGAATCCGCGATCCTGCCGGACTCATCAGTCGAGCCGTCATCTATCAGGATTATCTCTGTATTTTCAATCCCTTGGGTGTTAAGGAGTGAATCGATACACCTCCCCAGATACCGCTCAACGTTATAGACCGGTATGATGACCGAGAGGCAGGGATTATCATTTGCTGTCAATGATCTGTCAGCCATATCTTTAGTCCTTTTTTTCTGCACAGGAACAGGCGGTTGATATCGTAATCACAAGGGCCTGTGACCGGGACGATCTCAGCAGGATAATCGTCTCCGCTTATGACCGTCACGTCAAATCCGGCATCTCTCATAAACTTATCCGCATTCATGCCGAAGAGCCTTACATGATCACTCTGTCCATAGCGGCGCAGGCGTTCTTCGTCAGTCTTTACATCAGGATCTTCCAGGACCATATCGACATCAGGACTCATCGGAAAAGAGCATATAAAGATACCGTCAGGTCTGAGGATCCGCCTGACTTCTTTCAGGGCGGCCATGTAATCTCCGACATGCTCAAGGACGTGATTGCAGATGACGGCATCGTAAGAAGCATCCGCAAGTCCGGTATCCTGAATGTCCAGTTTGAGATCTGTGAAAGGGTCAAAAAGATCAGCGGTCTTAAAGCTGATCCTGTTCTTCTTAAGCCAGGTGGTCATTCCTCTCTCGGGCGCGAAATACAGCACGTCCTTTGAGGTGAGAAGACCTTTATTTGCCTCACACCACGACGCGAGGATGCGGTGTCTCGGAAGCGAACCGCATACCGGGCAGAGGATATCCTGCCTGTGTTTCCCGAACAGCGTGACATCATAAAAATCCGTGTAGCCTTTGTAGTCCACGCTCTCTGTAAATCTCTTAAACTTCATGCCGCAGCAGGGGCAGTATAAAGGCATCTTTTTCGCGCCGAACAGCATTGCAGTCTTATATTTGATCCACAAAAGCTTGCGGTAAAAACCGACCAGCGCCCTCCAAAGACGGCGCGGGATCTTATTCTTCAGTGCTTTCTTCGTATCTGCCTTCATATATTCCCTAGTGTGCGTAGATGTACAGTAAAAGGACCATCATCTTGTCCTGAATGCGCCTCGAAGTCCTCCAAAGGAGCTTCTTATCTATCTTTTTACCATATCCGTACTTGCAAATGTTGAATCTGTAGATCATGTGCAGATATCTTTTGGTGAGATTCGCTTCCATAAGCTCCCTGAGCTCCGGGTCATCTGCCAGCACCTCATCGTAGTATCCGTAGAGCGACGGATATATCTGCATCAAAGACGCGACGTGCTCAGTCCTGTCTTTGGTGTCGGGATTCATGATCGAGCCCTTGCGCGCCCTGTAAAGATAGATATCTTCGGGAATATAAAGGACGCTCTTTGCGTTTATGAAAGCCTTCGGTACCCAGAGCTCGTCTTCATGTATCAGCCCCTTCTCGAAAAAGATCTCATTCTCAACAAGGAAACTCTTCCTGTATGCTCCGAGCCAGACCGTAGCGACAAAATCGCCGCTGTTCTTAAGCAAGGTCTCAACGAACTCTTTGCCGGTATAGACCTTCTCCTTTTTCTCGATCCCTCCGTGAGAGAAATAATTCTTGTTCCTGTTGGCCAGAGATTTTTCCGTCTCGATGAGAAGGTCGCTGTCCCACACGATCATGTCGTAACCGGCATCAGAGGCCATCTTCACGATCCTCTTGTAAAGACCGGGGACTACTTCGTCATCGGAATCGACAAAAGAGATATATCTTCCTGAAGCTTCTTTGATCCCGAGATTGCGCGCCGCGGAAGGGCCTTCGTTAGCCTTGTGAATGACCCTGATATTCGCATGCTTTTGGGAATAATCTTCTGCGATCTGCCCCGAGCCGTCAGTCGAGCCGTCGTCTATAAGGATTATCTCGGCAGCCTCTATGCCTTCCGTTGCAAGGAGCGAATCAAGGCATTTGGGAAGGTATTTTTCGACGTTATAGGCGGGTACGACAACGGATAAACTTGTCTTCTCGGGCATGGATCTATCCTCTTATTCGAAGAGACGGTCAACGATCCCGGATAATGCCTTGCAGAACTTCTCGTTATTAGACTCTGCACAGGAACAGTTCATATCCTTGGTGATACTGTCGTAGTTCTCTAATATGTCCCCTAATTTCTCAATGTCTTCAACAACGATTATGTTGTTATATTTCTTCTCATACTCGCGTGAGATCCCGACCTGGTGGTCGTCAACATGCTCACCGAGCTTGCGCTTCCTGGGCACTACGACCGGGATCTTGCCGGCCTTCAAGACTTCGGTAAAACAGCAGGGACCGCCGTGTGTGATGACGATGCGTGCATTCTTCTCGAGCTCGATAAACTTGTCATGATCAAGGAGCTTATACCACTTGCAGTTAACGGGGGTCTTCTTCGCATAGCCGATCTGCATGATGACTTCCTCATCGTGCTTCCCGGCCCATTTATCCATATAATCGATCAGCCTGTCAAAGGACTGTTCATGTGTTCCTACAGTAACAAATATCATGATCAGAAAATGCTCCCGAGATAAACTGCCTTCGGGAAGACCTCCTTCATCTGTTCCCACTGGACAATAAACACATCCGCTTTTTTGTAGCAGAGCCTGCCGGTGAGCGATCCCTTGTCGATCCTGTCGTAGGGCTCAATGAAAATAAGCTTGATCTTCTTTCTCTTGCCGATGTAGAAGAACGGAACGGCAGGCGCGGCGCCGGCGGAAATGATAAGATCCGGCTGCTCCTTCTTAAGGATCTTCCTGGCTCTGTGGGTGTTTATTATCAACGCCTTAAGGCTCCTGTTCGAAGGGTAGTAGGCAGGATAAACCGTCTCTCCCTGCAGGAGGCTCCTCGAATCTTCTTTGTCAAAGGTGACCCAGAAACGATCTTTATCCTGCCAAAACGGCTTAAGCTGATAAAGAAAGTTAAGATGTCCGCCGGATGATCCGACCAGACACACCTTCATATTTTCTACACTCATCTTCCCTTATTCCTGCATTATTCCCATGCAGGACGTGCTCCTTTTACAAACGAGTATTACACGTTTCTACCCGCTATCTATCCCTTGCAAATATTATATAAATAAAAAAACGCATTTCAACTGCAACATTTTCGCCTTTTTGTCTGTATTTATAATAAAAGCCATGGGAGGTAATAGTATGAAACAGTATAAAAAGGGACTCTTGACAGGCTTGGCGGCACTGATGGCCTTATCATTCGTCCTGACCGGATGCGATAAAAGCAGAGCTATTTACGCTAGTTATTACATGACAGAGAGAGAGTCTCCGCCTACCGCTGAAGAGGAAGAAGAATCAACAGCTGATCAGCAGTCCGGCTCTCAGGCAGGCGGCGCACTGGACATGGCTCCCGGCGACCCCATCGAGACATCAGGCAGCGTAAACGGCCTGAATTACCTTATCGAACCTGCTTCCCAGTCCGGAGATCTGGCAGGCTCCGAGCCCGGCTTTTATCTCTTCCAGGCTGCAGAAGACGAATACCCTTATAAGGTCATCATCGACGCGGGCGAGAAGAATACAGGCGGCTACGATATTCAGATCACCGGTATTGAGTATGACGGCACCGAAGCCGTAATCATCGTAGAAGAGACCACTCCCGCCATCGACGATGCAGTAACACAGGCTTTCACTTATCCCTGCTGCGGCGTGTCATTTGACACTCTCCCCAAGAGCATAAGGGTCGTAAACACTGCCGGCGATGAATTCCCTTGCTTCTACATCCGTCTTGACGAGACGGAGATCAAAGACGGTTGGTTTGCCGTTATCGAGGACGGCGCCGGCGAGATCGTTTTCAAGACTTACGTTTATAAGACAGATGACGACAAGTATGAGTACATCAACGTTACTTCCACCACCGTAAGCTATGGTGCCGCCGAATGGAATGACGTCGTCAGCGGCAGCGGCGCGGCTGATACCAGAGAAGACGTCATCCTGGCCGCCAAAGAATTCGGCTCCTGCGGATTCGTAATGTTCGCAGACAAGGGCAGCACGGTCTTCTCGATCGATGAATTCCTGGAAGGCAAAGTAGAATGATCCTCCTCCTGACTCAAGTAGTATAGATCTTTTGGGGGGGGCTGTCCTGATAGCGGGGCAGCCCTTCGTATTGGGGCGGCCTTCACGAAAACGTCACGAAAACAGGTTATTCCGTGAAGGAAATCTGCAAAAGCCGGTTGATTTGTATAAATCCTTCACGGAAACAGACCTTTTCGTGAAGCTTTCAGGAATGAGTTTTGCCGTGCGTAATTCGTGCGTAAATCGGGCCGTTTTAGGCATGGTTTTACGCTAGTTTGGCGAAAAATGCGTAAATCTGTGCGCGATTATGTCTGTTTTAGGCACGTTTTACGCAATCCGGGTTTGCGCATTTTCGAATGGCGCGAAAAGCCTCCCCCGGCGCACCGGGTAAACATCTCTAACGTTTCATCCGCGATTTGTTGTATATTAGAAGAAGCATTTTTAGCGGGGGAAACAATATGAACACCGTATCTGAGAGCATTATCAATGAGATCAAGAAAGTTATCTGCGGTAAGGACCACATCATTACGCAGACTCTGACCGGTATCCTTGCGGGCGGACATATCCTCATGGAGGACGTGCCGGGTGTCGGCAAGACCACGATGGCGCTGGCCTTCTCCAAGACGATGGGGCTCGATTACGGAAGAGTGCAGTTTACTCCTGACGTATTGCCCTCCGATATCACGGGCTTCTCCATGTACGACAAGAAGACCGAGACGATGAAATACCAGCAGGGCGCGGTATTCCACAACCTCTTCCTTGCAGACGAGCTCAACCGCGCATCTTCACGTACGCAGTCGGCTCTCCTCGAGGCGATGGAAGAGAGCGCCGTCACGGTAGACGGCACAACATATCCGCTGCCTAAGCCTTTCGTAGTTATCGCTACGCAGAACCCGGCAGGTTCATCCGGTACCTCCCTGCTCCCTGACTCGCAGGTCGACAGATTCATGATAAGGATCTCGATGGGCTATCCGTCGATCTCCGCCGAGACCGCCATGATCGATGCCCGCAAGAACGGCGTCAATCCTTTGGATGACGTTAAGTCCGTCTGCGACATTGAGACGATCCTCAAGATGCAATCAGAGGTCAACGAGGTGTTCATCCACGAGAAAGTCATCAACTACATCGTTGTATTGATCAGCAAGACCAGAGGCCATAAGGACTTAGAGCGCGGCGGAAGCCCGAGAAGCACACTTGCCCTCACAGCCATGGCAAAGGCCTATGCCTATATCAACGGCAGAAATTACGTTACTCCTCTGGATGTACAGAACGTGTTCATTCCTGTTATCACACACAGGCTCATCCTCACGCCCGAAGCCGAAGTCAATGACATGAGCACGGTAGAGATAGCTAACGAGATTATCAAGAACGTTCCCGTACCCAAGATCTGAGAAGCAATATGCTGAAGACGTGGATCATCTACGCAGTTACTGCCATAGCAGCCTTCATCTTCTTTCTTTACTACAAGATGTGGGTCTCTTGGTATGTCCTTATGCTGCTCCCGTTGATCCCCATCCTGGCGCTCATCGCATGCGCGGTCGCGACCACAAAGCTGACATATGATACGCAGATGCCCGCCGATACCCACATAGGGAACCCGGTGTATCTCATATTGACTACTTACGGCATCGCTTCATATTTCGCTTTTTACAAAGTCGAGTTTACTATCACCGACCACATGTCCGGCCAATCTCGAAAACTGGTCGTCCCGATCCACGATAAGGGCACAACAAAGATACCTGTTCCCACGGATCATTGCGGAGCTTATTCAGTCAACATAACGAAGTTTTCCGTGTATGACCTTTTGGGATTTTTCCACATGAATCACTCTTACGAGAGCAAGAATAAGATCCTCGTAAAGCCTGTCCCCATAATGCCTGACATCATGCCGGACATGTATGGCTTCAAGGCCAAGAATCTCCGTAAGTCAAAGCAGCCTAACTCGGAGATCTACGACATAAGAGAGTATCAGACGGGCGATTTGATCAAGACCATTCACTGGAAGATATCAGCCAAGAAAGACCAGCTCTTCATAAAGGAGTCTTTGGAAGAATTCGGCGGTCACTCACGTATCGTCTTAAAGCTCGGTGAAGACAGGACAAAGCTCGACCAGCATTTAGGCCAGATCCTCTTCACATCGCTGTTTTTCCTTGAACGCGAGATACCGCACAAGATCAGGATAATACCGCCTAACAAGAGCGAGATATCCTATGACATTGAGAACGCAAGCGACCTGGAGACTTCGCTTATCAAGATCCTTAATATGAGAATTCCGAAGGAGGATCCTGATGCGAAATAACAAGGTGTTAAAGCTCAGGACTAAGATCATTCCGAAGGTCATTGAGATCCTGATACCGGCCTTCGTAGCGACGCTTTTAGGCGCCGGTTTTACCATGATGGTCGGCAATGCGTTCAATCTCAAATTTAATTTTGCCCTTGTGCTTGTCTGTGTAGCTGTAGGCTCGATATTCTTCACGGCTATCCACAACGTCCGCAGCAAGTTCTTGTCCATCGCGGTGATAGCGCTCGCGATCGTGGCTCTCCACATAATGATGTATTACGATTTTTTGCATCTGGAGATCGGCTGGTGGGCATTCCTTTACTACGTTAAGCGCTATGTTTATTACGATCTTCCGGGCGATTATCCTATACCTGTTTTGTGGAAAGAATCCGTCTGCACATTCCTTATCATGTACGACCTGATCGCAGCATCGGTCACGACTTTCTTCATCGCAAAACGCAAGTTTATACTTCTTCCGGCTGTTCTCTACCTGCCTCTTCTCTGGTGCGCCATTGCGAACACTACCGTAACGCCGACAAGAGATGCGACAGTCATTGCCGCATCGGGAGTCATAATGCTGCTGTTCGTTTTCGCGTTCCGCAAGAAGAAAAAGGCTACTTCCGAAAGATCTCTTCTGGTACTCGCAATACCCGTTCTGCTTTATGCGTTCGTCGTAGGCCTGATCTTCCCGACGAAGTATTACAAGATGGACAATCTCGCAAATGACATCCTGCTCGGAATGAGAAATTTCGTATCGGGAATAGACAGTGACAGCTTTATGCTCGACGTTATCGACAAGGCCATCTACGGTAATGAAGACCCTCATCCTCTGACCGAGAAATTGGAATATAATCCTTTCACATCACTCAGTCATGCAGACAACGACCTTACCAAGGTCGGACCTTTTGATCCGCCTGAGGGAAAGGTCATGACGGTATATAAGGATTACAATATCAGTTATCTGAACGATATGCTGAGTGACGAATATTCTTCAGACGAGATCGATCTTTCTTTTTATACTGATCCCTGCTACTGCCTCTACCTCAAGGTCGAGTCTCTCGACACATATAAGGAAAACAAGCTGACAAATTCATACTACACTCTTGATTCTTATAGCGGAATAGAATACGAGCTGACTGAAAGTCCGTATTATGCGAGGATCGAGCCTTTGCTGCCTTCGAATCTTGCGATCTCTCCCTACTATCACGAGCTCTATATCAGCAGTGTGGATGCGAGCGAAGTGCGTTTCGCCGAAGAAATCGATCCAAATACGGTCAACATGATATTTTTCGACGATAATGCCGCGCAGGACGGTATGTTTGTCTATCCTGTTGCGGGTTACCCTGTGAAGTTGGATGGCATTTACAACGATACTTATGAAGAAGCCTATGTTTACGGCATCACGACAGCAGTTCCGGAAAGGACCAGGGATGCGCTTATCATGAGCGGGAGCCTGCCCGACTGGTATCTGGACATCTATTTCGGAAGGAGCGAAATGTCTGACTGCGACAAAGTCAGAGCCGTTACCGAATATGTAAGAAGCCTGCATCCTTACGATGTAAATACCGAATATCCGCCCAACGGCGTTGATTTTGTACCGTGGTTCGTCACCAATGGAAAGACCGGCATCTGCGTCCACTATGCGACCACGACAGTTATTCTTCTCCGAATGATCGGAATCCCCGCAAGATATGTCAGAGGCTATGTCGATCCCAGATCGTATCCGGGGGCAACGAGCACTGTCTACTCTACACAGGCGCACGGCTGGTTCGAATTCTACGTGTCCGGTTACGGATGGATCATGGGCGACTCAACACCGGGCATGGATAAATTTGCCAAGTACTATGACATCAATGCGGTTGCAGCGGCATACCCGGAGATAGAAGATGTCAAGTTCTCGCGCACCAGATTTGACGTCATTGAAGAACTTCCTTCTAACGATAATCAGGAAAAGACGGCAGAAGAAACTTCCGATGAGATCATCGAGGCTCCGGAGGAAAGTACCGGTGACATAAAAGGTTTGCTTATTGCGCTTGTTGTCATCGTTCTCGTTATCGCTTTCTTAAAGCTTTTCTGGCTCATCTTCTGGAAGATAAGGTTCTCCAAAAAGGATCTGGGCGGAAAGATCATAGAGCGCTATCACTATTTCAACCTGATGAGCAAATACCTGAAAAAAGGCCTGCCTACGAAAGCTATGGAGGTCGTCTACAAAGTGTCCTTCAGCCATGAAGACATAACGGCTGATGACCTGAAGACATTTGTCAAGGCAGGCAATAAGGGCCTGGCGTTAGTATCCGCCAGACTCCCTATTCACAAGAAATTATTGTTTAAGCTGATCTCTTTTAAGGTCCGCAGCTGATCTTTGTTCCTTATTTTTTGTAGACCTTCGTGTAGAGGAATACCATCGCCGTAAGGCTTACAAGCGTAAATACCAGCACGTAGATGTACATTGAATTTACTGACATCTGATTCCCGAATACCGAGCAATTGAATGTCATCGTTTCCTTGACGGAGCTGATGAATAAGCCGTTGTCGAGGCCGCCTATGGAGTCGTTCATCTTATCAGCGATGCCTGATAAAAGTGCGTTTCGCAGGAGTGCGCATATCTGGCTCGCGGGACAGATATTGCATACCGTCTGTACCGTTGACGAGAACTGTGAGATCGGTATGTAAGCACCGATCACGAAGCCTGATGCGGCAGTTAAGATACCGAAGAATGCGGCTGCTGCAGATGATGACTTAAAGAAGATGAGTACCGTCATGAAGAGTGCGCTCGAAGACAGACATCCCAAGAATACTGCTCCGTATGCTGCTGCGATGCCTGCTGCCGTGATGTGCATATTTCCCATGAATCCCAGAATGACGAGACCCAGTGTCAGAAGAGATGCAGTCATGATGAATGACGAGAGCACTGCTGCCGTAAGGTAAGACAAGATGACCTGGCTCCTCTTCACAGGTGTTGCGAGGATATCGCAGTCGACTTTCCTTTCGCGGTCTTTGACGATCGTCTGCAGACAGTTATAGGGGATCATGATGGTCGCAGATCCGATGATACCGACCAAAAGGAGCGTGTTTACGAACATCTCTGTGTCATCCTTATTTACAAGGGATTCCAGCCCCTTCATCGAGCCCTCGATAGCATCAACGAACGTGCCTTTCAGAAATAAAAGGTAGAGCACAAAAACTATGATGGAAGACATGAGCGAGAATAAGACCGCGCAAATGTCTTTGAAATATATCTTTACGTTTCTTCTTGTTAAACCGATAAAACCCTGCATATTAAATCTCCTCTCATGCTTCCATAGCTCTTCCCGTAAGCTTAAGGAAGACGTCATCCATGCTGCCCTTGATGATCTCAAAATCTCTGAAATGCTCGCGTTTCCCGCTGATCTTGCTGATGATGTCCCCTTCGAAGAAAATGTTGTAGTGATCCGCATCATAGACAAAACCGGGATTTATGGCTGCCGCCTCTTTATCATTCTCTTCACTCCTTGGCGCATACCAGAGGAACTTCGAAGAAGTGTATTCGCTCTTGAGTTCTGAAGGCGTTCCGCGCGCGATGACCTTGCCCTTATCGAGGATCACGACGTGATCTGCATCCCTCGTCTCTTCCATGTAATGCGTGGTCAAAAAGATCGTCATTCCGCGCTCTTTTCTCAAGTATGTGATGTAATCCCATACGATCTTTCTTGACTTCGGATCAAGGCCCGTCGTGGGTTCATCGAGGAATAAGATCTTCGGTTTATTTAAAAGCGCCCTTACGATATCGACTCTTCTTCTCTGGCCGCCCGAGAGCTGGCCGTATTTCCTCTTCATGATCTCTCCGAGCTCGAAGCTCTCATAAAATTCCATGATGCGTTCTCTGACCTGCGTCTTGCTAAAGCCGTAGTAGCTGCCGCGCGAATAGAGATTTTCTTCAACGGTGAGGATGTCATCGAGCACCGAATTCTGGAAAACGATGCCGATCTCTTTTCTGATCTTGTCATCCTCTTTGCCGAGCACGTGCGAGCACACTCTGACATCACCCGAGGTCTTCCCCAGGATAGTGCAGATGATGTTGATTGTAGTGGATTTGCCCGCGCCGTTCTCGCCTAAGAATGCGAAAAGCTCGCCCTCTTTGACATCAAAGCTGATTCCGTCTACTGCGGGGTGCTCGCCGTATTTCTTGGTAAGATCCCTTACTTCGATAATGTTCATGTCTTTCTCCCTTTCCATGTGTTCTTGTTTGCTTGAACACATTCTTAGGTCTTTGGGGAGAAAAGGGAATATTTACGCTACCAAGTTGCGAAAAGGGGCTACCAAGTTGCAGATTATTCTTCGTCTCTAATGGAATCCAGTGCGCTGTTTATCGCTTTGTCGTCCTTCTTATAGACCCACAACATCGCGAACCATGTGAAGGCATATACGCACACGAAAATGCCCATTACGATAGCATATCCGACTATGTTCGTGTACCACTTGAAGAGGAACCCCAAAAGCGATACTGCGATAAAAAGGATGCCGAAGTGGACTGCCAGCAGATAAGTTTTGAAGTTCTCTACGCAGAGCAGAAGCGAAGGCAGCGAACAGATTATGCCTGCGGCAATAACGCTGAGGCTGAAGTACCATTCAGGAGCGTATACATCGCCCATCAGGTGATATATGAGCTGGGCGATACCGACGCCCAGGAAGATTCCCACGGAGATAAAGCTTGCCTGTGTAAAAAGCATTTTTAACTTGTTCATAGATCAAGCCTCCTTTTGATTTCTTTAACATAGCCTCTGGATATCACGATCTTCTCATCATTGAGGAGCGTGGCTTCCATTCGTCCGCTGATATCTGAACGGACGCATTTTATCTTTTTGAGATTGACGATCATGGACTTGGATACCCTTAAGAAATAAGCGCCCAGCGTCTCTTCGAGTTCATACAGTCTGAGCCTTGTCTCGTAGCACCCGGAGCGCGAATATACGAAGGTCTTCTTGTCGACCGATTCCATATAGTAAAGAGCTGATGTCTCCACGAAGATATTGTTCCCGTCCTTGACGAGCGGGATCTTTCTCTCATTTCCCTCAAGAAGATCTATCGCGGCCTTGATGTCCTCAGTCTGGGACTGGGCCCTGATGACCGCTTCTTCCTTAGAGGGAGAATCAACCTGTTCGAATCTTACTTTCATTCAGGATTCCTTTTCGCGATGTTTTACAAAATATTATATCCCGAATCGCAGATAAATTAAGCGCAGGGTCATATATAGGCCCTGCGCTTTTCGGAGAGTGTTATGAAGGATAAGTATCCTACATTTCTTTAACGTATTTATTGGCGCGGTCGTTTAAGATCTTAACCACGTCGTCTATGGTGCGGTCGCCCGCGTAATAAGGCGCGATCTCTTCAACGAGGAAAGCGGTTATGACCGGATCGTCGTAGTAATATGTCGAGATCGAAGAAAGGCTTGCCATCATCTGATCTTCCATGTCTTTGGTGGCGGTCTTGTAGCCGAATATCTTCGAATCCTCGGTAAGGAAGTCCATATATTGGGATAACTCAACATCCGCTTCATAGCCGGCATTATTCTTCTCTAAGATCATCGAGATGTTCCTGGCCATTATCTCTTTGTTGGTAACGAGATTTAAGAATTCTTTTGAAGTGCCGCCGTAGCCCGCACCCGCAAAAAGGAAGTTGATGAACTTCTTGCAGCCTTCCTTCATGTCGGAAGAAGCCGTGACTGAGACCGTCTCTATCGCCCTGAATCTGGGGCCGGAAGCATCGACGGACGGAGTGCCTATTATCGTGTAGCTTCCTTCTGAAGACTTGCATGCATGGATAAAATCGATGAAGCTTCCCACATGCTCATAGCGGCATGCGCCGCGGTTTCTGGCAGTCTCTTCAGCCCACTCGAAATCATCGGGTTTTGTATAGCCGTCCTGTGTAAATAAGATGTCCGCGTACTCAACCGTTTTATAAAACTGATCCGTCCCGAAGTTAACGGCATCTCCCTCGATCGCAGCCTTCGTATCGATGCAGGACAAGATGAAATCCTTCTTGTAATTGTATGTCGACATCGGATAATCGTAGGGCGAGAAGCCATCCAAGTCATCTTTTATCATCTTCTCAAAGTCTTCAAAAGTAATTCCGACTGCGCCCGGTGCAACGAGGCTCGTATCCGTTACAAGGCCCTCTATCTCAAGCGTTACGGGGAGGAAGTACTGCTTGCCTCCGATCTTCGAAGCATCAATGATGTTGGTAAACTGCTTATCCATTACCTCCTGGTCCAGATACCCGTTTAGATCTTCGAAAACTTCATCACGCATCGCATAATTATTTTGTATGCCAACCGCGAGATCAGGAGCTTCGTCTCCGTTTAATTCCTGGATCATCGTGTAAAGCTTCTCGTCATCAACATTTAAGATCGAGAAATCCCTTCCCGCCTTAATGCCTGTCTTATACTTGCTCCAGACCCTTATGAGATATTCGTCGTCGGTCCTGTTGAATTCATAAATGGCATTGGACAGATACTCTGTTATGTCTTTATCTATGGGTGTCGCGATCTCAATGACCTGCTTACCGGCATGCGGGTTTTTATCGGCCTTTTTCAGGATCGTAACCGTCTCATCCATGCCCGCGATATTTATCGAATAAGCAGTGGCCTTTCTCGAGAAGATGACAGCTGAATTTTCCGTGCAGTCTATAAGCTCCACGTCTTCAGACAGGTCTGAAAAATAAGGCGTATACCAGTTGTTGTCAATGACGGTCTTAGCCTCCTGTGACTGCAGATCAAACATCGTAATATTGCCGAGCGTATCGATCTTATAAAGTCCGCCGCTTGCGATCGTACGGTAATCAGCCAGATTGACATCGTCATCTATCTGCATGGTGTATTTCGCGCTGTTTATGCATTTTCCGGTCTCCGGATCAAATTCAAGTATCGTCATTCCGTCATGCGAATGTCCGACGGTTAAAACTGTTTTGGCAGAGGCGTTATAGGAAAATGCATCAAGTGCATAAAATTCCGGCAGGCCCGTCATATCAAGCGCAGAAAGATATTCGGAACCTCTGAAGACAAAAGCATTCGATTTAAGACCGGTTCCTGTACCCTGGGAATAGATGACGGGAATATAGTAATCTCCTGCGCTGTAGACATCAGAGACTCCTGCCCACGTCATAAACCCGCCCTCTATCTGGAGCGTGCCTCCGTCCTTGCCCTTAAAAAGTCTCGGCTTAGATACAGTGCCGCTCTCCATATCCAGCGTGAACAGGCCGATCTCAAACGATCCGGTCGTAAAAAGCCTGGCCAGGACTTCAGCCGTTTTTCCCTCACTGTCGGGCTTTAGCCCCAGGATCTTGTCGATCTCAAAGCCCTCCGGATCCTTGATCCTAACACGGCTTAACATCGTCCCCTGCTCATCAAAAGTATCAAGAAAAGCTCTTCTGTAATCGTCGTAATCTGCAAGATTCGTAAGATTATATAAGTGGAATACTTTGCCGTTGCTGTATCCTATGACGCTGCCTTCGTACATCTCGGTAGGCAGGCGCTCTGCATCAAGCTCGAACCTTACCGATTCAAACCACGGATCGCTTTCTTTGACTTTTGTGTTTTTGCTTTTGCTTTTCGAGCACGCGAAAAGCGATGGCGCCAGCATTACGACAGCCATAGCCAAAGACAGCATCTTCAGCTTTTTCATGACATTACCTCCGTTATGTTTCCTATTACCCGATTCCACTATAAATTATTTTTGCGAATTGGGAATAGAAAACAGGAAAATGTCACCTGTTTTATGCCAAAAGGATGCCGGAAGAGTTGGGGGCTTTAATCTTTGATCCAGACCAGGCAGTAGAATACGATCGATACCACTGCGAAAACATAAGTTGCAGCAGACGTGATCTTCGACAGAAGTCTGGGGCTGATCTCCTTTGATCTGCCTGTGTAATAAGCGCCCGCGATGATCGTCGGAACGATATATCTGAAGGACATCGTGCAGGTGTAAGGATAACTGAAGCAGAAGTAAATATAAGATCCGAGCTCTGCTGCAAGCAGTATCGTCATCACGAGATTTGTGAAGTTCCTGTCCTTTTTCCAGGCCACGATAAGATTGAAAAGAATAGTTATCGTAAGCACCGTAAATGATGCCAGGAGCAGATATCCGATGAGTGCCATGAGCATGTGCTCGCGGTAGTAATCGCCGTCGAAAACAGCCGCATCCAGAGTCTCCGTGATGATGTTGTAATCAACGCCGTCGCCGAACGATAAGAACCTTTTCCAGAACGGCATCTTCTCGATGATCTGCCCCGGATTGAGCACGACATCGGGCCTTGCGACGTAAGTTACCGGCACCTTCCAGAGGATATAATTCCTTACCTGGTACCAGAGTCCCAAAGGCGCGCAGACTGCCATAAATGCAATGTACTGCAAAACGTAACTGAGCTTTTTCTTCGACTCAAAAAATGCCTTGAGCATTATGAATCCGATAGGCACCGCGATGATGCCCGCGGAGAGCTTGGCCATCATGCCAAGGCCCACGCAGAGCGCTACGCCAATGAGCTTTAAGAATGACCTCTTCTTTTCGTTGTACCAGACGCATGCCAGATAGAGTCCTGCGATCGCGAACATAACCGAGAGCGGGTCATTATTGAGCGCGCCGGAGAAGACGATCAGCTGCGGATGAAAAGCTACCGTAAGATATGCAAGGATACTGCCCTTGGGCGTTAAGTCCCAGAGCCTGGTAAATCTTCTCGCGACCGCAAGCGTGACGAGCGAATAGAATAAAGACAGTGCCTGGAGCGCATCCCAGTTGTGGGAAAGGCCCGGTGCCAGCTTTCTGTAGATGCCGAAGAAAACAGCGCAGATTATGTGCTGGAGCGGAGGATGATAGAACTGCCAGTGAAGCGTGACATCCTCATTTAAGAGCCTGTGATTCTCGAGAATGTATTCAATATATTCGGCGTGATAATTCAGCCCGAGATCGGTATCAAACTCGCCCATGTCGTGCTGCCTCATCTGTGCGCCTGTATAAAGCACATAGAAGGTCCTGACGGCGATCGCAGCAATTGTGATGACCGCCATGATGCGGCCTGCCTTGCTGCCGTCCCCGTTTTTAATGATGACATATGAGAACCCGGCAAAACCGATTATCAGGATCGCAATGTTTAAGGGGTTAAGGAGCGACAGATTGCATCCGGTAACGATGAGCACAAACAAAGACCATACAGCACATGCGGCTATATCGATACCGAGTTTTTGTGTCTTGATAAGATTACCTTTTCCCATACTAGAAAAGAATAAAGTAGGCGCGGGAGAATTGCAAATGCGCGGTGCTTGAAGCGCACGGAAAACACTCTGATTCCGTCATCGCTTTTCGAGAGGGCCGACGCGAAAACCCATTCACGAGATCTTCACGAAAACGGTTCATTTCGTGAAGGAAATTTGCAAAACTTAACTGAATTGCTGAAATCCTTCACAGAAATGGAGTTTTTCGTGAAGAATTCAGGAATAAAATCCGGCAGTGCGTAAATCGCACTTTCAAACAGTGCGAAAACTACTCCCGCACAAAAAAGAGCCCGCACATAACGCGCGGGCCCTTAAAGTTCGATCAATTATCTGATCAGTCTGTCGTCTCGATCTTGAGGCTGTCAAGATAGAACGGGCTCATGTCGGAGCTCTCCCAATAGATCTGGAGCGTTGCGCCCGGATCTACCGTGTAGTCGCACTCGACGAATACCCACTCGCCTGTTCCCGTAGGAACCTCTGCGAGGTGAGGCCATGTGCCGTCGATATCAGCCGTGAGGCAGCACTGGTCTGCAGCGGACTTGATAGCGAAGGATACATGGATCGTGTGTCCTGCGTAGTTGCTGACGTCGACTGCGTAGCCGTCGTAAGTATCATAGCCTTCGGAGTTTTCGAGACACCAGTCGCCCTCATAAGCGTCGCCTACGATCTTCTGGACGGAGCTGTATCTCGGACCGCCTGTGAAGGACTTGTCCTCGTAGTCCTCGATGAAAGGAGTTGTATCTACTACGGGCTCGACATAGTCAGCCGGCTTAGCGACTTCACCGCCGTTTACGGCGCACATAACGCCTTCGTAAGCGGGCTTGGGTGAGAGATTTCCGTAGAAGAGCAACGGCTTTGTGGAAGACTTCCAGCTCATGTCATCCGTGAGACCCCAGACAGTAACGCACTCGATCGGAACGCCTGCCTTGTCAGCCTCGATGATGGCTGTGAAGAGCTTCTGCATGTAAACGCCCTGGTCGTACATAGGGTTAGCAGACTTAGGAGCTGTTACGTCGAGCTCTGTGATGTGGATGATAACGCCGAGCTCGTCAGCATATCTCTTAGCTGCTGAGATGTAGTAATCAGGATCAAGGCCGGAACCGATGTGGCTCTGCATGCCCATACCGTCGATGTTGCCTGCAGCAGCGATAGGCTTGAGAAGCTTGATGATGTCATCCTGCTTGGATCCCTGATATTCGTTGTAATCGTTGTAGAAGAGCTGGACATTGGAAGGAGCGTGCTTTCTTGCGAACTCGAAAGCCTTCTCTACGAAGTCTTCGCCGATCGTCTGTGTCCAGTAGCTCTGTCTGATTCCGCCGCCGTCGTCAACGCACTCGTTGCAGACGTCCCAGGCATAGATAACGCCGGGGTAATTCTTCTCGCAATAGTTGATAACGGAGTCAATGTAGTTCTCCATTCTCTTGAGCATGAGGTCTCTGCTTGCGAGCTGTCCGTTGACATCGTAGTTCTCATAGAAGAACCAGGAAGGTGTCTGTGAGTGCCATACGAGTGTGTGGCCTCTCATGGAGATTCCGTTCTCCTTACAGAAGTCTAAGATCGGCTTTGCAGCATCGAAATGAACAGCCGGACTCTCGTTGTACTTTGCAGGATCCTTAAGGCACGCAGCTGCATCGAGTACGTTCTCAGGCTTGAGCTCGTTCTCAGGTGTTACGGAGTTGAACTGTGTGAGGATCATCTGTCTGAATCCGTCGTTGGGGTTCGTCATGACTGTAGCAGGAGATGCGACACCGAACTTGAAGTAGTCTGCATATGCAGCAGCCAGAGAAGGTGTGCTTGTAGGATCTGTGAGTGACTCAACAGGTACGCCTGTGAGGTTGTTCAGTTCACCGACGATGCTGAGCTCGAAAGAAGTAACCGTGATATCTCTTACGTCATTTGCTTCGAGATATACCATTGAGTTCTCAGCGTTTGCCGGGATCTCGATAGCGCCGGTGATCTCTACGATGCCTGCTTCATTAGGCATGCCGGGAGCGATGTTTACATAAGAAACGTTTCCGAAGATCTCATATCTCAATGAGAGAGTTAAGGAATCGTTCTCTGTAGTTGCCTTGACTGTAGCCTGGACAGTATTGCCTCTGTAGTCCGGACAAGGAATTGCGATACCGCAGTTGCTTGCCGCACGGTTTGTGATTACGGCTGTACCGTCCTTAAGAGTAACCTTGCAGTCACCGTATGTGACCCAGTTGCCACCCTTGTTCTCCTTCTTCGTGAAGTCCGCAGCTATGCTAAGCGGAACGTCGTGCGGACCTGCAACAGTTGTAGGTGTTGTCTGGCCGCAGCCACTGAGAAGGAACATGCCGGCCAATACACCGGCAATGAGCTTGAAAATTTTACCTTTCATAATACCTCCCCGAAAATTTAATTTTCGCAGCTTTACCTCGGTTAATGATACAGCAAGAATGGACAAGTAGACAAGACTCGGTGTTTATGGGATGTTCAATAAATAAAAGGGTGCAAGTTTTGTGTTTCTGCCTTGACTTTACATTTCTTGCTATTGTTTCTTCTCATTCGCAAGTTTTGTATCTTTTGCTCAAAGCCCTCAAAAACAGGCATTACTTGGACATCTTGTTTTCGATTTGCCCATAAAAGCGAGAAAAAACAGAAGACTTCTTAAATTCACCTGACTTTTGCTGTATTATTAGCGGAAGGGGGGCCAATATGAAATTTATTATTTGGATCTTACTGTTTATCGTATCCGGATTCCTGCAGTATTGTCTGCTGCTCTTCGCAAGTGCGTGCCTGGTCGACACCAAAAAGATCTACGATAAGCACAGCGCCTACTACCGCTGGCTCCTTAACAGCTCGACATGGCTCCTCGTCTTCTTCGGCCGCGTTCATTACCACACCAAGGGCATGGAGAGGATCCCTACAGATTCGAGATTCATGCTCGTATGCAACCACCGCTCCAAGTTAGACCCTATCACGACCTGGTATCTTCTGAAGGATTACGATGTCGCGTTTATCTCCAAGGAAGCTAATTTCCACGTTCCCTTCTGGGGCAACATCATCAGACGCTGCTGCTTCCTCTCGATAGACCGCGAGAACCCGAGAAAAGCCATGGCCACCATCGATAAAGCTGCAAGCCTCATCAAAGACGATCAGGTATCTTTCGCAGTCTATCCCGAAGGCACAAGAAATTTCGGTGAAGGACTTCTTCCCTTCCATAACGGTGTATTCAAGATTGCCCAGAAGGCAAACGTTCCTCTGGTCATCTGCGGCATCAGCGGTGCCGAGAAGATGAAGAAGAACTATCCTTTGCACAGGAGCGATATCTACTTTGAAGTTCTGGACGTGTTGTCGGCAGAGCAGGTCAAGGCCCAGCGCTGCAACGATATCGGCGACTACGCCAGAGACCTTATGCTGAACTTTATCGAAAAAACCGACAAGGAGAAAGACTATGTCAACGTACGTACTGTTTAACAGCCTTTCCGGAAACGGAACCGGCAAAACCAAAGCAGAGGGAATCAAGCCCTTCCTCGAAGGAAAAGAACTCATCTACAAGGATGTTGTTGAGATCTCTGATGCGAAAGGATTCTTCGCAGGCTTAAATCCTGATGACGAGCTCTATCTCTGCGGCGGCGACGGTACTCTCAACCGCTTTATCAACAACACCGAAGGCATCGATATCGTCCAGCCCCTCTACTTCTTCCCTACGGGAACAGGTAATGACTTCTGGAACGATCTCGGTAAGAAGGTCGGCGATGCCCCCGTCCAGATAAATGAATACATCAAAGATCTCCCCTTCGTTGAGGTCAACGGACTGAAGAAGCGCTTCATCAACGGCATCGGCTACGGCATCGACGGCTACTGCTGCGAAGTCGGCGACCAGCAAAGAGAAGCAGGCAACCAGAATATCAACTACGCAGGCATCGCCATCAAGGGTCTTCTCTTCCACTACAAGCCCACAAACGCAGAAATCGACGTTGACGGCCAGAAGTTCTCACTCAAGAAAGTTTGGCTCGCACCTTCCATGAACGGCCGTTACTACGGCGGCGGCATGATCGCCACACCTGCACAGGACCGCTTGGGCAAAGACCGTCTCCTCTCACTGCTCCTCTTCCACGGCAGCGGCAAGATCAAAACACTCATGATCTTCCCTTCCATCTTCAAGGGCAAGCACGTAGACCACACCAAGAATGTTGAGGTCAAGACAGGCCACAAGATCACGGTCACATTCGACCGCCCCGTCGCCCTCCAGATCGACGGCGAGACAGTGCTGAACGTTACAACGTATACGGCATATAAGTAAGTTTTATATCTCTGAAATAATAAAGGTCCGGCGAATGTCGGACCTTTTTTGTTGCGTTTTTGAAAGCCTCTTACCCGTTATACTTATCGATCGCCTTGGCGAGCTGGTCGGCACAGGAAGTGCCCTTCATGCCGCAGGTATTGCCTCTTAAGATGTCAGCGACCTCTCCCGCATCCTTGCCTTCGACGAGCTTGCCGATGGCCTTGAGGTTGCCGTTGCAGCCGCCTAAGAATTTTACGTTATGAAGCTTGCCGTCCTCGACGTCAAAATCTATCTGTACTGCGCAAGTGCCGCTTGTTCTGAATGATACGTGATCCATATGTGCCTCCGAAAAACTGTAATGTACAAATTATCTTATCCCGTCTGTTACAGGTCAAGCAAATCACATATAATTAGTCCGTTTGAATCAGAAAAAGGACCTAAGATTATGATTTTCGAGATATTGCTTAAGGGAGATAAGGAAGAGATCAACGAGATGAGCGAGATGGCGACGGCCATCGTGCGCGACTACTACGATCCCATTATCGGCAAGGCGCAGAACGACTATATGCTCAAGATGTTCCAGACTCCGGAGGCGATCGCGGAGCAGTTAGAGCACGGCTACCGCTACTATTTCATGAGAGAAGACGAAAGAAATCTCGGTTTCCTTGCGTTCTATCCCAGAGAGAATGCGCTTTACTTAAGCAAGCTCTACCTCTATAAGGATGAGCGCGGCAAGGGCTTCGCAAGAACGATCCTGGAATTTCTCAAGACGCAGGCAAGAGAGCTGGGACTTAACAGGATCGAGCTTAACGTTAACCGCCATAACGACACCAGGTTCATCTACGAGAAGCTCGGCTTTACGGTGGCGTGGGAAGAGAAAAACGATATCGGCAACGGTTTTTACATGGACGATTACGTCTACGCGATCGAATTCTGAAGACGCGACACGCCCCAATATACCAAAGCAAAGAAAAAGCTCTGACCAATCCTGATCAGAGCTTATTTAACAGTGTTACAGGACCGCTTTTATGCCACGCCGCCCAGGTGCATGACGTTGATCAGCAGCATCCAGCTCATGCCATAGTAGCAGCCGACGGCGATAAGGTCGTTGAGCGTCGTGATCAGGGGGCCTGATGCGACAGCCGGGTCTACCTTGATCTTCTTAAAGAACAGCGGGATCAATGTGCCCGTGATGCTCGAGAAGATCATGGAGATCAGCAAAGCGACGCCGATGCAGCCGCTGATCGCAAAGGCCAGTGTAGCATCCTTGTTCTTGATGACCATAAGATATACACCGATCAGGACGATAGAAGCTACGCCGAGGATGAGACCTACCGACAGACCGACTCTGGCTTCCTTGAAGACCAGCTTGATCTTTTGCGCGGCGGTCAGGTTCTCGTCCGTCAAAACTCTGATCGTGACAGCGAGCGACTGCGTACCGACGTTACCTGCCATGTCCAAGATCAACGACTGGAATGCCATGATGATCGTGAGCTGCGCGATGACGCCCTCGAAAACGCCTACCAGGCTTGATACGACCATGCCGAGACACAACAGGATGAGGAGCCAGGGCATTCTCTTGCGGATACTCTGTCCCAAAGGCTCCTTGATATCTTCTTCTGCAATGAGGCCGGCAAGCTTGACGTAGTCTTCACCGAGCTCATCATCGACTACTTCGACGATGCTCTGGGATGTGATAACTCCCAGTATCTTGTTGTCTTCGTCAAGGACAGGGATCAAGTCCTCCGAATAATCCTTGAGCTTCTCGATACAATCGTCGATCTTCTCGTTAGCGTAAACGTAAGGGAACGACGTCACTATCAGCGTGTTCAGGTCAGTCGTGCTTCTTGCCGTGATGAGATCCTTGAGCGTAAGAGCGCCGTAGAATAAGCCCTCTTCGTCCTCTACGAAAAGCGTCGAGATGTTGTCATTCTCTTCTGCCTGCGTAACGAGCGCGCTCATCGCCTGCTTGACCGAAAGGTCTAAGCCGATATGGATGAAGTTCGCGGTCATCTTGGAACCGATCTCGTCCTCATCGTATGACGCGATGATGCTGATCTCCTGTCTGACCTCGGAGTCGAGTGCTTCAATGATGAGACCTCTTCTCTCCTTGTCGAGCTCCCTTAATACGTTCGCAGCGGTGTCCGTCTCGAGTTCGGATATGACTGCCGCAGCGCGCCTGATGTCCATCTCGGCAATGTAAGCGCCTACCTGCTCTTCTTCCAGGCACTCGAATGACTCAGCAAGCAAAGACTTGCCGCAGACTCTGAAGAGCTTCTTCCTCTCCTGGTCATTAAGCTCCTCTAAGATCTGTGCGATGTCACTTGCGTGATAATCTTCCAGTTTGTAGTGAATTACCCTCGGGGAATCGTTACCCCTCATCAGCGAGATTATCTCGTCCTGATAATCTCTTCTTATTTCCTTCTCTGCCATTTGTTCCTCCTAAAAAGTAAACAAACGACGGGAACAAAAAACCTCCGAAATGCGAACATCCAGAGGTCAACGATACATCATTTAGTCCTTAAGGTCCGATACGGTCATCGCCTGGTACATTAAGGAACAAAGGATATTTCGCGCACGTTTCCCTCGTTTGTCGCAACTGTCACCAGCGTCCACCGTATTCACCTCACTTTGTAAATGGGATCGGGGCTTGTCTCCCCGTTCGAAATTTTAGCACGGTAAATAGCATTTGTTAACCCCGAAAATCAAGTGTTTGAAAGTTTTTTCGCCCTTTTTTGGAGTCCTTCGAAAATCTGTCCGAAAATCCTGCCTTGCCGGAGAACCTTCCGCGTTTTCCAAGCGTCCTTTAGGCAAAAGATGATGAAAACGGAGTTGTTTCATCTTCGATTTGAATTAGAATGAAGACAGTTGAGGTGAACAAGATGGACAATGAGAACAATATTTTCGAGCAGTACGCAGAACTAATAAAGCGCTGGAAATCAGGTGACGGTGACGCCTTCACCGAGATCTACGAGAAGTCGCAAAGACTCGTTTATACGACCTGCCTGGGCATTCTTAACAACGAGCAGGACGCTGAAGAAGCGACACAGGACACCTATTTAAAGGTTTACGAGAACATCGCATCTCTTGCCGACGAGAAATCGTTCATCCCCTGGCTCAAGAGGATCGCAGCCAGCAGAGCTCTTGATAAGTGCAGGGCCAGAAAAGATGAGGCCTCCTACGAAGACGCCGTCTCTGCTGACGAAAACCTCGAATACGATGACAATCTCGACAATCTTCCCGAAGCACTTGTCATCGAGAAGGATAAGCGCGACACCTTCCACAAGATCATCCGCGACTCGCTTTCTGATGACCAGTACCGGACGACTCTCCTCTTCTACTACGATGACATGCCCGTCGCTGACATCGCGAAAATAATGAACTGCCCCGAGAACACCGTAAAGACAAAGCTCCGTCTCGCCCGCGCCAAGATCAAAGCAGGCGTCGAGGCATTCGAATCCGCCAACAAGATCAGCCTCATGGGCGGCGCTGCCGGCACACAGTCTCTCGGCAAATTCTTCTCCGAATTCTACGGCTCTGCCAAGATCCCCGCACTTAAGGCTCTGCCTTTTGAGGTCGCAGGCTCCAAGGGCGCAGCAGCCGGCACGAAAGTCGCCACAAAGGCAGCTGGCAAAGCAGCCTCAGCTGGCGCTAAGGGAAGCTTCCTGTCTTCGCCTCTTGCAAAGATCGGCATCGGTGTGGCGGCAATTGCGATTTTGGCGGTGCCTGCTGTATTTGCCATCAAAAATCTTGTTGATGAAAATGGCAGCAGTACAAAAAGATCCAAGAAGGGCCCCGTCGAGATCGATCTGAATGACTACTTTTCTTACGAGTTCTCAGGTTATGACGGAGAAGGTGAAGTATCTTATTCTATCGATTATGAAGGTATCATTGACGATTGTGAAAGTCTCGACGAACTGAAACCGTCAAAGCTTGAAAGGAAGATCAGCGGTGAATGGGACCGTTCCTCCAATCTCAACAACGGTGAGACTATAGTATTCAAGTGGGATACGGATCTCGAAAACATTGAAGAAGAATACAATGTTGTCTTCGTCTGTGAAGATATCGAAGCGACCGTAAAAGATCTTGAGGAACTTCCGGAGATAGATCTTTTTGAATCGTTTAGCATAAGTTTTGAAGGAGTATCTTCCGAGGGTTATGTTATTGACTATACCACGCGGAACAGTACCCCAATCGGTGATGTTTTTTACAGTCTTTCTTCTGATAAAGGATTGAGTAACGGAGAAGTGATAACAGTTACAGTTACCGGTTTGTCAATGGATATAGATGATATGGCAAGGAATGCTCATTACAAGATTTCCAGAAAAACAATGGACGTGACAGTTGACGGTCTTGATGAATATGTGAAGAGCATAAGCGAGATTACAGATGAGTTTGCTGAGCAGATTCAGGAAAGAGCTTTCGAAGTCTACAAAAGCGACCATACTTGGGCCAGATACAACTCTCTTGAGGCAGTAGGAACTTACTTCCTTAACAGCAACAGCAGTACTGAGCATAAGAATATTTATTTTGTCGTTCTTAGAGCAACGAGAGAATTTACTTCCCCGGCTTATGTAGAAGTGGAACAGTACTATTACGTATGTTTCTATGATTTAATACGCCACTATGACGGAACGATGTATGACGCAAACATGTTTGGCTATGACCGTTCTTACGGCACGGAAATATATTTCAATGAACCTATGGGTGCGACCTTTGATGTCGAAGATCATACAATTATGGGTTATCCTGATCTTGACAGTCTTTACGCAGATGCAATCCAACCTTTGCTGACTGACTATTCATGTGAATCCACATGACAAACCATGAATCAGATTCAAATAAAAGGGCTGTCTCAACGACAGCCCTTTTTTATTGTGTTGATTGTGCCATCACCCATGCGCTTCGAACTTCTCTACGCCCTCTTTGAGGATCTCGATTATCGGCAGGTGCTGCGGACAGACGCCTTCGCACTGGCCGCACTCAATGCAGTCTGAAGCTTTGCCGGTCCTTGATACGAGGCCGTTATAGAAAAACTGCGGGCGCATGTCACCGGGGAACTTTCTCTTGGTGTTGATGGCGCTGATGATGTCGGGAATGCTGATGCTCATGGGGCACCCGTCGGTGCAGTATCTGCAGGCGGTGCAGCCGATCTGCTCGACGCGGAACATGACTTCGATCACCTTGTCGATCGCTGCCTTTTCGTCGTCGGAAAGAGGCTCGAAATTCTTGAAGGTATTCATGTTGTCTTCCATCTGCTCCTGCGTGGACATGCCGCTTAAGATGGTGGTTACGCCGGGAAGGCTTCCGACAAAACGGAATGCCCACGAAGCGACCGACTTGTCGGGACGGACGCTCTTTAAGATCTCAGTGCATTCTTCATCGTGGTTTGCGAGCTTGCCGCCCTTGCAGGGCTCCATGACGATTATCGGGATATTGCGCTCGGACAGGATCTTGTAGAGCTCGCCTGAATGAACGAGCGGGTTGTCCCAGTCTGCGTAATTGAGCTGGATCTGTACGAACTCGATCTCGGGGTGATTGTCGACGATCTGGATGAGGAGCTCGGGCGTGCCGTGGAAAGAGAAGCCAAAATGCTTTATCTTGCCTTCTTCCCTCTTCTGAATGCCCCAGTTGAAGCAGTCGTACTTAACGTATGTATCGTAATTGTTTCCGTCTTCGACGCTGTGAAGAAGATAAAAATCGAAGTAGTCGACGCCGCATCTTTCGAGCTGCTCATTGAAGATCTTGTCGCGGTCTTCGGGCGAATGGATGGACCACGCGGGGAGCTTTGTCGCGATGGTGAAAGAATCTCTCGGATGGCGCTTGACGATCGCTTCCTTGACGGCTTTCTCGGAGTTGCCGCCGTGATAAACATATGCGGTATCAAAGTAAGTGAATCCCGCCGCCAGATAACTGTCGACCATCTGGGAGACTTTGTCGATGTCGATAACTCCGTCTGTCTCCGGCAGTCTCATAAGGCCAAAACCGATCTTGGGCATCTTGCTCAAATCAATGCTCATAGCAGCACCTCCTGACTAATAACTGGTTTATATCTGCATTATAAACGACCCTTTTTGGCGAGTATTGTCTGATTCTGTCGAAAAATGTAATTTATCCGATTCTCAAAAAATAACAGAAGACATGTCAGTAGTTGTTTCTTACATCTTCCCGTGCTTTCAACAGCAGCTCTTTATAGTCCGGACTGAGCGGTTCTGTCATTTCCTTATCCAGCTGGCTTTTAATAATGCACAATACTTCTTCCTCGGAAATATCCTCAAACAGGCTGCCAGCCAACTCTTCATATTTATCATTGAGTATCCTGTGCAGAAACTCGAAAAACACCAGCATTTCAGAATCAGACATCTCAATGCAGTATTTGCTCATTGTGTTTCCTCCTGTTTAGAATTCTGTTAATAGAACAAACTAATCAAAAAACTCCGGAGCAGTATTATCCAGAGGCTCATTTTCCACATAAAAAGCGTTAATTCTGAATTATCATAATTTCAAACATAGTCCTTAACATTTATGCCGATATATCTGAGTTTATATTTCAGGATAGATAGAGAATATCAGTATGATCAATAATACGATGATGATTATAGGTAAAGTTATCGAAGAGAACAGCAAAAACTTTTTGGTTTTCCTGTTAAACTCTTCCTTGCGTTTGACGAGAAGGATAATGAGCACGATCTCAAAAATGAACGCTCCTAATACAAACACCAAAGTTCCTATGAACCCTATCAGTCGTATTATGTGCGGCAAAGGGTTCATTGCCATAATAAAAAAGATCGTAAACAAAGGAGCCAGACTGAATACAACTTTATGGAGCTTTTTTCTTCTTTGCTTTTTCTCTTCTTCCGCATCCATGATCTTCACCTCTTTTTACCATCCCCATCTCTCGTTAAAAGAATTATAACACGCGAAACCAAAACATCCGCCCTCAAGAAGAGAGCGGATGCTTTGGTTTTATAGGCATATGATCTATTTAAATTATTCCTGGAATAACGGTGTTGAGAGATATCTGTCACCTGTGTCAGGGAGCAATGCTACGATCGTCTTGCCCTTATTCTCGGGACGCTTAGCGAGTTCGATAGCTGCCCAGAGAGCTGCACCGGATGAGATTCCTACGAGGACGCCTTCGTTCTTGCCGAGGAGCTTTCCTGTAGCAAACGCATCGTCGTTGGTAACGGGGATGATCTCGTCGTAGACGCTTGTATTGAGGACATCAGGTACGAAGCCTGCGCCGATACCCTGGATCTTGTGCGCACCGGCAGTGCCCTTACTCAGAACGGGAGAATCAGCAGGCTCGACTGCAACGACCTTTACGGATGCCTTCTGTGACTTCAAGTATTCGCCGACACCTGTAACTGTTCCGCCTGTGCCTACGCCTGCAACGAAGATATCTACTTCGCCGTCTGTATCTTCCCAGATTTCAGGACCTGTTGTTTCTCTGTGAGCCTTAGGATTTGCAGGGTTGATGAACTGGCCGGCGATGATGGAGTTCGGAATCTGCTCTGCGAGTTCCTCAGCCTTTGCGATCGCGCCCTTCATGCCCTTAGCGCCTTCTGTGAGAACGAGCTCTGCACCGTATGCTTTGATGAGCTGTCTTCTCTCAACGCTCATCGTCTCAGGCATTGTGATGATGAGACGATAACCCTTAGCTGCCGCAACGGAGGCTAATCCGATACCGGTATTGCCGCTTGTAGGCTCGATGATGACGCTGCCTTCCTTAAGTCTGCCGGTTGCTTCTGCGTCTTCGATGATTGCCTTAGCGATACGATCCTTAACGCTGCCTGCGGGATTGAAGTACTCAAGCTTTGCAACGAGCTTTGCTTCAAGGCCGAGCTGCTTTTCGAGATGTGTTAATTCAAGAAGCGGTGTCTTACCGATAAGTTGATCTGCTGATGTGTAAATCTTAGTCATGGTGATTCTCCTCCTATGCGGATGCTATTAATTATATATCAATTTTTGTGCGTGATCAGATGGCTGCAAAGCCTTTTTCAAGGTCTGCGATAATGTCATCAATGTGCTCTGTGCCGATCGAGAGACGGATCGTGTTCTGATAGATGCCTACGTCATTAAGCTCTTCCTCGGAAAGCTGTGAGTGTGTCGTGCTTGCCGGGTGGATAACAAGGCTCTTAACGTCAGCAACGTTAGCCAGAAGCGAGAAGATCTCGAGGTGGTCGATGAAGTCGAATGCTTCCTTCTTGCCGCCCTTAACATTGAATGTGAAGATCGAACCGCCGCCGTTGGGGAAGTACTTCTTGTAGACTTCGTGATCGGGGTGATCTGCGAGTGCGGGATGGAAGACCTTCTCAACCTTCGGATGATTTGTGAGGTATTCCAATACCTTATTTGTATTCTCGATGTGGCGCTCAACTCTGAGTGACAATGTCTCTGTGCCCTGGAGCAAAAGGAATGCTGCGAAAGGTGAGATCGATGAACCTGTGTCTCTTAAGAGGATAGCTCTGATATAAACTGCGAATGCAGCCTTGCCTGCAGCCTCTGTGAACTTAACGCCGTGATAGCTCGGGTTGGGCTCTGAGATCCAGGGATACTTGCCGGAAGCTGCCCAGTCGAAGTTGCCTGAATCAACGATAACGCCGCCCAATGTCGTGCCGTGGCCGCCGATGAACTTTGTAGCTGAGTGAACTACGATATCTGCACCGTACTCGATAGGTCTGATAAGGTAAGGTGTACCGAATGTGTTATCGATAACGAGCGGGATGCCTGCTTCGTGAGCGATCTTAGCGAGGGCTTCGATATCCGGGATATCAGATGAAGGGTTGCCCAATGTCTCAATGTAGAGAGCCTTTGTGTTAGGTCTGATGGCAGCCTTTACCTCGTCCAGATCATGGATGTTGACGAATGTTGTCTCGATACCATAAAGAGGGAGTGTGTGTGCTAAAAGGTTCTCAGAGCCGCCGTAGATCGTCTTCTGTGCTACGATGTGCTCGCCCTTAACTGCGAGAGCCTGAATGGTATAAGTGATAGCTGCTGCGCCGGATGCTACTGCGAGACCTGCTACGCCGCCTTCGAGTGCTGCGATACGGTCTTCGAAAACTCCCTGTGTGGAGTTTGTAAGTCTGCCGTAGATGTTGCCTGCGTCAGCGAGGCCGAAACGTGCCTCAGCATGAGCTGAATTGCGGAAAACGTAAGATGTTGTTGCGTAAATCGGGACTGCACGTGCATCGGATGCGGGATCGGGTTGTTCCTGGCCTACGTGGAGCTGGAGAGTTTCAAATTTATAGTTAGACATAGTTGTGTTATTCCTTTCTTAATTCAAATAGTTATAGTTGTGCTGTTGGAACAGCGGCTGTTTGAACAAGAACAACACATTCGTCCACAACGGAAGTTACTGCGGACTAATGACTGGAAATAGAACTTACGGTCGTACATAACTTCCGTCCTCCTCTCTCGTTTGATTTTCGCATATGATAAACGCTAATACCTACTATGTCAATGGGTTTATGAAAAATTTTTTCAAAGCTCTAGAAACAGGGCATTTGCCCTTAATTACGCGCATATATATACCGACAATTTGACGCATTCAGCGACAATGTTTATTATTTTCTTAGGTTTTTTCGGGGGATAAGATTTATGCACAGGAAAATTGCTTGTTTATTGGCTTTGGCATTAACCGTTACTTCGCTCGCGTCTTGCAATATGGCTGGCAGCGACCGCTCAGATGATCTTTACGTCGAGAGAGAGGGCGGCGACTATAAGCACGAGTATGGTAATGAGACGGAGACTGATCCCATCCTTACGACAGAAACTACCGAAGATCCCACCACAACGACGACAACTTCTTCAGATAACTCTTCATCTACTGACCTGACACCGGTCAGTGGCTTGGAATTCTGGGAATTCTGTTTGCAGATGACAAACGCGATGGGCGATAACTATAACGATGTGGAGAGCATGATTGCCTCTTTTTCCGCTAACGGAATGACGGAGACATATTCCGGCAGCGACGAAAGCACTGCGTGGATCTTTTACAATTGCGACATCCGTGTTGGAAATTACTCTTTCGATATTTGCAACATTACATATAACATAACTGACGGTCAGGTCTTGGAACTGGATTTTGCAATATCTGCGAATGAAGCCGATGCAAAAAAGTTAAACGATGAGATCATCGCGGAGCTGATAGAAGTTTACGGCGAGCCGACCTCGACTGTATCCGAGAGTTCCTATGAGATAGTGGCCTTTGAATCATCAGAAAAGAATTATTCGGTAAGCACTTATTACGGCACCGACTCAGCGGGCTTTTATGTTTGCTTTTGGGCAATTTGATCCTATACTTATTACGTTAACGGAGGTGCGCTATGTATAAAAAACTATCTCTCTTAATTGCTTTGGCATTAACAGTCACTTCTCTCGCTTCTTGCAATAAAGCATCAGGCGACCGCTCGGATGATCTCCGCGTCGAAAGAGAAGGCGGCGACTATAAGCACGAGTACGGGTTGGAGATCGAGACCGAGACTCATCCCATCGTTACGACAGAGACGTCCGAAGAACCTCCCACGACTACTACAGAATCAACTACAACAACTTCTACGGACAACACTTCATCCGTTAACATAACACCCGGCAAGAGCCTGGACTTCGATGAGTTTTGTTATCTGATGATAAACACACTGGGCAGTCACTATAACGAAGCAACGAGCGCGCTGAACTCTTATTCAAGCACCCCGTTGGAAGAGTATTACACGGGCGATTATGAAGATGAAAAGTGGGTAATGTATAACTGCGCTATAGCAGCCGGAAATGTCGTTTTCGACATTTTCGATGTGTCTTATTACACAACTAATGATTCAGTCTACGAATTGAGTTTTTCAACCACTATAACTGACGGCGATGCAAAAAAGACCTTTGACTATCTTGTCTCGCAGATAACAGCTGTTTATGGTGAACCGTACAGCACAGACGATGAAGATTCATACGATTTAGTATTATTTGAATTGGAAAATGATGTAACGATCTCGGTAAACGCTTTCTATGCCGACAGCATTTCGATCATTTATGTGACTTTCTCGAAATACTGATCCCGCACTGTTTTTGGAGATACTCAATGAATAAAAAATTATCTGTCTTATTAGCTTTGGCATTAACCGTTACCGCGCTCTCTGCGTGCAGCATGTCATCGGGCAAAGACCGCTCCGACGACCTCCGCGTAGACAGGGAAGGCGGCGACTATAAGCACGAGTATGGTGATGAGACGGAGACCGATCCCGTCATTATTACCGAGACGACGGAAGAGCCCACAACGACGACTACAGAAGAGCCTACGACAACGACTACTTCAGCAACATACGCATCCCAAGGTGTGCTCCACAGCTTACAGGATGCAGCTGATGTCATTTCCCGGGCTATGGGACAAGACTACAATTCGTCTGTTTCCATTCTTGAAAACGCTTTTGGTACAAAGTTCTCGACCATAACTTACGATGTACACGGTCCGGATATAGATGATTACCCCGAGACTTTAATCGAATATGATTTCAATTGCGACGTCGTAATCTATGGTTTTGGTTTTGATGAATTAAGCATCTGGTGTGACGAAGACAATCGTGTTATAGAGATCTCATTTTGCTACCACAGTTCCGATTTGAACCAGCTTAGGAATTACTATGATTACTTCAGAGCAGATCTGCCCGGTATTTACGGCAGCCCCATAGAAGAAAGCAACGACGATGTGAACGTTAATTACACCACCTATGGTCCCTTAAACGGTATAACTTGTACTGCAAGCTGCATGTACTGGGGCGAAGGCCAGAAATACAATATGGCTATTCTCGGATTCAATCTTGAAGAATAAGTCATGCGTTCCGGCGAAAGTGCCGGTCTCGTTTTTTCAAAGTTGTTTACTTAAACGCGGTTTTTCCAAAAACCGCGTTTTTGCGGTAGATGCCGCGAAGAATTATTGGCAAGATTTGTCACAGAATGAATTTCCGTTTTGTTATATGGGGTAGAAGGGCCGGTCTGGGGATCCCGAATCTTATAAGTTGGGCGGCGCTTCAGGAACGGACAAGGAGACAGGTAAATGGCTTTACCTTCAAAACAGCACGCATTCATAGAAGCATGTTATGAGCTCTACGAACAGAAAATGTTCCGCGTGGCGCTTGCCATATTGCGCGATGAGACGCTCGCTGAAGATGCAGTGCAGGATGCTTTTCTTAAGCTCATAAGACATAAGGTCTATTTCAAGAAAGCAGACTCGGACGATTGCAAAAGGTACATCCTGGCAGTGATCAAGAACACTTCGATCAACCTCTATAACAAGCGGAAGAATGAGAACAAGGTCGTAAGCTTTGCTGAAAATCTTGAAGCAGTCTGTGCGGATGAAGCCGCCATTACGGATGACAATAACGATACAGGGGCAGAGTGCACTCCCCTGATGAATTCTCTTCCTGAGAAATACTATGACGTCGTCGAATGCCTTGTCATAAGAGACTTTTCGGTCAGGGAGACAGCCGACAGGCTGGGCATCACAGAGGCAAATGTCAGAAAACGATACGAACGGGCCAAGAAGATGATGCGCCAGGGCTTGGACCAGGCGTAAGACCGGAAAGCTTTTTAGAGGGAAATCCATGAAACAGGAGATTGCTTATGGACAGAAAACCTAATGAACATTTCATTCGCGACATCAGCCTCGAGGAATTCGACCACATCACAGACGGAGTGGAGGATCATGTTTTCTCAGACGGTTATCTCGCGAGAAAGGAATCCATAATGAAGAACGCGACAAGCGCTAAGATAACAAAACTGGGAGCAAAGGTCGCTGTGGCAGCTGCTGCAGTAATTATCGCTACACCTTTTATAGTCAATGCCGCAACGGGCGGCGAACTTTTCGACAGGCTCTGGGGCAACGAAAACAAAAAGAATGTCGAGAGCCACGTTGAGACATTTGTAGAAGAAGGCAAAAAAGACAAAGACGGCAACGACAATGTTTATACGATCACATATCCTAAGATCGAGTATGTCGAATCGGATCCCAAGGACGTTGAACGCCTGCTAGGGGATAAGATAGTAACTGAACCGATCGTCTGCACAGTTGGTGAATACACAATTACCGTAGAGGGCATTGTACGGGACGAGAGAGGCCTGGTAGTCGCCTACACGATCGAAAGAGCAGCAGGCGTTAACTGTCTTATCTACAGCCAGCTCGAGAATGAATCCAAAGGGGCTTTCCTTAATGACGATCAGAACTTCGAATTCGGATTCAAAGAAGGCAGCGGAAAGATCTGGGTCGATATGGAACGTTCAACAGAGACCAAGCTCTACTGCAGTGAGTATATGCAGGATTACAACCATGTTTTCGGACCTGAATTCTATCCGCCGATCACGGACCATCTGACACTTGAGATGACCGAACTGAAGATGACCAGAAACGAGCGATGGAAATATTATGATGAGCACAACGACAATCGCCCTGAAGGCGTGCCTGAATCAGAAGTGGTCAAGGAATCCAAGACATTTACCATTCCTGTTGCGGATAAGCTTAATGAACTTGAGCTTAAAAGCAGCGAGGGCGGCATTATAAAGATCTCGCCCATTGCAATGGAGTGGGATGCCAGAAGCGGTTCGAAGACATCCTCACGTAGCGAATTCACATATCCTGCACCGACTATAAAGATCGTTTACAAGGATGGTTCTGAATACCTGGTCTACTCCGAAGATACTAATAATGTTGGCTACGTTTTCGGCTCGGATTATGGTCTCACCGCATATTTCAACCGCCTCGCCGACACCGATAACATCGCCAAGATCACGATCGACGATATGGAATTCACACTGTAGTAATATAGGGCTGATAGGAATAAAAAGGGCTGTCTTTATCTGAAAGGCAGCCCTCTAATTTTTTACGGTTCTTCACGGAAAGTTTGGGAATTACAGACTTGTTATGTTTTTCTCTGCCACGAGTTGCCAGCGGTATCTAACCGTTGTTTTCCTTGGGTTAGGATCACAATTCCCAACCTTTTTAATTTTTATTAACGATCCCCGCGACGTCATCGTACCCGGGTTTTACTTTTTTCACGCCGAAGCCCTCCGAGATTTTCACGGAGACTTCACCGTACTTTGTCATGACCTTCTCTTCGCGCCTTTCAAGCCTGAACCTGTCCATCGCGGTGTATCTGATCCCGATCGTTGTGGTGTGCTCGAAAATAAGCTTTGCGAACTTCTCTTTATCCTCAGGCTTAACGATCACAGTGATGAGGATACCGGGGCGGTTTTTCTTCATATAAACGGGCGTCGTGAAAACATCCAGTGCGCCGCTGTTCAAGAGAACGCCTGTCGCGTAACCGATCTCTTCACCGGTCATGTCGTCGACGTTGCAGCTCATCTCGATAACCTTATCGCCGTCATCACTCTGCTCTTCGCCGATGAAAGTCCTGAGCATATTTGCCTTCTCAAAATCTTTCTTTCCCATGCCGTAACCGGTCTTGCTGATTGCCATTACAGGTCTTGAGCCGAAGCTGTCCGCGAAGTGCTTAAGAAGCGCTGCTCCCGTAGGTGTAAGAAGTTCTCCTTCAACGCTGCCGCTGTATGTGGGAATGCCTTCTATTATGCTTGCCGTCGCAGGCGCGGGAACGGGAAGGATCCCGTGTGCGCATCTTACCTGACCGAAGCCTGTAGCCAAAGGTGATACCACTACCCTGCCGGCGCCGAGCATTTCCATGAGAACGCACACGCCGACGATATCTGCGACCGCATCCATAGTGCCTACTTCGTGGAAGTGGATATCTGTAACGGGCTTGCCGTGTGCCTTGCTCTCCGCTTCGGCGATGAGGCCGTATACGGCGAGAGCGTCAGCCTTTACTTTATCTGATACTTTAAGGCCGTTAATAATGCTTTCTATATCACCCATCGAAGTGTGATGATGGTGGTGCTCGTGTTCATGAGTGTGCGCATGCTCATCGTGGCTGTGCTCGTGATGGTGATCCTCATGAGAATGTTCATGGTGGTGGTCGTGGCCATGTTCATGCATGTGCTCGTCTTCTTCCACGCCGTTTACGATAACGTGTGCGTGTGTGCCTTCGATGCCGCATTTGACGCTCTTTTCGAAGCTGTATGTAACATCAGGAATGCCCAATGAATTGAGCTTGTCTTCGCAAGCTTTTACATCGCCGGTAAGTTCGGCCAGAGAAGCCAGGAGCATGTCTCCTGCTGCGCCCATATTGCATTCGATATAGAGAGTCTTCATGGATTAACCTCCGATGTGATTGATCATGCTCGCAGAGTAGCCGGCACCGAATCCATTGTCGATATTTACGACAGTAACGCCGCTCGCGCAAGAGTTCATCATGGCCAGAAGCGCGGTCAGTCCTTCAAAAGATGCGCCGTATCCTACGCTCGTGGGAACGGCAATTACAGGGCAGTCTACAAGCCCTCCGATGACGCTCGCGAGAGCGCCTTCCATGCCTGCTACGGCGATTACGACGCTTGCGCTCATGAGCTCTTCCTTGTGTGCCAAAAGACGGTGCAGTCCTGATACTCCAACATCGTAAACGCGGGTGACTTTATTGCCCAAAAGCTCAGCAGTAACTGCTGCTTCTTCTGCAACAGGAAGATCAGACGTGCCTGCGCAGGCGACGACTATCGTGCCCTTTGCGGACACTTCTGGAATAACGCCTGCCACGCCGATACGCGCAGCGTCATAGTACTTTACGGGAATATTAAGCTGAGCAGCTTTTTCTGAAGACAGTCTCGTGATAAGGACAGTCCCCTGCCCTCCTTCCAAAAGGCTGGAAGCTATCGCGTCGATCTGTTCAGGTGTTTTGCCTTCTCCGTAGATGACTTCGGGAACGCCCTGTCTTAAGCCTCTGTGAAGGTCAGGCTTGGCAAAGCCGAGATCGACAAAAGGCTTCATCTTAAGCTCTAGCTCGGCTTCTTCGGGAGACATCTCTCCTGAAGCGACCTTTTCTAAAATCTCTCTTGCGTCACTCATTTTCCTATAGCCTCATTCATGCTGCCGGTGCGGTATCCGTCTGCGTCAATTGTTACATATTTGAAGCCCAAGCGCTTCAGTTCTTCCGAGATTTCTTTGCGCGTATGCTCGTAAGTCAACAGCGGAATATCATCAGGCGCAGCTTCGATCCTTGCGAGGTCTCCGTGCACTCTTACGCGGATACCCTTAAAGCCGAGATCTTTGATTATCTTCTCAGCGTATGCGACACACATCAGGCCTTCAGCCGTGATCTTCTCACCATATGCGATCCTCGATGCGAGGCATGCCGCGGAAGGCATGTTCCAGGTGGGAAGACCTGCATTTTTGGAGAGCGCCCTGATATCGCTTTTCGTAAGGCCGGAATCCTTCAAAAGACTCGCTATCCCGAGCTCTGTCAAAGCCCTCACGCCGGGCCTGTAATCGAACTTATCGTCGACATTGCTGCCGTCCGTTATCACATACCCCGGAGCGGCTTCTTTGATTGCTTCGAAGATCTTTCTCTTGCAGTAATAACATCTGTCGGGAGGATTTTGAGAAAACTCCGGAACGGAGAAAAGATCAAAGTCCACGACAGTCTGCCTTATGCCGTATTTAGCACAGAAAGAAACTGTGCGGTCGAACTCTTCAAATGTAAGCGCCAGAGATTTTACCGTCACTGCCATGCAGTCATCCCCGAGCACTTCGTGGGCCTTATACAGAAGATAAGTCGAGTCGACTCCGCCTGAAAAAGCGACCGCCAGTTTCCCGGCGGTCTTAATACGCTCAACGAGCGCAGATTCTTTAACTTTGATGTAGGATGAGCCGTCCATTCATCACTTGGCAAACATTGCCTTGACCTTGCCTTCGGGATCCTTGACCAGAAGGACAACGAGCCAGATGACGATGCCCAAAGCTACTACGGAGAGTCCGAGGAATGCATCGTTGATCATGTCGGCAGGTGCCTGCTCGAAAAATTCAGCACCGAGCTCGATGTATTCGACTACTGCGTCAACGAGCCACATAAGGCTTGCGCCCCAGTACATAAGGGCAAGTGTCCCGAGCTTTCTGTCGGTCTTGCCGTTATACCAGAGGATAGTGGTGATGGCTGCTGCAAAAACAGTGATAAGTAATGTCATACGTAGTATCCCTCCTTATGCCTTAGCCTTGGCAGCTGCCGGCTCTTTTTTCTTGGTGACGGCATGTGCGACCAGTACCATGACTACCCACGCCAGTGTTACGAGGACCGCCATTGCAACTCCGCTCGTGAACATCTCGTGGAGCATCTCTGCTGCGTCAGCCGGATCTGCTGCTGCCGTAAGGAACGGGAACCACGGTGTAACTTCACCGTGCCAGACGTGCTCAAATGCGAGGAGTGCGGAACCGCCCCAGAGCATATTGTTGAGCCATCCCATCTTCTTGATGAAGATGTTGTCAGAACCTTTCTTGTCTGCAACTTTCTTGATTACTGTTGTAACGATTGCTTCTGTTGTGGGTACGAGAAAACATGCCATAGGGAGATTCTCCTTCTATTTTCGTATTTGATAAAACAATTTTATCAGAGTGGATTGATAGGTATATATCAGTTAAGTACAGAAATTTACTTCTTTTTTGTCTTGTTGGTTTTTCCGAATTTATCGATGTGAGTGCAGATCGCATCGAAAGTCTCGTCACTGATATCATGCTCTATCTTGCATGCATCGTCTTCTGCGACATCGGGATCAACGCCGAGAGCGATGAAGAAATCGGTGAGCTTCTTGTGGCGCGTGTAGATCTTGTCTGCGATCTCCATGCCCTTCTCCGTCAGAGTGATGAAGCCGGAGCGGTTCATCTCGATGTAGTTCTCTTCGCGCAGGCGCTTCATGGCGTTGCTTACCGAAGGCTTTGTAACTCCGAGAAATTCAGCAATGTCAACTGAGCGGATGTAACCGTTCTTTTCCTTGAGAATCACCATCGACTCAAGATAATCTTCAGCTGATTTGCCGACATCATTACCTTTTTGCATACTGTCACCTCGCGCTGTTAATCTGATGCTGTGTTAATTCAGCCAAACTTGAATTAACATAAAGTAATTCTATCACATGTAGGTGCGGATTTGCTTAAAAAATCAAGACTCCGTGACACTTAAGTTTCCGGGGATTTGGTATGATAAAAAAGACAGGAACGGCATTCGCGGTAAGGAAAAAGAAGACCTATGAAGCACATCGATAATCAGGTTATGGATGAAGAGCGCGCCTTATACGGCAGCTCTGATATTCTGGTCACCAATTGCCGTTTCGACGGTCCTGCCGACGGCGAGAGCGCTCTTAAAGAGAGCCGCAATGTCACCGTAAAAGATTCCTATTTCAATCTGAGATACCCCTTCTGGCACGTACACGGGCTAAGCATTGACGCGTGCGAAATGACCGGCAAATGCCGCGCCGCGCTGTGGTATTCGGATGATATAAAGATCACCGGTACGAAGCTTCACGGCATCAAGGCGTTAAGGGAATGCCGCGATGCATCGATCGTATCTTCGAGCATCATATCACCTGAATTCGGCTGGTCTGTCACGGGTCTTAAGCTTAAGGACGTTACGGCTGAGTCAGAATATTTTCTCATGAGGTCTTCAGACATCACGCTCGATAATGTCACGCTCACGGGCAAGTACTCTTTCCAGTATGTTGAAAACAGTGAGGTCAAAGACTCCGAACTTAATACCAAAGACGCTTTCTGGCACGCCAAAAATGTCACGGTAAAAGACTCAGTCGTAAACGGAGAATACCTGGGGTGGTATTCGGAAAACCTGACCTTCATTAACTGCACGATCAGGGGCACACAGCCGCTCTGCTACTGCAAAGACTTAAAGCTCATTAACTGCAGGATGGAAGACTGCGATCTTGCTTTCGAGAGATCCGTCGTAGAAGCTGAGATAACCACACCTGTGATCAGCATTAAGAATCCTTATGCAGGACATATAACAGTGCCCGCTGCAGGTGAGATAATCAGGGATATTCCGGAAGCTCTTGGCGAAGTAATTATCAGGAATTAATCCTTATCCTTCATAACAACATTGACGTAGTTGAACGGGATCTCGATTCCGGCCTCGTCGAACGCCTTCTGGACGCGCTTGTTGATGTCGGTCGTGCCGAGCGCGATGGACGTGTTCTGCTTGTAGTAGACCGTTGTCTTAAGGACAAGGCTGCTATCGGCAAAAGAAGTGAAATAGACCTGGCCGTATTCCTTATCCTTCCAGTTAGGTTCCGTATATTCGGATTCGATGATGGCGTTTCTTACGATCTCAATGGCTTTATCGATATCGGTACCGTATGCCACGTTGAAGCTCATCTGTACGGATCTGTAATTTCCGTGGCTCGTATTAGTGATCACAAGAGCATTGATCTTGCTGTTCGGGATGATTATCTCCACTGAATCCATTCCAAGAAGGACCACGTGTCTCGGAGTGATGTCCTTAACGACACCTACAATGCCGTTCTCCAGTTCAAGTCTGTCACCGATCTCGAAAGGCTGATTTATCGTGATCGATATTCCGCTGAAGAAGTCGCCCAATACAGACTGTGCGGCAAGACCGACAACAGCACCTATTATCGCGGTTCCCTGGAAGAGCACTTTACCAATGTCGGTCGTTGCGGAAGAGCTTACGAGGACCCAGATGACCGCGATCAGGATTATCACCGTCCTGATGATGTTCTGGGTGAAACGGACCGTGAGATTCTTCTTGTCCTTGAGCTTTCTTTTGACGAACCTGTTATAGATCAGGAGCACTATGGTCGTAACCAAAGCCGCGATCAGCGTATAGATCACAAGCTCGACGATACGGCCTGTTCTGGTCGAAGTATCGAAAAGCTTTGTTATGTCGATATCAGGAAAAGAAAAACCTGCCATGTCATTACCTCTTATTTAACTGACTCTGTGGTATAGAGTATACGCCTCGTTGGCGAACTCTGCCTCATAGTTCTCATTTATCGCATCGAAAACCTCATCTGAAAGAGGCTTTTCCTCATTAGTCGTAACGATCCATGTGGAGCCGTTATTCCTTATCCAGGTTGATATCTCAGTCTCCAGCTCAGGCATCAGCCCAAGATAGTTCAAATGCCAGTCCATGTACTTATACGAAGGGATTATTCCCGTTACGCCGTACCACCATGACCAGTATTCGTCGCCGAAGCAGTAAACGCTGTCTTTCTCCGCTTCAGGAATGTGCGAAGCGATCTCAAGGGCCTGCGCGTTGACTTCGCCCGTGAAGATACTATCTTCCGCGCCGGGTATCGATCTGATCGCGTCAGGCACATCAGCCATGGTCTTGCCCGAAGACAGGAGTGAACACGAATAGAATGTAAATGCTCCCTTCGCGGTGCTCTTTACGAACTGCACGGAATTGAGCAGGAATATCAGCGCCATGCATACGATAAACAGCTTGTTCCTGCGCACACCGCGGAATTTGCCGCTGTTCTTATACGCGATGGCAAAGCCCATAACGACGTGCGGTATGAGGAGCGTAAAGTAATGCATGTACGCGTTGCCCATCGTGACCGCAAGGAGCAGGAGAAGTGCCGAGGATACAGCGAGCATCTTCATATACCACTTCTCGCGGTAGATGAAGCATGTGATGACAGGTACGAGCAGGAGCAGTAGGAAGAGCTTGAACGTCGTAAATACATTTACGAATTTCTCGCCCATGCTGATCTCGGATGAATATGTGACACCGAAAACAAATACCTGTGAGAGCATCTCGCCCAGCATGTTTTTCGCTGCAAAGAAGACGCACGGGATACCGCACGCAGCCACAAATCCTGCTGCGACCATTAAGAGATTTATAAGTGCGTTCTTTATCTCTTTCCGGGCAAGAAGGAATATGAATACCGTGAGCAGGACAGCGCCTATCGTTGCGGCATTTGTGATCCTGATAAAGCAGAGATAACCGACCGCAAAACCGTTATAGAGCGAGAATAATACAGGGTGCTTATAGCTCTTTTTATCCTCTGAATCCTTGAAATACTTAAGGCAAAAATAGATGCTCAAAAGGATCGTAGGAAGACAGAATTCTTCAGTCAGATTGCCGCCTTCAAAGGTGACTGCAGCGATAAGGAACATCGGCAGGAAGCAAAGGAGCCTGTGTATCCAAATGAACGTTTTGGCGAACAGATCGGAGATCTTGGCTGCTATGTAAAGGCATACCGATAAGTTGATGCACTGGATGATGAAGGCGCCCGTCCTTCCGATGCAGATTTTCTGTCCGATGAACTCCAAAAAGAACAGATATGGGCCCTTCATGTCGAAGAAATCCCGGTAAGGAAGAAGGCCTTTGGCCATGCCCTGACCGACGATGATGAAGAACGCGGAATCAGTTCCCCAGCGGCCGCTCAAAAGCGGCGTGGTCGTCGTCGAATAGATTGCAGCGAATAGCGTTGCAAGCACGATACATATCAGATAAAGCTTTATGTTTTTAACAGCTTTAGAATGCAATTTCCTGACTCCTTAAGATCAGATGAGTTTATCGACATCCGTGGCGTAACAGGATCTGCCGCCCGTGAAGTTGCCGAAGATATATTTTGCTGATGCGGACTCACTCATGATGAGGAGCTTATCGTCAACGAACACGATCTCTTCTGCCATCGGCGGAGCATCGAATGACGCGACCAGCGTGGAAGAATCGAGAGCATAGATCGGAGTCATCTTGCCGGGACCGCCAATTCCTGACGATATCTGAAGAATGCCGGATGCAGGCTCTGCGTCGGTTATGTCATAGCAGCAGATCGTGGACTTCGCAGTGCCGTAGGACTGTGATATCCAAATCTTGCCGTCGTGGACAGCTATACCCTGGACAAGACCCGGCAGGGAATACAGCTCAACAGCCGTAGGATAAACACCGCATATAGAAGCCTCGCTGTCGCTTAAAGGATATGCGATTGCAAACGCATGGTTCTCATCGCCTGCGGGAGTCGTGATCCAGTGAGATTCATCGGTTACATAATTAGGGACTCTGTAGAACTCTGCAACGATCAGCTTGTCTTCCGTAAAGGTCAGGCATGCGACGTTGATCTTGCCGCCCGGGTAACGGGCCTCAAATTTGTCGACCATCTTAACCATCTCGCCCTTGCCTGCCGTTAAAACATCTTCGAGGTTGTAGATAAAGATGCTCGAATCCTCGTCGCCTGCTACGAAAAGATATTTGTCATGTACTGCAAGGCCGCCAGCGTGAGGAGAAATACCATTGCCGTTCTCATCGCCCAAAAGAACGTAGCCTTCGGTCTTTCCGGTCCTGCTGTTTACCTTATAAACACGTGAAGGAGATCCGTCCTTCTGATAGCCTCCGACAAGGTATACATCCCTGCCGTCAACATATTCCAGACCCTGGGGGATCATGTTCTGTGAAAGTCCCGGGATGGTAAAAGCCTTCTCGGATGCCTTGTAATAATCGCTTACGGGGAGCCTGAAGTAGAGCCTTGCGCCTACCACGACAAGTACAGCTAGGGCCACTATAACGATCAGTAATCCCTTGAGGAACTTCTTTATCTTTGAACGTGATTTGTACTCAGCCATAACTTGTTCTCCTTGGTGTTTTCGAGAAGGGCTCAGGTATCAGAGCCAGTCCTTGTGCTTCTTGATGTAAAGGGTCTTCAGGATCTGCGCGAAAAGCGTGTAGACGACCATCAGGCCTGCGAGCCATGCCATGTATCCGATGGGCATAACAGGCAGTGCAAACAGTGTAGCGATACCGGTAAATCCGATAAGGAGCGTGACTGCGATGACTGCGATCGTTGAGATCGTAAGCTGGATGGAAGCCCTGTCCTTGACGAACGGGAACTTCGGCGTGCGGATCGTGTGGATAACCATCGTCTGCGAGATAACGCCGAACATAAACCAGCCGCACTGGAAGTATCCTGCCATGTCGGGATTGTTGTATCCGAATACGAACCACAGCACGAGGAAGCAGAGGACGTCTAAGACAGTACTGAGCAATCCGAAGATGATCATGAAGCTCTTGATGCCGCTAAGATCCCACTTCTTCGGCTTCTCGATATACTTGGATTCGACATGGTCGAAAGGCATGCCGAGCTGTGCGAAGTCGTTTAAGAGGTTCTGCACGAGGATGTGCAGAGGGAGCATCGGCAGGAACGGTAAGAAGATGCTCGCGATCAATACCGAGAACATATTACCGAAGTTGCCTGATACGGACATCTTGAGGTACTTGGACATGTTGGCGAATGTGCTTCTGCCTTCGACAACGCCCTCGTCAAGGACCATGAGGTCCTTCTCAAGAAGGATGATGTCAGCGACTTCTTTCGCGATATCGACAGCGTTATCAACGGAGATACCGATATCTGCCTGCTTTAAGGGCAAGCTGTCGTTGATGCCGTCACCCATGTAACCTATAGTGTGGCCGTTGGCCTGGAACATCTTGACCACGCGCTGCTTCTGGTAAGGAGAGAGCTTGGAGAAGATATCACACTTCTTGCATGCTTCCTGAAGCTCTTCGTCAGTCATCTGCTCGATCTTCGCGCCGGTTAACGTCATCTCGGTGCTGATGCCGAGCCTGCCGCAGATGTTGATCGCAACGCCTTCGGAGTCACCGGTAAGTACGACAGTACGTACGCCGTTCTTCTTCAAGGCTGCGATGGCGGTGCCTGCGGATTCCTTCGGAGGATCGAGGAAACCTACGAATCCGATGAGCACCATGTCGCTCTCGTCCTGCACGCCGAAAACATCGACGCCGTGGACGTTATTCTTCTGTGCTACCGCGATGACACGGATGCCCTCGAGGTTATTCTCTTCGGCGATCTTTTTCGCGTTGGCCTTAAGCTCATCGCTGATATCCTTGACTTCGCCGTCGATCTCGATGAAGGAGCAGATCGATAAGATCTCTTCTACCGCGCCCTTTGTGATGAGCTGGCGCTTGCCGTTCTTGTCCTTGAGCACGACGCTCATGCGGCGGCGCGAGAAGTCAAACGGGATCTCGTCTTCTCTTGTGTAAGCTTCCTTAAGGTATGACAGCTCTTCCTTCTCGCCGCGGCTGATGATGGCCACGTCCATGAGGTTCTTAAGGCCAGTCTGGAAATAACTGTTAAGGAATGCATGTCTTAATACGCGCTTGTCCTCGCGGCCGAGCACGTCCATATATTTCTCCAAGATGATCTCATCCTGCGTGAGCGTACCTGTCTTGTCGGTACAGAAAACGTCCATCTCGCCGAATGTCTGGATGGCGCCCAGACGCTTAACGATCGTCTTCTTGCGGGACATGTTGATAGCGCCCCTGGCAAGCGAGGAGTTCATGATGACCGGGAGCATCTCGGGCATGATGCCGACTGCGATCGTGATGCCGAACATGAGGGACTCGAGCCAGTTATTGAGGCCCTTTGTAAAGAAGTTCGCGATAAAGATGACCGGTACCGTGATAAGCATGAAGCGGATAAGGAGCTTGCTGACCGAGTCGAGATTCTTCTCGAATGCGCTCTTCTCCTCATAGGAGTTAAGGCTCTTTGCCATGCTTCCGAAATATGTATCTTCACCCGTCGTAAGGATTAACGCCTTGGCGCTTCCCGATACGATGTTTGAGCCCATGAAGCCGATATTTGCGAGGTCGGTGACGCCGACGCCCGTCTCGGATGTGGTAAATTTCTCCACAGGATTGCTCTCGCCCGTGAGCTGCGACTGGTCGATGAACAGGTCCTTCGTCTCGATGAATCTCACGTCGCCGGGGATCATGTCGCCTGACGCGAGCTTAACGATATCGCCCGGAACGAGCTCTTCTATCTCCACCTCAGTCTCAACGTCATTACGGATGACATCGAGCTTGTTGGTGATCATGTTCTGCAGCTTCTTTGCCGCGCTGTTTGATTTCTCTTCCTGAACGAAAGATATCGTCGCGGATATTATGATGACCGCAACGAGCATTATGAATGTCGCAAACGACGGCTCTTCGGCCATGACTACATCGGTCGCGAAAGTGATCATCGCGACTACGAGCAGCACGATATTGAACGGATTGATGACCGCGTCCTTGATGCGGACGGCAAGTGATTTCTCCTTGCCGAAATCGATTATGTTCCTGCCGTACTCTTCAAGCCTGTCAGAAGCCTGCACCGGGTCAAGTCCGTACTCGTCAACCTCGTACTTTGCGAAAAGCTCCTTCTGGTCTAAAGCACTGAGCTCAATGAGCTTGCTCTCCACTTCCTGGCGGCGGCCGTCATCTTCTTTTCTCTTCATTTCCCACTCTGCCTCCAAAAATATCACGCCTTATTATACAAGAATTAAAAAAGAGTGTCAGTAAAAAGGCCGCCTCTTCCGAAGCGGCCCGCAAAATACATATTTTCGCGCTTTATCAGTTATTCAGCAGCGAATCGATCTCGGAATTGACTGCTGCAACCGCGAGATCGTGGAAAAAGACCGTCAGCTTGCCGTATTTGTCGCAGAGGGCATAGCCTGTGTCAAAGTCAGTCTTGGCGGTCAGGGGGTTCTTGATGCCGAGCGCATCGCAGACCTTCAAAAGCGTGCCTGCATCGGGTTCAAATGTTGACTGCTGTCCGAGGACCAAGTCCTGCGCGTAGATCAGGATGATGCAGTTCTCCTTGAGATAGCACCCGGTCACATCGGTATAGTCGATCTGCGACAGGTCATAGCCCAGAATATCAGAGTACTTATCGAGATCAAAGCCGTCGAGCTTTTCTAAGATGAACTCGGAAGCCATCTCCTGACCCTTAACGGCAGAGCAGATAAAGCCGTCATTCCTGCCGTTGAAGTAGTATGAATCTTCGCCGAGCAAAGACATCTCAAAGTCAGCATTGCCGGTCTTCTGGATGATCTTATCGGTAAGAGCTTCTTCCAGACCTCCGAAAACACCGCATGCCTCGTAAATGCTCTTATATTCGAAGATCTGCGCTTCAAACACCGTCTTTCTCGTATCAGTATCAACCGAATAATTGTAGATAGCGACTCTCTCAGGAGGTGTGAGGATCAGGTCCTCGCCGAAATAGAGCTCTCCCTTGTCGCTGTAATCGATGCCCTTGAAGAGCATCTCAACATCGCCGGAATAATTCGTCTCCGCGTACTCACAGAAAGCATCCATGATCCTGGTATCAACTGATTCATCAGCTGATGTCTCTGTTACATTCGGATCGCTCGCTGAGATATGGTCCGGCTCTGTAGCATCCGGATCGCCTGTCTCAACTATATCGCCCGTCTCGACAGTAGGCTTGTTGTCTCCGTCCTTGTTGCAAGATGCGAGCGCGCAGAGAATTAACGCTGCTGCCACCAGACATGCTGTCTTTCTGATCATGATCTGTCTCCTGTAGGTCTGATTATCACCATTATACCGCAAGAGTTTGATCTCAAATCGACCGTATCTGTGGCAATGCGGATTTTCTTATCAATTCCTTGTGCTGCGCCCTAAGACATCTGCAAAATACAGGCCGTCGCGGTTGCAGTAGAAGAATATCTTCTTCACGCAGCTGATCTTAAATCTCGCTTCCGCATTCCACTCCGGATAGAGCTTTACAGTCTGCATCGAATCAGACGCAGCCGCAGCAAGGAATGAGATGTAATGATCCTTGGTCATCGGGTGGCCGACCGTCACGTAGTACTCATCTTCAACACGCTCGACAGTTATCTTGTGATGCTCATCTGCGGGCTCTGCCTCCAATGCGTTGAGCACGATGCCGTGGCACTGTATGACCGCCTCACCCATGCTGTGGATAAAGTTGCCGCACACTGGGCAGACATAGAATTTTGAGCGCAGCATGTTGGCAGAAACGTTTGCGTTCTGAATCGTATTGCCTGATATGAGTTCTGTCACCGATACCTGCAAAGCCTCTGCTATGGGCTCTAACAAAGTAATGTCGGGATAGCCTTTGCCGGTCTCCCATTTCGAGACCGTCTTATCGCTCACACCGAGCTTGTCGGCGAGCTGTATCTGCGTCATCTTGTTCTTCTCACGAAGTGATTTAATGGTATTTCCTGTTACATATTGATCCATGGTGATCTGCCTCCTTCACGTGAGATAGTACTGCCTGTCAGGCAGCAAAACCACCTACGCTTAGTAGAGTTCAGACGATCTCGTATCCTGCTTCTCCCAGCACGCGAAGTGCCTTCTCGAAGTTTTCTTTCTTTACGAGAATGTAGTCCGTGTTATATGTCGACACCGCGAAAATCCCGATCTTATTTTCGGCTAAGATCCCCGATATCTTCGAGAGGATCCCGATCAGCGAAAAGTCCAGCACACCCTCTATCCTGAAGCCCTTCCAGCCGTCATCGCGGTCTGTGGTATTGCCGGGAGTATCCTCTGTTTTGCAGACCAGAGATATCTCTTCGTCGGTCCTGCCGATGAAGTAAAAATCTTTACTAAGGTCTATGCTTGTTGTGGCCTCAAGTTTACAGACGGTCAGGTCGCATTCCAGTTTTTTCAGCTGCATTTGTTCTTTATCCTCTCGCATGCTTCTATGTGCATTATCCAGTGCCTGGAAAACGGCATCTGGATAAGGCCTCTGACATCCTTTTTGCACCAGTAATCAATGAGCCATATCGCGCTCTCATCTTCGCTTACGACATGAAGGTCTTCCAATGCCTTCCTTCTGTCGCCTGATATCTTTAACTTCGTATCCTCAAAGGTCATTTCCTTAAGGATCTTTTCCGTGCTCTTCTTTACATCGAGAATATAAGAATAGAGTTCCTTCAGGTCGAGCTGCTTTGAAAAGTCCGCTATCTCCTGCTTAACGAGTTCATTGCCTGTCGTGATTACCGGAGATTTGATCTTCTCCTGATATCCCTTCCTGAAGAAGACCTGCTCATCACCTTTTATCAGGGTGTGCGCGACGATGTCTTCGATGCGGAAAATGTGCCAGAGAGAATACGCGATAGTCTTGCTGTGATAGCCGTCAGCGTTAATGTAAGGGATCGCATCGAAGTCTTCCCTTTTAAGGTCTTTCTTGTATGAGCTTATAGTGTCCCAAAGCTTATCGCGGAGCTCAAAAAGAGTCGTGATACCTTCATCAAAAGTATCCTTCTTTTTAAGCTGAATCTGCATGGTTTTATTTAGTTCGGACCACTCTTTGTTCATACCTCAGACCTCACAAACCCAATATCTCTTTTGCTTTTTTCAGCACCGGAAGCTCTCTGTTACAGACCAGTCTTCCGAGTCTGCTCTCTCTTCTTTTCCCGTATTCTGCTACTGCCTCATCGTAGGTCATCTTCAACGTGGAGAGGTGAAAACCCTTTATCTCCTCCGGTGTGAGATTCTTATCTCCGAATGAGACTGCCTTGCACAGGTAATAGTTATTAATGTTGTGGCGGTGGATCAGATTATAGTAATCGCTTACTACACCGATCTTGCAGATGATCTCCGACTCGATCCCGAGCTCTTCTTTGAGCTCTCTGTGTATGGCTTCCAAAAGATCTTCGCCATCTTCAACTCCGCCGCCCGAAGTCTCAATAAGTGTAGCCGCTCCGAAATCATCGTCGCGGTTTGCTCTTACGAAATAGAAGTTTTTGTCATCATCAAAAACGACCGCTCTTACGATCTGCCTGTCGTGGTCCGTGTATTCAAAGGGCCACTCTTCATCTTTAAGCTCCAGATAGAGTTCTTCGTTGTCATTCATGCCTGCAAAACCGGTTATACCGTCTGATCCGGATAGTTGTAAAAGCCGCCCTTGTGGAAGTTCTCATTGCCAAGAGGCTTTGCCGTGAGCTTAAAGATCACGCAGCCGTCAGGGCATACGATGGTCTTCTCATACTTGCTGTTGCCGCCGAGATTTTCCAGGTCTCCGCCGCTTCTTACTGCTTCCATAAGAGGGTAGAGCATCATCATGGTCTTAGAGCAGATGCCGCATCCGTCCTGGTTAACTGGGCACCCGTAAGTGCATGTGTATTTGTCGCCGATCTCTTCGCCGTTGCGGCAGTAATTCTCGGTCTTATCGCTGTGCAGGAAGCCCGTTACTTCTACTGTAAATTCGTATTCTTCGTCGTACCACTTATGCATAGATCCACCTCAGTTTTTCTCGTAGAAAACAATGTCCATCTTATCGTTTATGTGTTCGGTCTTGCCTGTCCGATGATATCCCATCTTCTCATAGAGATAACAGTTGCCCTTCTCCTGCAGGATCGTATCAAGACTCCAGTTGTCAGGGCCGTAGAGCTCTTCTGCAGCGAGGATCGCCTGCTGCGCGTAACCCTTGCCACGGTATTCTGCCATGATCCACAGAGGCGATATCCTTTTCCTTGTGCCGTCCTTCTTGTCGACAATGCGGATAACGCCGACGTTCTTACCTTCTGCGGTAATGAAGTAATACTTCGTCCAGGACTGCTCAAATCTCGCGACGATCTTTTCCATGGGCTCGGCTCCGGGACTTAAATCGTAATCCTGATACTTTTCGAGCAGGCCCGAAAACGCATCGAGCTGCATCTTCCAGACAGTCTCTATATCATCTCTTGTAACTTCAACTAACTTTATGCTCATGGTGATTCACTTCTTTTTCTTCGGAGCGGGGAGCTCGTCATACATCGCGTCGAAAAGATCTCTTAAGAACTCTTTGTTGTCGATGTCATCTACAAGGAGCATCTCTTTCGCGCCCTCGTAAGGTAGCTCCAGATCGGCTTCAGGCATCATGGCAACGGCTGATTTGGTGGGCTTTACGAGGAAGCGGTCATCGTATATGCCACCTGCGATCTTGCCTCTGTAATAGATGATGAATTCGCCCATCATCGCCTTATATGTTATGTCGTCCAAAAGTGATAACTGCTCTAAGACGAACTCCAAGTATTCTTTGCTTGATGCCATGAATTACTCCTTCAAACGTTTTTCTAATTCTACCCGAAAAGTTATGCGGCCTTCCACGGTCTGACCTTATCGAGCCATCCGTTCGCTTTCCAGTATTTGAAATCAGTATACTCCGGATTGTCTTTTCCGAGGCCCGTCTGCAGCATTCTGACGGCATAGAATTTTGCTTTGGTCACAAGGTTAGTGTGTGCTCTTCTGCTGTAATCGATAGCACCGAACCGCCTGGCAGCCTTAGCCATTCCGCGTGTCATCTGCCCCTTCTTTTTCTCAGGAAGCTTATCCCAATGAATCTCGCTCATGAGCTTGAAGTGAGTATTCTTGATATAGCTGATGCCCCACCAGGAGAGGCTGTCTTTAATATCTTTTGCAGCGGATTTCTCGCCTGCGCCAAGGCTCTGGGTGATTATCAGGGCACGCTTGCCGAACATCTCTTTTGCAGGGCGGTGCGGCATCCATCTGTAACCGAAGTGATCGAGCAATGCTTTCATCGCACCTGTGGTGTGCTTTACATAAGAAGGTGAAGTAAAGACCAGCAGATCTGCTTCAATCATTGCTTTCTCGATCTTCTGGACACAAGCCGCATCCTTGCAACGATCCTGGTACGTCAGAAAGCACTGTGTGCATCCGATGCAAAAACCGGGGCCGTCTTTGGGCAGATAGAATTCCGTGATCTCTGCCTTGTCCTTAAACGGCTCTAAGAACATCTCTTTGAGCCTGTATGTAATACCGTGTTTTTCGGTTCCGTTTATTACCGTGATCTTCATCAATTATTCCTCCCGTAGAGTCTGTCAAACTGTTTGATGTGCTCATCCAAAAGCTTCAGCATCTCAGGCTCCCTCTCGGGCTCCCTGTCGCATACCGTGAGCATGAAGTAGATCGGCGCGTAAAAGTGCAGCGTCATGACCTGCACATTCTCTGTCTTAAGCACGCCTGCCGTTACCATGAATCCGAAAAGCATCCCCTGATATGAGAGCGGGTCATCCACATAGAGCTTCGAATAAACTTTGGCAAGGTCCTTTTCGTGGAACTGCTCGATAGTAAGCATCTTGCGGAACTTCCTGTTGTAGTCATCGTGAAGGTAATAAAGAAAGAATTCTCTTCCGAGCTTCAAGAGCTTGTCCTCTGACAGGGTCTCGTAGATCCCTGCATCTTTTGCCGCGTCGTTTCCGTTGATCTGCATGGCCTTCGCCTGCTCTTCGAACCTTCTGTTCATCTCGTCTATGATCGCGTCAAAGATAGCCTGCTTGTTCTTGTAGTGCTTATAAAGCGACGGCGCCTTGATGCCGACTCTGTCTGCTATATCGCCTACGAAAACATTCGCGTATCCCTTCTCGGAGAACAGCGTAAGCGCTTCATCTAGGATCTTTTCTTTGGTATTCATAAATGACCTCGCAAAAATCAGGCTAATTCAAATTAGCCGTATTTTAGCTAATCCAAATTAGCCTGTCAAGATGTTTCACCTTTTTGATTAGAAAGAATAATCAGGCTCCGGTATATCGTCTTAATTCTGAATCAATGTCCCTGCCGCCATACATTACACGTATAACCGTAACTTGTTTTTTGACCACATCAGGAATATAAAACACTGCGTAATTATCTACCGCAAATAATCTGAGTCCCCTGCTTCGCCAGGGTTCTTTATCATATCTGCGAAACCTATTCGGCATATGATCAAGTTTGTATATTGCTTCTTCCAACCGGTCCAACTGTCCGGATGCAGCTATAGGAGATTGAAGGTCAAACGCAATATATTCGTAGATACCTCTGATATCCTTTTCAGCCTGTTCAGATAACTGAACATCATACATCATATCTTGTAGTCCTTTCGGATGTCGGAAAATGCTTTTTTGGCAGATTTTGTTCTGCCCTTTTTCATGTCGCTGTATCCCTTTTCCAATTCAACATTCAACTCATCATCAGAAAGAACACTAGCATCAACTTGAGTTGCAACAGGTATCTTCACATCAAAAGGAATGCCCTTTTGAAGAATAATCTGCTTATAAAACATGGTGATAGCATTCGAGGCAGGAATACCTAAAGCAGCGAGAATGCTCTCTGCCTGTTCCTTAACATCAGGTTCTATTCGTGCATATAAATTTGCTGTCTTAGCCATATTAATCTTTCTCCTAATTTAACCAGCGAAAACCAAATAACTACAAGAATAGTATGCACGCTTGTGCGTACAAACGCAATACATTCTCAACAGAAAACAATCATAAACAACCCTGATTTCAGTTGTGCTTATTGTCCTTTTTAAGCTCTACCGCCGCTATCTCCCTCTTGGGCTGGAAGGCGCAGAGATGAAACTTCGTGATCTTTCCCATGATGGGCTTAAAAGACTTTACCACCAAGGGTAGAGCAGCCTGAATGGTCTCAGGCTCATCGATGATTATCGTCGAGTGCGGCGTCCACGGATGGGGCTGGGGCACGTCGAATTCCAAAGCCTCGTGGAAAGCATTGAGCTTACCGTCTCTCTCGGGGCCTGCGAATAATACCCTTCCTCCCGCAAACATTCCAATATGACTCAAATGCACGGGGAACTCAGTAAAGTCAGATGCCACCTTCTGCATCCTGGCGACTGCCTCATCTTCCATCTCGAGAGGCAGGATAGCCATAGTGATGTGATACGGAAGATCAGGTGTCTGCACACCTTTAAATCCCGCGCCCGTTAAGGTCTTATACCACCCGGACATTATCTCCTGGGTATTGTCATCAAGATCTGCCATCAGGGCCAGAAATTTCTCTGCCATATCAGATGCTCCTTTTTGTCAGAATTACTACCGTCTCAACTGGATTTTGATTGTACTACCACCAGGAGCATGATTCTTTAACCCAGTCTGAATGCCTCTTCTACCATTTCTAGGGTATGCTCAATGCTTCGGCTTTCATCCCTGATTATCACTTGGAATCCAGAGTGTAAATAGCGGTCATAGTTTTCCTGTGAATTGATCAGCATGAGCCCTTTCCGATAATTATCCATCGCCTTCTCAGGATCAGGTTCATCCATTATCAGCCGATATAAGAACTGTTTTTCACGATCTGGCCTTTCAAAAAAACGCCGTACAGAGATTTGAGGATCCGCCAGCATGACCAGCACATGATCTGCTGGAGTAATATCCTTCAGCGTCTCTATCGAAATATTCGTATCTACAAACACTGGTTTCCTCTGTTCCTTAAGCTCATCCAGAAGCCTGAGCTCCAGTATCTCGCACTCGTGAGACACGCCGTCCATCCATGCCTTGTATTCCTCTGGGGTCCTTCTGATGAAGTCATGCCAGTCCTCTAGATCACGGGTATAAGTCAGAAAAGGAAACTCTGTGCTGTCAAGCGCTGGCAACAGCTGGTCATGATAGTTCTCTTCACACAGGATACCGTTATATTTCTCTGCAAGCAGTTTTACCATGGTTGATTTGCCTGCATAGGCCGTACCAGTAATAAAATACGCGTTGTCAAATCTCATGTCTTACTCCACAATTCTTGGCTCATACGACACCGAGATGAAATCCTTCTTTTGGTGGTACAAGCGGCATACAGTCTCTACATGGCTCGCGTTCGGGAACAGATCGGCCGGCGTGACTTCTTCGATCTCATAATCCCTTGTGAGGATCTTAAGGTCTCTTGCAAGGGTCGCAGGATCGCACGATATGTAGCAGATCTTTGGCGCGCCGAGCTCTTCGAGCTTCTTTACCACACCGATATCAAGGCCCTTTCTCGGAGGGTCAACGATAATGCAGTCAGGAGGCAGGATCTTCCCGCTCTTTATGAGCTGCGCGAAATCGGCCTTGAGCACATCCTTGCAGATGAATTCGCATTCATCTGATTCCGCCTCATCAAGCGACAAAGAACGGTTTATCTTTGCAGAAGCTATGGCCTCCGGAACGACTTCTATACCAAGGAGCTTTTGGCCCTTCTGCTTGACTGCCAGGCCGAGAGTTCCGCAGCCGCAGTAAAGGTCGTAGATCACGCCTGCTCCGCTGCAGGCTTCAGATGCTTTATTAGCAAGCTTTTCAGCCTGTTCTGTGTTCACCTGGAAGAACGATCCGGCCTTGATCCTGAAGGTCCTTCCGCAGAATTCTTCATCGTAATAATCAACGCCATCAATAACCGCCCTGAAGCCTGATCTGGTCCGCTTCGATGTCTTGCCGGGGCTGATCCTGAAGAGCACTCCTTTGAGCTTATATCCGTCACTTTCGCAGGTGTCTTTAATCGCGCCCAAAAGACCCGTCGAATCAATGTAGTTCTTCGCATCCCTTATGACGACTTCGTGCGGCGCATCAGAAGGGCTTACGAGCTCAGCCAGAACTTCTTTTGTCCTCAAAGATCCCCTTAATACCAACCCGTCGAAAAGTCTTGTCGGCGCGCGCTCGAAAGTCTCTTCGACCGCATTTTTTATCTTCCCGAAGATCTCATATTCGATAAGCTTTCCGTCGTAACTCCCAAGCTCATCGGACTTGGCGCAGAGAAGGCCGATTTTGCCGTCCCTTACCGCATACTGCATGTGATTTCTGTATCTGAAAGGATTATCTGCAGCCATTATCGGCTTCATGATCTTTTCGAGAAGCGCCTGGTCAAAGCCTCCAATCCTCGATAAACACTCAAGGACGCGCCCCTGCTTAAACTTAAGCTGGGCTTCATAGGACAGGCACGCGAAAGGCAGGCCTCCGCTGACTTCGTCCGAAGGCTTAAAGGCGGAAGTCCTGTCAGGAGAACTCCTGATTAGTTTCTTTGCTTCGGCAACGGCATACTTAGGCGTCTCAGATTCGACTAAAGCCAGACAGACCTCGCCCGGGAACACGCCCGGGACAAAGCATTTCTTGCCGGAGGGCAGGCTTCCTATGCCCTGTCCTTCGCTTCCTAAAGCCGTAATAGTTATCTCAATAGCGTCCAACGGATCCGCGGCTCCTTCGCTTTGCCTCATATTAGTAATCTAATTATATGAAAAAACGTGGTAAAATTGTCGTTGAAAAATTAAAAGCAGCCAAAGGAGATGTTATCTTGCCTTCGAGCAGTGACAAAAAACAGAGAACGACCAAACCCGTAGCGCCTGAGAACAGCGCTCTTGCTGACGAGCTCAGAAGCCAGCTCAAGGGTAAACCTACAAGGTGCGGATTCAACCGCAGCTGGAAGCATGAGATATTCAGCTTTATCGGCGACATCGTACGTGTCTTCGTCGTTGCCGTCCTGTGTCTTTTCTTCGTCTTCGGCGGATTCGGCGCCGGAATGCTCTTAGGCTACGCTTCTACGACCAAGCCGCTTTCCATCGGCGACCTTACTTCAGCCGAAGAATCCCAGACATCCTTCGTTTACGACGGCAAGGGCAACGTTATCGCCAAGCTTACCGGCGCTGAGAATGTCGACAGGATCTACGTCTCCTACAGTGACATCAAGAACACTTATATTGACGATGCGATCATCGCTATCGAGGACGAGCGTTTTTACGAGCATTCTGGAATCGACATCAAGCGTATCGGCAGCGCGCTCCTTTCCGCAGTAGCAAACGGCGGTTCTGCCACACACGGCGGTTCCACGATCACACAGCAGACCGTAAAGCTCATCAGCGGACAGGACGAACACTCCACTTCACGTAAAGTCCAGGAGTGGTTCGCCGCAATGCAGCTCGAGCAGAATCTCACCAAAGACGAGATCTTAGAGCTCTACATCAACCTCGCGCCGATGGGCAACAACTATGTCGGCGTCCAGGCTGCCGCAATGAACTATTTCGGCAAGAACGCATCCGAGCTCAATCTCGCGGAGAGCGCCCTTATCGCAGGCCTCCCGAAGAGCCCTTCTTACTACAATCCGTTAAGAGAATCCGGCAGAAGAAACGCCCAGAGAAGACAGCGTATGATCCTCGGGAAGATGCATGATCTCGAGATGATCACCGATGAAGAGTACGAGGATGCTCTCAATACCGAGCTCGAGTTCCGTCAGAGAAATACTGACAAGAACACCACTATCAATTCTTATTTCACCGAATATGCGATCTCTGAGGTAATCGGCGACATCGCGGAAGCACGAGGAATCTCGCGCCAGCTCGCTTCGTCGCTCGTATACAACAGGGGATACCATATCTACACGACTCTCGAGCCCGAGACACAGGCCATACTTGACGAGGCATTCACCAACCGTGATCTTTTCCAAAGCGATCCTGACCTTCTGGCCGATTATCCGGAAAAACCAAACGGTTCAATGGTCGTAATCAATAACAGCACGGGCGCGATCGCTGCAATGGCGGGCGGCTACGGTGAGAAGACCATGAACCTCTCGCTCAACCGCGCGGTCGGCACCAAGCGTAACCCGGGATCTTCCATCAAGCCTCTGCTCGAATACGCTCCTGCCTTCGAGCTCGGAATCATCGCTCCGGCTACCGTCTATATCGACGAGCCCAAGCATCTGGATCCTTCCAGGCCCAACGCCGACTGGCCCGTTAACTACAGCCGTTCATATGCCGGCCCCGTAACCATCAGGACCGCTCTCGTTAACTCGCTCAACACGATCGCTGCCGAGCTCTGGACGAACGTCGGCGGTGAGACTGCTCTCTGGTACTTAAAGCAGGTAGGCATCGACAGGACCTCCGAAGGAGCTTATCCTTCACAGTCCGTCGGCGGTTTTACCAACGGTATGTCCACGCTCGAAATGGCTGCCGCTTACCATACTTTCGCGACGGGCGGCACATATGTCGAGCCGTACGCCTACACCCAGGTGCTTGATTCCGACGGCAACGTGATCTGCCAGGCAGATCCCATCAGCTACCGCGTATATTCCGCCGAGACATGCTTCTTCATCGGCGATATCCTCAAGGGCGTCGTTACAAACGGTACACCTATCTACTACGGCGGCCAGATTGAGAACGCCGACGACGAGCACATCGATACGGCAGGCAAGACAGGTACAACATCAGACAACAACGACAAATGGTTCTGCGGATGGACCCCGTACTATACCGCGGCGGTCTGGTACGGCTACGACAACAGGCTCAGGCAGACCACCATTCCCAAGGCCGACTTCAACTCGGCGGTAAAGATCTGGTGCTACTGCATGAACAAGATCCACGAGGATCTTCCGGGCGCTACATTTACAAAGCCCGATACCATCGTAACGGCTTCCATCTGCAGCTCCGGTTACTATCCGACAGATGCCTGCCGCGAGGCAAAAGCCACCATCTACACGGATTATTTCGTTGCCGGCAGCTACCTCTGCCCTACAGACAACAAGCCGTGTCCGGTACACGTCGCAACTCCGACACCTACTCCGACATTACCGCCCGATCCCAACAATCCTAATAACGGCGGTCCCGGCGGCGGTGGCGGCGGTCAGGGCGGCGGACCCGACCCGAACAACCCGAATAACGGCGGCCCGGTATAAGGGAATTCCGCATAAATTAAGTATTTTCTTGCTTTTTTATACACAAGCGTATATTCTTGTTGGGTTGATTATCTAAAGAATAAGGAGATCTACTTTGGGCAAATACAGCGGATCACGCAATCCTGTTAATTTTGCGAAAAGAATCGTCGTCAAGGTCGGCACATCGACCCTCACTTACGACAACGGCAAAATGAACCTGGGCAACATCGACAGGCTCTGCCGCTCCATCTCCGACCTTATGAACCGCGGCAAAGAGGTTCTCCTCGTAAGCTCAGGCGCCATCGGTGTCGGCATCGGCTACCTTGACCTCAAGGAGCGCCCCACCACAACCCGTGAGAAGCAGGCCATCGCTTCCGTCGGCCAGTGCGAGCTCATGAACGCTTACGCAAGAAGCTTTTCCGAGTATTCCTACCGCTGCGGCCAGATCCTCCTCACCAAGGACGGCATCACAGACAAGCTCACAAGAGCTAACGTTACAAACACCATCGAGACTTTGCTCGAAATGAGAATAATCCCCGTCATCAACGAGAACGACTCCGTATCAACAACAGAGATCATGCACAACGGCACCTTCGGCGACAACGACACTCTGTCCGCAGACGTTGCAGTCCTCGCCAATGCCGATCTGCTCGTTATCCTCTCCGACGTTGACGGCCTCTACGATTCCAACCCCCGCGAGAATCCTGACGCTGAGCGCATCTCCTACGTTGACAAGGTCACACCCGAGATGCTCGACTTCACCGCAGGCAAGGGCTCCTGGCTCGGCACCGGCGGCATGTCCACCAAGATCACCGCCATGAGCAAGGTCACCGAGAACGGCATCATGGGCGTCATCGCAGACGGCGCCGGCATCCAGGTCCTCGAGAAGATCATCGACCAGGACGACGTCGGCACCTTCTTCGCAGCACAGTAATTCCCCGCCGTTCATTGCTTTAACAATGTTAAACCCGCTCCATTGAGCGGGTTTTTTGTTGTTCGGTAATCAGTTGCTTATTTAGCCTATCTGTAGTGCTGCTCAATAATATTATCCAGCAACGTTATATCCAGTGGCGTCGTTTCAGATTCAAACGTATAAAACAGCCTGTCCCCCAATATGATCCCGGCGTTGTTGTAATCTTTTGCCCTGATCAACATGTCTTCAACGTACTTGGGGTCGCCCATTTTTCCGCAATGCTCATGATAAAGAACTCTCCTGTCGCTCATCCTCAAGATAGAAAAATCCGGGTGGATTATCTTATTGCCCACCTTCAGAGGACACTCGTACCTGTACGGTATCCCCTTCGCCCTCAGCCTGTCAGCAATGATAACTTCGGACTTTGATCTCACACGCTCGTGCTTTAACGTGTAGAATTCTGTAGTATCCTTCTTGAATGGTTTTTTCTTGTACGGGGTGGCCATCCACTTGGCCGCAAATTCATCATCGCAGATGTTTATGGGCGTTGCGTACCGCTTCCGCCCTTCAGGAAGGCTGTCGTAGACATCTTCAACTACCGTTTCCGGATAGAGCCTGAGCATTTTTGAGATCGCTTTCTGTTCTTTTTTCGCGTCCTTCAGGACTTTATTCAGATAGTCTTTCTGGATCAGCTGTTCGATGAGGGCAGCGTCTTCCAGGGAAAGATACTGTTCTTTGGATTTGTACTTTGCTGAATAATAATATGTCCTTCCCTTGCGGGATCTGGTAATAATCCAGCCTTCAGGGAATATCTGACTTTTCTTCTCTATATCCTCAATGCTTTTTGTGAGCAGCTCATATCGCGCATTCAATTCTTTTATAAAATCAACAGCCATAAACAATTACCCCGCCATTCAAGTGATAACTGCAGTGTAAAGCGTCAGATCATACTTGTGGGGGCAAATTGCAGCAAATTGAAAATAAGGGCTCGAAAATGAGACTATTTGAGGAAAATTGAGACTGGTCTCTCTATTATACCTTTGCAATTGTTGCGCAAAAAAAGCCTCAACCATTGCATAAAAGTTCATTTTTGTGCAATTGTCGGCCGTTTTTCGAGTGGACAATTGCACATCTGGCATCCATAGGGGGGGCACACGGAAGTCATGGGCGGCCAGCCGAAAAATTGACAAAAAAACGGGCTGCGATGATCCGCAGCCCGCTGAAAGCACATTTTAATGTGAATTTTTACGCGCTCGCCTTAACCGTATTCCAGATCTCGGTGTACTTCTCTTCGATCACGTCGGAAGTGTAGTAGACCTCCAAAGAAGCGAAGATATCTGCCGTAGGATAGTAGTAGATGTTGCCGGAGACCTCGGGATCGAGCATGTCCTTGGCTGCAGTGTTAGGTGTGGAATAACCTACGTATTCGCAGTTCTCGAGGGCGATCTCGGGGTCGTACATGAAGTTGATGAAGTCCATCGCGCCGTCGTAGTTCTTGCAGTTTGTGGGAACGCACATCATGTCAACTGACCAGTTGGAGCCCTCGGGGAGAACAAAGCGGAGATCGATGTTGTCGTTGCCGAGTTCTTCGATCCTGTCGAGCATTACGATGTGGTCGCCGGACCATGCGATGGATGCTGCGAGCTCGCCGGCTGCCATCTTGTCCTTGAGGTTGTCTACGCCGTAAGCGGGGTGCATGGCGCTCTTCTGGGCGATGAGGAGCTCTAAAGCTTCCTTCAGCTCAGTTTCGTCGGTGGAGTTGATGGAGTAGCCGAGATAGTTGAGAGCTGCGCCGATGGATTCACGCATGGAATCGTACATGCCGATGCTCTGCGTATTCTCTGTATTGAAAAGAACGTCCCAGATAACGGCAGGATCTGTCGTATCTTCAGGGAGAGTGATCTTGTTCGCGTCGTAAACGAGGCCTACCGTGCAGTAGAGATAAGGTACTGCATAATCGAGGACCTGGCCTGAGACGGTAGCGTCATCAGTGTAAGTTACATCGCGGAACATGGGGTCCATATACTGCTGGACAGCGGGGAGCTTGTTCCAGTCGAGAGGCTGGATCCAGTCTTCTTCGATGAGACGGCAGACCATGTATTCGGAAGGGATGATTACATCGTAGCCGTTTCCGAGGTTGGGGTACATGGATTCGTTGGTCTCGAAAGTCCTGTAGACTACTTCATACTGGGGGAACTTAGCCTCAAATTTTGCGATCGTCTCTTCAGCGATGTACTCACCCCAGTTGTAGATGATGAGCTGCTGCTTCTTTGAACAACCGCAGGGCAGGATGGCTGCTCCGGCCATCAAAAGTGCTGTTACTGCAGAGATCACTTTCCTTACATTTTTCATTTCTTTACTCTCCTTTATATGCAATTGCATTTAACCGGTTTATGTCCTGCCTTATTTCTTTTTCGCGCCGGCAGGCTTCGCTTTCTTGAACGACGACAGATTGGACAATACCATGAGGATCAGGACTGCGCCGAACATCAGTGTGGTGAGCGCGTTCATCTTCGGGTTAACGCCAAGCTTAGCCATTGAGTAGATCATCATCGGCAGCGTCTGGATGGAGCTGTCTACGTTGAAGTTACTGATGAGATAATCGTCGATCGAGAGCGTGAACGTGAGCAGGAGCGATGACAGGATGCCGGGCATTATCTCGGGAATTATCACGAGTCTTAACGTCTGGAATCTCGTGGCTCCGAGGTCCATGGCAGCTTCCGTAAGGCTCTTGTCGAGCTGCTTGATCTTGGGGCTTATCGACAAAATCGCGAAAGGCACGCAGAGCGCGATGTGCGCCATGATAAGCGTGAACTCGCTCTTCTGTACGCCAAGGAATGAGAACAACAGCATGAACGAGATGCCCGTTACGAGATCGGGCATGACATTCGGCACGTAGGTCATCGTCATGGCGAAGTTCTGAAGTTTCTTGCCGAGGTATGCAAGACCTAATGAACTCAGTACGCCGAAAGCAGTGGAAGCTACGGACGCGATGGCTGCGACCTTGAGGGTCTCAAGAAGCGACTCGAGAATGCCGCTGCCGTCAGAGCCTTTGAACAGGCTCTTATAGTTATCGAACGTAAATCCGCCCCAGATGAAAGACTTCGGCAGACTGTTGAACGAATAGATGATAAGCACTGCGATGGGCAGATAGATGAATACCAGAATAAGCGCGAGGTATGCGTTAGGTACGAGCTTTTTAAGGAATCTCATAATGCCATACCTCCGCTTCCGGCCTCTTTATCCTGGCCGCGTAATATGCCCATTGTGATGAGCACGAAAATAAGAAGCAGGAGCGATAAAACGTTGCCCGCCTGATTATATGTCGTACTCTCATTTAAGATGAAATTCTGGACGGTGTTGCCGATGGTTGTTTTCGAGCCCTCGTTGAGGATATCGGGGATCATGTAGAACGTCAGGGACGGCATGAATACCATCTGGATTCCGGAGATGACGCCCGGCAATGAGAGCGGGAAAATGACCTTGCGGAATGTCTGGAACTTGGTCGCGCCGAGATCGTATGCAGCCTCCGAAAGGCTCGGGTCAAGCTTGATGAGCACCGAGAACAAAGGCAGGATCATGAACGGCAGGAAGTCGTTCGTCATGACGAGCTTTGTGATTATATCTGCCAGCACTTCATTCTTGAGGAAAAGGATGGGGGCATCAGTCAGTCCCCACTGCTGCAGGATCGTGTTGAGGACGCCGGTCTCGCTGAAGAATGCGCGCCATGCGTATGTCCTGAGCATCGTGTTCATCCACATCGGGAGAACGAAGAGCATGAGAAGTCTTGAGCCGTTCTGGCGCTTTGCCTTGGATCTTTTCGCAAGGATGTAGCTTACCGGGTAACCGAGTAAGAGGCATCCGATCGTAGTCCACAGAGCGTAGTCCAAACTTCTTAAGAAGATCGAGAAATACTCCTGCAGACGGACGTCACAGCCGTAGAATCTCGTGACTACCGTCTTGTTCTGGAAAAGTACCGCGAAGCCTGCCGTCGTAAACTCATATCCGCCGCCTGCAGCCTTCTTGAAGAAAGCGCGAAAGAGGATAAGGATCAAAGGAAGTATCGTGAAGATGACGATCCATGCAAGATACGGATAAGAAAATATCTTGTAGTTCATCTTAAGATTCAATGCGCCGTAAAGGCATGCGGCTGCTCCGATGAAGAGCACGATCACCATGAGGTTGCCTGCAAAAGACTGGGCAACATAAAGCCTCTGGGGAGTCATGCCGTTGTCGTTGATCATCTCCTCGGAGACCATCTTGGACAATGTGATGATGTGAGCTGCCGCGCGCAAAACAAAGAGCACAAGAACGCTTAAATAGCCGAACTTTCTCTTCTTGCCGGAATTGTAATAGAAAGGATAGCAGAGCGCCAAAGTAAGTGCCGCAACCGCTATAACGATCGTGATAACAAAAGCCCATGCGGCAAATGACTGGAAATTAAGATTGACCGAACCGCTCCTGATCCTGGTAAAGACCCTCGGATTTAAAAGGAGCGAGAACAGCGAATATGTGCGGAAAGGCACATACTGCACGAACAGCTCGAACATCGGTATGAAGATACTGATGAAGGAGTAAAGAGCCGCGAAGATCATGACAAATGCATGGACCGGCATCACCTTTAATCTGGCTTTGAGTTCAGTCATTATTCTGCTGTCTCAACCTCCGCATCCTCATCCTTTTTGATGTCAGCTTCTTCCACGACATTCTCGCCGATGCTGTTTTCGTTGGTCTCTTTCTTCTCCGGGGCAGCGCCGGTCTGCTTGATGCCGAAGCTTCCAAAGTCGGGAGAGAGCTCTGATCTTCTCATTATCTGGATATCGTCAGGATCGACATAAAGGCCTACGCGGCTGCCGACCTTTGAAGGGTCAACGTTCTGGACGAGCCACTCGATCCCGTCGTCTGACTTAACGATCATCTCGTAGTGAACGCCCTTGAAAATGAGGGATTCGACTGTGCCGTTGATCCTTCCCTCTGCTTCTTCAGCAACGTAGAAATCCTCAGGTCTGATAACGACGTCGACGAGGTTTGCGATGCCTTCTGTAAACTCAGGGAACAGCGGGTCAACGCACTCGAAAGTAATTCCGCTCGAGAGCGTAACTTCCTTATCCTTTTTCATAGTTCCCGCAACGATATTGGATTCGCCGATGAAGTCCGCGACGTAAGCGTTCTTGGGTTCGTTATAGATATCGATGGGGGTGCCGATCTGCTGGATGACGCCGTCCTTCATGACGATGATCGTGTCGGACATCGTGAGCGCTTCTTCCTGATCGTGCGTAACATAGACGAACGTGATGCCGAGCTCCTTCTGCATTTCCTTGAGCTCGATCTGCATCTCTTTTCGCATCTTGAGATCCAAAGCACCCAGAGGCTCGTCCAAAAGGAGGATCCTCGGGCGGTTGACGATAGCTCTCGCGATGGCAACTCTCTGCATCTGTCCGCCTGAGAGCTGGTCGATATATCTCTCGCCGTAGTCGGCAAGGCCTACTGTCTCAAGTGCCTTGTTGACTCTCTGCTCGATCTCCTGCTTATTGACCTTCTTGATCTTAAGGCCGAACGCAACGTTGTTGAAAACGTTGAGGTGCGGGAAAAGAGCATATCTCTGGAATACCGTGTTGATGTTGCGCTTGTTGGCCGGAACGCTCTTTAAGTCCTTGCCCTCGAAGTTGACGATGCCGGAATCAGCTGTCTCAAAACCCGCGATGATACGGAGCGTCGTTGACTTGCCGCAGCCGGAAGGTCCCAGAAGCGTGATAAACTCATTGTTCCTTATATAGAACGTAATATTCTTCAGTACCTGCGTACCGTCGAAGCTCTTGCACAGATCTTTGATCTCAATGATGTGCTCGCTTCCTGTGCTGTCTTCAAGGATCTGGTTGTATGCCATTATCTTCGCGCCCCCCTAAGTAATTTCCCGTATCGATATCAGAAGCTCGGCGGCGATGAGATCCATATCGCCTTGGCCTGATGAGCTGTGTTGTTCTCAAGATAGTGCGGCTTGTCGCATGCGAGATAGAAGCTCTCGCCCTTTTTAGCCTGGTGTTTCTCGTTATCTATAACGATGGTGATGGTGCCTTCAAGTACATATCCGAACTCTTCGCCCTCGTGAGGGTTGTCGGGATAGGTGGATCCGCCCGGCTGTATGGTAACAAGGATGGGCTCCATCTCATTCTTCTGCGCATTCGGGATAAGCCAGCAGATCTCGTTCTTGAGATCGAGGTCCTGCTTTACGGAGAAGTCCGCTTTGCCGTAAACGACCCTCTCGCTTGATTCTTCCCTGAAAAAGTGCGCGAAATCAGTGCCGAGCGCATTCAGGATATCCTCAAGAGTAGCCATGGAAGGCGATGTCTTGTCGCTCTCGAGAAGAGAAATAAATCCTTTGGAAAGTTCACATCTGTCACCCAGTTCCTCCTGGGTAAGACCGTTTTGAAGCCTGAGATTTTTGATCTTTGATCCGATTTCCATAATCTTTCCTGTTCTAAACCAAGAGTTTACTGGTACTAAACTTCAATGTGTGCGATTATACAACCTGCTAAACTCGTTGTAAAGTATTTCTAAACAAATATCCTGTATATTTAATTACTTTTTTTCGAAGATAAGGACGGGAGCGAAAAACTTCGAAAAAACAATATGCTTAGAAGGTCAAAGAGTATTGAAAAATAATTTGTGCAAAGTATAATAAATTTATTGAAGATAATTAACAAAATCTTTACAAAAGCTTGACATTCAGGGGGCAAAGGGATGGCAAACATTTTGGGAAACTTTATTAAGGGAAAAGATGGTGTGAACGTCGCTGCACAGGGCGCTGGCTCCGGCACGCCGAACGTAAGACCGGCTAATGCCAACATCTCCAACATTCAGACATCAGGACGTCCGGGCGGACAGACCACCCGTACACCGTCCAATTCTACGGCTGCTCAGCTCGCAAGAGAGCGTGCCGAGGCCGCTAAGGCCCAGATCGAAATGCGTAAGGCTGCAGAGGCTGCACGTAAGGAAGAACAGCTCAAGGAAAAGGGTATCGATGCCTCTGATAAGAAAGACATCACACCTGTAGGACTCAAGCCGCCGATCAAGCGTCCCAAGTCCGCATCAGTTAACCACGCACAGTACATTGCAGAGCAGCAGAATGCAGCTGAAGAAGAAGGCAGGCCCGCAGTTGAACGCGTGTCCCAGCCCGGAAGAAGCGCTGCACAGTCAGCACTTGCCGTTGCCCAGTCTGTTGCATTAAGAGCCCAGAACGAAGAGCGCAGAGCTAACCAGAAGGCTAAGGGCGCTGCCGCTAAGGTAGTCGAAGCAAGAAGCGCCGTAACAGCTGCAGAAGAAGCTCTCATCGCTGCACGCAAGACAGAAGAATCCACGATCGCCAAGGAAGCTGCCGCTAAGGAAGCTACCCTCAAGGCCGTTGCCCGCGCAGAGGAAGCACGCGCTGCAGCTACAAAGGCTGAAGAGCTTGCAAAGGCTGCTATCGCCAAGGCTGAAGAAGAAGAAAAGGCTGCTGCCGCTCTTACTGCTGAAGAAGCAAAGCTCACAGAGCGCAGAAAGGCTGACGAGAAGGCAAGGATCGAAGCCGAGAAGGTCGAGCAGGAGACCAAGGCTGCAGTTATCGCCGCAACCAAGGAAGAAGAAGCTGCTTCTCAGGAGCTCGAGGCTGCCAAGGAAGCTCTCGCCAAGGCCCAGAATGAGCTCGACATCGCTAACCAGATGAAGGCCGAAGAAGATGCAAGAGCCGCTGCCGAGAAGGCTGAGAAGGAAGCACGCATCGCTGCCGAGAAGGCTATCGAAGAAGCACGCATCGCTGCCGCAAAGGCTGAGGAAGCAAGACAGGCAGCATTGCTCGCAGAAGAGAAGGCAAGAGCCGCAGCTGCAAAGGCTGAGGAAGAAGCACGCATCGCTCAGGCAAAGGCTGAAGAGATCGCCAAGCTCAGAGCTGCAGCAGGCATCGTAGAGCCCGCCAAGGAGACTGCAAAGGAAAAGCCCGCTGAAGAAAAGGCTGAAGAGCCTGCAGCTGAGGCAGCTCCCATGAGACCTGCAGCTACCAGACCTGCCGGAAGACCCGGAGCCCAGGTCGAGAAGACAGAGACCGCATAATCACAACATTTTTAACTCAATTCAAAGAGGGTTGTCCCAAGCAGGGATAATCCTTTTTTGATGGTTTCCAAGAAAAAGGACATCTCCTCAGGAGATGCCCTCTTTCTGTAATTTATTTTCGAAGCGGGGATTATCCGCGTTCGGCCAATACTTTCTGTGCTCTGTCCTGAGCGACCGCGGTTACTTCCGACAAAGGCTTCTGGCCTGAGAAGTAAGCCGGCATCTCTTCGATGAGAATGATGTTGATCGCAGCGTCTGCGGCATTACAGTTGGAGCAGCTCAAGACGATGTTTTCCATATCATCGATGTTCTTATCGGAAAGAGTGATCTTCGGGACATTATCGAGATATCCGAAGTAGTCCTCATAGCCCTTGCTGTTGTAGTATTCGACAGCTGCTTTTCCGCCTTCTCTGAAAGCTTCGCGGCTTATTACGAAGTTATCCTTCATGGCCAGGTCGAGCTGGACTTCATCTGAAAGGAGCATCTTTACGAACTCGGCGCATGCATCGACGTTGTATGCCTGTGCGGAAACCGCTACTGAGAGATAGGGTGCTACCAAAGGTCCGCGTCCGTCAGAAGAAGGAAGGCCTAAGATGGCTGTAGCTCCGCTGAACTGGTATATGTTCATGAAATAGCTGGACATTCCGTAGCAGTATGTATAGCCTGCAGGCTGTGTCGTATCGATCGGCATGTCTCCCTTCATGATGGTCGCGCCTACGCCCATGGAATAATCAGCAGAAGGATCATCCCATGATCTTGCCTTCTCAGGAACATTGTCCTTGACGAACTTTGCGATTGCCTCAAAGTCAGAGCCTGAGAAATCGACCTTGCCGTTTGCGATGAACTTGTCGCTCATTGCGTTATAGAGCTTTGCAAAATAGTATGCCTGGCCTGAAGGAATGACGTCATTGCCGTTAAGCGTGTTATTAAGGAAGTTCTCATACTCTTCAGTAGTAAAACCTACTCCGGACTTACCTGCATATCTGGCGTCTGTCTGGATGCCTTCCACCTCGAAACAGATCGGTAAGTTGTAGAGCTTGCCGTCTACCTTTGCAGAATCAACGATATTGGTAAAGTACTTCTCAGAATCAAGAGTGCCGATGTAAGACGACAGGTCTACAAGATAGTTGTCGTTGTTGAGCTGACCGTATGAACAGCAGTTCATGAGGATGTCAGGGCCTTCTCCGTTAAGGATGTCCATGGCAAGCTGGCTGCTCATGTTGGCATCAGCTTCAAGCTGGACGCCCTGGTAATCGTCATCGCTATGGATGTCGGAATAATCGGCATCGTCAAATTTTGAATAACGGTCAGATACTTCGATGAAGTACTCGCTGTTGGTCTCGTTGAACTTAAGGATAGCGTCAGAGATCTTGTCATCCGTATATCCGTAAAGCGAATAAAGCTCAAGGATAGACTTGCCTGCGTTAGGGTTCTTGTCGGCCTTGGTAAACTCGATTACCATAAAGGACCCGTTGCTGTTGTCTCTCGAACTGTAATAGCCTTCATATTTTTCGCCGCAGAGAAGGAACGAATTATCCGCAGCCTCAGCGAGTGTGAGATAAGTCAGGTCGCTTCTGTTTACAGCGCACCAGCTGTAATTGAAGACGATGTTGCAGCTCTTGTTCTCGAAGTCGATCTTTGAGATTCCCGTTGACGTATTAAAGTAAACACTTCCGTCAGATCCTGTGACCGGAGAATAGCAGTTGTCGAGATCTAACCATTCGTAATCCTTGGCATCTTCCTGTGTGAGCTTGCCGGTCTCGAGGTCCAGCTCGAAAAAGAGGTATTTGCCTTCCGAGTTAACGGGAACCAGCGCCTTGGTCTTGTCTTTTGCAATTATCAAAGGAATATCGTAATACTCTGTGTTGTCATCCTTAAGCTCGACAGTTTTGGTCTCGCCGTTAGGATAAGTAATGTAAAGGTTGTATGCGGAGTTCCTCTCGTCCCAGAGCATTTCGGTATCGACCTTGTAATCGCCGAGCACAAATGAACGCTCGATGTTTCCATCGCCGATGACCGGCTTTGTATCAACGATCTTTTCAGTAGAAGGATCGATGATCAAATCATTAGTGGTCTGCTCATATGTATTCCTGTCATAAGATTCGACCCTTAACTTGATCTGTCCGTTCTCAAAACTGATATCATCTACATAATCGTCATAATTGATCAGGTCAGTAAGATCGATGGTCTTAGAGGTCTCGCCTGTTTTTCTGTCGATTATGGAGACCAGGTTGATGGTATATCCGGAGTAATCAAATGTTTCCCAATCGATATTGGGATCATCAGGCATCTTATAGTAACCGCTGGTAAGAACGAGAATATTATTCTCGTCAGCGCCGCCGACTCTCTGATAAGAATAATCGAGCTCTCTGCTCTTGTCCAAGTCGATCTTTACGTCAAACGTCCTGCTGTTGTACCACGGCGTGTCTTCCGTGATCTTCTGGCCGCTGTGGCTGGTATCATTATTGTTGATGTCTTTTTCTTTCTTCTTACATGCGGCAAGCGATCCCAACATCGAAGCAGCAAGTAATAAAGAAATCACTTTAACGGATAACTTCTTCATTTAAAATCTCCTTTTATAGCCCCATTAAGTATTAACAGTGCCGATTGTAAAACCGCACTGAAAACATTCAGCATCAAAATGTAGGCAAAACTCAGGTAAACACGTTAAGGACAGATTTCATGCATTTCTCTTTTCGAGACCTTATTACGGCGCGAAAAAGGGCTGCCCTCATGGACAGCCCTAAGTGTCTATTCCTACATATCTTAAGTGTTATCCGCGCTCGTCGAGAACCTTCTGGGCTCTGTCCTGGGCGATGGCAACAACGTCAGACAATTCCTTCTGGCCGGAGAAATAAGCCGGCATCTCTTCTATCAGGATGAGATTGATGGCGGCATCTGCCGAATTCATCTGCGAGCAGCTCAGGATAATCTCCTCAAGGTCATCGATATTCTGCTCGGTAAGCTTTTTGAAATTCTCGGAAGGAGTATCGTTGGTCCAGTCATATGTCACAAGATAGTATTTTCCGTCGCCGTTGTAATACTCAACGGCCTTTTCACCGACTGCCCTGAAAGCATCGCGGTTTAAAACGAAGTTGTCGTTCATGCCGAGATCCATCTGGATCTCATCTGTCATAAGCATCTTTACGAACTCACCGCAGGCATTCTCGTTGTAAGCCTGGGCAGAGATCGCAATCGAGATATAAGGCGATACCGTAGGGCCGCGTCCGTCTGAAGACGGGATGCCGAGAATGGTCGCAGCTCCGTTCAGATTCGTCATTTCAGTGAAATAGGATGAGAATCCGTAACAATAAGCATAGCTTGCTACGCCGGAATCATATCTGTCACCCTTAAAGATCGATGCGCCGACAGCGTAAGACACTTCATAATATTCGTCATCATACATCATGTCATCCCATGACCTTGCGTTCTCCGGAACGTTGTCTTTTACAAACTCTGCAAGAGCCTCAAAATCACTGCTTGTAAAATCAGCCTTGCCGTTAACTATAAACTCGTCAGACATGTTGCCGAACAGCTTGGTAAAGTAAACGGCCTGACCGTATGTAAGGACATCCGAGCCGTTCAGGGTCTCGTTAAGGAACTTCTTATATTCTTCCGTGGTAAAGCCTACACCTGATTTTCCTGCATACTTCGCATCCGTCTGGATTCCTTCTATCGAGAAGCAGACCGGCAGGTTATAAAGCTTGCCGTCCACCTTGGCTGCATCGATAACGTTGGTAAAATACTTGTCAGGATCCAGGTCTCCCACGTATTTCGTAAGATCAACAAGATAATTCGGGTTGTTCAGCTGGCCGTATGAGCTGACGTTCATCAGGATATCCGGGCCTTCGCCGTTTAAGATGTCCATCGAGAGCTGGTTGCTCATGTCGGCATCAAGGCCGAGCTGTATGGTCTCATAATCATCTTCGCTGTTTGCGTCGTCATAAAGCGAGTAATCATTGTTGCTGTAGCGGTCAGTGACCTCGATAAAGTAATCGCCGTTTGTCTCATTGAACTTTAAGATAGCATCACTTATCCTGCCCTCTGTATAGCCGTAAGAGGAATAGAGCTCCAGGACCGTCTTGCCCGCGTGAGGATTTTTCGCTGCCTTGGTAAACTCGATCAGGGTAAATTCAGATGAGTAGTTATCAGAGAAAGCCTCGCTCTGGTAGTCCTCACCGCAAAGGATGAAGGAATCCCCTTCAAACCTGGCAATATCAAGATAAGAGATCTTGCTCCTGCTGATTCCGCACCAGCCGTAATTGAATACTTCTTCCGCGGCCTTTGCCTTGAAATCGAGCTTGTAGATTCCCGTGGAATTTGAGTAATAGACATTGCCGTCCGTGCCGGAGAATGCCGAATACATTGCGTCCAGTTCCAGCCACTCGTATTCCTTTTTATCTACTTTGGTTGTCTTGCCGGTCTCAAGATCCAGCTCGAAAAAGTACTTGTCAGATTTCTGTGAAGTCACCGGAACAAGCGCCGTTGATTCAGAGATAAGGAAGATTACCGGAATGTCGTAATACTCCTCACCGTTAGTTCCCTTAAGGTCAACGGTCTGTTTGCTTCCGTCCTTGGAATAGATATACAGGGAATACCAGGCTTCATCTTCCCAATGGAGCTCCGTGTCAACTCTGTAATCACCGAGAGTAAAAGATCTCTCGATATTGGTAAAATCGTCCTCCTCAAGCTTGCGGGTATCTGTTATTTTTCCGGTCTCTACATCGTAGTCGACTTCTTTGCGCACCATTTCATACGTTATTTCATCGTATGAATCGAAGATTGCCGATATAGTACCGTTCGCATATGTGGCATTCTCGACATAATCGCTGTCGGACATGGTCGAGCACAGATCGATGTTGCTGATAGTCTCGTTCGTCTCCCTGTCGAGCACGGTGAGCTTGGCGATCTCGTAATCCTTGTAATTGTACGCGTCCCAGTCGAGATTATCGGGGATCCTGTAATTACCCGTTGTAAGGATTACCATATAGTCATCGTCAGCACCGGCCAGACGTTTATATGTATACTCGATCGTTCTGCTCGTATCGAGCTCAACATCGACTTCGATTACCCTGGTGTCGTACCAGGGCGAATCAGATGTGATCTTTGTGCCGCTGCGGCTGCCGTTCTTGGCTTTCTTCTTGCAGGCTGCAAGCGGCATGATCATTGATACCGCGAGCGCCGAAGCGATAAGCCTTATTGCCAATTTATTCATAAACACTCACTCCTTAAAAGCTTTAGACACACTTCGATAGCATGATTGTAAATTCCCGGAATATCCAATCTGCATCAAATTTATGGCAAAAGTTAGGTAAACAGATTAAAGACATATTACAAGGGAAATAAGCCGTGAAAAAGAGCTCCGGGAAAGATCCCGAAGCTCTTTTGAATCAGCTTGATTAATCTATAAAGATTACTCGATGATTGTAGAAACTGTACCAGCGCCTACTGTGTGGCCACCCTCACGGATAGCGAACTTAAGACCCTGCTCCATAGCGATAGGAGTGATGAGGTCAGCTTCGATTGTTACGTGGTCACCAGGCATGCACATGTCTGTGCCGTCAGGAAGCTTGATAACGCCTGTAACGTCTGTTGTTCTGAAGTAGAACTGAGGACGATAACCTGTTACGAAAGGCTTATGACGTCCACCCTCTTCCTTAGTAAGAACGTAAACTTGGCCTGTGAACTTTGTGTGAGGAGTTGTTGTGCCGGGCTTAGCGATAACCTGACCTCTTTCAACTTCCTTACGGTCGATACCACGGAGGAGGCAGCCGATGTTGTCACCAGCCTCAGCCTGATCCATTGACTTACGGAACATTTCAAC
>JAFZHS010000018.1 GCA_017554745.1 Clostridiales bacterium | reverse complement strand
GAGCCCGCCAAGCAGTCCCCCATGATCGATATCGATATGGATTTTCTCGAAAATGAGAAGCTCCCGAACTTCAACAAGATCCTTTTGATAAGCGCTGATGAGGAGCTCGTGAAGACGCTCTCCTCCGATAAAGACCTTGAAGTCATATCCTCAGCGCCCAATCTTTTCGACGTCATGAAGAAAGGCTCCACCAAGGGCAACGCGCTCTTAAGCCTTGCAGATTATCTGGGGATCCCCCATGACAATACTTTCGCGATCGGAGACAGCGACAACGACATATCCATGATAGAGTCTGCCAAATACGGCATCGCCATGGGCAACGCCACTGAAGGCGTTAAGGCTGCCGCTTCATATATCACCGCAAATTATGACAGCCTCGGCTTTGCCAAGGCTGTCTATGAATACATTATTCCGCTGGTAAATTCGTTTAGTTAAGCTTTGACTTAACGTATCCTTCAACCTGTCCCTTGATCGTCTCAAAGGACTTCTCTGCAGATGCCTTGTCAGAATCGTAGACGCCCATGTAGATCTTGAGCTTGGGCTCCGTGCCTGAAGGTCTTGCGCATGCCCAGTCGATCCCCTTGTTGCCGCCGAGCTCATAGAGGAGAACGTTGGACTTGGGCAGAGTGATATCGGAGACCTTTACGCCGTCTTCGGTGAAGTCGTAACGCTTGGATTCCTTGTAATCGCGGACAGCTGTAACAGTAGCACCGCCGAGGAGGCTCTTAGCACCTTCAAGGTTCTTACATCCGGAAAGCTCGTTTCTGAGCTCTACCATGCACTTGCCGATCTTCTCGATGCCCTCTTTGCCCTCTAACGTGCAGCTGATCGTCTGCTCGATGCCGTAGCCGTACTTCTCATAGAGGTGGTCGAGTCTGTCTGCCAGTGTCTCGCCCTTCTCGAAAGAAGCCGCAGCCATGTTGCAGATGAGCATTGCCGCTACAACGGCATCCTTATCACGTACGTCAACGCCGGAGAGATAGCCGTAGCTCTCTTCGAAGCCGAACTGGAAGTGCTTATTGCCGAACTCGTCGTCGAGCTTGATCCTCTCGCCGATGAACTTAAAGCCCGTGAGTGTCTCCTGGAGCTCAACGCCATAGTAGTCGCAGATGCTCTTAACGAGCTTGGAAGAAACGATCGTCGTAACCGCGAAGGAGTTCTCGGGAAGGGTTCCGAGGTTCTTCTTTGCGTCGAGGATGTAATCTAAGAGCATAAGTCCCATCTGGTTGCCGGAGAAGCACTTATACTTTACTTCGCCGTTCTCGATGACCTTGGCTGCAGCGCCGATACGGTCAGAGTCAGGGTCTGTGCCGAATACGAGGGAAGCATCTGTCTTCTTGGCAAGCTCGATGGCCATAGAAAGAGCTTCAGGGTTCTCGGGGTTAGGAAGGCTTACCGTAGGGAATGCGCCGTCCGGGAGTTCCTGTTCCTTAACGATGTGGATATTCTTAAAGCCTACTGCCTCAAGGATCCTTCTGACAGGCTTGTTGCCCGAACCGTGCAGAGGTGTGTAAACGATGCTCATGTCAGCCTGCTTATCGATGGCCTGCTGGTCAACGACAAGTTTTTTGAGCATGTTCGTGAATGCCACGTCGATCTCGGGACCGAAGGAAGTAACGAGGCCCTTTGCCTTTGCTTCCTCAAAGTCCATCATCTTGATGGCTCTGATATCGGAGATCGCTTCGATGTTCGCAAGTACTGCGTCAGCTGCTTCAGGCGGTACCTGTCCGCCGTCCTCACCATAGACTTTGTATCCGTTGTACTTGGACGGGTTGTGTGAAGCCGTGATCATGACACCTGCAAATGCCTTGAAGTATCTGACGGAGAATGAAAGTACCGGTACAGGTCTTAATTCGTCAGAGAGTTTGCTGGGGATGCCGTTTGTTGCGAGGACCTGAGCTGTGATCTGTGCGAACTCGGGAGAGAAATGTCTTGAATCATAGGAGATTACAACGCCTCTCTTAATGGCCTCTTCGCCCTCCGAAAGAATGTATTTTGCAAGTCCCTCGGAAGCCTTTGCTACCGTATAGACGTTCATTCTGTTGGTTCCTGCGCCGAGCACGCCTCTTAAGCCTGCCGTACCGAACTCAAGATCCCTGTAGAATCTGTCTTCTATCTCTTTGGTATCATCCTTGATCGCGATAAGTTCGTTTCTTGTTCCCTCATCGAAAAAAGGATCCGTTGACCAGAGTTCATAAGCCTTCATAAAATCCATAATTCAAAACCTCCAAAGCACGTAAGCTGTTTATAAGCTGCTATATAAGATACTCAAAACGTCATTGTTTTTCTTTCATTTTCGAGCGCTTTTTATCAACAAATACGAATGCCGCCAGAAGAACGATTCCTGCGCAGGATACTGCGGCTCCGCCCTTAAGACCCGGCGCGGTAAAGACGAGCTCGGCGGTGTGGCTGCCGGAGCCTGCGTCAAAGGCGATGAACGCATTCTGGTAGACCTTGTAATCGCAGGGAGCACCGTCGATATAAAGCTGCCAGCCGTCTTCAGCGGGGATTGTCGTTATGACCGTCTCATTTGCTTCAAGTCCGTTTACGTTGAACTTGACGTATCCGTCGTAAGCTTCAGCCATGCTGACCTTTGATGTGTCGACTGAAGCAAACTGCTCTGAGAACTTCGCAGTATCAAAGCTTGCGAATCTTATGTTGAGATATGTAAAGCTCTTATCGCTTGCAAGAAATGTGACCTTTACGTCCTCGCCTTTCTCAAAGCTTCCGATCCTGAAGATCTGCGAATAGTAAGCGTCAGAATTGAAGCTGCTTATCTTGATGCCGTTGACGTAGACATCGGCGCCGTCCACGATCCTGCCTGTGACGAGCGAACAGTAGATCTCATCGGTCGTGGGAGCCTTGAAGTTATACTCGATAACGATCGGGATCTTCTCGTTGGTCTTGTAAAGGACTGTCTGTTCATCCTTGAGTTCGTAGTAAACGTTCTTCTCAAGGCCAAGCGGATCTTCGGTAACTGCGCGGGAGCGGTACTCGGGATCGTTCTTCCTGATGTAATCCTCGTTGGTGAGATAATCACTTGATTTGAAGAATACGGCATTCCTGATCTCAGGCGCGCCCGTTACGCTCTCATCGATCTCACAGAAGAAATCTTCAGTGTAAGCATCAGGGAACAACGAGCGGTACCAGTCGTTCTGAAGTGCGTAGTAGTTCTTCTCTGACGTGTCCTTTTCGAGCCTGTAGAAATCAAAATCCATGGCGCCCTTGTCAGCCGCAAAGCCCAAAGGGAGAACATCATCATTGGCGTAGAACTTCAGGCCCGCGCCATAGGAATCAGAACCTTCGAGGCGGTAGATATCGATGTCTCTTTTTGCCGATACGGAAGCGATCGAGAAGAAGCTGTCTGTCGAAGGAGCTGTATAGGAATGTCCCGTAGCGAAGTAATTGTAGTTTGTCTGCATGCCGAGCTGCTTGACGAAGCGCTGCATCGGCTTGTTTGAATTTGAGTTAAAGAATGACAGTCCGCGGTAATCACCGTAGAAAGCCTGGCCCTCATCGATGTAATACTTAAGCGTATATTCGGGGACGCTGTCCGTTTCTGCCCTGAATGTGCCCGTGCCGGCATTGCGCGCCTTGGCATAGTCACCAAACTGGCTCTCTGCCCTGATAGAATCGCTGTATTCCTCGGCAGGACCTCCGAAAAGCGTCATTGTCTCAATGCCTGATGTCAGCATCGGACCTGCGAATACCAGCTCGAAAAGAACTATGAAAGACATCAGGGGCGATATCATCTTAGGCATGTCGTGGAGCTGGTCGGGCCATTTCTCGATGGAGTAGCAGGACAGGAATCCGCAATAGACCATCGTGAGCACGAAGTTATAAACGACTGCCTTGCTCTGGCCCTTAAGCGCGCCAAATGAACAATCGATAACGATAAGCGCGAACATGATGAGCATTACCTTGACGATGTCTTTTCTTGCGACTTCCTTGATCTTGAGAAGGACTCTCAAGGATATCATCAGGAACAACGGCAGGAATACGAATACCTGTCTGTGCCAGAACCAGTTGGGATCGTCGAAGACCTGCCATGCCTTATCGATCACGTAGACCGCGGTCGACAGCAGCACGCCGAGCATACAGAAAGCGTGGACCTTCCTCTCTCTTCCCTTGAATACCGGACTGATGAAATAGATGAGCATCAATATGGTTACCGGCAGGCAGATGAAGAGGAACGGATAGTTGCTGATCATGATATCCCTGAAATCCCCTGACTCGCCCAAAAGGAACATATGGATAAGCGTGAGGGGCGAATAAGTGATAGCACTGTCTCCGCGGCTCAATATCGTCTGATCGGCATTCCTGATCGTATCAAGTCCGACGGGTACCAGAAGGACTGCTGTAATAAGCGCGGTAAAGCCTGCGGTAAGAACATATCTTACGCAGATTCCGGCAGCTTTCTTAAGCTCTGTCTTTTCCACAAACATCCTGATGCAAAGATACAGGAAGCATGCGATGCCGGCCATGTAAGCTATGTAGTAATTCGTGCCGAAAAGCATCAGCAAAGTTACGATGAGTCCCAGATACTTCTGTTCCTTAATAAACTTCTCCGTGAAGAAAAGGATCAGGGGCAGGAGCATATATCCGTCGAGCCACATGATATGGAAGATGAATGCCTGAGAATACAATGAGAACGCGTAAGCGATTCCGAGAAGGACCGGCCAGTAAGACTTCTTATCCTCGATCCTCTTGCTGAGGAAAAGGGTCATAAAGCTTGCGGCCAGGCTGAGCTTTAAGATAACGATCGTAATAACCGCCGCATCGATCTGGGCTTCGTCAATGAAAAGATAGATCAGATTGAAAGGGCTTGCGAGATAATATCCGAAGGTGCTCATGAAGTTCTTTCCGAGACCTAACTGGAATGAATATGTAAGATACGAGCCGACATGTTCCCCGGGTACGCTGCTTAAGTCAGTGAGCTTGTTCTTCATCAGGGCAAGGAACGGAGCATACTGTGACTTCAGGTCACTTTGAAGGAATGAATACTGTCCCAAAGGATACTTGTTGCAAAGGACCATTGCAGCAAGATAAAGGACCAGTGTTATGGCGAAAGCAATAAGCGGACGAAGGTCGCGTTTTCCGCGCGTCTTCAAAGCAGGCTTAACTGCCGGTTTACTTGACGGTTTTCCTGCCTGTTTGCCTGACGATTTCTTTGAGGAACCGCCGTCAAGACTTGAGAGCTCTTTCATTATCAGTCTGCCCTTTCTTCGGCTTTTTATTGTCATAAAACGTACTTTTTGATTATAATACAAACAAGCTATTTAATCTATTTCGCGACTGCGTCTCGCGACGCTCGCGCAATTGTCTCGAAACAGATTAAATAGCTTGGGAGAGAATGAAAGCACTTGGGTGAGTGCCGAACTGATTTTAAGGAGAGCGTGTTGTGCTTATAAGTCTTATAGTTCCCTGCTATAACGAAGAAGGATCTCTGCCGATCCTGTATGAAGCTCTGTGCAACGTGCGCAGGGAAGACACTTCTCCTGATAGGTCTTACGAGTTTATTTTCGTTAACGACGGAAGCCGCGATAAGACAGCGCAGATCATTAAGTCTCTGGCTGAGGACGACAAATCCGTTAAGTATGTTTTCTTCTCAAGGAATTTCGGTAAGGAAGCCGCTATGTATGCGGGCATGCAGAAGGCCAAGGGCGATTATATCGCCATTCTTGATGCCGACATGCAGGATCCTCCGTCACTTATTCCGCAGATGATAAAAGATCTCGACACCGGTGATTACGACATCATCGCCGCAAGAAGAGTCACGCGCAAAGGCGAACCCAAGATCAGGAGCTTCTTCGCGCGCCGTTTCTATAAGATGATCAACCGCATGTGCGACATCGAGATCGCAGACGGCGCAAGAGACTTCAGGCTTATGAGACGAGAAGTCGTCGATGCCATCTTAAGCCTTACTGAACGCCAGCGCTTCTCAAAGGGTATTTTCGCTTGGGTCGGCTTCAGGACAAAGTGGGTCGAGCATGAGAATGTCGAGCGTGCCGCAGGCGAGACCAAGTGGAGCTTCTGGAAGCTCTTCCGCTATGCCATTGACGGCATCGTATCCTTCACGACCGCACCATTGAGGCTTGCTACATATTCGGGATTCTTCTTTGCTTTCCTCGGATTCGCATATCTCGTTTACTACTTCATCCGCGCGATCATATTGAGGATCTACAATGAGGTTCCGGGCTATCCTTCCCTCTTGTGCTTCATCCTCTTTATCGGCGGACTGATCCTTATGTGCCTCGGAATCCTGGGCGAATATATCGGAAGAACTTACATCGAGTCTAAGGGCAGACCGATCTACATTCCTTCCGAAGAGTCTAAAGACTGATCATTTCGCAAAATATCTGTAGAAGAAACTGTCCTCGTAACCTTCCGCAAAGAACTGTTCCTGAATGACTTCGGCATATGAAGCCGTATTGATATTGCCGAACGAACCGATATCTTCCTTATCGCTCTTATCACCGTTGATCACGGAACCGAATATGATGAACAGGTTCATCAGTGTCGGGAACATCATGAGTATTACGGTAAACATGACGGCCGCGGATTTAAGCCAGCCCTTCTTTGTCTTGGGCGTATTCTTCTCATCCATGACATCGCCGACAAGTCCGCTGATCCCGATGCAGAAGAAGAACAATGCGGGCATCGATCCTCTCATCGTAAAGTCGTTCATCTCGGTGATCCTGTACAAAGGGATTATGAGAAGCGTTACGGCAGCTGCCCAGAAAAGAACATTACTCTTCTCGCGCTTATAGAGCATTATTACGAACGGCAGCACTTCCACTGCGACGAATACGATATAAGCCGGGATAAACATCCACGGATTATCGAAGAACTTCCAGGCAACGCCTCTGAAGCCGACCGCTCCGGAATTGGACATGTAATAACTGCCGAACACCAGGAGCAAAAGGAATGCTGACGAGATATTTGCAGGGCTGAATATGTTAGTGACAGTCTTTAGCGTCGTACCTGCCCTGTTCTTTTTATTTAGCAGGATTGCTGCCACCATAGGCAGGATCCCGAATACCGCCCAGGGCGAATATGCGAAGAGCACGCCTGCGGTAAGGCCGACCGAACGGGTGTTTTTTGACATGAGCAAAAGAGCGACTATCAGGAAGCAGGGCACCATCTGGTTATATACGCTCGCAAGTTCCCTGAAGTTGCTCACATAAGACATTACCGGCACAAAGCCTTCAAACCAGCGCCAGCCGTCATACGGGATGAACGAATAAATAAGATTCGGCAGCACATCAAGTCCTGAGAAAAAAATGAACATGAAAGGTACTGCCGCGGTAAATCTCTTTATGACCGCGCTTGCTGTCATGAAGCAGAGGAAGATGCCGATGGCATTCCAGATCAAAAGGACAAAGTTGCCGAAGCCGAAGCCGAATATCTTTCCTGCGAGCGCCGCGGGCATCCAGTAGATAAAATAATACGAGAAAGCCCTCTCGCCTGAAGCGATCCCGAAGATCTTGACCACTTCGGGATTTGTCTGTGTCGAATAGTTATAGATGACCGGCCAGTCGTAATCTATGAGGTCTCTTAAGATCGCGCGTCTGAATGCGTGGTCCTGGAGAGTATAGATATACTCGCCCGCACCGGAAACAAATGAGAGCAAAAGCGCCGTGACCGCAAATCCCACAAGATATGACAGCGGGATCTGAAGGTCGTGATCCGACTTAATAAGCTTGCGTCCGTCTGCATCGTTAAGGCAGTCGGAAATGCAGAACATCAGGATCCCCGCAAAGATTATCGTGAGCGGGATGCCTATCGTCAGGCGCAGATACCCCAGGAAAAACATAAACAGCGGGATCGTCAGGAAAAGGACTGCTGAAGCGTAAAGCCACGGATAAGGTATCGTGATGATCTTCTTCTCTTTTGAAGGCTGTCTTTTGGTACCGGCAGCCTTCTGCTTAGATTTGGATGCATCCCCTATCTGCTTTACTTCCTTCATTATCCTTTTCCTTAAGCCCCGCCGTTAAATTGCTTTTAAGTCGAACCTTTTATCAGAGCTGAACGGTCATGAACTCGATCTGCTGGGGTTCTAAAGGTCTGTCGTTGTAGTCAGTCCTGACTGAAGCGATCTTATCGACTACCTCGATACCTTCGATGAGCTTGCCGAAAGCGGCATACTGTCCGTCAAGATACGGATAGTCAGCGTGCATGATGAAGAACTGTGAGCCTGCCGAATCAGGATCCTGTGCACGTGCCATGGAGAGAACTCCTCTGGTGTGCTTTAAGTCGTTCCTGACGCCGTTAGCGGAGAACTCGCCCTTGATAGAGTAGCCGGGGCCGCCCATGCCTGTGCCCTCAGGGTCGCCGCCCTGGATCATGAAGTCCGGGATGACTCTGTGGAAGATCAGGCCGTTATAGAAGCCCTTTGCTGCCAGGTCTACGAAGTTCTTTACTGTGATGGGCGCGATATCGGGATAAAGCTCTGCCTTCATAACGCCGCCGTCTTTCATCTGGATCGTAACAATCGGATTTGCCATTTTAATCTTCTCCTTATCTTCTTCTGTAGGATCTCAAGATGTCGTCCTTGATCTTCCAGAGCTTAGGTGACAGGTCGACATAGTAGTTGTGAGGATTCTCGAATCTCTTGACGGAATCCCAGAGCGAATCGAGCTCTGTCGTGCAGTAAGCTCTGATCTCGCCGATCGTAGGCTTGTCGTAAACGAGCTTTCCGCCCTTGAAGATCTGTACCATGATCTCTCTTGTCCTGTAGTTCTCGAGCACCTTGGACTTCCACGTGTTGTCAGGATCAAAGATCTCATAAGGCTCGCCGTTCGGAACTTCCTCGTCAGCCATCATGACAACGTCTGCCAGAGCCTTGCCTGTAGCGTTGTCGTAGAATCTTACGATCTTCTTGCTGCAGGGATTTGTTACCTTGCCGATGGAATCGGAGATCTTCATCTTAGGGATGATCGTACCGTCATCTGCTTCAACTGCAGCGATCTTGTAAACGCCGCCGAAAACAGGCTCAGCCTTGGACGTGATAAGTCTCTCGCCTACACCGAAAGAATCGATGCATGCGCCCTGGCTGATCAGGTCTCTGATGAGGTACTCGTCAAGAGCATTGGATACTGTGATCTTGCAGTCCGTAAGTCCTGCATCATCGAGCATCTTACGTGCGCTCTGTGTCATGTAAGTAAGGTCACCGGAGTCGATCCTGATACCCTTGAGTCTCTTGCCCATGGGCTCCAGGACTTCCTTGGCACATTTGATCGCATTCGGAATACCCGAGCGGAGAACGTCGTATGTATCAACGAGCAAAAGTGCTCCGTCAGGATATGCGAGTGAGTATGCCTTAAATGCCTCGAACTCGTTGTCGAAAAGCATTACCCAGGAGTGAGCCATCGTACCGGAGAGCGGGATATTGAACTGCTGTCCGCAGATGGTGCAGGAAGTGCCTGCAGCGCCTGCAATGTAAGCGGCTCTTGCGCCCAATACCGAAGCATCAAAGCCCTGCGCACGGCGCGCGCCGAACTCCATGACAGGTCTGCCTTCAGCAGCCCTTACGATCCTTGCGGTCTTTGTAGCGATAAGTGTCTGGTGGTTGATCGTGCAAAGGAGCGCAGTCTCAAGGAGCTGTGCCTGGATAATGGGTCCTCTTACCTTTACGAGAGGTTCTTTGGGGAATACGACAGTTCCTTCCGGGATAGCCCAGACGTCACATGTGAATTCAAAGCCTCTTAAGTAATCGATGAACTCGTCATTGAAGTGGTAATTGTCCTTAAGGAAACTCAAGTCATCTTCAGAGAACTTTAAGCTGGACAGATAATCAATTACCTGCTCAAGACCTGCCATTACGGCATAACCGCCGTTCTCCGGGATGTTCCTGAAGAACATGTCGAAGTAAACGATCTTGTCTCTGTTGCCGCTGTTCAGATAACCGTTTGCCATGGTGAGCTCATAGAAGTCTGTGAGCATGCTCATGTTGGTTCTGTCATTCCACATACCGTAATCCATACGATTCCACCTCCGAAAGACCTTAGTCTTTAATTATGATTTTGCGATCTCTTTTATTGTTGTTGTAAGTCCTGCGATACCCTGCAGATCTGAAGGGATGATGATCTTTGTGGAAGCGCCCTGGCCTACCTTTTCGAGAGCCTCAAGGCCCTTGATGGCGATAAGTCCGTCGTCAGCGCCTACATCCTTGATCATCTGAAGACCCTTAGCCGTAGCTTCCTGTACTGCGAGGATAGCCTGTGCCTGACCTTCAGCCTCCTTGATAGCTGATTCCTTCTTAGCCTCAGCTCTGAGGATAGCTGCTTCTTTCTCACCCTCTGCGACTCTGATGGCAGATTCCTTCTGACCTTCTGCGATGAGGATCTTTTCTCTCTTCTCACGCTCAGCCTTCATCTGCTTCTCCATCGCTGCCTGGATCTCCTTAGGCGGGATGATGTTCTTGAGCTCAACACGGTTTACCTTGATGCCCCAGGGATCTGTTGCCTCATCGAGGATCTCTCTCATCCTTGTGTTGATGATGTCTCTTGATGTGAGTGTCTGGTCGAGCTCTAAGTCACCGATGATGTTACGGAGTGTCGTTGCGGACAGATTCTCGATAGCAACGATAGGACGCTCGATTCCGTATGTGTAGAGCTTAGGATCTACGATCTGATAGAAAAGGACCGTATCGATCTGCATCGTAACGTTATCTTTTGTGATAACGGCCTGAGGCGCGAAGTCTGCGACCTTCTCCTTGAGTGATATCTTCTTTGCGACACGGTCGATGAAAGGCACCTTCATGTGGAAGCCCGTCTCCCATGTTGTTCTGTATGTTCCGAGACGCTCGATAATGAACGTAGCTGCCTGCGGAACGATCTTGATATTCGGAACGATGAGAATGAGCAGCACGATTACTGCGATAGCGATTCCGATAACTGTACCTGTTGATACTCCGGCTAATGTAATGGACATAATTCTTTCCTCCCCTTTTTATGCTATCTCGACTACGAGCTTAACACCTTCGATTGCTTTGATCGTAACCTTGATACCTTCTGCGATATCCGTATCGGCTTTTGCGCTCCAGACCTGTCCGTCGACCTTGACCTGGCCCTTGCCTTCGTCCTTATTCAGAGGTACGATCACGATCCCTTCTCTTCCTATCAGTCTGTCCGCGTTGGTCCTCTGGATGTTTTTTTTGCGAAGCGATTCGAGCTTCGGCTTGACCCAGATCATGCAAAGCACAAAGCAGACCGCGGACACGGCTGCCATCACTATGATCTGCGAAGCAAGAGATGCCCCGCAAAGGTCCATGATCATCGCCACGATAGCACCTATCGCGAACCAGAGCGTTGCAAGGCCTGTTGTCGCAGCTTCGATGACCAGCATAATAACAGCTATTACAAGCCATACTATCCACATGCTGATGTCAGGCATATACTTAATCCTCCCTTTTTAAATTAATGCGGGTATTCCGGCCCGCATTTAAATAATTATATCACCTTAGGGATTTTTTATTAATATAAAGAGCACCGAAAGCCGTGCGTTCAGGCTTTTCGAAAAGTCATTCCAAACACACTGATCAGATAAACACTTCTTCGAGAGTGAGCCCCTTGGCAGGCAGGGTCTTGCCTGCAAGGCTCCTGTCGCAGCTGTCGATAATGCCCTTCACGTCAGACGGATCTATCTTGCCCTGGCCCACATAAAGAAGTGTGCCCGCAATGATCCTGACCATGTTATAAAGGAAGGCCTCGCCCGATACTTCTATCTCTATCCGGCAGGGGTCTTCACCTGAAGCTGAGACCTTTACTCCGAAAAGCCTTCTGACCGTAGTCTTCTGTGATCCTCCCGTGGCGCAGAATGCCGCGAAATCATGCTCTCCGGCAAATGCCTCCGCAGCTTTCTGCATCTTAGAGATATCCGGCTTAACGGGACAATAGTATGCATTGCGGTCAAGCAGCGGACTTCTCGTGGGAGAAGAATAGATGCGGTAGATATAGCGCTTGCCCTTGATGTCAAAGCGCGCGGAAAAGTCATCGCTCACATAGAACGACTTTTTGACGGCGACGTCGTCCGGCAAAAGGGCATTCATCGCCAAAGGGAATTTATCCTCGGGAATAACAAACGGGACGTCCGCGTGACTTAAGTGACATCTTGCATGTACACCTGCGTCAGTGCGGGAGCACCCCGTAAGTCTGATCTTTGTCTTATAAAGTTCTTCTAAAGCCTTCTCAAGAACATCCTGAACAGCCCTTGCGTTTTCCTGTGACTGGAATCCTGCAAAATCGGTGCCGTCAAACTCGGTGATGAAGGCTATTCTGGGCATGGCTTGATTACTTGCCGTTCTTGCCGTCGTCAACGCAGGACTTGCCCATCATGGCAGCGCCTACGATACCTGCATCGTTGCCCATCTGGGCGAGCTCGATACGGGTCTTCGCGACTCCGGGTCCGAAGTAAGGGCGCGACATGGTCTTTTCGCGCATGGGGATAAGGAGCGGATCGCCCTCATTGCAGACACCGCCGCCTACTACAAGGATCTCAGGCATGAATGCGTTGATGGCATTTGCGAGACCGTCTGCAAGATAAGACGTGTAGCTGTCTACGACATCAGCTGCGACCTTGTCGCCCTGCTTCATGGCTACAAATGCGATCTGGGCATTCCACTCGCCGAAATCTTCCTTGACCTTGTTTAAGAGTGAATCAGGATTTGCTTCAGCAGCTTCTCTTGTCATTCTTGCAAGAGCAGTGGCAGATGCATACTGCTCAAAGCAGCCTTTTCTGCCGCATCCGCACTGGACGCCGCCGGATACGAGAACGGTGTGGCCGAACTCGGAGCCTGCCTGGTTGAATCCTGAGAAGATCCTTCCGTTAACGATGACGCCTGCGCCTACGCCCGTGCCCAATGTGATGGTAACGGAATCCTTAGCGCCCTTTGCGGCGCCTGCAACTGCCTCTGCCATAGCAGCGCAGTTTGCGTCGTTATCGATATATACGGGGAGGTCTACGACTTCCCTGATGAGTTTTCTCATGGGAGCTTTGTTGAAAGGAAGGTTGCTCGAATAAACGAGGAGTCCTTCGTCATTATCGGGAGTTCCGGGAGAACCGATACCGATGCATTCGATATCCTTAACTTCGAGACCCGCATCCTTGATGGCGTCAACAGCAAGCTGACCCATATCATGAATGATCTCTTCCATAGATCTCTCAGCTCTTGTCTTGATAGACAGCTTGTTAAGGAGCTTTCCTTCTCCGTCGACGATGCCGGCCTTGATATTAGTGCCGCCCAAGTCGATACCGCAATAATAACCCATTCGCAAACCCAACCTTTCGCTTATAGCTTTATATCAGCAACTAGAATTCTAACACAGCGCAACTTTTATCTCAAAGACAAATCAATAACGACTACGAGTACTGCAAGGAGCGTAAACATGATACCCGCGAGCACGTCTCTTAAAGTAAGCTTCAGGGGATTGAGCTTGGTCCTGCCCTTGCCGCCGTGATAGCATCTGGCATCCATGGCAACAGCCAGTTCGTCCGCGCGCCTGAAGCTCGATACGAACAGCGGAATAAGAACAGTAATGTAACCTTTTACCCTGTTGATAAAGCTTCCCGTATCATAGTCCGCGCCTCTCGACTGCTGTGCCTTCATGATCTTATCTGTCTCTGATGCGAGCGTCGGAATAAACCTCAATGCGATCGACATCATCATTGCCATCTCGTGCACGGGGATCTTAATGACCGTCAGAGGCTTAAAGATGCCCTCCAAAGCGTCACTCATCTTAAGAGGCGTCGTGGTCAGCGTCAGAAGGATGCTCGTAGAGATGATAAGCAGGATAAGTCTTACCGCCATTATCGAAGCGCGTTCTACGCCGTAACCCGTAAGCGTTATGAATTTCCATGAGAACAATACATCTCCGTCCTTGATGGTGAGAATGTTGATGATGAATATGAACAAAGCGAGCGGAATGATCGGCTTTATGGTCTTCCACAAAATGCCCGGCGTTATCTTTCCCAGGGCAAGCTGAAGGATTATGACACCCGTAAGCACTCCGATCGTTACCGGCTCCTTTACCATAAAGATCGCAACAAGATAGATAAAGTAGAGTATCGTCTTAACTCTCGGATCCGTCTCATGAAGGAACGAATGGGCAGGATAGTATCTGCCGAGACTGATGTTATTTAGCATCGGCACCTCCCATTTTGCATACGGCCCTGACTATGGCGCCAGCTTCCTTCTCGGGATCGAAATTTACGCCGTCAAAGACTATCCCGGGATGTGTCTTTGCAAGACGCGCCCTGAGAAGTCCCGAAAATCTCGTGATCCTCGGGATCTGAATGCCGAGCTCTTCTGCCCTGTTATTCTCGAAAAGTTCTTCCGGAGTGCCCACTGCCTTTATCTTGCCGGCATCGATGACGCAGATCCTGTCGCAGTTTTTTGCCGCCTCATCCATATTGTGCGACACGAGAACGACCGTGGTGCCGTTGTTACGGAGATTCCTTATGATCTTGAACATCTCCTGCCTGCCCTTAGGATCAAGTCCGCTCGCGGGCTCGTCCAGAACAAGTATTCCGGGCTTCATGACAAGGACGCCTGCCATTGCGACGCGCCTTTTCTGGCCTCCGGATAATTCGAACGGGCTCGAGCCCAACTCTTTATCGGTAAGGCCTACGAGGTAAGCTGCTTCCTTTACGCGGACGTCAGCCTCTTCTTTGGAGACCTTCATCTTCTTAAGGCCGTAGCCTATGTCTTTAAATACTGTCTCTTCGAAAAGCTGGTACTCAGGATACTGGAAAACAAGACCGACATTCTGTCTGATCTTCATCGTGTCCTTCTTATTGCTGCAGGACAGGTCGCCATCCTTTGCATGGATGATGACATCGCCTTCTTTAGGTCTGAAGATGGCATTCATATGTGAGATCAATGTGGTCTTGCCGCATCCGCTCTCGCCCACCAGACCGAGCACTTCGCCTTTTCTGATATCAAGACTGATATTATCTATCGCTTTAACATCGCTTCCGTCATATGTATAAGACAGGTCTTTGACGGACATGATGATCTCTTTTTCGCTATCCCCGCCGTTATCCTCATCAGCGGTTTCCGGTGCTTTAAGTCCGGGCTTAGAGAGCATCTTCTCTAAGGCATCAAGAAGCGTCTCGTCGCTCAAAAGATCTTCTTTTGTAAGCTCACTTCCCGTAAGCTTTGCTATCTCAAAAGCGAAATTGAATTTAACCGGTCTTTTAAGTCCGTAATCCCAGAGGTTATCCAGCATGAATATCTCTTCGGGAGCGCCCTCCAGGACAGCCTTGCCCTTGTCTATGACAATGATCTTGTCGCATCTTAAGGCTTCGGTCATGTCGTGGGTGATGGTGATGAGCGTTAAACCCTTCTCCGTGCGCATCTTCTCGACCAGCTCAAGGAAATCGTCCCTGCTTGAAGGATCCAGCATTGCCGTCGCTTCATCAAGGATAAGGATGTCGGGCTTCATGGCAAGAGCGCCCGCGATGGCGAGCTTCTGCTTCTGGCCGCCTGATAAGGCAGTGGTCTCCCTGTTTCTTAACTCATAGAGACCAACATCTTTAAGTGCCTGATCGACACGTTCTCTTAATTCGGGATTGGGGACTCCCAGATTCTCGGGACCGAAGGCAACATCTTCTTCGATCATGGTACCTACGATCTGGTTGTCGGGGTTTTGGAAAACGACACAGCAGTGTGATCTTATGTCCCAGAAAAGATCGTCGTCACCCGCATCCTTGCCGAAGACGACTACTTTACCGCTGTCAGGCACTTCAAGAATATCGATGATCTTTGCAAGAGTGGATTTGCCTGAGCCGTTGCTGCCTAAGATCGCCGTGTAAGAACCTTTTGCGATGCTGACATTAATACCGTCAAGCGCAAGTCTTGACGCCAAGCTGTCATTCTCGTCTGTAACGTCGTATGAAAAACTTACGTCTTTTACGACTATTCTTTTAGGGTCATCCGGCACCAGTTTGTTCCCCGTATGCTTGATTTTCAGAACAATTTTAATAAGAACGGGGAAAGTTGTAAACCTTTCCCCGTAACTGATTGACAATTGTATTTATCGGCTTAGTTTGTGTATATTACACGAACTCCAGGATAGCCATCTCAGCGCCGTCACCACGTCTTGCGCCCAAACGGATGATTCTTGTGTAACCACCGTTTCTGCCTGCATATCTGGGAGCGATGTCATCAAAGATCTTGTTAACAGGATTGATGATGTTGCCCTCTGCATCGTGGCTCTTGTTTACCCACTTGATCATGGCTTTTCTTGCAGCGAGGCGTGAAGGAGCGTCGACCTGAACTGTCTTTGTCTTAACTTCACGGTCAACTACTTCGTACTTAGCGCCGCTCTTAGCTGTCTTTGTCTTCAAGACCTTCTTGCCCTTACCGTCGAGCTTAGCTGCAGATACTGTGATCTCCTTTGTTGTGAAGTTGTCCTGCTCCTTAACTGCAGAAGCAACAAGCTTCTCAACAATTGCGCTGATCTCCTTAGCGCGGGCAACGGTTGTCTCTACCTTACCGTTTATAACCAATGTTGTGACCTGATTCTTCAGAATAGCGATGCGCTGGTCTGAAGCACGGCCGAATTTTCTGTTAGGCATTTATATATCCTCCAAATAAGCTTAATCTTCTGCTTCTCTCAGGTGCAGACCCATGTCTTCAAGCTTCTCGATGATCTCTTCGAGGGACTTCTTACCAAGGTTTCTTACCTTGATCATCTCGTCCATAGAGCGTGCTACGAGATCACCGACAGTGTTGATCTGTGCTCTCTTGAGACAGTTGTATGTACGTACTGAGAAATCCATATCCTCAATAACACCGGAAAGCTTTGAATCGTGCTCACCGCTCTCTTCGATGTTCTTGAAGCTCGGAGCTGAATCTGTATCAGCAAGAGCTGTAAAGAACTTGAGGTGCTCGATGAGGCAGTTAGCTGCTGAAGAGAGAGCCTCGTCAACATCGATAGTGCCGTCTGTCCAAACCTCGAGTGTAAGGCTGTCATAGTCTGTTCTGGCGCCTACACGTGTGTTCTCGACCTTGTAGTTAGCCTTCTTGACAGGTGTGAAGATGGAATCGATCGGGATTACACCGATAACCTGCTTAGCGGGCTTGTTCTGCTCTGCTGTATTGTATCCTCTACCCTTGCTGAGAGTGAATTCCATGAATACGTCGTCGCTGCCGTTGAGGTGTGCGATAACGTGATCGGGATTCATGATCTCTACTTCAGGTCCGTGAACGATGTCGCCTGCTGTAAGCTCGCCAGTTCTGCCCTTAGCGACGCTGATGCTGACGATGTTGGACTCGTTGTGAAGCTTTGCGCGGATACCCTTGATATTAAGGATAATCTCCGTCATATCCTCGATAATACCCGGAACAGTGGAGAACTCATGCTTAATCTTCTCGATCTTGATAGATGTTACTGCCGCGCCGGAAAGCGAAGAAAGGAGCACTCTGCGGAGAGAATTTCCGAGTGTTGTGCCGAATCCGCGCTCGAGCGGGGCGATGGTATATTTGCCGTAGGACTTATCCTCGTTGGTCTCAACGCACTTAACGGTCGGCTGGCTGATTTCCATCATGTTTGTTCCTCCTAAAGAATTTCAAAAATCTTGCGATCCGGATGTTATTACTTAGAATACAACTCGACGATAGCAACTTCGTTTACAGGTACTTCGATCTGATCTCTTGAAGGGATAGCAAGGATCTTGCCGTTGAGCTTCTCGTTGTCGGACTCAACCCAGGAAGGCTTGCCTCTGGAACCTGTTACTTCGATGATGTCCTTGAATCTCTGGGAAGCCTTAGCCTTCTCCTTGATCTCAACAACATCGCCAACCTTTACCGCATAAGAAGGGATGTTAACGATCTTGCCGTTAACCTTAACTTCTCTGTGGCTTACGATCTGTCTGGCCTCATCTCTTGTACGAGCGAAGCCCATTCTGAACAATACGTTATCAAGTCTTGTCTCAAGAAGGATCATGAGGTTCTCACCGGTTGTACCGTACTTGAGCTTCTGTGCCTTCTCGAAATAATTTCTGAAGGGCTTCTCAAGAACGCCGTAAATGAACTTAGCCTTCTGCTTTTCCTTAAGCTGCATTCCGTACTCGCTCATCTTACGAGGTCTGGAAGCACCGTGCTTTTTGGATTCTTTCTTCTCTACTCCCAAGTAGGCAGGCTCAATGCCGAGGGCTCTGCACTTCTTGAGGACAGGTGTCATATCTCTAGCCATTGCTATATTCCTCTTTTCTATACTAAGTTTTCTGCCGTCAGAAGATTAAACTCTTCTGCGCTTGGGAGGGCGGCATCCGTTGTGCGGAACCGGTGTTACGTCCTTGATCATTGTGACTCTGAGGCCTGCTGTCTCAAGGGCTCTTACTGCGGACTCACGTCCGGATCCGGGTCCCTTAACATAAACATCAACAGTCTTCATGCCGTGATCACAAGCAGCCTTTGCAGCCTTCTCGGAAGCAACCTGAGCTGCATAGCTCGTGCCCTTACGTGAACCCTTGGCGTCCATACCTGCAGAAGCCCAGGAAATAGTATTTCCCTGCTTGTCGGTAATAGTAATAATTGTATTGTTGAATGTAGCATGAATATGAGCCTGACCGTCTACGACGTTCTTACGCTCACTTCTTCTGGGTCTTAAGCTTTTCTTCTGTGCCATTTTGACTCACCTCACCTTACTTCTTCTTACCAGCAACTGTATGCTT
>JAFZHS010000017.1 GCA_017554745.1 Clostridiales bacterium | reverse complement strand
TTGTCGTCGAAGTCGATCTTACCGTCGTCAGCAACTGTTACGTTCTCGAGGAGAGCATTTCTCTTGATAGCGTTGTAGATATCAGGCTCGGATTCCTTATCAAGGCCGATAACCTTAGCATAGCAACCACCCTCGAAGTTGAATACACCGTTGTCGTCCCAACCGTGTTCGTCATCACCGATGAGAAGTCTCTTAGGATCTGTGGAAAGTGTTGTCTTACCTGTACCGGAAAGACCGAAGAAGATTGCTGTGTGCTTACCTTCCATGTCTGTGTTAGCAGAGCAGTGCATTGAAGCGATGCCCTTGAGAGGGAGGTAGTAGTTCATCATGGAGAACATACCCTTCTTCATCTCGCCGCCGTACCATGTGTTGATGATAACCTGCTCACGTGATGTGATGTTGAAAGCTGCGCATGTCTCAGAGTTGAGGCCGAGCTCTGCGTAGTTCTCGATCTTAGCCTTGGAAGCGTTGTAGATAACGAAGTCAGGCTCGAAAGAAGCGAGCTCCTCGTCTGTAGGAACGATGAACATGTTCTTTACGAAGTGTGCCTGCCAAGCAACCTCAACGATGAAACGGATAGCCATTCTTGTATCCTTGTTTGCACCGCAGAATGCGTCAACAACGAAAAGTCTCTTGTTAGAGAGCTCCTTCTGAGCGATGTCCTTAACAACAGCCCAAGTCTCTTCGGTCATAGGGTGGTTGTCGTTCTTGTACTCATCGGATGTCCACCAAACTGTGTCCTTGGAGTTTGCATCCATAACGATGTACTTATCTTTAGGGGAACGGCCTGTGAAGATACCTGTCATAACGTTAACAGTATCAAGCTCAGTAACCTTACCTACTTCGTATCCCGTAAGACCAGCCTTTGTCTCTTCTTCAAAGAGAAGCTCATATGAAGGGTTGTAGACGATCTCGGTTGTGCCTGTGATGCCGTACTTTGTCAAATCAATGTTTGCCATAATCGGTAACCTCTTTCCTTAAAATTTAACAAAGTAATTATATTACTTTTGAATTGAAATGTTGTTGAAAAATTTTGGATTTTTCGACGAGTTTTGATTGAGAAATGCTCGTAAATGTAAATTTCATTTGAGTTATAGTCAGAATGATTTTCACTTATATTTGTTATAATGGCCTGGAGCATTTTTATGGGGGTATTTTTATGTCAAAAGCTCGAAAACCGGTCAATAAGAAAAAGATTTTAAAAGGAATACTTATCTTTTTAGCATTATTCATCGTCCTCAATCTCCTGGGCGCCGCGATCGGCACGGCCGTCTCGATCACTCATCCCAAGCGCTACACCTACGATGATGAGATCACCAGGCTCAAAGACGACGAATGCTGGGGCAATTTCGACGCCTATGACAAGACTCCGTACACGGTTTTGGGGCTGGACAATTATGAACTGCACTGCATGAAGGTCTCCACAGCAGAGACTGAAGGCACCGGCCGCTATGTCATCATCTCGCACGGATTGCATTCAACCATGTATTCCGGAGCAAAGTATTGCGACGCTTATATTGAGCTTGGCTTTACCTGCATCATTTATGATCTGAGGGCACATGGCGCCAATGACAAGGCCATCTGCTCAATGGGCGGTTATGAAGGCCAGGACCTTAACTTCATTATCGAAGACACATTTGCCCGCTATGGAGATGTTGAAGTTTTGGGCCTTCAGGGCGAATCAATGGGCACCTCTGCTTCACTGAACTCTTTGAGATACACCGATAAGGTTGACTTTGTAGTTGCTGACTGCGGCTTCGAGAGCCTGAAGTTCATGCTCCATGATATGTATAACGACATGTACATGTATCCGTTCGGCACTTGCGCTGACATCGGCTTCAAGGTGCTCTACGGCATTGACACTTCCGAAGTCAGCGGCATCGACGCTCTGAAGAACAAGGGCGTGCCGGTCTTATTCGTTCACGGAACGGCAGACAACTGGATCGATGTCGAGAACAGCGAAGATATGTATGCCGAAGCCCAGAAGTACGCTTATTCAGAGCTTTGGCTTGTAGAAGGTGCTGAGCATGCCGAATCCCGCAAGGTTGCAGGGAAGGATGCCTATGAAGATCACATTATGAACTTCCTTGAAGCAGCAGGCGTGGCAGACTTCGATGAATACATTGAGGAAGCAGCGTAGTAAATTGACAAAAAAATAGCGCTTTAATATAATGACTACGCTACATCAGGGGTTGTGGCGGAATGGCAGACGCAGCAGACTCAAAATCTGCCGACCATAAATCGTGTGGGTTCAAGTCCCACCAGCCCCACCAAGATAAAATAATTAAGCTCCGTATTTCAGACAGTAATTTGCTAGCGCAAATTAACTCATACGGAGCTTAATTATTCTTATCTGGGCCCCGAAGTCGCTTCGCTCAACTAGTTGCAGAAGGTATTTTTGTATTTGTCTAAGAGAATAATTACGCAAAAGGCCTTGATAATTGATGGTGTTTGCATTTGATAATTTGACAAATCAAGCGTTTAATCAAACCAAATTGCTCTTTGAAGTAGTGTTATAGTTAAATTGTCAAACGGTTTATTAGAATACTTGTATCAGAAATTGTTGATTTATAGCAAAAATTCGATATTCCTACTTGAATTTGCATTGGGACATAATATAATCATCTTGTTCGATTTACCCATAGGCGTTTACCTATATGTGCTTCACGATCCTGTGAGATTTTTGGGTTAAAGGTTAATAGGGTAATAGAAAACCTCGCAAAGGTCCTCCTCAACAGCAAGTTTCCTTGTTTGGCTGATGCGAGGTTTTTGTTTGTCCGGCTAATTTGGGGTCCGACCACTCCAAAAGCCGGGCTTTTTTTATTGGGACATGGCGTGTCTCATTCAGTGTTTTCGGGCGTTTGGACGTTTTGTGTCCTTTAAAACTCCTCTTGCGAGCCGTAGAGTGAACTCAACAACAGGTCACAAACTTCGGACCGGAAAATCAAAGGAGAATACGAATATGAAAGACACAAAGAAGATTATTATGACGGTAACGAGAGTGATTATTGCGGCAGCAGCTATTGTATGTGTTATCTTATCTATGTGCAGGGATGAAACAATGCCTTTCCTGCCGTTAGGTCTCGGATTAACAGCGATTGCGAATTTTGTAAACTGCTGTGCCATTAAGAAGTCAAAGGGGAATAAATATGGATCAACAGAAGATAGGAACGTTTCTTAAGGAATTGAGAAAAGAGAAGAATATCACTCAGGAAGAGCTTGCGGACAAGATGATGGTCTCAAGACGCACTGTCTCGCGCTGGGAAACCGGCAGCAACATGCCCGACCTCGACATCCTGATCGATATTTCCGAGTTCTATGGTGTTGATCTCAAAGAGATCCTGAACGGTGAGCGAAAGGAAAAAGCTATGGATATAGAAACTAAAGATACGATCATGAAGGTCGCAGAATACAGTAACGACGAGAAAGAAAAGATGACGAAGCGCTTCCACATTATGTTTATCGCAGCTCTGGTCTTCCTGACTGTCGCGATCGCAGTCTTCTTCATCGACTGCTTCGGCCCTGAAGTCAGCGACTTCATCAACGGCATCTGCATCGGCGTCGGCTACGGAATGGTAGTTCTGGGCGTCATCATGACAAGCCGCTACGCAAAGCAGATCCACGACATGAAGATGCGCCTGATCGGAAGAAGCGCGAAAAATTAATAGACAACAAATTGTTCTTGAAGGCTGCCTCTGAATGGGGCAGCCTTTTTGTAGCATGCGGTAAGGATAACGGCTCCGACAAAAACAAGTAAGAAACCTGCAGGATTCCATACAAAGTCTTAAACAATCGCGACAAAAACTGACAAGGATCAAACAAAACCTCCGAAGAGAAATAACAATCGCATCTGATTTACCGACAAATTACCCCCTATAAAATTATGCTTTCAAAGTGCGTATTTCAGGGCGTTTTAATGTATAATTGCTTTGGAATATAAGGTGGGAGGCGCTTATGCTTTGGTTGTGGATCGTTCTGATCGTTTTATTTTCGATATATTTCCTGGGAGCAATCGTTTTCTCCTGTCTAAATGCTAAAGCAACTGTTAAGCCCAAGATCCTCACGATCGACAGGGAAGTCGATATAAACAGGCGCAAAGGTCTTTGGGGCGATTTTGACTCATATACAAAGGTAAACTACACGATCGAAGGCAAGGACGGGTATGTCCTTCATGCTACTTTCGTTGACAATGAAGAGGTAAGAGGCACCGGCAAGTACATGATCATTCTTCACGGCCGTACTTCCACGAGGTACGGCGCGGTCAAATATCTTACGTCTTACATTAAGCTCGGTTATTCATGCGTTATTTACGATGCCAGGTATCACGGTGTCAACGTCAGGGATGTCTGCACGCTCGGAAATTATGAATCAGTAGACCTGATGAAGGTCATCGAAGATACACGCAACAGGTACCATGATATCAAGGTTTTAGGCCTTCACGGTGAGTCGATGGGCAGTTCCGCTGCGCTTATTGCCACTAAGTTCAATCCCGAGATCGATTTCATCGTTGCTGATTGTCCTTTCACTGATTGCTATTCGGTCATCCATAGGAATTATAGAAGGATCCATCTCCAATATCTGACTCCTTGTATCAGACTTGCGGCAAAGCTCATTTACAAAGTCGACATCAATGACACCAATGCTTTAAAAGCTGTTGAGAACAACAAGTACCCGATTCTTTTCATCCATGGCACGGGTGATACTTTTATCAGGCCCGATCACAGCGAACAGCTCCAGAAGGCTGCATCAAAGAACGGCGCTTATACTGAGCTCGTCTTGGTTGAGGGTGCAGGTCACGCCAGGTCCAGATATGTCGCAGGTTTTGAGGCTTACACCAGCTATATTGAGAATTTCCTTGAGAATATAGGCATCGAAACGCAGGAAGATACCCTTTGGAACCAGACTAAGAATCATCTCGGCAACGTTAAGATCACGGTCCTTAATCCTCAGGCCGGACAGCAACGTGCGATAAATAGCAATATCTGAATATTGCATTTCGAGCTATTTATATATAGAATTCATACAGCAAAACTTTAAACGGTCCGGCGAGACCGTAAGTGGCTGTTAATATAATAAGTGTATTTACGGATTCCTTCTTTAGCCGGACGGTGGCGCTTAGCCATATCTTACGCGGAAGGAGTTTTTTTATGGTCTTAGTTCCCGGTCACGAACTGATGGATGCAGCTGCAATGGACCGCGCGATAATCAGGATCTCGCATGAGATCGTTGAGCGCAATGACGGTCTTGATAACGTCGCGATCATCGGAATCCAGAAGAGGGGCGTGCCTCTTGCGATGAGGATACGCAAGCTCTTAGAAGAGATCGAAGGCGTCAAGGTGCCTATGGGGATCCTTGATATTACCTTCTACAGGGATGATCTCTCGATGCTCTCGGCCCACCCGGTCGTAAACGGCACGGATATCCCGTTCGATGTAAATGACAAAAAGATAATACTGGTTGATGATGTTCTCTATACGGGCAGGACCACAAGGGCCGCCATAGAGAACATTTTCGATATGGGGCGCCCTGCGAACATCCAGCTCGCGATCCTGATAGACAGGGGTCACAGGCAGCTGCCGTTCAGGGCTGACTATGTCGGCAAGAATGTTCCGACCGCGCTATCCGAGCACATCGACGTCGAGGTCAAGGAAGTCGACGGCCAGGACAGGGTAATTCTGCTGAAAGAGGAGGAATAAGCGAAAATGGGACTTAAGAGTAAAGATCTCCTCGGTATGAAGCAGCTTACCGCAGAAGAGATCATGGAGATACTTGATACGGCCAAGACGATGAAGATGGTCATCGCTTCGGCCAACAAGAAGACGAGCCACCTTCAGGGCAAGTCGGTAGTAACGCTCTTTTACGAGAACTCGACAAGAACAAGGCTTTCTTTCGAGCTCGCTTCCAAGTACATGGGTTCGGCTTCAGCCAACATCTCAACTTCGGGTAGCTCGGTAAACAAGGGCGAGTCGCTCCTTGATACCGCAAGAACGATCGACATGATGGGCACGGACATCATCATCATGAGACATAACCAGTCCGGCGCACCGCACTTCATCGCGCCTTACCTCAAGGCTTCGGTAGTCAACGCAGGCGATGGCATGAACGAGCACCCGACGCAGGCGCTCCTCGATATGCTCACAATGTATGAGAGATTCGATACTTTCGAAGGCAAGAACATCGCGATCTGCGGCGACATCTATCACTCAAGAGTTGTAAGATCCAACGCGATAGGCTTATCCAAGCTCGGCGCGAAGGTCAGCGTATACGGACCTAAGACAATGATGCCCGTAGGCATTGAGAACATGGGCGTCAGGATAGCGGACAGCGTAGCAGACTGCATCAAGGATGCTGACGCGGTAATGGGCCTCAGAGTACAGCTCGAAAGACAGCAGAAGTCATTGTTCCCCTCGATCGCTGAATACGCAAAGTTTTACGCAATCACACCCGAGATGCTGGCACTGGCAAAGCCCGATGCCTTTCTCATGCACCCGGGTCCGTGCAATCACGGCGTAGAGCTCCCGACGGCAGTCTACGACTGCGACCAGTCGGTCATCAACGAACAGGTAACTAACGGAGTCGCAGTCAGAATGGCAGTTCTGTACCTGCTCATGGCAAGGAGGAACAATCTGTGAGAATCATCTTAACTAACTGCAAAGTTTATAATGACGCTACAAAAACAAAGATTTTCATCGAAGACGGCAAGTTTGCAAATGAATTTGCTGAAGATAAGGCTGATAAGGTCATTGACCTCAAGGGCGCGACTGTAACACCTGGCCTTGTCGACATGCATTGCCACTTAAGAGAACCGGGCGGTGAGTACAAAGAGACGATCGCTACCGGTACGGCTTCCGCAGCAAAGGGCGGCTACACATCGATCTGCCCGATGCCTAACACGAATCCTGTAGCAGACAACGCTGCAGTAATCAGCGGAATCCTCAAGAAGGCTAAAGAAGCAGACAACTGCAGAGTTTACCCGATCGGCGCAGCTACCAAGGGCATCGACGGAGAGCTCATCTCGGAGATGGGACTCATGAAGGAAGCCGGAATCGTAGCAGTATCTGACGACGGACATCCTATCAAGAATGCGGGAATCATGAGAAAGGTCCTTGAGTACTCTTCAGACTTCGATCTCCCGGTACTTAACCACTGCGAAGACAAGAGCCTCTCGGAAGGCGCGATGAACGAAGGCGTTACTTCTACAACGATCGGTATCAGAGGAATCCCTACGGCAGCAGAGGACATCATGATCGCAAGAGACATCATCCTCTCTGAGTACCTTGATATCCCTGTGCACATCTGCCACGTATCCACAAAGGGCGGTGTCAGGATGATCAGGGATGCAAAGGCAAGAGGCGTAAAGGTCACATGCGAGACATGCCCGCACTACTTCACGCTCACAGACGATATGTGCGAGTCTTACGACACAAACTTCAAGATGCATCCGCCGCTCAGGACAAGGGATCACGTTGACGCCATCATCGAAGGCATCAAGGACGGAACGATCGATGCGATCGCCACAGACAACGCGCCTCATCATGCTGACGAGAAGGTATGCGAATTTTCTGTCGCTTTGAACGGCATTTTAGGGTTTGAGACTGCCTTCGCTTTGGGGTACACTTATCTTGTAAAGACAGGCGAGATCACGCTCGAGAAACTCATCGACCTGATGAGCCTTGCGCCTTCCAAGATCCTGAAGCTCGGAAGGGGCACTATGAACGTCGGTGATGACGCTGATCTTGCGGCCTTCGACCTTGATAATGAGTTCGTTTTCGACAAGGAGAAAATGCTCTCCAAGTCCAGAAACACTCCTTATGACGGTTGGAAGCTCTACGGTGAGACGATACTGACGATGATGGGAGGAAAAGTAACTTATGATAAACTTTGCTGATTACCTCGTTAAGAAGATCGAGGAGATGGACAACCCGACCGTTGTAGGTCTCGATCCCAAGCTTGAATACATTCCCGACAGTATCAAGGACTATTCCGAGCAGCTTTTCCCGGAAGAGCCCACAAAGGCTACGGCCAAGGCTATCTGGCTCTTCAACAAAGAGATCATCGACCAGGTATGTGACATCGTACCTGCAATCAAGCTCCAGTTTGCTTACTATGAGATGTACGGCGTTGACGCCCTCAAGACAATGCTCCTTACCGCTAGATATGCGCAGAGAAGAGGTATGATCGTCATCGGCGACTGCAAGCGCAATGATATCGGATCCACGGCTACGGCTTATGCTGAGGCCATCATCGGCACGACCGACATCCTCCTTGGCGAGACCATGGAGATGAGCGGTTTTGATGCCTGCACAGTCAACGCTTATCTCGGTGTAGACGGCGTACAGCCTTTCATCGATGTCGCGAAAAGAGACGGCAAGGGCATCTTCTGCCTCGTAAGAACATCCAATCCTTCCGCTGGAGATTTCCAGGACTTAGAGCTCAAGGACGGCCGCAAGCTTTACGAAGCAGTTGCGGAGAAGGTCAATGAGTGGGGCAAGGACGTTATCGGCGAAGAGGGCTTCTCTTCAGTAGGCGCTGTCGTAGGCGCCACATGGCCCGAGCAGGCAGTAGCTTTGAGAAAGCTCATGCCTAACGCATTCATCCTCGTTCCGGGTTACGGAGCACAGGGTGCAGGCGCTGACGAAGCAGTCGCAGGCTTTACGGCTGAAGGCAAGGGCGCTATCGTCAACAGTTCCAGAGCCATCATGACGGCATGGAAGAAGAGAGAAGACTTAGAGCCCGAGGAATTCGGAGTAGCCGCAAGGCAGGAAGCTCTCGACATGAAGGAAAAACTCAACGCAGCATTGAAGAACCGCAAGTACGTTTAATGGAATATAAGCAAGAATACAAGATCAAGTTAGTCTCTAAGGAATTTCTCAACAGTGATACGTGCTATCTGGGATTTGAATGTCCCGGTATCGCAAATACCGCAAAGCCGGGCCAGTTCGTAAACATCTCGGCCGGCACTCAGTTCCTTAAGAGACCTTTCGGAATAGCAAGCACAGATAAAGACAACGGCATTTTCTACATAGGCGTTAAAGTCGTAGGCAAGGGCACCAGGGAGATCTCTGATTTTGAGACGGGCGCCCTCTTTGACTGCCTTGGCCCTTTGGGCAACGGCTTTGTCTTCGGAGATTACGAGAACATTATCCTTACAGGCGGCGGTACCGGTGTGTTCCCGATCAACTTCGCATATGAGTGTCTTACTTCTCAGGGTAAGACCGTTGAAGTGTGCGAAGGCTTTAGGGACGCAAGACAGGTAATCCTCAATAAGCCCGGTTATGTTCTCACGACAGATGCAGGCGACATTGGCATCAAGGGTACTGTTATTGCAGGCCTTGATACTATTGATATCGCGGATACTTCTAAGACTCTGGTTTGCTGTGTAGGACCCATCCCCATGATGAAGGCAGTCGCTGCCTGGGCTGAAGCCAAGGGAATGAAGTGCTTTGTCTCAATGGAACAGAGAATGGGGTGCGGCGTCGGCATCTGCCTTTGCTGCACGGTCAAGGTGAAGGACGACGGCCCTGACGGATTTAAGAACGTCAGATGCTGCAAGGAAGGTCCTGTTTTCGACAGCAGGGAGGTGGTCTGGTGAGCACTTCTTTGAATGTAAATGTTGGCAAGGTAAGCCTCAAGAGCCCTTTGATCCTGGCTTCAGGCACTTGCAACTTCGGCAGGGAACTTGCTGAATATTATGACCTCTCGATCCTCGGCGGAATCTCTTCCAAGGGTCTTACGATTAAGCCCAGAGCGGGCAATCCCGGTGTAAGAGTTGCTGAGTGCGCTTCGGGAATGCTTAATTCCGTTGGCCTTCAGAATCCCGGTGTTGATTATTTCATCGAGAATGACCTGGACTTCATGAAGGCTTCAGGCGCAGCTGTTATCGTCAATGTAGCAGGTCACAGTTTTGAAGATTACATCGCGATGATCGAAAAGCTCGATCCCCATAAGGATAAGATCGATGCGCTCGAGATCAACCTTTCATGCCCGAATGTTAAGGCCGGCTGCATGACGATCGGAAGTGACCCCGAGGCCATCAAGGCGATCACTTCAAAGCTCAGAAGCCTTACTGATCTGCCTTTGTGGATCAAGCTCACACCGAATGTTACCGATATCAAGGCAACTGCGCTGGCTGCCCAGGAAGGCGGTGCTGACGCGGTCGTCCTCATCAATACACTTATGGGCATGCGCATCGACATCAGGACAAGAAGACCTGTGCTTACCAATAACACAGGCGGATATTCAGGACCTGCTGTTAAGCCTGTTGCGATCCGTATGGTAGCCGAGTGCGCGCAGGTGCTCGACATACCGATCGTCGGATGCGGCGGCGTCGCTGACTATAAGGACGTCATCGAGTTCATGATCGCAGGCGCTTCTGCAGTCGAGATCGGTACGGCTTGCCTCGTTCATCCCGCAGCTCCGGTAATGATTACTGACTGTCTTGAGAATTACTGCGAGGAGAATAAGCTGAATCTGAAAGATTTAACCGGCACTTTGCAGCGCTGGTAAGAATAGGAGATAGACTATGGAAAACACAATCATCGAAGCACTTTTCGCGACAAATGCCATCAGAGTAGCACCCGAGAACCAGCCTTTCTGGTACACATCCGGAAGACTCGGACCTTTCTTCATCAATACGCATTTCCTGCTCGAGAATGAGGCCGCCGCAGGCGAGGTCCTCAAGAGGATCGAGAAGGCGATCGCTGACAATAAGCTCACGGCTCCCGAAGAGATCTTCGACATGATGCTCGCTTACTACAACAAGGGCGGCACGTTCAAGATGGTGTCAGACAAGCTCGCAGAAGCAGCTAAGGGACTGGATTTCGATTACATCTCGGGCGGTGAGAGAAGAGACTACTTCTTCTCCATGATGCCCGCATACCTTTTGGGCAAGCCGCATCTCACGATCTATAAGGACATGACATCTGTCTATTCCGAGAAGATCGACGGCACGGCTGTTGACTCCAAGGACATTGACCTTACGGGCAAGAAAGCCCTTCATATAGCAGACCTAATCACGGAAGCTTCGTCTTACGAGAGAGCGTGGATCCCGGTCATCAGAGGCTTGGGCTCTGAAATCACGGATACTGTCGCAGTCGTAGACAGATGCCAGAACGGCAGGGAGGTCTTAAAGAATCTCGGCGTAGAGCTCCACGCGCTCACGGGCATCGACAAAAACCTTTTTGATGAAGCAACTGATAATGGTATTATTAACAATAAGCAGAAGGAGATGATCCTTCATTTCCTTGAATCTCCTGCAGATTACATGACTGCCTTCATTAAGGCTAATCCCGGCTTCGTCGACGCAGAGATCGCCAAAGGCGGCAAGAACAAGGAGAGAGCTGAACTCGCCATCGAGAAAGGATACTGCTGATATGATGAAAGATCCCTATGCCAATCTATACGCGATAACGGAGATCCATGACCTTCGAGACGTCATCAAGCACAGAGTCAAGGATTTCCCGCAAAACCCTGTATTCCTCGTTAAGGAGAAGAGAGGCGGAGACTATGTCCCGATCTCTACCGAGAAGTACGATCACGACATCGATTCGCTCGGCACGTATTTCCTGAATACGGTCGAAAAGGGAGCCCGCATAGCGATCTTCGCTGAGACGAGATACGAATGGTACACAACATATCTTGCAGTTACGAACGGCACGGGATGCGTTGTTCCTCTCGATAAGGAACTCCCCGTAGATGACGTTCTCAACATGCTCACGAGAGCAGAAGTAGAGATACTTGTTTTCGCAAAATCCAAGCTCGACATCGTAAATCAGGTCTATGGCAAGGTCGATACCATGAAGTACTGGATCTGCATGGATGAGATCGATGACGACAGATTCCTTTATTACGGTGACTGCATGAAGATCGGTGAAGCAAAGCTCGCAGCAGGTGACAAGATCTTCACAGAGGCTACGATCGATCCGGAAGAAATGACGATACTTCTCTTTACTTCGGGCACGACAGCTAAGTCCAAGGCCGTTATGCTCTGCCAGCGAAATATCTGCAAGAACCTCATGTCGATGTTCTCGATGCTCTATATCGATATCAACGAAGTCTGGCTCTCAGTACTGCCTTTGCACCACACATATGAGTGCACCTGCGGATTCTTAGGCCAGGTTTATAGAGGTACGACGGTCGCGATCTGCGAAGGATTGAGATACATCGCCCAGAACATCCAGGAAGCAAAGCCTACGGCTATTCTCATGGTTCCTGTAATGCTTGAGCTTTTCTATAAGAAGATCATGAAGAATGTTAATTCTGATCCCAAGAAGGCCAAGAAGCTCCAGACCGCGATCAAGCTTGCCAATACTCTGCATCTTTCCAACAAGATGAGAAGAAAGCTCTTTAAGCAGATCCACGACGTCTTCGGCGGCAGGATGAGACTTATCATTTTGGGCGGTGCTCCGGTTAATCCCCAGATCCTGAAGTTCTTCCAGGACATCGGTTTCCTTTGCGTACAGGGCTACGGTCTTACAGAGTGCGCTCCTATCCTTGCTTTGAACCGTGACGTTGCATTCAAGAACCACGCTGCCGGTTTGCCTCTCCCGGGCTGCGACGTTAAGATCCTTGATCCTGATGAAGACGGCATCGGAGAGTTCATCTCCAAGGGCGACAACAACTTCCTCGGCTACTACAACGATCCTGAGAATACGGCTCTTGCTCTTGATAAGGATGGTTACTATCACACAGGCGACTTGGGCTACATCGATGAGGACGGCTTCTGCATCATCACGGGCCGTAAGAAGAACGTCATTATCGCCAAGAACGGCAAGAACGTTTTCCCTGAAGAGATCGAGTATCTCCTGTCTTTGAGCCCTTACGTTGCAGAGTCTGTCGTATCAGGCGTTGAAGACAAGGTAAAGGACGACATCGTTGTTACCGCAACGATCTTCCCGGACTTAGAGGAGATCAAGGCCAAGCTCGGCACGGAAGAAGATCCCACTGAAGAGCAGATCATGGCGATCCTTAAGGAAGTTGTCACGGCCACCAATGAGAAGCTCGAAAGCTACAAGAAGATAAAGAACACAGTCTTGAGGATGACGGAGTTCGAGAAGAACACATCCAAGAAGATCAAGCGTTACTAATATTGAGGGGGCCTGACCCCCTCAAATTGATAAGGGGTACATTTATGTTTAACGACAGTGATTGCCAGAGAATACTTGAAGAGGCAATGTCAACGACGGCGGATTTTGCCGAAGTCTACCAGGAAGTGGCTGAAGTAAAGTCAGTCAGCCTTCTTAACGGCCAGGTCATAAGGGCAGCAACGGGATTTGATTCGGGCACGGGCATCAGGCTCTTGTCAGGAACTAATTCAGTCTATGTTTATTCGAGTGACAACGACATCGAAGTGCTCTTAAAGCTCGCCAGGGAAGCAGCTGCAGCCATCAAGGGCAGCGACAAGGGAAAGATCGAAGCTTTGAAGGACCTTTGCAAGACTTCGAAGGCCACGATCGAGATCGATCCGATGTCTGTGCCTAAGAAGGATATGGTCGATTTCTTAAGGAAGTCCGCTGATTACGCTTTGAGCTATAATCCGCTAATTACTCAGGCAGCATCAGGGCTTGCGGCAACCACAAGGACTGCAAAGATCATCAACACCAGAGGCGTTAACGCTGAAGATACGACCAAGAGGATCAGGCTTTCGGTCGAGACGATCGCTACAAAGGACAACGAGAAGCAGAGCGGAAGGGTAGCTCCCGGTACGATGCGTGGATATGAGTTCATTAATGAATATCCTCTTATCGACAAGACAAGAGAGTGCTGCGAGACGGCCCTCAGGATGGTCAACGCAGGTTACGCGCCTTCTGCAAAAATGCCTGTTATCCTGGGCAACGGCTTTGGCGGTGTAATTTTCCATGAGGCTTGCGGACATGCACTCGAGGCAACATCCGTAGGCATCAAGATGTCTTACTTTACCGATATGCTCGGCGAGCAGATTGCTTCACCCATCGTAAGCGCAAGAGATAACGCACTGATTGATGGCGCCTGGGGCTCTTACGGCACAGACGACGAGGGAAACGCTTCGTCTGACTTGCTTCTTATCGAGAACGGCATCCTCAAGAATTACCTGATCGACGAGCTCGGTGCTCGCCGTATGAACGCTAAGCCTACCGGCTGCGCGAGAAGACAGAATTACTCGTATGCTCCGACTTCAAGAATGAGCAACACATATATCTGCAACGGCGAATCTGATCCCAAGGATATCATCGCAAATACTGAGTACGGCTTGTATTGCACACAGATGGGCGGTGGCTCCGTAGACACATCTACAGGTGACTTCAACTTTGCTGCCAATGAAGCTTTCATGATCAGAAACGGCAAGATCGCAGAGCCCGTAAGAGGCGCTACGCTCATAGGCAAGGGTCAGGAGATCCTCAAGAATATCGACATGGTTGGTAATGACCTCGAGATCTCCGCGGGCATGTGCGGCTCCGTCTCGGGCGGCGTTCCCGTAACTGTCGGACAGCCTACCATCAGGGTATCTTCGATACTCGTAGGCGGCAGAGAGGCATAAGGGGGATCAAGCATATGGATATAAAGACAGCTGAAAAGTTTATGGAAAAGCTCGTCAAGGCCGGTACGGAATACGGCTTTGAGGAGTGCGAGGCTTCTTTCTCGATCGATAAGTCAATGAGCATGGACATCCTGAAGGGCGAGGTCGCAAGCTTCGAAAACAGCGCGACCAGCACACTCTCATTCAGGGGCCTCAAGAACGGCCAGATGGGATATTGCTCCACCAATATCCTCGATGACAGCTCGATCGACTATCTTCTGAAGTCCGCGATGGAGAATTGCGAAGTCTTAAACGACGAGGACCCGCAGTTCATTTATTGCGACGAGAACAACAAGAACCTGTATTTCTCGCAGGTCACAGAAGCCTATGAGAAGAATACGTATAAGTCGTTCTCCGAGCTTGGCTTAAGTCTCGAAAAGGCTATCCTGGCGCTCAATGATAGGATCGACGCAGTAGATTTTCTCTCCATCGCCTGTGGCACGGGACCGTATCTCATCATCAACTCCAAGGGCCTGCATTCATTCAGGGACACTGACGGCATCTCGCTTTATGCAGGCGCAAGAGTGACAGACAGCGACGGCAGCGTTAAGAGCGGCGGCCATTACTGGGTAGGCAAGGACATTGATGATTTCGATATGGACAAGTTCCTTGAGACATTTAAGGAGAATCTCATCGGCAAGATGGGCGCCAGGTCAAGCAAGGCCGGAAGCTATAAGACAATCCTTAAGAGGGAGGCTTTCCAGCAGTTCTTCATGGTATTCTTCGGCAACTTCACTGCCACCACGATGCAGAGAGGCCTGTCGCTTCTGGCTGACAGAGAGGGTGAGAAGATCGCATCTGATGCATTCACGCTCAAGGAAGTCCCAATGTACGACAAGGCTCTGACAAAGATCCCTTTCGATGACGAGGGCGTGCTCACTACTGAGAAGGCCATTATCGACAAGGGTGTTTTCGCGACGGCATTGTACGATCTCAAGTCTGCTTACAAGGCAGGAAAAGCCTCTACGGGTAACGGCTTCAGGAACGGCTCGGCAGTATCCGAGATGCCTACGAACCTTATCGTAGAAGCAGGTGAGAAGAGCTTTGATGAGCTTGTAGAAGAAGTCGGCGAGGGAATAATCCTCACTGATCTGTCAGGTCTTCATGCGGGCGTTAACGCTATCTCGGGTGATTTCTCGCTGCTTTGCGAGGGATATCTCATCGAGAACGGTAAGAAGGGAAGGCCTGTCGAGCAAATTACTGTTGCAGGAAACTTCTATGATGTAATAAAATCTATCAAGTCTGTAGGTAATGATATAATCAATGTGCCTTCCGGCGAGGGCGAGTTCTTTACCCCGTCCGTTTATGTCGGAGAGCTCGCTATCTCAGGCGATGACGAAAGCAATCAATAATAGGAAAGAAGGACATACAAATGAGCACAGTTGACACAATCGCGCTTCACGGCGGCTACAATCCCGGCAACGGCGAACCCCGCCAGGTACCGATCTATCAGAGCACCACATGGAAGTACGCTACTTCCGAAGACATGGGCAAGCTCTTTGACCTCGAGGCTTCCGGATATTTCTACACAAGACTCCAGAACCCCACAAATGACTTCGTAGCTTCTAAGCTCTGCGCTATGGAGGGCGGTTTTGCAGGAATGCTCACATGCTCCGGCCAGGCAGCAAACTTCTTCGCAGTATTCAACATCTGCGAGGCAGGCGACCATTTCATCGCATCTGCCAACATCTATGGCGGCACATACAATCTCTTCGGAGTTACATTCAAGAAGATGGGCATCGAGTGCACATTCGTTGACCAGACTCTGCCTCTTGAAGAGCTCCAGAAGTACATCCGTCCCAATACAAAGTGCGTATTCGGCGAGACCATCACAAATCCTACAGTTGACGTCCTCGACATCGAGAAGTTCGCTGCTCTCGCGCACAACAACGGCATCCCGCTCATCATGGACAACACGTTCGCAACACCTGTTAACTGCCGTCCTATCGAGTTCGGCTGCGACATCGTTACGCACTCCACGACAAAGTACATCGACGGCCACGGTTCATCCGTAGGCGGCGCCATCATTGACTCCGGCAACTTCGACTGGATGGCTCACGCTGACAAGTTCCCGGGCCTCTGCACACCCGACGAGTCTTATCACGGCCTCACATACGCTACAAAGTTTGGCAAGGCTGCATACATCACAAAGGCTACAGCCCAGCTCATGAGAGACTTCGGCTCCATCCAGTCTCCCCAGAACGCTTACTACATCCAGATCGGCCTCGAGTCTCTGCCTGTACGTATGGCACGCCACTGCGCTAATGCCCAGAAGGTAGCTGAGTTCCTGGCTTCCGACGACCGCATCGCATGGGTCAAGTATCCGGGACTTCCTACAGACTCCCAGTATGAGCTCGCTAAGAAGTACTGCCCGAAAGGCACCTGCGGCGTAATGTGCTTCGGCGTTAAGGGCGGCAGGGAAGCATCCATCAAGTTCATGGATTCATTGAAGTTCGCTACTATCGCAACACACGTCGCTGACTGCAAGACACTCTTGCTGCACCCGGCTTCACATACTCACAGACAGCTCACAGACGAGCAGCTTGCTGAGGCAGGAATCCCCGGTGACCTCATCAGATTCTCCGTCGGCATGGAAGATCCTGACGACATCATCGCTGATCTCAAGCAGGCATTGGATAAGATCTGAGGTTGAGCGAAAACAAGGTTTTTAAGGCGGTCTCTTGCGAGGCCGCTTTTTTTAGCGTTCAAGATAATGATTCTCTTGGAGATGTTACGCCATTAAGACCGCGTGAACGAAGTGCACAAGACGATGGTTTTTAAGCTCTCGGAGCCCGCATATATATATCCTCTCGAACTCCTGTTTTTTTGTCGTATTTTTTTGTCTGAAACCGACAATTCTTAGATTTTTTCATACAAGGAACTCCAAAGTTCTACAATTTTATGCGACAAATCCTGTAGATAATTAGAGATCCTTGTTTGGAATTCTTTGGCGTTTTGTCTGTTTTCAGAGAAAAATGCGACAAAAAAACAGGGAGTTGGGACCACTATATTTTCGCCGTCAGAGTGAGCATATCAACGCCGTTTGACAGTTTTACCCTAATAAAGCAACATAAAAGGTAATTATTGTAATAAATTTACAATATAAATTGATAAAAGTTGTGTTAAAGTAAATAAGTTAGATTAGAACAATTATTTCTGTTGAGGAGTCGGTAAATGACTAACAATCTTCAAAACAAGCAGGATGTTCAGGAGATAGATCTGCTGAAACTGCTTAAAGTCTTATGGAGCAAGATCTGGGTTATCGCAGCTGCAGCGTTTGTGGGCGGTGTCCTTTTCTTCGTGTATACGCTTTTCTTTATCGTGCCGCTCTATAAGTCTTCAGCGCTTTTATACGTTAATAACAATTCTTTGAGCCTCGGTTCTACGAAGGTTAACATCACGAGCGGTGATATCAATGCGTCAAATTCACTCATTGATACATACGTCGTTATCCTTAAGAGCCGTACAACTTTGGAGAAGGCTATCAACGAGGGCCAGCTTCCTTTTACTTATGAGCAGCTCAGAGGTAAGGTATCAGGCAGCTCCGAGGGCAACACTCCTGTATTTAAGATCACGGTAACTGACGAAGATCCTGAGATGGCTGCAAATGTCTGCAACCGCATCGTTGAGATCATGATCGACCAGAATTCAGGTATCTCCGGTATCGTTGAAGGTTCATCTGTTAGCGTTATCGATTATGCGGTCGTTGCAAGATCCGCTTCCTCACCGAGCTATACAAAGAACACAGCTATCGGAATGCTTTTGGGCTTCGTTATCGCTTGCGGCATCGTTATCCTCAGATCGCTCATGGACAGCACGATCAGAGAAGAAGAGTTCCTGCTCGAGAAGTACAAGGATATTCCTGTCCTTGCTACTATCCCGGATCTCTTCGAAGCTTCACAGAGCGGTTACTATGGTTACGGCGGATACGGCGGAAGCTACAGCAAGTCGTATGCTCAGGCCAGCGCCAATGCCAGAAGACCGGGCAATGCCACATCTGACATTTCCTCTGAAGGTTCATCCAAACAGGATAAGGGAAGTGAGGTGTAAGACATGGCTAAGAATTCTAAGAAGGTACAACCTAAGAGTTACGAGAATAATAAGCAGTTTATCGGCTCAAAGCTTAATTTCGAGGGCCGTGAAGCTTACAATCTCCTGAGAACAAATCTCATGTTCGCTACAAAGCGTAACGACAGAAACGCACGTGTTATCGGCATCACAAGCTCGATCCACGGCGAAGGCAAGTCGCTTACCATCATCAATCTTGCATATTCCATTGCTGAGTCCGGCCGTAAGGTCATCCTCGTCGAGTGCGACCTCAGACTTCCTACTATCAGAAAGAAGCTCGGTCTTGCTAAGACTACAGGACTTTCGAACCTTTTGGCAGGCATCAACAGCGAGAAGGCTACACTTCATAAGGATGTCCTCATCAAGGGCTTCGACGTTGTCCAGGCCGGTGACATCCCGCCGAATCCTTCAGAGCTTTTGGGCTCCAAGGCTTTCACAAACCTCATCGATAACCTCGCTGAGTCTTATGACGTAGTACTTCTTGACCTTCCGCCTATCTGCGAAGTCTCTGATTCACTCGTTGTCTCTAAGTGCACAGACGGTCTTATCATCGTAGTAAGAAACGACTACACAAATGCTTCAGACCTCGAGTACACATTGAGACAGTGCGACCTCGTTGACGCAAAGGTCATCGGCTTCGTTTATAACAGCGCAGCTGCTAAGTCTAAGAAGTACAAGTACGGTTACGTTAAGAAGTATAAGTACGGATACGCCGCAGCAAGTAAGAAAGCTAAGTCTCAATCCTGATGATTGACGCACATTGCCACATGCTTCCGGGCATAGACGACGGCAGTAAGGACGTCGCTATGTCATTAGAGATGATCAACCGTTCTGTAGAGCAGGGTGTAGAGGGAATCATCTTCACACCCCATTTCTACGCAGATATGAATTCTCCGGAGACATTCTTAAGGAAGCGTGACAAGGCATTAGCGGAGCTCGAGGCAAATCTCGGAAGGCTTCCGCAAGTTCCTGTATACACGACCGGTGCTGAAGTGCATTACTTCAGGGGAATGAGCAGGGCACAGGGCATAGAGAGCCTTTGCATCGGAAAGAGCGATTATATGCTCATCGAGATGCCTTTCAGGAACTGGCAGCCGAATATGATCGACGAGATTGAGGAAATCTCCATTGTTTTGGGACTTCGTGTTATAATTGCCCACATCGAAAGATATTTCGACCAGGATAAGAAGCTTGTAAACCGCCTTCTCGAGAATCCGAACCTGCTGATACAGTGCAACGCGGAGTTTTTCATCGAGAAATCGACTTATTCGAAGGCTATCAAGCTGCTTAAGACGCGCAGGATCGATCTTTTGGGAACTGACAGTCACAATCTCAGTACGAGAAGACCGAATATGGCCGAAGCGCTTGAGATAATCGAGAAAAAGGATAAGAAGGACGCCTTGGGACACATCTACCGTTCGGGCAGAAGGTTATTCGAGGCAGCCTTATAAAGGGGGAAGTAGGGCATGAATAAAAAAGTCATATACGGGATAATGAGTGCCGTAATGTTTATTTCGGGCGGCATCCTCATGTTCTATTTCTTCTGGGCAAACGGATATTTCGCGCCACCGAAAACATCTCCCACGACATCTTATTCGGAATTCACATATCCTTCGCTGCCTTCGGTTATCGAGGTCTCAACAAAGCAGACTGTCGATCCTAACGACAACAGCAATAAGTCAGGTGACCAGTATGAGTATGTCAGCCCTGTAGATTTTGATGAGCTCAAGGCTGCAAATTCTGATATCGTAGGCTGGTTATACATGACAACGCCTTATATCAGCCAGCCGGTCTTAAGAAGCGGCTCAGATGACAGCTATTATCTGTCACATGGCGCAAACGGCGATTACGACCGCAACGGCTCGCTCTTCATGGAAGGAAAGTACAATTCAGGCGATTTCTCAGATCCCTGCACCATCATCTACGGCCACAGAATGAGCGACGGCGCGATGTTCGGAAATCTGCAGGCTTCTTTCGACGGCGTCGACATCGTCAATAATGCGCAATATGTTGTAATCTATTTGCCAAATGAGACCAAGATTTATCACATAATTGCAACAGTTCCGTACGAAATTAAGCATATTTTGTATTATAATGACTTAAGTAATGAATCTGTGTATAACAAGTTCATTGACAAGATCTATGCCACTACCGGCAGTGAGGTGCAGCTCGTCACCGACGACAAACCTCAGTACGGGGATAAGCTTTTGATCCTGTCAACTTGTCTCAGGACAGATCGAACAAGAAGATTTTTGGTTGTAGCAAAAGAAGTAACTTGAGAATCTTCCAAATAATCAAGTTTTATTTAGTTGCTATTGACTAAATAATAAATTGTGCTATAGTCAAGTATTATTGAGTTAAAAATTTGAGGAGGATTTTTGCCAATGAACAAGAAAAGAATTTGGGCACTGCCTATTATGTGCATCGTAGCAGCTATGCTTGGCGTTGCAGTTATGGCTGCCAGCCCTTCACAGTCATTTAAGGTTCATAAGGATGTAACTGATGAAGATAAGAGCCAGTATTTCCATGGTACTGCTATTACTACTACTACATTTAAGGTTTCCGACATTCCCGGTATTGATGCTGCTTTAACAGCAAAGGATAAGGATCTTAAGGCTAGTGATTTCTCTTATCTCGTTGGTTGGGATGTTGAGCCTAACACAGGTTATGCATGCGATGAGAATCCTTACAGAGTTTTCATTTCTGCTGATATCGGTGCTAACGATTATGCAATTGTTGTTCACCTCCATGATGATGGTACTTTAGATACGTATGAGATCATTAAGGGTGCAGTTTCCGAAGTTTCAATCGGCGGCATCAATGATTTCTCACCTTTCCTCGTATTCAAGGCTACTGTTAAGGCTTCTGCTCAGACAGGTGAGTATGCAGCTCCTTACATCATCATGGTCTCTGTAGCTCTCGTTGCTTGCGGTGCGATCTTCGCAGTACGTGCTAAGAAGGCTACAAAATAATCTGACTTAATAGTTGATTACTTAAACGGCGGCTTCTTTTGAAGTCGCCGTTCTTTTATGTATAATATCTCCATGGCTAAAAAGATTAAGAAAGAAACCTTATTGCAGATAGGCGGTCTCATCCTTTGCATCGGCGCATTTGCCGGAGCGGTACTTGCGGTCACCAAGATGATCAGCAAGCCCAAGATCGATGAATCCGACGTCTCAACATATGCAGGTCCTACGAGACAGGCATCAACGTATCTTTATAACGGTAAGAATTATCAGCTGAAGCAGGACATGGAAGTCATCGTCATCATGGGCATCGATGACCGCGAGAGCATAGGTGATTCTAATTCCTATATCAATAATTCGCAGGCAGATGTGCTCTATGTCTACGCGATAGACCATGCGAATAAGACGTTTCAGGCTATCCAGCTAAACCGTGATACCGTCACCGGTGTCCAGACTTATTCTGCTGACGGCACGAAAGGAAATATTGTTCCAACCCAGCTCTGCCTGGCTCACAGCTACGGAAAGACTGAAGCCGGCCGCTGCCTCAATACTGTAGAAGCTATATCCGCTTTGCTTTTTAATATGCCTGTAGATCACTATATCTCTCTGGATATGGACGCTATTTCCATATTAAACGAGCAGGTGGGAGGCGTTACTGTCACTGTACCTGCAGGTCTTGAGTCTCTTGATCCTGCTTTTGTAGAGGGTGCGACTGTTACTTTGCACGGCGATCAGGCCGAGCTTTTTGTAAGATCGCGCCAGAGCCTCGAGAACGATACCAACGAATTCCGCATGCAGCGCCAGCAGATCTTCATGAACGCCTGGAAAGAGCAGGTCAACGCGAAGATGGCTACCGATTCGAGCTTTGCATTGAATATGGTGTTTTCTTTATCTGACTACATGACCAGCGATATGAGTGCCAATGCTTTGTCTGATTTTGCTTCGCTTCTGAGTGATTATCAGGATCTCGGCACGCTGAAGACTGTCGGCGAGACATTTGAGGCTGACGCGAACAGGGCTTACCGTGAGTATTATGTGGACAGCCAAGACCTTGAAGCGAAGGTAATCGAGATGTTTTATGAGGAAGCGGTGTAAGCCGCTTCTTTTTTTTGTGGGGGGCGGGGTTTCCGCTCGCTAGAATTTGCGATTGCTGACGCCGGGAAGTGCGATTCCCGCAGTTTTCGAGCTTTATCGCGCTCTCGATGTGAATAGAATTGCGATTCCAGCTGTGCCTGAGTTGTGCTTTTCCGCTTGCTCGAAATGATTTTTTCGCGATTTCAGCTGGAGTGCCAGATTCGGTAGCAGAAATTGGCACTGGAACTGAAATTCTGAGCAAATTTCAGCTGGAGTGACAGATTTTGGTATGAGAATTGGCACTGTGGCTGAAATGAAAGTGCCAGAAGCGTTTTATCGCAGGAAGATAAGTATAAATGCACTATCGCAACTCGCTATAGTGTTTTTACAGATCAGCCTTGTAGCCGTCAAGGCTGACTTCGTCACATTCTTGCGAATGCTTGCGGCCTTGACTGCGTCAGTCTGATCTGTGCTTAGTGTTTAAGCGGGTTGCGGATACTGGCGATAGATTCGGGGATATACATTTGATCCGCTTATGTCGATTTTTGTCGTATTTTGACGAGTTTTGTCGAGAAAAACCGACAAGGAACGGCTTTATAATCTCCGTATGGAAATACTGAATAAACACTACCCGAGAGAGTATTTGGCTCTCAAGATAAGTTACTGCAGGAAGTATCTGAAGGCGCTGCCTGTGGTTAGCTTGCGTGAGCATAATATTGGCGGAAAACTAACCAAAATAGTTTTTGTGGACGACCATCGTTATCATCCGGACACGGCGCTGGGCAAAAAGGGCCTGGAGCTGATGCGGCGACGTGAGCAATTAGAAAGGGAGTTGGAGCTATACGAGGCAATCTGGAAATACAAATATAACGATGAGCTTCCGCCTGAGATTGAGGCTCGAAGCGTAAAAAGGACTTTGTGGCTGGATGTCGGAAAGCCTGTTTTGCTTAACAAGGCTTACTTTGACAGTTTGGAGGCTGACGCCAACACGGAGTATGAGAAGCCTAAGGATTATGAATTTGACGGGACATTGTACCGGTCTGCTGCTGAACGTGAGATTGCAATCTTCTATACGGATATGGGAATTCCGTTTAAGTATGAGCCGAAGGTGTTCATTAAGGGCTTGGCCGATCCGATATTTCCTGACTTCGTGATGCTGATTAAGGAGCTTGATAACTGCAAGTTCCAGGAGCATTACGGCATGAAGAGCTCTTCTTCGTATTTGCGGTCGATGAGCGTGAAGTATTCGAATTATGCGACAGCGGGCTTGGAGCCGGAGCTCGACATGATCTATACGCATGACACTGATGAGATGCCGTTTGATATCAGGGAGCTGACGCATAAGCTCAACACGGCTATTTACAGCACGGTGATCAGATCTAAGGGACAGAAGTGAGTGGATTAATGGGGATGAGGTGATGTTTGACGGGGATGATTATAGGCGGGCAGCGCGTAAAGGAGGGCAAGAATGTCGAAGGAAGAACAAAGACAGAAAAATCTGGAGAGGATAAAAGCATTAAGGCTGATGGATGATAACTTCATGAATGTTTGCTTGGACAAGAATAAGGAAGCTGCAGAATTAATCTTAAAGATAGTTCTTGGACGAGAGGATCTTTCTGTCATAGAGGTAAATAACCAAAAGGAGATTGATAATCTTATTGGAAGAGGTGTTGTACTTGATGTTTTAGCCATAGATACATTAGGAAACAACTACGATATTGAGATACAGCGTTCAGATTCTGGTGCTATACCAAGACGAGCAAGATTTCATTCAAGCATCATTGATGTAAACATGCTTATGAAAGGAGAATCTTTCAGCGAACTTTGTGAGAACTATGTGATTTTCATTAATGAGAACGATGTGCTTGGCATGAATAAGCCGGTCTATGTTATTAACAGATTCATTGATGGTGAGAATGTGCAATTTGAAGATGGTTCACATATAATATATGTAAATGCATCAATGAAGTCTCCGGACACGCCTCTTGGCAGGCTTATGAGTGACTTTTATTGCACTAATGCAGATCAAATGAATTATAAAGTTTTGGCGGATATTGTTAGGTACTATAAGGAAACAGAGGAAGGAGTGGATAAGATGTGCGAGATTTGGGAAGAAGTAAAGAATGACGTTAGAATAGAAGTTGCTATGGAGTTAATAAAAGATGGTGATTTGTCTTTTGAGAAAATAGCAAAATGTTCTGGACTGACAATTGAACAGGTCAGAGAGCTTGCCGGGAATAAGTCGGCGTAAGGCATAGTAAGTGAGTTTTTTCATGGGTGCGGGCGTTTGGCGCCTGCACCTTTTTGTTGTTCAGGGGAGGATTCCCGCCGGATTGCCTGTTTGGAACCTCGAAATAGGCAACGAAACGGGAAATTTCTTTAGATTGCCTGTTTTTGTGACGATATGAGTGTCTAAATAGGCAAACCTGCGTAACTGTCGGTTGGCGGGGAGAGTGGTCAGAGTGTTGAGCAACTCACAACCCCTTAAAATATTACTTCTCCGCCATATATGTTGCGGAAATTGTCATCATTCGTGCAGTTTTACAAATTTGATGTGACATAGCAGGATATCTTGGCAAATAATGTATTAATTTTTCACCATTTTTATTTATTTTTGTTTATAATTAATAGGTTATACATGCTGAAGGGATTCTGCGTGCAGAATGATCGTCGCCAGTGCGCGCGTCAGGGAGGCGCAGATGACATAAAACGAACGCGAAGATGAGGTGCTTCGTGTGCGGCAGCAAACGCTTTTTGAGCGAGCATTCGGGTTAACATTTTGGGTTAAAGTATTGAGCAAATAGCGGATTTATAACAAACAGGGCTTACACTAGATTATGGACAAGATCAAACGGTTTATTAAGTACGATGCATTTATATTGCTTCTTGATATAATTGCGGTCAATGCTGCATATTTCCTGTCATTAATTTTAAGATTCTCGATCGCTAACAGACTCGATCCCCAGATCGAGGATTATATCTATACTGTTATTCACTTTGCGCCGATATATACGGTTATCTGCATTGTGGTATTCTTCCTGTTCAAGCTCTATGGCGGAATGTGGAGATATGCGGGTATCGGCGACGTTAACAGGATCTTCTTTGCTAACTTAATCACCACAGCTGTACATATACTGGCAACGGTTCTCTTCTATGAGAGAATGCCTATCTCGTACTATGTCATGGGCGCGTTTGCCCAGATGTTCCTTGTAGCCTTCATAAGATTCGCGTACAGATTTGCTGTCTTAGAGAAGCGCACGATCGGCAAGACGAAGGCCGGCAACGCATTGGTAGTCGGCACCAAGGAAAACGGATCACAGATGATCAAGCTCCTTACTATCGGCGTGGAGTTCAGACCTGTTGCAGTATTGGACTGCAAGGACAAGAACACCGGCATGATGATGGACGGTATTCCTGTATACAGCAAGGAAGATCTTGAATTCGTTGTAAAGAAGCATCAGATCAAGGCGATATTCATTGCAGACGCAGGCATCGACAGCAGCTTCAGAGATTATCTCTTCGATTTCTGCAAGTATAAGCAGATCGAGTGCAGGGATTATACATCGTTCCTTACATATAAGGGCAATGAAGACTCGTTGGCTGACATCATCTCTTCCGCACCGGGAGCGCAGACTGCTGACGGTAAAAAGGTCATCCCTTTCTCGCCTCCGGATATCGGTGAAGCTGAGATCCAGGAAGTCGTTGAGACCTTAAGAAGCGGTTGGATCACGACAGGTCCTAGAGTTAAGCTTCTCGAAAGAAGACTTGCCGCATATATCAAGAAGGGCAAGACTGATGTTGATACAGAAAGAAATCCTGCCAAGTACAGCAACAGACTTGTTTGCTTAAGCTCTGCTACTGCAGCAGAAGAGCTCAACCTCAGAGTATTGGGCATCGGCCCCGGTGATGAGGTAATTATCCCCGCATATACATATACTGCATCTGCATCCGCGATAATCCACTGCGGAGCTACAGTTAAGTTTGTAGACATCCAGAAGGACGGAGACAAAACAACGCACGCTCCTGAGATGGACTACGAAGCGCTTGAGAATGCTATTACGGATAAGACAAAGGCCATCTTAGTCGTAGACCTCGCAGGCATCGTCTGTGACTTTGAGAGAGTATTTGCCATAGCAGAGAAGAAAAAGGACATATTTACTCCCAAGGAAAGCGATGGCTCGATGCTTGGGGATCTCTCTTCAAGGATCCAGAAGTCTATAGGCAGAGTAGCAGTACTTGCAGATGACGCACATTCATTAGGCGCCAGCAGAACGATTAATGGAAAGAAGCGGTATTGCGGAGCTATCGCAGACTTTACTTCATTCTCATTCCATGCCGTTAAGAACTTTACTACAGCTGAAGGCGGTGCATCCACATGGACAGATAAAGAAGGCATCGATAACGCTGAGATCTATAAGATGTATCAGCTCTTATCGCTCCACGGCCAGAGCAAGGATGCTCTTGCCAAGACTAAGGTCGGAGCATGGGAATATGATATCGTCGGTCCCTGGTATAAGGCAAACATGACTGACATTACTGCAGCGATCGGCTTAAGACAGCTCGACCGTTACAGAAGGCTCCTGGACAGAAGAGTCGAGATAATCGCAAGGTACGATGAAGTATGCGACAGGTTAGGAATAAAGCATCTGGTTCATCACACGGATTATATGGACAGCTCCAATCATCTGTACCTCATCAGAATACCTGATATCACAGAAGAGAAGCGCAACGAGCTTATCACAAAGCTTGCAGAGCACGGAGTATCATCGAATGTTCACTTCAAGCCGCTCCCGATGATGACCGCTTATAAGCAGCTTGGCTGGGATATCAAGGATTTCCCGAACACATACGATTACTATCACAACCTTATTACCCTTCCTCTTCATACAAGGCTTACTGATGAGGATGTTGATTATATTATCGAGAATCTCGAGACTGTTATTACTGAGAACAAGTGAGAAGTGTTATGAGTACAAATACTGAGAACAAAAACGCGAAGAAAACACCGGTAAAGCACGATACAATGGGTAGGAGCTGGATGGTCAGGGCGATCGTAGTTTTGGTTGCCGATATCCTCGCTACATTCGCTTCATTCTTCGCAGCATTGTTATTCAGATTTGACCTTCATTATTCAGCTGTTCCTGACGATTTCCTTAAATACTTCTTATTCCTTGTTCCTCTCTGGGCTTTATTTACTGTAGTTGTTTTCTACGGATTCAGGCTCTATCACAGCGTATGGACTTTTGTATCGATCGAAGAAGCACTTAATGTAATTAAGTCTTATCTGGTACTCATCCCAAGCTTTATCATCTCATCAATGATCCTTAAGATGAGAATGCCGATATCTTTCTATGCTATCGGTATTGCTTGTGCAATGGTATGTCAAATCGGTATCAGATTCTCCTACAGAATATTGAGACGTTATACCAATAAAGTTTCTACGCTTATTCACAGCGCAGGAGATGCACATATTCAGAGAGTAATGATAATCGGCGGTGGCAACACCGGAAGCATCCTGATAAAGGAACTTCAGAACAGCCCGAGCTCTAATCAGATACCGATCTGCATTATTGACGATAACCCTACAAAGCTCGGCAGATCACTCTTCGGCGTTCCGATCGTAGGCGGCAAGGATGATATCATCGCAATGGCTGCAGAGTACGATATCGATACGATCATATATGCTATCCCTTCTGCAACAGGCATTCATAAGAAAGAATATCTTGATCTTGCAAAGGAGACAGGTTGTAAGCTCAGAACAGTACCTGGCATCAGCCAGATTGCCAATGGTGAAGTAAGCATCTCGCAGGTAAAGGAAGTAGAGCTTGTTGATCTCTTAGGAAGAGATCCTATCGAAGTAGATAACGAAGCTGTATTTAACATGATCACAGGCAAGACCATCCTTGTAACAGGCGGCGGCGGATCAATCGGATCAGAGCTTTGCAGACAGATAGCAAGCCACCAGCCGAAGCAACTCATAATCTTTGATATCTACGAGAACAATGCATACGAGATCCAGCAGGAACTCGTCCGTAAGTATAGGGACAATCTGAATTTAGTCACACTTATCGGTTCTGTAAGAAACACACACAGGATCGAGACCGTAATGCTGCAATATAAGCCAGATATCGTATTCCATGCCGCAGCTCATAAGCATGTTCCTCTTATGGAAGACAGCCCGAATGAAGCTATTAAGAATAACGTAATGGGCACGTATAAGACTGCTAAAGCTGCTGCTGAAGCAGGAGTAGAGAAGTTTGTACTCATCTCAACGGATAAGGCTGTTAACCCTACTAATATAATGGGCGCTACAAAGCGTATTTGTGAGATGATAATCCAGATGATGGAGAGGCAGTATCCGGATACAACGTTCGTAGCTGTACGCTTCGGTAACGTATTAGGCTCTAACGGATCTGTTATCCCGCTGTTCAAGAAACAGATTGCAGAAGGCGGACCAGTTACTGTCACACATAAAGATATCACTAGATTCTTCATGACGATTCCTGAAGCAGTATCACTTGTTCTTCAGGCCTCTCACTATGCCTGGGGCGGAGAGATATTCGTTCTCGATATGGGTGAACCCGTAAAGATTGATGACATGGCTAGAAACCTCATTAAGCTCTCCGGGTTAAGACCTGATGTAGATATCAAGATCGAATATACAGGTTTAAGACCCGGTGAGAAGCTCTACGAAGAAAAGCTCATGGCTGAAGAGGGAATGAAGAAAACAAAGAATAAGTTAATCTTCATCGGAAAACCTATTGAGATGGATGACGAAGAGTTTAAGGTAAAGCTTGCCAAGCTTGACGATGACAGCCAGGAAGACGATGAGAACATAAGGGAATATGTAATGGATATTGTTCCGACGTATCACCCTAACAATTATTGATATCAGTGATGAAATATTATCAATTAGAGGGGAATAAATAATGATTGATATTTCAAATGATTCAAGATTTATGGGTGTTGAGGCTTTTACCGAGAAGGTTTGGCTTTCATCACCGACTGTTCACGGTGATGAGCAACATTGGGTAGATGAAGCAATCCAGACTAACTGGGTGTCAACTGTAGGAGCAAACATTGATGAGATAGAACGCATTGCTGCAGAGAAGATAGGACGCAAGTATTCTGTAGCTCTTTCTACTGGTACAGCTGCAATTCATTTGGCTGTTAAGCTCGCAGGTGAGAGACTTTACGGTCAACCTAAGATCGGTCACGGAACATTAGAAGGGCATAAAGTATTCTGTTCTGACATGACCTTCGATGCTACTGTAAATCCGGTTGCATATGAAGGCGGTGAAGCTGTCTTCATCGATACAGAATATGATACCTGGAATATGGATCCTAAGGCTCTTGAAAAGGCCTTTGAGTTATATCCTGAAGTCAGATTAGTTGTTCTTGTTAATCTTTACGGAACACCCGGTAAGCTTGATGAGATCAGAGAGATATGCAAGAAGCACGATGCGTTATTAGTTGAAGATGCCGCTGAATCATTTGGTGCTTCATATAAAGGAAAGCAGACAGGCAGCTTTGGCGATATAAGCATTATTTCCTTTAATGGCAATAAGATTATTACGGGTTCTGCCGGTGGTATGTTGCTAACAGATGTTGAGGAAGAAGCTGTTAAAGTCCGTAAGTGGTCAACACAGTCAAGAGATAATGCTGCATGGTATCAACATACGGAACTCGGATACAACTACCGTATAAGCAATATAGTTGCCGGTGTCGTAAGAGGTCAATTGCCTTATCTTGATGAACATATAGCCCAGAAGAAAGCTATTTACGAAAGATATAAGGAAGGGCTTAAAGATCTTCCTGTAAAGATGAATCCTTTTGATGAGAATAGTGATCCCAATTATTGGTTATCCTGCATTATTATTGATAAAGATGCAATGAGCCAGCAGGTAAGAGGCGATTGTGATGCTCAATATACAGCTGAATCCGGAAAGAGTTGTCCTACAGAAATCCTTGAAGCTATAGCGGCTATCAACGCAGAGGGAAGACCTATTTGGAAGCCTATGCATATGCAGCCAATCTATAGTGATCATGCGTTTGTTTCTGTTGATGGTAATGATGTTGGAGCAGATATCTTCGAGAGAGGATTGTGCTTGCCGAGTGATAATAAGATGACTGTTGATCAACAGAATAGAATTATTGATACTATTCATAGGTGCTTCAGATAAACACACAGCTTTTTCTGGAGGTTGTTTGAGATTCGGTGAAGAATACTAATGTGCGGAGGATAGACCTATCGATTATGTTTTTGGCTTGTTGGATATCCCGTGGTGGTATTACCTGATCTCAATCGTCATTGCACTGGTTGTATGGTGCGTGTGGAAAAAACCTTTTCTCGGAATACTAATTGGATATGCGTTTCTGATTTTTACCGAAACAATTCTGATAAGAACGCCTTTTGATGGAGAACACTTACAACTTGAATTGTTTTGGTCGTGGAAAGCATGGGAAGCACAAAGAAAACAGGTATTAGCTAACGTATTTATGTTTATGCCTGTAGGTGTTTTTGCTGGTTATCTGTGGAAATGGCGTGGATTGATCTTTGCGGTTTTGCTGAGTATAGCAATAGAGTTACTACAGTTTGTTAGTTGCAGAGGTCTATGTGAGTTAGATGATGTGTTACATAACAGCATTGGAGCTGTTATTGGTCTTGGAATAGTTATACTGATAAAAAAACTGTTTATAAAAGAGAAAGCCTAATGATTATACTGAAAATCATTCTTGTGATTATAGCTATAGCTGCTGTTGTTGGGATAATTGCTGTTTTTGCAGATATAGCAAGGCATAGAAACATTCCTGGTTTTTACGGCAGCATTTTGAAGCGTTTTTTGGATGCGTTTCTTTCTGCTGGTGCTCTAATTGTCTTCAGTCCAATATTGCTCATACTTACTTTTATTGGCGCTATTATGATGAAGGGCAATCCTTTTTATACTCAGGAACGCCCTGGCTTTCATGAGAAGATATTTAAGCTTATAAAGTTTAGGACGATGAGTAACGAAAAAGACAAAGATGGTAATTTACTGTCAGACGAGTTAAGGCTTAATTCTTACGGAAAGTTTTTGAGACGCACATCTCTTGATGAGTTACCGGAGCTGTTTAATATTTGCAAAGGTGATATGAGCATAATTGGTCCAAGACCTTTGCTAGTTGAATACCTTCCTTGGTATACAGATAAGGAGCATAGGCGTCACGATGTTAAGCCTGGACTCACTGGTTGGGCACAGGTCAACGGAAGAAACAATCTTGATTGGGATCACAGATTTGAAACTGATGTTTATTATGTAGATCACCTATCTTTTAAGTTTGACTTAAAGATCTTCTTCTTGACCATTAAGAAAGTCTTTGTTAGCGAAGATGTTTCTGAAAATTCAAGAGCTGTTGAGCCAAATTTTGCTGCTCAAAGAAGAGAACAAGCTAAAAATCTTGGTGAGGTAAAAGAATGAATTTCCTTATACTTGCTGCCGGAACACGTAATAAAATCGTCCAATATTTTAGAAAGACCTTTGACGGCATCGGTACTATTGTTGCTACTGATGCCAATTTGTTGGGACCTGCGATTTATGAAGCAGATAAATATTTCATTGTTCCTCCAATAACTGATGAAGGATACATAGATAAGATCTTAGATATCTGTAAGAAGGAGCATATCAATGGTGTCTTGAGTCTTATTGATCCTGAGCTTTCACTTCTAGCAGCTAATGAAAAGTTATTTAAAGAAATAGGCGTAACCATTATTGGTAGTTCTTATGAACTTTGCGAGATGTCCCTCGATAAGATGCAGATGTATGAGTGGCTTAAGACTCATGGTTATAATTGTGCTCGTTCATGGATGAATAAAGATGATTTTTATAAAGTAGTAGAATCTGGCGAGGTTTCATATCCCGTATTCGTCAAGCCTTACAGAGGATCAGCAAGCATAAGCATATCCAAAGCTGAGGATAAGGAAACTGTTGATCTGCTTTTTGCGCATGAAGATAATCTAATGATTCAGGAGTTCCTCAATGGTCAGGAAATAGGTGCTGATGTGTATATTGACCTGATTTCCGGCGAAGTTGTTTCTATTTTTACTAAGAAGAAAATCAAAATGCGTGCTGGAGAAACTGATAAAGCAGTAAGCTTTAAGGATGAGAGATTATTTGATTTGATAGAGAAATTTGTTCTTGAAGCTGGATTCAAAGGACAGATTGATATTGATATATTCGAAATCGATGGACAGTACTATATTAGCGAGGTTAATCCTCGTTTCGGTGGAGGATATCCACATGCTTATGAGTCTGGATGTGATCACATGAATTTGATTTTGAACAATTTGAATGGTGTAGCGAACAAGAAGAATATAGGTGCTTATGAAGAAGGCATCTATATGATGAAATATAATGAAGTGATGATAAGGTCTATAAATGTTTGAAAAACTGCGGAAAGATTGTTTTTGGTTATCTGACAGATTATTTAATAAGTCTGTCTGGAAACATTATCAAGATATTAAAAGTATTCAAAATGAAATTGATTATGACCCAAAAGAGCGTCTTAGCCGAATGTTAGAATATGCTATCAAGCATGTTCCTTTTTACAAGGATATTAGTTCTCCAGATCTTTCTCTTTTTCCGGTTATGACAAAGGCTGATTATAAACGTATTGGCAATGATTGCCGTTCTATTGAGTTTCTTGATGATAGTAAGTTAACTATTGCTTCCACGAGTGGTTCAACCGGAACCCCTTTAATTGTTTATCAAGATGATGAAAAGAAAGCAAGGATGCGTGCTGATTTAATCGCTGCACATGAAAATGTAGGATGGAATCTTGGTGATCATTATATTTTTATTCGTAATTGGGTAAGTAATTACAAACAATCAACGATAAAAAGCATAGCCCAGAATGTTGAGAATATAAGTGTTACAGAATTTAATGATAGTAAAAAAGCTTTTTTATGTGATCATTTATTGAAGCATCCCAATAGCGTGCTTTTTGGATATGCATCTTCTGTTTGTGATTTCATGAACTATCTCATTAATATTGATTATGAAGCAACTAAGCTTAAACTGAAGCTGATGGTCTGTGATTCAGATGAATTGAGTTCTAAGAATCGACAAGCGCTTGAAAGCACTTTCGGTTGTACTGTAATTAATCGTTATGATAACGAGGAAAATGGTCTGCTTGGTATTTCTGCTCCAGGAAACGATTCGTTTTTTGTAAATCGTCCAAGTATATATTTTGAATTACTAAAAATAGATTCAGATTTGCCTGCTCAGCCCGGTGAAAGTGGTAGAGTTGTTGTTACAGATTTATATAATCGAGCTATGCCTCTTATTAGATATGATATTGGTGATCTCGCTGTATCTCCAGATGAAGTAGGAAAGATTCGAAAATTTACAAGCATTGTTGGTAGAAAAGCAGACTGTTTATACTCAACTGACGGCAAAATTATAAGTGCTGTTGCAATCAGTGGATTAACAGAAATTTTTACTTCAATAGTTAAATATCAGCTTGTTCAAACAACTAAGACTTCTTTTGAGTTTCATTATATCGGAGATATTGCTGATCGTGATTCAAATGAATTGTTAAACCGCTTAGAGACTGCTTTAGGTTCTGATGCTGCGATTCAATTTATTAAAGAAAAGCAAATTCCTGTTGAGAAAAATGGTAAATATAAGACAACTGTTTATGCTGTAAAAGACTGAGGTTTAGCAATTATATGTTTATGAAGCTTAGGATTGCAATTAAATTATTTGTTTATAAACTCTTTAGCAAGAACACTAGAATAAGTGATGAGACGTATAACAAGATTCTTTTTTTTGTAATGTTTGGTAGAATACCTAATTTTGATAATCCACGAACATTCAATGAATATATCTGTGCAAGAAAAGTTCGGTTGGATGAGTTTGAGCTCAGTAAGTATACAGACAAATTTGAAGTAAGAGACTATGTAGCTAAATGTATAGGTGAACAATATTTAAATGAGACCTATGGTGTGTTTAATAGTTTCGATGATATTCCATTTGATGAGTTGCCAGCGCAATTTGTTTTACGTGGAACCCACGGTTCTGGCTATAATATTATTATTAAGAACAAAAATGAATTTGATAAAAAGAAAGCAAAAAAGACTGTTGATCATTTTTTGAAACAAAATTACTATTACTTCGGGAGAGAGAAGAATTATTATAATATTAAGCCAAGGGTTTTATGTGACAAATATATTGAAGGCGTTGCTGATGGTACAGTTCCTGAGGCTAAGGTATTTTGTTTCAATGGGAAAGCAAAATTCATTTCGTACAATATTGTAATTGATGGTCAAACATATACGAATCACTATGATTCTACTTGGAATAAATTGAATTATCGACAGGGTTATCCTGAATATAACAAAGAAATAGTTATTCCGAATCAGAAAGAGATAATTGAACTTGCAGAGAAACTTTCACTTTTGTTTGAATTTGTGCGAGTTGATTTGTATAACCTTTCTAACAAGATATTATTTAGTGAACTTACATTCCATTCTGGAGGTGGATTAGTTCCGTTTGAACCAGAGAAATATGATTATCAATTTGGAGAATTTTTCAAGGAAGTAAGTTTGCCGAGATGAAGCGTATATATATTGTTGCACACTTTTGCAGTGACTTTACGAGCAAAGGAAATAATCGATTTAACTATCTTGCTTCAAAACTATCTGAAAGTGGATATGAAGTGCATTTTTTTACCACTGACTTTTCACATGTGAAAAAGCAAAAGCGAATACTTTCTGGTTTTGATTTACCGTACAAAGTACATTTCCTTCATGAAATGGGGTACCGGAAAAATGTTTCAATTCAAAGAATATTGAGCCACAAAGAATTTGCTGCAAATTTAGAGAAGGCTCTATCATCGTTGGAACTACCTGATGCAGTATATCTTGCTGTACCCAGTGTAGATGCAGCTTTTAAGACTGCGAAATATTGTGTAAAAAACAATATTCCATATATTGTTGATATTCAAGATTTGTGGCCTGAAGCATTTCAGCTTGTTCTGAAACATATGAATTTCCTTTTTTGGGGAATGAAAAAAAAGATTGATTACGTGTATAAAAACGCTAGAAAAGTAATAGCTGTTTCAAAGACATATGCCGATAGAGCAAACATTGTTAGGACTGATTCATATAATTCTATTTGTGTTTACATTGGTACCGATCTAAAAATATTTGATGAATATCCAATTCATTCTGTAGAAAAAGATGATAATGAACTTTGGATAATCTATATTGGGACATTAGGTTCAAGTTACAATATTGATATTGTTATTGATGCTGTTAGATTATTGCGCGAAGGCGGCGTTAACGGATTCTCGTTCCAGGTGTTTGGAGATGGGCCGAAAATGCAAGAGTATCAGGAACATGCTGCTGGTCTACCAATCCGTTTTTGGGGACGACTATTGTATTCAGATTTGATTGGATATACAAAAAATGCGGATATCGCAGTAAATCCAATAGTAAAGGGTGCGCCGCAGAGTATTATCAATAAACACGCTGACTATGCAGCAGCAGGCTTACCTGTTGTTAATACACAGGAATGCAAAGAGTATCGTGATTTGTTGGACCAGTATGAGTGTGGAATAAACTGTGATGTTGATTCTGTGGAACAGGTTGCTAGTGCTTTACGAGTGTTGATTAAAGACTCAGATATGAGAAAAAGGATGGGTAAGAATTCACGACGAATGGCTGAGGAAAAGTTCGATAGAAGTAACACCTACATGCAAATTGTAGAATTAGTCGAAGATGTTATTTGTAGTTAAAAATATTACATGATTAGTACAACAAGTATTTGGACGATAGATATTAGTGTATATATTTTCGCATAATCATAAATGGAGGATTAGTAATGTCACTGTACGAAAAAATAGTTAATCAAAAGGAAAAGATAGCGATTGTTGGTTTGGGTTATGTTGGAATGCCGATTGCTGTAGCATTTGCAAAAAAGGTTCAAGTAATCGGATATGACTTGAATTCAGCAAAAATTGAGCTTTATAAGCAGGGGATTGATCCTACTAATGAGGTAGGTGCAGAAGGAGTAAAAAACAGTACGGTTATTTTTACTTCTGATGAGAACAAACTTAGAGAAGCAAAGTTTATTATTGTTGCTGTACCAACTCCAGTAAACACAGATCATACTCCTGATCTGACTCCAGTTGTTGGTGCATCCGAAATAGTTGGGAGAAATCTTTCAAAAGGTGCAATCGTAGTATATGAGTCAACTGTTTATCCAGGTTGTACTGAAGATGTGTGTGTTCCCATTTTGGAAAAAGAATCCGGATTAAAATGTGGTGTTGATTTTAAAGTGGGATATTCGCCAGAACGAATTAATCCGGGGGATAAAGTGCATCGCTTGGAGAATATTCACAAGATAGTATCAGGTATGGATGATGAGTCTCTTGAAGAAATTAAGAATGTATATGATCTTGTTATTGAGGTCGGTACTTATCCTGTTTCCAGTATTAAGACAGCAGAAGCAGTAAAAGTAGTTGAGAACAGCCAGCGTGATATTAATATTGCTTTTATGAATGAACTCGCAATGGTTTTTGATAGAATGGGTATTGACACAAATGAAGTAGTTGATGGTATGAATACCAAGTGGAATGCTCTTGGATTCCGTCCTGGCCTTGTGGGTGGACACTGTATAGGTGTTGACCCTTATTATTTTACATATGAAGCAGAAAAACTTGGTTATCATAGTCAGATTATCCTTAATGGCCGTATTGTTAATGACAACATGGGAGCATACATTGCGGATGCAGCGATTAAACAGCTAATTGTTGCTGGGCTTGCACCGAAGAAATCCAAGGTAGTAATTCTAGGTTTGACGTTTAAGGAGAATTGCCCGGACACAAGAAATAGCAAAGTTGACGATATTATTAAGCGACTTGGAAACTATGGTATTAATCCAGTTGTAATAGATCCTTGGGCAAGCAAACAGGATGCAATAAATGAGTATGGTGTAGAACTCAAATCGATGGAAGAAGCGAAGGATGCTGACTGCGTGATAGTTGCAGTTGCACATAATGAATTTAAGGCAATGAGTTTGGAAGATATTAAGAAACTATACAAAAATGTTCCTGACGAAGATAAAGTTTTGCTGGATGTTAAGGGAATATATAAAGTATCTGAATTAAAGGCATCCGGAATGAGATATTGGCGACTCTAAAAAAGCAATTATAGAAGAAAACATGAAAAAGTTATTGATTATGGCCTCCTTGTTTTGGCCTCAAAAGAATAGTGGCGGACCGCCTGTAAGTATAATGAATCTCGTGAAATCAATATACAAAAAGTATGAATTGTATATTATTTCTAATAATCACGAGCTTAATGAAGATAAACCTCTTGTTGGAGTATTTGAAGGTAAGAATAGTTTTGAATTTGGCACAGTATACTATCTTTCTAGAGCCAAGCATTCTATAAACGATGTTAGAGAGATTATCAATCAGATAAAGCCAGATATTATCTATCAAAACAGTTTTTTTAGTTATAATGATTTGATTCCTGTTTTGTTGTATAAGAAGTCGCACAAAAATGTAAAAGTCATAATAACTCCAAGAGGAGAATTTCAGGAAAATGCTTTAAAAAGTGGCTTTCAAAAGAAAATGGCGTATTTAAGATTGCTGAAATTCAGCGGTTTATTGAAGAACACTGTATGGCAATTCGCTGCAGAAAACGAATGCGAGAATTGGAAACGAGTTAGTAAATTAAGTGCGAATTCTGTTTACATCATTCCTAATCTTACTTATGGTGGAAAAGTTGATTTAAAAAGAAATAAGATATCAGGCATTGCTAAGTTTTGTTTTGTAGGACGTATTCATCCGCATAAAAATCTTCTCTTTGCTTTAGAAGTTCTCTCGAAAATAAAGGGACAAGTGGGTTTTGATATTTATGGTTCCTGCGAAGATGATGCATATTATAAAGAATGCGTTGATTTTTGTTCTACATTGCCTTCGAATGTTGATTGCTCATTTAAAGGTAGTGTTGATAATGAATATATTCATAATGTAATTGGATCTTATCATGCATTATTTCTTCCTACAAAGAGTGAAGCTTATGGTCAATCGCTCGTGGAAGCAATGCTTACTGCGGTGCCGGTTATTACTAGCAATAACACCCCATGGAACGATATGAATGATTGTATGGCAGGGTATGCACTTGATTTAAATGAAAAAGAAGCTTTCGTTCAAGCTTTGCAAAGTGTTGTTGATATGGAATTTGAGAAATATGATGCTTTGACAAATAGAGTAGTTCAGTATATCAGCAATAAGTTGCATACAGAGAATTCTATACGTGAATATGAAAAGATGTTTGATTAATCAATAGTCAGTTTTATGGGCAGAATCAATAGGCAAAATGTATTTGTATCGATGATGATTCATCACATACAGCATTATAATCCAGAAAAATACTGGAAAATGAGGGACGTTGTAATTAGTCCTTCTAGGGGAAGATTACATAAATTACTACAAATATTCTATTTGTTAAGGATCAAGAAGATGGATGCATTCAATAATGCGTCTATGGGAACCGACATTGGATTTGGAGCACACTTTGATAGTCCACCGCATCTTCAACATGGGTTAAACGGGATTATTGTATCTCATTATGCATCGATTGGGAAAAATGCATGGATTGCTCAGCAAGTAACGATTGGTCAAGCTATCGATAAAAATGTAGCACCAGTAATTGGAGATAACGTGATCATTGGTGCTGGCGCTAAGATTATTGGGGATGTTCACATTGGAAGCAATGTCACAATAGGTGCAAACGCAGTAGTTACTCATGATATTCCGGACAATTGTTTTTGTGCTGGTGTACCCGCAAGAGTAATTCGTAATATTGAAAAACAGGATGTAATATGAAAGTTCTTTTATTGGGCTCTTTGATTACTGCATCACAGATGGAGATGCTAAATACAAATAGTGTTGAGAAGGCCTCTGTTGCTCCAATAAATTATGAAACAATGTTGGTCAAGGGGTTATCAGATAATGGAATACAAGTAGAGGCTTTGAGCGTCCCTGCTGTTGCTGCTTTCCCTAATAGTAAATTCCTACATATAAATCGAAAAAGTGAGATTTTAGAGAATAAAATCAATATCCAATGGATTCCATTCTTTAACGTTCAAGGAATGAAACAGCTTTCTATAAAAATGAACGTTGAAAGAGAATTATCTCGTTGGCTTCAGAAAAATAGAGATATCAAGAACAAAATAGTATTAATGTATTCAATTTACCCACCTTACACAGACCCTGCGATTAGGTTGTGTCAGAAATATGGTTGTCATTTGGCTGCAGTAATAGCAGATTTGCCTGAATACATGTACTCATGGAAAAACATGAGTGGTTTACGTGGCTGGTACTCAAAAAGATTATCAAATAAGATGTTAGAACTTCAAGGAAAGTGCGATAGTTATATTCTGTTTACAAAGCCAATGGCAAGTAAAATGGGAATTGCTAATAAACCATTTATTGTTTCAGAAGGTTTCTGCGACGAAAGTATTTATTCCGACATTCCTGATCAGGAAAAATACCAAAGAAAAACGGTTTTATACGGGGGGAACCTTAGCAGACTTTATGGAATTCAGGACCTGGTTAAAGGTTTTATGCAAACTGATATTGATGCAGAATTGCATATATATGGTGCCGGAGCTGATGCTGATTTTGTTGAAGCCTGTTCGAAGAAGGACTCTCGAATTAAGTTTTTTGGCAGAGTAGATCGCAGAACATTATTGATTGCACTGAAAAAGGCTCATCTTTTGGTGGTAAACAAACCTACATCTGATGATTATAGCAACTATTCTTTCTCGTCTAAGATTTTGGAATACATGTCATCTGGTACTCCGGTTTTAACAACCAGAGTTGGTGGTATGCCAAATGACTATTTTCATTATATGTATTTTATTGATGATGAAACTGTTACAGGAATTGCTAATGCGATAGAGAAGGTATTGTCTATAGATTTATTATCGCTTTCACTTAAGGGTGAGCAGGCAAAAGAATTCGCTATAGAGAAGAAGAATTATTTTCAGCAAACTAAATTGATACTAAGGTTTCTTGAGAATAATTGCGAGCAGATTAAAGAAAGGTAAAGACGTGAGCTTTAAGATTTCTGTTAATACAATTCAACTTGTTTCTGCTTGTATTATTGTTTTGTGGTTTAATGCAAGTTGTTTTGCTTTTATTGGAGATCACATTCTTGCAATTATTAAATTTGGAATAGTTGCGCTTTGGTTTGTATGTGCAATGATTCAAAAGAAAACTTTCTTAATTTCATATATAAAACTATGTTTTCCGCTTTTAATATTTGTGTTTTTAATTATTCTCTCATCTTTTTTTGGCATTTATCAGTACTTTTATAGTTATTTTATGACGTATTTTTATATCATTGTCATATGTGCGTTATTTGTATTTTATTTTCAATTTGGTTCTTTAAAAGATTGCAAAACGATTATTGTTGTCTTTTTGATTGATTTTTGTATTAAGACAATCAGAACATACATCTTACTGTTAACTAACCCTATTATTGTAAGGGCGTTAAGTACTAGTTCTAACTTGAAAAACTCACTTCTTGATGGTGCAAAGTATGTGGGTATAGGCAATTATAGCTGGTGCTATCAATTAACATTTATTTCTTTGCTAGTCTTTGCTTATTTTGATACTCATAAAGGCACGGTTTCATCAATAATTAAATGGTTAATAATCGGTTTCATCGCTGCAGTTTTATTTTCTGCTCAAATTGCAATGGCACTTCTTATGTTGGTTATATTTGTTTTTCTTTATTTGGGATTTGCGAATTCGTTGAATAAGTACCGAGTTGTTTCAATGATCATATGTATAATTTTGATTATATTGTTCTATTTTAATGCTAAAGAAATTCTTTCAAAAATAATAAGCTTGGCTGATACACATCTTGCAGAAAGATTTGAGAATTTGTTATATGCATTAACAAACAATGATACTTCTGAAGGTGATATAGGCGTGCGAATGAAATTATATAAAATTTCTCTTGATTATTTTATTCAGAGTCCAATTTGGGGATCTTTCGGAAATCGAACATTCGGATTTCATTCTACTTTTTTAGATTTGTTGGGGGCTTATGGTATTTTGGGCTTTCTTGGAATATTTGGTTTATTGTCGCCAATAAATAATAACTATATAAGGAAAACTTTGCTCATGTATAAATTTCCATTATTGATTCTTCTTATATCATTTATATTTTTCTCAGTTACGAATGTTTCTATTTGGTGTGATACATATTTAGTTGTATGTCTTATTATTCCTTTAGGTTTAAAAGCATTAACGCTTTCAGTTAATGAAGCTAGTTTGGGAGATTTTTAATTATGAAGATTATGTGGGTAACAAACCAAATAGTAGGTTCTCTAGCTGAAAACAAAGGATTAAAGCCAATAACCGGACAGTGGCTTAATGCTGAACTAAAAAAAGAAGAACACGGCTTTAATGAACTCTTGATTTGTACAATTGCAAATCATGGAGAAGAATATTTAGATGGACAAGTAAAATATATAATCTTAGGACATGGAAATATAGTTCTATTTAAGGTGAATGATGAGGCTATAAATGATTGGCAAAAAGTAATAGAAAATGAAAACCCTGATTGCATCTTGATTTGGGGAACAGAAACTGCAGTAGGATTGGCGGTATTAAAGGCTAATCAACTAACTAATAAGCCTGTTCCTGTTGCTGTGTATATTCAAGGTGTTATGAAGTCAATTTATGAAAACTATAGAGGTGGCTTTACCGACAAAGAGATTAACGATATGACTACATTACCTGAAAAAATCCGACATACAGGTATATTTGATATTGAGAAACAATATTATGAGTATTATCTACGCGAGAAGGAAATCCTTAAATTAACTGACTATATTATATTGGAGAATAAATGGGCAGAAAAAATATATAAAGAAATGAATCCTGAAGTTAAGGTTTTAAATAATCGGCTGCCCATTCAAATGGCTTTTTCCCAGAAAGATTGGAATGATGAAAGAAAAGAAAAGCATAAGATCATTACTAGTGTAGCTGGTTATCCTTTAAAAGGCTTACACCAATTAATTAAAGCGCTTTGTTTGGTCCGCGAAAAGTATCCTGATGTAAAACTTACAATTCCAGGAAACAATTCTTTTTTTGTTCATGGATTAAAGAAAAGAGTTTCTCAGCACGGCTTCAACCGTTACATTCGTCGTTTAATTGAAACCAATGGACTGGAGAATAATATTATGTTTGTTGGTCCCTTATCTCCTGAGAAATACGCGGAAGAAATGTCACAGAGTGAAGTATATATTTGCGCATCTGCAATTGAGAATCACTGTTCTACTTTAAGAGAGGCTATGAGCGTTGGCGTTCCATGCATATCTAGCGCAGTCGGTGGAATCCCTGAATTTGCTAAAGATAATGAGAACTGCCTTTTATATCAGTTTGGCGATTATGAAAAAATGGCAGATTGTATTTGTCGTATTTTCGAAGATAAGAATCTTAGAGATAAATTGTCAATAGAAGGTAAGCGGACTATTAAATCGATGTATGATGAAAATCCGATGATGTCTTTGCAAGATATATATATAGAAATGGTTAATAGGTGAGCAAAACGATGAAGATAATAATGATTAACCATACTTTTCAGCAGGAAAGATTTTATAAGAGATGGTTGTTATTAGCAAAACAACACCCTGATTTGGATATAACATTGCTTGCTCCTGATAAATGGGATGATGGCAATTTAAACGGTTTAACTTATGGTAAGGTTATTAGGCATACCGGCAAGGAATTAGATGTTGATAATTTCCACATTCGACTTATCGATATGAAAAATAGCAGATTTGGCACTTGGACTTCTTCTAAAATGGTTAATTATGTTAAGCAAATAGAACCAGATATTGTTTATCATATTGGAGAACATAGGCAAGATTCATTGATGCAGTTGCTAGATTTGAAAAAAAGGGGCGAAACTCAGGCTAAGATAGTATGTTTCAGCATGCGTGGTCATCAGCAGTCATTAAGATTTAAGAAAGACATTAATCCATATATTATGGCTAGGCATGTTATTGGGTATTCTATGATGAAACATCGAGTTAAGAAACTTAATAAATTTTGCGATGCTATTTTCTGTCATTATCCGGATGCCGTTATAGAATTTCGTAAAGAGGGATATAAAAAAGCCATATATATGCAAACACAGGTGGGTGTTGATACAGATATTTTTCACCCAGACCTCGATGCCAGGCAAAAGATTAGAGAAAAATATGATATTGGAGACTCATTTTTGTTTGGGAGTGCTTCAAGGTTTAATGCAGGCAAGGGATTAGAACAGATAATTAAGGCTCTTCCTGAAGATGGAGACTGGAAATATCTATTGATGGGTTGGGGGCGAGATGATGAAGTAGCGCATGTCAAGGGAATAATTAAAGAGCGTGGACTTGAGGATAAAGTGATTCTTACAGGCTTCATTGAAGATTGGAAAGATATGGCTGAGCATTGGAATGCTTTAGACTGCGGTATTCATTTCCCATTAACAACTCCCGAATGGGAGGAGACTTTTTCTTTAGCACTTGTCCAAATGATGGCTACTGGTTTGCCAGTTATAGGTAGCTCATCTGGATCTGTTCCGTATCAAATTGGTGATAAAGGTTTAGTAATTCAAGAAAACTGCATAGAAGAACTAAAAAAGGCTATGTTGTTTATGATGGAGAATGAAGCGGAGCGTATTAAAAACGCTGAAAATATGTATAAACGTGCTACTGAGTGTTTCAGCATCTCTCACTTGAATGATTGTTTTTATCACACGATTATTGATGTTAATTCTAATGTATATGATGAAAGAAAGCAGGATATGGCTTTGTATCTTGTAGGGAACAATTGATGAAAATAGATCGTACAGGCAACACAACAAGGAATCTTAAGTGGGGCATCATAAGCAATATTATTGCTTTGTTGATGCCTTTTGCTACGAGAACGATTCTATTGCGAACATTAGGAAGCGAATATTTAGGTCTTAGCTCGCTATTTACTTCTATTCTTCAGGTCTTAAATTTAGCAGAACTAGGTCTTAGCAGTGCGATTATCTATGGCCTATATAAACCAATTGCAGAAGATGACACAAAGACAATTTGTGCCTATTTGCATTTCTATAGAAATGCATATCGTATTATTGGTTTGATAATTACAGCTTGTGGTTTAGTTTTGCTTCCTTTCGTGCCAAAACTGATTAAGGGTAGTGTTCCTCAAGATATTAATATATATTGGTTATATCTTCTTTATCTGGCTAATACTGCTATCAGTTATTTTTTATTTGCTTATAAGTCAACGCTTTTACTTGCTCATCATCGTACTGATATTCAGTCAAACATTGCAATATGCGTAAATGTTTTTAAGTATATTGTGCAGATTTTAGCTTTGCTTTTGGTAAAGAATTATTATGCTTTCATTATCGCTTTGCCAATTTGTACAATTATTAATAATTTGATAACTTCATTTGTTACGGATCGAAAATTCCCTAAATACCGTTGTAAAGGTAAGCTTCCTGATGAAAAAAGCAAGCAGATTTTTACGCACATAAAAGGACTAGTAATAACGAAAATGTGCGCTGTGTTAAGAGACTCAGCGGACAGTATTATTATTTCAGCGTTCCTTGGCTTGAATGATGTCACAATGTACAGTAACTATTTCTATATTCTTTCCTCTGTTCATGCATTTATGACTGTAGTGACTGGATCTATGAGGGCCGGAATTGGAAATAGCATTGTAAAAGAAAGCAAAGATAAGAATTATACAGACTTAAAGAAATTTACATTTTTCTATTCATGCATAGGTGTTGTATGTGCAGCTTGCTTGTTATGCCTTTATCAACCTTTTATGAGGCTTTGGGCAGGTGAATCTTTAACTTATCCGTTTTTGTCCATGATTCTTTTTGTTGTATATTTTTACTTACTGTGCTCTATGGATATTAGAAATGTGTATATTGAAGCTTCTGGCTTGTGGTGGCAATTTCGAACGAGGGCGATAATTGAAACAATTATGAATCTTGTTCTGAACATTATTCTTGGTATGTATTTCGGGATCAATGGAATAATGATTGCTACATTGTTCACGTTCTTTTTAATAAATATCGTCTATGGAACCAAAGTATTAATTAAACATGCATTTCCGGAAAATAATATCGGAGATTATTTTAAACTTTTTGGATGGAATACACTTTGTACGGTGATTACGTGTGTTAGTTGCTACATTATCTGTATCGTTTTACCGCTAAATGAAAATCTGCTTGTAATTGCAGTCAAAGCCATTATTGCTGTTTTAGTTTCGGTTGGCTTGTATTCTTTGCTGAATGTAAAGAATCCTTACTTAAAGGATGCATCAAATTTGGCACGGTCGATATTTAAAATAAGGAGGAGACCATGAGCGTAATAAGTTTTTATTTCAGAACAAAAAGAAAGTTTCATAATTGGTCTCAACTAAGAAAAGTTGGAAAGTATGGTGAAAATACAAATGTCTTTGGTGATGTAACTATTGTAAATCCCAGTAATCTTACCATTGGTAATAATTGTTCCCTCAACCATGGGGTTTATATCAATGCTTTTAATCCTATTGTTTTAGGTGATGACGTGACTATATCTGCATCCGCCAAGTTATTGTCAACCGGAATTGATTACGATTCATGGATTAAGGGCGAAAAGAAACATACACAGACTGGTGAAATCCAAATAGGGAATCATGTATGGATAGGCTGTGGAGCGATTATTTCTCCAGGGGTAAGTATATCTGGAGAATTTGTTGTAATAGCAGCTGGTGCTGTCGTAACGCATGATATATCTGAGAGTTATTGTTTGTACGGTGGCTGTCCCGCTAAAATGATAAAGAGCTTAAAATAATTGAGCACTGAATTTATGATTATTATATTTTTGAATTGCTAAGTTTTATAGAAGGATAAGAATGATAACAAAATCTCAAAGTGTTCTATTAGAAGCTATAAAATCCTCTTTATTTGACTTTGTACCTAATTATCCGTCTGATATTTGTTGGAATGAAGTGCTTATTGAGGCTAAAGCTCAAACATTAATGGGACTAATCAGTCCAGTAGTTCCTGTAAAGGATGAGACTAGTGAGCATTGCAAAGCAATGTACATGCGTATCATGTATGAACAGGATAGATTATTAAAGTGTTTTGAAGATGCACAAATACCATGTGTCGTTTTAAAAGGTAGTGCCGCAGCTGTTTATTATCCTAGGCCTTTTTTAAGGACAATGGGCGATATTGATATTTTGGTTGCCAGGGGGCGTTTCTTAGAGTCTTTAGATCTACTTGAAGCAAATGGTTATGTTTATGATCATGGAAAAGGCGATGAAGATATTATTTCCGAGAATACACGTGAATTAGCATATTTAAAGAATGGTATATGTGTTGAAATACATCAAAAATTCAGTTCGCCAGGCGTTGATGTCGATGAAATACTTGATGCGGCAATAGAAAAAAGAGAATTATGTAAACTAAATGGCTATTCTTTCCCGATATTGCCTTGTTCTGAAAATGGCTTAGTATTATTAGGCCATATTAATCAACATTTGAAGAACAACGTGCTTGGTCTTAGACAAATAATTGATTGGGAAATGTATATTCATTCTATTGAAGATAAGAACTCGTGGAGAATGCAATTTGTTCCACTTTTGGAGCAAACAGGTTTGCTATCTTTGGCTGCATATGTAACAAAAATGTGCAATCGGTATCTTGGCCTTGCAAATGAAGTCGATTTTGGAATTGAAGTTGATGATACATTAGTTGATGAACTACTAGATGTAGTTATGACTGATGGGAATTTTGGAAGAAGAGTCTATACTGATAAAAACGCTGATGAGCAAGGAATGATAAGTGCGTCATATGGTATTAGACGCAATGGTTTTTTTGGATATTTTACCCATGTCGGACTTGTAACAAGTAGTTTTTGTAGGAAACATTCATCTCTAAAAGTATTGGCTTTTTTCTATGGCCTTTTTAGACAATTAGGAAGAGGGTTTAGAGCAAGCTTTAGGAACAAAAACGTTGTAAAGAATATGAGTGATGGTAAAAATCTTTATGAGCAGCATTCAAAAAGGCAGGAACTATATTTGAAGTTGGGCGTTCGTACGGGTAGGGATTAGACCACTATTTTGTTGTTTTTATTATCTGTTAAGTAGACTATTCTTCGGACAGAATTGTTTTTATCTAGTTGATAGCTTTTATTCTTGTTTAAACTATAAAGAAAATATTATAATTTCAGTATACATTCACATTATTTTATTATGGAGAAAAGAATGAATATTAAAGAAACATTTGCCGGAAAAACACTTGTCATAACGGGCGGAACTGGCTCTTTTGGATCAACCGTCCTTAAGCACTTCTTAACAACTGATATAAGTGAGATACGTATTTTTAGCCGTGACGAGAAGAAGCAGGACTGGATGAGACACACATTGCAGGCTCAGAATCCAGAACATGCATCAAAGGTCAAATTCTTTATCGGTGATGTCCGCAACATTGATTCTGTACGCGATGCTTTATATGGTGCTAATTATATCTTCCATGCTGCAGCATTGAAGGAAGTACCTTCCTGTGAGTTCTTCCCGATGGAAGCTGTAAAGACAAACATTTTGGGTACTGATAATGTAATTACAGCAGCTGTTGAAAACAAAGTTGAGCGGGTTGTTTTCTTATCTACTGATAAGGCAGCATATCCGATCAATTCAATGGGCATGACAAAAGCTGTCGGTGAGAAGATTGTACAAGCCAGAGCTCAGACTGCATTTGACAGAGCAGGAACAGTTCTATCTTGTACAAGATACGGTAATGTTATGTGTTCTCGCGGATCTGTTATTCCGCTTTTCATTGATCAGATTAAGAGAGGTGCTCCAATAACAATAACCGATCCTAACATGACTAGATTCCTAATGAATCTTGATGAAGCAGTTGATCTAGTTGCGTTTGCATTCGAACACGCAGAGCCCGGTGATTTGTTTATTCAGAAAGCTGATGCATCAACGATCGGAGATCTTGCAAAAGGCGTTATGAAGGTCTTCGGAGAAACAGAGACCAAGATTATTGGTACTCGTCATGGCGAGAAGCTCTATGAGACTCTCATGACACGTGAAGAAAAACTGAGAGCAACAGATATGGGTAATTACTTCCGCATAGCTCCGGATGGACGCAGCCTGAATTACGATAAGTTCTATGTTGAAGGTGATGTATTAACAGAGAGTGATGAAGCTTATACTTCTCACAATACAAATTTGTTAGATGTAGATGGAGTTGTTAAGAAGATAATGACTACTGACTATGTAAAGGAAGAATTAGAGGGAAGACCTCACATTGTTGAGGCGTAAGTATACAGTTATTCATTATGAATTAAATGGGGGATTGTCGGTGAATAAAAAAGATGTAAAAAGTACCAGAGATTTATCAAAGTACTTAAGTACCATTAATAGTCAAGATAAACTATATCACTTTACTACATTTGAAAGTCTGTTGGAAATAGTTTATGGAAAGTGTCTTAAACTAAATAATGTAAACTGTCTGAATGATAAGAAAGAGTCATATTTCAGTGATAACAGGAATTATTACATTTTCAGTATGACAGGAAATCAAGAATATGTTTCAATGTGGCAGATGTATGGGAAACCATCAGGCATAAAGATACGTATTGATTTTCCTAAATCAAGCCTTACGAGGTGTTTCAATAAGGGGAATATCTACTATTACAATAAAGGCGATTTAGTTCATTTTTATTCTATGACAAAGCCTTTATTTGAAATTAAAGATGAACCACAATTGTGCGAGTTAAAAGATGTAGTTTATTTAAACAAATTAACTAGTGAGTATAATCATAAAGAAAGACCATTTGTCAATATAAAGTTCGATGAAAAAGATATTAGAGAATTAGCTGGTTGTATAAAATATAGTATCTGGGAGTTTGAAAGAGAAACTAGACTGATTGTTAAACCAGATGGAAGCAAAGAAACATCTAATCCTGAAGGTGACTTGTTAATTGATAGTGTGTTTTTAAAGGTAGATGATATGTTTATAAAGGATATAAATGTTACTTTTAACCCATGGATTTCAGGAAAAATGAAAGACAAATTAAAGTTGGTTCTGGATGATTTGGGCATATCAAGTGAAGATAGTTCATACGATGGACAAATCGATATCTAATTAATTTGAGGCGTGTTATGTGGAAAAATAATGAAAAATTAAAACTGATGATCATCGTAGGCACAAGACCCGAAATCATCCGTTTGGCTGCTGTTATCAAGAAATGCAGAAAGTATTTCGATACGCTTCTAGTTCATACTGGCCAGAACTACGACTACAATTTGAATGGAGTTTTCTTCAAGGATTTGGAGCTTGAAGATCCTGAACTTTATCTTGATGCTGTAGGTAATGATCTGGGTGAGACGATGGGTAATATCATCTCAGCTAGCTATAAGGCAATGGTTGAACTTAAACCGGATGCAGTTCTTGTCCTTGGTGATACCAATAGCTGCTTATCTGTAATTGGAGCAAAGAGACTTCATATCCCGATCTTCCACATGGAAGCAGGCAACAGATGTAAGGATGAGTGCCTTCCTGAAGAAACAAACCGCCGTATCGTTGATATCATCTCAGACGTAAACCTCGCGTACAGCGAGCATGCAAGAAGGTATCTTGCTGACTGCGGTCTTCCTAAGGAGAGAACTTATGTAACAGGTTCTCCTATGGCAGAAGTCTTAAGAATGAACCTGGACAAGATCATGGCTTCTGATGTACACACTAAGCTCGGCCTTGAAAAAGGCAAGTACATTCTGCTTTCTGCTCATAGAGAAGAAAATATTGATACAGAGAAGAACTTCTTATCTCTGTTTACCGCGATCAATAAGATGGCTGAAAAGTATGATATGCCAATCCTCTATTCATGCCATCCAAGATCAAAAAAGAGACTTGAGGCTTCAGGCTTCGAACTCGATAAGAGAGTTATCCAACATGAGCCTTTGGGATTCCATGATTATAACTGCCTGCAGATGAATGCTTTTGCAGTGGTATCTGATAGCGGAACTTTACCTGAAGAGAGCAGTTTCTTCACATCGGTAGGAAATCCTTTCCCGGCAGTATGCATCAGGACTTCCACAGAGCGTCCTGAGGCGCTTGATAAGGGTTGCTTCATTATCAGCGGAATTGATACCAACGGATTGCTCCAGGCTGTAGATACAGCAGTAGAGATGGTTAATAATGGTGATAATGGTATACCTGTACCTGATTATGTAGATGAGAATGTTTCTGATAAGGTTGTTAAGATCATTCAGTCTTATGTAGGCATAGTGAATAAGATGGTCTGGAGGAAGGATTCATGAAGATCCTCATAACAGGTGCAAAAGGCATGGTCGGTACCGCTCTTGTTAATAACCTTAAGAACATCAGAGATGGTAAGAATAGGACCAGACCTGATATCGTTATTGATGAGATTTACGAATACGATATTGATTCCGATCCTTCAGATCTTATGAAATTCTGCGCTGACTGCGACTTCGTATTTAACCTAGCAGGCGTGAACCGCCCCAAAGATCCTGAAGAATTCATGAAGGGCAACTTCGGTTTTGCAAGCAAGCTTTTGGATAGCCTTAAGTCTAACAATAACAAAGCAACCATTATGCTCAGTTCTTCAATCCAGGCAACATTGTCAGGTAGATTTGGAGATTCCGAATATGGCAGGAGCAAGAAAGCAGGGGAGGACTTGTTCTTCGCATATAGCGAACAAACCGGTGCAAAAGTAGCAATATACCGATTCCCTAATCTCATGGGTCACTCAAGACCTAAGTATAATTCAGCTGTATCTACATTCTGCTGGGCTGTCGCAAATGATGAAGAGTTTACTGTTAATGACCGTTTAACTGAACTTGAGTTACTTTACATAGATGACCTTGTCGAAGGTATGTATGACCTTCTCGAAGGCAAAGAGAAGCACTGCGAATTTGAGGGCGTTGAGACTATCCTTAAAGATGACGGACGTTTCTGCTGCGTTCCCGTAACACACAAAGTTACATTGGGCGAAATCGTAGATCTTTTAGAACTGTTCAAATCACAGCCCAAGACACTTATGATGCCCAAAATGCCTGAAGGATCTTTTGCCAAGAAGCTATACAGTTTATATCTTTCATATCTTCCTGCAGATAAGTTCAAGTATGCATTGAAGATGAATGTTGATGACAGAGGCTCTTTTACGGAATTAGTTCACACTGAAGATTGTGGCCAGGTGTCAATCAATATCAGCAAACCCGGTATAACTAAAGGACAGCACTGGCATAATTCTAAGTGGGAACTTTTTATTGTTGTTCACGGTCACGGTTTAATACAGGAGAGGAATATCAATACTGGTGAGACTGTTGAGTTTGAAGTGTCAGGGGAGAATATCGAGGCTGTTCACATGATTCCGGGATGGACACATAACATAATAAATCTGTCTGAGACTGAAGATCTTGTAACAGTGATGACGTGTAATGAGATTTTTAACCCCAATAGACCTGATACATTCTACGAGCCTGTTTGATATAACTACTTCAAATATGTGGAAAGGTAATTGTAATGGATAATGTTAGAGATATAGTGTTGTTCGTTTCTCTGTTTTTAAGCATTCTTGCCATTATAGTTTCAGATAAACCATACTATAAAAAACTATATTTGGTTGAAGATTTGCAATTATCTAATACGCAAATAAGATTAATAGTTTATAACATTGGCAGAGAAGGCATATATATTAAGTGTGTTGAGTTAAGAACTATAAAAAACAATACATTAGTCGGGCATTGCTATCTTACACATAATGGTAATAAGCAATATGCTCTTAAACCTGGAGATGTATTAAGAGTGGAAATTGATTTATTTCCTGGCCGATATCTCGATAATACTAAAAATCTAAATGAATTATATAAGGCTGTTGTATGTGAGATGAATGGCAAAAAATCCGAACACAAAAACATTTTTGCTCTAGGTTAAGAATGTTATGTTAAATAACTTTTGAGTGCTTACTTTTCATACACCTTATACCACTCTGCAAACTTTCCCAAACCTTCTCTGATTCCAATCGTAGGTCTGAAACCATAATCATCTTCAAGTGCTTTGCTGTCTGCGTAGGTGACTGGTACATCTCCAGGCTGCATTCCTACTAATTCTCTGTGTCCTTCAAAGTCATAGTCTTCAGGTAAGACATTTGCTCTTACCAGTTCTTCCTGTAAAGTTGAAACGTAGTCTAAAAGGTTTTCCGGAGTTCCTCCACCGATGTTATAAACTGCATAAGGAGGCAAGGGAAGACCATCTTCACCATTGATCTTTTCAGGCGCTCCTTGCATTACTCTATATACGCCTTCAATAATATCGTCAATATACGTGAAGTCGCGCTTACAGTTGCCGTAATTGAAGATCTGAATAGTTTTTCCAGCTACAAGCTTTTCTGTGGCAGAGTAGTAGAACATATCAGGGCGTCCTGCAGGACCGTATACAGTAAAGAATCTTAATCCTGTAGAAGGGATGTTATAGAGCTTGCTGTAAGAATGAGCTAAGAGTTCGTTGCTTTTCTTAGTTGCTGCATAAAGGCTGACAGGATTATCTACTTTATCGTTAACGCTGAACGGTACTTTCTTATTGCCGCCATAAACTGAAGAACTTGAAGCATAGACTAAATGTTCTACAGGGTTGTTCCTGCAAGCTTCAAGGATGTTATAGAAACCTATGAGATTTGATTCGATGTAAACATCCGGGTGATCGATAGAATATCTTACACCTGCCTGTGCAGCTAAGTTAACTACAATAGACGGCTTGTATTCATTAAATAGTTTATCAATCAAGTCTTTATCTGCTATGTTTCCTCTGATGAAGATATGGCTGACAGGGGATTCAAGAGCAGCATCTTCAATTAACTTAAGTCTGTATTCCTTAAGTTTAGGATCGTAGTAGCCGTTCATGTTATCTAAGGAGATGACTGTACCTGAAGTCATTTCCGATAATAACCTGATTACTAGATTAGCACCGATAAATCCCGGTGAACCGGTAACAAGTATGGTTTTGCCGTTAAGTTCTACTTTTGTCTTTCCCATATTAATCTCTCTTAAACAAATCTCTTGTATAAACCTTATCTTCAACGTCGCCTAAAACATCAGCGTCGAATCTGTTAGCAAGGATGACATCTGATTCGGTCTTGAATCTGTCAAGGTCATTAACTACTTCTGAACGGAAGAATTCAGAACCATTCTCAAGCGTGGGCTCATAGATGATGATCGGGATGCCCTTAGCTTTAATGCGCTTCATTACCCCCTGAATAGCAGAAGCTCTAAAATTATCTGAATTAGACTTCATCGTAAGTCTGTAAACACCTACAGTCTTGGGGTTCTTGGCAATGATCTGGTCTGCGATAAAGTCTTTTCTTACAGCGTTTGATTTAACTACTGCTTCGATCATGGTCTGCGGGACATCCTTGTAGTTAGCAAGGAGCTGCTTTGTATCCTTAGGCAGGCAATATCCGCCATAACCAAATGAAGGATTATTGTAGTGTCCTCCGATACGCGGATCCATGCAGACACCATCAATGATCATCTGTGTATCCAACCCCTTAGACTGAGCATATGTATCAAGCTCATTGAAGTAGGAAACACGTACAGCAAGGTATGTATTAGCGAAGAGCTTGATTGCTTCGGCTTCTGTCAAGTGAGCAAGGAGTACGGGAATATTCTGAGGCTCCTGGCCGGCTCTCTGTTCTTCGACTCTTGCTCCTTCAAGGAGAAGATCAGCAAACATCTGTGCTTCAGCCTTCTGATCGTCGTCACAACCTACAACGATACGGCTGGGGTGGAGATTATCGTAAAGAGCCTTGGATTCTCTTAAGAATTCAGGCGAGAAGATGATGTTCTTAACACCATACTTTTTCTTAACTGATTCAGTATAGCCAACAGGGATCGTAGATTTGATTACCATAAGGACATTAGGATTTACCTTAAGTGTCCATTCGATAGCATCTTCTACGGCAGAAGTATCAAAGAAATGATTCTCGTCGTCGTAGTTAGTAGGTGTAGCGATAATTACTAATTCAGCATTGCCGTAAGCTGCTGCTTTATCAGTAGTCGTATGAAGATTAAGCTCTCTTGAGCCTTCACGTGCTTCCTTGAAGAAACGCTCGATCTCATCATCCTGAATAGGGGAGATGAACTTATTGAGTTTCTCGGCTTTTGCTTCAGTGGTAGTAATTGCAGTTACTTCATGCTTCTGGGCAAGTAATACTGCGAGAGAAAGGCCTACGTAACCAACTCCTGCGACTGTGATCTTCATGGTTTATATCTCCTTTGTTTATTAATCTCTTCTGAATAAGTCTCTCGTATATACTTTTTCTTCAACATCATCTAATACAGGATCGTATCTGTTGGCGATGATGCAGCCGCATTTCTTCTTAAACTTCTTTATATCATTAACTACCTTAGAACCAAAGAATGTTGTACCGTCTTCAAGTGTAGGTTCGTAGATGATTACTGTAGCGCCTTTTGCTTTGATACGCTTCATTACACCTTGGATAGAGCTTTGACGGAAGTTGTCTGAATTAGACTTCATCGTTAAGCGGTAAACGCCAACAATGATCTCTTTCTGCTTTTGTTCCTTGTTCTTTGAGTATGACTCGCTGTTACCGTATGTTCCGGCAATCTCAAGGACACGGTCCGCGATGAAATCTTTACGTGTCCTGTTGCTTTCAACAATAGCTTGAATAAGGTTCTCCGGGACATCCTGGTAGTTGGCCAGGAGCTGTTTTGTATCCTTAGGGAGGCAGTATCCGCCGTAACCGAAGCTGGGGTTATTGTAGTAGTCACCGACTCTGGGATCCAAGCAGACACCTTTTATGATGTCTGCAGTCTTAAGACCTTTGATCTCAGCATAGGTATCTAGTTCGTTGAAGTAAGAGACTCTCAGAGCAAGGTATGTATTTACGAAGAGCTTTGTTGCCTCAGCTTCGGTTGTTCCCATAAAGAGCGTCTCTATATCTTCCTTGATTGCACCCTGTTGTAAGAGGGTAGCGAATGTCTTTGCAACACCCAAGTTGTACTTGTCGCAACCGACGATAATACGGCTGGGGTATAGGTTATCGTACAAAGCTTTGGATTCTCTTAAGAATTCAGGACTGAAGATTATATTGTCCATATTGAGCTTGTCTCTTAAATGCTTAGTATAGCCAACAGGAATTGTAGATTTAATAACGATAGTAGGTTTTGTCTTATTGCGTTTTGTAGCGTTCTTGATCTGCGTGATTACGCCTTCAACAGCAGAGCAAACGAAGAAGTTCTTCTGAGGATCGTAATTTGTAGGAGCAGCAATAATTATAAAATCTGCGTGTTTATATGCGCTGTCGCCATCTGAAGTTGCTGTTAAGTTAAGTGAACGCTTACCCTCAGCTGCTTCATTTAAATAACGCTCGATGTATTCGTCCTGGATAGGTGAGATGCCGTTGTTGAGCTTATCAACCTTTTCTTTAACGATATCTACGGCAGTAACCTGGTTGTGCTGAGCTAAGAGAACTGCGAGAGAAAGTCCAACATAACCGGTGCCGGCAACGGCAATCTTATAGTGTTTGACATTGTTTAACTTTTGCTTGTCAGGATCCGCGAACACAGAATCGATCTTAAAGTCCAATACTTCGGCTAGCGCCATTAATTGATTGGCCGAAGGGGTAAACTCTTTATTCTCTAATTGTGAGATCAAAGCGCGGTTGATGCCGGTTGCTTTGCTAAGATCTAACTGTGTAAGCTTCTTTTCTTTGCGCCGTGCTATTACTGTAGATGAAAGCAGATCAGCTGATAATTCTTTCATTATTCTTCTCCTGAAACATTAATAGACGAAGAATAACACTAATTGGTTATCAAAGTCAAATATCTGCAAATTGTGTTAGCAATACTAACAAGTAGAAAAGTTAACATATTTTGAGTTTTAAGGTATCATACGGGTATGAATAAAGAGCAGTCAGTATTACTCAGCTTGATAAAGCAATCTCAATTTGGCCTCTCTGAGACCATAAGTTTTGCTGATGTCGATATGGATGCTTTGTTTAAAGAAGCTGAACAGCAATCAGTGCTTGGTCTGGCTGCTTCTGAAATACCCGATGAATATGTAAATCCCAAGTGGTATAAAGCCCGCTACAGGCGTAAGGCTTCGTATTTTCTTTATTGTGATGATCAAGACGCATTAAAGAAGCTCCTTGATGATGCAGGCATTCCTTTTGTAATCCTGAAGGGTAATGCTTCAGCTGTTAATTATAAAGAACCTTATCTGCGCATGATGGGTGATATTGATTTTTTGGTGCCCCAGGATCAATACAAGCAAGCCAAAGCTTTGTTGTCTTCTAACGGTTATGTTGAAGGTCACGACAACGGAAGACATGCTTCATTCAAAAAAGGTGATCAGCTATTTGAGATTCATCATCATTATTGTTATGGTGTTGATTTCGAGGATTATTTAATTGAAGGATTGAATTCCCGAGATAGTGCCACAATTGAAGACCATGAGTTCCCGATGCTTCCTAAACTATCCAATGGTTTGGTGCTTTTAGATCATTTCAGAATACATCTTCTAAGTTCTGTAGGTCTTCGTCAAGCAATAGACTGGATGATGTATGTTTACCGCAATCTTGATGATGAGTTCTGGAACAATGAGTTTGCTCCTGTGGTTAAAGAGCTTGGCATGGATACTCTAGCTGTTACATTAACCCGCATGTGCCAGATCTATTTGGGCCTTCCTGAGACGATAACCTGGTGTAAAGATGCAAAAGAATCTACTTGTGAGCAATTAATGAATGTTATACTTAAATCCGGTAATTTCGGTCGCAAGAATCTTAAAGGCAAGAGTGTTGAGATTGTTAATATGCGCATAAAGAGTATGGGCTTGTTCCCATGGCTCCAATATGCAGGCAAGCACAACTGGAAGGCTTACCATAAGCATCACTGGCTCAAGCCGTTTTGCTGGTTTTATCAGATCTGCAGATATATTAAGCTGGGATTTAAGTCCGGCAGGAATAAGAAGCAGCTCAAAGATGACCTTGAGCGAAGCAACGAACGTTATGAACTATTGAAAGAATTGAAGATAAGTTGATATATGGATAAAGAACAGTCAGTATTACTAAGCTTGGTTAAGCAATCTCAGTTTGGTCCTTCAGGGGCCATTAGTTTTGCTGATGTTGATATGGATTCATTATACGAAGAGTCGCTTCAGCAATCTGTGCTGGGCTTGATCGCCTCCGAGATCCCTGCTGGTTATATGAATGTTAAATTCCAGGAGGCTCAAGTATGGGCTCAAACCTGCCACATACGTTATTGTCTGGCGCAGGATGCTCTTCAGAATTTGCTTGGTTATGCAGGCATTCCTATGGTTATCCTGAAGGGCAATGCTTCCGCGGTCAGTTATAAGGTGCCTTTCAAGCGGATGATGGGCGATATTGATTTTGTGGTGCCGCTTGAGCATTTCGATGAAGCCGTATCGGTATTAAAGTCTGCAGATTACGTGTTTGACCACGAGGACGACAGGCATGTTTCCTTCAAAAAAGGCGATATGAATTTTGAGCTACACAAACGCTTCAGCCACGAGATAGATATTGAAGATTATATTTTTGCAGGCATTGAGAGCCCTGTCAGTGTGAATATTGACGGCCACGACTTCCTGATGCTGCCAAAGCTCGCCAACGGCCTGGTGCTTCTCGATCATTTCAGGGGACACCTGAAGTCAGCCGTCGGCCTTCGCCATGTCGTCGACTGGATGATGTATGTCTGCAGCAATCTTGATGATGAATTCTGGAACAATGAGTTTTCTTCGGTCGCCAAAGAGAAGGGAATGGATACGCTTGCCATTACCGTTACCAGAATGTGCCAGATATACTTAGGGCTCCCTGAGACGATCACCTGGTGCTCCGACGCAGATGAATCTGCCTGTGCGGAGCTGATGGACATTATCCTTGATTCCGGCAATTTCGGTCGCAAGAATGACAGGGGAAGATTTGTCGAGACCGTAAGCACGCGCATCAAGAGCAATGGCCTATTTCCGTGGCTTCAAAAGACCGGCGAGAAGAAATGGGCAGCATACCAGCGCCACCACTGGCTCAAGCCTTTCTGCTGGCTTTATATGAGTTTCAGGTGCGCCAAGAAAGGCTTTACTTCCGGCAGGAACAAGAAGCAGCTCAAAGAAGACTTCAAGCGCAGCAATGTCAGGTATGAGCTGCTGAAGAAGCTGGATATTGATTAATAGGACAGAAACTGTTTGTTTTCGCTTCCTTGTTGAGGAAAACGCATCTAAGTTATTGTTATATCAATCTTAAATCATTAGATTAGTAGTATTAAATCCAAACATGTTTTTTGGATTGCTGCCAATTGACAAGTGTTACGTTACGGGTTACAATCGAACCATGATTAAGTCATTTTCACACAAAGGTCTGAAAGACTTTTTCTATACAGGATCAAAGAAAGGAATTAAGCCCGAACACGCTAATAGATTAGCGCGAATACTTGACCGATTGGATTCAAGTATAGATCCTCAAGATATGAATTTACCTGGCTATGATCTTCATTCGCTTAAAGGTGACAAAAAGAACTTGTGGTCTGTTTCTGTCAGTGGCAATTGGAGAATAACTTTCTATTTTGAGGATGAAGACGCTTATCTTGTAGATTATTTGGATTATCATTGAGAGGTAACTATTATGACTACTATGACAAGAAAGCCTACTCATCCCGGAATCGTTTTCTACGAGGATGTAATGAAGCCTTTAGATCTTTCAGTTACTAAGACCGCTCAGATGCTTGGTGTCAGCAGAAAGGCTTTGTCTGAATTTATCAATGGAAAATCTTCTTTAAGTCCTGATATGGCTTTGAGAATCAGCATAGCTACCGGCACTTCAGCTGAAAGCTGGATGAATATGCAGCAAAAATTAACTCTTTGGCTTGCCGAGCAAGATGCACCTTCGAATGTTGTGCCGTTTTCTTGCGTTAAGGCCAGTTGATGGTAATTAGACATTAGTTTTTGTTTTGAAGCCGTCAATGATTATGGCGGCTTTTTCATTATTGTTAAAGGAGGTTTTGTTGATTTCAGCTGGAGTGTCAATTCTGCCCACTCAATCTGTCACTGAAACTGAAATTTGCTTGGAATTTCAGCTGGAGTGCCAAATCTGACCACCTAAACTGACACTGTGGCTGAAATCGCAAGAGCATTCCCACCAGATTGCCTAAAACGGGTACCAAAACAGGCACTGAAACGGGAATACTGAGTAAATTCCCGCCGGAGTACCTGATATGGGTATCGATTTAGGCAATTTAGCGTAACAGACCGAAAATCAATAAAATAAATGCGGGCAAAACGCCACTCGGCCGTCACTAACCGCTAATTCTAAAAATAGAATTAACAAATTTCCTTTATTTTAAATATATGTAAAAGCCGAATAGTGCCAAAATATTCTCATCCTGTACCGGAGAGATTCATATGAAGACATTATCCAAGCTTTTAACCGCCGTTATGGCCGCCGCGGCGATCCTGCCGTTTATGCGCGGTATTCCTGTTCATGCTGCAGGCGATATTAAGATAGACAGCGCGCATTTCCCGGATGAAAACTTTAGAACGGTGATCGCGGGACATGATTACGATAAAGACCTCAATGGTTATCTCTCGGAAGCTGAGCGAAACAGCGTTATCAATGTCCACTGTGAGAACAGCAATATCGTGTCTATTCAGGGCATTGAGTATTTCCCGAATGTTGAGGGACTTTGGTGTCTGAATAACAAGATCTCCAGCTGGGATCTGTCCGGTAACCCGCATCTTAAGGGCATATGGTGCTCGAAGAACTCTTTTACTTCGCTTGATTTCTCTAAGAATCCGGAGCTTGAATGGGTATATTGCTACGGGTGCAAACTGAAATCTTTGAATCTTAAGAACAATCCCGAGATAGCTTATGTCGAGTGCAATGCCAATCCTAATCTGACAAAGCTCGATCTGTCAAAGAACACCAAGCTCGAGAATCTTTTCTGCAGTGACTGCAATATCACGTCTCTGGATCTGTCGAATAATCCGCTGCTCTGCGAGCTGGATGCATTTAATAATAAGCTCACATCGATCGACTTATCGAATAACACGCTGCTCAAAAGGCTTGATATCTGGAATAATCCGAATCTCGGTAATGTGGATGTCAGCAAGCTTCCGAGCCTGGAATTCTATAACTGTGCCAAGACGGGTGCTACTACGGTAGATGTGACGCACAACCCTGAGCTTCAGATGCTCGTGTGCAGCTATAATGAGTATCTTACTTCGCTCGATCTGAGCCAGAACCCGAGGCTTGCAGTGCTGCATCTGGAATGCGACTGGAGGCTTACGTCTTTCGATATCTCAAATAACCCAAAGCTTTACTATCTACAGGCATTTGGGCTTCGTGGTATCAGCACGCTTGATATCAGCAACAACAGCAGGCTTATTAAGGCTTATCAGGACGGTGTTTATAAGGATGAGTCTCATCTTGGCGATGTTCATTCGTACACGGTCAATTACGGCGGGAGCGGTGAGTACTTTGATAATCTCGTGCATTGTCTTGTTGTCGATAACGACGTTAACATCGTGACCAATAGCGGACAGACAAGCAATGTCACAGACAGCTATATCGACACAAATGACGGACACTCTGACAGTGAGCAGTTCGCCACAAGAGAAGAGGCAATTCAGCTTTTGTACCAGCTCGCGGGAAGCCCTTACGTAAGCGGAAAGTGCAAGTATAAGGATGTGCCTTCTAATGCTTCTTACGCTAAGGCTGTTAAGTGGGGACAGGATAACAATATATGCTTCGGGTACCCGGATATTAGTTCCGATGTATTTGGTGTAGGTGAGCTCGTCAGCAGGCAGGATTTTGCGCTCATGGCGCACAGATTTGCAGGTTACATGGGCTTTGGTACTGCTTTTGACTACGGCAGGACTGACTGGTTTTACGATTTTGAAGATATCGATTACTATGCCTGGGGTGCTTTCACGTGGTCCGTGCAGTGGGAAGTCATAAAGACTAAGGATAACTACTGCTATCCGCACGGAAGGCTAACTAAAACAGAGCTTCAGGAAGGCGCTGAACAGATTTTCCATCTTGACCAGGCAGCTTCGTATTCGTCCGGAGTTAATGCCAACAGCGTTGATATCCTGATAGTAACGCAGCCCAGGAATGTGAGCTGTGAAGCCGGAAGCATCGCGGAATTCAGCGTGCTTGCCAGGGGAGAAAGCTTAAAGTATCAGTGGCAGGTATTAAAATCCGGCAAATGGGCTAACTGCTCGATCAATGACGGAGCCAAAACACCCACGCTCTCTTTGGAGGCCAAGAGCTCCCGAAATGGATTGATCTACCGTTGTGTCTTAACTGATGCAAAGGGAAAGCAGATTACTTCTGATGAAGTCGCTTTGAGCGTTATTGCCCCTTTGTCGATCGTTACACAGCCCACGGATTTCTCAGGAAAAGCAGGTGAGACTGCCGTATTCAGCGTAAAAGCTGAAGGAGACGGACTTAAATACCAGTGGCAGACGTATAAGAACGGCGCATGGACTAACTGCTCCAAGAATGACGGTGCCAAGACTGACACGTTATCCCTGGAGATCAAGGACTCCCGTGACGGCGCAAAGTACCAATGCGTAATAACCGATGCCAATGATGAGACTGTTACTACAAGAGAAGTAACTCTCACTATCGATAAAGCCCTTGAGATCGTAAATCAGCCTGTAGATTGCTCTGCAGCGGCAGGTGAGACGGCCACTTTTACGGTAACAGCTTCAGGCAGCGGCCTAAAGTATCAGTGGCAGGTACTCAAGAACGGCGAATGGGTAAACTGCTCTGTAAATGACGGGGCCAAGACTCCCACGCTGTCTATGGAAGCCAAGAGCTCACGTAATGGCAAGGTTTATCACTGTGTTGTTACTGATTCGAACGGGATATCGGTCACATCTGATGAGGTTAGCCTTACTGTAACCGGGTGATATGTTACATTTTGCAAACATTTTTGACTATATTCTTGTTTTTAAAAATTTATTAGTATAATCACTTTAGACTTTTAGTATTTAGGGACAATCATGGGCAAATCTAACTTGAAAAACGCATTTTTACATGAAGTGGGTCTGAGGCTTCTTAAGCTTTTCAATCTGCTTTTGATGGTTGCGTCTTTTGCCGTTGCATGGTTCATTTACTATGACAACCTTACAGCTGTCAGGTATTACTGGAAGGGCGATGTAGCGATCATAGTATTGTTTGCCATCCTGTATTACATATTCGGCAAGACATACGATGCTTTCCTGATCTCGCATTTCCGTATATTTGATATAGTCGCAAGCCAGTCGCTGTCTTTGTTCTTATCTGACGGCATTTTCTATATCATCATGTTCTTCCTGGCCAAGAGATTTACGAATCCTCTGCCGTTGATGCTTTGCTTCGTTGACCAGGTATCGATATCCATGATCTGGACGTTTATTGCCCACAAGATCTATTTCGCGTGCTTCCCGGCCAAGAAATCCATCATCATCTATGATACGCGCCGCGGAATGAAGGATCTTATCGAAGATTACGGCCTTACGAAGAAGTTTGACGTACAGAAGACCGCATCAGTAGAGGAGTGCCTTGCTGACCTTTCCATGATCGATGAGATGGGCGTAGTATTCCTCAGCGGTATTCACAGCCACGACCGTAACATCATCCTCAAGTACTGCCTCTATCAGAATAAACAGGTCTATCTGATTCCGAGGATCGGTGACGTCATTATGAGCAGCGCCAGAGAGATGCACATGTTCAATCTCCCGATAATGAGAGTACAGAGATTCCATCCGAATCCTTCATATCTCGTAACTAAGAGATTATTTGATATAGTTCTCTCTTTATTGGCTTTGATCATCCTCTCGCCGGTCTTTCTTATCACGGCCATCGCTATCAAGTGCAATGACAAAGGTCCTGTCTTCTATAAGCAGACCAGACTTACTTATAATGGCAAGCTTTTCAAGATCCATAAGTTCAGGAGCATGAGGGTAGATGCCGAGAAGGACGGAGTCGCAAGGCTCTCAACGGGCGATAAGGACGACAGAATAACTCCCGTAGGCAGATTTATCCGAAAGTGCCGCATCGATGAGCTCCCGCAGCTTATTGATATCCTCGCTGGCAACCTCTCTATCGTAGGCCCCCGTCCCGAAAGGCCCGAGATTGCTGAAGAGTACATGAAGGAGATGCCCGAGTTCCAGTTAAGGCTCCAGACAAAGGCAGGTCTTACTGGTTATGCCCAGGTCTACGGCAAGTACAACACAACTCCTTACGATAAGCTCCAGATGGATCTCATGTATATCGCTCATCCGAGCCTTATCGAAGACTTAAGAATATGCTTTGCAACTGTAAAGATACTGTTTGTGCCTGACAGCACCGAGGGAATCGCGGAAGGGCAGACCACCGCCGCGGTCTCTAACATCACTGACTTACCCGAAGAAAATGGTGAGGTGACATGATGCAGGGCATGAAGGTTCTGGTATTAGCCAACGATACAACTTATGCTTTTAATCTCAGAGACGAGCTTTTGGAAAGGCTCGTTTCTGACGGTAATGAGGTTGTAGTTGCATCGCAGCCTTTGCTCTATCAGGACGAGCTTAAAGCCTTAGGATGCAGGCTCATCGATATCGAGACCAACAGGCACGGAAAGAATCCGCTGTCTGATCTGGGGCTCCTTTCCAAGTTTAAGAAGATCCTTAAGGCAGAAAAGCCTGATATCGTCCTGACCTATAACATCAAGCCTAATGTCTATGGCGGAATGGCCTGCAAGTCCTTAAAGATCCGCTATATTCCCAATATCACAGGTCTCGGCACTGCCGTTGAATATCCCGGCATGATGCAGAAGATCACCACAAGACTTTATAAGTCAGGAGTGGCCGGCGCTTCATGCATTATGTTCCAAAACGATGAGAATGAAGCATTCTTTAGCGAGCATAAGATGCTGAAGCCCGGTGTCAGGACAAGGCTGCTCCCGGGCTCAGGCGTTAACTTAAATAAACACAAGGCCATGCCTTATCCTGAGAATGCCGATACCATCAATTTCCTTTTTATCGCCAGAGTGCTTAAGGAAAAGGGCATTGACCTTTATCTTAACGGCGCTAAGAGGATCTACGAGAAACATAAGAATGTAGTCTTCCATATCTGCGGCCTTTGCGATGATGAGAGCTATCTCGGGCTCCTTGAAGAAGCTGAAAAGAGCGGATATATCAAGTATCACGGCCAGCAGAAGGACATGATACCTTTCTTTGAGATGGCTCACTGCATCGTTCATCCTTCTTACTATCCTGAAGGCATGAGCAATGTGCTTCTTGAAGCTGCGGCCCACTGCAGACCGATAATCGCTACAGACCGTTCAGGGTGCAGAGAGACTGTTGATGATAAAAAGAGCGGATTTATTGTTCCCGTAAAGGACGAAGATGCTCTCGTTAATGCTTTGGAAGCATTCCTCGCAATGCCTTATGAGCAGAAGCGCGACATGGGACTAGCTGGAAGAGCCAAGATAGAGAAGGAATTTGACCGTCAGTTTGTGGTTAAGGCATACTTAGAAGAGATCGAACGCGCTGTATCAGGTGAGGTTAAGGGGCAATGAACAAGTATATAAAGGCTTTCAATTCGTCCGTTTCGGGTTTCTTTAAGTTCTTGGGCCTCAAGATCACCAGAGGCTCTAAGGTTAAGATCAGTCTGCCCGCAATGATACCTGCAAGCTGTGAGCTTGATGTCAGAAAGGGCGGCTCCCTTATCATCGGCAAGCGCATTCATGCTCTTCCCAATGGCCGTATCGCTGTTCGAAATGGCGGAAAAGTCACCATCGGTGACAATTTTTATATGAATTCAGGATGCATTATTACCGCTCATGAGAGTGTTATAATTGGTAACGGTGTTGAGTTCGGACCTTATGTCTGTGTCTATGACCAGGATCACGATTTTCGTGCTGAGGGAGGACTTAAAGCCAAAAAGTTTAAGACTGCTCCTGTCGTTATCGGTAATAATGTGTGGATCGGTGCGAATACCATAATCCTCAGAGGCACTGAGATCGGTGACAACTCCGTGATCGGCGCCGGAAGCGTGATTAAAGGTAAGTATCCGGCCGGTTCTGTTGTTGTGCAGAAGCGAAATGAAGAAGTGCTAAAGGTCGATTAAGCCATTTATATGGAACATTTAAGGACATTCATCAACTATAGAACGCTGATAATGCTATTTGTCATAGCATTTGCTTTATTAGCCGTATTCTTCTTTGATAGTGTCGCTGTCCATCTCTTCGTGGTCTGGGCCGTAGCCTTCGCAGCCTGCTGGCTCGTAAAATTTGACCTTATCCACCCTTATTGCTGGTTCTCTCTGACATTCTGCCTTTATAACACGTCTTACACGATCCTTTATGCGATGGGCTATGACACCTACGCAGGCTACAGCTATCAGAATACAGTATTTACGCTCATCGCGCTGGCTGTCGTACTGACTGTTGTCGGCGGTGAGGTCGTAGATGACAAGCTCGAAGACAATATTACGCTCATCAATACCAAATATAACGATCTCCTGTTTTACCTCTTTGCGATACTTGCTGTAGTCTTTGCTTTTATCCTTTTGAGAAGAGGCTATTCCGGTAAGATCGCGATGAAGGAGGCAAATGACGTTTTCTACAGCCTTGGTGTTCATCTCATCAGATGGATGCTCGTAATCATGCTCATCCAGATGTGTTACAACAAATGCGTCGAAAACAAGAAGGTAATAGCTTACGTGCTTGTTTCATTAGCTGCATCCGTTATTCTCGGACTTCTGACAGGTGAGCGAGATATGTTTATCAGAACGATCCTTGTCCTTTTGTTCGTGCTGTTCTATTTCGGTAAGATCAAGAAAAAGCACCTCTTCATATTCGTTCCTATCGGTGTCGTAATAATGATCTTGTCCGTAAACTTCAAGTATTACTTCTTAAGAGGCGAGATGAACACGAACCACATGGAGGGTAACTTCCTCTATCAGTTCCTGATGTCAGACTTCCGTGCCACCGGAAGAAATACACAGTTCCTCATCAACAATGACTGGACCAAGGGATATTACGGCATAAAGATCCTCTTTAACGAGATGGTCAGAGGTCTTGTGCCTTTTGTTAATACTTTCAATCCTTCCACTTGGTACAACAATGAGGTTTATCCCGGAACATTTAAGGGACAGGCATTTACTTATGTCGGCTTCGGATACGTTATCGGCGGCGTCTTAGGCATCGTGCTGGTATTTATACTTTTGGGAGCTTTCATCAGATACACATACAGGCATCACACAAAGAGCCTTTATTCATTGGTTTTCTATCTTTATTCGATCTCCATCGTTGCAGGATGCTACAGAGGAACGATCAATACCATCATCGGCACGAGCCTTAAGGGTGCGCTGATTGCTATCCTGATGTCTATATTCTTATCGCGTTTTGCCAATAAAAAGAGGTTTGTTAAGTGATGCGTGTTATAGAGTTCTGCGGCACACCGGGTTGCGGAAAGACTACTTTATGCGATCTCTTGACTGATGAGCTGAAGGCAAAAGGCTTTACCGCAAATAACTATAACGAGCTTAAGGGAAGCGTGTCCAAGGCATTCTTCCGTTATCTGTTTAAGAAGGGCTTCTTTGGTTCGTGCATGAGATCAATGTTCGTCATGGGCTTTCCCAACAGAGACCGCATCGTTTACGGCATAAAGATCGCTGTCGTCCGCTGCCAGTTAGACGAATGGTCAAAGAGCGGCAAAATAGATTATCTGCTCTTTGATGAGGGAATACTCCAGTACATAACGACTTTGTCTCACGGCAAGGCTATAGCTAATCTCGAGAAACTTCCTAAGGTGTTAAAGCCAATCTACGAGAGCCCTGATACATCTGTGATCAGCTGCAGCGTTGATATCGATACCAATATCGAGCGCCTCAAGAAGCGCGGGAATAAAGGGGACAGGTACCTGATCGGTGAAGCAGAACAGCAGAAGGCAAATCTTGAGCTTAAAGATAAGAACATTCAGGCGGTAATAGCTTATTTCGCGCCTGCAAATCTCATTAAGATCGATACTGCTAGTAGCGATGCTTTGAAGGAAATAACCGGCTTTGTATTAAAGGATCAGTAAATGAATAAGTTATCGAGACTTTTACATAACGAATATTTCTTCTCGATACTGAGCCGTTTTGCTTCAGTAGCAATAAGCCTGCTGCAGTCTATCCTCGTCGCAAGATTCCTTGGCGCGGCTCTCCAGGGCACATCTTCGTATATCACGTCAATTACCAATATCGGCGCCATCGTAATTACCTTCGGTATGCACCAGGCATATCCGTACTTTAGAAAGAAATACGGTAAAGAGAAGATCTTCAATGACTACATGTCGCTGATGATAATACTGTTCACGTTCTTCCTTCTGATCGCGGGACTTATATTCTTCCTGCCTTTCGACAATATCGAAGTAAAGATAGCTATTTTCCTTATCCCGATCTTCGGATACTCCAAGATCGTGGCATATGTCAGCCTCATCGAATTCCCGAACAAGCGTAATCTCTGGTGGACAATCGCCGGAATCGTAGAAGTGGCGTTTGTAGCTATACTCTGGATCAGCGTGGAGAGAAATCTGGTCTGGCTTGTAGCTATCCTGCTGTTCGTAGAGCTCTTCAAGGCAGTCGTTTATACGATTATGCTCAAGCCCCATGTGGTCATCCATAAAGGCATGCGCAAACTTGCTTTTGACCTCGCGAAATACGGCTTTTTCCCGATGGTGGCTCTGCTCATGACTACCTTGAATTACAAGATCGACGTCCTGATGCTCAAGCAGTACACATATATCTCCAGTGCCATGATCGGCATTTATTCGATCGGCATCCAGATGGCTGACAGGATCATCATGATACCTGATACATTAAAGGGCGTGCTGGTATCTCGTTTGAGCAAGGGAAGCGATGAGCATGAAGTCGCAAATGTCTGCAGAGTATCTATCTGGTCATCTGTATTCATGTGCGTTATCTTCCTGCTTTTAGGCCAGTTCGTTATCAATATCCTTTACGGCGAAGAGTATAAAGATGCTTACCAGGCTTTGCTCATTAGCTCATTCGGTACAGTCGCTATCGGTTACTTTAAACTCATCGCTCAGTACAATATCGTCAATAAAAAGCAGGTGTTAAATGTGCTCATGCTCAGCATCGCTATCGTAACAGACGTCGTATTTAACCTGCTTTTGATCCCCATCTGGGGCATCAACGGTGCGGCTTTCGCTACGGGACTCGGCAACTTCGTATGCGGTCTGACATTCCTTATCTGGTTCTCCGTCAAGACCAAGATCAGGGTAACGGAGATGATAATCCCGCAAAAGAAAGATTTTGAAATGCTCAGAAGATTGTTAAAATCTAGTAAGGCAAAAGAGTAATGGAGTCAGAACTATGCATATAATGAACGAATTCTTTAATGCGTTAACTTCTGAGGGCATCAGGTATGCTCATTTTAAGAGCAATGTTAATCTTGACTTCAGCTTCAATAAGACCGGTGACTTTGACGTCATAGTAGATCCCCGCAGGCAGAAAGACCTGTATTCGGTGCTCGTTAAGCTTAACGCAAAGCAGATGAATACAATCACTTCGAAGCACTATCCGGGCGTTGATAACTGGCTTTTCTTTGATCCCGAGAGCGGCAATATCCATCATTTGCATCTTCATTACCAGTTGATCTCCGGCAAGGCTTACGTCAAGGAATATGAGATCCCGTGGAGGGAGAAGATACTTGATACGCGCGTTCTTAACGAAGAATTCGGTATTTATACGTCTGATCCCAATATGGAGATAATCCTTCTGAATGTCAGATCTGTCATTAAGTCCCGCATGAAGGACTGGATCAAGTCGCGCATCGGCTTATATAAAACTCATAAATCTCTTCAGGATGAGAGATCACAGATAATCGATAAGTGCGATAAGGCTGTAGTAGAAGAGTATGCCAGGGAATTATTCGGAAAATACTATTCTGAAAAGCTTTTAGATATCATTTACAAAGCTCAGATCAACAGCAGCGAATTCAGAAAGCTTACCAAGATCGTCAGAAAATCTCTGAAGCACTACAGAGTAAAGGGCGGATTTAAGTCTTCCTGCCAGAGCTTTACGAGAAAGTGCGATTTTTACTATCACCGTATCCGCAAAAAGAAGGGCAAGTTTGACTTTAACAGGAAGACTGCGCTTACCACAGGCGGTATTTTCGCATTTGTTGGCGTTGACGGAGCCGGCAAGAGCACGGTCGTTAAAGAGATCTATAAGTGGATCTCCAGACAATTTGACTGCCAGCTTGTTTATATGGGCCTTGGTGACGGCAAGACCACGCCTCTTACTGCTGGACTTAAGAAGATGAGATCAGTCTCAAAAGCATCTGCTGACGTCAGCATCAACAGCTCTGATTATGTTCAGAAAGAACCAATATCATTCTTCAAAAAGCCCGCGAAATATATGCGCAAGAGGCTCTGGATCTCTGCGATCTACAGCGTAGAGAAAAATAACCACAAGAAGATGATCAAGATGAACAAGTACAGGATCGGCGGGGGCCTGTGCGTTCTCGACAGATATCCTCAGATCGAGCTTCCCAATAAGAATGACGGTCCGAAGATCGAGACTTACGGCAAGATGATCAAGGCCGAAAGGTTTGTCAGGAAAATGGCCGCTAAGGAGATGAAGGCTCTTCAGATCGTTACAGAGATAAAGCCTGATCTCGTATTCAGGATCAATATCACAGCTGAAGAATCACAGAGACGTAAGCCGGAGCAGACAGATCTTAAGTCTCTCCAGAATAAGATAGATGACCTTAATTCCATCACTTTCCAGGGCGCAAAGATCGTGGACATCAACGGCATGCAGCCCTATGACAAAGAGCTCTTATCGATCAAACAGGTTATTTGGGATTACTTATAATGAAGATCTCGGTTATCGTATCCACATACAACGGCTCTCACTATATCATCGAGCAGCTTGATTCCATAAGGACCCAGACAAGGCCCGCTGACGAGGTCATTATCTCTGATGACAGGTCCTCTGATGAGACTCCTGCGATAGTCACGGATTACATCTCCAAGTACAACCTTCAGGATAAGTGGACCTTCTCTGTAAACCCCGAGAATAAAGGCTTTATCAAGAATTTCCTTGATGGCGCCAAGCGCTCAACGGGCGATCTTATCTTGTTCTGCGACCAGGATGATGTCTGGGAGAAAGAGAAGATCGAAGAGCTCGAGAAGGTAATGGTCGAAAAGGATGCCGATGCGGCTTACTGCCTGCTTACAACAATCGATTCTGACGGTAATTTTGTCAAAGACGGTCCGAACCGCTTCAAGAAAGTACGCGGCAAAGGCGAAGTCACCAAGCTTACGATAGAAGACAGGATGAGGAGTGGCAGAAGCTCAGGTCTTGCGCTTATCTTAAAAAGAGATCTGCTTGATGAAGTAGAGAAGATCTCCACAAAGTATGAGATCCCTCACGATCTTCCCGTAGGCCTTATCGCCACAGTCAACGGCAAGTACTATCAGCTCAATAAAGCTCTGGTAAGGCACAGAGTTCATACGAATAACGTGTCTTCTTTCGAGACCGGAATATTGGATTCTTCCAAGAGCTTGAAGCGCCAGATCGATTCGAGGATCTTCAAAGTCCGCGAATTAAAGGCTCTGACAGGTGAATACAGCGATAAACTTACTGATAAGCAGCTAAAGCAGGCTCAGGAAGCCATCACAATGCATGAAGCAGCAATAGAAGCTCTTAATAACCGCAAAGCAGGCAAGCTCATCGGTTCTCTTTTCAAATCGAATAAAATGGTCAATAAGCTTCTGACCATGCGCAATATCGTATATGTAATCAGGAAAAAGTAATCCTATGGAATCTATCGTTGTCCTTACAGCTACATACAATCACCCCGAAGAGCTTAAAAAGCTCTATTCATCGCTTAAAAACCAGCAGGATAAGCGTTTTACGTGGTTTGTCGTAAATGACGGTAGCAGGCAGGAGACGGTGGATGCCATTACTGCCATGCAGGATGAGAATGCTTTGCAGATGAAGGTGATCCATCACACAAACAGGGGAAAGAGCAGATCTATCAATGCGGCTCTCGATGCGATGGATGATGGCGTGGATTTCATCCTGATAATTGACGACGATGAGAATCTTAATGATTCGGCTATCGAGATCGTAAGGAAATATGTTGAGGAATATAAGGGAAGCGAGTGCGGAGCGATTCACTTCAACAGGTTTGACTCCGATAAGAATGAGATCATCGCATATCCTTACTTTGAGAATGATTTCTACATGTCTTATCAGCTGCACAAGGCTAAGAAATATAATGCCGACGGCTATGTAGGCTATTTTACCGATAAGCTCGGCAGTCTTCGTTTTACAGAATTTGAGAATGAGAAATATTCCGGCCCTGCCACATTGATGATGAAGGTGACCTCAAAGTCCAGATTCTTATGGTCTCACGAGGTCCTGGGCACCACGAGCTATCTTGACGGCGGCATCACAAAGCAGGGAAGAAGGCTCAGGGTAAAGAATCCTCTTAGCATGATCGAGTACTGCACGCAGCTCCAGGTAAAGGACAGCGGGCTTAAGTACCGCCTCGGCTTTTCCATGCAGGGATTTGCCTATATGTTTATTTCAAAGAAGAAATACAGCGAGATAAAGAGCCTTGGATTAGAGATCAACAAACTCAATAAACTTATGTATTTCCCGGGTTTGATATTATCAATTAAGTGGAAAAAGTACCTTAAGTAAGTCTCCATTGTTTTATCAATTTATGAACCACTTAAATTATCGGTGAATAAACAGAAAATAAACCCGATAATACATTGACCACGCCTAAATAGTAAATTAGTATTGATTTATAGTTGTTTGTCAACTCGTTTTTACATTTCTATTTTCAAGAACTGGAGGTAAGCATTATGAGAAGAGGCATGATAACCAGATTCATGGTGATCTTCATAGCTTTAGCTTTGGTCGCTTTTGTTCCTTTCAAAGCTAAGGCTGATGACGAGCTACAGCCTGAATCTACGATCGACATTATCTCTCAGCCCGTTGACTACATGGGTCCCGTTGGCGAGACGGCGACATTTACTGTAGAGGCAGAAGGCTCAAGCCTGACGTATCAATGGCAGGTACTTAAGTCTTCCGGCTGGACAAACTGCTCCAACAAAGACGGAGCAAAAACAGATACGCTGACGCTCGCGATCACGTCAAACCGTAATAACACAAAATACCATTGCATCATCTCAGATGCCAATGAGACCTCTGTTATTACAGAAGAAGCCACTCTTACAGTAGGCAATCGTCCCAAGGATCTTACGATAATCTCCCAGCCTACCGATTATTACGGACCGGTAGGAGAGACGGCTAAGTTTACTGTAGAAGCAGACGGTGACGGACTCACTTACCAGTGGCAGGTCCTCAAGTCTTCGGGCTGGTCCAATTGCTCCAAGAATGATGGCGCAAAGACTGCTACATTGTCACTCGCGATCACTTCTGCACGTGACAACACAACGTATAAGTGCATTATTACTGATGAGCGCACTAACACCGTCACAACAGATGAAGTTACGCTTCATGTAGGCGAGCTTGCTGAGATCCTTACTCAGCCTGTTGATTACAGCGGTCCGGTAGGCGGTACAGCTACATTCACCGTAGAAGCAAAGGGCTCCGGCATTAAATATCAGTGGCAGGTCCGCAAGTCTTCCGGCTGGACAGCCTGCTCCATGAATGACGGCGCTAAGACGGCTACGTTATCTATCGGCATTACACAGGCCAGAGACGGCTTGGCTTATCGCTGTATCGTTACCGATAAGTTCGGTTTCAGTGACATGTCTGAAGAGGTAGTACTGCATGTTGCCGAGGTTTATTCAGTTACTTTTGATGCCGGTGAAGGTATTTTCCCTTCAAATAACCAGGCAACAACAACAGACACTTACGAACCCGGAAGCATGATCCTTAGCGAATTTGAAGTTCCTGTTAGAGAAGGATACAAATTCCTCGGCTGGAAAAATGCAAGCGGTACTTATGTCAACTATGTTGAGCTGACCGAAAATGTTACTTTTACTGCCGGCTGGGTTAAGACTTATACAGTCACATATCACGCAAACGGCGGCTCCTTTGGAGATTCAGACACATATATCGAGACTGACATCAATAAGGGCAACTACTATATCCAGTATGGTATTGAGCCTCATAGACCCGGTTATGTTTTCGTCGGCTGGATATACAATAATAAACCCGTAAACAGCATGAACAGGATCCGCATTACCAGTAACGCTGATGTCTATGCTGATTGGGCTCCGGCCGCAACTGTTACTTATTTGGCAAATGGCGGTAAATGGCAGTATGGCGACAATGAGCCGGTTACCACAGAGATAAGAGATGAGCTGAAAGGCGTCACATATTACATCGGTTCCGATGTCGAAGAACCTTTCAGAGAAGGCTACAAATTTATCGGCTGGAAAATTAACGACGAATGGGCTGAATGCGTTGTTCTTAACTCTAACATCACCATTGAAGCTCAGTGGGAAGGCTGCGTTAATGTTACTTTCGATGCTAACCAGGGTGCCTGGTATGGATGGGAACCCGACGAATTTGAAGGCCATCCGACTCAAGAGACAACAAGAGTTGAACAGTGGGAGATCATGGAAAGCTGGATCAACATGGATTGGCCCGAAAGAGAATGTTATGACTTTATCGGTTGGAGCACAGATCCTGATGCAACCGAAGCAGAACCGCAATTCTTCTATGATCTTACTGAAGACGTAGTATTCTATGCTATTTGGAGAGCTAAGGGCGTTATTCACTATAATGCCGGCGATGGTGAATTCAGATTCTATGAAGGTCCTGATACATATAAGACCGAGCAGGTTGTTGATGATTACGTAAGCGGACCTGATTTCTACTATGTCGAATATTTCATGCGTCCTGAACGCGACGGTTATGAATTTAACGGCTGGGTAGACGGCAAAAATGAGCCTGTTACGGGTGATATCATTGTTGACAACGATACGGATCTTTATTTATACGCTACATGGCTCAAGCGCGTTACGATCACTTACGACGCTAACGGCGGCGGATGGAACGTACATGTTAGGCAGGATGGCCAGGAATGGGATGAGTACCGCGAGACAGAATATGATTCCGGAATGGAAGGCGATTACTACAGATTCAACGATTGGCGTCCTTCGCTTGAAGATTATGAATTTACAGGCTGGATGTTCGAGGATGAAACACTTGTTGAAGACAAAGATTATCTCTTAACGGATAAGGATATTACTGTTTACGCAGTATGGACGAAGCTCAAGAAAGTCACCTATGACGCTAACGGCGGTTACTATAACTATGTCGATTATAATTCTGAAGACTACGAGAATAGTTTCATCCGTTATTACAGAGCTGATGAGGAGTTCCATCTTGACGGCAGACGTCCCGAGATCAATGAAGATGATCGTTACTTCATCGGATGGACAACTGAACAGGATAATATCGCTACTTTAGTCGATGACAGCCTTGATCTTTCCAATGTCGATGAGATCACTCTCTATGCATACTGGTATACACCTGCAACTATTACTTATCACGGTAATGGCGGCGTATGGCATGACTGGGACGAAGAAAACCAGGAAGAAATCGAAATAGATACTATTGTACGCTCAGCTTGGGATGACGGCAGGTATCGTATCGAGGGTTGGCGTCCGGACTATACACAGCGTGGCGAATATGAATTACTCGGTTATGCAATCGATGATACAAGTAACGAAGTCACATACTATTGCGATGAAGAGCTCGATCTTGTAGCAGAAGACATGGATCTGTACGCTGTATGGGCTGCATATCCTAAGCTCATATTTAACGCAGGCGAAGGATGCTTCTGGGACGGCAGAACAGTAGAGACCCGTTATTTCGGCAACGGCCAGAAGGTATTCGTCCGCTGCGAAGCACCTGAACGTTTAGGTTATGATTTCATCGGTTGGGCTTATGCCGATGATCCTGACTGCACAATAGTTGATGAGAGCATTCTTGAACTCTATTTCAATGATGAGTATGAATTCGTAGCAATCTGGGAAAAGCGCCCTACAGTAATCGTTTGTTATGATCCTAATGGCGGATCATTTGGTGAACCTGAAGGAAAGGATTTCAGAGGCTGGGACCAGGATCCTGATGAGAACTTCGCTGTCGGTTGTGCATGGCCTTGGCGTTTCGGTTATGAATTCGTCGGCTGGAGCTTAGATCCTGAAGCTACAGAAGCTGAGAAGGACTGGATTTATGATCTTGAAGAAGACACAGTCTTCTATGCTATCTGGAAGCGCAATGTCCTCGTAACTCTCGATGCTGCTGGCGGCAATTTCGAGGTTTGGGTAGACGGCTATTGGGATGAAGAACAAGACGAATGGATTGAAGGTCATGATGAATACGTTGGTTATGATTACTTCTCCGTAAAAGAAAACAGCATTATCCCGGTTCGCCACATCGGATTCTCTGTCGGCAGAGAAGGATACAGTTTTGACGGCTGGACAGATGCTGAAGGCAATTATGTAAATCTCGTTGAAGTCGGAACAGAAGACATCACATTGTATGCTTCCTGGATCAAGGAATATCAGGTTACATTTGACTATAATGACGGCATTGATTACGGCGAAGATTATGAGCCAATGATCTATTATTACAACGAAGGCGACGTAATCGAGACAGTCTATTTGGAAGAGCCTTACAGAGACGGATACATGTTTGTCGGCTGGACTGTTGACGACCAGTATGTAACATATGTCGATGTCGACAGAGATATGACATTTGTTGCCCAGTGGATTGAAGTAGACGAATTCTAAATCTTTCAGTTGCTTTTGGTTTAGATAGTCACATGGGGGCTGGAGCTTAGGCTTCAGCCCTTATATTTTGAGCGGATTGGGGATGAGAATTTCGTGCTGGTCGTATCGAAAATGGGGGATCACGGATGGTTCTCGTCTCTGATTGTTGCGAAAATGAAGATTTCAGCTGGAGTGCCAATTTTGCACCAAAAAACTGTCACTCGAACTGAACTTTTCGCAGATTTTCAGCTGGAGTGTCAATTTCTGGTATCCAATTTGGCACTCTGGCTGAAATGGTAAAACCAGTGACTATTTCGAGGTGCAAAGCTGTCACCCGGCGCGAATTGCGATTATAAGACACTTATTCAATATATTGAGGTTATTTTGTTATAGATAAAAATCTTGCAAAATTATAAAATTAGATTGATAGATTAATTAGTGTTTCATTCCGGCTTTGGAGGTATTCACATGAAAAGAAGATTGGGCAGTAAGGTTTTATCTGTTCTCATTACGTGTGCTTTGATAGTCACGGCATTCGGCTCAACGGTTTTCGCTGATGAGAATGACAATCAGGATGCAGACGTTCAGATTGAGAACGAGGAAGAGCAGGGAGAAGTCGAAGATATTGCAGCTCCTGAAGAGGTGATCGACGAGGATATTGAAGAGGATTCAGAGGAATCAGATGTCATCGTTGATGAGATTATCGAGGAAGACAACACGCAAGATGCTGACGAGACGCTTCCGGAAGAGCCTCAGGATGAGCAAGATGATACGGAAGAGCCTGAAAGAATTCCGATTGAGGTTTATGCTGACAGAAGCATTATCCCTGATGATATTTTTGCTGACGATTACTCGACATCGGTATCTCCAAAATATGGCACTGTTTATACCGGATCAGGCATGTATAACTATCAGTTCAATGATGTGGATATTGCTACTTATGAGATATTGTCTGATAAGATTGCAGCTGTGGCAGACGGACGAATTGTAAACACCGAGTTCGAGATCAAAATAACAGAACTTGGATTTGATAATATATTTACTGCTGAAGACTTAGGTGTTGAATATATTTATCAAGACGGACATCAATATCCTAATTTGGGAAATGCCATACTTGACACTGTGGCTTGCGAATTAGAGCCCATGCTTCACAGATTGCTGGCCGAGAATCCTTATGAGTTCTGCTGGTTCAATAAAACTCAGCATACCGGTGTACGAATGAAGACTTACTCTATGTATGTTGTACCTAACGGCTCTGGTGGCTATGACTTGGACTGGGATGGTTCACTTATTTACTATTATCCTGTATCAGTTGATTATGCTTTAGATAAGGATCCTTCAAACGTAACTTTTAACATAGATCATCACGATATCGAAAGAGCTCAGGCTGCTGCTGCATACGCTCAGCAGATCGTTGATGAAAACGCCGGAAGGTCAGATCTGGATAAACTCGAAAAGTATAAGGAAATAATCTGCGACTTAAATACATATAATCATTACGCTGCAGACAAATCCAACCATGTCCCTTACGGTGATCCCTGGAATCTTGTATATGTTTTTGACCGGGATCCGGATACCAATGTAGTCTGCGAAGGTTACTCAAAGGCATTCAAGTACTTGTGCGATCTGTCGGATTTTGAGAACTACGATCTCACGTGCATTACGGTAACCGGTAATTTCCAAGGCTCGAGTTCCAACGGCGCACACATGTGGAATGTTGTCTCGTTCGGCGAAAATATGAACTATTTGGTTGACATTACGAATTGCGACTCCGGATCGATCGGTGCACCGGATCTGCTTTTCATCAGGAATGTAGATAACGGAAATGCGTCTAATTCCTACATTTTCAAGCTCAACATATATGGCTCTCAGTATTGGCTGTATTACACCTATGACTCTGATACGATCAATCTTTATAACATCAATGCATTGACTCTCAGATATGATGCGATGGTTGATTCTCCGGCACCCCATACCTCGGCAAGTTGTTCAGGAATAACATTGACTTGGAATCCAAGAGAGGGAGCAGCTTCATACGATGTTTACAGAAGAACATATCTGAGTATGTGGGATAAGGTGGCAAATGTTGATGATCCCACTTATACAGACACATCAGTAGTTGCCGGAACTGATTATTGGTACAGCATTGTCTGCAAGAACAGTGACGGATACGGTATGAACACACTTGATATAGTAGTTAATGCAACAGGTGTCGCTCACACGCCGGTAGTTGATCCTGCTGTTCCTCCGACATGTACTACGCCCGGTAAGACCGAAGGCTCGCACTGCTCGGTTTGCGGCAAAATACTTGTATACCAGAGAACGGTACAGCCTACAGGCCATACGGTAGCTGCTGATGCACCTGTTGCTCCGACTGAAACCAGCTCAGGCCTTACGGCAGGAACGCATTGCTCTAAATGTGGTGATGTTCTGATCCCCCAGTACATTGTTCCGTCTCTGAAAACGGATGATTTCCTTACTGTTACTGTATCTAACAAGGCAATCGACCTGTCATGGAAGAGCCTTATAGGTGCTACCGGTTATCAGGTATACAAGCGCACACCGACAGGTGAGTGGCAGCTTCTTACTACAACGACCGATCTGTATTACACCGATACTGATATGAACTTTAATGAGTTTGCCCAGTACTATTGTGTTCTCGGTTTGGGAAGCGACAACCAGCCTTATGCAGCGCTTGAATCTGACGCTTTCGTCTCATTCATTCATATCAGCACTTTTGCACAGGATTACACCGGTCCTGCCGGCTCCACATGCACCTTCAACATTGGCGCTTATGGTGCTGATCTCAAGTATCAGTGGCAGGTATATAAGAATGGTTCATGGTCTAACTGTTCTGTTAATGACGGCGCGAAAACACCCACATTGTCACTTGAGGTAAAGGCTTCACGTAACGGCACAAAATACCATTGCGTAATTACCGATAAGTACAATTACAGCGTTGTATCCAACGAAGTTACTTTAAACGTTGTAACTCCGCTCTCGATCACATCGCAGCCGGTTGACTTTTCATGCCAGACAGGTGAGACTGCCGTATTCTCAGTTGGCGCTTCAGGCGACGGCCTCAAGTATCAGTGGCAAGTGCTTAAGAACGGTTCGTGGTCTAATTGCTCAGTTAACGACGGCGCGAAAACACCCACACTGACACTTGAAGCTAAAGCATCGCGTAACGGCACGCTCTATCACTGCGTCGTTACAGACTCAAGGGGTAACAGCGCAACCACGATCTCAGTTGCTCTGATCGTTGCAACACCGCTCTCTATCACATCTCAGCCTTCTGATTACTCAGGACCTGATGGCAGCAACGCTGTATTTACAGTCGCAGCAAAGGGCGACGGCCTCAAGTATCAGTGGCAGGTGCTCAAGAACGGAGCATGGACCAACTGCTCCGTAAACGACGGAGCCAAGACCGCGACTCTGACTCTTGAAGCCAAGAGCTCACGCAACGGCACGGTTTACCACTGCATAATCACTGATTCCCACAAGGAAAGCATTACTACAAATGAAGTAACGCTCACGATCAATACACCGCTTAAGATCGTCACAGAGCCTTCAAATTGCACATGCTCAGTAGGGGAGTATGCTGAATTCAATGTAGCAGCTGAAGGTGACGGCCTTAAGTATCAGTGGCAGATCTTTAAGAACGGTACCTGGACTAACTGCTCGGTTAATGACGGCGCCAAGACTTCAACGCTGAGATTGCTTGGCAAGACCACACGTAACGGCACCGTTTACCGCTGCTTAATAACGGATGCTCATCAGGAGACCATCGCAACACAGACTGTAGTCATGTTGGTAAACTGAAGTTGTTATAACTGATTTTGCAAAGGGGCTAAGCGATTAGCCCCTTTATTTTGCACTATTTGAGGGCAGTTGAGGCCGGAACATCAGTTCTTGGCCGCAAGATCGATGATCAGCCACAATTAACGCTCCCCGAGGAATATTCCGAGTATATTGTCATGTTACAAAACGCCAAAAGCTCCTGACAAAATATTTTGATAGTTATATAATTTATTTAATATTTTCCCCGGGAGGAGTTTTTTATGCGTAAACATATGAAAAGGTTTGTCGCCTTTTTTACGGCCGTGACCATTTTATTCTCGATGTATGTAGTCGTATCTGCATCAAGACTTGATTACGGAGAAGTCGTAAATGTAGATTATAACTATGCATATACATGGGAATACTACACTGATGATGTTTTAAAGATTTATCCTACAACTTCGGATGTGGTAATCAACGTCTATGATCTGCCTCGCATTATTCGGGTCCGTATTACGAACGAAACTCTTGTTGAGATAGATGTTTCAAACCTGTTTACCGATTTTGATGACTTCCGTTCCGGGCATCTGCAGGTATATGGACACAATTGTCCTGCAAATACGCTCAACATAACCGGTGATACTTTGGAGAATTTCTATGCTGTCGAATTTTGCGGATTCGAAGAACTTCGAGAGGTTACGTTCGATGAAGTAACAACATTAAGTTATATTAAGCTCAATAATTGCGGAATTGATACTGTAGATATTTTCGCCGGCGATTATACTTCTTCTTTGATCGTCGAGTCTTGTAATAATCTCGATGAAGTCTTTATACCTGAAGGTATAAGATATATGGATATCAGTTTCTGCGAAAATGTAACTTTCATTTGTACACCAAGATATTTCCAGTCTCTATATGCGAATAATTTGCCTTTGTTGGAAGATATGTACTTCATTGATGATATTGATTCCTGCAAGTTAGTAAGTGTCGGTTATAAAGATATCTATGTTCCGTTGAATTGTGATTTTTTCAATATCAGTTCTGATAGTTTGTTGACTGCAACTATTGAAGAAGGCAGAACAAGTGTTGATGCTAATATGTTCAAAGGTTGTTTCAATCTAAATAGTGTTTATATTCCTGATAGTGTAACCGCAATTGAATATAGAGCTTTTACGGATTGCTTTGATTTGAATAATATTGAACTACCTGCTTCAGTAAATTCTATTGGGAGCATGGCTTTTGCAGGATCCGGAATCGAAAACATCGTGATTCCTGATGGCGTAACTTCAATCGAATATGCTACTTTCAGATGGTGCGAAAATCTGGAATGTGTAGAAATGCCTTCCGGTATTACAAGAATCGATGTAAACGCTTTTGAACATTGCAGCAACCTTGAATCAGTTATTTTCCATGGTTCACGTACGCAGTGGGAAAACATAGCAATCTACGACGAGTGGAATGATAAAGAATCCGATATGACCATTGATGAATTATTCGGTGACACCAAAATCTGGTATATGGATTTAGATTGCTATCTGACACAACCAGAAGATTTCTATGGTCCTGTCGGCAGCACGGCTACATTCTCTGTCGAGACAACTGATAATATAACTTTTTATCAGTGGCAGTACTTCCTTGTTGATGAGTGGCAAGACTTTGAGGTTGAAAGTGCGACGACTCCACAACTTGAGTTTACAGTCACAGAAGATATGGACGGCATGCTTGTCAGATGTTTCGCCTCTGAGGGTACATGGATTTGTTGCCTTTCCGAAGTAGTAACCGTCAATATAATTGAACCTGTCACTATAGTTGAAGAGCCTGAAAACGTTATATGCGCGCCAGGCGAAATGGCTGTATTTACTGTCGAGGCGGAAGGAGAAGGCCTGACGTACCAGTGGCAAGTAAGTAAAGCTTCACATTGGGCTAATTGTTCTACCAAGGATGGAGCAAAGACTGACACCTTGACTTTAGAAGCCAAAGATTCACGTGACGGAACCGTATATATGTGTGTAATTACGGATAAATACGGATATATAGTTACAACAGAACAAGTCACATTAACTGTAAGCAATCCTTTGGAGATTAAGACTCAGCCCAAGGACTGCTCCGGATATGTAGGTGAGACCGCTACATTTACTGTTAAGGCATCCGGCAATGGTCTCAAATACCAGTGGCAGACACTTAAGAACGGTGCTTGGACTAACTGCTCCATTAATGATGGTGCTAAAACAAATAAACTTACTTTGGAGATCAAGAATTCACGCAACGGCAGTAAGTATCAATGCGTAATCACTGATAAGTACGGTGATACTGTAACAACGAATGAAGTTACACTGACTGTTAATAAGCCGCTCTCGATCAAGCAGCATCCCGGTGACTACGACGGAGCAGAAGGTGAGACGGCTGCATTCACAGTCGTTGCGGAAGGCACAGGCCTCAAGTATCAGTGGCAGGTCTTCAAGAACGGCTCTTGGACCAACTGCTCTGTAAATGACGGAGCTAAGACAGATACTTTATCTCTTGAGATCAAGTCTTCGCGCGACGGATTGAAGTATCACTGCATCGTTACTGACAAGACCGGTGCTTCTGTGACATCGAACGCAGCTACGCTGACGATGAAAAACCCGCTTGTTCTTGTTAATAGTCCTGTAACTGAAATAACAGCATATAGAGGCACCTATGTTGATTTTACTGTTGAAGCATACGGAGACGGACTGAAATATCAATGGCAGGTTTTTAAGAATGGCGCGTGGACTAACTGTTCCATCAACGACGGCGCCAAGACAGATACAATGACTTTGGAAGCCAAGATGTCACGCGATGGATTAAAATACCATTGTGTTGTAACCGATAAGTACGGACAATCTCAAACAAGCGATGAAATCACTCTTAGTGTCATAGATATGGTAATAATACGCCCTGAAAGGAGTGTTAGCAGTTCTGAAGCTACAACGACGGAAGTGGTCGACGCTTGTGCATCATCTGATTACGATGTCGACACAGAGTTCAATGAGGCAGCAGACGCTGAAGAGACACTAGCATCAGTTGACGTATCTGATGTTGTAGAAGTCACAGAAGTAATCGAGACAGCACCCGATGTCGAAGCTGTAACAGTTGTTGATTAATTGACAAATTAAATATTCAGGAGGCACTTTATGCGAAGTCGATTAAAAACGCTTGTCTCAATTTTGACTGCAGTATTTATCTTTTCTTCTTTGTCGATGATGGTATCGGCAAGCGGTGAAGTGTTGTATCAAGGTTCGGTAGATAAAAACGAGACTAACAATCACTACACATGGGAATATTGTGAAGGTGATACCTTAAAGATCTATCCTACATCAAATAATTTGGGAATTCATTTATATGATCTTCCTTCGTCCGTTCAGTCACTTTTCTCTTATCGCACCAAAGTAGTTATTGATGTTTCAACGGTATATGAACCGAATAATAAGCATTCTCACATGTATATTTACGGTGATGAGAATTGTACTGTCGGCAATATCTTCGTTACCGGAAACGCTAATAAATTCTATGCATATCATTTTAGTGATTTGCCTTCGTTGATGGCGGTAAACTTTCCGAAAGATACAGATATTTTGACTCTTAGTATTGGTTCTTGCGGTATAACTTCTGTACCGGCAGCGTATAAAAACGCTAAAGTTAATCGGGTAGAAATCTCCGGCTGCGACGCTTTGACAGATGTCGAAATACCCGAAGACGTTATAAGTTTTGAAATTGAACAATGTCGTTATGTAGAGAGCATTGAGATCCCTGAAACATTGAGATTTTTATCTGTTTATGATTTGCCTGCTTTAACAGATATTGATGTTCCCGAGACTCTTATCAGCTGCTATTTGGAAGATGTAGGAATTACGGATATTGAAGTTCCTGTTAATCCTACTTTCGCTATTCATTCAGATTCGCTGGAAATCGCAACAATTAAACCCGGCAGATACTTTATCGATAGTTTTATGTTCAAGGGATGCAGAAATTTATCTTATGTTGATATTCCTGATGGTGTTACGACTATCGAATACAGTGCTTTTGCGTTTTGTTATAGCCTTCCGTATGTGTCACTCCCGGAGTCTGTTAATAATATCTATAGCGGAGCGTTCATCGGATCAGGAATCTATAACATGACGATTCCTTCTGGAGTTACAACGATCGAATACGCTACATTCAGGGGCTGCGATAATCTTGAATGGATCGAACTGCCTTCAACTATAACTAAGATTGATGATACGGCATTCGATGACTGTTATTCTCTTGACGATGTTGTTTATCGTGGAACTGCGCCTCAGTTTAATAAGATTAAGGTTTGGGACAGAGAAAATGACTGTGTCTCAAAATATAGTTTGGAATATATTTTCGGCGAAGCATATCTCTGGTTTGACGATAATAACTATATCTATATTCAGCCGGAAGATTTTGAAGGCTCTGAAGGTGACACAGCCGTTTTCACATTAAAAGCATTCGGAAATGACCAGCTGTTTATCTGGCAGTATTATGACATCTACGATGATGCATGGTACGACATTGAGCCTGTAGATCCTGAAGATATTTATTTTGAAAGATTAGAACTTCCGGTTACTGAAAATATGGATGGTATGCGTCTCAGATGCTGCGTTTATAATCCTAATGAAGTACTCTCTATTTCTGATGAAGTAACTATTACAGTTAACTATCCTGTTAGAATTTTTGAACAGCCTTTTGATGTTACATGTCAGCCGGGCGATAACGCAATATTCAGTGTTGGTGCAGTTGGTAAAGGCCTGAAGTATCAGTGGCAGGTATTCAAGAATGGTACATGGACTAACTGTTCAGTAAATGATGGCGCTAAAACCGAAACATTGACTTTGGAAGCAAAAGATTCGCGTGACGGCACCACATATCAGTGTGTAATAACCGATAAGTTCGGAAATAAGGAAACGACCAAGACTGTAACGCTGACTGTTAGCACCCCGTTAGAGATCAAGACTCAACCTAAGGATGTTTCGGGATATGCAGGGGAGACGGCTACATTTACAGTCAAGGCAACCGGCAGCGGACTTAAGTACCAGTGGCAGGTGCTTAAGAATGGCACTTGGACTAACTGTTCCGTTAATGATGGTGCTAAAACCAATAAACTCACATTGGAGATCAAGGATTCCCGCAACGGCAGTAAGTATCAGTGCATTGTAACTGATAAACATGGCGCCACTGTAACGACTAATGAGGTTACACTGACTGTTAATAAGCCTCTCGCAATCAAGAAGCAGCCTGCCAATGTTTCTGGTCCTGAAGGTGATATCGCTCAGTTCACAGTAGTTGCAGAAGGTGTAAACGTTAAGTATCAGTGGCAGGTCTATAAGAACGGCGCTTGGACCAACTGTTCTGTTAACGATGGTGCAAAGACTGATACTTTGTCCTTGGAGATCAAGTCATCACGCGACGGTACGAAGTATCACTGCATTGTTACCGACAAGTCAGGTTCCAGTCTCACAACAAATGAAGTTACATTGTCAACGTCCAAAGAACTTAAAATTGTCAGTGAACCCTTGCCTTACTTTTTTGCTTATGAAGGTTACTATGAAGAGATCACTATTGAAGCTCAAGGAGATGGGTTGAAATATCAATGGCAGGTATTAAAGAACGGCACTTGGACTAATTGCTCCATTAATGACGGTGCAAAGACTAATACACTAAAACTCGAAGGAAAGTATTCACGTTTCGGTTCACAATACCACTGTGTTGTTCGCGATAAATATGGCAATGAAGTAACGAGCAGTATTTTTACTTTTTATGTTTATGATGTTCCTGGCACACAGCATCCGGAAAGTGAACATGATGATCCTGTACCAAATCCGGATGTCGACCCAATTCATCCACCGGAAGATGAAGAGCTAACCGAACCAGTTGATGCAGCCGACATCAAAGATACTGTTGTGACTGCAGATGTTGTAGACGTTGTTGAGGTAATTGATACAGCTCCTGAAATCGTGACAGAAACAACTTTTGATTGATTCGTAAATCAAACTATTTAATCATCAATGAAAAGGGGCCGGATCTTAGGATTCGGCCTCTTTTTGTCATGTTACAAATGCCCGAAAATGCCTGACAAAGTATTTTGATAGATATATAATTTATTTATATTTTTCCCCGGGAGGTACCCTATGCGAAGTTTTGTTAAGAAGATCGCCAGTGTTTTGGCGGCCGCATTTATCATCTCATCATTTTCGATGTTAGTGTCGGCAAGTACCCTTTTAGATTCTGGAACTGTTTCCGGCGGTCACGGTTCATTTTCATGGGAATACTATAGTGATAAAACGCTAAAAATATATCCTTCTACTAACTATCTGTATATTTATGAGACTGATTTTCCGTCAGTATCTCTCGGTTATGAGACAACAATTTATATAGATGTTTCTAATCTTGACCCGAATCAAAATTGGAGTTTCTTAAATGTTTATGGATATGATTGTCCATGCTGTTACTTTGTTGTTGGCGGAAGCACATTAGCTGATGCGCGCAATATCTCTTTTTATGGTTTTGATGCGTTAGAATCTATTGTTTTTGATGATGAGGCAAATCTTGATTATGTAAGTATCAATAATTGCGGTTTAGCAATGGTTAATATTTTTGATCAAGCAGAAATAAATAGTCTGTATATTTCTGATTCTGATTATTTGGTAAATGCAAAAGTCCCTAACTACATAAAAGACCTTACTATATGGGACTGTGACAATATTAGAAGCATTGACGCTTCAGAAGGTTTGAAATATCTGTTTGTTAATAATGCTCCTCTGTTAACTGAAATTAACATTCCGGAAAGTCTTTACAGTTGTTATTTGGAAAATGTCGGTTTTACTACAATTAATGTTCCAAATACGTGTGAAAACTTCTGTATTTATTCTCAAGACCTTGAAGAAGCTACAATTGAACCCGGAAGAACACGCATTAACGCATCAATGTTCCGGGACTGTACAAATTTAAGAAAAGTCAACATTCCGGACGGTGTAACGACTATCGAATACAGTGCTTTCGCATTCTGCTTTGACCTTCCGTGGGTAACGATCCCTGATTCTGTCGAAAAAATCTATTCCGGAGCTTTCATTGGATCAGGAATTTATAACATGACGATTCCTGACGGTGTAACGTCCATTGAATACGCTACCTTCAGAAGCTGCGATAATCTGGAATGGATAGATCTTCCTGCAAGTATTACCAGAATCGATGAATCAGCTTTCGATAGCTGCGAAAACCTTACGGATGTTTGCTTCAGGGGTTCCCGCAAGCAGTGGGATGAGATCACTGTCTACAACGGATGGGATGATAAAGTGTCCGATAAGACTCTTGCGGATATTTTCGGTGATGCTGATATCTGGTTTGACGATTTAAGCATTATCAAGACTCAGCCTGTAGACTTTTATGGTCCCTACGGAAGCACAGCTGTATTTAGTGTTGAATCATATAATGAGATCGCTGAATATCAGTGGCAGTATTATCTTGATGGAGGCTGGGCTGATTTCAGGATCGAAAGTGCTACAACATCACAATTAACGCTAGAAGTCACAGAAGAAACGGTAGACTTGCAGGTAAGATGCGTTTTAACTGATTTCTCCGGTTTTACAGAAACTTCCGAAGAAGCTTGTATCGTATTGATTGATGAAGTAAATATTGTTAAGCAGCCTGAAGATCTTACATGTGAACCCGGAGAAATGGCTACATTCTCTGTCGAGGCAGAAGGAGAGGGCCTCAAGTATCAGTGGCAGGTTTTCAAGAACGGCGCGTGGACTAACTGTTCAGTAAAAGATGGCGCAAAGACTCCCATTTTAACTTTGGAAGCTAAGGAATCCCGCAACGAGTCCAGATACAAGTGCATAATCACAGATAAATATGGATACTCTTATGATTCAGCTGAAGCCAGTCTTTTGGTAAGAAAAGCACTTACGATATTGACTCAGCCTGAGAACTGCTCCGGAGCCCCGGGAGAAACAGCTACGTTTACAGTAGTAGCAGAGGGATCTGGTCTCAAGTATCAGTGGCAGACATATAAGAACGGCAGCTGGACAAACTGCTCAACTAAAGATGGTGCTAAGACTGCTACATTGTCATTGGAGATGAAGGATTCACGTCATGGAAGCAAGTATCAGTGCGTAATTACTGATAAATACGGTGTTTCTTTAACTACAAAAGAAGTTACTATGACTGTTGCAAAGCCGCTCGAGATCAAGCAGCATCCTGCTAACGTAACCGGAAAAGAAGGAGAGATGGCAACGTTCAAAGTCGTTGCTGAAGGTTCAGGCCTCAAATATCAGTGGCAGGTTTTCAAGAACGGCGCGTGGACAAACTGTTCTGTTAACGATGGCGCAAAGACTGATACATTGACTCTTGAGATCAAGGCTTCCCGTGACGGCTCGAGGTATCAATGTGTTGTTACCGACAGGACAGGTGCTTCTGTAACATCGAATGAAGCAACTATTACGGCAAGAGACTTGTTTATTCTTGTTAATAATCCTGAAACTGAAATATCTGCTGTTAGAGGTACATATGTTGATTTCACAATTGAAGCACATGGAGATGGCCTCAAGTATCAGTGGCAGGTATTTAAGAACGGCAAATGGACTAACTGTTCTGTCAAAGACGGCGCCAAGACAGATACAATGACTTTGGAAGCCAAGATGTCCCGCGATGGTTTGAAATACCATTGTGTTGTAACCGATAAGTACGGACAATCACAAACAAGCAATGATATTACTCTTTGCGTTATAGATATTGTAATAATCGAAAGGAGCATTAACAGTCCTGAAGTTACCGCTCCGGATATAACTAACTTTGTAGCAACTAATTATTGCGATGATACAGAGACCGTTGAGGTACCTGTTACTGAAGCAACTGCAGAAGTTGTAGAGGCATCTGAGGTAGTTGAAATCGAAGAGGTTATTGAAGTCACAGAGGTAATCGAGACAGTTCCTGAAATCGTGACTGATCCGGCTCTTGATTGATAAATAATTTATTTATATTTCCCCGGGAGGTATTTTATGCGAAGTTTTCTAAAAAAGATCGCCTCTGTATTGGCGGCCGCATTTATCATCTCTACATTTTCGATGATCGTGTCGGCGGGCAATACATTGTTAGATTCAGGTTCAGTAAGTAATGTTACTGATAATGGTCATTACGCTTACACATGGGAGTATTACGAAGGCAACACGTTAAAGATTTATCCCATGTCTTCATTCTTATATATTAATTTGAATGATTTGAACGACACTGTTAGTCATAATATCTCAGTAAATTCCGTTGCTCTCAACGTAGTCATCGATATTTCTCAGTATTCTGTTTATAGTTTTATGAATATTTATGGTAATATCACGTGTCCTGCAGATACGATATCTATTACTGGATATAATGACAGAGATATTTATATGGTGGGTATCCATGATTTCCCCAATCTTTCGACAGTAAATCTAAAGTCAGGTACGAGTCTAAGTTATCTTAATATCTCAAACTGCGGAATTACTTCAGTCGAGACAGTGTGCAATAATGCTTCTGTTGAAGATATGAGCATATCGAATTGTTCATTCCTGAAAAAAGTTGTAATTCCGTCTAATGTCAATTATTTTGAATTAAATAATTGCGCTAGTGTCGCAAGCATTGAGATTCCAGACACTCTGGAATATATATATGTTTACGAATCACCTAATTTATCCGAAATGAATATTCCGGAAAATCTTAAGTATTGTTATCTGGACAAAGTCGGTTTTAGTTATTTCTATATTCCCAGCAGTTTAGAGGACTTCCGCATAAACTCCGATTTGCTTGAGGAAGTTATAATCGAAGAAGGCAGGACCACCATTAATGATTCAATGTTCAGAGGCTGCAGTAGTTTGAACATTGTTGAGATTCCTGAGGGAGTAACAACTATCGAATACAGAGCGTTTGGTTTCTGCGATAACCTGACCCGGGTATTACTCCCTGAATCTCTTGAGAGTATACAGTCCGGAGCTTTCATCGCTTCAGGTATCTGTGATATATCAATTCCTGAAGGTGTAACGTCTATCGAATACGCAACTTTCAGAAGCTGCGATCGACTTTCATGGGTTGATATTCCTACAAGTGTTACTTCGATCGATGAATCAGCTTTTGATAATTGTTCAGGCATTGAAGATGTCTTCTACATGGGTTCCCGCAAGCAGTGGGATGAAATAACGATCTACAACGGCTGGGATGATAAAGTATCCGAGAAGACTATTGAAGATATTTTCGGAAATGCAGACATTTGGTTCGATGACCTAAGCATGATCAAGACTCAGCCTGTAGACTTCTATGGTCCCTACGGAAGCACAGCAGTATTTAGTTTTGAGACTTATAATGAGATCTCGCAATATCAGTGGCAGATCTATGTCAATGAAAGCTGGCGCAATATTTTAGTCGATAGCGCTACTACATCACAATTATCATTTGTAGTCACAGAATATGAACCGGTAGCAGGAAAGCCGATTAGATGCATTGCTGTTGATTACTCAGGGTTTACCGAGGTTACTGATGAGGTTTATGTCGTATTAATCGATAAAGTGAATATTACCAAGCAGCCTGAAGATCTTACATGTGAACCCGGCGAAATGGCTACATTCTCTGTCGAGGCAGAAGGAGAGGGCCTCAAGTATCAGTGGCAGGTATATAAGAACGGCGCTTGGACTAACTGTTCAATAAAAGACGGCGCAAAGACTCCTGTTTTAACTTTGGAAGCTAAGGAATCCCGCAATGAGACTAGATACCAGTGCATAATCACAGATAAATATGGCTACTCTTATGGGTCAGGTGATGCCATTCTTTATGTAAGAAAAGCGCTTACGATATTGACTCAGCCTGAGAACTGCTCCGGAGCACCGGGAGACACAGCTATATTTACAGTAGTAGCAGAGGGATCCGGTCTCAAGTATCAGTGGCAGACATTTAAGAATGGCTCTTGGACTAACTGTTCCATTAACGATGGCGCTAAAACAGATACACTGTCTCTTGCTATCAAGTCTTCACGTGACGGAAGCAAGTATCAGTGTGTAATCACCGATAAGAACGGAGATACAGTTACAACTGATACTGTAACACTTACTATTGGTGCACCTTTAAAGATCGTAACACAGCCTGAAGATTACTCCGGAGCAGCAGGTGAGACGGCTACATTTACAGTAGCTGCTGAAGGAACAGGCCTCAAGTACCAGTGGCAGACGCTTAAGAACGGCTCCTGGACCAACTGTTCAATCAATGATGGAGCAAAGACTACTACATTGACCTTGGCAATCAAGGATTCACGTAACGGCAGCAAATATCAGTGCGTAATCACTGATAAGAACGGAGCTACAGTTACAACTGAGACTGTAACACTTACGGTTAAAAAAGAAGTTATTATCGTCACAGAACCCAGCGATTATTGTGCTTATGTGCTCGGTGAGACCGCTACATTTACAATTGAAGCAGAAGGCGAAGGCTTAAAGTATCAGTGGCAGGTGCTCAAAAACGGCGCATGGACAAATTGCTCTATCAACGACGGAGCCAAGACAAAGACATTGTCGTTAGAAGTTAAATCTTCACGTGACGGCAGTGAATACCGTTGTGTTGTTACAGACAAATATGGCAATTCAGCTGAAAGCATCACTGTAACACTTACAATTGCAAAGACCTTGGAGCCTACGGATCCTAATGACTTGCCGCCTATTGAGATTAATCCTGTAAATGCTACTGCTGCTGAAATCGATTTTACAGCTGCAGATTGCGTTGACATCACAGAAATTGTTGAGGTAGCTGAAGTTGTTGAAGCAGCAGAGGTAATTGAGACTGTTTCTGAGATTGAGACAGTAACAGATATCGATTGATCTTAAGATTAATCTTTAAACAATAAAACGGGGCCGGATCAGATGATTCGGCCTCTTTTAAATCGTCCAACTTCAGGGGTTCACTTCAAAATGAGTCAGCTCTTTAGTTAGGTAAAACCACATCAAATATTTGTGATATAATCGTTTCATGGGCCGCTCATCGAAAAATTCGAAAAAAAATACGCGTAAAACCACGCATAATACTAAATTAAAGGTATCGAGCACACCGCTTCAGATTCTTATGGCGGTGATCCCGTTCTTAACAGGTATTTTCTATGAATGGCAGTCTGCATTGTTGGCGGCTGTTTTAATCGTATGGTTTTTCATTGAGGCATTTAAGAATAAGAGGATCGAGATCCGTTACGGCTGGCCGCTATTCTTTGCTCTCAGTGTTGTTGTCTTTAATATCCTGACCGCATTTTGGGCCGTTGACAAAGGAATGGTCTGGCTCGGCGTATTGAAATATCTGCCGTTGCTGCTCTTTGTCATTTATGCAGCTGGGAAGGAAGATATCTTAAAGCATATTCCGCTGTCAGGCGTAGTCATGACCGTTGTTTCTGCACTGTTAAGCCCCATCGAAGCCTTGAAGGGCCATATAACTGTTAGTGGCAGGTTAGGGGGCTTCTTTGAATATCCGAATACTTTCGCGATGTTCCTTCTGATCTGCCTGATACTTGTGCTGTTTAATGAGAAACTGAAGATAAAGGACTGGATCTTCTGCGCCGTATATCTTGCCGGCATAGCTTTGAGCGGAAGCCGAACCGTACTGGTTCTTACATTTATTACGGCAATTGTCTATGTAATCCGGGTAAAAGAGAAGAAGATTAAGCTCATTGCTCTTGGTTGCATTGTCGTATTTACTGCGCTTGGAGCCGTTTATTTAGTTAATAAACTGTCTTCTTTGACAAATATGAGTACTTTCTACGGAAGACTCTTATATTCTTATGATGCTTTGCCTGTTATTCTGAAGCACCCCTTTGGCCTTGGTTATTACGGATATTATTATTCTCAAGGCTCGTTCCAGACAGGTGTTTACAGCGTCGTGCATGCTCACAATGACTTCATACAGCTTTTACTCGATATCGGCTGGATTCCGGCTATAATTGCCGTCGTTACTGTTTTTCGGGCATTCCGAAAAGCAACCTTCAAGAATAAAGTCCTGTTATCGATGATGATCCTGCACCTGTTATTCGATTTTGACATGCAATTCATCTCTCTGGCATTAATCCTGCTTGCAGTTGTCGTTGAAGCTTCCGAAGACAGGCGAAAGGTGTTTAAGACCAACAATCTATCCCTGATGTATGTGTTATCACCGGTATTAATGGCATTCTCCGTATATTTCGGACTGGCTTCTTTCTTCCTGTTTATCCATAAATACGAGAGTGCAGCAAAGATATATCCGTCATACACGGAAGCTCAGAAGGTTTTGCTCTTAAATGCTCAATCGACAGAAGACATGGAGAAGATCGCTGACAGGATGCTGAAGAATAACCCTAATCTTGCTTTAGCAAATGATGCCAAGGCTCGCTGCGTTTTCTCTCGCGGCGACATAACCGGCATGATTGATTACAAGGATAGGGCAATAAGCAACAATAAGTATGAACTGTCCGAATATGTTGATTATATCGAAATGCTCAGTTATTCTATCTCGCTTTACTCTCAGGCCGGCGACGATCAGAGCATGATGTACTGTATGAACAGATGCATCATGATAGAATCTGAATTAAGGGCAGTGGAGGCAGGAACCTCCGAACTCGGCCGCAAGATCGATGATCAGCCGGAATTAGTGCTCCCGGCCGAGTATTCCGAATACATTTTTATGTTACAAAACGCAAAGACAGGATAAGTGTTTGCGGTTATTTATATTCAAGTTGTTTTTCAGGAGGAACTTTATGGGAAAGCACGTTAAATCATTAATCTCGGTTCTGTTAGCTATAGTTATGATCTGCTCAATGTCAGCAGTCGTATCGGCTCAGGCTGAGACGTTGGTAGACTTTGGATCATTAGGGAATTATTATTCATGGGAATATTATTCTAATGATGTTTTAAAGATTTATCCGACAAGTGGAGATGTTACATTTTTAGCAGATTCTGATTTGACTAATCATATTTCAGAAGAAACAAAACTGGTTTTTGATTTTTCCCGTGCTGATTTTGGTGAATCTTCTGAATACATTTGTTTTAATGGATTTGATATTCAAATTACGAACATTACTTTAACTGGTTATAATGTAAATGAGATCAACTCTATCAATATTTCTCGATTCTCCACTCTTGGATCTGTATGTTTTAAAGAAGGTACTTCATTAAATACACTTGAAGTATATGAATGCGATTCTGCTTTAACTATTACAAATGCAACTATAGAAAAAATGATAGTCTATAAATGTAATGGAATGGAAGCGCTATCCGTTCCTGATTGCGTTAAGGATTTAGATGTAGAATTTTGTGATGATTTGAAAAATCTAACTCTTTCCGGAAATCTGGAAAGCTTATCGCTTGTTTCATTACCCAATCTTAAGAGTCTTTCTATTCCAAGCGGATTAAAGAGTTTTGATGCATCGGAAGTAGCTATAACCTATATCTACATTCCTAAAACATGTGAAGATTTTAATATTTGGCATTCTTCTTTAAAATCTGCGACTATTGAATCCGGCAGGAAATCAATATCCGATTATATGTTCTACTGTTGTTCGGAATTAAGCAGTGTTAGTATTCCAAATAGTATAACTAGCATTGGTTGTGATGCTTTCTCTGGTTGTAGCAGTCTTACAAGTATAGTAATTCCGGATTCTGTTAATTTTATCGATATGTATGCTTTTTATAATTCAGGAATTGAGACAATTGCCATACCCAGTGGTGTTTCAACTCTTGAACCATGGACATTCTGCAATTGTAATAATCTAACTTCTGTTACGCTTCCCGAAACTTTAGAAGTTCTGTATGATGTTGCATTTTTGAACAGCAATTCATTGACGGATGTATATTTTGAAGGCACAAGGGAACAGTGGGAAAACATTGAGATACCTGATTATGAGTATACTATCGATGAACTCTTTGAAGGTATTACGGTTCATTATGCCCGTTCTGCTTCGTTGTTAGCAAGTGGTACTGTTAATGAGTATTATCCCTATACCTGGGAGTATTATGACAATGATGTATTAAAGTTTTATCCTACATCGAGTTCTTCATTTACTTTAAATATAAATAATTTATCAACGTATGTTCAGGAACATTTTTCCGGTAATACTAAAGTCGTATTAGACTTATCCAATGTTTTAACTTATTCATATAATCCAGTAGGCATATCTATATATGGTAACAATTATCAAACAAAAAACATTACCATAACCGGAAGCAAAATGGATAAGTTTAATAGTTTTAGCTTTTATAATTTCCAGAGTCTGCAAACTGTGAAAATAGATAATTGTCCATCGTTGAGATATTTAAGAGTAGAAAAATGCGGTTGCAGTACTATAGATCTTTTTAAAGGGGCAAATGCTGATGATTATTATGTTACGGATTGTCAAAATCTGACAATTGTTCAAATCCCTGATTACACAACTAAGCTCGATATTAGAGAATGCAATAATGTAAACCAAATTGAAGTATCCGAAAACACGAAATCTATTCATGCTGAAGATTTACCAGCTTTGACCAGTTTTGATATTCCGGACACGATTAACGATCTTTATTTTAGAAATGTTGGTTTAACCGGTATTGTTATTCCTAATAATGATGTGAACATTAGAATTAATACTGCAACTTTAGATAACGCTACCATCGAACCCGGCAGAACAGTTTTGAATCAAAGCATGTTCGGTAGTTGCACAAACTTAACTGAAATTAGTATTCCTGATAGTGTTACGAAAATTGATCATAGTGCTTTTTGGGATTGTACGAGTTTAACATCCATTGAACTTCCGGATTCATTAAATTACATTGGTTTTGGCACTTTCTTTAATACAGGATTTGATAGTTTTACAATTCCGGATGGTGTTTCTTCAATAAATTATTGTGCATTCGCAAGTTGTGATAACTTAAGTGCAGTTACGATTCCTGCTACTGTAACAATAATTGATGATCGTGCTTTTGTTGGCAGTGCTTCTCTTAAAGACATATATTTTGATGGTACTCGTGATCAATGGGAGAGTATTACAATAACGCATGTTAGAAATGAAGATAATCCTTTTTCATCTGTTGGCACTTCTGATATGAGTATCTATGATGTCTTTGAAGGTGTTACGGTTCATTTTACGGGTTCATTGATTGAGACTCAGCCCGAAGATTATACAGGTCCGATTGGTTCAACTGCTAAATTCACCGTTGTAGCAAATGGTGAAGGTCTTAAGTATCAGTGGCAGGTTCTTAAGAACGGTACATGGACAAATTGTTCCATTAATGATGGCGCAAAGAAAGCCACATTATCTCTTGAAGCTAAGGATTCAAGAAATGGCAGCAAGTACCATTGTATAGTTACTGATACAAACGGAAAAACTGAGACAAGCAATGAAGTTACACTTACTGTTGTAACTCCTTTAGCTATTACTACGCAGCCTGAAGATTACTCCGGTCCTGTAGGTGATTATGCTGTGTTTAATGTATCAGCAGAAGGTGAGGGCCTTAAGTATCAGTGGCAGGTATTGAAGAACGGCGCATGGACGAACTGCTCGGTCAACGACGGTGCTAAGACTGATACATTGACGCTCCTGATCAAGGATTCCCGTGGCGGCAGCAAGTATCAGTGTGTAGTAACCGACAAGTATGGTGAAACTCTCACATCTGATGAGGTAACATTGACTGTTAAGAAGCCTTTAGCTATTACATCTCAGCCGACTGATTTCTCTGGTGCGCCCGGCGAGACAGCTAAGTTCATTGTAGAAGCCGAAGGCGATGGTCTTAAATATCAGTGGCAGGTATGGAAGAACGGTGCGTGGACGAACTGCTCCGTAAATGATGGTGCAAAGACAAACACATTGTCTTTGGAGATCAAAGAATCCCGTAACGGCTGCAGATACCACTGCATCGTTTCCGATAAGTCCGGCGCTTCAGTAACATCCGATGAAGTTACTCTGACTTCCCAAAGGTCGATCTATATCGCATCTGAACCTGAGTATTACTTCGGCAGCCTCAACGAATACGCTACATTTACCGTAGAAGCTGAAGGTGATGGCCTTAAATATCAGTGGCAGGTATTGAAGAACGGTTCATGGACAAACTGCTCTGTTAATGATGGCGCTAAGACCGATACATTAACGCTGTTGATCAAGCAGTCACGTGAAGGAAGCCAGTATCGTTGTGTTATTACTGACAAATACGGAAATATTGCCGTAACAAGGGAAGTAAACCTTTACATTATCCAGATTATAGTAGAGGATGCTGTTGCTGCTGCAGCTGAAGCTGAGAATAATGTTGTTGAAGTAGAAGAGACAGTTGAGACTGTTGAAGCTGAAGAAACAGTTGCAGTAGATACTGTTGAGGTTGTTGAGGAAGTTGCAGTTGAGGATGTAGCTGAAGTTTCCTAATAACCCTTTTGATTTAATCTTAAGAGGGGCGTCTCGTGTGAGGCGCCCTTTTTTCGTGCCTCTCGAAAATATGGGGATTTTTAGATAAATAATCACCATATTGCCTGACAAAAAATTTTTATAGATGTATAATTTTTTTATCTATTTTTATCCCATGGAGGTTAATTATGCGAAGACATTTCAAAAGATTCGTTTCTCTTTTGACGGCTGTGATCATGCTGCTGTCTATGTCGATGGCTGTATTGGCTAAAGATGTAGAGATGGTGGATCACGGCGAGGTTGATATGCCGGAATCGGGAATTTCTTATACATGGGAATACTACGATAACGACGTGTTAAAGATTATTCCTACTGATAATATTATTAATATTCAACTTGGTTGGTTTACTGATTACATACAGGAGACGGTATCTGAGGATACTCAGATCCTTATTGTTTTTTCAAACAAGTTGGACAGTGATTATGTTCGCGTAGCCGGTTTGGGTTGCCCTGCCAGCGAGATCGTGTTCTCCGGCGATTATGCTTCGGACATCTGGATGCTCGATATATTCAATTTTGATAATCTGAATTCGGTCAAATTGAAGGCAGGCATGAATATAGATTATTTTACTATTGCCGGCAGTTCTTCTTCAACTTCACTTGACATAGTTAATGGCGGAAATATTAACTATTTTGATCTTTATACCTGTTTTGAACTGCAGAGTTTTGCTATTCCGAAAAATGTTAAGAGTTTTTATATTTCTGATTGCTTAAATGTTGAGTCATTAGTGATACCGGAAACATTGGAATCTTTGACTGTTGATAGACTTGCTTCTTTGGATTTGGAGAATCTTGAGTTGCCGGATTCGCTTAAAAGATGTCGTTTGTTCGGTTTTGATAATGAGGAGATAGTTGTTCCTAACAATATTGAGTATTTCAGCTATAGTTCAGATTCGTTGACTTCTGCTGTAATTGAAGAGGGCAGAACAGAGATTAATTCTGATATGTTCCTGGACTGTAATTATCTTACGCAAGTCGAAATTCCTGACGGTGTTACTACTATTGGTAATAGTGCTTTTGACTGTTGCTTCAGACTTCGTGAGCTCGCTCTGCCGGAATCTGTAAATACTATCCGCGGCTGTGCTTTCAGATTCAGCGGCCTGGAATACTTTGACATCCCCAGAGGTGTAACTTCGATCGAGTATTATACATTCTCTGATTGTTATGATCTTAAGTCTGTTACGATTCCTAACAGCGTTACCAGGATCGATGATACCGCTTTTAATGATTGCTATTCACTTACGGATATTTACTTTGAAGGTTCAGCATCCGAATTTATGAGCATAATGATCTATGATTCATTATTTGATCGTGAATCCGAGAAGACCCTTGATGATGTATTCCCATATGTCACCAATGTCCATTACTCTACATTTATCGGTACAGGACCTGTTGATTTCACAGGTCCTGTAGGATCAGATGCAATGTTCACTGTTTTTCCTGTCGGTGCTCTTGAAGACTACACATACCAGTGGCAGTATTACAAAGATGGTGATTGGGTAGATCTTGATGATGAAACTGCTCAGTTTCCGTTCCTGGAGTTTGCTATTACAGAGGCTATGAACGGTATGCGCGTACGTTGTGCCGTAACTGACAGTGAGGGTATGACGCTTTTCTCAAACGAAGCTAAACTTAAAGTTAAAGGTAAGACAGCTAAGATCTTGGGCCAGCCTTCGTCCGACATGTTCTGCAACGCAGGTAACACAGAGATACTTTTGGTATCTGCAGAAGGCGACGGACTTAAGTATCAGTGGCAAGTATTGAAGCCGGGTGCTGAAGCATGGGTTAACTGCTCAATGAATGACGGTGCCAAGACATCCTCATTGTCCATTGCGGTAAAAGATTCCAAAAACGGTTGGAAATATAAGTGCGTAATTACCGATAAATACGGTAATACAGTAGAAACAGATCCTGTTGTACTTTATATTGGCACTGAGTTAAAAATTTCAACTCAGCCTGAAGACTACACCGGCCGTGTAGGAGAGACTGCTGAATTTACTGTTGCTGCACAGGGTGATGGCCTTAAGTATCAGTGGCAGGTAATGAAGAACGGCGAATGGACTAACTGCTCCAAGAATGATGGTGCGAAGACCGCAACGCTCACACAGGAAGTCAAGGATTCAAGAAACGGTTTTGTTTACCACTGCGTAATTACCGATAAGAACGGTATTGCTGTTACTTCTGATGAGGTCACATTGACTGTTGATAAGTCGCTGAGAATCGTTGAGCAGCCTGTAGGTGGAGCAGAAGAAGTAAGCGTACCTATAGGCATAATAGTTATAATACCTATTAAAGCTGAAGGTGATGGCCTTAAGTATCAGTGGCAGGTTCTCAAGAACGGTACCTGGACGAACTGCTCTATGAACGATGGTGCTAAGACTAATACTCTTGTGATTGAGATGAAGGAATCCCGAGACGGCAGTGTATACCACTGCGTTGTTTCTGATAAGTACGGCAATTCAGAGACGTCCCATGAAATTAAATTGACAACGGAAAAAGTTATTACAGTTTTCTCCGATCCTGCTGATTGCTATGCAAATCTCGGCGATAACGCTGAATTTACAATAGAAGCATATGGTTTCGATCTCAAGTATCAGTGGCAGGTATTGAAGAAAGGTGTCTGGACCAACTGTTCAATCAACGATGGCGCTAAGACAGATACATTAACACTGGAGGCCAAAGAATCCCGTGACGGTTGTCAGTATCGTTGTGTAATTACTGACAAATTCGAAAATGTTCATACAACAGAAACAGTAACCCTGTATATTATTGACAATGCTTTACCGGCTAAAGCAGTACAGGTTCCGGCTGACGCTACTGTTATCGAGGCTGAGGATTCTGTTGCAGCCGAAGAAGTTGTTGAAACAGTAGACACCGTTGATACTGTTGAAACTGTTGATATAGTTGAGGAAGTAGTTGCAGAGGTTATCGAGACAGAAGCGGTAACAGAAGAAGATTGATCTGTGGGTTAATCTATTAATCAACACTTATACGGGGCCGGATCTTACGATTCGGCTCCGTTCTTTGTTTTTTAACGGATTACGTTCATGACAATATTCTTTTATAGTTGTATAATTTTTTCAGTTTTATCACCGGAGGTTTTATATGCATAATCGATTCAAAGCAATCATTACTATTATGGTTGCCATTTTTGTCATCTCGTCTATTTCGTTCATAGTATCGGCTGCTTCTCAAGTTGATGCCGGGTCCGTCACGACTGCCAAAGGTTCATATACATGGGAATATTTTGACGACGACACCTTGATCATACGACCTGATACTTACAAAAATACTATTATAATTGACAAGTATGATCTGCCGGGAGATTATCTGAATAGTAGTACTACTGTTCATATAGATGTTTCAAATCTCTATACCCAAGGTCATAATAAAACTGGAAATATTCATGTTTATGGAGATAATTGTCCCTCCGGAAACATAGTGATCAGCGGAAGCACCTTAGATAACTTCTACAATATGGTATTTTATAATTTTAGTAATTTAAATACTATCAGGTTTGAAAAAGAAACAACACTTTATTGGATTGGCTTAACAAATTGCAATGTAGACCGTCTTGATTTCTATGAAAATTTGAATATAACGTCTTTGCAGATAATCAACAGTGATTCTCTCATATCAGCTAACGTACCTGATGGTGTAAAAAAGCTTACTATTTCCTCATGCTATAACTTAACCGATTTGAATAATATAGATGAACTTGATTATATATCTTTAGCTAAAGTTGGAATTAGTGAAATTTTCGTTCCTAAAACATGTACTTATTTTCGATGCAATTCTGAATCTTTAACAAAAGCGACCTTTGAAGAAGGAAGAACATGCATTACTGAATTTATGTTCAGTGGATGCCGGAATCTTGAGCAAGTCATTATTCCTGATGGTATATCTTCTATTGAGAAATATGCATTTGATCAATGCACAAAACTAAAGACAGTATATATTCCGGCAAGCATAAAGCAGATCGACAGATTCTCATTTGGCGATTCCAATAATCTGGAAAAAGTCTATTACTCAGGCACTCATGATCAGTGGTATTCAATAACTATCATGAACGAAGATGAGATTATAAATGATAGTATCGATGATATCTTTTACAAAGCCGATATAGATTTTGGCGTAGTAAACTTGATTACTAAGGAGCCTGAAGACTATACAGGTTATTTAGGCAGCACTGCAACATTTACAGTAGAAGCAGAAGGCGAAGACCTTCAATATCAATGGCAGGTGTTTAAGAACAACACTTGGGCAAACTGCTCTGTTAAAGACGGCGCCAAGACTGACACTTTGTCTTTGGAAGCAAAGGAATCCCGCAATGGCAGCAATTATCATTGTGTTATTACTGATAAGAACGGCAATACAGTAACAAGTAATAAGGCAACACTTAATGTAGTTACCCTTTTGAAAATTGAGACTCAGCCCGAAGACTTCACCGCAGCAGCAGGTGAGATGGCTACATTTACAGTAGCTGCACAAGGAAGCGGACTTAAGTACCAGTGGCAGACTTTTAAGAACGGCAGCTGGACTAACTGTTCTATTAATGACGGTGCGAGGACTGACACTTTGTCTTTGGAAGCAAAGGAATCACGTAACGGCAGCAAATACCAGTGCGTAATAACTGATAAGAATGGTGAAACAGTTACAACGAATGAGGTAAAGCTTACTGTAGCTACACCTTTGATAATCGAGACTCAGCCGGAAGACGTCTCCGGAGCAGCAGGTGAGATGGCTACATTTACAGTAGTTGCTGAAGGATCCGGTCTTAAGTATCAGTGGCAGACTCTTAAGAACGGCGCTTGGACGAACTGTTCTGTAAACGATGGCGCTAAGACTGATACCTTGTCTCTTGAGATCAAGTCTTCACGTGACGGCAGCATCTATCATTGCGTTATCACTGACAAAAACGGAGCTTCAGTTACAACAGAAGATGTAACACTTTCGATGCTTAAGGGCGTTAAGATCAAAACTAACCCTTTGGATTATTATGGCAAAGTAAATACCATGGCTACGTTTACTGTTGTCGCAGAAGGGGAAGGATTAAAGTATCAGTGGCAGGTGCTCAAGGATGGCGTATGGACAAACTGTTCCGTTAATGACGGTGCTAAAACAAACACATTGACTTTAGAGATCAAAAATTCAAGAAACGGATGCGAATACCATTGCGTCGTTACAGATAAATACGGCAATACAGCAATTTCTTCTTCTGCCAGTATCATCGTCGACAAGACTATAGATTTACCGTTTGTTCCTGCTACAGCACTTGATTCGACAGAACCCGTTGCTCCTGCAGCTACATATGATTCTGATGAAGTTGATGAATACGAAAATGTCGTAGATGAAGAGGTGATTGATATAGTCACTGAAATCCAGACAGAAACAGTAACAGAAGTCGACTGATCGTAATTTTCAGCTTTAAAAATACACATCAATAACGGGGTCGGATCTTGTGATTCGGCCCCTTTTATTTTGATAATAGAAGTTTATTTTTTATGGTGTTTTTGTTAAATATATGTTGTAGAATTAAATTGTTTTTCAATATCCCCATGGAGGTATCATATGCGATTTAAGAGAACAAAAAAGTATGTAGGTTTGTTCCTTGCTTTGTGCATCGTTTTCGGATACTTTATCTTCAAACCGAATGAAGTTAAAGCCGACAGCGGAGTTGAACTGGGCACTATCTACACAGTCACTCAAGATGATTACAAATATCAGTTCAACAGTTACGGCGCTGCTTTTACGTTTATTCCTGAAGAGTCAGGATATTATTCGCTTGACAGCGAGATGGGTTTTTACATTTATTATTATGACAATTTGAGCGTGGATTACTATGGCAGCCCCAATGGATTTAACACAGCTACTGCAATCAGCGATTTCCATGCGTTAGATGCGGAGCAGATTTTTGAAAACCAGAAAACGTATTACCTTGAAGAAGGAATTACTTATTACCTGGTACATTTACATGGTGTGTATTCTACAGATAATCCTTATGGCAGTTTCTGCTTGAGAAAGACAAATGATTATTTATATTTCTACACGCCTAACATGGTAAATGTCGTTTTGGATCAGGATGCTGAGTTCACGACTGAACTGGTTTCTACCGTTGAATGCGAGAATGTCTCGATCCGGTGGAATCTACATGGCTCTACTTATCAGACAGATAACGCTACAACTTCAACTTGTCTGATCCCTTCAGATAAGATTTTTTCTTACTCTCAGCTTCTGTCTTTTGAAGGCAGCGGATGGATAAGCGGTTATGTTTATTGTTACGGTTCTGCCGAATATAACGGCACGAAATATGAGTACAAGTTCGCTCCGAAGCTGAAGACTTATACTACAGAACTTTCTAAGATGGTATGGGCCGAAGCTGTATATGAAAACTGGGTTTCTTGGGATGATTACAAAGATAAATATTATGCAGCTAATGCCGGCTCTTATTTAGATGGCGTCGAAATCTCATACCAGTGGTATTGGAGGGAAGATTATAGCACCTTAGTGCCTCTTGAAGGCCAGACAAACAGCTATCTGCCTTTGAATGTATTGCCTGAACCTGAGGCAATACCCGGCTATAATGGCACTATGGATATGAGAGACTTTGATACTGTTTGCAAAGTTACTTTCAAATATGGCGATCAGACAACTGTAAGATCGGTCTATTGCGGTTCTTATATAATATTGGCCCCGGATTTACCTGCAATTACTCATATTAATGCCAATTATGGAGACACGTTAGAACTGTCATTGCCGGAAGGCTACGCTGATGGTTTACGTGAAGGATTCTCATACAATGTTGTATGGTTAGAATCCGAACTTGATGATATTGATGATGCAATATGGTATCGAGATTACAGGACTATCGCCACTGGCGTTGATTCGGTCACAATCGATACATCCGAGCTTTATGTTTTCGAATCCGATGAAGAAAACGTCAGCTATGTTGTTGTTCAGTGCTTGCCATATTATCAAGGTGTACAGATCACTGGTATGTATGATGACGATTACATCGTTTTCGAGATTCACTACACAGATACTTTGCACCAGGAACTTGACGGCATTGCTGTCGACAGCACAAATTTCCCGGATAAATACTTCAGACAATATGTATCGGAAAATTTCGATAAAAACGGTTCAGGATATTTAAGTCATAAAGAGATCGATTCAGTCAGAGCTATGGATCTGACACAAATGGGTTTCAGAGATCTTACAGGAATCAATTTCTTCACAAATCTCAGATCTCTCTATGTCTCAGGCAACTATGTCAGCGAGCTCGATCTCTCAGGTCTTAGTAACCTTAAAGAATTAAGATGTGACGGCATGGGACTCAGCAGTCTTAACTTAAGCGGATGCGGAAGTCTTAAGACTGTTTACATGAATGATAATGACCTGGAATCTGTTAATATCGATGACTGTCCGTTCTTGGTTTATGCCTATGAAAATGGTCCTCAGTCGATTATCAGAGTCGGCAATAAGTTCTATGGTGTCTTAAATTACAATGTAACAGGCGGTACATATATTCTTGTTTCCGGTCTGTTAATGGATGAAGATACTGAAGTTGAAAATCATACTCCGGTCACTGCTGAACCTACAGATATCTTTATCTTCGGAAATCCTGAAGATTATGAAGGCTGGATCGGTGGCACTGCTGTTTTCGAGATTTTTGCAGAAGGCAGAAACAACAAATATCAGTGGCAGTATCTCGATACTGAGAACCCTTACAGATGGTGCAATGTTGAAAACGATACCGCTAGAACTGATACATTATCCATTCCTATAACAGAAGTAACAGCTAATTATAAGTTCCGCTGCGTAATTTCAGACGGAATAGGACTCGTACAGTCTGAATACGCTAAGATCAAGATTGTCGAGGTCAACGCTCTTGAGATCATTGATCAGCCTGTAGACCTTACATGTATTGCAGGCGAGATGGCAACGTTTACAGTAGAAGCAGAAGGTGACGGCCTTGAGTACCAGTGGCAGGTTTTTAAGGATAACGAATGGGTCAACTGCTCGAATAAGGATGGCGCAAAGACAGCTACATTGACACTGGAAGCTAAGGAATCACGTAGCGGTGCTGTTTACCAGTGTGTAATTACTGACGCATATGGTCAAACAGCTACAACGGATCCTGCAACACTTACCGTTACAACACCTTTGTATATCATCACCCAGCCGGAAGATTTCTCCGGAGATATCGGTGAGAAGGCTACATTTACTGTTGAAGCAGCAGGAAAGGGTCTCAAGTACCAGTGGCAGTCTTATAAGAACGGCAGCTGGACGAACTGTTCAATCAATGATGGCGCAAGATCTGCGACATTGTCATTGGACATCAACAGTTCCCGTCACGGAAGCAAGTATCAGTGCGTAATTACTGATAAGAACGGTGAAACTGTAACTACAGACACAGTAATGTTAACTCTTGCTAATCCGATTACTATTGTGGAACAGCCTGAGGATTCTTACGTTTATATGGTATCTTATAGTGGTTGTTACGCTTGTTTCACTGTAGAAGCTGAAGGACAAGGCCTCAAGTACCAGTGGCAGATGCTCAAAAACGGAGTTTGGACCAATTGTTCCATGAGCGATGGCGCTAAAACAAAAACGTTGGAGTTTGAGATAAAGCCTTTACGTGTCAACACTCTTTATCACTGCATCATTACTGATAAGACCGGCGCCACAGTCATTACAAATGATGTAACGCTTACAGTTGAAACTCCGTTGCATTTAGTAACAGCCCCTGATGATTTCTGCGGCGCTCCCGGTGAGATGGCTACATTTACTGTAGAAGCAGAAGGTGAAGGACTTAAGTATCAGTGGCAGGTATTGAAGAACGGAGAATGGGTAAACTGCTCTGTAAAGGACGGCGCAAAAACAGATACTTTGACTCTGGAAATTAAAGACTCCAGAGATGGTAATTACTATCGTTGTGTAATAAAAGATAGTTTTGGTTCTACAATTAGTTCTAATGGTTTATCTCAACTTATTGTTATCAGCGAGCCAAATATTCCTGTGAGAACAACAGAGTCAATTACATCTACTTCCGAAGTTTGCGCAGTTACCGTTGAGACTGAAGCATCTGTTCCCGCAAATGTGGTTGATGAAGCAATCGATTCAGTAGAGATCATCAATGATGTCGAAGTTATCGAAGCTGTTCCTGAAGTTCAGGCAGAAACGGTATCAGATAATAATTGATCTGATCAGTTAGCTTTCTGATTTATCGTCAATTCGGGGCCGGATCTTACGATTCGGCCTCGTTTTATTGAAGTGTCACGTTTTGACAAGTGATATAATTCCGCTTATGAAGAGATTAATAGTTATATTATTGGCATTTACCGTTATTATGGCTTGTTCCTGCAATGAATCACAGAGCAGTCAGCACTTTTATGGCGTCTTTCTCAGCGTTGAAGAAGACCTCGATTCGTTGAGCGATTACAAGACTGTAGTTATTGATGCCCAGAATTTCAGGGCAGGGGAGATCAGGAAGTTCCGCGAAAAGGGCCACAAGGTTTATAGCTATATCAATATCGGATCGCTTGAAGATTTTCGCGATTACTACGATGAATACAAAGATCTCGCACTTGGCGCGTACGAGCATTGGGATGAAGAGGTTTGGATAGATGTTTCTTCAGAAAAGTGGCAGAAGTTCGTTGTAGATGAGCTCGTACCTTCATTAGCTGATAAGGGGATAGACGGTTTCTTCGTAGACAACTGCGATGTGTACTACAACTATCCTACGCCTGAGATAATGAACGGTCTTACCGTAATGATGAGCGCAATGGTCAACACCGGACTGGATGTCATTATTAACGGCGGAGACTGCTATCTGGATGCCTACTGCGAAGCAGGCGGTGAGTGGAGTGATGTTATTACGGGGATCAATCAGGAAACGGTCTTCTCGAAGATCCTTTGGGACGGTGACAGCTTTGGCCGTGCAGATCCTGAAGATCACGAATACTTCAGGGACTATATTGAAAGATATGCGAAATTAGGCGCTGACATATATCTGTTGGAATATACGACAGACGCGAAACTCACAAAAGAGATCAACAGATACTGCGTTCAGAAGGGGTTTGACTATTACATATCTGATTCGATTGAGCTGGACGAGTAGGGGAGATTCTATCGCGGTCACACTGTCGCATATAATATTGGGAATTATTCATTAAACATAATAAAATATAAATAGTTCGGGCAATACGAAAACATGAGATAACAGGCACAGTTTAGAATAGTTTGACAATCAAAGTATTTAGGATATAATAAGGTCGCAATTGAAAATATGGGTATTGATTGCGACCTTTTATGTACACAACGTATTGGAGGAATATATGGATTCAATATGGCAGAACGGCATTGACCGCTTAAACGCACGCAGGGAACAGGTAGCTGCGGCAGGCGGAGCTGACAGGATCGCTAAGCAGCATTCTTCAGGAAAGCTGACCGCCAGGGAGCGTATGGAAGCGCTTTTCGATGACGGCACATTCGTAGAACTGAACGATCAGATTTCTTCAAGATGTTCTGATTTCGGAATGGATAAGAAAAAGAAGCCCGGCGACGGCGTTGTTACGGGTTATGGATATATCCATGGACGCGTTGCTTTCGCATCTTCACAGGATTTCACAGTGGGCGGCGGCTCATTGGGCGAAGCTCAGGCAAAGAAGATCTGCCAGGCCATGGACAAAGCCATGGTAATGAAGGCTCCTTTTATCTCCATCAACGATTCAGGCGGAGCAAGGATTGAGGAGGGAATAGACTCTCTTACAGGCTATGCCGACATCTTCTACCGCAACACGATCGCTTCAGGCGTTATCCCCCAGATATCTGTAATCATGGGACCTTGCGCAGGCGGAGCTTGCTACAGCCCGGCAATTACCGACTACATCTTCATGACCGATTACGCACAGATGTACATCACGGGTCCTGCAGTCGTTAAGTCCGTAACTGGTGAAGAGATCACATCTTCTGCATTGGGCGGAGCTGCTGTACACAGCGCTGCTTCCGGCGTTGCACACTTCGTATATCCCGATGATCTCTCATGCCTTAACGGCGTACGCCAGCTCTTAGGATACCTGCCTCAGAGCAATGCGGATCTCTCGCTTGAGGTCCCCGGCACTGCAGTAGATAACAGTGCAGCTTTAGCTGACATCGTTCTGGCTGATTCCAAGAAAGCTTATGACGTAAGAAACGTAATCAATTCTATTGTTGACGCCGGCAGCTTCTTTGAGGTACAGGAAGCTTTTGCACGCAACATCGTAGTCGGCTTCGCAAGACTTGATGGTGAGACGATCGGCGTTATCGCAAACCAGGCGCTTTACATGGCAGGCTCACTTGAGATCAACGCATCAGATAAGGCATCCAGATTCATCCGTTTCTGTGACTGCTTCAATATTCCGCTCCTTACTTTAGTTGACGTTCCGGCATTCCTGCCCGGTTCGCAGCAGGAGCACGGCGGCATCATCCGCCACGGTGCAAAGCTTCTCTATGCTTATTCCGAAGCTACAGTACCGAAGGTAAGTCTCATTATGCGCAAAGCTTACGGCGGAGCTTATATCGCAATGAATTCAAAGGGCACAGGCGCTGATATGGTTTACGCTTGGCCTATCGCAGAGATCGCTGTTATGGGCGGCTCGGGTGCTGTCAGCATCATTGGCAAGAAGGCTATCGAAGCCGCTGAAGATCCTGCGGCAAAGAGGGAAGAGCTCCTCAATGAATACAATGAGAAGTTCATGAATCCTTATATCGCTGCCGAGCACGGCTATGTTGACGAAGTCATCCTGCCTGAAGAGACAAGATCTAAGATTGCAGGCGCATTCCAGATGCTTAAGAGCAAAGACCGTGAATTGCCTTACAAGAAGCACGGCAATATCCCGCTTTAAGGAGGCATAATCGTGAATCAGGAATTAATCGTAGCAATGGCTGTAGCCTGCATCGCTGAAGAGAACGGCGTAGACACGAAGCATGTCGTGGTGCGTTCTTTTCGCGAAGTAGAGAAGAGTCCTCTTGCGCAATATATCGCAGATAACAATATTTCTTATCACAAATATCAGTTGGGAGAATAAAAATGAGTAAGTATCGTATCACAGTTGACGGAAAGACATATGAGATGGACGTTGAGCTGATCGGCGCAAACGGCGCAGTAGTACAGCCCGTTGCCAAGGCAGCTCCTGCAGTAAGCGCAACTGTTGCAGCTCCCGCAGCATCAAAGCCCGCTGTAGCTTCATCAGGCTCAGTTACGGCACCGATGCCCGGAACAATCCTTAAAGTACTTAAGGCTGACGGCGACGCTGTTAAGGCAGGCGATGTAGTCCTTATCCTTGAAGCAATGAAGATGGAAAATGAGATCACAGCACCTGCTGACGGTGTAATCGGCTCTCTCAGCCTCACAGAAGGCTCAACAGTTGCAGGCGGCGACTTGCTCTTCGAAGTTAAGTGAGGTCTGTTAATGTCTGAACTTTTTAGTACGAATAAAAGACTTCAAATCACCGATACCATCTTAAGGGACGCGCACCAGAGCCAGGCTGCTACACGCATGCGCCTCGAGGACATGCTTCCTGCCTGCGAAGTGCTCGACAGTATCGGCTATTGGTCTATCGAATGCTGGGGCGGAGCTACCTTCGACTCATGCATGCGTTTCTTAAATGAAGATCCGTGGGAGAGGCTCCGCACATTGCGAAAAGCTCTGCCCAACACCAAGCTCCAGATGCTTTTGCGTGGACAGAACCTTCTCGGATACCGCCATTATGCTGACGATATGGTAGAAGCATTCTGCGCCAAATCCATCGAAAACGGCATCGACATAGTCCGTATCTTTGATGCTCTTAATGACATCCGCAACATGGAAGCATCGATCAGGGCAGTGAAGAAGTACGGCGGAATGGTAGAAGCTGCAATGAGCTATACGACCAGCCCCGTTCACAACGAGGATTACTTCGTTGATAAGGCCGTAATCTTAGAGCAGATGGGCGCTGATACAATCTGCATCAAGGACATGGCTAACCTTTTGCTTCCAGCTGATGCTTATAGCCTTGTAAAGAAGCTTAAGGAGAAGGTATCCATCCCGATCCATCTCCATACCCATAACACGACAGGAACAGGCTCAATGGTATATCTCATGGCTGCCATGGCAGGTGTTGATATCGTTGACTGCGCGCTGTCACCGTTCGCTAACGGCACGTCGCAGCCCGCTACAGAATCTCTCGTAGCCACATTGAAGGGCACTGAGCGTGATACAGGGCTTGATCTTAACAAGCTCAATGAGGCCGCAATCCACTTTAAGGGCGTTGCTTCGAAAATGGAAGCAGCAGGCACCATCAGCTCCAAGGTGTTGCGCGTGGATCCAAATACTTTGCTTTATCAGGTACCCGGCGGAATGCTCTCAAACCTCCTGTCACAGCTCAAACAGGCTAACGCAGAGGACAGAATGGAGGAGGTGCTCCAGGAAGTACCGAGAGTCCGTGAAGACTTCGGATATCCGCCGCTCGTAACACCTACCAGCCAGATCGTAGGCTCACAGGCTGTATTTAACGTTCTCATGGGCAGATATAAGACATTTACAAAAGAATCCAAGGGATTGCTTCGCGGTGAATACGGTGAGCTCCCGGGCGTTGTAAATGAGGAGATCCGCAGTCAGGCTATTGGCTCAGATGAGGTAATCACATGCCGTCCGGCTGATCTTCTAAAGCCTGAGCTCGAGACGATCAAGGAACAGTACAAGGACATCGCCAAGAGTGAAGAGGACGTATTGTCATGTGCCATGTTCCCGCAGGTAGCCCCTGAATTCATCAGGAAGCGCAACGGCGGTGACATTAAAGAGATTTCTGTTGACTGGATAAGATAATTCTTATCTTGGCAAATTTCATCACGAAACGGGGCTGAATATCAGCCCCGTTTTACTTTTTTCAAGACAATTTTAGATTGGTGACATATTGGGAAGAAATTTATTTAATATCTGTCATAAATTTTATTTTATTTACATTTTTGTTCGATTATGGTCACATCTGTCGTTGAGAATATATATATAAATAAATAAAATAGTGAAAGTGTTTCCTTGGAGGTAAATTATGAGACATCAAAAAGTGAAGATCCTTGCCTTTTTCCTTGCAGTGTTCATTGCTGTCGCTTCGTTCCCGGCACTTAAGTCGAATGCGGCCGGCGGCGATATACCTAATTCCAATTTAACTTGGACTCTTGACGGTAACGGCAAACTGACAATCGAGGGCACTGGTGCTATGCCTAACTGGAGCGGTACAGCTTCCGTTCCGTGGTATAGTTCTAGAGATTCTATCACATCCGTTGTGATCAAGAGCGGCGTTACTACGATTGCGCCTTATGCTTTCAGATCTCATGGTTACATTACAAGCATTTCTATTCCTAATACAGTAACTTCAATTGGTACGTACTCTTTTCAGAACTGTACCAGATTAACTACACTTACCATTCCTAATAGCGTTACATATATCGGAAGCTATGCTTTTACCAGTTGTACAGGACTTACCACCTTGACGCTTTCCAGCAATCTTACAGAGATCGGAAATGACGCATTCAAGACTTGTAAAGCTTTAACTTCAGTTTCGATTCCCAATGGCGTTACTGAGATTAAATCAAATACTTTCTACGGTTGTGAGTCTTTGACTACTCTTAGTCTTCCTAATTCTCTTATAACAATCGGAACTTCTGCTTTTTACAAGTGTTCAAAGCTTAAGAGTCTCACTTTGCCCGACAGTATTATTACTATAAGCGAAGCCGCATTTAGCAATTGCTCAAGTATTACAAGCCTTAGAATACCTGATGGCGTTAACACGATCGGCAGAGACGCTTTTGCAGTTTGCTCCAATCTTACTACAGTCACACTTCCTGAGGGCATTTTACATATTTATGGCGGCGCTTTCCGTAACTGCCCCAAACTTTCTTCCATAAATATTCCTGATGGAATTCTTTATATCGGAGACAATGCATTCGGTTCCGATTCTGCTCTTACAACTTTTACAATTCCTTCCAGCGTTACAACTTTTGGTTATGATGCATTAGGATATTCAGGTGTTACAAGAGTTACTTATAAGGGTACCCGTTCTCAATGGCTGAACATCGACACTTTATATGATCCTGAATTAAACTGGGATATGGATAAAGAGATGGCAAAATATAATATCGAAGTCATCTTTGCAAATGGTTCTAACGATCTCACGATTACCTCACATCCTTCTAATGTCACCGGCAAAGTTAGAAACACAGCCACGTTCAGCGTCAAGGCCCAGGGCGACGGCCTTACATATCAGTGGAATGAATTTGTTGACGGCGAATGGATAACATGCGATTATACCGGCTACAATACAGCCACTCTGAAAGTTCCGATTACCTGCAATAAAGACGGCCGTAGATACGACTGTACAGTTACTGATAAATATGGTCATTCAGCAGCTTCCAACAGCGCTACGCTTACTATCGACCGTACAACACTCAAGATCAACAATGCACCTGTCAACTACACGGGCCTGGTAGGTGAAACAGCTGTATTCAATGTCGTTGCACAGGGCGATGAAATGACATATCAGTGGCAGGTTAATAAAGACGGTGAGTGGGTCAACTGTTCCGTTAACGATGGCGCAAAAACAGATACATTGTTCTTTGAAATCAAGGCTACTGCTAACGGCAACAGATATCAGTGCATAATTACTGACGGTTACGGCAATTCCGTAACAACAAAGGAAGTCGTTCTCACGATTAAGACTCCTCTTAACATCACATCTCAGCCTTCAAATGCTTCCGGCTTTGCTGGCGAGACAGCTACATATACGATCGCCGCAAGAGGTGACAACCTCTCATATCAGTGGCAGGTCTATAAGGATGGTGCGTGGACAAACGCCTCCATGAACGACGGTGCTAAGACCGCAACACTTTCTTTCGAGATCAAGGCTAATGCAAACGGCAATAAGTACCACTGCATTATCACAGACGGTTACGGCGACTCTGTAACATCCAATGAAGTTACACTTACTGTTAAGACTCCTGTATCCATCACTTCACAGCCTTCCAGCGTTTCGGGCTTTGCAGGTGATACAGCTACATTCACGGTAGGAACAGTAGGCGATAACCTCACATATCAGTGGCAGATCTTCAAGGATGGCGCGTGGACAAACGCCTCAATGAACGACGGCGCCAAGACCGCAACACTTTCTTTCGAGATCAAGGCAAATGCAAATGGCAACAAGTATCACTGCGTTATCAATGACGGCTACGGCAATACGGTTACAACCTCCGAAGTCACGCTTACAGTAAAGACAACTGCAGCTATTTCAACCCAGCCTTCCAACTGCTCCGGATTCGTAGGCGACATCGCAACATTCAGCATCGTTGCTGCAGGCGACAACCTCTCATACCAGTGGCAGGTCTTCAAGGACGGCGAGTGGACAAATTGCTCCATGAACGATGGTGCGAAAACAGCTTCTCTGTCTTTCGAGATCAAAGCTAATGCTAACGGAAACAAATATCACTGCATCGTAACTGACGGTTACGGCAACTCCGTAACATCCTCCGAGGCTACTCTTACAGCAAAGCTTAATCTTGCTATTACTTCCGAGCCCAGCAATTTCTCAGGCCGCGTAGGAAGCACAGCAACATTTACAGTAGGCGCTGAAGGTGACGGCCTGACATATCAGTGGCAGGTATTAAAGGATGGCGAGTGGACAAACTGCTCTATGAACGATGGCGCTAAGACCGCTACACTTTCTTTCGAGATCAAGGCAACAGCAAACGGTAACAAATACCACTGCATCGTCATGGACTCCAGAGAAAACACTCTTACAACAAAGGAAGTAACACTTACAGCTATCCTTCCTATCACTATCACAAAGCAGCCTGTTGATTTCTCAGGCCAGTCAGGCGATACAGCCGTATTCAGCGTAACCGCAAACGGCGATAACCTTAAGTATCAGTGGCAGACATTTAAGAGCGGCGCTTGGTCTAATTGCTCCAATAACGACGGCGCCAGAACCAACACGCTGACACTCGAGGCTAAGAGCTCACGTAACGGTACTATCTATCGCTGTGTTATCACAGACGCTAGCAATAATACGGTTACAACCTCCGAAGTCACAATGACTGTTATTACTCCTCTTGCCATCACGACACAGCCTTCTGATTTCAAGGGCACTATCGGTGATACAGCAGTATTTACTGTTAAGGCTACAGGTGATGGTCTTAAGTATCAGTGGCAGAACTACAAGAATGGCGCATGGTCAAACTGCTCCGTAAACGACGGTGCTAAGACAAACAAGCTTTCACTTGAAGTAAAAGAATCCCGTAACGGAACAAAGTACCGCTGCGTAATCACTGATGTAAGAAAGAATACCGTTACGACAAATACAGTTACACTTACTGTTAATGTCCCGCTCGAGATCGTAACTCAGCCTGTTAATTTCTCAGGCGAAGAAAACTCAACAGCAGAATTTACTGTTACTGCTAAGGGCGTAGGACTCAAGTATCAGTGGCAGGTCTATAAGTCAGGAGCCTGGTCAAACTGCTCCGTAAACGACGGTGCTAAGACAAACAAGCTTACCCTCGAGGCTAAGGCTTCACGTCACGGAACAAAGTACCGCTGCGTAATTACTGACGTAAACAAAAAGACAGTTACTACTAATACAGTTACTCTGTCAGTCTTAATACCTCTCGAGATCGTAACTCAGCCTGTTAACTATTCAGGTGCAGAGGGCTCCAGCGCAGTATTCACAGTCAAGGCAAACGGCGTAGGTCTTAAGTATCAGTGGCAGGTATATAAGTCAGGTGCTTGGACAAACTGCTCCGTTAACGACGGCGCTAAGACAAACAAGCTTACTCTTGAGGCTAAGGCTTCAAGAAGCGGAACAAAGTACCGCTGCGTGATCACTGACGCAAACAACGAGAACGTTAAGACCAATACTGTTACTCTGACAGTTGAGATCCCGCTTGAGATCATTTCACTGTCTGATAACTTCACAGGAAACGAAGGCGAGACGGCAACATATTCAATTGAAGCCAAGGGTATCGGTCTCAAGTATCAGTGGCAGGTATTCAAGAATGGCGAATGGACCAACTGTTCTATAAACGATGGCGCTAAGACCGCTACATTGTCCTTCACGATCAAGGCATCCCAGAACGGCAACAGGTATCACTGCATCGTTACAGATTCTACAGGAGCTTCCGTAACATCAAGTGAAGTTTTCCTTAAGGTTATCGGTACTTTCGCAAATCAGATCGATATCGGTGATTCTCCGGTCATTCCTACACCTAATCAGGTTGTAGTTGAGCCTGCTAATGCAGTTGATACCGTAGAACCGGTAAAAGCTGTTGAAGTTACTGAGACAGTTGAAACAATAACTGAAGTAATTGAGGAACCGGCAGTTGCAGAGACTGAGCTTGTAGCAGCCGAATCCGATATTGTCGAAGAAGTATCGTAAGATCTTCTAAATCTGCTATTCTGACGAGGTCGTATGCAAATACGGCCTCGTTTTTGATAGGGAATGCCCCATTAAAGCATTTCGTCTTTTTTATTATTTAATATATAATATGTTGATGAATCGGCTTGGCACATCACAAATCATCTGTGCTGACCGGGAATGGAAGTTATGTTAGTAGAAGGCGCTGACCTTATACATCTTAGGGAAAAACTGCTCGAACTGTTAAAAGAGGTAGACAGAATATGCCGCAAAAACGGCATCGAGTATACCTTGGAAGGCGGCACATTACTTGGCTCTATCCGCCATGGCGGCTTTATACCGTGGGATGACGATGCTGATGTCATCTTTATGCGCGACGAGTACAAGAAGTTCTATGAAGCATGCAAGACTGACCTCGATTCCAAATACTTTCTGCAGGAATTCCGTACTGATCCCGAATATCACTGGGGTTATTCCAAGCTCAGGATAAACGGCACCAAGTTTATCCAGGAAAAGCAGGAGGATCTTAAGTTCCATAAGGGCATCTTTATCGATGTCTTTATCTATGACGGTGTGCCGGATCATTTCCCGATGAGGCAGATACACTTTTTCGAGTGCTTTTTTATAAGGAAGTGCCAGTATTCGATAGTAGGGAGGAAGTACGCGCCCAATGCGTTCCTCAGGGGTGTTTATTCACTTCTTAACCGCATTCCCAAGAAGACCGTTTTTAATTGGATGAACAAGATCGCCGAGAGAAATAACAACAGCAAGAAGAAGCACTATCTCTCGCGCCATATGACGTTCCCTTATCGCACCAAGGAATCGAAATACGGCTTGCCGACACATTGCTTCGACGAATACATTGACGTAAAATTTGAAGATACTACTTTGCGGATACTCAAGGGTTACGATGAGTACATGAGGCTGAAATTCGGCGATTACATGACTCTGCCGCCGCCCGAAAAGCGTGTCGGAGTACTGCACGTAGTAGAACTTGATTTTGGTGAGGACTGATATGAAGCGAATATCCGTTCTCGGCGCAGGTACCTGGGGCATAGCTTTAGCCCGCATGCTTTGCAATATCGGACACACTGTCACAGTATGGTCCGCATTGCCCGCCGAGATAGAAGAATTAACTCGTACAAGGCAGCATAAGAACCTGCCTTATATGGATATTCCTGATGAATTGATGTTTACTGACGATGTCAGTGCCGCTTGTAGTGGCGCTGATATCTTGTTATTCGCAGTTCCTTCAGTATTCGTGCGCTCCACGACACGTACTGCCTTGCCTTATATTACTGATACTCAGGTAATTGTGGATGTGGCTAAGGGTATCGAGCCTGATACTCTGATGACCATGTCTGAGATAATTGCTGATGAGCTTGGCAAAGCAGGGAAGAAGAACTCTGTAGTAGCTTTGTCCGGCCCTACACACGCAGAAGAAGTCGCCAAAGACTTACCTACTACGATCGTTGCTGCTCATTCGGATATCGAAGTTGCTGAGTATATCCAGTCCGTTTTTGCTAATCCGGTATTGCGTGTTTATACCAACACTGATGTTAAGGGCGTTGAGATCTGCGGCGCTCTGAAGAACATTATAGCTTTGGCTTCAGGTATCTCTGCAGGCCTTGGCTATGGAGACAACGCACGCGCAGCTTTGATCACGCGTGGTCTTGCTGAGATCGAGAGACTCGGTCTTAAGATGGGGTGTCTCTCTGATACTTTCAGCGGTCTGGCAGGCGTCGGAGACCTGATCGTTACAGCCATGAGCGTTCATTCACGCAACAACAAGTGCGGATATCTTATCGGTCAGGGCTATACACCAGATGATGCTGTCAAGCAGGTCGGAATGGTCGTTGAAGGCATTAATGCACTGCCTGCTGCTATTAAGCTTGCTGCTCAATATGAGGTCGAAATGCCGATAATTACGGCTGTCGACCAGATAATCAATCACAACGAATCCGCTGTAGATATTGCTATGAACCTTATGGGCCGCGACGGCATCACAGAGCTGTCCAAGCCTATTCTTGACATAAATTATGAGACTGCAGTAATCAAAAACGCGAGGATGCGCGCGCAAGGAGATCAATCAATGAAAAGAGTCATTACTTACGGAACTTTCGATCTGCTTCACTACGGACACATTAACCTTCTCAGACGAGCAAAGGCTTTGGGCGATTACCTTATCGTAGTAATCAGCTCCGATGAGTTCAACTGGACCGAAAAGCACAAGAAGTGCTACTTCACATACGAACAGCGCAAGGCTCTGGTAGAGTCCATCCGTTACGTAGACCTTGTTATTCCTGAGAACAGCTGGACACAGAAGCGTTCAGACATGCATGAATATCACGTTGATACATTCGTTATGGGCGACGACTGGAAGGGCAAGTTCGACTTCCTTAAGGAAGAGGGAGTAGAGGTAGTTTATCTGCCCAGAACGCCCGAGATCAGCTCTTCTAAGATGAAGAAAGACCTCTATGATGCCAATTCAGTAGACGGCGAGAGCAAAACGAGCCACGATGATATCAACACTGATCCTGATGCGTGAGAAGCTTTGAGATAGTTGATTTATAAGCGTCCGTGATTGGCGGGCGCTTTTTTATTGCTTTATATATGGCCCAAGAACATGTTCGAACAAAAAAAGAACATATATTCGGGCGAGAGGCGAATCAGAATTTTGTGTCTGAGAAGCATAATTTTATAGGGGGTAAATTCAGTGGTTTTGAATGATGATTGTCTCATTATTTGCAGGCTTTTCAGCAATCCTTGTCGCAATTTAATAGCTTTTGTATCAAACCTTTAGTGATTATTTGCTGATAATCTGACGGTTTTTGTCGATACGGAATTTTATGAAAAATGTATTGATGACAAATTTTAAACTGACAAAGGCTGCAAAATGTAAGATCAAAAGCCTGAAGATTTCGGAATCATAAAAACTGATAACGCGTAGCAGCTGATAGAAATATCTCAGACGACCAATTGATCGATTGGAACACGATAAAAAGATCCTGGAAAGAATCACGAAGATCAGATTGTACGAATTCATAAATACGAATTACAAAATTACACAAATTAATTCGCACGAATAATCAGATTAAAGAAACAAGCATACACGGATAATTAAATACAGAATCACAAACAAATCATCCGGGAGCCTGGCCAAAAGCGGCCTGATAATAATATATAAAACAATCATATTCCCATTATCCCTATAAAAACCTCTTCCCAATTCATCAAAATATTAATTATACCGAATTGGATATAAAGAGAAATGGCACTAATATAGAAATCTGTGTTGAATTGGGATCAGGTATAAACGATCTCCGTCCTACCCTTCGTTCTGATGTAGATCGAAAAAGCGATACGGATAATTACAAGGACGAGAACGATTCCGATGAGATCGATGAGTACATCGATGATGGAACCGTCGCGGCCGATTACGAAGAGCTGATGATATTCGTCAAAGATCGCGTTGAGGACGGTGAACCACAACGTGAATATGATATTCATCTCGTTATCGGATCTGAGAAGCTTAACGGGGCTTTCAGCATAGGATGTCTTGCTGGAGATCTTGTTGGTCGATGAAAGAGCCAGGAACGATAAAAGTGTCAAAAGAGCATACTCTGCAGAGTGCCCTACCATTCTCAATATACTGTCATCCTGAATATTCGTGCTGAAGAGCTCGTTGATATAGTCAAGGATCGTATGGGAAAACTCAGAAGATTCTTCAGCAGTGTCAGATGATAACTGGAAAATAACGACTATCCAGGAAACCGTCAGGATCCAGAAAATAACGGCCAAGACGACGAATCTTGCCGATATCTCCCTTTCTTGCTTCTGTTCTCTGAGCTTGTCTAACATCCTATTCCCTGCCGTTATGAGTTTTATTTATTATATAACAACTTTATCAATCTTGATATTTCTTGGCATTCTTCATGGCGCGGTCAATGTCCCTGTTAGCTTCTTTCTTGGCCATTACATCGCGCTTGTCGTAATCTTTCTTACCTCTGGCAAGGCCGATCTCGAACTTGACCTTGCTGTCCTTGAAATAACATTTTGTAGGCACGAGAGTAAGACCGTCCTGCTTAACCGTTGAATACAGATGGATGATTTCCCTCTTGTGCATAAGAAGCTTTCTGGTCCTCTCAGGATCAAGATTGAACCGATTTCCGTTCTCGTAAGGACTGATGTGAACGCCGATGAGCCACATCTCCCCGTCTTTTACCTGAACGTAAGAATCCTTCAGATTGATCCTGCCGGCGCGAAGGCTCTTCACTTCTGTTCCGGATAAAGCCACGCCCGCTTCAAACCTCTCCTCGATGAAGTAATCGTGATAGGCTTTGCGGTTCTCAGCTATGATTTTTATACCTTTTTTGATTGCCATAATCGTATATTTTATAGATTAGTTGTCTTTTTGCAAATCTGATGTTTGATCAATCTCTAAAATCGAACTGTCAGTTCGAAATTAGGAGTTTTGCAGTTGTTCAATTTTTCCATAAAATCGAACTGTCAGTTCGAAATTAGGAGTTTTACATCTGTAACGACGGATAAGCATTCAGATCCAAAGTATCGCGCTTGCCGTTAATGTACTCATAGTAACCGCAGGACGCGATCATGGCTGCATTATCGGTGCAATACTTGAGTTCAGGATAATAGAGCTTGATTCCCTTCTTTTTAGCTGCCTTATCGAAAGTGTATCTTAAGAAAGAATTCGCGGAAACACCGCCTGCAAGGCAGAGCTTCTTGATGCCTGTCTGCTCTACAGCAGTCATTGTGTTCTTCAGGAGAGCATCAGCGATAGCCTGCTGGTATGAAGCAGCAAAATCCTTAAGGTCGATCTCTTCTCCCTTTTGTTTTAAACCGTTTAAGAGATTCAATGCAGATGTCTTAAGACCGGAGAAAGAGAAATCAAGCGTGTCTGTCATGTGTGTCTTGGAGAAAACATACTTGGTGACATCGCCTCCCTGCCCTGCTTTGTCCATCTTCGGGCCGCCCGGGTAACCCAAACCGACAACGCGCGCGATCTTATCGATTGCTTCGCCTGCGGCGTCATCTCTGGTGCGGCCGAGAACAGTCATGTCAGTATAATCATCAACGCGGACGATCATGGAATTACCGCCGCTGACGCAAAGGCAAAGGAACGGAGGCTCTAATTCTTCAAAACAGAGATAATTTGCTGCAATATGTCCCTTCAAGTGATTAACTCCGACAAGGGGCTTTCCTGATACTTCGCAAAGACCTTTCGCGCACGAAAGGCCTACGAGCAAAGCGCCTACAAGACCCGGTCCGTATGTTACAGCAATAGCATCAATGTCGTTAAGTGTCACGCCTGCGTCAGACAAAGCCTTCTCTACTGTAGGATGGACTGCATCGATATGCATTCTCGAAGCAAGCTCGGGAACTACGCCGCCGTACTGCTCGTGGAAATCAGCCTGGGAAGCTATGCAGTTGCTCAGGATAACGCGGCCGTTCTTAACGACAGATGCTGCCGTCTCATCACATGAACTTTCAATGCCGAGGATCAATATGTCTTTTGCCGTATTCATATCAATTATCCACGAGATAGTAGTTATCGAGGAATTCTTTAAAGGTATCGATATAAAGGTTCTTGTTAATGGAGTACTCCTCCAGGTAACCCGCGCCTGATACCATTACGCTCTTTGTGATACTTGAGTTGAGCCTGTTGCGCTCTGTAATGATCTGGTCGATCTTATCAGCACCTATAAATGTATCGTGGCCACCGTAGATAATGAGCACCGGGAAAGGAAGCCTTGCGATCTCGGCAGCAAGACTGATGTTATCAGCACCCGAAGATACTCTTATCGCATAAGGCACAGAATACTGAGTTATAAAGCCCAATGGCTCGCTCCTGACTACCTCCGGCTTGATGTAGTCATCGGATTCTTTGGCGGGAGAATCGAGGATCATGCCAATTACGTAGGATTTGTCAAAACCAAGATTGCGGATCTCCGTGCTGTATTGCAGAAGCGAAGCGTCACTTGCACCTGCAGGCGGAAGATTGCTGTAAGCAAGGAGCGAAGACGTGCATCCTGTACCGATGCCGTAAAGAATAACATCAGTAGTAACAGAGATCTGCTTAACAATGCCGATAGCGCCAAGGACGTCCTGCCATTCGAGATAGCCGTATGTACAGATATCACCGCCTGACGTACCTGAGTTTCTCTGGTCGAACATGAATACGTTGTAGCCGTTTTCGAGCCAGACTTCGATCATATCGATCATTTCGACGCCGAACGGAAGTCTGTTAGAACCTGCGTCGTGAACGACGATTATCGTCGAAATAGGATTCTTAGTCTTAAAGAACCAGCCCTGCAAAGATGTCTGGCCGTCTGCTGACTGGAAGCTTGTCGTGCTGTACGAAGGCAGGATGTTCGAAGGAACATTGGATACCTCGTAACCTTTTATGTTCATCAATCTGTTGGATGAGAAAACCGTCAGGGCGATAAAAGAGATAATGAGGACAGCGATGACACTCAATACAAGCGCGAGCCTCATGATAAAAGGACTTCTGCGCCTGCTGCCGCCGTTTGTGAAACTGACAAATCCGCTTCTCATTATTCCCGATTTACTCCCCTGTAAAATAACCCGACAATTCTATCACCCGTGTCAGGATATTTCTATCTTAATTAACTCCGCTCGAACCGAATCCGCCGCCTCTGTCTTCTCCGATTGCTTTAACATCGTCGGTCTCAACGAACTTGCAGTATTCGACTTTCGCGACGACCATCTGTGCGATACGGTCGCCTTTTCTGATCTTATAAGTGCCGTGGACACAGCCCTTCTGATCAAGAGTCAGGATATCAGATACGTCTTCCTCTACCATAAACGAATCGTTGTATACGATAACGTTTACTTCGTCCCTGTAACCGCAATCGATAGTTCCCGGAGCATTGGGAATCCTTAACGGAGTCTTTAGAGAAACGCCGCTCCTGGGCCTTATCTGGACTTCATAGCCATAAGGGATGGCAAGCTTGATGCCGACAGGCACAAGTGCTGATTTACCGGGCTCGATTATCACATCTTCAGCTGCATAAAGATCCATGCCTGCGTCGCCGTCATGTGCATAAGCCGGCAGTCTTGCATCTTCCCTGCACTTCTCGATAAAGATCTCAGTCATTTTCTGAACCTCCCGGTAAAATCGTATAGTTGCAAATTACATCGAAGCCCATATCGGCTATAGCGTCCGCATAATCCTGATCTATTAAGTTCTTAGCCTTACCGTATATCGCGCATGAACAATCGATCGGATGAGGAATAACCTTTAATGTCGTATCTTCCCTGTCCTTCTTAGGCTTCATCTCGAAAACAGCCTTCGCGGAGCAGAAATTACAAGGTCTCTGGTTGCGCCCTGCAGCACAGAAATCAGACTGCATCCAGGGGATCAGGCCGTCTGAATGGACGATTATCTTAGGCTGCTTTTCATCGATATTAAAGGTCTCTTTAAGCGTCCTGAGGCCGTCAATGAAATTATCCGCAGATACTTCATAAGAAGGCATTACGGCGTCAGCATAAGAGAAAGCTTCGGCAAGAGATTTGGCGCTGTAGATATTAGAACCTGCAGAAGCGTAATGCTCGAGATCGCCTCTTAAGAATTTACGGTCCGTGAAAAGCCTTGAAGACATAACAGCCTTAAAGCCTGAGCCGAGATCATTCTTAAGATCAGTGATCACTTTATCGATCACTTTATTGAGCTTGTCGTGATGGAAATCAGGAAGCATAAGAACGAGCTCAGCGCCATGATCTTTTATGAACTCGATTATCGTCCGGTAAAGGTCAGGAACAGCAAGATCATAGATGCTGAAGGCATAAAGATCTGCGCCTTCTTCCAAGAGATCTTCATTATGCCTCAAGACCGGATAAGTATACATGTTCTTGATCTCACCCGTTCTCTCGCTCTCGTCACCAAAGAACTCTGAATCTTCAACAAAGTCAGTGCCGTAACTTCTCTTGAACGAATTGACTACGTTGACTTCGAGATTTAAGAGAAGTTCACGTCTTAAAGAATTGATAATGCTGACGGGACAATAGTAAGTATCAACACCTTCATAGGCAACGGATTCCACCTTAAAAGGCGTATCCATGGTCTTGCCCAGCTGCTCGGTGATCCTTGATTTATCAAGTTCTCTTCCCTCGTAATCAGAAGGGATCTCAACACTTGCTCCGGCATTTATATCTATTGCGATACCGCTTGTCACAACAGCCTTCGCGGTTATCTCAGATCCGCTGTTATTAAGCGTTATCTTAACAGGAGTTCTTCTTAAGTCCTGCTTGGAAATAACAAGCTCGTGGTTCATTAGGAACACTTCAAACCCCGGCTTTAGCTTCTTGATCATGTCCGGATGAAGTCCCTTAATATCCATGCCTGTAAGCCCCTGGTTGGTCTTGCCTACAGGGAAAGAACATATCTCTTTTGAGTTATCCCTGATAGACAGGAAATCACCCTTATCAGGCTCTATGGCACCTGTCTTGATACCGACAGTAACTGAACCGGACTTAGCGTCCAGACGGCTTATACGGCCGATCTTGACGCCATATTTGCCCGGATATTCACCGGATAGAATGTGATCGTCTTTACTTCCGCTCAGATACTGTGAAGTAAAAGATCCGCCGCGGTTAAAGTTGACCAGAAGGTCAGCTTTTATCTCTTTGATCAGATCATTATTGAGATTGCCCTCATAGAAAGCGTCGATCATACGGCGGTAGCAGTAAACCGCGGATCTTACATAGTTCGCGTCACGCATGCGTCCTTCGATCTTAAGACTCTTAACGCCGCTCTTGATAAGCCTTGAAAGATAATCCGTAACGTCTCTGTCCTTAGGCGAAATAAGATGGCCTTCCCTGAGTCTTAAGCCGTCGTTATAGAGAGCGTACTCTTCCCTGCACGGCTGGGCACAGGTGCCCCTGTTGCCTGATCTCGTGCCGCTCCTGTTCATCGCGGAGAAAAGGCAAAGACCGGAAGCGCAGATGCAGACAGCGCCGTGCGCAAAGACTTCAGTCTCAAGTCCGTATTTCTCAGCTACTCTGGTGCGGTTAGCGATCTCATCGCATGACAATTCTCTCGGAAGCACGATGCGGTTAACACCGAGCTCAGAAAGCTTTTTCAATTCGTCAGCGGAATAAACATTCATCTGCGTACTGCAGTTGATAATAACGTCCGGGAAATCCGAAGCAAGCTTGGTAAGCACCGCCAGATCCTGAACGATAAGGCCGTCAACGCCGATATTTACAGCTTCAGCGACCGTGGGATAGAACACTTCGAATTCGTTGTCGCTCATCAGGGTATTTACTGCGAGGAAAACTTTCGAAGACCTTGCATGTGCATAGTTCACGCCTTCTTCTAATTCATCAAGCGTGAAATTGTCTGCCGAAGCTCTTGCCGAGAACTCTTTAAGTCCTAAATAAACACTGTCTGCTCCGCTGTCTATGGCAGTCTTGAGTATCTCAAGATTGCCCGCGGGAGCCAATAACTCAATCCGATTCTTTATCATCTGTCTTCTTTAAATGATCGAACAAACCCGAACTGACTTTATTTGCAAGCTCTTCCATCGGTGTAGGCGGAACGTCAGCCTTCGTCTTGTCAGCCGCCTTATCTGCCTTCATCTTATAGTATGCGAGCTCAGTCTTAAGCGCATTATTCTCAGTCCTCAAACTAATGAGTCTGTCGCATGCCTCGAAAAGCGACATAACAGCAGTCTTATTCGTGGCAATATACGGGTTGTTCTTCTTTGTCTCTTTATAGATCTCGTCAGCGAGTTCGCCGACCTTCATGATGCGGTCATAGCCTGCGTCACCGCTTCTTACCAGATACTGTACTCCGCCGATGGTGACCTGTGCGCTCTCCATCTTCGGCTCTGTATCTGCAGGCTTATTGCGCGCGTTGATCTTATCTTCTAATGTGATTATCTTCTTCTCGGTAACGGTCTTCGCCTTGATCTCGCCCTTATAGAGCTGCTTATACTCTACGATCGCGGGTTGGTCCTTCTTACCCTTACGCTTGTAAGAGCCGTCAGAATACTTACCGAGTAAGCTGGAATTAGATTTCCTCATTTAAAGACCTCCGCAATATTAGAAGATAATAATTTAGACTATTATAACACTAAGCGTTTTTTCTCAAAGTTTGAGATATAATTCCGCAAACTGAGCAGGTGTCAGCTCCTCCGCCCTGGCAGTCCCGCTTATTCCAAGCCGGCTAAATGCCTCATCGACAGCCTCAGCCGAAGCAACGGACGAAAGATTCTTCCTGAGCATCTTCCTTCTCATCGCAAAACAGGCATTCAAAAACTTAACAAAGCCGTCGCTCAAGATATCAGCGCTCTCACCTCTTGTAAAGCTGATAACCGCCGATGTCGTCCGGGGCTGCGGAACAAAGGCCGTATAAGGCACTTTGAATTCATATCTGTACTCGCCGTAAAGACTGCAAAGGATCGCCAAAGGGCCGTACTGCTTACTGTTCGGGCCGCAGTCGATACGCGCGATCGCCTCATCTTCCACCATGAAGACCATTTTGCGCGCTCTTGAATATTCACCAAAAAGCTTCTTCATGATGTCGGTCATGACATAGTATGGAATATTGCTCACGACAACATCTGCTTCATGCTTTTCGGAATTATCCACTTTAAGGAAATCCCTGTTGATCACGGTAACGTTTGTCAGGTTCGAACTGAGATAATCCGCAAGTCCGTTATCTATCTCATATGCATAAAATCGAACTGCCAGTTCGGAAATAGGAACTGTAATACTACCTAAACCCGGGCCGATCTCGATTACAGTGTCTTCTTTTTTGATCTCACAGAGGCCGACAATTCTTTGGATTATTTCTTCATCACAAAGGAAATTCTGCCCGAATTTAGATTGGGGCAGAATTCCTTCTGATTGCATTATTTGTTTAATGGTCTCTCTGTTCATCTATCAGATCACAGGAAGTAAGCAACACCTGACTCAAAGATCTTCTGGTACTTGTTGCCCGGAATGTTCTTTGTAAGGTCAGACTCATATCTTTCGGTATGACCCATCTTACCAAGGACACGGCCGTCTGGTGACAGGATACCTTCGATAGCGCAAATAGAGCCGTTAGCATTGAAATCAGTATCAGCAGCGTAGTTGCCGTCAAGATCAACGTAGCAGGTAGCGATCTGGCCGTTGGCAGCGAGCTTTCTTACGAGTTCTTCAGAAGCAACGAACTTACCTTCGCCGTGTGAGAGCGGGATATCGTAGATCTCGCCGGGTGTTGTAAGTGAGAGCCAGGGGCTCTTGTTGGTCATGATCTTAGTCCTTGCGTACTTGTTCTGGTGTCTGCCGATATTGTTGAATGTCAGCGTGGGGCTGTCAGATGTCATGTCGCAGATCTTTCCGAAAGGAACGAGGCCCAGCTTGATCAAAGCCTGGAAGCCGTTACAGATACCTAAAGCAAGACCGTCTCTGTTATCGAGGAGATCGGAGATCGCATCTGCGATACCGCTGTTTCTAAGAGATGCGGTAATGAACTTACCTGAACCTTCAGGCTCGTCACCGGCAGAGAATCCGCCCGGGATCATCATGATGTTTGCTTCACGGATCTTGGCAGCCAGTTCAGCGAATGACTCATTGATATCATTCTGATTCCTGTTTCGGATAACAAATACTTCAGCATCTGCGCCTGCTCTCTCGAATGCCCTTGCGGAGTCGATCTCGCAGTTGTTGCCCGGGAATACAGGTATGATTACCTTCGGCTTGGCACCCTTGAGAACTCCGGGAGCAGCCTTCTTAGGCTCACCTGCTGTATATACGTCGATCGCGAAAGGCATTTCAGCAGACTTTGCTACTGTCGGGAATATCCTTTCGAGCTTTCCTTCAAATGCTTCTACAGCATCCTTGCCGGATACACTGGCACCGGCATAAGTGAAGTCACCTGTATCATTTGTTGTACCGAGGAACTTGCCGCCTGCCATCTCTACCTTATCGACTGCATTGCCGTCAGCAGGGATTGCAACGATGATGGAGCCCAAAGTCTTGGAGAAGAGATCAGCCTCAGAAAGCTTATCGGAGAAATCGAAGCCGAGCTTGTTACCGAAGCACATCTGTGCAACTCTTGCCGCAACACCTGCGCTCTTTACTACTGCTGCGTTCTTGATCTCGCCTCTGTCCAAAAGCTCCTTAACAGCCTTGAATACGCGGAGGACGTGATCCTTCTTATAAGAACCCTTGCCGTCTCTTGCGCACTTGATGAGATAGAGCTTCTGGCCCTTTCCTGTAAGCGTAGCTGTGATAACCTTGTCGCTTGTGGACATTCCAACTGCGAAGGAAACGAGCGTCGGAGGTACGTGGATATCGTTAAATGTTCCGGACATTGAATCCTTACCGCCGATGGCAGCCGTGCCGTAATCGAGCTGTGCCTTGTAAGCGCCGAGGAGCGCAGAAAGAGGCTTGCCCCATGACTCGTTGCTGCCCATTCTCTCGAAATATTCCTGGAATGTGAGTCTTGCCTTTGAAGGATCAACGCCCATTGCGAGGAGCTTCAAGAGAGATTCAACTACTGAATGGTAAGCGCCTGCATAAGGATTCCATTCCATGTAGTAAGGATCAAAGCCGTATGTCATTACAGAGCAGTCGTGTGTTGTGCCGTGATCGAGCGGGATCTTTGCAGCCATACCTTCCTCAGGTGAATTCTGCATCTTACCGCCGTAAGGCCAAACGACTGTAGCAGCGCCGATCGAAGAGTCGAATCTCTGGATGAGACCTTTTCGGGATGCGCCTTCAAGAGAATTAAGTACGCCCTTAAGGCTGTCAGCAAAGCTTCCCTCAACATAGCCGTTTGCAGGCGTATCAAGGAACTCACCCTTGCCCTGAGGTACGACATCAGCTTCAGCATACTGAGTAGCGCCGTTTGTATCGATGAAGGATCTCGGGAGGTCAACGATAGTTGCACCGTTCCATACCATCTTCATGACAGGCTCTTCTGTTACTTCAGCAACGACTGTAGCTTCAAGGTTTTCCTTTGCGGCAGCAGCCATGAACTTATCAAGGTCAGCGGGATGAACTACAACAGCCATTCTCTCCTGAGATTCAGAGATAGCGATCTCAGTACCGTCAAGACCGTCATACTTCTTCGGGACTGCGTCGAGATTGATCTTAAGACCGGCAGCGAGCTCGCCGATGGCAACGGATACGCCGCCTGCGCCGAAGTCGTTACATCTGATAATGAGTCTTGTTACTTCAGGATCCCTGAAAAGTCTCTGGAGCTTTCTCTCCGTCGGAGGATTACCCTTCTGGACTTCGGATCCGCATGTTACGACAGACTGAGTATCATGAGCTTTGGATGAACCCGTAGCGCCGCCGATACCGTCACGTCCGGTCCTGCCGCCGAGCAATACGACAATGTCGCCTGCCTGGGGTCTTTCTCTTACAATATTTGAAGCAGGAGCAGCGCCTACGACAGCACCGATCTCCATTCTCTTTGCGATATAACCGGGATGATAGATCTCATCAACTAAACCTGTAGCAAGACCGATCTGGTTGCCGTATGAAGAATAGCCTGCAGCTGCTGTGCGGCAGAGCTTCTTCTGTGAAAGCTTACCCTTAAGCGTGAGCTCAACAGGTACTGTAGGATCACCTGCGCCTGTTACACGCATTGCCTGATATACATAAGATCTTCCTGAGAGCGGGTCTCTGATAGCGCCGCCCAAGCATGTTGCTGCGCCGCCGAAAGGCTCGATCTCGGTAGGATGGTTGTGAGTCTCGTTCTTGAACATGAAGATATAGTCTTCGGGCTTTCCGTCTACTTCGATCCTTACCTTAATGGAGCATGCGTTGATCTCTTCAGACTCATCGAGGTCTGCAAGCTTGCCGTCCTTCTTGAGCTTCTTGCCTGCGATGGTACCGATGTCCATGAGGCAGATGGGCTTTTGTGAGATCCTCTCGCCGTAAACGTCTTCTCTGGTAGCGAGATAATCCTTATATGTCTCGCGGATCTCAGCTGTGAGTTCGTCATCGCCTTCAAACTTAATGTCAGTAAGGTTTGTAAGGAATGTCGTATGACGGCAGTGGTCAGACCAGTATGTATCGAGCACTCTGATCTCTGTAACCGTAGGAACTCTTCCCTGCTCCTTAAAGAAATCCTGGACAAACTTGATATCTGCAAAGCTCATCGCAAGACCCATGGACTTTCTTAAGTTTTCGAGGTCTTCATCAGACATATCAAGGAAACCGTCAACATTAGGAACTGTTGTAGGAATGTCATATTTATCAACGAGTGTTGAAGGCTTTTCTGCAGATGCTTCACGAGCCTCAACGGGGTTGATGAGGTAAGACTTGATCTTTTCCTTCTCATCTTCGGAAACTGTGCCGTAGAAAGCAACGATCTTAGCGCACTTAACGATAGGTCTTTCCTTAGCGGTCATGAACTGTATGCACTGTGCAGCGGAATCTGCTCTCTGGTCGTACTGGCCGGGGAGAGATTCGATTATGAGGACATAAGCAGCATCGCTTAAGTCAACAGTCTCATCGTAAAGAATATCGACAGGCGGTTCGCTGAAGACAACTGTTTTAGCGTTCTCGTACTCTTCGTCAGTAACGCCAGATACGTCGTAACGGTTTACGACGCGGACCTTGGTGATGCCTGCGACATTCAAGTCGTATTTAACATCATGAAGGATACCGCCTGCTTCAACGTTAAAGCCTTCCTTCTTCTCTGACAGTACTCGTCTTACATCATTCTCGTTCATAAGGTGTCTCCTCGGTACAAATTTATTACAGATTTTCGGCGCTCTTACTGAGCAGTTCGGTGTTGTACTTCAAAAATCTCTCAAGTCCTGCGCTGTCAAGAGATCCGTGCGCAAGCTTTGCCTGGTCGTAGATGTGCTGGGCCAGACGGTCGGCCTCTTCCTTCTTTGTGCCCATCGATTCGAGAGCCTCGAGCTTTGTGATGAGCGGGCTGTCGGTGTTAACAACGAGCTCTTCCGTCTCAGGGAACATATCGGCAAGCTCTTCTTCAGACATGTTGCCCATCGATGACATCATTCTCTCATATTGTGCGCGCATTTCCTTCATTCTTCTGTTATGTTCTGCTTCTCTTATTAAAGCAGGAAGATTGTCTTTGCCCATTTCCTGCGCGAAAACAATAAGCTTCTCGTCTCCTACGGCGCTTCTGAAGAAATCCTTGAGCTTGTTCTTTGTCTCTTCATCAGACTCCTTGCCGGAAAGCTCTGAGTCGACACGCTTGAACTTACAGTCAGGCTTTTTCATCTCGAGATAGGACATGAAATTATTGTCGATCTCTTCATCCATGACAACTACTTCGAAGCCGTCATTCTTGCTCATCTCGACATAAGCTGCCTGGGCTTTGGGATCTGTCGTGTATCTTATAGTCTTCTTATCGCCTGATGTAAGCTCTTCAACTGTCTTGAAAGCTCCGTCGACAGTCTTAAAGAGGCAGATGCCTTCTACCTTCTCATAGAACTTCTCTTCCTTCATCATGCCATACTTAACGAATACGGAGATGTCAGACCAGTACTTCTCGAAGTCTTCTCTCTGCTTTTTGAAAAGGTCATTAAGCTTATCTGATACCTTCTTGATGATGTGTCCTGAAAGCTTCTTAACATACTCATCCTGCTGCAAAGCGGAACGCGATACGTTGAGCGGGAGATCAGAACAGTCAAGGCATCCCTGGAGCAAGAATAAGAAATCGGGAATGATCTCTTCGATATTATCTGCTACGAAGATCTGGTGGTTATAGATCTTGATGCGGCCTTCCAAAGACTGGTAGATATTATCCGTCTTAGGGAAATACAAAATGCCCTGGAGTGTAAACGGATAATCCATATTGAGGTGGATCCAGAATAAAGGATCTCTGCCGTCATTAAATACAGAGTGATAGAACTGCTTATATTCAGACTCTGTACACTCGGAAGGCTTCTTTGTCCACAGAGGCGACTTGTTATTAACGGGAACATAAGATACCGGAGAAGGTGTATATGTCTCGCCCTTTTCCTCTGCTTCCTTCTTGCGCTTTTCCTCAGCTTCCTCGTGAAGCTTCTCTGACTTGATATCAACGAAATAGATATCAGCCGGCGCGAAGTAGCAGTACTTGCGGATCGTCATTCTGATAGTAGCCGAATCGAAGATCTTGATTGCATCTTCAGAAAGCTTCAATGTGATGACTGTTCCTCTGGTCTTCTTTTCGGAAGGCAGGATCTCATAATCCATACCGTCATTAGACTTCCAGATAACGGGCTCTGAGCCTTCCATAAAACTCAATGTATCGATGGTGACTTCATCAGCTACCATGAATGCGGAATAAAAGCCCAGACCGAAGTGGCCGATGATGCCTGTCTTATCGGTAGATTCCTGCTGGTACTTGGTAACAAAATCGAGAGCTCCCGAGAATGCTATCTGGTTAATATACTTCTCGACTTCGTTCTCGGTCATACCGATACCGTTATCTTCAAATGAGATAGTCTTGTTATCGTCATCGTAAGTAACCGTGATCTTGTAATCGGTATTCTCCTGATCCTTCTCTGCTTTGCCGAGCTCTACTAACCTTCTGTGTTTTGCGATAGCGTCCGCACAGTTAGAAACGAGCTCTCTGATGAAGATATCCTTATCCTCATAAAGCCATTGTCTGATAACCGGAAAAATATTCTCGGTAGTAACCGATATCTTTCCCTGTTTAGCCTCCATTTATACCACCTCCAATTAATCAGCCGTTCAAAGCACGCTTTGCAGCGTCTATATATTCAGATGTATATTCCTGATACATCTTAGAGATCATTTTGAGCACTTCGTTTCCGCTCGATCTGAATTCGTAATCGTCAATGAACCTTACGGGCAGGATGTCAAAAGGCGTGCTGCTTACAAAAACAGCATCAGTATCAGGATCAAGCTCTTCAGGCGCGAACGTGCCGGTCTGAAGCTCAAGACCTGAACGCTTCAAAGCCTCCATGACTCTCTTTCTCGTAATACCTATAAGGATCTTATTGTCAGGCGCGGAATACACCTTGCCGTCTCTTATCACAAATAGATTGGACATAGAGCCTTCGTAAAGCTTGCCTTCGTTATCGGTAAGCACCAGCTCGAAAGGAAGTCCGTGGGCATTCTCTTCCCTGAACTTCTCATTTACACGTGTCTTATAGTCTCCCCTGAATATCTTCAGGTTCGGTGTCTTTCTCTCCCAGTTGAGAATGCTCGTATTAATGCCGTTCTCGAAATGCTCCTTTGAAGGAAGCGTGATATCAGCCTGATGAATAAGAAGCACTTCATTTGTAAGAACGATTCTTATAGAGCCTTCCATAACGCCGTCGAGATCTACGAAGCTGTATGCTTCAGACAAGATCTTCGAGGTGTTTACAGGAAAGTTTTCCAAACCCTTAACAGAATTAACAAGTCTTTGAAGATGATCTTCAACAAATAAAAGAACACCGTCTTTTACTCTGACAGTCTCATAATAGATTCTGGCTTCAACAGGTTTCTGGAGAGATTCGGTCAGCTCCGAACTGACCCTGTAATACTTGCCGCAGTAAAGATAGCCCTTACCGGTAAGATGTTCCATCAACGGATACGCCATTAGTGTTACAGATCCCCTTGAGATTTAATCAATGCATATTATGCCACATATGATTTTATACATAACCACCCTTTTTTACAAAACAATCGTGGTGAAAACATGCACAAAAAATATTTCTTTTTTCTTATTTGCTTTTATAAAGCGCCGTGTTTAAAATCTTGGTGTTGACTTGTATGCGAACCAAGTGTATGATATGCGAAGTTTATACAAAGTTATGCATAAATATTCATAAATCGGAGGTGCCTTATGGCAAAAGAAAAATTCTTACTGGCTTATTCAGGCGGACTTGATACATCTATCATCATCCCGTGGCTTCTTGAGCACTATGACTGCGAAGTAGTTGCATACTGCGGTGAGGTCGGCGTAGGTGTTGATCATGATTATCTCGAGAAGAAGGCACTTAAGTGCGGCGCTATCAAGTGCATTATCGAAGACATTTCAGAGGAATTCGTTTCTGACTTCGTCTTCCCCACACTCAAGGCTAATGCAGTTTATGAGGGCAAGTACCTCCTCGGTACATCCATGGCACGTCCGGTTATCGCTAAGCACTTCGTTGAGGCAGCTCACGCTAACGGATGCACAACGATCGTTCACGGCTGCACAGGCAAGGGCAACGACCAGGTAAGATTCGAGCTTTCCATCAAGGCACTCGATCCTGACATGAAGATCCTCGCTCCCTGGAGGATCTGGGATATCAAGTCACGTGACGAAGAGATCGACTACGCTCAGGCACGAGGCATCGACGTTCCCGTTACAAAGGAAAACAACTACTCCAAGGATGAGAACCTCTGGCACCTCTCTCACGAAGGTATGGATCTTGAGAATCCCGCAAACGAGCCTAACCTCGATAAGATCCTTGAGCTCATGGTATCTCCTGAGAAGGCACCCGATACTCCTACATATGTAACCATCAAGTTCGAGAAGGGTATCCCTGTTGAAGTTGACGGCCAGAAACTCTCACCTGCTGATCTTTTGAGATACTGCAACAAGGTTGCTGCAGCTAACGGCGTAGGTATTGCAGACATCGTTGAGAACCGTCTCGTTGGTATGAAGAGCCGCGGCGTTTATGAGACTCCCGGCGGAACACTTCTTTTCGCTGCTCACAGAGAGCTCGAGCTCCTCACAGTTGAGCGTGACACGATCCACTATAAGGATCTCGTAGCACAGAAGTTCTCCGAACTCGTTTACTACGGTCAGTGGTTCCACCCTCTCAGAGAGGCTCTCTCAGCTTTCGTAGATAAGACACAGGAAGTTGTAACAGGTGAAGTTAAGATGAAGCTCTACAAGGGCAACTGCACACCTGCAGGCACAACATCACCCTTCTCCCTCTACGATCCCGAGATCGCTACTTTCGAGGCTGACGACGTTTACAACCAGGCTGATGCAGGCGGATTCATCAACTGCTTCGGTCTCCCGATGAAAGTTAATGCTAAGATGAAGCAGAAGAACGGACTTCTCTGATTCTGTTAGTCAGGTTTAATTGAGGGGATCGTGATAAACGGTCCCCTTTTTCATTAATAATAGGAGAAAATATCATGATCACCTACAAACTGATGACAATCGAAGATTACGAGCAGGCCTACGCTCTCTGGCTCGAGTGCGGCAACGGCCTTAATGATAAGGATGATTCAAAAGAAGGCATCGCGAAATACTTAAAGCGCAATCCTTCGACTTCTTTCGTAGCTGTTTGCGAAGAAAAGGTCATCGGTGTGATATTATGTGGTCATGACGGAAGACGCGGCATAATTCAGCACGCATGCGTATCCCCTCTTCACAGGCGCGAAGGCATCGGCCAGAAGCTTGTAGAACTTGCACTTAATGCACTCAAGGAAGAAGGCATAACAAAAGTCCTTCTAGTCGCATTCAAAAAGAATGAAGGCGGCAACGCATTCTGGGAATCGCAGGGATTCACGCTTCGTGAAGATCTGAATTACAGGAATAAAGCACTTACCGAATTGGTCAGGATAGATCCTGATTATGTTAAGGAGTAAAACATATGGCAAAGAAAATGTGGGCAGGACGCTTCGAGAAAGCTACCGACAAAGAAGTAAACGATTACAACTCTTCACTTCCCTTCGACTGCAAGATGTACAGTCAGGACATCGAGGGCTCCATCGCTCATTCACAGATGCTCGCAAAACAGGGCGTTATCTCTGAAAAAGATGCAGAAGACATTAAGAACGGTCTTCTCTCTATTAAGGAAGATATCGAGTCAGGCAAGCTGACTTTTGATTCAGATGCCGAAGACATTCATATGTTTATTGAAGAAGAGCTTACCAACCGCATCGGTGACGCAGGCAAACGCCTTCACACAGGACGCTCTAGGAACGACCAAGTAGCTCTTGACCAGCGTCTTTATATGGTTGACGAAGCCGGCGAGATCATTGAACTTCTCGATGACCTTATCGATGTGCTCGTAGATATAGCAAAGGCAAATACAGAGACATATATGCCCGGATACACTCACCTTCAGAGAGCGCAGCCCATCACATATGCACATTATCTTTCCGCATATATCGAGATGTTTAAGCGTGACATCGCACGTATCAACGAAGCAAAAGAACGCGCTAACGTATCACCTTTGGGCAGCGGAGCTCTTGCAGGAACTACATATCCTTTAGACCGCGAATTCGTTGCAGACCAGCTCGGAATGAACGGCGTTACTCTCTGCTCTTTGGACGGCGTTGCTGACAGGGACTTTGCCATAGAGTTTGCATCAGCATGCTCCATCCTTATGATGCACCTTTCACGTATGAGCGAAGAGATCATTCTCTACGCTTCACAGGAATTTAAATTCTATGAGCTCGATGACGCATATTCCACGGGTTCTTCCATGATGCCCCAGAAGAAGAATCCTGACGTTGCAGAGCTCACCCGCGGTAAGACCGGACGCGTTTACGGCGACCTTATCTCTCTGCTCGTCATCATGAAGGGACTGCCTCTTACATATAACAAGGATATGCAGGAAGTCCAGGAAGCAATGTTTGACTGCATCGAGACTATCAAGGCCGTACTTCCTCCCTTCACCGGCATGATCAGGACTATGACCATCCGCAAGGACAACATGGAAGCTGCAGCTCTTGGCGGATTTACAAACGCTACGGACCTGGCTGACTATCTCGTTAAGAAAGGTCTTCCTTTCCGTGAGACTCATGCTATCTCCGGTAAGCTCGTTCACTACTGCATCGAGAACGGCATCTCATTGCTCGACGTTTCTTTAGATAAGCTTAAGGAGTTCTCTCCTGCTTTTGAAGAAGACGTCTACGATGCAATTTCTTTGAAGACATGCGTTGAAGGCAGAAGCCTTATCGGAGGACCCGCACCTGATACTGTGAAAAAGTATCTGGATAACTACTGAAATAACAAGAGATGACCTTAACGCCCAGACAGAGTTATACGATACAGGTAATACGTGGAATATGTATTATTGCTGTCGTTGTGACTCACAGTTGTCCGATAGGTTTTCCTCTTGTTTTTTACAGACCTTTTATCAACTTTGCAGTCGGTGTTTTTCTCTTCTTAAGCGGTCTCTTATCGAGTGCCGAACGATGGCACCCGTTAAAAAGAATATCTAAAGTCATCTTCCCTTACATAGTATGGACTTTGATATATGCCACCATAAAATACTTCAATGAACCAGCAAAGATCCCTCTGGACTTCCTCAGTAAACTGATCAAAGGCAACGCGACCTCCACAATGTACTATGTGCTGGTCTATTGCCAGTTTGCTCTGCTTATTCCGTTGATCGACAAGCTTGCCCGTTCCAAATTCAAAATACTGGGATTCCTTATCTCGCCCGTCGAAATGATAGTCATGAGATATCTCCCCGTCCTTTTAGGCTACGAAAACAGCAAGACTGTCAGCATAATCATGGGCATATCTTGTCTCGTTTGGTTCACATATTTCTATACTGGTTACCTGCTCGGAAATGATCTGATGGAGATCAAGTTATCAAATGCTGTTCTGTTATTAGCGCTTGTCGCATCGATCGTTTTGGAAAGCTTTGAGACTTACCTGATCTACTGCACAGGAGACACCGATCCGGGCACACAAAAAAAGCTGACTTCCCTTCTGACAGGCTTTTTGTTTACGCTGATTTTCTACAGGATCATAAAGAGCGGAAAATGTCCCGAGATCAAGTCCCTGCACCTATTAGGTGATTATTCTTTCGGCATCTACCTGTGCCATATCGCATTTATATATTTCATGAAGTTTATTCCGGGATATAAAGACATTTTCATATTCCCTGTTAACTCAGCCATAGCTTTATTGATTAGCCTTTTGTTCGTAGTGCTCATCAAAAAGCTTCTTGGCAAATACAGCAAATACGTTATATAAAAAAGACTCAACCAAACAGGTTGAGTCTTTTAATTCAATGGTGTGTCTTAACTTTATGTCAGTCTTCTCTCAAGTTCATCCTGAGCTGCCTGGAGGAACTCCTCAGGATGTGTCTCATTGTAAGCATCCATATAAGATTTCCACGCTGAGTCGAAATTGGAGCTCATAACAACTTCAGGAAGATACTTATGCTTTACATAAGCCATTTCCTGCCATGCATCACCTCCGGGATCGCCTGCACCAATGGCATTAGACCATGACCACATCGGATACCAGGGACCCTGTTCGACTTTTTCAGAACCGAGGAACTCACAATAGTTACCTACGCCATATGCTTCAAAGCACTTCTTTACGCATGCCGGAACAGTTTCAAGAAATTCTGCAGGAGAATCAGCAGGCTTCATGTAGTTAATACCGTCCTTGCTTCTTCCTTCCCATTGAGGCATGTATGAATACTCACAAGTGTGGCTGGCAAGGTAGTTATAATCTGACCAGTTTGCTCTCATCTCTTCAGTTCTGTAGTACATACCGTTGCCGTCTACAAGATAATCGACTCCTTCGATACCCCAGAAACGGAGATCATGAATATCCTGGTCAAGAAGTGCGCTTAAGAAACTGAACGCAAGATCAGGATCCTGACAGCTTGTCGTAACAGCAATGCCGGAGTAAGTATTAAGCGTATCGCCATATGAATGATACTGCTGGGTCATACCCTTCTTGACTGTAAGTCCGAGCGGAACATATTCACATCCGATATCAGAAAGAGTGTAGTAGCTGCCATCCTTGGCATCACTTCTGTATTCAGCAAAAGAACCCATGATGCTATATGCAAAATTCCAATACTGGTCGTTCATGCCCAGAATACGGCCAGTGCAGAGTTTTGCAATGTATTCGTCGTATGTCTGTGTAGCAAAATCGGGATCGATAACACCCTTGTTGTATTCTTCATTCAATTTCTTGAAATAATACTTAGCGGTATCCGTGGTATTGTAATCAACGACCTTTGGATGATCCATTCCCTGATCAACATTAACGATAACGCAGTTATTTGCCGGATACCCGTCAAGGAACATCGGAGCATTCTCAAGGCAAAAATACTTCCAGTCTTCACAAAGACAAGTATAAGGAATTACTTTATCTCCGTTCGGCATTTCAGGATTTGCGGCAGCATATCTTTCGAGCAGGTCGAAATACTCATCCAAAGTCTCGATCTTCGGATATCCGTCCCACTCAAGGACTCTTGTCTGGATCCAGAAAGCCTGAGCGTTATGAAGCGTTGTAGTGTCTTCTTTATAGTGATTGCCGAAAACATTAGCCCAGTATATGTGGCCGTCGCTCTGGCGGAACTGATCCCATTCCTCGTCTGTAAACATTTCCTTAAGATTAGGATACTTCTCAAGATAATCATCCCAGGCAACGAGAAGGCCGCTATAGTAAAGGTCAATACTGGCGTCTCCGCCATCAATAAAATCCGGAAGTTTACCGGAAGCGATGATCGAAGAAACAGCTTCACTAGGCATCTGACCTGTAAGCCAGGTCTCTTTTACTCTGACACCTGTCTTCTCAGCGATGAGCTCCTGGATGTCATTACCGTCGTTCTTCTCCCTTCCGGACATCGCGACAAACATTGTCATGTCAACAATGCCGTCATGAGATGCGGGCGTAGGAACCGGAGTTGCTACAGGATCCGGAGTAACTATTACGGGATCAACACCATAAGGATCTTCCTGTTTGACGTAGTTTCTCTCTTCTTCTTCCTTTATCTCAGGATGAGCAACCCTGGCACAGGAGCAGACTGATAATACCATCGCAGATACCATCAAAAATGCCAAAAATCTACGCATTCTATTCATACCTTACCCTCCCCATTTTCAAGATTTATGAAAATACCCTTTTATTATATACAACAAAAGGGCAACTTAAAGATGAAAAAATCAATGAAAATTTACGAGGAATTACAGTTTTTAGCCTGTTCAGCGCTCCATAAGCCATATTTCAGAAGATTTAGGCTGCAAAACAGAGCCACCGCCGAAGTCATGGATAGTTCCTGAGATAAGCTCTTTTGCCTGCCCGCAGCCTGCATCAAAGTGAGCCATGTAAGGATTTGAGTCCATATTTATAGCGACCATAACCCTCTCGTCACCAGAGTTGCGTTCAAATATACATTGCTTATTTGTAAGCACAACAATACGGAGTCCGCCGTAATTGAGCGCGCGGCTGTTCTTCTTTATCTCAGAAAGCTTGGCAATATGATCAGTCAGCTGATTCCATTCAGGCTTATCAAATGAGACTCTGAGCGCAGGGTCACCCTCTTCTTTCCTGGCTTTTGTACCCCACTCGGAACCATAGTAAACACAAGGGATTCCCGGCATTCCGAAAACAAGCGTATAAACCAGCGGCAGAAGGCTCTCGTCGTTTAAGATAGAAGCGATTCGCGTTACATCATGGTTATCGGCAAAAGACAGAAGATGCGCGCCCCTGCAAACTGTCCAGTCCTCAGGACCGAACAGCCTCATCAGAGAATGCATGATCTCGAACATGTTGGCTGAATTAAAAGATGAATATATGCCCTTATAGCACTGATAATTCGTAAGAGAATGCAGATGCATGTCATTAAGCATTCTTCCGTATTCACCGTGTAGGACTTCACCAAGCAGGAAGAATTCATTCTTTTTGCTGTCAGTAAACTCTCTTAATCTTCTTAAGAACTCGTGGTCTAAGCAATACGCCACATCGAGTCTTAATCCGTCGATGTCAAAAAAGTTTATCCAGTAATTTACCTTATCAAGTATGTGATCGATAACTGCGGGGTTCCTGAGATTAAGCTTTACGAGGTCGTAATTGCCTTCCCAGCCTTCATACCAGAAGCCGTCATTGTAGTTTGAATTGCCGTCAAAAGAGAGATGGAACCAGTCCTTATAAGGAGAATCCCAACGTTTTTCCTGCACATCTTTAAATGCCCAGAAGCCTCTTCCCACGTGATTGAAAACGCCGTCCAAGACTACCTTGATTCCCTCTTCATGAAGCTTATCAACGACTTTTTTGAAGTCATCGTTAGTGCCAAGTCTGGTATCGATAAGTCCGTAATCTCTTGTGTTGTAGCCGTGTGTATCAGACTCGAAAACAGGAGAAAAATAAATGGCATTAATGCCGAGTTTTTTCATATGAGGGATCCAGTCTAAGACCTTGAGGATCCTCGATTCAGGTTTTCCGTCATTCTCAAAGGGTGCTCCACAGAAACCCAGGGGATATATCTGATAGAACACTGCTTCTTCGTACCACATAAGCTGACCTTCTTTGTATTAGTTTCTCATTGAATGGATCGGCGCCGGGATCCTGCCGCCCCTGTGGATGAAGTCCGCACAGGAAGCGCGGTTGACGTCCATGATAGGAGCAGTGCCCAAAAGGCCGCCGAATTCAACACTGTCGCCGACAGTCTTGCCGGGAACAGGAATAAGCCTTACAGCCGTTGTCTTGTTATTGAAAGTGCCGACTGCCATCTCGTCAGCGATGATGCCTGAGATAGTCTCTGCAGTCGTATCACCGGGGATAGCGATCATGTCGAGACCTACGGAGCATACGCAGGTCATGGCTTCGAGCTTTTCGAGCTTCAAAGAACCTGATCTTGCAGCTGCGATCATGCCCTCATCTTCTGATACGGGGATGAATGCGCCGGAAAGGCCGCCGACATAAGAAGATGCCATGATACCGCCCTTCTTGACTGCATCATTGAGCATTGCAAGGCAGGCAGTCGTGCCCCATGTGCCGCAGGTCTCAAGGCCGAATTCTTCAAGAAGTCTGGCAACGGAGTCGCCTACAGCAGGTGTAGGAGCGAGCGACAGGTCGATGATTCCGAAAGGAACCTTAAGGCGCTCGGAAGCTTCTCTGGCAACGAGTTCACCTACTCTTGTGATCTTAAATGCAGCCTTTTTGATGGTCTCTGCAACAACGCCAAGGTCCTTGCCCTTAACGCCTTCTAATGCGTGCTTTACTACACCGGGGCCTGAGATACCGACATTGATCACGCACTCGGGTTCACCGGGACCTAAGAAAGCGCCTGCCATGAACGGATTATCTTCAGGAGCATTTGCGAAAACAACGAGCTTAGCACAGCCGATAGCGCCCTGGTTCTTTGTAGCCTCGGCAGCTTTCTTGATGATGACGCCCATATCGCGTACGGCGTCCATATTGATACCGGTCCTAGTGGAAGCAACATTAACGCTTGAACATACGAATTCGGTTGACGCGAGCGCATCAGGAATCGAATTGATGAGCACCTTATCGGAATTTGTATAGCCCTTCTGGACGAGAGCGGAGAATCCGCCGATGAAGTTAACTCCGCATGTCCTTGCAGCCTTATCAAGAGTCTTGGCAAACGGAGTGTAATCCTTTGCTCCGCACGCAGCTGCAACAATTGATATAGGTGTAACGGAAATCCTCTTATGAATGATCGGAATGCCGTATTTCTTGCTGATAAGTTCGCCGGTCTCGACAAGCTTTCCCGCATATCTGCAGATCTTGTCATAGATCCTGTTACAGGATTCTTCGACAGTCGGAGCGGCACAATCCATAAGAGAGATACCCATGGTGATCGTACGGATGTCCAGATGCTGGCTGTTGAACATCTGCATCGTCTCTATAATCTCATGTTCGTTGATCATAATAACCTCTTTAAATGCTTATCAGATGGTGTGCATGGCGTTGAAAAGGCCTGTGTGCTGGATCGTGATCTGCACGCCGAGCTTTTTGCCCAGTTCACTTAACTTGTCTGAGATATCAGACTCCTCGATAACGAGATCCTTAAGATCTACCATCATTACCATCGTAAAGATGTCATCTAAGATAGTCTGCGAAATATCATTGATATTGATACCGTAATCTGCAAGAAGTCTTGAGACATCAGCGATAATACCTACGCGGTCTCTTCCCAATACTGTAACAACAGCCGTATTCTTTTCCTGATTCATAAGTAGATACCTCCTGCAATTATGCTTCTGATTTTAACGCTAATATCACTAAAACTACATTGATTATTGAATTTTCGAACATTCCAGCAAAGAAACGGCAAGTTTATTGGCGCATTTTATTCCGTCAATGGCAGAAGACATGATACCTCCTGCGTAACCTGCGCCTTCCCCGCAGGGATAAACGCCCTTTACTGACACGCTTTGAAGAGTCTCGGAATCTCTAACGATCCTAACCGGTGATGAGCTTCTTGCTTCTACCGCAGTGAGCACTGCATCAGGATCATCAAAGCCCTTGATCTTCGTGCCCATGCGGCTTACGCCATCCTTTATAGTATCCAGAATCACTTCAGGGAAAACTTCATTAAGATCAGCACAAGCAACACCGGGCATATAAGAAGGCTTAACCTTACCGAATTCTTTTGTCGGCTTATTTTCGATCAAATCTCCATATCTTACTGCGGGTGCTTTGCCTGTTTTGCCGCCGGCAATAAAAGCGCGGTGTTCGAGTTCTTCCTGGAAACTGACGCCGTCCAAAACACCGTCGCCGTAATCTTTGCTGTCAACAGGCACGAGGATCGCGCTGTTTGAATTACCGTTATTGCGGGCCCTTAAGCTCATGCCGTTCGTGCATACGCTTTGGTTGTCGGACTGTGCGGCAACGACCTCGCCGCCGGGGCACATGCAGAATGTGTAGAGCTTACGCCCTGTCTTTGTATCGCAGGAAAGCTTATATATTGATGCTGTGACATCTGTTGAATAATCTGAATCAAAACCGAACTGTGAAGTGTCTATATCTGATCTTAAGTGTTCTATCCTTACGCCGACAGAAAACGGCTTTGACTGCATGTCGACACCTAATCTGTTTAGTGCCCTGAAAGTATCCCTGCTCGAATGACCGATAGCAAGGATCAAGTTATCGCATGGTATCTCATAAGTTCCCTCATCGCTTTCAGCGGTTATGCTCTTAAGTACGCCTTTGTCAGCCTTATAGCCCATAAATGTGGTATTAAACCTGACTTCACCGCCTAAAGCGATAATGTCCTCCCTGACACTTGTAACGACCTTTCTGAGCCTGTCAGTGCCAATATGGGGATGAGCATCATAGAGGATGTCTGAAGGCGCTCCGTGAGCGATCATTGAGCTTAAGACATATTCCTTAAGTCCTGAACTTATGCCTGAATAAAGTTTTCCGTCAGAGAATGTTCCAGCTCCGCCTTCACCGAACTGGATATTGGAATTAGGCTTAACAGGCCCACTGCCCGACTTAAAAGAATCTGTGTCCTTAATTCGCTGACTCATCTCAGGTCCACGCTCGAGAACGATCGGTCTAAGGCCGTATTTAGCAAGGACCAACGCCGCATAAAGCCCTGCAGGACCTGTTCCTACAACGACGGGACGCTTAAAAGAATCTGTATTATCGAAGCTGTCTGCATAAGGCAATGCCCTGGAATTGACCTCTTCGTCACGTGCATCCTTCTGCCCGGGAGTAATGAAATCAAACCGGTAATTTACAGTGACTTTACCGTGTCTTGCATCGATAAATTTTTTGGAGATATCAAGTAAAAGCGAGCCGTCTTCAAGCTTTTTAAGGCCCTGTCTCATGGCCTTGCTGCCTGACTTACGGATCTCTCTGACAATAATGACCGAATCCGGAAGTTTGGAAGAGACTTTATCAGCAAAGACTTCAGGTTTTACCTTAATCTCAAACATCCTGCGAAATGCTTTCTGCCGCGAGGGCTGCTGATGTCCAGGCCCACTGGAGATTATAACCGCCGCAAATACCGTTAACGTTGACGGATTCTCCGATTATATAGAGGCCGTGACAACCTTTTACCTGCATATTATCGTCAAGCTTGGAGAGCTTAAAACCGCCTGAGGATACCTGTGCCTTATCTTCTGCGCCGTAACCTGTAACAGGTATCGGGAAAGCGCACAAAAGATTAGTTAATTCACAGAGCTTGCTGTCATCAAGCTCTCTTAAAGTCATCTTGTCGCTCTTTAAGCCCATATGCTTCATGACAAAATCTGTTATATTCCTTAAGAGCATGCCGGAAAGCGCGTCAGAACAAGTCCTGTGGGCATACATCTGTCTTCTGATATAGATCATCTGAAGGATCTCTCCGGCTGATTTTCCGGTAAGATTGACAACGGCTTTTACATCTTCTTCTCCATCGTCAATAAGTCTGACAACCGCATCAGAAACATCCATGACACAGATTCCTGAGATGCCGCCTTCCTTGGTGAACAAGATCTCACCTTCAGACTGGGCTTTAATAGTACCCTTGGAGTCAACGATCTTAACATCGCCTCTGCAGCGTATTCCGGCAAGTCCTTTAATACCGGAAATATCAGATGACAGGGATGTAAGCGCAGGCTTGAAAGGCACAAAGAACGATTCATCGGTAATACTCTTTAAAATCTTTATTGCATCGCCTGTAGAACCAGTGACGGGATAAGTGATTCCGCCTGTTGCTATGACAACATTTTTAGCCAAATAAGACTTATCGGTATCCGTCTTGATCTCATAAACCGAGCTGGTCCTTTCTACCGCTTTGACATGGACTCCGGATTCAGTCTCAACGTTATTGTCGGCAAGATAAAACCTCAGGGCATCAACTACAGTCGAACTCTTCAGTGTTGATGGATAAAGCAGAGTGCCTTTCTGCTCGAGAACGACACCAAGCATATTCTCAAAATAGTAAGTAGTCTCAGTGCAGCCGTATCTTGCAAGGCAGTATTCAAGCTTGACCTGGTCATCTGTATTGTACTTGGAAGGATCTATCTCAGTATTAGAAAGGTTACACCTTCCGCTTCCCGTCAAAGCAAGCTTGCGGCCTACTCTGTTGCCGCCTTCCAGGACGAGGACTTTCTTACCGTTAAATACGAGTCGTGAAAGATTCGCGGCGCAGTACAGACCTGCTGCTCCGCCTCCTATAATGATGCATTCGTAAACATTACTCTTCATTCAGATCACCTTTTCCTATCACCCAAAGCCATATTTAAAGTTCTCATATATTTCGTCTTATCAAGAGGAGCGCAGTCTGCGCCGGCGGTAATCAAGGCAGCAACTTCATCAAGGTCAGCGATATCGCCTTTTATGAGCTCTAACTCAAGCTCACAGATCTCATCAGTCTTAGAGCCGTCAAAATTCTTGATCACACCGCTGTCAAAGCAGGCTTCAATACTGCTGTTGTTATAGCTCAGCGCATATACCGTTCTGTTGAAAGCATTAAAGCAAGCGACCTTCAGATCATCATCAGTAATATCCTTAAAGACTTCATTTAACAGGTCATAAGGATCATTTGATGCGGAGCAGGCATTCTTGAACGCCTCGATAGAGAACTTGCCGTCATTACTTTTCACATTCCACTCAAACCGTCTGTGAAGGCCTTTAGAAGTGCCTCCGCCATACTTTACGGTAAACTCATAATAATCTTCAGAAGCTCCCGAATAATGCCTTATCCTGATCGCGCCGCCGCGGTTGGTAATGGTCAGGTCTTCTGTGTCAAGATAAGTGTTTTCGAGCAGGAAAGGCTCATGAATAACCGGATTGTCAGGACAGAGTTTTCTGAAATCTTCTGACAAAGCAACTTTATAAAGACTCTCTTTATCTTTAAAACCCAGCTTGACTTCGGTTTCCATAAGATACCCTTAATTGATCGTGTGAACTCCGCCTGTGGAAACAACGCAGAGCTTGTCGCCTGAGATAAAGTTCATTCTGATAATATCTTCATCAACTGAAAAATCAGCGGTAATAATGCCCGATGTATTGTAAATGAACACTCTTCGGTCAACACTGATCGCATAGAGCTTCTCTGTCTGCGCAACGCATACGATGTTCGAACCGATGCTGTAGTTATAGATTACGCTGTCATTCTGATTGATTATGGCAAGCTTATTGAGCTGGCTGATACCGTCAGCGTAAGTAATAAACAGATTGTTGCCTACTTTCTTAACATATCCGATTGCCGAGAAATCAAAATTCATCTGTGAAAGCGTGTTATCACGCACTTCATAGAGCGCATTGGATGTGAAGCAGCAGAGCTTGTCGCCGACATAACAGATAGATGCAAAGATAACGTTATCGTCTGTCGTATAAACTGCGTGATCGGTTACTTCATATCCCTTGTCAGACTTGTTGATCGCGAAAACACGTACATAAGGCACGATAACAGCGCCGCTTGTGTTGATGGTGGATACTGCAAGAAGCGAGGAATTGGCATTAAATGCACAGCAGATAGGAAAACCTGAATTGTAAGATGTCCAGACTGCAAGTTCATTGCCTTCCTTATCATATAATCCGACTTCACCATATGACTCGTCACTTCCGCAGATTACAGCAATAAAGCCGTCGGATGACATCTGAACCGATTTAACAGGATTAGACGTAGGCTTGCTGTACCAGATGCCGTACTGGTCAAGAACCGTAAAGTTATATCCGTCACGGTCAAAAACAGCTACATAATTTCCAAAAGTGACACACTGCGGATTCTGATAGGATACTGTCTGTGAGAATACTTCAGTACCTGAGAGAGTAAGATAAGCGATTCTGTCAGATGTGACTTTTACAACGCCGTCACCAAAAGGATAGAGTTTTTGCGCTTCAGAATATTCGCACGTAAAACCACCCTGCGCAGAGAGCTTGATCTGGGCATCAGCACCCGTCATCGAATCGATCTTCTTGGATACTACAAAGATCATAACGATGCTGACAATAAGGATCGCACCAAAAATGGTAACGGCTATTGTTAACCCTTTTCGTATAGTATCCTGAGAGACAGCTCTCTCCTTCACAGGTTCCGGGGTGTTCTTAACCGGTTTTTTAACTTTTTTCTTGTCTTTGTTTTCCATACTCATAATCTTTTAACCCGGCAGATCGTAAATGCCGTTAATATTTTTAGCTATAGCTTCATTCAGAAGTTCATATGCACTCCAGCATCCGTAGCTGTAAGTATCAGAACCTCCGTTATTGAAGATCTCTCTTGAATAAACGTAGAACCCTGTATATTCGCCATTCATAAACACATAATACGAATCATCGCTTCTTGTGTAGAACGAATATGTGGTTATGTTGTAATTGTTATCGATAAACTCGATACGGATTCCCGCTTCTTTAGAAGTATCAACATCAGCGTTAAGCTCAACTCCGCCGATATTAATACAGGCAATGCTCTCATAAAGGATTGAACAGTAATATCTGCCGTAAGAATCGGAGATCTTGGCGTTACGGCCGTCAACTGTAACTGTCGACTTGTCAGATATCAGGCTCTCACCGGAAGGAACTTCAAGATGGATATTAAACGAACTGTCTTCGTTGTAGAATGTGATAGAAGAAATATCTGTAGCGTAGTAATAGCAGACATAAGGCTCAATGAGCACAAGCTCCTGAAGCTCAAGACCGGACAGCTGGTATTCGGAGAGCATGAAATACTCATCCATTCCGGACAGATATCCGTAATAGAATCCGCTGATCTTCCGGCTCAAGAAAAGTTCAGTCTTCTGACCGTCCTTCATATTGAGGATAAAGTGGAATGAAGGAGCATCAAGACCGTACTTGGAAAGTTCAGAATTCTCGATAGCGATATATTCGCTGATCTCAAGGCTTGCGATCCTGTCTACCATTGTAGCGAAATATCCGCTGGCAGCATGCTTGTAAGGCTTGTAGACCTCAAATTCCGGAAATCCGGATGATGTCACGGTGACCTTGGCATCAAGAGAAAGACCGTCTGTCTTTCTGTCAAAGTGAACAGTATCAAGATTGGCATAATCAATATTCAGAGCCTTTGTCTCAAGGAAATTGATGCCGGTCTTCTCAGCCTGTACATATTTGACCGAAGAGACCGTATAGATATCGGATGTACCGGCAACGTAAACGTAGCAATACTGCCCGTCAGGAGACTTATTGCCGATATAGACTGTAGTAACGGTGCCGTTCAATGAATTGATCGTGACAGTAAATCTGGGGTTATCAAGACCATATTCCGCGTAATTACCGCCGGAAGATACTTTCGCATAGCACGAAAAAGCCGTAAGCGATTCCACATAACTCGTAAGTCCCATCTGCGAATAAGCTTCACCGGGGACAGCATCATCACCCTGGTACTCATAAGTGACAGAACCGCTTGACGATGAACTCTTTACGACTGATGTGTGCTGTGTCGCACTGTCATAGACAGAAATAGACGAGAGCTCGGAGGGGCTCACGTAAACTATGCTCATAACACCTGTGGAGGTCTCTTCAGGCTTGTTCTTCCCTGCATTCGTAACAGCATAATAGATGACCACGCCGATTATCAGCGCGACCAGTATTATGAACGGAGCAAGAAGATTCTTTACTGACTTCATATCAGAGATTCTTCCTCTTTGTGTAAACGACTACTGCTACGCCGATCATAAGGATTGGAATAACCATCATGAAAATGATGAGAACAAGCGTTGAAGATGTTGTTGTAGCCTTAGTGGTATCGATCTTGAAATTGTCGACCGTCTTGGTAGCGATGCCCAATGTCGGATTGCCGGCGGAGTTAAGCAGATCCCTTATGCACGATCTTGTGAACTCAACATTAGAGTCATTCGTGCCATATGCAGATATGTAAGCATCAGACGTGAAATTAAGCGTACCGAACACAAAGATCTCAGCGCCGCTGCTCTCATTGCCGGAATACATAGCGACATAATGTGTGCCTGAATTATAGACACCGTCATCCACAGGGTTGCCTGTCTGATCAAGAGTAAGCGCATACGCAGTATCGCTGGTCATAAGAGCAGGTATAACAGTTATTGCCGAGTTATCTGAACTGAGCTCACTTATCGATCGTCCGTTAGAGCAATGCAGAGCATAATCAGATGAATAGCTGGCAAATGCATTAGCTACAGTTACATTGGAATCACTGGCGTAACCGTTGCGCTGATAACCCGGATCGTTCTCATAGATGAAAAGAGGATCGGCATTAACGTTCATCTGGTTAAGCAGCTGGTTTAATCTGTCGTATTTCTCGGTAACGTTATTCTGACTGTAATCAACAGCTATAAGCATCTTTCCGCCCTTGCTGATGTAATCAGTCATTGCAACATACATTTTCTCAGTTATATCGGTGTTAGGTCCGTTAAGGATAAGAAGATCGCAGTCATCAGGAATGGCAAAAGCATCAGAAGACTGCAGCTCGGCTGTCTCGACAGACATACCGTCAAGAACGAGTTTGATGTATGTGTTACCCTCTTCCTTCAGACCCGTAACGATATATGCCTTGCCGGAGAAACCCTGAGTAAGCGAATACATTGTATTTGTAAAAGTGTATTCGGCGTTATTTCCGGTGATCATGTAATTGCCTGTCTGGAAATAATAACTCTGATCGTACGAATAGCAATCTATAGGCGCGATTATCCTGATCTTACCGTTGTAAGAGACAACGAAGTTCTCACTGTTTGAAGCGAGATCGAAAGAATTAGTGGGATCGAGCTCCTGGATAATAGACGGATGCTCATTAGGATCAATGTATTCTACCTTGACCTTACCGTCTGATTCCTTAACATAGTCGTCCAAAAGCGGAACTATGTACTGATACTTTGTGTTCGAGACGTTATCAGGACGGTTAAACAGACCAATGACCCTGATAGTAGTACCTTCAGGAAGAGAATTCAGATAATCGATAGATTCCTGAGAGATAGAGTTCTGCGCAGTATCAGAGAAGTCAAACGTGAGTGCCTTGCCGAAGATCTTGTCGAAAAGGAAGTTTACCAGGAGAATGATAAGCGCAAGCAAAACAACCGAACCGATGGAATAAAGCTTAAGCTTATCAGATCTTGTGTCATTCTGTGAGTTGTCTTTAATGAATTCTTTACTCATATGCAATCCTCAAACCTCCGTCACGCCTGGCTCCAGCGTTTCTTATCAAGAACCCTGTAAGTCATGTACATGAAAAGGATTCCGATAGAAAGCAGGAAGAATAATGCCGACACGGAAAAAATACCGAGACGGAAATCTTGTGTCTTTGCAAAAGGATCAAGCCAGGAGATAAAGCTTCTGACACCTTCTCCGAATGAAGAAGCAGACTCTGAACCGGGCTTGATCATTGCTAATAATGAAGTTGCAGCAGTGCCCAAATAATCGCCGATAACGGAAATTATCTGTGTGATGAGAATAAAAATGAATGAGACGATAGCGGATACGATCTGGCTGTCGGTAATAGCCGAAGCAAACAAGCCCATGGATATGAACATGAACGCCATGAAGAAGAAAACAACGATCGTTCCTAACGCTCCGACACCGAAAACACCGCCTGATGCAAGTGTAACGATGATGTGGATGATAACGTTGATAAACATAACAACGTAGAGCATAAAAGATGCAAGCACCTTACCGGCTACGACAGAGAAAAGGCTGACGGGAGTCGTGTAATAAAGGATATCCGTACCTCTTTTCTTGTCCTCCGCAAAAAGACCCATTGTGATGATCGGTACGATGATGACGAAGAATGCTCTCAAGGAGATAACTTCGCTGCCGATATTGACCGCGCCTTCACTGTACTGGGAATAAAAGATAAATCCGGCAAGGAATGAGAAAATGGCGATTGCCACATAACCTACGGGAGATCTGAAGTAGGATAAAAACTCCCTCTTGAATATCGCTAACATTATTTCTTTCCTCCACGCTTACCGGAAGTAATATTGAGGAAGACTTCCTCGAGAGAAGGATCCATTGAACGAAGCTCAAGGATAGGCCATCCCTTCTGGGCCATCATAAAGAACAATGAAGCCCTTACCTTGTATGAATCGTCTGTTACGATGCCTATCTCAAGCTCGCTGACCGTTTTGTCGGAGAGCCTCGGGACAGCTGAAGCCACGCCTGGGATCTGACGGACAGCATTAGCGCAATCCTTAACGGGTCCCTTGAAGACCATAAGGAGTTTGGTCTGGCCGGAAAGTCTCTTGGAAAGATCACCGATCGAATCGATGGCGGCGACCTTGCCTCTGTTGATAATAACTACTCTGTCTGCGATCTCCTGGATCTCAGACAAAATGTGTGAACTGATAATGATCGAATGAGACTTCGAAAGAGACTTGATGAGCTTTCTGATCTCGATGATCTGGTTGGGGTCGAGACCGACTGTAGGCTCGTCAAGGATAAGTATCGGCGGATTGCCGACCATGGCCTGTGCAATACCTACACGCTGCTTGTATCCCTTTGAAAGATTGCCGATCAGTCTGTTGTAAACATCATCGATCTTAACCATTGCAAGGATCCTGTCGATCTGGTTCTTACGTCTTTCCTTGGCAACACCCTTGAGGTCGCAAATATAATTCAGGTACTCTTTGACCGTCATATCGTAATAAAGAGGCGGATTCTCCGGAAGATAGCCGATCTCCTTCTTGGCGAGCTCAGGCTCTTCAAGAATATCGTGCCCGTTAACCTTAACAGTACCCGATGTCGAAGAAATGTATCCTGTAATAATATTCATTGTGGTGGTCTTACCGGCGCCGTTGGGTCCCAGGAAGCCGAGGATCTCGTCGTCATTGACAGTGAACGAGATACCGTTGACGGCTTTTTTGTCGCCGTATCTCTTCACCAGATTGTTAATCTCAATCATTGTTACCTCCAAGCATGTAGATACATCTTTTATTATAACAAAGTAAGAAAAACAAAAAAATATGAATTAGTCAAAATGAGCGGCACTATCAGGCCTGTTTTAAGGCAAATTCTACGGCAAACACCTTGGTATCGATATTCTTATACCCGAAAACAGTGACTTTACCGTCGTTATTGCAGATAAAAAGCTCTACCTTCTCCCCTGCCTTGACCTCACAGATGTAATTGATCACAAGGTCTTCGATCAGAGAGACGTCATAACCGTTCTTGAAAAGCGCGTCATAAGCCCAGGCCGTATACCTGGAGTTGTTTACATGCCTGTTGCGGTCAAGCTCATTGTAGTCTGCATATTTAATGATGACGGGCTTATCCGTATCCCCTGCTATGTCATTCCTGTCAGGAAATTTGATCTTAGGGCAGTTCTCCCCGAAAACAAATCTCGGATCCTGAATGACCGGCGGAGGAAGCTCGGGGCGCTTATTAGCAATAACCGGCCTGTGAGTGTTCCAGTCGGCAAGTATCCACGTTGAAGTAGCCTGTCCTATCAGCCTTCCGTCAGCGCTATATATCTCAAAATCACGTCCGTAATAGAATTTGTTGAGGTCTGTAGACCACGTTCTGATGTGGAAAGTGTCATGCCACGAAGGAAGCTCGGTAAAATGGAGCCTCATTTTAAGGATGATCCAGCAGATCTCATGTTCTTTAAGGAAATCAGTACCATAACCGACAGAATTAGAGCTTCTCTCGGCCGCTTCCTGAAGATTCCCTATCAGCGAGGAACAATAAAGCTTATCGCCAATGCCGCACTCCGTTGCCTTGCAATAGAATTCGACATCAGTATATTTGCCGGGATCACTCATCGTCCTCAGCCTCGTCCTTATCTGCCTTTTCAGCCTTGTCTTCCTTGATTATCGGCATAGGCATTGGCTTGGTAGCTCTCGGATTATATCTTCTGAAGACTTTATACATCTCAGGCTTGAAAACGAAAACAACAACGAACTTATATCCGTCCTGTGTAAAGCAGCAATACCAGTACTTGTCCTCGATCGGGAAATCCATGCGCTCGGTAAGTCTTACGAGGAAATTGGCTTTGCTCCTGTCTGAGCTGAATCTGTCAGACGTTACAGGGCCTATATATTCGCATTCCTTAATTGAGAAACTGACGAGCTCATCACGCTTGTCTTTACCGGAGATTACGGCGCACTCAAACAAATCATTGGATATCTCAAGCTCATATTCCTTGTGCTGGCGCTTTAAGATCCTGTAAAGACCGAATGCCAAAGCTACCGATATGAAAGATGTTATCGGCCAAACAGCGGCTCCCCAGAAAAGGAACGGAATAAACATTATCAGAACTATGAGAAGCAGGCATAAAAGCACCGATGCAACTATGAAAACGATGCCTTTTGCGCCATTCTTACGTACGGTTAAGGATTCAATAAAACTGTCTTGTAGCATGATTCACCTCGAATAGTAGTTATTCTATCACAAAGGATGCCGAATATGGACGGAATAAAAAAGAACCGCTTCATCAGAAGCGGTTCTTTAAGTTCTCTCTTCGATAAGTGAGCAATATGATTTTTTGCGATTTCTGCACAAGCGAGCGAAGCGAAGCGCGGAAGCCTTATCGCAAAAAATCTATATTGCGAACGCCCTTAATACATCGGCTGCTGAGGCATTGCGGGAGCTTCCTTCTCAGGAATGTCCGTTACAACTGCTTCAGTCGTGAGGAGTGTTGAAGATACGGAAGCTGCGTTCTGGAGAGCAGAACGTGTAACCTTTGCAGGGTCAACGATTCCGGCTTCGAACATGTCGACATACTGGTCGTTCAAAGCGTCGTAGCCTGTGCCTGCTGCGGAATTCTTGATCTTTTCGCAGATAACGCTGCCGTCGAGACCGGCATTAGCGGCAATCTGGCGGATAGGCTCTTCGAGAGCTCTCAAGACGATCTTAACGCCTGTCTTAACGTCGCCTTCTGTCTCGTCCAAAAGCTTAGCGATTGCAGGAAGTGCGTTGATATAAGCTGTTCCGCCGCCGGGAACGATACCCTCTTCTACTGCAGCTCTTGTTGCAGCGAGAGCATCCTCGATACGGAGCTTTCTTTCCTTCATCTCTGTCTCTGTAGCAGCGCCGACCTTGATTACGGCAACACCGCCGGAGAGCTTAGCGAGACGCTCCTGGAGCTTTTCTCTGTCATAGTCAGACTTTGTCTCTTCGATCTGGGCCTTGATCTGAGCTACACGGGACTTAACTGCACCCTCTTCACCCTCACCGTCAACGATGATCGTGTTGTCCTTATTGACCTTTACCTGGTGAGCATGACCGAGCTGGTCAAGAGTTGTATCCTTGAGCTCGAGGCCTAAGTCAGATGTGATTACCTGACCGCCTGTGAGGATAGCGATATCTTCGAGCATAGCCTTTCTTCTGTCGCCGAAGCCCGGAGCCTTAACGCCGACGCATGTAAATACGCCTCTGAGCTTGTTAACGATAAGTGTAGCAAGAGCATCACCTTCGATGTCTTCAGCGATGATTACGAGCTGCTTGCCGGACTGTGCGAGGGGCTCGATAATAGGAAGAAGGTCCTGGATGTTGGAGATCTTCTTATCTGTGATGAGAATATAAGGCTCATCGAAAACAGTCTCCATCTTGTCTGTATCGGTTGCCATGTAAGGAGAGATATAACCTCTGTCAAACTGCATACCTTCAACAACGGAGAGCTCTGTGAGCATTGACTTGCTCTCTTCTACTGTGATAACGCCGTCAGCTGTAACCTTTTCCATAGCTTCAGCGATCATCTTACCGACTTCTTCGTCACCTGCGGAGATAGCTGCAACACGGGCGATATCCTTGGAACCGTCAACCTGCTTAGCCTTGCTTAAGATCTCGGATACAGCTGTATCAACAGCCTTGGAGATACCCTTTCTCAAGATGATCGGGTTAGCTCCTGCTGCAACGTTCTTCATGCCTTCACGGATGATTGCCTGGGCTAAGAGTGTAGCTGTTGTTGTACCGTCGCCTGCTACGTCGTTAGTCTTGGATGCGACTTCCTTAACGAGCTGTGCGCCTGCATTCTCATAACGGTCTTCAAGCTCGATCTCTTTTGCGATCGTAACACCGTCGTTTGTGATGAGGGGTGCGCCGTACTTCTTGTCGAGAACTACGTTTCTTCCCTTAGGTCCCAAAGTAACCTTAACTGTATCGGCTACCTTATTTACGCCTGCTTCTAAGGACTTTCTTGCGTCCTCAGCGTACTTGATGTCTTTTGCCATATATATTCGCCTCCAAATTTATGATCAGTCTTCAACGATAGCAGCGATGTCGTCCTGACGAACGATTATGTACTCTTCACCGTCGAGCTTAACGTTTGTGCCGGCATAATCACGGATGATTACCTTCTCGCCGACCTTAACTTCCATCTTGATCTCATTGCCGTCTACGATTCCGCCGGGACCTACTGCAATGATCTCAGCGATCTGAGGCTTCTGCTGAGCTCCTGAGGACAGGATGATGCCGCTCTTTGTTGTCTCTTCAGCCTGAAGTTTCTTTACTACCACCTTATCTGCTAAGGGCTTAATTGTCATAAAAAAGACCTCCAATACAATGAAATTGCGGTTAGCACTCTATAACCCTAAGTGCTAACCACAACAAAATATAATTCTTATTTTCGAGTGTGTCAATACGAAAATCAAAAAAAGTCAAAAAGCGCTAGTGGACCAGTTGATCAAGCGGAATATCGGTCCTGCACTTGTCCAAAGAAGGAGCGTGGGAAGGTACTTTTACCTCATCAAATTCTGTGGTCGTACCGTAGAAGAAAAGCTGGACGTAAGGAATATAAGCGTTCCAGTTAGCCCTGATGCTCCACTCATCTCCGTACATACCGGAATTGTAGCAGCCTTCGATCGCGAGCTGGAGATACATGATCTCGGGATTCTGCAGAGAAGGCAGGAAATCCAGAGCATAGTGCTCGATATCTTCTTTTGAAATATTAGTAACGATTGCTCCGAGGATATCATCCAGACATGCGAGCTTGTTTGTCGCAGAGAGTCCCATATACTGAGTCAGGAGGCTTCTTAAGACTTCGACCTGACGTTCCTGTCTCTCGTACTCGCCGTTACCGATGTATCTGATCCTGGCATAAGCAACTGCCTGGATACCATTGAGCCAGGTGCCTGAGCCGGTGCTGCTGATAAGAGCAGCATTGGAATTCATCTCTTTGATGTAGTTATTGGCGATATCCTTCTCACCTGCGGTCATATTGACGTAAACGCCGCCGACAGCGTCGATGATCTGGGCCATATGGCTGAAGTTTACGTATGCATAACCGTCGATCTTGATCCTCAGACAGCTCTCGACTGTAGCCTGTAAGAGCTCCGGACCGCCGTAAGACATTGCCGCATTGATCTTATGAGGATTTGAGTAGCCCGGGAAATATGCATATGTATCTCTGGGGATAGAGATAAGCTTGATCGTGCCGTTCTTTGAGTCGACCGACATGACCATGGTGATATCTGATCTGTCGCCCTTACCGTCAGAGCTGTAGTTCTTGGAACGGCTGTCGACACCGATAAGAAGGAAGTTCTTGATAGGCTCATCCTGGATTACTTCAAACTGGGTAGTCTCTGTAACATCGCTCAGAGGCACGGTACTGCCGAGTTCGTCTACGATCGTAATGACTGCATCGGGAGCAGTTGTCTCATATGTGATCTGGTTCAAAAGGTATTCTTTGTACCATAAACCGAAGATAAAGACGCCAAGCACAACGCCGAGAAGCCCTGCGAGAGCGCCCAAAAGGATCCTGAGCCTGACCTTCTTTCCGCCTGACTTCTTTGCAGTCCTTGCGGGCTTTTTAGAGAAGCCGTACTGATAAGCCTCGTCATTATCTGAGGCTTTATCCTTGTTGTATTCCTGAATATCCTTCTCAGATACGGCGTGATAGACAGCCGTAAGATCCTGCTTAAGCTCCTCGGAAGGAACTTCAGGCTTCGGATTAGGATCAGGTAATCCTCTTTTGTTATTCTCGTTATAAGACATTAAATCTCCGTCCTAACTTTATTTTCAGTCTTTCAGGCCTTCGGGGTTCATCGTCTGCCACTTCCAGCAGGATGAGCACATTTCTTCGATGCCGTACTCAGCCTTAAAGCCGAGCACCTCTTCAGCCTTCTTTGTCGATGCATAGCATACGGCAATATCGCCGGCTCTTCTCGGGCCGAACTTATGATTGATCTCATGTCCGCAGGCCTTCTCAAAAGCTTTGACGGCTTCGATTACAGACGTTCCTTTGCCTGTACCGAGATTAAATACTGAGACAGGATCATTCGTTTTACCGAGGAATTCTATCGCTTTAACGTGTCCTTTTGCAAGGTCAACGACATGTATATAATCACGAAGACAAGTTCCGTCAGGCGTATCGTAATCATTTCCGAATATAGTAAGGCACTCCAATGTGCCGCCTGCGACCTTGGAAATATAAGGGAAAAGATTATTCGGGATCCCTCTGGGGTCTTCGCCGATAAGTCCGCTCTCGTGAGCACCTACCGGATTGAAATATCTCAAAAGGCAGATCCTCTTTCCGGGATTAGCTGCAGCATAATCTCTTAAGACCTGTTCGAGCATCCACTTGGTCCATCCGTAAGGATTTGTGCAGACGCCCAAGGGGCTTTCTTCCGTAAAAGGAACATCTTCGCTCATTCCGTAAACTGTAGCAGAAGAGCTGAAAACGAGCTTATCTACGCCAAATTCGGACATCAGGCGGCATACGTTGATCATGCTGTCGATATTGTTTGAATAATAATCGAGCGGGATCTGTACTGATTCGCCTACTGCCTTAAGGCCCGCGAAATGAATTATGCTGTCTATCTTGTTCTCTTCGAAAACTTTTCGAAGTGCATCAATGTCACAACAATCAACGTTGTAGAACTTAAATCTCTTGCCTGTGATCTTTTCCAAGCGGTTCTGTACTTCCATCTTGCTGTTGGAAAGATTATCAGCGATAACAACATCATAGCCGTTCTCATGCAATGAGATAACGGTGTGTGATCCGATATATCCGTTACCGCCTGTAACTAATACTGTAGGCATATTAACTCCTTTGAGGTGTCATCTAGATAAGCTATTTAACCACAAATGATTTCAATTTGAAACTAATTCCACACATTTGCACCATTTTCAAATGAACTGAAAATCTTTTTCAGTTAGAATATGTTTGTACTTTTAAAAACATTATTGGAGTAACTGATGAACAAACTTATCTATATCGCAGACGACGACGATAACATTAGAAATCTACTTAAGACATTCCTCGAAAGAGAAGGCTTTCATGTAACGGGATTCCCCACAGGAGACAAGCTTTTCGAAGTATTCTCCAACTCACCTGCAGATCTTATTATTCTCGATGTCATGATGCCCGGTCATGACGGCTTCTTTATCCTCAAAGAGATCCGCAAGACTTCAAATGTACCGATCATTATGCTCACTGCAAAAGACAGCGACGCAGACTATATCCAGGGCCTCGATATGGGCAGCGACGACTATTTCACAAAGCCGTTCTCACCTGTTAAGCTCGTATCAAAGGTTAAATCTGTTTTGAAGAGACAGGAAGAGATCACCGGAAAGACCGGAGACAAGCCTGACAATGATGCCGTTTACGAATTCGCTGACATCATCATCAACAGAAAGACAAAAGAGACAACCATGAAGGGCAAGCCCCTTCCGCTTACACCTAATGAATATCAGCTTCTGACCTATCTCATCTCCAACAGGGACAGAGCCGTATCCAGAGCAGAGCTCTTAGACAAGATCTGGGGTTATGAGACCCAGGTCGAGACAAGAGTCGCCGACGACACTGTTAAAAGACTCAGGAAGAAAATCAACAAATCTGATGCTAAAATATCTACTATCTGGGGTTACGGCTTCAGACTTGTCAACAGGACAGACGAAGATACGGATGACGAAGAAGACGACGGAGATATTCAGGATTAATGACTGACAAACCGGATCAGCCACGGTTAAAAACAAAGAAACCTTCAAAAAATAAAGCGGCAATCAGAATACCGATCTCTCTCCACTTCTATGCGGTTGAGATCGTGATAATTATTCTGGTTGTCTTTATTATCAATTTCTATATCCAGTCCATCGTTAAGAATTACATCGCCAATGAGTGTAACTCGCGTCTTGACGCAGCCGTTAACTCCACTCAGGAATTCGCTAACGCATTCAGCTCGCAGATCAGTGCATCCGACGAGAAGACCGAAGAGAATATCCGCGCCATTCTCGTTGATTCCATCGTCTCATCCGCCGACCTTTCAAACCAGGCAACCATCGCGCTTTACACACTCGATAAAGAGACCGGCAACTACATTCTCCTCTGGCCTACCGCCCAGTATTCCGCTTCTTATGCAAACATTGCTTCAAACGTTGTAGGCAATGTTATCGAGGAACAGGGCTACATGGAGCTGAACAAGACCCGCACTATCGATATCGATGGCAGCATCATCTACTACAGATCCATGCAGTTCGTCTATGCTCCGAAGATCTCTGACGATGATACGGTTCAGATCGATCCCGAAACAGCAAAAGAAGAGATCAATCTCGACGATTACTATCTCTGCGTATACGTTAACTCGAGTTCTTACTATTCGTTTATGGCGGCAATGACCCTCGCGCTCATTCAGGCTGCGCTCCTTGCCATCCTGATCGCGGGCATCCTCAGTATGCTTATGACATATCCTCTCATCTTCTCCACACAGAAGCTCTCGAGATTTGCAAGAAGGATCGCAAAAGGCGATTTCACACCCTCGCGCGGTCACATAGTAAGTAAAGAGCTCTCTGAACTTGGCGACGTCATGAACCAGATGGCATTTAAACTGGAAGAATCCGATATCGAACAGAAGACCTTCTTCCAGAACGCTTCACACGAGCTGCGTACTCCTCTCATGTCCATCCAGGGTTATGCAGAAGGACTTAAATACGGAGTTTTCGAGAGCGACGACGACAGAGACAACGCTATCGACGTCATCATCGCAGAGACCGGAAGGCTCTCTTCCCTCGTTGAAAACCTCCTCTCGATCTCCAAGATGGATATGAGCCGCAGCGGCAATTTCGAGGTCAAGAAGCAGAACATCAACGTTTCAAAGATCTGCGACACCATCATTGACCGTGTCAGAGGCAACTTCATTCACGAAGACAAGGCTATCATCAACGACATCAACATCAAGGACACATATATTTATGCCAACGAGAACGATCTTATCAGATGTCTCGAAAACATATTCTCCAACTGTTTGAGGTACTGTAAGACTTCTGTCACCTTCAGCTGCAAGAGAGACACAGCGACACCAAACGTCATTTTCCAGATCTCAGATGACGGTCCCGGCATCGCACCGGAAGTATTGGATCACCTCTTCGAGCGTTTCTCTAAGGGCGCTGACGGCAAGCACGGTATCGGTCTTGCTCTCGCCAAGGCCATCGCTGAAGAGCACAACGGCAGGATCAACGCGTATAACCAGTCTAAGGGCGGCGCCTGCTTTGAGGTCATTCTGCCGGTGATCGTACATAGGGATCAGCTTTCCAAGATTAATAACGATAGTACTAAGTAAATAGCATCCCGCAAAGGATTTCGGATTTGTGTCAGTTTTCGGCAAAACAAAAAGGGCGCCTCGTGAGACGCCCTTAACTTTTAAAACAAATACTTATCTCAGGTTGAAGTAACGGACCGCATTGAAATAAGCGGCCTTTCCTTCGTATCTTTTCTCAGTCTCTTCAATGAACTTCGACTTAGCTGCCTGGATGGTGGCGTAATTGCGCTGATAGGTCAAAAGCAGATTGAGTGCATCACTGATCGTGGCACATCTGCCTGTAAGTATAAGCGACTGGATCTTGAAAAGGATCCTCGGGTCAACGTATTCAGAAGCCAAAGAACATTCTCCGTAACGGTTATAGAGAAGCGTCAGCTCAGTCGACAGCTCACCTGCTTCAACGTACAGTTTCTCAAGCTTCTTTTTACGGCTGCTCTTTTTGATAAAGAAGCCTGCGATCAAGCCGGCGCCTGCCAGTATGACAGCGCCGAAAATAACACCGACAATAATCCTGTTGGTAATATATTTCGTCCTGATAAGCTCAATAACAAGATTGATCAGACCGATCGAAGCAAGGACAATACCCCAGATAAGCATATTCTTTGGAGAAGAGGAAAATCTGGTGATATCCCTGTTGATATTCTCGTATTTCTGGAAAAGATCGACCTTCGGCGAGAAGTAGTTGATCATCTTCTGGCACTCATTGAGGCTCTGCTCCCTTTGAGCATTGAAAGCAGCATAATCGATCTGCTGATAAGGCACCTGCTGGGCAGGATAACCGTATGCGGGGGCAGGCTGAGCACCGGGATAGACCCTTTGCTGCTGATAAGCCGGCTGTTGATACACAGGTTGCTGATAAACAGGCTGTGCCTGTGGCTGAACGGGATATGCATATCCCGGCTGCTGATAAGGCTGTGCGGGTTGAACAGGTGCCTGTACGGAAGGCTGAACGGGCTGTGCCTGAATCTGGGCAGGCTGCGGATCAGGTGTTGCCGGATCCGGAGTGCCGCTTATCTTCCAATCGCTGTTAAAATCTGCCATCTATAATCTCTCCCTCAATAGACTAAAATTCATTTTATAACTTTTCGAACAAATAATCAAAAACCTGCAGCTGTGAAATGCCGAAGCCTTATTTCTATACAAGCAAAAGGGGTTGCCTTGTCAGACAACCCCTCATTAAAGTATTTTTTCTAAGATCAGCCGAGCTTAGGACACTGAGCCAGAGAAGCAGCGATGTCGTCGTCTGTAGGAATGTAATCATCCATGACACCGTCGTTGTACTTCTGGTAAGCAACGAGGTCGAAATAACCTGTGCCTGTAAGGCCGAATACGATGTTCTTAGCTTCGCCTGTCTCTTTGCACTTGAGTGCTTCGTCGATAGCGACCTTGATAGCGTGTGAGCTCTCAGGAGCAGGAAGGATACCTTCGACTCTTGCGAACTGCTCAGCAGCAGCAAATACGTCTGTCTGCTTAACGGATCTTGCCTTCATGTAGCCGTCATCATAAAGCTGTGAAAGGATCGTGCTCATGCCGTGATATCTGAGGCCGCCGGCGTGGTTAGGAGCAGGCATGAAGTTGCTGCCCAGAGTGTACATCTTAGCCAGAGGGCAAACTCTGCCGGTATCGCAGAAGTCATAAACATAAGAACCTCTGGTGAATGAAGGACAAGAAGCAGGCTCAACTGCGATGATCTCGTACTGGTTCTCGCCTCTGAGCATCTCGCCTACGAAGGGTGAGATAAGACCGCCGAGGTTGGATCCGCCGCCTGCGCAGCCGATGATCATGTCAGCCTTAACGCCTACCTTATCAAGAGCTGCCTTTGTCTCAAGGCCGATTACTGACTGATGGAGCAATACCTGATTCAAAACTGAGCCCAATACATATCTGTAGCCTTCCTGAGATGTAGCTGCCTCAACAGCCTCAGAGATTGCGCAGCCCAAAGATCCGTCTGTTCCGGGGAACTGCTCGTTGATCTTGCGGCCGACATTAGTTGTCATTGAAGGAGAAGGTGTAACTTTAGCACCGTATGTTCTCATGACTTCACGTCTGAAGGGCTTCTGCTCGTAAGATACCTTAACCATGTAAACCTGGCAGTCAAGTCCGAAGTAAGCTGTAGCCATTGAAAGAGCAGTACCCCACTGGCCTGCGCCTGTCTCTGTGGTTACACCCTTGAGGCCCTGCTTCTTAGCATAATATGCCTGAGCGATAGCGGAATTGAGCTTGTGTGAACCTGAAGTGTTGTTGCCTTCAAATTTATAGTAGATGTGAGCAGGTGTGCCCAAAGCCTTCTCGAGGCAATAAGCTCTTACGAGCGGAGAAGGTCTGTACATCTTGTAGAAATCAAGAACTTCACCCGGGATATCGATCCACTTGTCGTCATTGTTCATTTCCTGCTTGGAAAGCTCTTCGCAGAATATAGGATAGAGATCTTCTGCCTTGAGGGGCTCGCCTGTTCCGGGATTAAGAAGCGGAGCGGGCTTGGTCTTCATGTCGGCACGAACGTTGTACCATGCTGAAGGAATCTCGTTCTCGGAAAGATAAATCTTGTAAGGAATTTCGGACATATATAGTCTCCCTTCGAAAAAACTGATTTATTTTACAACAAAACTCATGATAATGCACAATACTTATTTAATATGTTGAAAATCTGAATTAAGCATTAAAAAGTCCTTTTCGCACTCTCAAGTGATTCAATGACTTTATCGCACCACCTGTCAAACTCAGGATCCTCTTTCATGCATTCCTTATGGTTAAGAATGTACTCCAGAGCGAACCTTACGCCCTTATGGAAAGGCACAGTCGTCTTAAGGTCAGGTGCCAGGCGCTTGATCCTGGAGTTATCGAAAACAACAGATACCGCCTTATCACCGGTAAGGCTCCCCTCGAAATCATATTCGGGGCCAACGGCAGTGAGAAATTCTGAAGATACGTGATATGCATTGAGTTCAACACCCAAAGCGTCGGCAATGGTCTGATATATTTGGTTCCACGTCAGGACTTCATCACCTGTCAGCTGGAAAGCCTCGCCAATCGCATGGCGGTTGCCCATGAGAGCCGTATAGCCTACTGCAAAGTCTTCATTAAAGGTCAGGTGCCATAAAGACTCGCCGTCACCATGAATGATCACAGGCTTTCCTTCCATCATGCGCTTAACTACCTGCCATGAGCCGTTCTTGCCGTGAACGCCCAAAGGGATGCTTCTCTCATCATAAGTATGGCTGGGTCTGACGATCGTTACCGGGAACTTGTCTTCCCTGTATCTTTTCATCAGATATTCTTCGCAGGCGATCTTGTTGCGGGAGTATTCCCAGTAAGGATTAGCCAGAGATGTTCCTTCAGTGATCACATAGTTTGCTGAAGGCTTATGATATGCGGAGGCGGAACTGATGTAGATATATTGTCTGCACCTTCCGTTAAAGAGTCTGAAATCACGCTCAACCTGTTCCTGAGTAAATCCGATGAATTCACATACACAGTCGAAAACCATGACGCCTACGGCTTTAAGTACGGCTTCCTCATCATTTATGTCACAGACGATCTGATGCACATTTCCAGGAACGGCATCCGCCCTATTGCCGCGGTTTAAGAGCCATATATCCCACATCGGATCCTTGGAAAGTCTTCTGACGACAGCGCTGCTGATGGTGCCTGTTCCGCCGATAAATAATGCTTTCATGAGATGCCCTCCCTTTCATGCTTTTTTGAATTTTAGCAAACTAACGAAGTCAACGATATCAAATACCCCTATCTCAATCCGCATTTTCTTTTATTTTGTGATAAACTTCTGTCGTTATAAATTATTAAAAGGCTTGGCACATGAAGACTTCAGATTTCTATTACGATCTGCCCGAAAGACTTATCGCACAGGTTCCTACCAAGGACCGCCTCGCGTCACGTCTTTTGGTGCTCGATAAAAATACCGGCAAGATAGTTGACGGTCACTTCCCTGATATCAAGAATTACGTCCACAAAGGTGATGTTCTTGTCATCAACAATACGAGGGTCATTCCCGCCAGGCTTTTAGGCGTGCGTTCTGATACCCGGAGCCCCGTGGAGCTCCTTCTCCTTAAGCGTATAGATGACAACCATTGGGAGACTTTGGCGCGTCCGGGCAAGAAAGTCAGAGAAGGCAAGCGCATGACATTCATACCCGGTGAGCTCGAAGCCGAGTGCGAACAGGTGCTTGAGAGCGGCAACCGCATCATAAGATTCGATTTCAAAGGAGTCTGGGAAGAAGTCTTGGATAAGGCCGGTACCATTCCCCTTCCGCCCTACATTCACGAGAAACTCGAAGATCCGGAGCGTTATCAGACAGTTTACTCAAAAGATTCCGGTTCTGCAGCTGCTCCCACTGCCGGTCTTCACTTTACAAAAGAGCTTTTAGCTGAACTTAAGGATATGGGCGTAGAGATCGCTGAGCTCACACTGCACGTTGGTCTCGGAACATTCAGACCGGTTAAGGCAGAGACTATTGAAGATCACGAGATGCATTCCGAGTGGTATGACTTCCCAAAGGAAGCTTCAGATATCATCCGCAAGGCAAGAAGCGAAGGCAGACGCATCGTTTCCGTCGGCACTACATCTACAAGGACTTTGGAAGCAGTTGCCTGCCAGGATCCTGAGATGATGCCGACATCAGGCTATACAAACATCTTCATCTACCCCGGCTACAAATTTAAGTGCGTAAACTCACTTATAACCAACTTCCATCTTCCCGAGTCGACATTGATAATGCTTGTATCGGCTTTGGCAGGAAGAGAAAATGTATTAAACGCATATAAGCACGCCGTTGAGGAAGAATACAGATTCTTTTCCTTCGGTGACGCTATGTTCATTACAGATTTGGAGAACTGATATGGCAAACCCGCCCGTATGGTACGAACACATTCATACATGCGCCCAGACAGGCGCCCGTTTAGGTAAAGTCCACACACCTCACGGCACCTTTATGACACCCGCTTTTATGCCTGTCGGAACACAGGCTTCGGTCAAAGGCATGAGCCCCGAAGAAGTATATGGTATGGGCGCAGGCATAATGCTCTCCAACACATACCACCTCTGGCTCAGGCCCGGCAGTGATATAGTTGCCAAAGCAGGCGGTCTGCACAAGTTCATGAACTGGAAAGGCGCCATCCTTACCGACAGCGGCGGATTCCAGGTCTTCTCGCTCTCGAAGCCTAAGGACATCAAGGAAGAAGGCGTTAAGTTCAGCTCCCATATTGACGGAAGAAAGCTTTTCCTGACACCTGAGATATCAATGCAGGTCCAGAACGACCTTGGCGCTGACATCATCATGGCATTTGATGAATGCTGCCCCTACCCTTCCGAGCACGCATATGCCGACAGATCTCAGGCTAGGACCACAAGATGGCTCGAACGCTGTATCGAAGCTCACAAGAGACCTGATGAGCAGGCTTTATTCGGCATTATCCAGGGATCAATGTATCCCGATCTCCGCAAAAAGAGCGCAGATGCAATAACATCTTTTGATCTTCCGGGTTTTGCTATCGGAGGCATATCCGTAGGCGAACCTAAGAATCTTTTCATCGACATGATCGACTGCACAGTTCCTCTCATGCCCGAGGATAAGCCCCGTTACCTTATGGGAGTCGGAACTCCTGATTACCTTATCGAAGGCTCATGCAGAGGCGTCGACATGTTCGACTGCGTTCTTCCCACCAGAATGGGCAGACACGGCACGATCCTCACCGACTACGGCAAGAAGATCATAAGAGACAAAAAGTTCGCTGAAGACTTCGGTCCGATGGATCCGGAATGCAATTGCTATGCATGCACTAACTTCTCTGCTGCTTACGTAAGACACCTGATCAAGGCGAATGAGATGTTCGGATTAAGACTCTGCACTTATCACAACATCCACTTCCTTCTTGTTCTCATGGAGCGCATCCGTCAGGCGATCGCCGAAGACAGACTGGGAGATTTTAGAAAAGAGTTCTACGAGAGATTAGGTTAATATGAGACCTATTTTCTATGCACAGAAAAGTCCCAAAGAAACGGACCGCGAGATCTCTCACCGTGATCTTGCCCGAAAGATCTGTGCCGATGGAATAGTACTTCTCGAAAACAACGGCATCCTCCCTCTCAAGGCCAATACAGTTGCACTTTACGGAGCAGGCGCAAGACATACTGCTTTCGGAGGCACCGGTTCGGGCGAAAACAATCCCCGTCATAATGTTAATGTTGAAGAAGGCCTGAATAACGCAGGCATCTCTGTCACAACAGAAAAATGGCTCTGCGAATACGATGAGCTTTTCGCAAGAGAGCTTTTCTCATACAAAAAGCGATTGAAAAAAGGCATGAGAAAAGTTCCTCTCGGGGAACACATGGATTACGCCGCAGACAATCCGTTCTATCTTCCCGCAGGAAGAATTTTAACTGATTCCGATAAGACCGATGCCGACACAGCGGTATATGTTCTGACCAGACAGGCAGGCGAAGGTGCTGACAGAAAAGACATACCCGGTGACTATTACGCTACAGAAGACGAGATAATGCTCATGCGTTCAATTGCTGAGCGCTATAAAGAAACGATCCTTGTCCTTAATGTCGGAGCCGTTATCGATCTCTCATTTCTTGATGAGATAAGATTCTCTGCCGTTATCCTTCTTATGCAGGGCGGAATGGAAACAGGAAATGCATTTGCGGACATTCTTACAGGCAAAGTAAATCCTTCAGGAAGGCTTGCCGACACCTGGGCATATAAGTACGAAGACTACCCTTGCGCTGACACGTTCTCAGAGAGAAATCCCGAGAAGTTCCAAGAAGACTATAGAGAAGGAATATTCGTCGGATACAGATGGTTTGACAAAAAGGCTGTCCGCCCCAGATACAGATTCGGTTACGGATTAAGCTATACAAGTTTTAAGACAGTTTATTCTTCCTGCCAAAACAGCAATACTGAGATCTCCGTAACTGCTGAAGTCACGAACACGGGCTATGTTCCGGGCAAAGAAGTCGTTATGTGTTACTTATCCTGTCCGGAGAATATTCTTGTAAGAGAAGCAAAAAGCCTTGCAGGATTTAAAAAGACTAGGGATTTAGACCCAGGTGAGAGCCAAAAGATAACCATCGATTTTGATCTTACTGATTTCGCGGGATTCGATAATGGCAGGCACCAATTTATCCTTGAGCATGGCGATTATATCGTTTATCTGAACGATACTCCCGCAGCGCTGATTGATCTTGATGCCGATGCTGTTACCGAGAAGACTGAGCCACTGTCTTTATCAGACCGCAATATAGATTTCATATTGCACGACAAGAATCAGAGAAAGATACCGGATGGCCTCGACAGAGTTGAGATCAAAGCATCTGATATCGGATGCTTAACTCATGAATACAAGGTTCCCGGATTTGAAAGAAGCGCAGAGATCGATAAGATCATATCTAAGCTTTCGTATAAAGACATGAGCAGGCTTCTTACAGGCCGCACGTACTTCGGACCGTTCAGACACAGGGTTTTCGGAGCCGTAGGATATACCACATCAAAACTTTTCCACAAAGGGATCGACGCGATGCCTATGGCTGACGGTCCGCAGGGATTAAATCTTACCCGCGTTTCCAAAAAGCCCTGGCACAACATATATGCCATCCCTACGTTGCCCGAGTCAATAAGGCGCAAAAACTCAGCCATTTCTGAAGACTCAAACGGCAAAGAACTCTACTATCAGTTCTGCACCTCATGGCCTTCCGAGACCTTGGTCGCACAGACATGGGATGTTGAATGCGCAAGGCAGTTAGGGGCTGCCACAGCACTTGAAATGCACGAATACGGAGTAGTCTTCTGGCTGGCACCTGCTGTAAACATCCACAGGAATCCCTTATGCGGAAGAAACTACGAATACTATTCAGAAGATCCTTATCTCACCGGTATGATGGCAAAATATACCATTCAGGGCGTTCATGAAAAAGAAGGGTGCTTCCCTACCCTAAAGCATTACGCCGCTAATAATCTTGAGACAAAGAGGAATGTATCATCATCCAACCTGGATGAAAGGACATTAAGAGAGATATATCTCAAGGCATTCAGGATCGCTTTGAGCCATGAGCATTTGGAAGCCGTAATGTGCAGCTACAACAAGATAAACGGCATCTATTCTGCTTTAAACTACGATCTCCAGACAAAGATACTGAGAAACGAATGGGGTTTTAAAGGCGTTGTCATGACCGACTGGGTCGCAACCGGACATCATGAAAGCCTCGATGAACTCTGCTGCAAGGCAGGAACTGATCTTATCATGCCGGGCTTCCCTCACATTCCGTCTAAGATAATGAAAGCCTACAAAAAAGGCCTCATCTCAGGTGATGATATCGAGAGGTCGGCAAGACGGATAATCAAGTTTGCGCTGGAAAGTCACACGGCGAAAAATTAAGTATCAAGCTTAAGAGTAACCGCAGAAAGATTGCCGCACTTAAGCTGATTCTGATCTGAGATCCTTCTGATCAGCATATTCATCCAATCAGAGCATGAATCTGCGACAAGCGCATCTGCGAGAATGCCCTCATCAGTCAGGTATTTATAGAAATTCGAAGTAGCGCAGATGATCCTGTCTTCATGAGAAAGGCCGAAATATCCGTTAGGCAAAATGCTGATCTGACCGTTTCTTACGATCTTCGCACATATATCGCCTCTTCTGAAACACTCAATGCCATTGTTTACGGATCTTAAAAGCAGGTATTCGGAAGTCTCGTCAAGATACTCTTCCATGTATGAATCAAGATCAGCAATGCTGTTCGCGCTTTCTTCGCTGTTTAACAACTCAGAGAATAACAACGCCTGGCTTCTTGCGCCCTCCTTGACCTTGGAGCCGTAGAACATGGCAACAGTGATACTGGGAACGAGTGTCAAATACACTTCGTCCAAGTACTCTAACGAGTCTCCCCTATGCTTAAATGTGTAATACTCTATCACACGAAGCTCCTGTTCATCTTAATGACCACGGCCGAATAGTTATCCTGCCTGGGATTTCTCCTTGTCTTAACGCCGTATTTGATCGCTCTTGCAATACCCGTCGCGTTCTGATCGAAATGAATGTGGTTTACAAGTCTGTTCAGAGGTATAGAATCCGTAACGCCGTCCGAACTTACGATGATGATATCATTCTCGATGAGCCTGATAGGCTTAGCCGTCTTAAGCACATTGCAGTTAAGATTTCCGACAAAATCGACCAGGCCTTTAGCCCTGGTGTCCCTGTATGCATCGACGGTATCGATACCGCCTTCAGCAAATTTCTTGATCATGAGAGTGATGTAATTCTGCTTGTAATTCAGGAGTGTCGCGCGGTTGTTGCGGATAAGGATTATATTACTGTCTCCCAAGCTGTAGAAGTTCATGTAGTCATCGAAGATATGCACCATGACAAGCGTTGCGCCTGCACCAAGATGATATTCCTCATAGACTTTATTTGAGATGTCGCTGATTATTTTCGCGTTCTCATTCTGTGCATCAAACTTATAAGGGTAATTCTCCGAAAGCGAATCAGTAACGTACTTTGATACGACTTCACCATTAAGAAGTCCGCCCATTCCGTCAGAGCATGCAGCGATCAGGCCGGATTCTTCCACCTTTTCGATCGGCGAGATATAGATAGAGTCTTCCTGATTGTCTCTTTTACCGCGCTCATGGAAATATGCGACATCACATATGAGCTTTAGCTTATCCTTATGTTTCTTGCTATACGCTGTAGTCGCGATCAAGGTATATATTGCGACAATTACGAAAAAAATAAACGCAACAGCAAACAGCACCAGCGCTACGCCGAGTGTGAGAACGGTATCATCAGGCAAAAGACTAAAATCATACATGGTTATATCTTCTGTATCAGAGTCTCATAAGTTTGCTTTAGGACTAACTTATTGTATTCTAACTCATTCTCTCGGGATTATTTAGGCTCAATCATCAGTTGAAACATATTTGTCAATCAATTTACCTGTGTAATAGGACATGAAATACTGTACCCACGATATAACAACGAAGGAATACAGGAACATATAGATACCAAGCGTAAGATACGAAGCCGACATCAGAAGGAAAAACGGTATCGCAAAGTAAAACAGTAAAACGATAAAAGCGACACCGAGGCACGGAACAAACCTGATCAGAACGAACAGGATAGCATTCTTATATATCTTACCGAGCTTTAACTTTGTAGCTACCATCAGGTTATAAACAAAATTCTGGACAAGGATAAAAGCATAAAACAATATGCCGAAGATCATGGCTACGACAATGCCCGACTGCCCGCCGAGATTAGCGTAGAAAACAATAGATATCAGTAAAACTACAGTTAAGACGATGCCTATGAACATTGCAACAAGTGACTTGCCCCAGTTCTCCTTAACGCCTCTCTTAAAATCACTGAACAAAGAAACGGAAGTGTTTGTCCTGATGCACTTATAAACTTGTGCAAATCCTGCCTGGAAAGGACCGATACAAACAAGGAGGCTTGATACCAAAGCCATGACAAAATACACGACAAGCAAGAGCAAAAGCTGATAAGAAACAGCTTCAGTTCCGTCAGTCTCGGTAATCGTAATGAACGCTTCCCACTTCATTACCGGTGCAAGCATCGGAATGAAAACAGCAGACATGTAATAACAGAGCACGATGGCAGGAATATTAAAGATGATAAACAAAGCATTTACGCCCATCATCCTGACCATGTTTGACCAGCCGGACATAAAGAACTGAGCAACGGGACCTTTTGCTTTTGCGGGAACGTCCTTCTCGATATCTGAATTATTCATCATGTTAACCCGTAACGCTCTTTAAGCTCTCTTCGAAAAGCTTAAGGTGTTCCAAAGCCCTGTCTGCGATGGCATTATTCTTATCTTTCTTTCCAGTTTTGCCCTTAAAGCGTCCCTCTATAGGCGCTACTATACCGAAGTTAGCGTTCATAGGCTGGAACTTCTTTATATGAGGATCAGACACATATAAAGCCATGGATCCGATAACAGTACAAGGATCGGGTTCATATGTCGGCTCAATACCCAAAGCTCTCTGAGCAGCATAAAAGCCTGCCAGGAAACCGGAAGCCGTCGATTCGATATACCCTTCAACACCTGTGATCTGACCGGCAAAGAAGATATCCGGCTTTGCCCTGAGATTGTAGTGCGAAGAAAGATACAAAGGCGAATTTAGGAATGTATTGCGGTGCATTACACCGTATCTGGTATATTCAGCATTCTCAAGACCGGGGATCATACCGAAAACTCTCTTCTGTTCAGGCCACTTAAGTCTGGTCTGGAAACCTACGAGATTATACATGGTCTTGGCACGGTCATCCTGTCTTAACTGAAGATTCGCATAAGGCTCTTTACCGGTAGCGGGATCTATGAGGCCGACGCCCTTCAAAGGACCGAATCTCATAGTATCCACGCCTCTCTGGGCCATAACTTCAATAGGCATACAGCCTTCAAAAACGATCTCTCTGTCGAAGTTTTTGACCTCTGCCCTCTCGGCATTTACGAGCTCTTCCCTAAATGCAAGATACTGTTCTTTGGTCATCGGGCAGTTAATATAGTCATCACCGCCCTTGCCGTATCTTGAAGCTCTAAATGCCTTAGTCATATCGATGGAATCACCACTGACTATAGGAGCGGCGCTGTCAAAGAAATGAAGGCCTGATGTATCACCTGTTACTTTAAGGATATCCTCGTAAAGATCGCCCTCGGTAAGAGGACCTGTAGCTACGATCACGATTCCCTCTTCAGGTATTTTCGGGACTTCCGCGTTTATCACTTCGATCAAAGGGTGATTCTTGATCTTCTCGGTTATATATCCGGAAAACTCATCCCTGTCTACAGCCAAAGCTCCGCCGGCGGGAATGCTGGCCTTATCTGCAGATTCCATTATGAGAGAACCCAGTCTTCTGAGCTCTTCTTTAAGAAGTCCGATGGCATTTTCTCTGGCAGCCGCCCTTAAAGAATTGCTGCAAACGAGCTCTGCGAAATTCTCAGAGTGATGTGCAGGAGAATACTTTACGGGCTTCATCTCACAGAGCCTGACAGATACGCCTGCTCTAGCGCAGACATAAGCGGCTTCAGAGCCGGCAAGTCCTGCTCCGATAATGGTAACAGTCGGTTTACTCTTCATCTTCAGTCTTCTTGCTCTTGGATGTTCTGGTCTTCTTTATGTTTGTAACGCAATCCTTATTTGAGCATCTGGGATAAGACTTTTTACCGAAGTGCTTAAGTACCATAAAGCTACCGCACTCAGGGCATACCTTTCCGTCGATCGGAAGATCCCAGGAAATAAAATCGCAATTAGGATCAGCGCCCTGCTTGTCACATGTATAGAACGACTTATTTCTGTACTTCTTAGACTTATGTACCAACAGTCCGGATCCGCATTTGGGGCATGTGCCCTTAGCGTAAACAACTATATTCTTGGTGTAATTGCACTCAGGGAAATTGGAGCATGCTACGAACTTACCGTATCTGCCTTCCTTATATACGAGCTCACCGCCGCACTGGGGGCAGACCTCGCCGGTCTTCTCAGGCTCAAATGTGATCTTATCGATAGACTCCTGGGCAGCCTTGATCTGGGAATTGAATTCGGGATAGAACTTCTCAAGTACGTCTTCCCATTCTTCCTTGCCCTCTTCTACTTCATCGAGCTTATTCTCCATCTCAGCCGTAAACGAGAGGTCTACGATCTCGCTGAAATTCTCTGAAAGCATATTGGTGACGATCTTACCGAGATCAGTGATCTGAAGAAGTCTTCCGTTCTTCTCGATATACTTACGGTCAAGGATAGTGGAAATAGTCGGAGCATATGTAGAAGGTCTTCCGATGCCGTACTCTTCAAGCGCCTTGATGAGCGTAGCTTCCGTATAATGCGGAGGCGGAGTCGTAAACTTCTGCAATGACTTAAGATCCAAAAGCTCAAGCTTCATGCCGTCTTCAAGAGGCGGGATAGCTGCCTTTGTATCAGCATCTTCTACTTTTGTATCCTCAGCGATGTCATCGTAAAGCACGAGGAATCCCTTAAATGTAACTGTCTCGCCTGTTGCCCTGAAAACCCTGTTGTTGCAGGATGCCTGGCATGTAACAGTATCAAGCTTGCAGGCAGTCATCTGTGTGGCAAGGAATCTGTCCCAGATAAGCTGATAGAGCTTGTACTGGTCATTTGTAAGTGAAGACTTGATGTTTCTGGGGTCAAGATCAAAATGTGTAGGTCTGATCGCTTCGTGAGCATCCTGTGCAGAATTCTTATTCTTATACTGTCTCTTAAAAGGAGCGCAGTATTCGTTACCGAATCGCTCCTTGATCAAAGCCTTTGCAGCAGCAACGGCTTCTTCTGAAATACGTACCGAGTCAGTTCTGATATAGGATACTAACGCCGTCTGGCCCTGTCCTTCGATCTCAACACCTTCATAAAGCTGCTGGGCAATAGACATCGTCTTCTTCGATGAGAATCCGAGTCTCTTTGAAGCTTCCTGCTGCAATGTGGAAGTGGTAAACGGCGGATAAGGATTGCGCTCTTTATTGCCTTTCTTTACCGAATCAACGACCAGAGGACCGCTTCCTACAGCGTCAAGAACTTCCTGCGCATCTTCAAGGCACTTAAGGTCATCCTTTCTGACCTTGCCGGCGCCGTCAGAAACACCGTAATAACCGAGCATAAACTTATCAGAGTTCTTGCCGGGTGTGACAAGCGCCTTTATGAGCCAGTATTCTTCAGGCTTAAACTCATCGATCTCAGCGTCACGGTCCATAACGATCTTGGTAGCTACAGACTGAACTCTTCCTGCCGAAAGGCCCTTGCGGATCTTCTTCCAGAGAAGCGGGCTTAATTCATATCCTACGAGTCTGTCGAGAATACGTCTTGCCTGCTGTGCATTGGCAAGATTCATATTGATGGTCCTGGGATTCTTAATAGCTTCCTGAACCGCAGACTTAGTGATCTCATTAAAAGTGATACGGCACTTGGAATCGGGATCGATCTTCAACACCTTGGCAAGGTGCCACGCGATTGCTTCTCCCTCACGGTCAGGGTCGGTTGCGAGCAGTATCTCGTCAGCGTCAGCTGCCAAGAGCTTAAGGTCTCTTACGACCTTCTCCTTTCCCTTCATCGTAATGTACAAAGGCTTGAAGTTGTTCTTAACGTCAACTCCGAGATTGCCGGAAGGCAGATCTCTTATGTGACCTAAAGATGCTGAAATAACATAATCGCTTCCAAGATATCTGCCAATCGTCTTAGACTTGGCAGGAGACTCAACAATAACCAGTTTCTTACCCATTAGGATGCTCCCCTATATTTTTAATTAAAAATATATCATCATTATACAAATGTCAACGAATACTTTCCCTTTTCCTGACATACTGTCCCATTAAGTTCAAGTTCTGTCAACAGCTTTGACACTTTGTAAAACGGAAGCATCGTGATTACACAAAGCTCATCAACACACAATGATTTTAATGACAGGGCATCCTGTATCAGCAGCTTCCACTGATCGTCACTGATTACTTCTGGCTTTACCTTTGCAAGCACTCTTATGGCATCTATATCATTCTGCCCTTCGAAATCCTCCTTATCATCGTAATAATTCAACTCAGCCGGGCACCCCAATGCCAGCCGCTTATACATGACTGACCGGGCTACACTGTCGATCACATTTTCGGCGCCCAGAAGAACATTTCCCCCGTCTTCTAAAAGCTTTAATCCGCCCTTTGCATTCTCATAGTAAATATTGTTCGGGAGCACGAAAACTTCTTTACCCTGATTAGCCGCAAAAGACGCCGTATGCAAAGTCCCTGATACGGTGCCCGCTTCCATAACAACAGTACAGTCAGTAAGCCCTGCTATAAGTCTGTTGCGGGAGGGAAAATATTGTCTTAAAGGCTGCTGTCCTGGCGGCATCTCCGATATTATCAGTCCGTTCCTGCTTATGAGATCGTATATGTCTTTATTCTTCGGCGGATAGATGTTGTCCACTCCGCCTGCAAGGATCGCTATTGTTCCGCCTTTTGTATTAACCGAAGATAAATGAGCCTGCCGGTCAATGCCGTAAGCCATGCCTGATACAATGGTTACGGCCTTTTCGCCCAATTCTTTGCATATCTGGTCTGTCGCGTATTGCGCATATTTACTCGGACTTCTTGATCCCACTACAGCGACCGAGCCTTTCAGTGTCATGGAATCAATGAGGGAGTAGTCTCCTCTGCAGTAAAATACCTGCGGCATCCCGCTTAATGCCCGCCAGTTATACGGATAGAATTTATCGAGAACAGATACAACACCTATGTTATTTGCCTGAGCAATCTGAATATACTTTTCTACTATATTTTCCAGATTTCCAAAAGTTTCGAGCAGCTTTTTAATCCTTAAGACCGTATCGTTCCTTAACTTAAATTCTCCCTTGGCGATTGCTTTTAAAAGTTCCCTGTCGTGAAGATCCCTGTAATCTTTTATTGCCATATTGTCTTTCAGGTCACACAAAGTCTTATATGTGACCTCAGTGTTCAGCATCACGGCTGAATAAAACATATCTTCAAATCTTGATTCAGCATTATCCAAAATCATGACTATATACCCCGCATCCTGAATTGTGCCGCTTCTGATATCTCGTCAGCTGTCACATCTTCTTTTCCGTTAATGTCCGCAATTGTCCTGGCAACTCTTAATATCCTCGTAAACCCTCTCGCCGAGAAGAATCCTTTCTCAGAAAGTTCTGAAGCAAATCTTAAAGCCGTCTGAGTAACACGCATCGAATCCCGGATATCACTTTCCGGGAATGTTCCGTTCAAATGATCAGCACCGTATCTCTCATGGGCAATCTGCCAGCACCGCTCAACATTCTTCCTGTATTCCAGGCTCTCGCCATTATCCTTATCGATGTATATCGAAGCCAGATCTTCCCCTTTAACCGACCGCATCTCACTTACGATATCGATCCGCTCCATAAAAGGACCGCTGATCTTGGAAAGATACCGGAGCTTCTCCGATTCAGTGCATCTGCACTTGCTTCCCGATTCATAGAGAAGCCCGCACTTACACGGATTGCCCGTGCCAAGAAATATAAAGTTGGAATCAAAAGAATAAAGGTTGCCCTTCTTCATAAGATGCACTTTTCGCTCTTCCAAAGGTCCTCTCAAAAAATCCAAGACTTCACTTTTATACAAAGGAAGCTCATCAGCGAAAAGAATACCGTGGTTTGCCAAAGCAAGTTCTCCAGGAGTAATGCTAACAGCGTTTCCAAGGAGTTTTCCCACGGTAACAGCAGGCCCGACGAGCCTTACAGGCCTCTCATCCTTGATCACTGAAGACTCTCCTTCGACTAATTCATTCATGGAATAAACATCTGCCAGTTCATTCGGACTAAGCCTCGGAAGGATACCCGCCAGGATCTTTCCGCACATTGTCTTTCCGCTGCCGGGACTTCCCAGCAGCATGATGTTATGAAATCCCGCGGCACTTATCAGCAGCGCCCTCTTGGTTTTCTCCTGTCCCTTAAGAGCAGAAATATCAATAAAGTCATCTTGCGAACGTTCCGTCTCAAAATCAAAAGACGCCTCTTTGTAGTTGTTCCCGTCGAAAATATCAGTTAATTCCGAAAGGCTTGAAACAGCCTGTCCCTTAAACCCTACAACGCCTGCACTCGAAGATTCGTTTTGCGGAATTAACTTGTAATCAAGTTCAAGATTTCTCTGTACGGACTTAAGCCTGATGCACGATCCCGGCGTTGCCTTTACTTCACCATTCAGTGCCAGCTCGCCTTCAGCATAGATCTTTGCATCCTTCGGCAGATAAAGCTGCCCTGACGCGAAAAGTATTCCTAAAGCCATCGGAAGATCAAAGCCTGTACCGGTCTTGCGCATATACGCAGGGCTTATGCCGATAGTTATATGTCCTTTAGGCATATTAAAACCTGTCGATTTAAAAGCAGATATCAGTCTTCCCTGCGCTTCCCTGATCGAGGAATCACAAAGGCCTATTACCGAGAATGTCGGGATGCCGGGAGCTATAGCAACTTCGATCACAGTGTCTATAACTTCCGTCCCTGTAGCAAAGCAAGAAAACACTCTTGCAACGTTGGGTTTGGATGCCATACGAAATCCTCCTTTTAAGAGCAGAATACACTCTTAAAAATCGAATTATCAGTACAAAAATCCCGCAAAAAACCACGAAGAATTCCGACAAGTTCTTAGACAAAAACCGGCAAAAACCGACACATTATTACAAAAACCTACAAAAGAGCATACAATCACACGACAAATACCGACAAACAACCTACAAAGAATTATGCTTTGAATGTGCTAAAATTATGAGGCAAAAATAACTATTCAAGAGGTAAATATATGAAGCTTGGTATCGTAGGACTTCCTAATGTCGGTAAGAGCACTCTTTTCAACGCTATTACCAGAGCAGGCGCCGAAGCAGCCAACTACCCTTTCTGCACTATCGAACCTAATGTCGGAGTTGTCTCCGTCCCTGATAAGAGATTAGACAAACTCGCCGAGATCTATAATCCTGAGAAATATACACCCGCAGTCGTTGAATTCGTTGACATCGCCGGCCTCGTTGCAGGCGCTTCCAAGGGTGAAGGCTTAGGCAACAAATTCCTCTCCAACATCAGAGAGTGCGACGCCATCGTCCACGTCGTAAGATGCTTCGACGATCCCGATGTCATCCATGTAAACGGTCACGCTGACCCTGCCGGAGATATCGCTACTATCGACGTAGAGCTTATCCTCTCCGACTTGGAGATCATGGAGAAGCGCATCGACCGTACCAAGAAGATGATGAAAGGCGGCGACAAGGCTTTTGCTAAGGAGCTCGCTGTCTATGAGCGCATCTACGAGTGCCTTGCAGAAGGCAAGTCCGCAAGAACTCTCACTTTCGAGGAAGACGAGCAGGAATACATCAAGGACCTCCAGCTCATCTCCATGAAGCCTGTCCTCTACTGTGCAAACATCGCTGAGGATGACATCAAGAAGAACGAAGACATTCCTTATGTACAGGTCGTTAAGAATATCGCTGCAAAGGAAGGCTCAGGCGTCGTTGTTATCTCCGCTAAGATCGAAGAAGAACTTGGCGAGCTCTCACCCGAAGACCGTGAGATGTTCCTTGAAGATTTGGGCATCGAGAGCGCCGGCCTTGATAAGATGATCAACGCTTCCTACACTCTCTTGGGCCTCATCTCTTTCCTTACCGCAGGTCCTAAGGAAGTAAGAGCCTGGACCATCAAGAGAGGCACAAAGGCTCCCCAGGCCGCAGGCAAGATCCACTCTGACTTCGAGCGCGGCTTCATCAGGGCCGAAGTCGTTGCCTACGACGACCTCATCGCCAACGGCACATACAACGCTGCCAAGGAAAAGGGACTCGTAAGATCCGAAGGCAAAGAATACGTCATGAAAGACGGCGACGTCGTAGTCTTCAGATTCAACGTCTGATCAGACTCTACGACAACAAATAACCAAACAAAAACAAAACCCGCATCACTTGCGGGTTTTCTTTTCTTCTCTTTTCATTATCTGCATGCACAAGGTATCCATACCGCTGACTATAAACGACAGACCCGTGAATACGATGACATTTCGCGTACCGTAAAAAACATTGATAAGCAAGAGGATTCCGGCCAGTATAAGCAGGCCCGACATAAGAGCGATTATTATGCAGCCGCTGTCCTTTTTATCGAATACAAACATCTCACGGCGCAACTTGACGATACCGTCGGCAATAAAATACAGGCCTGTAACCGTCGTCAATAAAGGAAGCACATAAGCGGGTTCAATGACCAGATAGATTCCAAAAGCCATCAGGATCAAAGAATACACAAAAGCGATCTCGGCACCGGCTGCGGCCCCATAACTCTCTTTCTTGAGATCTTTAATAGAAATTACATAGCCGATCACTTCGGTAATTCCCGTGACAAAAAATAAAGCGCCCATCATGATACCGATAGATCCGGATGTAACTTCGGGATACAGGATAAAAATGACACCCGCAATTATCACGAATAAACCGCCGATATATGAAGGTAATCTCTTAACTAATTTCGGATCCATTTATCTCACCTCAAACTGATCAATACCCGGGCTTAAAGATCGTAAAGACATAATCCTTGCCACGCGCTATGAACTCACGGTAGTAATTATACTGCTTAATCACATATCCTGAATTGATAGCCTCTACTCCGACTGATTCTATACCGAACTTGCGCGCATCGTATACCGATCTGTTGCAGTGAAAAGCAGAAGTAACAACGACAGCGCTCTTGATATTAAATTCCTTTACGGCCCTTAACATAGACTCATAAGTGGAAAGCCCCAAAGGATCACAGACGATATCTTCTTCAGCTATTCCAAGACCGATCAGGAAATCCTTCATCGCGCCGGTCTCATCATAGTCATCAGGATGTTCACTGTCACCTGTCACAAAGATATAATCGGCACAACCGGTCTTAAAAACAGATGCTGCCGTACGCAAACGGTCTGCGAGCATCGGGCTCGGGCCGCTTTCCCACACAGCGCAGCCAAGCACGATAACGGCTTCATAATGAGCGTTATTTGAAGCTTCAAACTCAGGAAGCGAATACACTGCATCTTCGGTAGAGCCGATAACATGATTATTCATCAACGCCAGACAGAACAATCCGATAACGCCAAGAACAAATAATACAAGCAAGATCCTTAAAAAGATCTTCTTTCCTTTTTTATCACTCTTTGTTCTCGTCATCTGCACTCTGTTTCTGCTCTTCAGACTTAGCCTGCGCCTTCGCTGCCGCCTCAACTATCGACTTGGTCATGAAATACATTAGGCCTACGGTGAAGCAGAATACAAATAATATCGTTACATCTGATATCACAACGAATGCTACGGGAAGGCCTTTCATTACCAGCGCGAAAACTAATATCAGCAATGCGCCGCTTACATATACTCCGGCAGAAGCACGGTAGAAGTTCTTTATCTTGCTGGTCGACAAAGATGTCTTGCCGACAAAAAGAAATATCAGCACACCGATTGCAAAAGCAAGGAAAACCGAAGCTGTAATGACAGCCGCCATATTCATATCCTGATACCTCTCTCGTAAAGCTGCTCTCTTATAAGCGCTTCGACCTTATCATTAAGATCTTCAAGATCCCAAGAATTGTCGATCGAGAAATCACCGAGCTCACAATACTCGTCATCGGTCATCTGAACGGCGATCCTTCTCTCTGCTTCTACCTTATCCATTCCGCGCTTCTGAAGCCTTGCAAGGCGCACATCCTTATCGCAGGTAACTACCCAGATCTGATTGCAAAGCTCACGGAACTTATTTACCGGGATCGGAACATCGAGAACGACACACTTTGAGCCCTTCTGCTTTTCTTTTTCGAGTGTCTCGATTATCTGCTCGAAAACATGACGGTGAATTATCGTGCTTAGATCATCAAGTTTTTTCTTATCGCCAAAAGCGATATCAGACATAACGCGCCTGTTCAAAGCACCGTTGCTCATTACTACTTTATTGCCAAACGTAGCGGCGATCTCAGGCATTGCCCTTCCGCCTGGACCTGTGACAGAACGTGAGATCTCATCCGCATCAAGGACAAGAAGTCCCCTGTCTGCAAGAATACCGCTGACGGTGCTCTTGCCGCTTCCTATTCCGCCTGTAATACCTAATACAAACATTACTTAGCTTCCAGCCAATCCTTTCCGAAGCCGACCTCAGCAAGAAGCGGTACGCTTAATGAAGCGGCTGCTTCCATCTCTTCCTTAAGGATAGACGCGCAAAGGTCTTTATCTTTAATATCACACTCACAGATAAGTTCGTCGTGGACCTGCATTACGAGCTTTGCAGAAGGAAGTTTTTCTTCCAAAGCCCTGCTCACGCGGTTCATGGCGATCTTAATAATGTCAGCGGCAGTTCCCTGGATAGGAGTATTCATTGCCGCTCTGTAACCGAAGTTCTTTATATTGCGGTTCTGGCTCTTGAGTTCGTTAAGTATTCTCTTACGGCCGTACATCGTAACCGCATAACCCTTTTCTTCGCCGGACTTTCTCAAAGACTCAAGATATGAAGTAACGCCCGGGAACTGGTTGTTATATTCCTTAATGAGGTCTGAAGCTTCCTTGTAGCTGATGCCAAGATCAGTAGCAAGACCGTAATCGCTGATGCCGTAGATGATACTGAAGTTAACGGTTTTCGCGGTCGATCTCATCTTATGGGTAACCATTTCCTCTGACACGCCATATACCTTTGCAGCAGTCCTCTTATGAATGTCCTCACCTTCAAGGAACGCAGAGCACATAACTTCATCGCCGCTCAAAGCAGCCAAAAGGCGGAGCTCGATCTGCGAATAGTCCGCATCGACAAGGATCTTTCCTTCTTCTGCAGTAAATGCTTCACGAAGTCTCGAGCCTTCTTCAGTCCTTACGGGAATATTTTGAAGGTTAGGCTCTGTCGAAGACAATCTTCCGGTATTTGTCATTGCCTGCGTAAATGTCGTGTGGATCCTCGAATCGCTCCTGATGGCTCTTGCAAGTCCGACGGCATAAGTAGAATCAAGCTTTGAGAGTTCTCTGTACTCGATTATGTAATCGATCTCAGGGAAATAAGGTCTTAATCTCTTAAGCTCATCGATGCCCGTGGAGAAATCACCGCTCTTGCCCTTCTTTCCCGAAGGAAGATTCAGATGCTTCTCACCGTAAAGGACATCTGCGAGCTGCTTAGGCGATCCGATATTAAACTCCGTTCCGCAGGCATCGAAAACCCGCGCGCTGATATCCTCCAGACGCTTGGTGTATTCGCTGTGGAGCTCGGCGAGCCTTGCGCCTGAAACATGCATACCGTTGCGCTCGATCTTATCTAAAGTGATAACGAGCGGGTATTCGATATCGTACAAAAGACTCTTAAGTTCTTTGTTGTTGCCGATGTCTCTTGAGATCACTTTCGCAATCGCGGTAACAGCCAAAAGCTTTGAAGCTGTCTCTTCGACTTTGGATGACCCGTCGTCTTCTGTTATCTCATCAAATAAGGATAACTGCTTAACGGGTCCCTTCTTATCTTCAACCGGATAAGCCGACTGCATCACGCTCTCATAAAGCCTCTGAAGATCAGGCTTGCCCGAGAGAATATTCAAGACATATCCTGCGATCTCGCAGTCAAAGACCGATTCGATATTGGCCAAAGGCTCTTTTACGATCTTGGATCTGTCCTTATATTCATATGCAGCAGGCATAACGTTCTTACCAGAGCTGAGCTTTGCGAAATCCTCAGGATCGATCACATAGAAAACCTTGGCTTTCCAGTCAAGGAGAAGGACTTTATTGCCGGAAGGAATGTCTACAAAATCAATACCGCAGTTTAGATCTTCAAAATCAAAAGAAGAAGGCACTTCATATTTGATGTTAAGATTCTTAAGCGCAGACTCTACTTCATCTTTAATTCCCGAAGTAAAATCATCAACTTCCGTAGTTGCTTCAAAGCCCTCAGGCTTTACATTTTCCAAATCGAGTTTCTTGATAAGAGATCTTAATGCAAGGCGGTTAAGTACGCCTGACATACCAGGCAGATCTCTTGTAACTGACGGATAAGATGCTTCGGATGCCGGATACTCTACGGGAGATTCCCTGTCGATCGTACAAAGCTTGATGTTAAGAGCCAACAGTTCTGATGAATTCCTGATTCTTTCACCTAATGCCGGTGAGAGCTTGTCTGCATTGGCTATGACGTTTTCGCATGAACCATAGTCCGCAATAAGCTTAAACGCGGTCTTCTCGCCTACCTTCTCAACACCTTTGATATTGTCGGAGTTATCGCCCATGAGAGCTTTTACCTGGACAAAGACTTCTGGCTTAACACCATATGTCTCTTCAAACATCGCACGGTCAAAAAGGACTCGCGGCTCCTTACCCTTTCCTGACTGCGGCATTATGACTGAGACTTTATCGGAAATCAGCTGGAAATCATCGTGGTCTCCGCTGAAGATATAGACGTCCATTCCCTGCTCTTCGCCCTGCTTGGAAAGTGTGCCGATGAGGTCGTCTGCCTCATAGCCGGCAAGCTCCATACGGCGGATGCCGTAAAGATCAAGAAGGTTCTTAACGACAGGCATCTGGGCTGCGAGGTCATCAGGCATACCCTTGCGGTTAGCCTTGTATTCTACGCTCATCTTATGTCTGAACGTAGGCTCCCTGCGGTCAAAAAGAACACACATATAATCCGGCTGGTATTCCTTCATGACGCCCAAAACAGAGTTAAAGAAACCGTTGACAGCGCCTGTGGGCGTACCGTCAGGAGCAGTCATCGGAGCTCTGCCGATAACGGCATAGTAAGCTCTGTTCATTATGGAGTTGCCGTCAACAAGAAGGAGTCTGCTCATTTATTTACCTCTGCACCATTAGCCGCATCTTCGATCTCCTTTTCGCGAACTGAGTGAGCAGTGCTGATCATGAGCTTGATACGGTTGAGCTGGTTAGCTTCTGAAGCGCCCGGATCGTAATCGATCGGAACGATGTTCGAATTAGGATACTGTCTTCTCAATTCCTTGATCATGCCCTTACCTGTTACATGGTTAGGAAGACAAGCGAAAGGCTGGGCGCAGATGATATTCGGTACGCCGTCCTGGATAAGCTCGATCATCTCTGCAGTAAGGAACCAGCCCTCACCGCAGGAGTTGCCGCAGCTTAATACGGTAGAAGACTTCTCCGCGAGTTCCTGGATCCTCTCAGTGAGCATAAACTTTCCGTTTGTCTTCTTAAACTCTTTGTTGATAGGCTTTCTCAAAGACTCAAGGAAGTTGATGGCCATATTCATGATGTGACCGGTCTTCTTGCTCTTACCGAGGTTTTGGGCCTGCCATATAGGGTTGTAAGCGCAATACAGGAAGAAGTCCAATACGCCCGGCAATACAGCTTCGCAGCCCTCGGCTTCAATAACATCGATCGCGTTATTGTTTGCGTCAGGCTGGAACTTAACCAGGATCTCGCCTACGAGACCTACGCGGGGCTTTCTCGGGATATCCTTCAAAGGCAGCTGGTCAAACTTGGATACCGCGTACTTAACGAATTCCTTGTACTTGGTGATGACAGGAATGCTGTCGAGATCTACACCGATCGAGAGGAGAACATCTCTGATCTCCTTCTTCTGCTCGATATCCTTGGAGAAATAGCTGTTAGGCATAACGACGTCATATCTCTCGGTAAGATCTTCATTGTTGAGCTTAGGATTGAAAAGTCTTCTGCCGATCCTGTTAAAGTATGAATACAGGGCATTTGCAGAACCTTCGACCTTCTCGTAAGGCCTTACTCTCAGGAGCAATGTGGAGAGCATGTCGCCTGCGCTCAAAGCCTTGACGGCATCGAGAATGAACGACATCGTATATTCGAATCCCTCATTCTTCTCGAATCTCTGTGCAGAGATCGTGATTACAGGGATCTGCGGATAGCCTGCTTCCTTAAGGGCTTTCCTCAAGAATGCGACGTAATTTGTAGCACGGCATCCTCCGCCTGTCTGTGTGATCGCAAGCGTTGTGTTGTCCGGATCGATATCGCCCTTTAATATCGCATTTATCATCTGGCCGATGACAATGATAGTCGGGAAACAAGCATCGTTATTAACATACTTGAGACCGCACTCGATATCCTCACGCGTAGCCTGCTTCAAGAGCTTTAACTTATATCCGTGCTTACGGAATACAGACTCAACGAGTTCGAACTGGATAGGAGCCATCTGCGGAGCAAGGATCGTGTGATTCTTCTTGTGTTCCTTCGTAAATTCGACTCTGCGCAGTGTATATGGCGCATCTTCAGAATCAGATACTACAGGCATTTTAACCTCACCCTTTTCGATGAGCTCCATTCTCTCATTCATAGCAACAACAAGAGATCTCATTCTGATCCTTGCGGCACCGAGATTGCTTACCTCATCGATCTTGAGCAATGTATAGAGCTTGCCTGAAGATTCAAGGATCTCCTGCACCTGGTCAGATGTAACGGCATCAAGACCGCAGCCGAAGCTCGTAAGCTGAACAAGCTCTAAGTCAGGTCTTGTGATTACAAAAGCAGCTGCCTCGTAAAGTCTTGTGTGATACATCCACTGGTCTATAACTCTGATAGGACGCTTTAATACACCCGGCTTTGCGACTGCGTCTTCAGTAAGAACTGCAAGGCCCAAAGAATTAATCATCTGCGGGATACCATGGTTGATCTCAGGGTCAACGTGATAAGGTCTTCCCGCAAGAACGATACCCTTAAGGCCCTGTTCTTCCATCTCCTTAAGGATCTCAACGCCCTTCTGCCTGATCTCTTCTTTGTAGTTGAAATATTCTTCAGCGCCCGCTTCAACTGCATGTCTTGCTTCTTCAGCGGATACACCGAGATAAGAGAAGATCTCAGATAAGTGCAGAGCAACATTATCGAGATTGTCCAGCGGCATGAACGGGTTAAGATATCTGATGTTCTTTTCCTGGAGATTCTCAACGTTGTTGCGGATTACTTCAGGATAGGAGCATACGATCGGGCAGTTATAGTGGTTGTTGGAATTGGAGTTCTCGATATTCTCGTAAGGAACATCAGGATAGAAGATCGTGGTGATCCCTCTGGAGATAAGATTCTCGATGTGTCCGTGAACGAGCTTTGCCGGATAGCAGACTGACTCTGAAGGGATCGTCTCCATACCGCCCTCGTAGATCTTGTGCGAAGATCTCGCGGATACAATTACCCTGAATCCGAGCTTTGTGAGCACGGTAAACCAGAAAGGATAATTCTCATACTGGTTAAGAACTCTAGGGATACCGATCTCGCCTCTCGGAGCGTCTTCTTTCTTCAATGGCACATAGTGCTTGAAGGTCCTCTGATATTTGTACTCGAAAAGATTCGGAAGCTTTTTCTTGTTGCTTACTGGCGCGCGGTCTAGAGCAAGGTCTTCGCCTCTCTCGCAGCGGTTGCCTGATACGAACTTCGTACCGTTGGAGAATGTAGCAATGGTAAGACGGCAGTGGTTGGTGCAGCCCTGGCACTGTGTATTCTCAGTATCCATCTTGAATGAATCAAGTTCATCTTTGCCGAGAACATTAGACTTAGAGCCTTCCTTAGCTCTTCTCTGCGCGATAAGTGCGGCACCGAAAGCTCCCATTAAGCCTGCTACATTAGGTCTTATGACATCTCTGCCCGAAACGAGCTCGAAGCATCTTAAGATAGCATCGTTAAGGAACGTACCGCCCTGAACGACGATATTCTTGCCGAGCTGCTCGGTATCACGGATCTTGATTACCTTATAGAGAGCATTACGTACAACAGAATATGAAAGGCCCGCGGAGATATCTCCTACCGATGCGCCTTCCTTCTGTGCCTGCTTAACCTTTGAATTCATGAATACGGTGCAGCGTGTACCGAGGTCTACAGGCTTGGTTGAGCTCAGAGCTGCTTCAGCAAACTCAGGTGTAGTAAGACCTAAGGTCTGCGCAAAGGTCTGGATGAACGAGCCGCAGCCTGAAGAGCAGGCCTCATTAAGCATGATGGAATCGATAACGCCGTTCCTGATCTTCATGCACTTCATGTCCTGACCGCCGATATCGATGATGAAATCAACATCCGGGCAGAAGAACTTGGCAGACTGGAAGTGGGCCATAGTCTCGATCTCGCCGATATCGACATTGAGAGCCGCCCTTATGATGTTCTCGCCATAACCTGTTACGCAGGAATGAGCGATATAGCAGTCTTCGGGCATCTTTGAATAGATATCTTTCATGATGCCGACTGCGCTCATGACAGGATTACCCTTATTGCTTGCGTAGTATGTGTAAACGAGATCACCCTTGGTATTGATGACAACAGCCTTTGTAGTAGTAGAGCCTGCATCGATACCGAGATAGAGCGCGCCGTGCTGTTCACTGAAATCAAGCACGGGGATCCGGTCCTTCTTATGGCGCTCGTCAAAAGCCTTCTTGTCTTCGGCATTCTTGAAGATAGGATCGATCCTGATGATATCCGGGACAAAGCCTTCCCTGTTCTTAAGCTTTACAAGGAGATCAGACAAAGCTATCGGATTTTTGCAGTCAGCCGAAAGAGCCGCGCCCAAAGCAACATAGATCTGGGCTTCTTCAGGCATCCAGAACGAGTCGACCTTGCCCTCAAGTGTTCTCTCGAAAGCATTTCGAAGCTCTGAATTGAAGAACAGCGGGCCGCCTAAGAAAGTAACGTTGCCCTTGATAGGTCTGCCGCATGCAAGTCCTGAGATAGTCTGGTTAACGACAGACTGATAGATGGAAGCGGCGAGGTCTTCTTTCGCAGCGCCTTCGTTGATAAGGGGCTGTAAGTCGGACTTAGCAAAAACGCCGCATCTGCTTGCGATAGTATAGAGTGATCTGTAATCCTTAGCGAAATTATTAAGACCGTCTGCATCTGTCTGCAGGAGCGAAGCCATCTGGTCGATAAAAGAACCCGTACCGCCTGCGCAGGTACCGTTCATTCGCTGCTCAAGAACAGGATGCATATATGTGATCTTGGCATCCTCACCGCCGAGCTCGATGATGACATCAGTCTCAGGGTGATATGTCTTAATGGCCTTTGTCTCAGCCATTACTTCCTGTGTGAATTTAAAGCCGAGCCAGTTTGCTACGGAAAGTCCGCCTGAACCTGTAATTACGACATCTACCGTAATCCCCGGAAATTTCTTATTGAGATCCTCGAACAATTCATCCAGAAGTCCCGATACGTCTGAATGGTGCCTCTGATAGTCACTATGAATGATCTTCTCCCCGTCGAGAAGAACTACTTTAATCGTTGTAGATCCGATATCAAGACCGAGCTTAAATATCTTATCCATCCTTACCTCCAAATTGTTACTTACCCGGCTTGGGCGTGCCCTTGGGCTGCGCGCTATTCTTGACTGCAGGGTAAGCCGGATCCCTGTAGTTCTTAGGCTTGGAGCCATTTGAACGGCTCTTATCAGTTGTTTTCTTTCTCTGCGGAATCGATCCGAAAAGCTTAAAGGACTTATCCTTAAGGTCCTTAAGCCAGTTCATCTGCTCGGATCTAAGTGTCTCCTTGAAATTCCTTACGTCAAGGCCTTCCTTGAATTCAGGGCTCAAAGCAACACGAAGGAGCTCATCAGGAATGCCGAGAGACAGATCAAAAGGCTTTCCGAAAGTGTCAGATACGACGAGCTGCAAAGATTCGCATACCTTCTTGCAGTTTTCTTCATAAAGCGCAACATCGCACTTGATGCCGAGCTGAGTCATAAGACCCGTAAAGTTCAGATTGATATAAGGAAGATTGCCCGAGAAGATCAGATGAAGACAGATTAGCTTCATATATGACTCGAGGCAGATACATTCCTGGTCGCAGATGAGCGAGAACTGCCCGTCTGAAGTCATTTTTGAGATATCGGCCTTCTCATTCTCGAAGCCGTTAGCCCACAAAAAATACAGTTCCCTGTAGACTTCCCTCTTAAAGCTCTCAAAATCGCGGGTCAGAGGCTCAGCAAGCACCTTGCTCCCGAGATTAAAGATATACTGCATATATGACACTTCAAGATGGCTCGGAACCGAGAAATATTTGAAGTAAGCCGCTACGTCACGGCTGTTGTATATATATTTACGCAAGAAAAAACTCCTGTCCGCATAATAATTCATCATGAATTATAGCATAAACAAGCTAATATACTAATTATAAATAAAAGAATCCTATGGCAGTAAATAACCGGCTTAAGGGATCATGACAGCCGCAGCAGCTGCAGTCGTAGCAACGGCCTCACTGTCCGAAGATCCGCTGATAACTCCGGCAACGCCAAGGATAAGGACCAGAACACCGAGAGCAATTCTGTACCAGCCGAAGCAGGAGAACGAATGCTTCTTAATGAAAGCCATAAGTCTTTTGATTATGAGAAGGCTGACGATAAATGCCGTGACCATACCTACTATAAGCAGCACGATCTCATGGCCTGAGACATCACCTTCGTATTTGACGACCTTAAGAAGGCTTGCGCCGAACATTACGGGAATCGCAAGGAAGAATGTAAACTTTGCGGCTGCATCCCTCTTTATTCCGATAGCGATGGAACCTACGATCGTAGATCCGGATCTGGAAGCACCGGGGAAAATAACAGCCAGAAGCTGGAAAAAGCCGATAGCCAGTGCGTGGCCCCAGTTAAGCTGGTTAACAGTCTTAACAGAAGGATTTCTGTTCTTATTAAGGTTCTCGACAACGATAAATGCCACACCGAAAACGATAAGAGCGATCGCAACTACAACGTAGTTTTCCATCTTTGCGAGCTCGTCATCAAAAAGAACACCGATGATGGCTGCAGGAACACACGCTAGTGCGATCTTAAGCCATAAGATGATCTTATCCTTCATGACATATCTGCCGATACCCTGCTTAGAGAACGGATGAGTATTATTCTTTGCGCCGAAAGGCCATATCTCTTTCCAGAATATGACTACGACAGCCATTATCGCGCCGAGCTGGATAACTATCAGGTAAAGATCCTGGAAAAAGCCTTCAGACATCGTGCCTTTGCCGAGGAGCTTCTCCAATATGATCATGTGACCGGTGGAGCTTATAGGAAGCCACTCTGTAATGCCTTCAACGATGCCGTAAATAATCGAAAGAATAAAATCCCAAACCATTTATATCAAATCTCCTTTTTTAACCCTAAGCATCATAACACACTTATCATTCTGTTATATGCGCAAACTACGGCACGAACGGAAGATTTTGTGACTGAGCTTGAGACACCGGCACCGATATAGGTCTGTTTATTGGCCTTATTGGAGATCTCAATGTATGTGATAGCCGCAGAGTCAGAACCTGACTTCATAGCGTGCTCTGAATAGTTAGAGATCGAGAATTCAACGCCCGTATAATCACAGAAGGCTCTGACGAATGCATCAAGGAGACCGTTACCCTTGCCCTTGATGGTAACTTCCTTACCGTGGTCAGTGATAAGAGCTTCAACAGTAGATACCTGATCGCTGTCCTGCTGCTCCGAGAAGTTCTTTAAGCCGTAAGGCTCAAGTACATTGATGTATTTATCGTCGAACAGATCAAAGATCTGCTGGGGTGTGAGCTCATTCTCCGTGCCGTTCTCTTCGGTAGCGGCCTTAACAACAGGCAGAAAATCACGCTGGAAAGCCTTCGGGAGCTGGACTCCGAAGTAAGTTTCCATAACATAAGCAATACCGCCTCTGCCAGACTGCGAATTGATGCGGATAATAGGCTCATATTCCCTGCCGACATCTTTCGGATCGATAGGAAGATAAGGAACAGCCCAAATGCTCTCTCCCCGTTCTTCCATCTTCTTCCTGCCCTTATTGATGGCATCCTGGTGCGAGCCCGAAAATGCCGTAAATACAAGCTTTCCGGCCCAGGGGTGTCTGGGCTCGACCTTCATTCCGGTCAATTCCTCATAGACATCGATTGTCTTGTTGATGTTGGAGAAATCCAGTCCCGGATTGATTCCGAGCATCATCATATTTATCGCAAGCGTAATGATATCAACGTTTCCGGTCCTCTCGCCGTTGCCGAACAATGTGCCTTCCACTCTGTCAGCGCCTGCCATGAGGCCGAATTCCGAAGTAGCAACGGCAGTACCTCTGTCGTTATGAGTGTGCAGCGAGATAATTATCGAATCTCTCCACTTGGTCTTATTGCAGAAATACTCGATCTGGTCCGCATAAACATTGGCCGTCTGGTACTCAACTGTCTCAGGCAGATTGATTATCGCCTTGTTGTCCGGCGTAGGCTTCCAGCACTCGAGAACGCTGTCACAGATCTTAACTGCAAAATCGAGCTCAGTGTCAGAGAATGCCTCCGGCGAATACTCGAGGATAAACTTAGTGCCGCTGGTATCAGCATTTATGCGGTCGATGATCATTTTCGCGCCTTCGACTGCAAGGGCAATGCATTCTTCACACGAGAAATCGAAAACGACATCCCTGTGGAGCGTGCTTGTCGCATTATAGAGGTGAATGATAACATTCGGAGCGCCTTTGACGGCTTCCATCGTCTTATCGATGATGTGAGCCCTTGACTGGGTCAAAACCTGGATCGCAACATCTGAAGGGATCAGGTTGTTATCGATCAAGTGTCTGCAGAAGTTATAGTCTGTCTCGGAAGCAGCGGGAAAACCGATCTCGATCTCTTTAAAGCCGATGGAGCAGAGATATTCGAAGAATTCGACCTTTTCCTCAAGAGTCATGGGGACTTCCAAAGCCTGATTACCGTCGCGCAGATCAACAGAACACCATATGGGTGCCTTGGTTATCTTGTTTGAAGGCCATTTGCGGTCCGGCAGATCTACTGTCGGATGAGCCTTATATTTGCGGTAATTCATATCAGCCATAATCTTCCTCCACCTAAAGATTATTCGAGCCCGTTGACGAGATCCCTGAACATATCTCCCCTGTGCTCAAAGTGTCTGAAATGATCGTAGGACGTACCTATAGAAGACATAATAACAATCTCTCCGGGTTTTGCCCACTCTCTAGCCTTATTGATAGCTTCTTTATAAGCGTTTACCACGTTATCGCGTGTCTTGGGGAACTCATAGACATCGCCTTCCTTGTCGGGAATGCGGTAGATCTCATACTTGCGCCCGTGAGCTTCCTTGGCGATGATATCAGTTACCAGATCGGCATTTGATCCGTAGATGATTATCCTGTCGCAGACATTAAGGATAGCGTCGCCCAGTTTGCTGTAAAGGCACTTCTTATCAGCGCCGCCGCAGATCAGGACGCCCTTTTCATTGCGCGCTGCAAGTGCATTCATGGTGTTGAGCGAACGGTTAGGAGAAGTATCGATCGAGGAATTGTACCATCTGATGCCGTCGAGCTCTCTGATGAACTCGATGCGGTGAGGCACACCCTTGAAATTCCTGGCAACATAAGCGATATCTTCAGGCTTTACATAGTCGATCACTGCGCATGTAGCCGCAAGGAAATTCTCCACGTTGTGCAGACCGGGTATGAAGATCTCATCCATACCGCAGATATCTGTAATATTGCCGTTCTCCTCGTATATAAGCCTTCCGTCTTCCGTATAAGCTCTTGGATATAGCGGAGATTCAGCTCTCATCACCTTGCCTTTATTGGCCGAGAAAAGCTTAACCCTTCCCCTTGCGATGTCCTTCATCTCATAAGTCAGGTCACAGCCTGCGTTAAGGACCACCTTACCGACAGGACCCTGATTCCTGAAAGCGTTGACCTTGGCCTGGATATATTCATCGTAATCCTTGTGGAAATCCAGATGATTAGGCGTGATATTGGTAACAATTGCTACGTCGGCGGGAGTGCTCATGCCGAGGAGCTGGAAGGAAGACAACTCAAGAACCACCTTATCATCAGCCCCGATCTCGGCGATCCTGTCAAGGAGCGGTGTGCCGATATTTCCGCCGATCCAGACCTTATAGCCGGCCTGCTTCAGTATCTCGGCAGTAAGAGTCGTCGTGGTGGTCTTTCCGTCTGAGCCTGTGATCGCAAAGATCTCAGCGGGACAAAGATTCATGAAGAGCTCCATCTCGGTAGTAAGGATCGAGCCCATCTCCTTCAAGGCCTGAAGTTCAGGGGTCTCAAATCGCATCTTTGGAGTCTTAAACACGATATCGTAATGGTCTTCCCTTAAGTGCGTAAGATAAGATTCGCCCAATGACCACTTAATGTCAGGAGAGATCTCCTTGAGCATGTCGATATTCTTGCGGAGCACCGGATCTTCCTCGGTAAGTTTGTCGCAGGCTGTAACCACACAGCCTAAAGATACAAGCCACTTGATCAGAGGCGTATTAGATATGCCGATGCCGATGACGGCTGCCTTTCTGCCGTTTATATATTTCTTGAAATCATCAAGTTTATAGTTGCCCATGTTTCCTCCTTATTCGGATACATACGAGGCATAAAGCCTGCTGTAAAATCCGCCGTTTGCGATAAGCTCAGCGTGTGATCCGATCTCTGAGACCTTTCCGCCATCAATGACGACTATCTTGTCACAGTCCGTGATCTGCGAGAGCCTGTGCGCAATAATTATGCTTGTCCTTCCGTTCAGAAGCTCATTTACGGCCTTCTGTATACGGTCTTCGGTAACGACGTCGACAGATGAAGTAGCTTCATCGAGGATCATGATCGAAGGATTCGAAGCCATCGCCCTGGCAATGGTCAAAAGCTGCTTCTGTCCTTCGGATATGTCATCCCTGTCGTTATCGATCATTTCATTATACCGCTTTGGCAGCTTTCTTATAAAAGAATCACAACCTGTTTTCGAGCAGGCCTCGAAAACCTGTTTATCGCTGATATGAGACCCTGAGAACCTGATATTCTCCATTACTGTGTCATCCGAAAGCCAGGTGTCCTGGGTAACAAAGCCGATATAATGACGGAGCTCAGATCTCGGAATATCCCTGATGGACTGTCCGTTGATGAGGATATCGCCGGAATCAGGCTCATAATAACGCATAAGAAGATTGATAAGCGTCGTCTTGCCGCAGCCCGTAGGACCGGCAATTGCGAATGACTCGCCCTTTCCCACAGTAAACGAGATATCTTTAAGGACAGGCCTTCCCTCAACGTAAGAGAAGCTTACATTCTTGAACTCAATATCAAACTGCCTGTTCTTGTCAGGAAGCTCGTCACTTGCCTTTTCTTCAGGAATCTCCGGGCTGTCCAGGTACTCGAAGACTCTTGCAAGACAAGCAAAGCTGTCCGAGAGCTCGGTATAAACCGCGGACAGATCATTAAAAGGCTTCATGAACTGGTTAGCGTATGCCAAAAGCGAAGTAAGCGCTCCGACTGTAATAGCACCGCCGATACCGGATAAGCAGCCTGTAAGGACAACTCCGGCATAGATCAGGGCATTTACGAATCTTGAAGAAGGATTGCTTATAGAAGATAAGAATGTGGCCTTAGTAGCAGTCTTTCTGTATTCTCCGTTGATCTCATCAAAGCCCGCTACCCTTACATCAGTAACATCATAGATCTTGCATTCCCTGAAGTTGTTGACCGATTCGCCGACATAGGCTGTCTGTCTGCTCCTTATCTCTGCCTGCTTTGCAAAAGACTTATACGCTCCTTTGGCGATAAAAGTTGATACTGCGATCGATACAGGCGTGAAGATAACGACTATAAGCGAGATCTTCCAGTTAATGAAGAACATAACTGCAAGCGTTATAAGTATCGTCGCAAGGCCTGATGCAAACTGGTTAAGGAACAGGAGCATGCCGTCAGAGACGGTCTCTACGTCGCTGATTATGAGGCTCTGGAGCTTTCCTGCGGAAGTCTTGTCGATATAAGACATCTTTACCCTGTGCATCTTAGAATAAGTTGCGTTGCGGAGATTAAGACCGATCGAGAATGCGATCCTGTTGTTCATCTTTATCAGGGCAAACTGAAGAACGGCAGCGGCTGCGATAAGTCCTGCGATTATCACTAAAAATACAATGAGCTGACCGATATCACCGAGGCTGTCTATGGCTCTTCCGGCAAAATACGGGATAGCCACAGTTGCAGAACCGAAGAGTATACCGATAACGATCGATAAAACCGCAAGGCCCGATGAACCCTTGAGATAAGTGAAGAGGCGCTTTAAGATCTTAGACTTCATACGGCGCCTCCCTTCATCTGAAGAGAATTCATGTATTTGTAGTTCTCTGAGATCTTAAGCAGTTCCTCATGCGGGGCGACAGCTTCTATCTTGCCGTCATCCATAAGTATTATCCTGTCGCAGTCCATGCATGTCCTTATCTTCTGCGATACAAGAATAACCGTAGGTTTAGAAGGAATCCCGGAAATGTTGTTAAGGAGTCTTTTCTCTGTGCCCCAGTCCAAAGACGATGTTGAATCATCAAGGATTATAAGCCCCGGCTTTCCTGCCAAAGCTCTTGCGATGCCTATCCTTTGACGCTGTCCGCCCGATAGTCCTGCTCCTGCATCGGAGATAACAAAATCAAGACCTTCCTTTTTCGCATTGACGACATCATCACTGCAGGAGATCCGGCAGGCTTCGTTAATATCGTCATCAGAAATACCGACCCTTCCGAGCGTGATATTTTCCTTAAGTGAGCCCTTGAATAATCTTGTCTTCTGAAGGCTCATGCCCACAGATGAAGCAAGGCTTGATCGTGAGATCTCACGGATATTCATGCCGTCGATGAGGACTTCGCCCGCTGTAGCGCTGTAGATGCCTGCTATCAAAGCAGCAGCCGTCGATTTGCCGCATCCCGTGCTGCCGATTATGCCGATCTTTTCGCCCGGCTTTATGTCGATCGTAAAGTCTTTGACAGATTCTTCGACATTTCCCTGATATGTGTACGAGACATTCTTCAATGAAACTGCCAAAGCCTCAGATGAAGGAAGTTCTCTTGTACCGTTATCAGCTGTCGATTTAAGATCCATAAGACCTTCTGCCCTCTTTAAGCAGGCATAGGCCCTTGATACTGAGACAATTAGATTTGCAAGCTTAACGAGCTCGATCAGGATCTGCGAGAAATAATTATAAAGAGCTACCACCTGGCCATCGGTAAGATCGCCCATATTAAAGTGGATAGCGCCTCTGTAGATGAGGAAGCAGATAGAAAGATTTACGACCGCATAGGTCAGCGGATTGAGCCAGGCTGCAAAATCAGCTGCTCTTACCTGAGAAGCCTTGAGACTCTTGCTCTTTGCTTCAAACTTGGAATAGTCATCACCGGTCTTGTTAAAGCCTCTGATGACACGCTCACCCGCAATACCGTTAGCAGTCTTCTTAACGATGCTGTCCAATCCTTCCCTGGCCTCTTTGTGCCTGAGGATCGAGAACTTCATGTTGAGGGCTATAACCACAGCAAGCACTGCCGTACATCCTACAAAGATCAAAGCCATCGAAGGCTTTACGACTGCGGCCATAATGCATGCGCCGATAACGATAAACGGAGATCTCAAAAGAAGTCTTAAGAACAGGTTAATGCCTGTCTGTATCTGGTTAACGTCAGATGTAAGAAGCGTTACGATCCCTGATGTTCCGATCTTCTCATAATCTGATACGGATAAAGTCTGGAGCTTATCGTGAAGACTCTTACGGATGCCTGATGAGATCCCTGTCGCTGAATATGCAGCGAAATACTGTGCCGTTATAGCTACCGCAAAACCGACAACTGCAAAAACAACAAGTATCGGCACATGCGACCATACATATCCCGTATCGCCCTTATTGATACCGTTGTCGATCACACCTGCAACGATAAGAGGAACTATCAGTTCAAAGCACGCTTCAAGGAGCTTAAACACAGGGCTTAAGATCGAAGCTGCTCTATATTTTCCGATGTGATCAAAGATAAGTCTCATAACTTAATCAAGCGAGATCTTCCTTAAATTTATTGCATTCGCGGATTACTTCATCGATATCGAGAGTCGTGAACTTGCCGTCCTCATAAAGGATCTTTCCGTCGATCATGGTCATCTTTACGCAGTCATTGTCTGCACTGTAAACGATGTTCCTCGCGATATTATTCTCAGGCTGCATGCAGGGCTTATTCATGTTGATCATGATGATATCTGCCTTCTTACCTTCAGCAAGGACATCAGAATCATTAAGACCCATGCACAGAGCGCCGCCTGTAGTACCTGCTTTAAGGATAGTGAACGGATCGACTGCTGCAGCGTTATGTGTCTCAACATTTGAGAGCACCGTATCAAGATACATCTCGCGGAACATCGAAAGCGCGTTATTAGAGCCCGCGCCGTCAGTACCTATGGCGATCTTCATATCATTTTCGATGAACTTATAGACAGGAGTAATGCCGCTAGCAAGCTTAAGATTGGAGCATGCATTAAAAACTGACCAGAGATCTCTCTTCTTAAAGATATCGCGGTCTTCATCAGTGAACCATACGCAATGGAAACCGCCACCGCCAAAATCAAAAATACCAAGCTTGTCAAAAAGGACAGCGGGAGTAAAGCCATAGCGTTCTTTGCAGCCTTCGACTTCAGGCAAAGTCTCTGAAATATGTGTATAGACAGGCGCATTATACTTGTGCGCAAGATCAGACATCAGCTTGAGATTATCTTCACAGGTCGTGTATTCGGCGTGGAAACCGAGCTTGAAAGAAACGAGCGGATCGTAATCGTTAAGATCGATGTAATTCTGCTCTAACATATCGAATCCGCCGTAATCATTGGCAGCTCCGCAGAAGACATGTCTGAAGCCGGTCTCTACTGCAGCTTTGGCATTGTCATACTTATGGAAATACATGTCAAAGCATGCTGTGATACCGCCTGCAAGATAATCGGCATAAGCAAGCTTTGAAAACCAGTAAACATGCTCAGGAGTAAGCTTCGCTTCTCTCGGGAAGATCGCCTTATGAAGCCAATCATCAAGGCAGTATTCATCAGCCAGGGATCTTGAGAAAGTCATGGCAGAATGAGTATGCGCATTCTTTAATCCGGGCATAAGGAGATTGCCCTTGCAGTCGATCTCGCAGTCAAACTTTTTATCAGGATCTTCTTTAGCAGGACCGATATAGCTGATGCGGTCATTCTCTGTCCAAAGCTCACCTTCGATGATCTTGTCATCTTGCATTGTGAGTATTCTGCAATTATAAAAACGAACAGACATAAATATTCCTTTCAGTTTTAGTTATAAAAGCGGCGCGATAAGTCTTAAGATGGACTTAAAGAAGCGCACGAAGATATTCGGATTCTTTCTGTATTTCTCGGTGACATCACGGCACTCTGCAAACGTCTCGATAAAGTCTATCTTAATATCCGGAATACAGTCCGTCTTATACATGTAGACGGCATTCTCGAAATGATGATAAAGGCTTCTGAAATCAAGATTGATGGTGCCCACTACAGCGCATGTGTCATCGCACAAGAATGTTTTCGAATGGTTAAAGCCGGGAGAGTATTCATAGATCTTTACTCCGCCTTTGATAAGCATGTTGTAGTAAGATCTCGTGACATGATAAGTAAGCTTCTTATCAGGGATGCCCGGCGTCATGATCCTTACGTCAATGCCGCGCTTTGCAGCGATCCTTAAAGCTCTTGAGATCTCATCGGACAAAACGAGATAAGGCGACATGATCCAGCAATATTCCTGGGAATTATTGATCATGTTAAGGTAAACATTCTCACCGATAGGCTCATTATCAAGAGGGCTGTCGCAATAAGGAACGCAATAACCGTTAGCACCGTCAACAGGAGGTAATTTCGCAGAATCGAAGGTCATCATGTCGTCTTCTTTACGCTTGAGATCTGCAAAATTCCACATCTCGATGAACATCGCGGTAAGACTGTCAACGGCAGGGCCTTCGAGCCTGATGCCGTTATCCTTCCACTTGCCGTAAGGATTTACGAAGTTAAAGTATTCATCTGCAATATTGTATCCGCCGGTGTAGCCTATCTTGCCGTCAATGACAGTGATCTTTCTGTGGTCGCGGTTATTCATGAAGAGCGCAACGATAGGATATGCGGGATTAAACGCGTTGCACTTAATGCCTTCTGATTCGAGCATCTTGATGAATGCCGGATTGATGAACGTAAATGAACCTACGTCATCATACAAGACTCTGCAGTCAACGCCTGCGGCCGCTTTCTCCTTCAAGACTTCATGAAGCGGTTCAAAAGCCTCTTTATTCTCGATGGCGTGATATTCAAGATAAACATACTTCTCTGCCTTTTTGATGTCTTCGATCTGATCAAGATAACCGTCGTAAGCTACCGCGTAATACTTGATCGCGGTACCCTCGTAGATAGGGAAATCGTAATTCCTGAGATATCTGGCATTCGAAGCTCTGGCCGGATCCTCCTGCTTAAACTCGGTAAAGACATCGTCGTTGTAGTTCAGATGGCTGAACACCATGACATCCACCTTCTCAAGACGCCTCTTGATCTTAACCTTGGAACTGCTGAAGTTGTTCAAGACATAGAAAAGGAGTCCCGGAATAGGCAAAATAAGAATGACTATTACCCAGATGAGCTTAAATACACCGTTATGGTCACGGGCATTGATACCGAGAGCAACGATCAAAGCGATTACTCTGATACCAATGTCCAATGCCGGGAAAACGCTTCCGAGATAATAAGCAAGAACGGCAAAACCGACTAACTGCGCAATAATAAAGAGACTGAAGATAATGATTCTTCCGACACTGTTCTTAATCGCAGTCTTACGTTCTACCGTTCTTTTCTTAGCCATTATCCGATATTCTCGATGAATGCCTTATATCCGAGATAGAGATAGTAAAGGTCTATCTTGGAGATGACCTCGACAGGAGCATGCATTGACCATACGGGAACACCCATATCGACAACGTCCATACCGAGCTCTGCCATGATGGCAGCGATAGTACCGCCGCCGCCTGCATCGATGCGTCCGAGCTCGCCTGTCTGCCACGGGATCGAATTCTTCTCGAAGATATCAGTAATCTCAGCGATGAAATCGCCTGTTGCTTCAGAGCATCCGGATTTGCCTCTGGCACCCGTATACTTCTCGATCTTAAGGCCATGGGACATAAATGCTGTATTATTCTTCTCAAATACAGAAGCATACTTAGGATCGTAACCTGTAGTAACGTCCGTTGAAAGCATCTTTGTAGCAGCCAAAGCCTTGCGGAACTTTAATGTATTGAACTTGTCGATGCCGCCCTCAGATTTTGCAAATACTTCCATGAGGAAATTCTCATAAAGATTAGAAGTGGCACCGGAATTGGAATAAGAACCGATCTCTTCCTTATCCGTAAGGAGGCATACACAGGTCTTCTTGGGCTTTTCCTGAGCGAGAAGGGCTCTTAATGCCGGATAAGCGCAGACCTTGTCATCGTGGCCGTAAGCAGCGATATAAGCGCGGTCAAAGCCAACGTCTCTTGCCTTTGTTGCAGGAACGATCTCAATCTCGGCTGATACGAAATCCTTCTCCTTTATTCCATATTCTTCGAAAAGGATCTTCAAAACGCCTGCCTTGAAGATATCTTTTGCCTTCTTATCCTCTGTGCAGGGAATTCCGCCGATGATTACGTTAAGGTCCTCAGCAGGAACGAATTCAGATGCCTTCTTAGTCATCTGCTCATTGCCGAGGTGCGGAAGCAGGTCAGTAATGTAGAATACGGGATCAGTATCCTTCTCACCCACTACGATCTGGTGAGCCTTGCCGTCGTTAGTAAATACGACACCGTGTACAGCAAGAGGAATCGTTGTCCACTGATATTTCTTGAGGCCGCCATAATAATGGGTCTTGAAGTAAACCGTGTCGCAGTCTTCGTAGATCGGATTAGGCTTGAGATCGAGTCTGGGCGAATCGATGTGGGCACCGAGGATATTAAATCCTTCAGCAGGTCCCTTCTTACCGATAACAGCTGCTGCAAAGCCCTTGCCCTTAATGCTCTGGTAGACCTTGTCGCCGGGCTTTAAGGTATCCTTGGTAGCGATATCGACATAGCCGAGGTCTTCAGCTGCCTGAATGGCATTTGCGGCAAACTCGCGTTCTGTCTTGGAATTATCCAAAAATGCCTTATATTCCTCGGCAAAATTAAAAGTAGCTGTCATATCATCTTGAGAAGCTACCTCATAAAGGTTAGGAAATTCAGCGAAAAGCTCGCTGGTCTTGATCTTTTTGGTTTCTTTTTTCTTGGGCATAAGTATCACCTCTTTCTAATGAACTTATGATACCATAAAGTAAAATAAAATCTTTTAATTAAGAGGACAAAATGATAACAGACGGTCATAACCATACAAAACACTTCTCTGCGGATGCAGGACAAACGATAGACGAACTAATTAGCGAAGCAAGATCTAAGGGTTTTACAAGAGTTGGCATTACCGAGCATTACGAGATCGACTACCCTGATTATGAAGGATTGAACTGGATGTTCGATCTTGAAGAATATAACCGGGTTTTCGAGCAATGGCGCGAAAAGGCCGGCGAATTAGAGCTCCTTAAAGGCATTGAGTTCGGCTATCAGACTCATGTAGCCGAAGAAATAGATAAAGTCGCAGCCTCAATTCCTCTTGATGTCGTACTTCTAAGCGCTCATCTGTTCAGAGGCGAGGATTTCTACTGGATCAGGGATTGCTATAAGATACCCGCAAAAGAGCTTCACAGCGAATATCTGGGCATTATGGCCGAGATGTGTGAGAAGTGCAGCAACTTCGACGTTTTGGCACACTACGATTACATCAACAGATATACAGACAACAAGAATGATTTCGTTACTTACGAAGAATGCCCAAAGGAGTTCGACAGGCTTTTCGAGGTCATGATCGCCAAAGAAAAAGCACTCGAGATCAACACCAAATCGATACAGAAGCACAAAGATGGAGGCTTTACGAGGTGGCTTCCCGATGCAGGCGCCCTTAACAGATATAAAGAAATGGGCGGAAAACTGATCACATTCGGATCAGACTCACACTTCCCCGGCACATTTGCGGTATGCTTCAACGAAGCCGTAGAATACGTGAAATCATTAGGTTTTACCGAATCAGTCTACTTCAAAGACCATAAGCCTTACTTTGAACCGCTCTGATCAGCCTACCGGATTAAAGCTGTAGGTTACATCCAGCTGGTCAGAAAGACCATCCCGCTTATATTTATAATCACTGCCATAGCCCGTTCCGACTATTATCCTGAACGGGCTTATATCTTTGATCTTTAATGTGTACTCGTAGTACAGCGTGTTAACATCGCCGTTCTTGTGATAATACTTGCAGACATCGTATTCTTTTTTGTTTTCATCAACGTAATGGACATAGATATTTACGTCATCTGCTTCGAGATTGCTGACTGACCCGTAGATAACCAGGCGCTGGTTTGAACCGAAGCCTTCTATGGAAATAACTTCGACAGTTATGTTTCCGCTGTTACTGACCGCAATAATATTCTCATTGATGTTGCCTTCAACATAAATCTGAGGCCGTTCCGCAATCTCGATCACAGCCTTGGATGAACCTATTCCGAATATCTCTTCCGCTGTCGCATGCTTCATATCAATCTTAGAAAGAGAGATCGGAATTAAGATTCCAAGTCCTAAAACCATCAAGGCAACAAATACAATAAGCGATAGTCTGCCGGGCACTAACCATTCACGCTTCTTTTCCGAATCTTTATTCTTGCGCTTTTCATAGAAATGTCCGTAGACAGCCTTAAAGATTGCGGTGAAAATCAACGCCACGCCAAAAACGAAGAGAGTAATGTAAAAAACCATATTATCCCCAAAAAACTATTAAAACTTAAAATTCCCATTATCGTGTCAACAGTGACACCCCAATCAAATATACTATAACTCGAATAGTTTGCATATATAAAACGAACGTGCACCGCATTTTTGCAGTACACGCCCGTTTTTCCCTCTATTCCTATTTTCCGCGAGTATCAATCAAAGCAAATTGATAATTCCCTGGCCCAGCCGTCTCTCTGATAGTCGAAGTCTGCTCCAAATCCCACACCGACAGTAACTATTGCGGGAACGTATTCATCAGCATGAATCCTGACCAGATAGTAAAGAGTAGTCGAATCGTCTCGCATTGGCCAGACTGTGCTCAATCCGTTCTTCGTGTCATTTTCATCTATCATGGAAAAATCAAAATATATGCTTTCATCTTCAATATCTTCGACACTTCCCGTAAAGATAAAATCAACACTGCCATCTGGATTGTCCCATTTATACATTTCGATGGTGATTCCGTCTCCTATACCCTTACCACATTTCATAAATAGATTTCTATCAACCGTAAACTCCTTAATATCGCTAAACTCATAGTAAACGCGTGACGTCTCCTCTTCTTCTGCTGACATTGAATTCGGATCGAGCATAAACAAAGAAAGCACAAACACCGAGCCGATAGCAAGAACCAGCTGGGCTCCTAAAACGATCAGAGCCAATCCCCAGGGTGCGATCCACTTGCGCTTATTTGTCTCGCCTGATTCAAGCACCCTGTTATTGTGCTTGTCGTAGAAGATCTTATATACGATCAATGTAACAACCGTAACAATAATTATTGCCGGTATCAAAATCACTAATAAACCAATTGAAAACATAATCTCTCTCCTTAAATCCCGATTCTTTCTCTGAATATGTAATAATAACTTCTGGTAACATCGACCTTGGATCCGTTAGTCATATGAAGGATGAATTTCTGAAGCAAAGATGATTCAATACGCTTTATCTTCTTAAGGTTTACGATCGCGGAATTGCTCACTCTGAGGAAACTTTCCGACGGCAAAACCTGTTCCAAAGCTTTCAATCTTTCGCCGGAATTATAAGTACCGTCAGATGCATTGATGATAATGTCATGCCCCATGCTCTCGATAAAACATATATCGTTTACATCAATAAAGAATTGCTGGTCTTCCCTTTTTCCGGCGATGTATTTAACACCCGCACCACGGCGGATCAGTAAATACTGCGAGTCGGGATCATTATTGATTCCAAGCGATTCCAGGCTCTTTCTCATCGGATCATCGGGATCGAGTAACAAATTGATGTTCACCTGCTGCCTCCTTTCATCTGTTTAGAAGATACAACAAATGCTTTTCAAAATCTCGGTTTTGGAATGATTTACACTGTTTATTGCACAGATTGCAAGAAAAACAAAAAGCCCGGACGAACCGGGCTTGATAAACAAATTGTCGCAAACTTATTTCTCGTTCTTCATTCCTGACAGATAAGCATTAATGAAGCCGTCGAGATTGCCGTCCATGACGGAATCGACATCGACTTCCTCATAGCCCGTTCTGTTGTCTTTAACAAGAGTATAAGGACAGAATACGTAGGATCTGATCTGGGACCCCCATGCGATCTCCATCTGGTTGCCCTTGAGGTCTTCGATCTTCTCCATCTCGGATGCTCTTGCGAGCGCGAAAAGCTTAGCCTTAAGCATTCTCAAGCATGTTTCCTTATTCTGGAGCTGTGATCTTTCTGCCTGGCAGGAAACGACGATTCCCGTAGGGTTATGAGTCATACGGACAGCCGTATCGGTCTTGTTGATGTGCTGGCCGCCCTTACCTGTCGCACGGTAAGTATCTACACGGACATCAGACATATCGATCTTGATATCGTCTTCAGTCTTCTGGTCCAATTCAGGGATAACTTCGCATGAAGCAAATGACGTGTGTCTTCTTCCTGCAGAATCGAAAGGAGATATTCTTACAAGGCGGTGAACACCGAGCTCGGATCTTAAGAATCCGTAAGCGTAATCGCCCTTGATCATGACGGATACTGACTGGATGCCTGCTGTATCGCCTTCGACATAATCGAGCTCTTCTACTCCAAAGCCGTGGGCTTCAGCCCATCTGGTGTACATTCTGTAGAGCATTGAGCACCAGTCCATAGCCTCTGTACCGCCTGCACCGGCATGGAGTGTAATGGTAGCGTTGTTAGCATCATAAGGACCCGTGAGGAGAGTCTCCAAACGCATCTTCTCAAAGTCTTCCTTGAACTTGGCAGTGGAAGTCCTGAGCTCTTCGAGAGAATCCATATCCTCTTCTTCATTGGCAAGCTCGCAGAGAGCCAAAAGGTCTTCGCGTTCAGCAACAAGAGCGTTATAACTCTCGACTTTTTTCTTAAGTCTTCCCAATGTCTGCTGGATCTCTGTGGCCTTCTCGACATTGTTCCAGAAGTCAGGCTCCTGCATACGGTTCTCATATTCGCTTATCTGGTCAGATACGCGGTCAATGTGAAGAGCATCCTTAAGCTCTGCTACAGGCACTTCGTAAGATTCAAGTTCGAGTCTTATGTTGTCAAATTCAAGCATTGATTACCCCTTATGTTCTTCAACAAATTCTTTAACTAATCTCATAGCTTCCTTGATATCTTCCAAAGAAGCAGCATAACTGATACGGACAAAGCCTTCGCCGCACTTGCCGAAAGCGTTGCCTGGAACGATTGCGACGTGCTTTTCGAGAAGGAGCTTTTCGCAGAATTCCTCAGATGTCATTCCCGTTGACTTGATGCAAGGGAAAGCATAGAAGGCTCCGTAAGGAGTGAAGCAGTCAAGACCTGCGTCCCTTAAGCCCTGGACGATGATCCTTCTTCTGTGATTATATTCATCACGCATCTTCTTGACCTCATCGTCAGCGTTCATAGCTGCTTCGATAATAGCAAGCTGTGATGTCGAAGGTGCGCACATGATGCAGTACTGGTGGATCTTAACCATCGGGGCGATGAGCTCTCTGGGGCCTGCGAGATATCCTACTCTGAAGCCTGTCATGGCGTAAGACTTCGAAAAGCCGTTTACCATAACGACTCTGTCTCTTAACTCGGCAAACTGCGTAAGAGAAGAGGGCTTGCCGTCAAGATAATTAAGCTCGCAGTAAAGCTCATCGGAAAGAACGATGATATCCGGATGTCTCATAAGCACATCCTTGATCTTGGCCCAGTCTTCAAGCGTCATTATGGCGCCTGTAGGATTATTAGGATATCCGACGATAACATACTTGGTCTTGTCCGTAATAGCAGCCTCGAGCTCCTCGGGCATAAGCTTGTAGTTATTCTCGGGCTTTGTCTCAACGATAACGGGCACGCCGTGTGCAAACTCAACAGTAGCCTTATATGCTACGAAACAGGGCTCGACAACGATTACCTCATCACCGGGATTGATGAGAGCTCTGGCAGCAAGGTCCAGACCTTCAGAACCGCCGACCGTGATAAATATCTCGGATTTGTAATCGTAAGAAACGCCATATCTTCTCTTGAGATAATCAGCGATAGCTTTTCTGGAATCGATATAACCTGAATTGGGCGAATAGTGAGTATAGCCGTCAATGATGGAATTGATAGCAGCTTCTCTGATCGACCAGGGTGTTACGAAGTCAGGCTCACCGATTGAAAGAGATATAACATGACCCTGCATCTCATTTGCAAGATCAAAGAACTTCCTTATAGCTGAAGGCGGAACTGCCTGGACAGCTTTGGAGATCTTATTATCGTAATCAAAACTCATAAGATGATAGCCTGCCTGTCGTCTGTATTCGGATTATCGTAGATTATACCATTAGCCTTATATTTCTTAAGGATAAAGTGCGTTGTCGTGGAGAGAACGCCTTCCATAGTAGCGATCTTCTCAGTAACGAATGTAGCAATATCCCTAAGGCTCCTGTCTTCATAGATGATCATGAGGTCAAAACCGCCGCTCATGAGATAGCAAGCGGTAACCTTGTCGTACTTGCTCAGGATCTGGGCAATATGGTCATAACCCTTGTTCTTTACGGGTGTGATCCTTACTTCGATCATGCCGATGCAGTTGTCGGGTGCCTGCTTTTCCCAGTTGATTACGGTGTTGTAGCCCAAGATGATGTTCTCATCCTTAAGGCGCTTGATCTCCGCTTCCACATCATTGGCGGTAGTGCCGAGCATAACGGCGATCTCTTCCGCCGAAAGTCTTGCATTATTCTCAATAAGTCTAAGTAACTCTAAATCGTCAATCATGTGGATACTCCTTTTCTAAATATATTAAAATCTCCCGCAACAAAACTTGCGGGAGATTGTTGCTTTAATTCAGTTTATTCAGATTCTTGCTACGCCTGTAT
>JAFZHS010000016.1 GCA_017554745.1 Clostridiales bacterium | reverse complement strand
ATCGAACTCTCAAAAAAATTTTGAGAGCCATGTTTGGCTCAAATTACTTTAATAAAAACTCAATTCTTAGAATTGAAAAAGGTCCGTTTTACTTCAAGTTTTGCATTCTATTCAATTTTCAAGATCCGTGCTCTTTCTTTGATTTTTGGCCGCGTTAATGTCGTGCCTCCGTCAAAGTGCTCGTAAAGGATATACCACAGCGCACATTAAGTCAAGGACTTTTTTCATGTTTTGAGAAAAATTTTTAAAAGTCTTCAAAGCCTTTATTCAATTAAATTACAGCCTGAGTGAACAAGACCCGTTTCAGCTCTGCAAAACGGCTTGAAACGGGTCCTTATTTTTGCTGTTAATTCTTCTTCGACTGAAGCTTTTTTGCCCTTATGGCAGCTGCACTCTTTATGCGGTGGATGCGCACCATCAGAACTATATTCAATATGATAATAAGAAGCATTACGCCGCCTATTACTCCCGATATCACAGGATTGCTCTTTACGAAGAGCTCTAACGGCGTTCCGGTCTCGACCGGCTCTTCCTCGGGAGGTGCCTCTTCAGGAAGCGGTGTAGGCGTAGGTAATTCTTTTACTGCGTAATATGCTTCCGGATCATCGCCGGGGTTGATGAGAGGATCGTACTGCGGCTGCTCATTCGCAGGAGCGTTGACCCATCTGTAGTCTCCCGTCGTACCGTAAACTCTGGTAACGGGATCAGCTTCCCAGCACGCGAGGTTGCCGTATGCGGTAACTGATGCGAGATACATAGTAGTATAGAAATAATAGTCCTGCGGAATTCCGCAGATGGATATCATGAGCTCGTGGCCGTTCTCATTAACCGTGTAGATGGTAAGTCCCTTGCCTGCCTGCGACGTAGTACCGGTCTTGCCTCCGATAACTGCAGCAAGGTGTGAGTCAGTACCGTTCGCAGTCTTTGAAGCGAGCCAGGGATCATACAAAAGATAATTCGAATTCTTTACATAGCTCCACGCATCAGACTTATGTCTGTTGGTCGCAATGAAAACGTGTGAAGGAGCGCTTATGAGAGTATTGAAGTCTTCAATCTCTGAAGCAGCCGCCATGATCAATGTAAGATCATAAGCTGTGGTGTAGTGATTGTCATCGGGAAGTCCGCACGCGTTAACAAAATGTGTGCCCTTGCATCCCAGAGTATCAGCGCGGAGATTCATAAGGAGAGCGAACGCTTCGAGTTTGCGCGAAGACAGGATGTGATCCTTTGAATCGTGCATCGTATCAAGAAGATACTGCGCGTTAACGCCGTCTTTATTTACTGCCGAACCGCCTGCGGGATACTTCTCGAAAAACGCATCTACACAGCCTTCGCCCAAAGCGTTGGCAGCATCATTTCCCGAAGGAAGCATAAGACCGTACAAAAGCTCGCTGACCTTAACTATCTCACCTTCGACAACACCCATGAGAGACGAGTCGTTGCCCAAGCCCGCCAGAGCATTTGCGCTTACGGTAATCTTTTCCGAGGTATCGAGAAGCTCAAGGCTCAAAAGGCAAGTCATTATCTTGGTCATAGACGCAGGATAGATGCGGTCTTCCGGATTCATGCTGATAACGATATAGCCCGTAGTCTTGTCATAGACGCAGTAGGATGCGCAGTGGACATCGCTCAATGCCGGTACCGGTATATCGGGCTGTCCTACTTTTGCAGCGACAGGAGTCGCAGGCACTGCGAAAATCGCGAGCGAGCAAACAAGCACAACTGTCGCAAAGAACGTTGCCGCTGTCTTTATGACTGATCCTGCTAATCCTTTAATCTTCATCAGATATCGTCATCCTCATCATTGTTTTCTTCTTCGGAAGATTCACCGGAAGCAGCGATGCCTTCAGCTTCGATCTCGGAAGCTAATGTATCTGCGAGTTCCTGAACCTTGGAAGCATTTGCGCTGAGTCCTTCCCCGAAAGCTTCAATGCCTTCTGCATCGATTCCTTCAACTCCCTCTTCGCCTTCTTCAGGCTCTTCCTCTTCCCTGTCTGTAAGAGCAAAGTCAACGACCAGTGCCTTATTGGACTTCATGAGCTTAACGCCTGATGTAGCTCTCGAGAGCGTAGGGATCTCATTGGCTCTTACTCTGATGATAACGCCCTGGCTAGTGATGATAAGGAGATCGTCATCATCTGTAACGGAGACAGTACCGCAGAGTCTGCCGGTCTTCTCGTTGACTTTATAAGTGATGATACCCTTACCGCCTCTGCTCTGGACGCGGTAATCATCGATCTTGGATCTCTTGCCGTAACCCTTCTCGGAGATAACGAGGATCTCGCGTGAAGGATCAACAGGCTCCATACCTACTACTTCATCGTCTTCGGCAAGCTTCATGGCTCTGACACCCGTAGCGCCGCGGCCCATGTCACGTGCATCGTCGGAATTGAATCTGACGGACTTACCTGCCGCACTGACAACGATGACTTCCTGTCCTGCTCTTGTAAGCTGGACTGCAACAACGCTGTCTCCTTCACGGATATTTGTAGCGATAAGACCATTCTTATTAATGTTGGCATACTTGTCGATCGAAGTCTTCTTGATGATGCCGTACTTGGTTACGGTCGTAAGGAAGATATCCGGCTCTTCGAAGCTGTCGATCGGGATGATGTTTCTGATGGTCTCGTCAGGATTGAGCTTTAAGAGGTTAACGAGCGCCGTGCCTCTTGCAGAACGTGATGTGGTCTCGGGGATCTTATAACCCTTGATCTTAAATACTCGTCCCGTATTGGTGAAGCAGAGGAGGAACTTGTGGGTCGTTGTCGTAATGATCTTCTCGACGTAGTCCTCTTCTCTCGTGGACTGGCCGGAGATTCCCCTTCCGCCTCTGTGCTGAGCCTTGTAGCTGTCAACTCTCTGGCGCTTGATGTAGCCGAAGTGTGTGAGAGTTACAACGATATTCTCTTCTGCGATCAATGACTCGTCGTCAATGTCTTCGAAAGAACCGTTGATGATCTCGGAGACTCTCGGCGTAGCGAACTTATTCTTGATCTCAGTCATCTCTGTCTTGATGATACTGTCGAGCAGATCCTTATCGGAAAGAACTCTGTGGAAGTATTCGATCTCTTCCGTGAGAGCCTTGATCTCTGCTTCGAGCTTTTCTCTCTCAAGACCTGTGAGACGGCCGAGTCTCATATCAACGATATGCTGGGCCTGCTTGTCTGTAAGGCCGAATCTCTCGCACATACGGACCTTAGCCTCAGCCTCGGTACGTGATGATCTGATGATGGCGATGATCTCATCGATGTAATCCATGGCGATGAGGAGACCTTCGTCAATGTGCTTCTTGGCCTCATCCTTCTCGAGATCATACTGTGTGCGGCGCGTAACAACGTCTTCCTGGTGCTTGATGTAATAGAACAAAGCTTCCTTAAGGCCTACGAGCTTAGGCTCGAGTTTGCCGTCGGCGTCAGGTACGAGTGCGAGCATATTTGCGCAGCATGCATCCTGAAGAGAGCAGTTCTTGTAGAGCTGGTTAAGAACGACGTCAGCATTGGCATCCTTCTTGAGCTCGATAACGATACGAACCTGCTCGTTACGGTCGGATTCGTCTCTTAATCCGGAGATGCCCTCGACCTTCTTCTCCTTAACAAGATCAGCCATACGCTCAATGAGTCTTGCCTTGTTGACTGCGTAAGGAATGTCGTGAACGATGATCCTTGTCTTGCCTGCGTGGTCTTCGATCTCGGCGTGGGCACGCACAACGATACGGCCCTTACCCGTGAGATATGCCTCCCTGATGCCTGATGTGCCGAGAATGGCGCCGCCTGTCGGGAAGTCCGGTCCCTTAACGACTGTCATGAGCTCGTCAACGGATACGTCGGGATTGTCCATCATCATGATGCATCCGTCGATGACCTCGCCCAGATTGTGCGGCGGGATATTTGTAGCCATACCTACGGCGATACCTACAGCACCGTTTACGAGGAAGTTAGGGAAACGTGAAGGGAGCGATACAGGCTCCATCTCGTGTTCGTCGAAGTTAGGTCTGAAATCAACAGTATTCTTGTTGATGTCTCTCATCATCTCGAGAGCGATCTTCTCGAGCCTTGCCTCCGTATAACGGTATGCTGCCGGCGGGTCTCCGTCCAAAGAACCAAAGTTGCCGTGTCCGTCAACAAGGGGATGTCTCAAGGAGAAATCCTGGGCAAGTCTTACGAGAGCATCGTAAACCGATGCGTCGCCGTGAGGATGGAAACGTCCCAATACGTCACCGATCGTGGTAGCGCACTTACGGTACGGTTTATCGGGCGTGAAGCCCTGTGTAAACATTGAATACAGGATCCTTCTGTGAACCGGCTTAAGTCCGTCTCTGATGTCCGGAAGCGCACGGTCGGAAATTACCGACATTGCGTAGTCGATGAAGGATTTCTTCATCTCGCCGTCCAAGTCTACCGGAACTATTGTGGTCTGTTCTGACTTGAATACCTCGTCCATCTCGGCTTCCTGTTGAAGCCTGGCCTGTTTCTTGTCGTCGCTGTCTGCCATCTGTCGCCTCCGCCCGCGAAAAGCTTTGCCGCGGGTTATTAGAATACTTTGGTCTATAGATTATATATCTACAAACTTTTGGTCTATAGATTATATATCTACAAACTAAAGTATTATACCATAACTATACGCACACGCGCGCATATAATTATAATATATAGCACAAATGTCCTAATATCAGACTATGGGGGTTTTGGAAGGTGTGCCCGCTTTTCTCGGGAATCTTGCGGGTGTGGGGCGGATCTTGCGGACTACGATAATGGTCCTCTCCATGTCCGTGCCGGGAAGCTTAAATGTATCTGTTTTCTCGATCGTGCCGCCAAGAAGGGCGATAGCCTTGCCGGCCTCTGTCTCCTCTTCATCGGAGTGACTCTTCATGGCAAGGAAAACGCCTCCGATCTTAACGAGCGGCAGGCAGTATTCGGCAAGTACCGAGAGCCTTGCAACGGCTCTGGCGGTAACGATGTCATATTTCTCCCTGAACTTCTTGTTCCTGCCCGCGTCTTCGGCCCTGGAATGCACCGTAGAGCAGTCCTTGAGGCCTAATGCGGTGATTACCTCATTTAAGAACTTGAGGCGCTTCTCAAGCGAATCCATGAGGGTTACGGACAGTTCGGGGCAGGATATCTTTACAGGAAGACCCGGGAATCCCGCGCCTGTCCCTACATCGACAAATGTAAGCTTCTTTCCTGCGCCGGCTTTGCCCTCTTCTTCCCTGATGTAAGGGCAGAGAGTAAGTGAATCTATAAAGTGCTTCATGGCGATGCCCTTATCGTCATCTACGGCGGTAAGGTTCATTACCTTGTTCTTCTCCTTGAGCATGGAAGCATAGATCTGGAAAGCGTGTATCTCCTCGGCTGATAAAGGAACACTTATCTCTTCTGAATGCGATTCAAGGATAGGAGCCACATCAGTGACCTCTTCATCCTTCTCCGTGATCTTTGTGCCTTCAGATGTTATCTCGACCTTCTTCGGGAGACGCTCTTTCAAACGTTTGATGTCTTCCTTTGTAAGAGGCTTCTTTTTGGGCAGGAAAGCGTCAGCCATTGTTCTGTCTCCTTCTCATCTGTTCGAGATATACCAAAAGGACTTCACAGTCAGCGGGCGATACTCCCGATATTCTCGAAGCCCTGCCTACATTCTCAGGCTTCATCTTCGTAAGTTTCTGACAAGCCTCGATCCTCAATCCGCGTATAAGCGAATAATCGGTATCTTCGGGTATCTTTATCTTCTCTAAGTTCTTGAACTTCTCGATCTTCTCTTTTTCGAGACTTAAGTATCCTTCGTACTTGATGTTGGTCTCGCATGCGAAAGTTATGTTGCGCGCCAGAGGCTTTCTGGCTTTGTCAACAGGAGCTAAGAGCTCATAGGTAACTCCCGGTCTCTTGATGAGATCTGCCAGGCTCTCTCCCGACTTGGGCAGTGTCTGTCCGCAAGTATCAAGGAGCGCTCCGAGCTCTTCCGTGGGAGCCACATATGTCTTCTTAAGCCTCTCGGTCTCAAGGACTATCGCTTCGACCTTTTCTTCGAACTTCTCGAAAACATCATCGCTTATGAGGCCTATCTCATGGCCTATGGGCGTGAGCCTCTCGTCAGCATTGTCCTGCCTTAAGAATAATCTGTATTCGGCGCGGGAAGTCATCATGCGGTAAGGCTCGTTCGTGCCCTTGGTAACGAGGTCATCTATGAGCACGCCGATGTAGCCCTGCGATCTGTCGATAATGACCGCCTCTTTGCCGAGGAGCTTCATGGCAGCATTGATGCCTGCCACGATTCCCTGTGCGGCAGCTTCCTCATAACCCGAAGAACCGTTTATCTGTCCTGCGGTAAAAAGACCCGGGACCACCTTGGATTCAAGGCTCGCCTTAATAGATAAAGGATCGACCAGATCGTACTCGATGGCATAAGCCGACCTCTGGATCTTCGCGTTCGCAAGACCGGGCAAAGACTTTACCATCTTCTCCTGTATCTCTTCAGGAAGGCTTGTCGAGAATCCCTGAAGGTACATCTCATTCGTGTGGCGTCCCATGGGCTCGACGAAGATCTGGTGCCTCGTCTTATCCTTGAACCTCATGAACTTATCTTCGATCGAAGGGCAGTATCTGGGGCCGATGCCTTTGATCTCGCCGCTGTAGAGTGGCGACCTGTCCATATTGTCCGCTATTACTTTTCTTGTCTCTTCCGTAGTCCAGATAGACCAGCAGGGGATCTGCTCACTGACAGGCGCAGGGAGCCTGCCCTCCATCTCGTTTCTGTATGAGAACGGCGGAGTGTCATCTTCTCCGTCCTGCCTTGTCATCTGCGAGAAATCCACAGAGTTGGAATTGACCCTTACAGGTGTACCGGTCTTGAATCTTAAGAGAGGAACACCTAAAGAATTAAGCGACGAGGATAAGCCGACCGATCTCGGAAGTCCGTCCGGACCGCTCTCTGTAATGACTTCTCCCCTTATGATGCGGGCTTCCATATATGTGCCTGAGCAGATAACCACGGCTTTTGCCCTGTAGACTGCCCTGCCCTCGGTCATGACGCCTGCGGCATTTCCTTCTTCATCAGTCAGAAGCGCAGTGATGTGGGCCTGCTTCAAAGTGAGATACGGGAGGTTTTCGAGATAATGGCGCATCTCGACAGAATACATCTGGCGGTCTTCCTGGGCTCTCGGAGAATAAACCGCAGGGCCCTTGGATCTGTTGAGCATTCTCATCTGCACGGCACACTTATCTGCCATTATGCCAATGATGCCGCCCAAAGCATCGACCTCTCTTACAAGCTGGCCTTTGGATGTACCTCCGATAGAAGGATTGCAGGGAAGATTTGCAAGGCTGTCTAAAGAAAGCGTGAAAAGGATAGTGTTAAGTCCGAGTTTTGCAGCAGCATGAGCCGCCTCGCAGCCCGCATGACCTGCTCCCACTACGGCAACATCGAATGTCCCCGCTTCAAAGCTTTTATCTAACTCTAAAGCTTCACGGATAGTCATTTATTTACCTATGCAGAATCTTGAGAAAATAGTATCAGCCAGCGTGGCGGATACGGTCTTGCCCGTCACTTCGCCGATCTCGTCAAGGCATGCTCTTAAAGCAGATGCGCAGACTTCGGTGCCGAGATTGTTATCGAGCGCATCAAGTGCGAGCGTAAGTTTCTTCGTGGCTTTTAAGAATTTGGTGTAATGTCTGCTGTTTGTAATAAGAAGTCCTTCGGAAGCTCCGCCGCCAAGTTCATCGTAGTATTCGATGATGGCATCTTCGAGCTTATCAATATTGAGATCTTCTTCAGCGCTGATAGAGATAAAGTTCTTAATGCCGAGTGTGGCAAGCTTTTCTTCTATCTCTTTTCTGTCGGGGTTATCACCCGCATCGCTCTTTGAGAAAACGCCCGTTACTGATTCGCAGTCTTCTGCGATCTCTCTTACTCCCGTATATGCTTCTTCAACAGTCATGTCAGGAGGGATCATGTAGAAGACCATGTCGGCGCCTCTGCCTGCTTCGAAAGCCTTGCCGATTCCGATGTTCTCGATGATGTCCTCAGTCTCTCTTATGCCTGCAGTATCAATGAGCGTAACGGGGATCCCGTTGATGTTGATCTGGACTTCGATAGTGTCTCTCGTGGTTCCTGCGACCTCTGTAACGATCGCTCTGTCAAAACCTGTGAGAGTATTAAGAAGAGTGCTCTTGCCGCTGTTAGGAAGGCCTAAGAGCGCTACGCGGAGCCTCTCGGATAGGATCCTTCCCTTGCCGTAACCTTTGCAGAGAGAAGTAAGCCTGTCGTGGCAGTCGCTTAAGTTGTCCTTTACTGTCTCAAGCTTGGCATTCTCGGCAGCTTCATCGTCTTCGGTGTCAAATTCAGTGAATGTCTCAAGCATTGCTGCCTGCTCATAAAGGTTGTTCTCGATATAAGCTATCTCATCAGCGAGCTTGCCTGACAAAAGGCTTCCTGCTGCTTCAAGCTGTCTTTCGGTCTCGGAATTGATAACGTCCATGACAGCCTCAGCGGATGCGAGACTCATCTTGCCGTTTATGAATGCTCTTCTTGAGAACTCTCCAGGATAAGCCATCCTGATACCGGACATGCCCAGGCACTTTAAGATCTCCTGCTTGACCGCACCGGAACCGTGTGATGATATCTCTACCATCTCTTCTCCGGTGTAGGAATGAGGTGCCTCAAAACGCGTGAAAATGACTTCGTCGACTTTGATCCCGCTCGAAGGATCTTTGACGTAACCGAATGCGCATGTATAGCCCGGGAGCTCTGAGAGCTTGGAATAATTACCGCTGGATCTTAAGATGACGGAACATTTATCGGCAAGTTCCCCACAGCCGTTACCCGAGATCCGGATAACCGCTATGCCTGAGATTCCGGCCGGCGTGGAGCAGGCGCAGATAGGTTCGTCATCATACGAATACATCGCTTAATTCCAGGAGTTTTCCTGTAAGATTTGATTACTTCTTTTCCTCGGGAGTAACAACAACACATCTGTTGGGCTCAACGCCTTCGCTGTGTGTGGTTACGCCGTGTACATCCTGGAGATAGGAGTGAACGATCCTTCTCTCAGCGGGGCTCATAGCCTCCATGACTACCTTGCGGCCTGAACGTCTTACTCTGGATACTGCCTTGTCAGCGAGGCCCTTGATGACCTGCTCTCTGTGCTTTCTGTATCCGCCTACGTCAAGATATACATGAACTCTCTGCTCGCTGTGCTTGTTAGCGATGAGGTTTGTCATGTAAGAGATAGCTTCCAATGTCTCACCGTGGCGTCCGATAGCTGCGCCGCAGTCAGAACCTGTAACTGAGATATAGATAGTATCGTCTTCTCTGTATGAATCCATGTTGCCGTGGATGCCGATGCCGGAGAGAACTTCTGCTACGAAGTTGGCAGCTGCGTCTTCAGCTTCGCTTACAGCGTCGCCTTCGAAGCTCTCGTCATCACCGTAATATGTATCATCTGATTCTTCAGCTGCGGGTGCAGGTGCTGCGGAATCATCAGTATTAGCTGTTACCTTGACCTGGGCATCTTTTCTGCCGAGACCTAAGAAACCGCCTTCTGTGCCTTCTTCGACAACCTCGATAGTTGCCTGCTCTTTTGTACAACCGAGCTCGGAAAGAGCTGCCTCAATTGCTTCATCAACTGTCTTGCCTGTTGTGATTACTGTCTTTTCCATATTTGCAAGGCCTCCTTCGAGCCAAAATTAATTCTTCTTTTTCTTGCCGTTCTTCTTAGATGCTTTTGCATCAACTGCAGCATCAACGCCTGCGAGCTGGGCTTTTGCGGACTTCTTGAAAACAGCGTCCTTCTTAGCCTCGATCTCAGCCTTCTTAAGCTCATAAGGCTTTGTGAACCAGAAGTATGTGATGATGCTTGTGAAGATTCCCATGAGACCTGAGATGACCCAGTAAACACCCATTGCTGCAGGCATCATGAATGTGGTAACGAGCATAAGTATAGGCATCATCCAGTTCATGATCTTCATGGAGTTCTGTGCTGCATCTTCGCCGGCGCCCTTATCGACCTGGCCTGCTCTTGCAGGATTCAGCTTGGCGCGCTTCTTAGCCTCTGCTTCTTCCCTCCAGCCGGGCTTCATGATCTTCGTGAGCTGCATCGAAACGATGTTGATGATTACAACGAGGACCGGGAAAATGAGGAGCGGGAGATAGGTCTTGGGATCTGAAGCGATCACGGAAGGCTTCCACGCCGGGGTAACCGTAAGATCCATGCCAAGGAAGTGAAGGTCGATCATCTGATCGAGCTTGATAAGACCTCTGTTGATGCACTCGTTGAGGAACTGTGAGTTCTCATTGAGAGCCTTGATAAGGCCGATGTGATTCTCCGCAGTCATCTGTGCGGCAAAGATTCCGCCTTCGCCCATGCTGTTTCCAAGGCTGATCATGCTCTGGATATTGGTCTTGCTGACCTGCGAAAGATAGATCAACGGTCCGCTGACGATACGGAACATAGGCCAGATAATAAAGATCTGAAGGAAAGGAAGAAGGCATCCGGAAAGACCGCCTGCGCCATTCTCCTTCTGAAGCTTCATGACTTCTTCACGGTATTTTTCCTTATCATCGCCGTAAATACGCTGAAGCTCTGCCTGCTTACCGCTGATAGCCTGCATCTTGAGCATAGACTTCTGAGACTTTACGTTAAGCGGGATAAGAGCTGCTCTGATGATTATGGTAAGGAAGATGATCGCCAGACCATAATTACCGAAGAAGCCATACAATACTCTCGTAAGCCAGCCGAACAAAACGTACAGCGGGTCGAGAATAGATAATTGAACTACAATGTCTCCCATTATTGAACTCCGGTTCTAATAAATAATCTTTCCACTTACTTGACGGGATCGTATCCGCCTTTAGAGAACGGGTTGCATCTCAAAATTCGCCAAATGCCCATAAGTCCGCCCTTCAGTGCACCGTACTTAGTGACCGCTTCGATCATGTACTGTGAGCACGTGGGCTGGTACTTGCAGTGAGGCCCGAACGCGGGAGAAACATGCTTCTGATACCAGCGAACCATTCCTATTATGGCTTTGCGCATCATGCGGGATCACCATCCAATAGATCAAGCCTTGTAAGACATTTCCCCATATCTGCGCTTAATTCACGATATTCAGGTATCCCGGCCTTAGACTTCAATGTGAATACATAGTCGTATCCTTCAGGAAGCCTGTTTTCAAGTTGTCTGAATGATTCTCTCATCAAGCGCCTTGCACGGTTCCTGCCGACTGCGCCAAGATCTTTCTTGTTCGCGCAAAAGCCGGTGCGTCTCAAGGCCGGATCAACTTTGTAACCGCTCTGGGTGGTACCTTCTCGTCTTTTAAGCACATGAACCGACAGGTATCTGCCGGTTGCGAATTTTCCGTACCGGTAAACCCTGTTAAATTCGAAATTGAATCTGAGTGCTACCGATTTCAAAGCGAGAATGCGACCGTAGTCTTAAGATCAGACTGCGAGTCTCTTTCTGCCCTTGGCTCTTCTAGCTGCAAGAACCTTGCGGCCGTTAGCAGTCTCCATTCTGGCTCTGAAGCCGTGAACCTTAGCTCTCTGTCTTTTCTTAGGCTGAAAAGTCATCTTTGCCATAAATATAATCCTCCGAAAATTGCTTTTTTCTCAGTTTGCACACCCGCGTTTCTGGCGGCAGCGCATAATAAGACAATTTTAAATATAACCCGAAAATTATATTAGGGCATGGGACTGTTGTCAAGCAAAAGTGCTTGATTTATCGGCTCAGCACTTGCCGAACAGATACTCTACAAACTTTTGGTTTGTCTTATCGCCTGAAGCTTCGGTAGAGTATGTGAAAGCAATATAGTATGTGTACTTGGTATCAAGACCAAGCTTTTCTTCTGCCTCTTCTGTCAGTTTCAGGGCGATCGGGAAGGTTCCTACCTTCTCTTCCTTATTTTTGTTGAGCAGGTCATCTATTGATAATCCGCCTGAAGTGTCAGCCTCCTCGGTATAGTAGAAGAAATCATCTTCAGAGAAATTGTCCATGTTTAAAAGATTGTTAAGATCCATGAAATAATCCAGAGTGGAATAATTATCTACGGCGTCCTCTCTCATGATCAGGTAATCGAACTGGCCGGTCAGGACTGATGCCCTGAATGCGATCTCAAGGTACTTGTCCTCGAATTCAAGGTCGCTCTTAAAACTCAGCTCGGTATCGAGGAGCTGTGCCGTTCTTCCTTTGCCGTATCCGCCCCACTCAAGGAATCCTTCTGTCGCATACAGACGTCCTTCATCTGAGACGACTCCGTTAATAAGACCGCCGTCAATGACCTTCATCTTCGATTTGTAGATATCGACTCCGTACCAGACTATTATTCCCAGGATAAGAAGGATCAGTACCGTGGTAGGCAGGTAATACTGGATAAAATATCCGGCTTTCTGCTTGGGCGTAAGACCTTTGAGCTTCTTCTTTTCGCTTCTTATGTATCTGGTGAGCTTATTGCCGGACTTATCCTCTTCCTCTTCAGCCTTTCTGGGTTTTGTCTCAAGCTCCTTGGCTACGATCTTTGATTTGGCATAAGAAGCTTCGCCTGTGGCATCCTCATCAAGAAGAGCGTCGGCTTCAAGCTCCTCATCTTCTTCGGCTGCTTTTGCGCTCTCTTCGGCAGCTTTCTTTGCCTCGAGCTTCTCGGCCTGGACCTTTTCGAGCTTATCAAACTGCTTTATGTAGACAAGAGAAAGAAAATAAGTGATCGTTGTAGTGGAGAAGAAATATATCAGCGGGAACCACTGCGCATACCAGATGCAGGCAACGACAGAACCGATTATGAGTGCGGAAATAAGAGTAAGCGGAATGAACTTTATGATGGAGAAGATCAATGCCGCCTTGAAGAGCTCTGAGGTCTTCATCTCGTATCTTGCTATCGTCGGGAAGATCGTAAGTGTTATAAACCATACGAGGATCGTAAAGAATATTACGCCGAACTTATAGAAAAATGCGGTATTGCTCCAGCCGTTAAGAATGACCCAGCGCCAGTCGATAACTATCAGCACTATGGCAACAAGCAATGTAAGCCATACAAGGGTCGCCTGCTTGAAATTGCGGATAAAAGCCTTGAAGAAAGGAGCGAACACCCCGCTGTCTTCGCCTCTTATTATCTTCATCGCGACATAGTATTTAGCCGAATAAGCGGCACCGATGGTAACTATCGGAAGGCAGCAGATAACGAAAAGCAGATGAAGTACGATGAGATCCGCTATCGTACTTAAGAGATTCATTACCGGACTGTCAGGTTTTAATAAGTTCATTTATATATACCTATATAGTTATTTTGCCGTATGGCCAGTATATTCTATAACATCTTGAATGCTTCTGCATTCAAACATTTTTGTCTTCTATAAAAAGCTGCCCTGACCAAAGATCAAGGCAGCTGTGTGATCGAAAATGATCTTGTGGCTCTTATTCCTTAACACCACCGATCGTAAGACCGGTAACGAAGTATCTCTGTAAGAAAGGATAGAGAGCGATGATCGGCGCCATTGTAGCGATAGAAGCAGCAGCTCTTACCGTAGTAGGCGTGAGTTTGTTAGCAGCTGATTCGGTTACAGCCGTACCGGACTGCTGTCCGCCTGTAGAAGCCGAGACTGAGTCGAGCAGCTTTCTGAGCTCGAACTGAAGCGTGGTGTACTCAGGTGACAATCTGTTGTACAGCATTGCGTCAAACCATGCATTCCAGTGATATACCGCAACGAACAATGCGATCGTGGCATAAACCGGTTTACAAAGAGGAGTAATGATGCTCCAGAATACTCTCATATAGCCTGCACCCTCGAGCTGAGCGGACTCTTCGAGGGAATCCGGAATACCGTTCATGTATGTTCTCATAACCATTACGTTAAAAGCACTGACCATGCCAGGAATAACGTATACCCAGAAGCTGTCTGTCAGATGGAGATACTTAAAGAGGATCATCGTAGGGATAAGTCCTCCCGTAGCATACATCGTGATTACCCAGAACAGCGAAAGGCTGGACTTGAACAAGAACTTCTTACGGCTCAGGATGAACGAGAGCAAAGCGTTAGCTGCCAAAGATGTGATAGTACCGAGAACTGTTCTGTAAACAGTGATCTTAGCACCTACTCTGATACCCTTTCTTCTGAAAAGGATCTCATCGTAGTTATCCCAGGACAACTTACGGGGCCAAAGATAGATTCCGCCTCTGACGGCATCGTTACCGTCGTTGAAAGAATAAGCCAATGTGTTGAGAACAGGATAGAGCGTTACGACTGCGAACAATATCAGGAAAGTGGTATTGAAGATCGTAAAGATTACATCCTCTCTCGCCATTTTTTTCTTGTGTTTCTTTAATAAGATTTCTTCAGACATATCTGCCATATCAATTCACCCCTTCCTCAGAACAAACGCTCGTCGCCCTTGCGCTTGGCGATGAAGTTAGCAATTACGATAAGCGTCAACGATACGACAGTCTTAAAGATACCTGCTGCAGTACCGAGCGAGTAGTCCAGGTTACGTGCGCTGATAGCCCACTCGAGGACGTAGATGTCGATCGTCTTGGAAACGTTCTGTACAAGACCGTTACCAAGCAGGTACTGTAACTCGAATCCGGCATTAAGAACGTTACCGAGATTCATGATGAGAAGGATCATTATAGTAGGACGGAGCGAAGGAAGCGTGATGTAACGCATCTTCTGGAAACGTCCTGCGCCATCGATGGCTGCTGACTCATAGAGGCAGGGATCGATAGCGGTAATAGCCGCAAGATAAATGATTGCGTTCCAACCGGTCTCTTTCCAAAGGTTACTTAATGTAACGATAGGCCAGAACCAGCCGGGCTTCGCCAAGAACGGATATGCTTGCTTAATGATACCGAACCTCATAAGGAGGTCATTGATGATACCGGTTGAAGTAAGCGCATCGTGTACGATAGCTACAACGATGATCCATGAAAGGAAGTGCGGTAAGTAAGAAATAGTCTGGATAGCTTTCTTGAAGTGTCTGTTCCTGACTTCATTCAAAAGGATGGCAAATGCGATTGCAACAACTGTACCGAAGAAAAGGTTGAGTACACCCATTGCAAACGTATTTCTGATAACTCTGAGGAATGAATCGTCACTGAACAGGAACTTGAATTTATCGAATCCGACAAACTTAGAACCGGTGAATCCTTCATAGTATTTGAAGTTCTGGAATGCCATTATCCATCCCAAGAGAGGAAGATAATAGAAAATGATTCCATAAATTACATAAATAGCGGAAATAACGACAAGTATCCACTGTCTTTTAAACTCTTTGGCGGTGAACTTCGGCTTGTGAAGTTCCTTCTCCGTCAACTGTTTAAGTTTTTCCGATTGAGAGATAGAATTCTCCATTTTTTAACAACCCCTAAAAAAATGGTGGCAACCACAGTTGTTTATGCCATGGCTGCCACCACATCGATTACACTAATCTAATGTGTCAATAGACCTTCAGGCCAAATTATGACTTAGAATCAGCAAGTCTCTTCTCAGCTTCTGCCTGAGCTTCTGCGAGGAAGTCCTCAGGGTGAACTGCATTGTAAGCATCCATGTAAGCTGCCCAGTCTGTCTCGAAGTCAGCACTCATGACAACCTTAGGGAGCCAGTAATGCTTTGTCTCGCCCATCTTCTGCCATGCGATACCGCCTGCAGTCTCATTGCTGATGGAGTTAGACCATGACCACATAGGATACCAAGGCTGCTGATCGCAAACTCTTGAACCAACCATGTCAGCATAGTTACCTGCGCCGTAAGCTTCGAAGCACTTTCTAAGAGGCTCAGAGAGTGTTGCGAGGAACTCGGAAGGCTGCTCGTCAGGCATCATGCAGTTGATACCGTCCTTGCTTCTTCCTCTCCACTGAGGCATGTAGGAGTACTGGCAGCAGTGCTTAGCGTTGTAAGCGTCGCTCTTCCAGTTGTCTCTCATCTCTTCTGTTCTGTAGTACATACCGTTAGCGTCTACGAGGTAGTCAGTATCCTTGATGCCCCAGAAACGGAGGTCATGGATATCCTGGTCGAGAAGTCTGCTTAAGAACTCGAAAGCGAGGTCAGGGTTCTTGCAGCTTGTTGTAACAGCGCAGCCGGAAGCCTTATTGAGCTCGTCACCGTAAGAGTGCCACTCCTGCTCCATGCCTGCATTGATTGTGAGTCCGAGAGGTACATAGTCACAGCCGATCTTGTCGAGTCTGTATGTCTGACCATCAGTAGCATCGTTACGCTCTTCAGCGAAAGGTCCCATGATGGAGTAAGCGAAATCCCAATACTGATCGCAGAGACCGAGAACACGGCCTGTGGAGAGCTTGGAGATGTACTCGTCGTATGTCTGTGTAGCGAAATCGGGATCGATAGCGCCCTTGTTGTACTCTTCGTTCAGCTTAGCGAAATAAATCTTAGCTGTAGGTGTTGTGTTGTAGTCAACGATCTTCGGGTTGTCTGTACCAGCTGAATAGTCAACGATAACGCAACCGTCGTTCGGATAACCGTCTAAGAACATAGGAGCGTTCTCAAGGCAGTAATACTTCCAGTCTTCGCAGAGACATGTGTAAGGAATTACAGGTGTGCCGTCGGGCATGTTCGGATTAGCAGCTGCATATCTCTCGAGGAGATCGAAGTACTGATCCAATGTCTCGATTGTCGGATAGCCGTCCCATTCAAGAACACGAGCCTGAATCCAGAAAGCCTCACCGTTGTGACCGGTTGTTGTGTCTTCCTTGTAGTGGTTGCCGAATACGTTTGCCCAGTAAATCTTACCGTCGGACATACGGAACTGATCCCACTCTTTGTCTGTGTACATTTCCTTGAGATTAGGATACTTCTCAAGATAATCATCCCATGCAACAAGCATCTTGTTCTCATAAAGCTGAACGCAGCCGTCACCACCATCGATGAAATCAGGCAGCTTGCCTGAAGCGATGATAGATCCGATAGCTTCACCTGCGTCCTGACCTGTGAGCCAAGTTTCCTTGACCTTAACACCGGTCTTCTCAGCGATGAGCTCCATGATCTCGTTGTCGTCGTCCTTCTCCTTGCCTGCCATAGCAGCGAACATGGTGAATTCAGTATACTTGCTCTTCTTGCCGCAGCCTGCTGCTGCAACACAAGAAGCTACCATAACTGCTGCCAGAGCCAATGAAAAGAGTTTCTTAGCCTTCATAGTAGACCTCCCGAATTTGGATTCTCGTTTTCACGAGTATTTAGCAACTAAAGTATACGGTTGCCCCATTTTTGCCGCAACCCGATAAACTCTCATCAAAAAACCGATAAATTCTACATAGATGCGATGAATTTAACATAAATGAAAATCAGGCTTTGTGCAGGTTGCACAAAAAGAGGGCCTTTCAGGCCCCCTGGTTGTTTTTTCGGTACTTGGACGGCGTACAGCCCATGATCTCAATGAATTTGCGTATAAAATAGTCACTGTCTTTATATCCGACGTCTTCCGCTATGCGGTTGATCTTTTTGTCGGTGTTGATGATCTGTCTGGCAGCTTCTTTGATCCTGTAATTTGTCAGGTAGTTTTTGAAAGACATCCCGTAATTCTTCTTGAAGACCTGGCCGAGATAAGAGCTGTTGATATGATATCTGTCGCCCAGATCCTTAAGACTGATGTTGTCTGCATAATTCTTCTTTATGTCAGCTTCAACATCTGCAAGGATACCCCTCGAAATGTTCTTGCGGAGTTCAGACAGATAGACGGCAAACTCCGTGGCAAACTTTGTCATGTGCTGGTGGGATCCTCTGGCAAATGCTTTTCCGGATGTCTGTTCGGAAATATACTGGATGATCTCTTCCTGGTTTACGGTATCATCAAGTTCGCTGGCAAGATGGATAAGCTGGAAGAGGAAATAATTGATATTAAGATCGAATGCCCTGCCGGTGCCTTCCTTGCCTTTTATCTCCTCATAAAGTTTCTCGATGTTTTTCTCTATCAACGCGGGATCATTCTTCTCGATGGCGATGATGATCTCGTCAATGGATTTCTTGAAAAGAACGATACTGCCGTGGTTATCTTCCGTTTCTTCGTAGAAATACAGCTTCTTGGTGTTGTGGAATCCCGCGATGCTTCGAAGTCCCCTGCAGGAATCGAATGACTTTGACAGTGATGAGATGTCGGATACTATCTGGCCGCACAGCATTCTGATGGGCTTGATGATAAGCACTTCTATCTTTCTTATCAGCGCATTCAGGAATTCGGCATCAGACATGTCGCTTATCGAAGCCATGCTGTCGCAGTAAATGAATCCTATGCTGTAATTGTCTTCGTCGTAAGAGAAGTCGATGGCAAAATGATTGGCGTATTCTTTGAGCACATCCCTGCATGTGTTAAAGAGCTGCCTTTGCATTACGCTCATATCATCGGACTCGCCGCTGTCTTCTTCCATCTCCCTGTTGACAAAATCTATCTCGATAAATCTCAGGTCGCCCGACAGCATGAGGTGTTTATTCGCGTATTCAATATCCTCATCATTGTACTTGCCCCTTATAAGATGCCTTAATACTCTCAGGAGATAAGCATCTTCCATCTTCTCCCTGTTCTTGCGGAGAATGACAGACTCACGGTTAAGATTGGAGACTTTACGCAAGACCGCTACGAGTTCTTCTTCAATAACGGGCTTGAGGATGTAATCAAGACATCCGCTTCTGATGGCACGCTGTGTATAGGAAAAATCATCATAACCTGTCAGAAAAACAAATTTGGCTTCGGAGATCTTTTCCTTCTTAACGGCTTCAAGAAGTTCGAGGCCGTTCATCACGGGCATGCGGATATCGGAAATAATGAGGTCGACCTGATTTCCCGAAAGGAAATTCAAAGCTTCTTTTCCGTTGGAACAGACTGCCGCGATCTCAAAACCGGCACTCTCCCAGTCGATCAGCACTTGAAGACCCTGAAGGGTATAAGGTTCGTCGTCAACAAGCATCACTTTTAGCATAGGCCACCTCACTCCGCCGTAGTAATCAAATCCGCCGGTATCGTAATGATGACTGACATACCGATGCCCTTTTCGCTTTCTATCGCGAACTTGGCCCGGTTGTTAAACATCATCTTGATCCTGAGACAAGCATTAAGAATACCGACGTGCTTTGCCTCTTTTACCATGTCGATGGTGACACCGTTCATTTTTTGCTGAAGGGTATCAACATCTGATTCTTCCATTCCGTCACCCGTATCCTCTACCTCGATAATTAACTGGTCCTCTTTCTTATTGACCCTTACAAAGATCCATCCCTGTGCCGATTTAGACTCGATGCCGTGAACGCACGCATTCTCGACAAAGGTAACCAGAGTAAGCTTCGGGATGCGTATCTTCTTGCAGTCATCATCAATGTCGATCTCAAAAGAGATCCTGTCGCCAAAACGGTAGCTCTGAAGCTGGAGATAAGCATCGATGAACTCTTCCTCTTCTTCTATCGTTACCATATCGTCATGCCACTCAACATTCTGGCGTTCCATGACCGCCAGCTTTTGTACCATCTCAGCTGTCTCCTTCTCACCCTTGAGAACGCTGTGCATACGGATGCTCTCCAAAGCGTTAAACAGGAAGTGAGGATTGATCTGGCTCTGCAGAGCGAGAAGCTCGGCATTCTTACGCGCAAGATCGCTTTCCTGTTCACGGAGCTTGTCTTTATAGATCATGTTGGTAAGTTCATTGTTGATGCCTACGATCCTGTTGTAGTTATGCATCAGGTCAGATATCTCATCCGTACCGTTTATCTCTTTGATGGGCTGGAAATATTCGTCGTTGCCTTCGCCGAATGCTTTCCCTAATATCTGTACCCTGTCCGTTATGGATCTTTCCAAAAGCTTGAGCAAAACGATCGGCATGATGAGCGTGAAAAGAAGGATGACCAGAATGATCGGCAAATTGTTCGTAATGACATTAGTGATGGTCAGGCCTTCCGTAAAAGCATAGATCCTGAAAGAAGTGCCCTTTATGTCGATGTCTTTTACCGTTGCATACGGATTGTGCGAAGCCTTGCTCGACATGGTCTCAAAATCCATTCCGCTCTCTGTGGAGTAGACAAGGTAATTATCGCAGTAAAGATACATCGTGCAGTTTACGGGTATCTCCTGCATCTCAGATGCGATCCTGCTCTTTTTATGTTCGATCGTTACGATCTTTTCAATATCGGATTTTGTATTCTTTAACCTGCGGACATAGACAAAACGGTTCCTGTCATTTGACCTTGAGACAGGCTCGTAGTCGTAGTACGCATAGAATGCTTCGTCAACTCCGGACCGGATAAAGTCCTTATACCATTTCTCACCCTGAGCTTCGGAAAGATTATGGAAATAGTTGCCGTTAAGCATGGTCGGGTTATTGGAATAGATTACGATCCTGTCCTGGTTAAGATCTGCCAGGGTCGAGAAGAAGGAATTCGAGAACGAAGTCATCAATTCATCGTAATAATCATAAGGAGCATCATACGGCGTATTGATAAACGTATTGAGGTTCTTGTTGATATCGATGGCTTCGGAGACTTTCTCATCATAAGAAGTGAGATTGTCCAGGTAGTTAGTATAAGCTTCTATCGCGTTATCCCTGTAATGTGCCTGGCTGGAAAACTCGGCTTCGAAAACAGATCTGAAAAGGAAAGTATCGGTAAGAATGAGCGGCAGAAGAACGCAGAAAACATACATGAGCAGGAACTTCCTGTTAAGCTTCTGTTTACCCAGAAAATTGACTATGCGTTCTTTGTATTTGTTTGCCACAGTGAGAAAGATTATTCCTTTTTTTAGTATTTAATATTTTATTTAATTCGGCTTCTCTTTGCAAATTAACACTCATTGAAATTAGTGTATTTAGTCAGGTTTTGTCTGAATTTTATCCCGTTGAATAATAATTTTTCTTTGACTAACATAGATTGTGACTACATTTATTCCTTAGAGGTACATCTATGTTAAAGATCGTAAAAACCGAGAACGGACTCGTCAGAGGCTTTCCCGGAAACAATACGCGCATCTCAGTTTTTAAGGGCATTCCTTTTGCCCAGCCGCCGGTAGGTCAAAACCGCTGGAGAGCACCCCAGCCCTGTGAAGATTGGGAAGGAATTAAGGACTGCTACAAGTTCGGACCTATCCCCTATCAGGACCAGCCCGCTGTCGGCACAGATATCTACTGCAAAGAATGGCACGTGGATCCTGATATCGACCGCGACGAAGACTGCCTCTACTTAAACGTCTGGACAAACGCGAAGAGCGCTGACGATAAGCTCCCCGTCCTCGTATGGATCTACGGCGGCGGCTTCCAGTGGGGATATTCCGCCGAGATGGAATTCAACGGTGAGAACCTCGCGAAAAAAGGCATCGTAGTAGTAACCATCAACTACAGACTCGGCGCATTCGGTTTCCTCGCTCATTCCGAGCTCTTCAAGGAATCACCCGAGGCGCCCGCAAACTTCGGTCTTCTTGACCAGCAGGCAGCAATGAAGTGGGTAAAGAGAAACATCGCTTCATTCGGCGGCGATCCCGATAACATCACCATCGCAGGACAGTCCGCAGGCGGCGGAAGTGTCCTCAATCACCTCACAGCAGAATCGAGCATCGGTCTTTATAACAGGGCGATAATCCTCTCGGGCATCATCCAGTTCCCTTACATCAAGGATTTTATAATGACCCCGAGGTCTGTCGAAGAAGCATGTGCTTATGGCGATAAGCTTTTCGCAAAGCTCGGCGTCAAGACTTTGGAAGAAGCAAGATCCCTCGATCAGGAATTCATCCGTGAGACTTACGGCAAGTTCAGGGAGACGGAGAATTTCTTCTTTGCTCCCATGATCGACAACGTCTTCGTTACCGAAGAACCGGTCAAGAGCTTCATGGAAGGAAAGCATGCTCACGTGCCTCTTATGGCAGGCAACACTTTCGATGAATTCCCGAGCTTCATCTTCGCAGATTCACAAGCTGACTTCGAAGCAAAGGCACGGGACATCTTCGGTAATAAGGCTGACGAATTCTTGTCATTCCCCGAAGCACAAAAACACGACGGCAACATGTACGCACCGGTCCGCGCGATCGAGTGCGCCATCAAGGCTGTTTTCGCTCACAGCGACAAGCCCGGATACTACTACAGCTTCGAGCCCGACATTCCGGGTGAGGATAATCCTGGTACTTTCCACTCAGTTGACCTCTGGTTCTTCTTCGACAATCTCGACAAGTGCTGGAGACCAATGACCGGAAGACACTTCGACATCGCAAGACAGATGAGCACATACTTTGCGAACTTCGTAAAGAACGGCGATCCTAACGGCAATGATGTGGACGGCACGGCACTTCCTCTGTGGAAGCCTTATACTCCTTCCTTCAAGAACGAGATGCATTTCACCCGTGACGGCGCGAAAACATCCGTCCAGGAAGATTCGCCCGAGTCAGACTTCTATACATTCATGACTAAGCACATCGAGGAGTCCGCCATCGGCCCCGTCGACATGAGCAAGGGTGAATCCAAGCCGCGCGTCGAGCTCTACACGGTTCCCAAGAAGCAGGCATTCAATCCTTATCTTCCGAACTGGGAATATATCCCTGACGGCGAGCCTTATGTCTTCAACGGCAGAGTCTATATCTACGGATCACATGACTTCTTTAACGGCTACGCTTTCTGCCCCGGCGACTATGTGACCTGGTCAGCACCCGTAAACGATCTGGGCGACTGGACATACGAGGGCGTCATCTTCAGAAGATCCGACGATCCCGCAAACGCAGATGACCGCGGATGCCTCTATGCACCCGATGTCACGGTAGGACCTGACGGCAGATACTATCTGTACTATGCGCTTGATAACGACTGCGTTATTTCCGTTGCCGTATCAGATACTCCTTCGGGCAAGTTCGAGTTTATCGGAAACGTTCATTACGAAGACGGTACCCTCTTAGGCAGGAAGGAAGGCGACGAGCAGCAGTTCGATCCCGGCGTTATCACCATCGGCGATACGACATACATGTACACCGGCTTCTGCGGGCAGGGAGACAAATCACGTCACGGCTGCATGCTGACTGTTCTCGATAAGGACATGCTCACCGTTAAGCGCGCACCCGAATTCGTTATCCCTTCCACACAGTACAGCCAGGGTACGGAATTTGAAGGACATGCCTTCTTCGAAGCTCCTTCCATCAGGGAAAGAAACGGTATCTTCTATCTGATCTATTCTTCACAGGTAATGCACGAGCTCTGCTATGCGACTTCCGATAATCCTTTAGGACCTTTCAAGTACGGCGGAGTCATCGTCAGCAACTGCGATATCGGTATCGGTACATATAAGCCTGCCGATAAGCCCACATGCTTCGGTGCAAACAACCACGGCAGCATCGTCGAGATCGGAGACGACTGGTACATCTTCTATCACAGACAGACAAACAACAGCTGGTATTCACGCCAGGGCTGTGCCGAGATGATCAAGTTTGAAGAGGACGGCAGCATAAAGCAGGTAGAGATCACTTCCTGCGGTCTTAACGGCGGCCCTCTCTCAGACATCGGCGAGTATCCTGCACATATCGCATGCAATCTCTTTAACGACAAGAACCAGATGTATGTCGGCGAGCTTCACGAGGCAAATATCTCCAAAGACCATGAGGACGGCGTAAAGGATCCTTCTTATGTAAGAGACATCTATGACAACACCACGGTCGGATTCAAGTATTTCGATCTTAAGGGTGTAAAGGGATTAAGGATCACGACCAGAGGTTACGGCAAGGGTGACTTTGAGATCAGGACTTCGATCGATGGAGACGTGCTCGGCAGGATCAGCGTCGATTTCTGCACCGCTTGGACAGAAGGCAGGGCAGAATTCACGATTCCTGACGGAGTATACCCGCTCTATCTCACATTCAAGGGAATGGGCAACCCCACGCTCCTGAACTTTGAATTCCTCCACTGATACAGACTTTCTTCTGTATCCTAACTGAATAAAAAAGGTTTCATTGTAGAAATCTCCTAGAGGTTATGCCCCGGGACTCTCATATGAGAAGTTCCGGGGCATGATCAATTTCAGGTTGTTTTTAATTTCACTTCAGGTTCATTTTAGGTGCGCCATTTATCATCAGGCCAACAACGAAAGTGAGGTCTTTAAAAATGTCTTACCAGAATGTTTTCGAGAGGTACGAATTAAAATACTTCCTGACAGCATCACAGAAAAAGGCACTGTTAGAAGAGATGCAGGGCAGAATGCTCCTTGACCAATACGGCAGGACCACGATCCGCAACATCTACTACGACACGGACAGCTTCAGGCTGATAAGAAATTCCATGGATCGCCCGGTATACAAAGAGAAGCTGAGGATCAGGTCATATCAGAGGGCAGACTGGAGCGACATGGTCTTCGTAGAGATAAAGAAGAAATTCGAAGATGTCGTCTATAAGCGGAGAGTCGCAATGCCTAAGATAGCTGCCGGAAGCTGGATCGATCAAGGGATCGATATCCCCTTCAAGACACAGATAACCTCCGAGATAGATTATTTCCTTAAGTTCTACGACGGGATCAATGCAAAGGCGTTCTTAAGCTACGAGCGCGAAGCATACTCGGACGGGAAAGACCCGGAGTTCAGGCTCACATTGGACGAGAACATCCTCGCAAGAGATACGGATCTTGATCTCGGGAGTGACATCTGGGGAACATCACTTCTTCCAGACGGCATCACGCTGATGGAAGTAAAGATCATGGGGGCTATGCCTATGTGGATGGCGGGCTTCTTAAGCAAAAACAACATAAACAAGATCACTTATTCAAAATACGGAACCTACTACAAGGAATGCCTTATGGGGAATCAGAAAACAGAAAGGAGCGTCTTCTATGCTTAACTTATTCAATCCGGTAATACCTTCAACCGGTATAACGCCTTCCATATTCATAATCCTCGTTCTTGTATCACTGGCCTTAGGCGGACTCATCGCCCTGATCCACACATTCAGGAACGATTACACCAAGAGCTTTGTCATGACACTCGCGATACTTCCCGCAGTCGTATGCGTCGTCATACTGATGGTCAACGGCAACATCGGTGCCGGAGTGGCAGTCGCAGGAACATTCAGCCTCGTAAGGTTCAGGTCAGCTCCCGGAACGGCCAGGGAGATCGGCGCCATCTTCGCGGCAATGGGCATGGGACTCGTCATGGGAATGGGCTACATCGGCTACGCTGTGCTCTTTACGGTCCTCATCGGCCTTGCGATCCTCTTCTACGCGGGTCTTGCTTCGGAGAACAGCAGACAGCTTAAGAAGAATCTTAAGATCACAATCCCCGAGGATCTTAACTACAGCGATGTTTTCGATGATATCCTCGCGAAATATACCAAGTCTTACAGATTAAAGCAGGTCAAGACCAGCAACATGGGCTCTCTCTTTAAGCTCAGCTACGAGATCGTATTAAAAGACGCTTCAACGGAAAAGGCGTTTATAGATGATCTCCGCACAAGGAACGGCAATCTCGAGATATCCGTATCCGAGCACCAGTCACAGAGCACGGACCAGCTTTGATCCCGGTCCTTTACAGGAGGAAACTAAAATGAGACCTATTAAAACCGAACATAAACTGATTGCAGCGATAATGGCCGGCTCACTCGCAGTCTTCACGCTCGCGGCCTGCACAACAGTAAACCCCGGAGATAAAACATCAGAGACGATATCCTCTGATACGATCACGATATCGTCAGACCTGTCTGAAGCATTCTCCGATAAAGACATAGAGGTCAGCTATGATGAGAGCGACGCGCAGACGATTACTCTTAACGGCTCTTCCGCATCCTCTGACTCTTCTTCAGTCAAGATCGAAGGCCCGGTGGTCACCATTACAGCCAAGGGCACATATGTAGTTACCGGGACCTTAACTGACGGCTACATAGTAGTAGATGCCGGCAAGTCTGATGATGTAAGGATCATCCTGAAGGACGCGAGCATAACATCTTCTGATTATGCAGCTCTCTACTGCCTTAAGGCCGATAATGTCTATGTAACGCTCGACAGCGATACGACCAACTTTTTGGGCAACACCGGCTCGTTCGACTCCAAGGATGACAACAATGTCGACGGCGCGGTCTTCTCGAAAACAGATATCACGATCAACGGCTCCGGCTCGCTTGAAATAACATCCACTGATCACGGTATCGTAGGCAAGGATGACGTCACGATTGCAGGCGGAAATATCGTGATCAACAGTTCGAGCGACGGCATCCAGGCAAATGACTCGGTTGTTATCAAGGAAGCATCCATCGATATCACATGCGGCAAAGACGGCATCCAGGCTGACAACGACGAAGATCTTACCAAGGGATATGTCTGTATCACTTCCGGCACGGTCACTATCTCGGCAGGAGACGACGGCATCACAGCCTCCTCCTCCCTTCAGATAGACGGAGGCACGATCAATATCACAAGATCTTACGAAGGATTGGAAGGCCAGAACGTCACGATCAACGGCGGCGTGATCTCCATCGTCTCCTCGGATGACGGTATCAATGCGGTATCTGCTTCTTCCTCAGGCGGAGTAATGCAGGCAGACGGAGTCAGCACCCTCAAGATAACAGGCGGCGAGATCTATGTAAGGACCGAAGGCGACGGCGTTGATTCCAACGGCTCCTTTGAGATGTCAGGCGGCATCCTCACGGTCATGGGCCCGACATCAGGCGCCAACGGCTCACTCGATGTTAACGGCAGCGCTGTGATTACGGGAGGAACCGTAATAATGGCCGGTGCAGCAGGCATGGCAACCAACTTCACGAGTGCTTCCCAGGGGACTATCCTCTTAACCACAGGCAATCAGTCATCAGGATCAGAGATCAAGGTAACTGATTCCTCCGGCAAGGTGCTCCTCCAGGCTGCGGCAGATTCTTCATACCAGACTGTCCTCGTAAGCTCTCCTGACCTTGTACAGGGCAACAGCTATACGGTCACAGCCGGAAATTATTCTGAAACGGTTACTCTTACCGATAACCTCTACGGCTCAGGAGCAGGCTTTGGCGGCGGCTTCGGCGGCCCCGGCGGAGGAGACTTCGGTGATCCGGGCGCGGGCGGCTTTGGAGGCCCCGGCGGGTTCGGTGACCCCGGAGCAGGCGGTCCGGGAGGAAGAGAAATACCGACAAACTGAAAAAAGTTTTTAACTAGGCAAATGCATAATAAAAAATTGCAATCAATCGTAAAGAAAGGAGATTTCCTGCGGTTTAACATATAAGCGTACAGTTAGCGAACATTTGCTTTGCAGACTGTCTGAAAGCGCAAAAAACCATTAACAGTCTTTTCAAATTACGTTTAAACAACATTAAATATATGTCGTTGAAATCTGAATTTGAATGACTTATACTTCAAGTATCAACTAAGACATTTTTCTATTCCTATTATCCCCATATTTGCGGCCACCCTTTACCGGGTGGTCGCTCTCTTTTATATGAGCGTAATAAGTCTGCAGTTTTCGATCCCGACTTCCCAGAGTTTGTCGACCGGTTTGCCGAGCACCTGGCAGATAATTGCGGAGTTCATGGCGCCGTGGCCTACGATCAGGACATCCTTTCCTTCTTTAACCTGGGGATAAGCGACTTCTTTAAGAAAACTGCCCGTCCTGGAAAACAATTCTTCAAGGCTCTCGGCTCCGTCCTGCGCCACATATCCTGCGGGATTAAAGAACAGCTCCCTTACAGGGCACTCGGGCTTGCCGAATATCTCTTCTTCGCCTTCGTATATACCGAAGCCCATCTCCTTGAGCCTGTCATCTATAACGACGGGGACATCCCTGTCCTTAAGAAGAAGCCCGGCAGTCTCCCTGGCTCTTATAAGAGGCGAGCAATAGCAGACATCAAAGTGAGTGTCCTTATAACGCTCGCCTGCCTCTATCGCCATCTGTCTTCCCTCTTCATTTAAGGGGATGTCAGTCCTTCCCTGCAGCTTGTGTCTGAGGTTCCAGTCTGTCTTTCCGTGTCTGATTATGTAAAGCATATCGCCGATTTACCTGCAATCTTTGTTTTCCTCGGGCTATTTTGCCACAAAATCCCGTTCTTAATCAAATCTTAAGGCTGTCTGTTATTGGATATTAAAGACTTTACCCTTACAATGTCCTTATGTCAGACATAAGAGGTGGGGAAAATGTATAACATTCTGATTTGTGATGATGACAAAGACATAGTTAACGCGCTTAAGATCTATCTGCAGAATCCGGATTACAGGTTGTTCGAAGCATATAACGGTGCCGAAGCAGTCGAAATGACGCAGAAAGAGGAATTCCACCTCATCTTACTTGATATCATGATGCCGCAAATGGACGGGATAACAGCGATGTCGAAGATCAGGGAGAAGTTCAATATGCCGATCATCCTCTTGACGGCCAAGTCAGAGGACCAGGATAAGATATTGGGACTTAACATAGGGGCTGATGATTATATCACCAAGCCCTTTAATCCCCTGGAGGTCGCTGCCAGGGTAGGCTCCCAGTTAAGGCGCTACACCAGGCTCGGCTCGGGAACGGCCGCAAACGGCATCCTTACTGTCGGCACCATCGAGCTTAACAGTGACACCAGGACTGTCACGGTCGACGGCAATGAAGTAAGCCTTACGCCCAAGGAGTTTGAGATATTAAAGCTCCTTATGAAAGAACCGGGTAAAGTATTTTCGCCCAAAGAGATATACCGCAAGGTCTGGTGTGAGGACGCCCTATCCGCAGGTGATAACACCGTAGCCGTCCACATCAGGCATATAAGAGAAAAAATCGAGATCACGCCCAATGACCCGAGATACATCAAGGTCATCTTCGGTCAGGGCTATAAGATCGAAAAGGGGAGAAATTGATGGAAAAGAAGAAAAGTCATTTTTTGAGGACAGTGGCCGGCAAGACCCTGCTTTTCGTTGTAATAAACCTGTCCCTGATAATCGGATTCCTGTGCGTTGCATCAGGAGTAGCTGCCGTATATGAAGACATTTACGGCAAAACAGAGGACGAATACTATGCGCTGAGAGAAGAACAGAGCATCCAGCAGTTAGCGGTTATCGATGCCTACAGACTCGTAACTAACCAGTACAACGGCATCGAACTGATGCCCTTGAAGATAACTGAGCCCGACGGAACGCTGATAGCTGCTACGCCTGATTTTGACATGGCAAGCGAATCAGCCGGAGTATCCGGAAAATACCAGAACTATACTCTGCATACTTTCAGAGCACAGCTGATCTGTTCACCGGACGGCAATATCTCCGGTATCTACGGATATACGCCTTATGATGCCGCAAATGACGGTGTCAGGGATGTTGAGATACAAGCATATGCGAATTCCGTTACCTATAACAGCTACAGCTATCTTGAGACAAGGGGCATACACCTTATTTTCAGTGTCCGCTATCTCATTTATCCTGTCGGGATCATCTGCTTTTTCCTTATCCTCGCAAGCTTTATAGCGCTCATGTGCGTGGCAGGCAAACACCCGGGCTCTGAGACCGTTACGCTCGGGCCTTTGGGCAAGTTCCCGTTTGACGTTCTGCTTATCATCTCGCTCTTTGCCGGGCTCATCGCCATTTTCATCGCCGATTCCGTTACAGGTTTCCTTGAAGCTGCTTTCGCTGCATTGGTCGTAATCGTCGCTGTTAACGGTTTTCTCGGTCTGTGCGTAAGCCTTGCGGCCAGAGTCAAGCTCAAAGTGCTTATCAAAGATACACTGGCCTATAAGATCATTAAGCTCATCGGCAAAGGCTTTAAGCTCCTGTTCAGGGCCATTCTTTCTATACCGGTCGTATGGCAGGTCGTCGTTGCAATGGTTGTTATCTCCTTCATCGAACTGATCGTGATCGCCGGTTCGGGCATGGACCGTGATGTAATGTCCATTGGATGGTTTTTCGAGAAGCTGATACTGTGCCCCGTTATCTTCTACATCGCTTTGATGCTGAAGAAGCTCAAGACTTCAGGCGAAAAGATGGCTCAGGGAGATATCTCTTACCGCACTTCCACAAAGGGCCTTTTCGGCGACTTCAAAAAGCACGCCGATAATCTCAATGCGGTTGCCGACTCCGTCACTATCGCCGTCGAAGACAGGCTCAAGTCAGAGAGGATGAAGACTGAGCTCATCACCAATGTCTCCCATGACATCAAGACGCCTCTTACTTCGATCATCAACTATGCATCCCTCATCGGAAATGCCGAACCTGACGATCCGAAGCTTACTGAGTACTCTGAGGTAATCGTGAGACAGTCCGAAAAGCTCAAAAGGCTTATCGAAGACCTCGTGGAAGCATCCAAGGCATCCACCGGCAATCTGGAGATCGTGCCTGCTCCCCTCGACTGCTGCACCTTCATCTCTCAGACAGCAGGTGAATATAAAGAGCGGCTCGACGGCTGCAGCCTGACCCTTGTCACCACCACGCCCGAAGAAAGCGTCATGATAATGGCTGACGGCAGGCGCATGATGAGGATCTACGACAACCTCATGAACAATATCTGTAAGTATTCCCAGCCGGGCACCAGGGTTTATCTTACGCTCGAGGTAATTGACGGCAAGGCCGTAACCACGTTCAAGAACACTTCATCAGCAGAGCTCAATATCAGCCCGGATGAGCTTGTGGAGCGCTTCGTCAGAGGCGACCAGGCACGCAATACCGAAGGCAACGGCCTTGGCCTTTCCATCGCCAAGAGCATGACCGAGCTTCAGGGCGGCACATTCGATATCGCGATTGACGGTGATCTGTTTAAGGTCACACTGTCTTTCCCGGTTATCGTCTGACCCTTTTCACATATACACCACATAAAAGAGGCTGCCACATAAGTGACAGCCTCTTGTTTTTTACTTTTTTGATCCTGAATCAAGCTGCAGCAGACCGCTTGTCAATTTGTCATTATCACCGCCGCCTTTAAGGACATTGAGATTTATAAAGAACATCTTTACGAGTGCCTTTACCTTGGCGCCGGTGTCGTTCTTGATCTGCCCGAGCCTTACGATCATGGCCCTGATGCCAGTTATGCCTACCTTGGTCATCTGGCTTAAGTATTCACATCCCGAGGCCTCGAAAACAGAGAACAGCTCGTCGACGAACACTTTTCTTTCCGCAAAGCTCATATTATCGAGCCACCCGGTCATGGTCTCATCGAAAAGATCGCTTATCTTATCTGTCTTAGCGCATGTTACGAAATTCTTTCCTTCGAGCTGCCAGGTGAGCGGATCGTGCTGCATAATGCCGGCTTCACTGCTCTTAACGACAGTAGGCTTGGTGGAATCCTCGAGGAGTCTTCCGATAATCGAAGTCTCAGGAATATATTTCTCGATCCTGGGCTGGATCTTCTTGAACTTATTTGACTTCATGGCTTCTTTATTAAATCCGGGGCCGTCAAAGCTATAGATCTTCTCGATCTTCATGGCGATATCCACAGGCATGGCTGATGCCGCAAATATAGCCAGATGTCCGCCCTTCGAGTGTCCGCCTATGCGCACTCTGTTAAGCCGGCCTGTCATAACATTCTGAAGATATTGGGCCGCTTCCGTCTCGGCAGGAACTGTCTCGAAGCTTAAATTAAAGTCTTCCTTCCATCCGATTATCGAATCGTCCGTTCCCCTGAAGGAGATGAAGGTCATTCCGTCCGGCGTGTCGATAGTAACCGCGGAAAACTGGATCTGTTTTGGTATATCAACTATATTTACATAATTTGAAAGATATGAGTCTTTGAATCTGTCAGCCTCAGCAAGTGCTTTGAGCATTGAAGGAGCAAATTTAATAAATGACTTGTCTTTGGCAAGCTCTGCTTCAGAGTGGATCTTAAAGAATTTCTCCGATGCCTGGGCTATCGTCATCTTGCCTTTCTTGGGAAGGACCTTCTCTAATTTTACGTATGACAGACACGACAGTATCATGCCGTCGATACTGTTAAACGGGTCCTGTGAAAGGGAGATGTCTCCTCTCCATGTCAGATAATCAAGTAAGTTGCTCATGGGGATATTATAATCCATCTTTTCGCGATGCAAAACATAAAAGAGGCTGCCTCATATGAGACAGCCTCTTGATGTTACTTTGAAGCAGTAAAGCTTACCTTTTGCCTGACTTGATCGTAAGATCTTCCAGGAATCCCTTAGGACTTCTGATCTCAAGTTCACCTTCTACCTGAACGATGAGGTCGTTGGCAACACCTGTAAGGATCAATACGGATGTACCTGCGAACCATACGTTCTCGAAGCCTGTAAGTACGCCGATGATGGTCGGCACGATGCAGACGAGAACGAGGAAGAATGCCTCGACCCAATTGAGTCTGTGAGCCGTGATCTTAATGAAGTCTGTCGTAGGCTTACCTGATCTGATACCGTTGATCATACCGCCGTTCTTAGTGATGTTGTTTGCAATCTCAACGGGATGGAAATTGATCGCCGTATAGAAGAATGTAAACGCAATGATAAGCAGGAAGTATACAACATAGTACCAGGAGCTGCCTGTGAAGCTGTTCTTGAGCCAGAGAGCGACCTTGTTAGAGCTGTTGCTCATGAACAGTGTAACGATGATGTTCGGGATTGCGAGAAGCGACATAGCGAAGATAACAGGCATAACACCGGACATGTTAACCTTGAGCGGTATATAGTCCCTGTTTCCGCCGCGCTGCTGTCTGCCGATAACCTTCTTTGAGTACTGCACGGGAATTCTTCTCTCTGCGTTCTGTACATAGAGAACGAAGACGATGATCGCAACTGAAACAGCTGCTACAACGAAGAATACAAGAATTCCGACTATTGCACCCCATACGGCACTGTCGATCTTTGTGCTCAAATCAACGCACTTCGCATAAAGTGTCTTAACCATTGAAGGAAGACGTGTAGCGATACCTGCGAAGATTATCAAAGATACGCCGTTGCCGATACCCTTATCGTTGATCTTCTCACCTAAGAAGACGACGATAGCGGCACCTGCCGTGAATGAGATGATAACAACTCCGGCATTGAGCCATGTAGGAAGGCTCGAACAAAGTGCCGTGCGAGTTGAGTAGCAGAACAGGCTGGACTGGACTAATGCCAGACCGATAGCCGAATAACGCGTGATCTTGTCCATCTTCTTTCTGCCGGACTCGCCCTCTTTGGACATTTCTTCCAACTGGGGGATAACGACAGTTAAGAGCTGGAGGATGATCGATGCGTTGATGTAAGGAGATACACCCATGGACAGGATCGAAGCGTGTGCAAGACCACCGCCTGAGATGATGTCCATGATGCTTCCGAGCTGGCCCCACTGCTGGATAAGAGCGGTAAACTTGTCACCGTCCATACCCGGAACAGGGATGAGTCCGCCAAGCATGAAGATCCCCAAGATCATGAAGGTATAGAGCAGTCTTTTACGTATAGACTCTACACGAAAAGCATTTACTGCAGTATCAAAAATACCATTCATGCCTATTAACCCTCCGTAGCCGTGCCTCCGGCCTGCTCGATCTTTTCCTTAGCGCCTGCTGTGAACTTAGCTGCTGTTACGTCGAGCTTCTTTGTGAGCTCGCCGTTGCCGAGGATCTTAACACCGTCATTGTTCTTAGGAAGAGTGATGATGCCCTTCTCAGCAAGAGCCTTAGCGTCTACAGCTGCTCCGTTATCGAAAACCTCAAGATCTCCGACATTTACTTCGATGTAAGCAGGAGCAAATCTCTTGTTGTTGAAGCCTCTCTTAGGGAGACGTCTGTAAAGAGGCATCTGGCCTCCTTCAAATCCCGGTCTTACGCCGCCGCCTGAACGGGCATTCTGACCCTTGTGACCACGGCCGGCTGTCTTGCCGTTACCGGATCCGGGACCTCTGCCCTTACGATATGCTTTTGCGTTGCCTGCGGAAGTCATTTCATTGAGCTTCATGTGGCACCTCCATTAATTCTCTTCTACGGCTACGTAGTTAACAGCCTTCTTGATCATGCCGCGTGTAGCCTCATTGTCAGCCTTCTCAACAGTCTGACCGATCTTCTTCAAGCCCAGAGCTCTGATTGTAGCCTTCTCGGACTCTCTTGCCTTGTTTGTGCTTTTGACAAGCTTAATCTTGATGTTAGCCATAATTCAGTTCCGGCCTCCTTACTTAATCTCGTCAACAGACTTGCCGCGAAGTCTAGCGACCTCTTCTACGGACTTCAAGGTCTTGAGACCTTCGATAGTAGCGTTGACCATGTTGTTGGGATTGTTGGATCCGATAGACTTTGTACGGATATCTGTGATACCTGCGAGTTCGCAAACTGAACGGACAGGGCCGCCTGCGATAACACCGGTACCGTTTGCAGCAGGCTTCATAACGATCTGAGCTGCAGCGAATTCACCGAGTGTCTCGTGAGGAATAGTACCGTTAACGATAGAAACCTCAACGATATTCTTCTTAGCCTCTTCGATACCCTTTCTGATAGCGTCCGGAACTTCGGTAGACTTACCGATGCCCTTACCTACACGGCCATTTCTGTCTCCGATAACTACGAGAGCAGCAAATCTCATGTTCTTACCGCCCTTAACAGTCTTGGAAACACGGCTGATGTGGATTACGCGCTCTTCGAACTCTTTCTTTTCTTCTCTTGAATTGTTCTTAGACTCTAAAGCCATCTAATTTGCTCCTCCCGATTAGAATGAGAGACCGGCTTCTCTTGCCGCCTCTGCCAAAGCCTGTACTCTTCCGTGATAGAGATATCCGCCACGGTCGAATACTACGTCCTTGATATCCTTGGCAATAGCGCGCTCGCCGATAAGCTTACCAACTGCTTTAGCTGCCTCGACGTTGCTGCCTACGGATACGGAACCCTTGATCTCCTTGTCGAGCGTAGATGCGCTTACAAGTGTTGTTCCATTTGTATCATCGATGATCTGAGCGTAAATGTGGCTGTTGCTTCTATATACGCAAAGACGAGGGCACTCTGTCGTTCCGGAAATCTTCTTCCTTACACGAACATGCTTTCTCTTACGAATCTTGTTTTTATCAATTCTACCAATCATGTTGAATTTACCCCCTTTGCGCCTTACTTCTTAGCACCGGTCTTACCTTCCTTGATGATAAGGTGCTCGCCGGCATACTTGATACCCTTGCCCTTATAAACATCAGGAACTCTGAGAGAACGGATCTTTGCTGCGGTCTCGCCTACGAGCTGCTTGTCAGCGCCCTGAACGATGACCTGATTGTCTTTGACATCGATTGTGATGCCCTCGGGTTCAACCATCTCGATAGGATGTGAATAACCAAGGTTGAATGTAACCTTATTACCAGCCTTTGAAGCTCTGTAACCTACACCATTGATCTCCAATGTCTTTGTGAAACCTTCGTGTACGCCGGTTACCATATTCTGAATGAGCGCTCTTGTAAGGCCGTGGAGAGAACGGTGATTCTTATCGTCTGAGGGACGAGAAACGAGAATCTGTCCATCCTCCAGCTTTACTGTGATGTCCGGATGAACATCAAGTGAGAGCTCTGCTTTGCCGCCCTTAACCGTTACGTGCTGGCCGTCGATCTTTACATCGACGCCTGCAGGAACGACTATGGGCATTCTGCCGATTCTTGACATAAAATTTTCCTCCTGCTCTTAAGATTTAACCTCCGGGCGGGTATGTCGCCCTACCCCGGGGCTTTTCAGAGATGTATATCTTTTCAAGATCTTTAAGATCTCGAAAAATTACCAAATGTAAGCGAGAACTTCGCCGCCGACACCGAGCTTTCTAGCCTGCTTATCAGTCATAACACCCTTAGATGTAGAGATGATAGCAACGCCCAAGCCGTTGAGTACGCGGGGCAGATTCTCCTTGTCCGCATAAGTACGAAGACCGGGCTTGGAGATTCTCTTGATACCTGTGATGACAGGCTTTCTGCCGGAATACTTGAGTGTGATCCTGATAACGCCCTGGGTATTTCCCTCGAGTGTCTCGAACTTCTCAATATATCCTTCGTCAAGGAGAATCTGAGCAATAGCCTTCTTCATGTTGGACTGGGGAACGTCAACTGTGGCGTGTCCTGCAGTACCGGCATTGCGGATTCTTGTGAGCATATCTGCGATTGCATCTGTAATCTGCATAATTCTTCCTCCTGTTTTGTTATGGACAGTTCTAATTCTTAAGAAAGATAACTGTTACCAGCTTGCCTTTCTTACGCCCGGAATCTCTCCCTTGTATGCCATATCGCGGAAGCAGAGACGGCAGATGCCGTACTTACGGATATACGCATGAGGTCTTCCGCAGATCTTGCAACGGTTATGCTGCTGAGTGGAAAACTTGGGTGTCTTCTGAGACTTAAGAATCATTGACTTCTTTGCCATGTGTTATTCTCCTCCAAATTACTTGCGGAAAGGCATGCCCAAGAGCTTCAGGAGCTCGAATGCCTCTTCGTCTGTTCCGGCAGTAGTAACAATGATGATGTCCATACCGCGAATCTTATCAATCTTGTCATAATCGATCTCAGGGAACATAAGCTGCTCCTTGATACCCATCGCATAGTTGCCGTGTCCGTCGAAGGAATTAGGATTGATTCCGCGGAAGTCACGTACACGGGGAAGAGCAAGGCTGATGAGCTTATCGAGGAAGTAATACATATTATCGCCTCTCAAAGTAACCTTGCATCCGATCTTCATGCCCTCTCTGAGCTTGAAGGCTGCGATTGACTTTGTGGATACCGTTGCTACAGGCTTCTGGCCTGCAATGATGCCCATGTCGCGCATAGCGCTCTCAAGAGCCTTCGGGTTATCCTTAACTTCACCGACACCCATGTTGAGGACGATCTTGTCGACCTTCGGGATCTGCATCGATGAGCTGTACTTGAACTTCTCCTGAAGTGCGGGTGCTACTTCGGAAATGTACTTATCTTTTAATCTGGTCATTGATTACTCCCCCTTCTTAGCCTTAGAAACCGTATCGATGACCTCGCCGGATCTCTTAGCGATCCTGGACTTAGAACCGTCTTCGTTAATACGGTAGCCAACTCTTGTGGGCTTGCCTGTCTTGGGGTCAACGAGCATTACGTTGGATGCATCGATAGAACCTTCACGCTCAACAATTCCGGAAGGAGCTGTCTGTGTTCTGGCCTTCTGATGCTTCTTGACCATATTTACGCCTTCAACGTAAACTCTGCCCTTCTTCTCATCTACCATGAGAACCTTACCCTTTGCGCCCTTGTCCTTGCCGGAAATGACAATGACCTGGTCGTCTTTCTTTACATGAACACTACTCTTAGCCATGTGTCTATTCCTCCTTAAAGAACTTCCGGAGCGAGAGATAAGATCTTCATGTAATCCTTATCTCTTAACTCTCTTGCTATGGGTCCAAAAATACGAGTTCCGCGGGGATTCTTGTCTTCCTTAATGATGACTGCCGCATTCTCGTCGAACTTGATATATGAGCCGTCGTTACGTCTTACGCCCTGCTTGGAACGAACGACAACTGCCTTAACTACATCACCCTTCTTGACCATGCCGCCGGGAGCAGCGCTCTTTACGGAGCAAACGATAACGTCGCCGATGTTGGCGTACTTTCTCCAAGAGCCACCCAAAACTTTGATGCAGAGAAGCTCTTTTGCTCCGGTGTTGTCGGCAGATCTGAGTCTGGATTCAACCTGAATCATCTGATATATCCTCCTTTAATCGCCTTACTTAGCCTTCTCAACGACACTAACCAGTCTCCAACGCTTATCCTTGGAAATAGGGCGTGTCTCCATAACCTCAACCTTATCGCCGATGTGAGCATCGTTGTTCTCATCGTGTGCCTTAAGCTTGTAGGTTCTCTTCATGATCTTTCCGTAAAGAGGGTGCTTAACGTGCTCTACGACGGAAACAGTGATCGTCTTATCCATCTTGTCAGATGTAACGAGACCGACTCTGGTTTTTCTTAAATTTCTTTCAGCCATTTGTCGTCTCCTCCTTACTTATTAGCAGCGAGCTGCTTCTCGCGCTGAATTGTCATTACTCTTGCGATATCACGCTTAACCTGTGCAATCTGAGCCGGATTATCAAGCTGGTTTGTTGCATGCTGGAAGCGGAGCTTGAAGAGTTCTTCCTTCAAAGAGGCGAGCTCAGAAGAAAGTTCTTCATCAGACATCTTGCGGATTTCATCAACCTTCATTTGTGCTTTCCTCCTTTACCTTTGCGATAAACTTTGTCTTGCAAGGGAGCTTGTGTCCTGCAAGTCTCATGGCTTCTCTTGCCTGCTCTTCAGTAACACCTGCGATCTCGAAAAGAACTCTTCCAGGTCTTACTACTGCGCACCAGTACTCGTTTGCTGCCTTACCGGAACCCATTCGGACCTGTGCAGGCTTCTTTGATACAGGCTTGTCAGGGAAGATCTTGATCCATACCTTACCGCCACGCTTTACGTATCTGTTGATGGCGACACGGGCAGCTTCGATCTGAT
>JAFZHS010000015.1 GCA_017554745.1 Clostridiales bacterium | reverse complement strand
TGGGGGACTCGAACCTCCGGCCCACAGCTTAGAAGGCTGTTGCTCTATCCAGCTGAGCTAATGACCCTGGAGCGAGTGATGGGAATCGAACCCACGTGGTCAGCTTGGAAGGCTGAAGTTCTACCATTGAACTACACTCGCATATCGGCACTTAATTCAAGTGCCTATGTATATTACACTAAGGTCTGAAAATAATCAACCGATAATTTATCAGTCGGGCATCGTACCTGAAAGGTATGTCTCAGAGATATAGAAACCGTCATTGGTCTTATACCAGATACCTGACTTGGCAACTACTACAACAGCCTGTCCTCTTGTAAGTGAAGCAACCTTCTCGTAATTCGTACCGGGTCCCTTTCTTACGTTGAGGAACTCGCCCTTGGAAACCTTTACATAATATGTCTTAGGTGACTCTAAGGGAGTCTCAGTCCAGGTGATCTCCTGGCTGTTCTCGAGGGGGCCGCTATATATAACAAGAGACGTCGTCGGAGCTGTGGTGGTGGTAGTTGTCGTCTGTTCAGAAGTCTCGCTGGTATCTGTGATTGTAGGATCTGTCTTTTTCTTGCAAGCTGCTGCTCCAAGACAGAATATGCCAACCATCATTGCAGCAATAAGTGCAGTTGTAAATCTCTTTCTGTTCACAAATATCACCTCCGAATAGACGTTTATAATATTATTACACACTTTCCAAGTAAAAATATTGATTTTTTGTTACAAGTTAAGGCAATTTTACGGTTTTGCCAAATTCCCTCCGCTTACGGCCCGACTTTGATATCATCTTCGAGCAGATAGAACGCATCGTGATCCCTGTATCTGCCGTTGATATGCATATACGAGATCCTCTGGCCTTCGTAATGGAAGCCCAGCCTTTTTACCAGATTCTTGGACTTCTCGTTCTCCGGAAGAATGAAGGCTTCGATACGGTGCATCTTGAACTCGTCGAAAACAAAAGTTATCGCACCTCTCAATGCCTCGGTCATATATCCCTTTCCGGTATGGTCCTTATCCAGATGATAACCGACGCTGCAGCACATCATGCCGCCGTAGGCGAAATTGAAAAATGACACTCTTCCTATCAGCCTGTCACTGCCCTTGAGAGTTATCCACAAAGGGATAAGGCTGCCTTCAAGGAACGAATCACAGTCGTATGCGAGATACTTCTTCTGCATGGGCACAGTGAAATAATCGTCCTTATGGGTCTGGGCAAAAGCCTTGTGGAAGTCCCTGTTATACGTGAAATACTCACAGGCTCTCGCCGCCTCGCTCTTGCGGAGCACGGCCAGCCTTAAGTTATCGGTCTCAAGAGCAAGCATCTCACATCTGCTTCTGTTCGATGCCAATTTATATCCGGGTCTGGGCATCCGCTGCTACCACTCCCTACTCTTCGGTAGATTCCGTCTCATCGGCAGGATCATCAGTCTCCACCAGGAGCATCTGCTCTCTTACGAACAGGCCGCTGCCGGAGATCAGGCCGTTAGGCCAGTGTCCTGAATACTTCTGCTCAAAGGTATAGTTCTCAGATGAGAACATAAGCGCATTCGCGTCATCGTATGTATCATTTCCGATAGCGTAATTGCACCATGAGATCTGATTCTCCTTAAGGAAGTCCATCCACTCCTGGCTCTCTACATAGAAAATACCGCCTATATAATTGTCAGTGCACATGGACCACTCATTGATAAATACGCACAATCCGTCATCGATGGCTGATTCAATATCCTCACGGTATTCCTCTCCCTGCGTTCCTGCAAAGAAGCGGCATGCATAAGCAATATTACTGTAGTCGAGCTCGGAATCGGCGGCAGTGCTGATGCCGAAGCATGTTTTCGGAGTGCCTACAATGATGATGGTATCTTCGTCATTCTCTCTGACGGCCTCGATCACAGCCTTTGCGAAAGGCTTGATATCGTCAGACCATTCGGCACTTGCGCTCTCGTCTTCATCGATCATGAACGCGTTATTCTCGACTTCGTAAAGCACGTTCGGGGAATCAGAATAGATCGCTGATAATCTGGAGAAGAAATCGACAGCGGCTTCCTCGTTCTCATCGGAATCTTCCATATAAGCGACGTTCCAGTCGACGAGAATATAAATGCCCTGGTCGATGCACATATTGCAGATCTCGCAGACCATATCGAAATACTTCTCGGGTTCCTTGAGATAACCGTCGCTCTCCTTATCACCTGTAAGGGAGATCCTAAGGATATCGCAGCCCCAGTCCTGCGCGAGTGTCTTAACGATCTCGGGGGTAAAGAAGCCCTCGCACTTTTCGATTCCGTAAGAGCTGATTCCCTTGAGCATTACGACCTCGCCGTCACCATTAACTATCTTGGTGCCGTCGATCGTGAGCTGTCCGTACTTGTCAACGATACGGTCAGTAACGACTGCTTCGCTTGAAGGATCGGTCATCTCAGGAGTGATGATTTCAGATGTCTCGGGGATCGATTCCTCAGTCTCTGTAGCAGGCGTTGTCGAAGGCAACGTCTCAGGACCGAGATTGGTCGAACAGGAACACAATAAGACTGCTCCGGATACGATCGCTATCGTCAGGCAGTTAGTAAATCTATTCATTTTCATTATCCTCACATTTATCCAAAACACTCAAAAGCGGTTTCATTTTTGAGAATTTTGATTGTATAATCAAAAGTATTATAGAGCTAAGTATACCAAAAACTAATAATTTCAAATAATTTTAAAATTCGGTGGTGTTTTTTTTGTAAGATTTACTCTATAATGATGTTGAGCAATTAACGAGATCAGGAGTCTAACGATATATGGGACGTACGGACGCTTTGAAAGATAAAATCCAGAAACTCGGTTCAAAGGGTAAACTCGGTGCCCTGCTCAAGTTTGCTGATGCTCCGGAAGACGATGTACGCATGGCAGTTGCTATGGCCATGGGAAATATCCCGACTTACGAGACCGGCATGGCTCTTATCCCTCTTCTCCGTGACTCTTCACCTATGGTAAGAGCTGCTGCAGCTACTTCTGCTGCCGAGATCCACGCAAAGCACTGCGAAGAGTATGTTAAGAAGCTCGCTTTCGCTGATTCCGATCCTAACGTAAGACAGGTCGCAAAGGCTGCTTTCGATAAGCTCAAGGATTCAGTAGTATAATTTCATTACATCATTAAATACTAAAGGGCGTGATCAAACTCACGCCCTTTTTATTTTTTGTTTTGTTCCGAGCTTGAGAATGATTCGAGTTGCCTCCGCATGCAAAGCGAGGACAGCAACGAGAATTATTCTCAAACGAGTATTATTCTTCGATAGGTACTATCTCATCCTTATCCTTGAAGATGTGCTTCTCCGGGATAACGCCTCTTACTCTTGAGAGCGGATATACGCGGCAGCCTCTGCCGATAACGGTACCGGGATTAAGAACGCTCTGGCAGCCGACTTCAACGTTGTCGCCTACGATAGCAGCGAACTTCTTAAGGCCGGTCTCAATGACCTCATCGCCGTTCTTAACGCATACGAGAGTCTTGTCAGACTTGACGTTGGATGTGATAGCACCTGCGCCGAGGTGTGACTTAAATCCCAGGATGGAGTCACCTACATAGTTATAGTGAGGGACCTGAACGTTATCGCTGATGATTACATTCTTAAGCTCTGTGGAGTTGCCGATAACGCACTTGCTTCCGATAAGGGCACTGCCTCTGATGAATGCACACTGGCGGACTTCAGTCTCGGGTCCGATGATGCAGGGGCCTGCGATGTAAGCGGAATCAAAAACTTTCGCGCTCTTTGCGATCCAGATATCTTCAGCCTTCTGCTCATAGATCTCGGGATCAAGTGTGGGGCCTAACTTCAGGATGAATTCCTTGATGAGGGGCAACGCTTCCCAGGGATACTTCTTGTCTTCAAGAATAGGAGCAGCAAGCGTGTGTGTTAAATCGATAAGATCTTTTGTCTCAAGCATATTATTTCCTTTCGGCCTGAATATCAGGCAATAGAATACTAATCAGTTGACCGAGTAGACTATGACGTCGACTTTCTCGGGGAGCTGGCGCTCAACACGGAAGTAAGTGTTGCCGTCCGCACCGGATACGTTAACGGGAAGCTGGATAACTCCCGTATCACCTTCAGTGATCTTGGAATAATCGATCTCGGCTACGATGTCGTCAGCGGTCATTGAATTAAGCGTGCTCGCACGTCCTACGATCTCGAGCTCGACGGTCTTAACAGGATACGAGACTTCATAATTCTCCGGCTTGTCCTCATCGTTATACTGGATAGGGACCGTAATGGTCTTGGAAACAACCGGATTCGTATTGATCTGGATATAGATCCAAAGCAAAAGCGACAGGAAGATCGACACGACAAGGAAAAGGATCCTCGTGGCTGTACCGACTCTCTTGGAATTGGAAGTCTGGTCTGCTACCTGTGTGCGGATGGCGATCGGAACTGCTGTTTCGCCTGCTGTCTCGACCTGTGTCTTTGCAGATACAGGCTCTGATGCAGCTACAGGCTTATTCTTTGCTGCATTCTCTACTTCCTCACGGCTCAAGACATCCTGCTTGTCATTGTTATTGCGGCGGAACTTATCGAGGATCTTTCCGAAGAAGGTCTTCTGCTCACCGCCGTATTCCTTAAGTCCTAAGAGATAAGAAAGATTGGCTTCCAGTTCTTTTGCAGACTTCATCTCGAAAAGTCTTCCGTTGACTGCGACTGAAGTCTTGCCTCTCTCCTCAGATACAACTACTGCAACGGTATCGCCCATCTCACTCGCGCCGACTGCGGCTCTGTGACGTGTTCCCGCGCGCTCAAGAGAATGCATGGTAACCGAGAGCGGCACGTGACATCTTGCGGCAATGATCCTTCCGTCTCTGATGAGAAGGCCGCCGTCATGCATGGGTGAACCCTTATAGAAAATACTCTGGAGAACGGAGCTCGTTACTTCAGAATCGAATGATACAACGTTTTCCTGGGACAGGAGCTCATCGAGTCTCGTATGTCTCTCAATGAGGATCAAAGCGCCTGTATATGTTCTGGACATCTCTTTGCAGGCAGAGCTGATCTCTTTGATAAAATGCGTAAGTTCTTCTTTTGTCATCACGGATTCGCTGTGTCTGAAAGGATTTGCCGCATTGGAAGTACGAAGACCCACAGTCTCAAGGGCTCTTCGTAGCTCAGGCTGGAACAGTACCACGAACAGGATAGCGATGATATAAAGCAGGCGGTTAAACAGGAACCCTACCATGTCGAGCCCTATCAAGCCGCAGAAAGCAACAAAGATGAGGATAAGAACGATACCCTTTATAAGCTGCCATGCTCTCGTCTGCCTGATAAACATGAGGACAGTATAGAAAAGGAACGTTACGAGGATGATATCCAAAGCATACCTGATGAAGTCCCAGACGCTGCCGAAGAAGAGCGTGCCCTTAGCAAGGCTGTTAAAGAGCTCGCCTATAAATTCAAATATCTGGCTGATAAAAGATGTATTGGAAGACATCTACAGGTCCTTCTTCCTTATGCTTATCTTGATTATTATAACATAAGTAAGAAGAATGAAATCGGCAAATGTAAGGTTTATTTAACCCTTGGTAGTCTCCGAAGAAGTCTCTGAATTAAATGCCTGCTTGGCCAGTTCAGCCTTGTAATCCTCGTATTGCGCAGGCGTCATGCCCTTGTCGGAACCCTTGAGGAGCGACTCAACGATAATGAACGCAACGCAGTTGATCCTTATCTGGAGTCTGTCTCCGGTGCAGTCTATCTCACCATCGCCGTCACGGTCGTAATCATCCTCGAGAAGTACCGAATCCAAGAGTTTAGTCGAATCGGCAGGCGTCCTTCTGATCTTGCCGCCGTATTCCTGAAGGTTCAGGTTTTTGGTCTCTTTCATCTGGTCTAAAGATGTAAAGTTATAATCGCAGCTCTCGAAATAAACAATCGGGATCATTCTGTCGTCGAAGACCTTGTAGTCGGAGATAGTCAGCGGGAGCTCATTGAAGATATCCCTGATTCCGTCATCGTTTACGTCGGTCCTGATTCCGGACTCGTTATATAAGAGATCAAAACCATAGTTTGTATAGAGCGTATTTGAGAAGCAGACGTCATAAGACTGGTAGAGCTTTCTTCTCATCTCGTACTTACGGCTTGAGATCAAAGACTTAAAGCCTGAAGAAGCATAGACCTTATCTCCTGCATACAGGCTGTCGACATCATACATAACGTCGATCATATTCTTCTCTTCATAAGTAAGCGACTGGTAGAAAGCCTCCGCGCCTGCGGCATTATCAGTGCCTGCGCCGAAGAAAACAAACCACACATCGTATGCTATGTCGGTATATTCCCTAAAAGCCATAAGAGCCGTAAGTATGCAGGCTGTTCCTGATGCATTGTCCGAGATGCCGTCATAGATGAACTCGGGTTCGGACTCTTCTTCGGACTCATCCTCATCGTCTTCCTCATCTTCACTCTCTTCTTCAACATATTCATCGAAGAGGGCCGCATCATAATGAGTGCCGATGATTGCCACTCTGTGCTCTATCTCAAATGTGCCGTCAGCCTGCTCGCAGTAAAAACCGTTGCCCTGGAATCTCACGATATAGTTTGCCGAATTGCCGCCCTCAGGTCCTTCGAAAGGCTGTACTTCGGCATCAAATCCCAACTCCTTTATCTTGCCCGCGATATACTCGCCCGTAGCCGCTTCTCCTGCGGAATAAGCCGTTCTGTTGGGGAATTTCGAAGCGATCTCACGCGCAATGTCAGATCCGTAAGAGCCGTAATCTGCGGGCTTTGTGGGAGTATTATCCTTTTTCTTGCAGGATGTCAAAAGCAATGGCTGCGCAAAGACCGCCATACAGGTGATAACCGATACTATTCTTTTGACATCAATCTTTTTCATAACCAGGTAATTATATCCTAAGCTTCCTCATCATTTGAGGCAATTGTTGAAGAGCCTGCGGTGATAATCTTAAGCCTGTCTTCAAGAATTGCAAGAGCCTCATCCTTTGGCAGCTGCTTTATTGCCCAAGTGCCCTTGCCGTCTATTTCCTCGTAGCAGACCAAGGGCTTGTTGGCCGAAGCGCCGTTGTTGTAGGGCTCTTTGAGAGAATTCATAATAGCGTTGAAGCTTACGCCCTTAAGCACGGTCGGAAGATCGAGCTCAATATATACGGCAGCAAGCGGAATTCTGGCCTTCTCAGGCACCGTCGCGAAAAGGCTTAAGGCCAGTGCCTCGCCCTCCGAATAATTCATAAACCTGAAATAGCCCTCGATAGCATGGGAAAGCTCGTTTCCGAGCGTCAAAAGCACAGGATTCTTCTTGTCGATGGCTGCCCTTGCCGCATAAACACGGTTAAGGAATACCCTTATATCCGATAAGCTCGAGCCGGAAATATCGATAAGATCCGTAAGGAGCCCGAAATCAGCCAGGAGAGCATATCTTATGATCTGCGCATAGCCGTTGGGGATGAATTTCTTAGGCACTGTCTTAAGATACACCGGATCGATAAATACGGCTGTCTGGGTAAGCGGTATCGAAGAAGTATTCTTGCGGCTGCCCGAATTAAGGAAAGCATTGTCGGCACAAGCCGTCTCAGCCATGGCAGAGAGCGTTGTGGGAACAGCTACATAGCGTGATCCTGCCGTGTAGAGCGAAGCCGCAAAGCCCGCAACATCGTGGACCATTCCGCCTCCGAAAGCGATTATCCAGTCATTGCCGTTAAGTCCGAATTCGGCCAGTTCCTTTATGACATTATTGACCTGGGTGAGGTTCTTATTCTGCTCGCCTTCTTCAATGGTGATGAGGCAGGTCTTTATGTTCCTTATGATGAACTGCTGCTCGAAGGAATTGAAATAATATCCGCTGACCTGTCTGTCAGAGATTATGGCTACCTTAACGCCCTGCTTGCTTACGTCTTTGTTGTCGTACTGCTCCAGGATATATCCTGCGACGTATTCGTCAGCGATGCCGCTGCCGGTAAAGCAATCACAGCTGCGGTTACATTCCAGTCTGTCCAAAGGTCATCCGGCTCCTTTCTGCCAAAAACTCAATTTGTATATTAACACAAAAGTGATAAAATAAACGCTCAGGTATTTTATTTAATAGAGGTTATGTATGAAAATACGCACGAGATTCGCACCCAGCCCCACGGGCTTTATGCATGTAGGCAATCTTCGCACCGCGCTTTATGAGTATCTCACAGCCAGGCACGAAGACGGTACTTTTGTGCTCAGGATCGAAGATACCGACCGTGAGCGCTATGTTGAAGGTGCTACTCAGGTAATCTATGACACAATGAAGCTTGCGGGCCTTGATCACGATGAAGGTCCCGATATCGGCGGCGAATACGGCCCTTACGTCCAGAGTGAGAGGCTTTCCATGTACAAGCCCTACGCCGAGAAGCTCGTAGAAGAAGGCAAAGCTTACAGATGCTTCTGCACCAAGGAACGCCTTGAAGCTCTTAAGGAGAACGCTCCCGAGGGCACCGGCTACGACCGTCACTGCAGAGACCTCTCCGAAGAAGAGATCCAAAAGAATCTCGATGCCGGCATGCCCTATGTCATCCGTCAGAAGATGCCCCTTACAGGCTCCACTTCTTACCATGACCTCGTTTACGGCGATATCACTTTCCCTAACGAAGATCTTGACGACCAGGTATTGATCAAGACAGACGGCTTCCCTACTTATAATTTTGCCAACGTAATCGATGACCACACGATGGGCATCACCCACGTTGTAAGAGGATCCGAGTATCTCTCTTCCACACCTAAGTACAATCTCCTTTATGAGGCATTCGGCTGGGAGATCCCCACATATATCCACCTGCCGCTCATCATGGGCAAGTCTGTTGACGAGGAAGGCAACGAAGTCATCTCCAAGCTCTCCAAGCGTCACGGCTCCACGGGCTTTATGGATCTCGTTAACGAGGGTTACCTCCCTGAGGCCATCATTAACTACATCGCCCTTTTAGGCTGGGCACCCAAGGATACACAGGAGATCTTCTCTCTTGAAGAGCTCATCAAGGCATTCGACATCAACGGCATATCAAAGTCACCTGCCGTCTTCGACTACGACAAGCTCTCATGGGTCAACCAGGAGCACATCAAGGCAATGTCTGACGAAGAGTTCTTACAGCACGCCAAGCCTTACTACGATGAGGCAGGCGTTGATCCTTCATGCTACGCGCTCCTCGCCGAGCTCCTGAAGCCCAGGATCGCTAAGTTCACTGAGATCACGGAAAAACTCTCATTCATCAAGAACTACGGCGACTTCGAGCTTGAGCTTTTCGAGCACAAGAAGAGCAAGTCCACATTGGAATCATCAAAGGAAATGCTCGAAAAGGCTATCCCCGTCCTCGAGCAGGTCGACTGGGACAGAGAAGCTATTACAGAAGCCATGAAGACATTGGCTGAGAGCCTTGAAGTCAAGAACTCAGTCGTCATGTGGCCTGTAAGGATCGCTGCAGCAGGCGTGGCAGTCACCCCCGGAGGATGCGCTGAGGTCATGCTCCTTTTGGGCAAGGAAGAATCACTTAAGAGAATCAAATACGCTTATTCAAGACTTTGATCGGGAGAATATGAGTTATGGCTGAAAGCAAGAATTTTATTGAGCAGATCATCGACGAAGAGCTCAAAGAAGGCGGAAGAGTCTACGGCAAGAAGATCCACACCAGATTCCCGCCCGAACCGAACGGCTACCTTCACATCGGTCACGCTAAGGCATTAGAGATCGACTTCGGTACCGCTGAAGCATACAACGGACTTTGCAACCTCAGAATGGACGACACAAACCCCACCAAAGAGGATGAGGAATACGTCGAGGCCATCAAGGAGGATATCCACTGGTTAGGTCACGACTGGGATGACCGCTTCTTCTACGCTTCCGAGTATTTCGAGAAGATGTATGAATTCGCGATCGAGCTCATCAACAAGGGCCTCGCTTATGTCTGCGAGCTCACACCCGACCAGATGAGAGACATGAGAGGCGACACAAAGACTCCCGCAGTCTCCCCTTACCGCGACAGACCGATCGAAGAGAGCCTTGATCTCTTCCAGAGAATGAGAGCCGGCGAATTTGAAGACGGCAAGATGACTTTGCGCGCGAAGATCGACCTCGCATCAGGCAACTTCAACATGAGAGATCCCGTTATCTACAGGATCAATCACCTGCCTCACCACAGAACAGGCACAGAGTGGTGCATCTATCCTATGTACGACTTCGCTCATCCGATCGAAGACGCTCTTGAAGGCATCACACACTCCCTCTGCTCTCTCGAGTTCGAGGCGCACAGACCTCTTTATGACTGGGTAGTCAACAACATCTCCGTTGAGTGCAAGCCCCGTCAGATCGAGTTTGCAAGACTCGGCATCACACACACAGTCCTTTCAAAGAGAAAGCTCAGAGCCATGATCGAAGCCGGCATCGTTGACGGCTGGGATGATCCCAGAATGCCTACACTCTGCGGACTTCGCAGAAGAGGTTACACGCCCGCTTCCATCCATAACTTCAGCGCAAGAAATGGCGTAGCAAAGGTCAACTCCGTTGTTGACTTCGCTTTCCTCGAATACTGTCTCCGTGAAGATCTTAACGAGCACGCACAGAGGGCAATGGCTGTCTTAAAACCCATCAAGCTCATCATCGACAACTACCCCGAAGGTGCTTGTGAAGAATTTGACGTCGAGAACAATCCTCAGGACGAGAACGCCGGCACACGTAAGGTCTCATTCTCCAGAGAGCTCTGGATCGAGTCCGAGGACTTCATGGAAGTTCCCGCTCCCAAGTACTTCAGACTTTTCCCCGGCAACGAAGTCCGCTTAAAGTCTGCTTATGTCGTTAAGTGCGTTTCCTGCGATCACGACGCAGAGGGCAACGTTACAGCTGTTCACTGCACATACGATCCCGAGTCTCGTGGCGGCAACACCGCTGACGGCAGAAAGATCAAGTCTACTATCCATTGGGTAGACGCCAAGACTGCTGTCGATGGCGAGATCAGACTCTACGACAGACTCTTTACGACAGAGCAGCCTGATCTTGCAGACTGCAACTACCTGGACTTCATCAATCCCAATTCTCTTGAGATCATCAAGGGTGCCAAGCTCGAGGCATTCCTCGCAAACACAAAGCCCGCTGACAGATTCCAGTTCTTGAGGACAGGCTACTTCTGCGCTGACTCCAAGGATTCCACGCCTGATCACCTCGTGTTCAACCGCGCCGTTTCTTTGAAGGACAGTTACAGACCCGAGTAATTTTATTATTCCTAATACTCAAACACCGTTCCGATAATCCGGGACGGTGTTTTTCTTTATGTGTATTTCTCGATTCCTGCCTGCTGGTAAACTTCTTTGCCCAGCAGCGTTATCGCTTGACGAGGGCAATAACTTACGCATCTGTAGCACATAGTGCATTGGCTGCTTGCAACTGCTTTGCCGTCTGTTATCTTTATGTTTTGCGTAGGACAGCCTTTAGCGCAGATACCGCAGCCCACACACTTATTGCCATCTATCTTAAGTTTATTCGAATAACTCATTGCCTTGTTGTAGAACCAGAGCCTTTGTCCGAATAAGCCTGCCAAATGTGCCCAGAAAGATAATCCCTCGCGAGGATACCTGCCTTCCTTCATCTTCTTAGCGATCTCTGCAACGCGCTGCTCCGCCTTTTTTACGATAACTTTGTTTTGCTCCGCAGTCTTTTTCAGAGCCTTACAGTCACCGATCGAGTCAGGCATGTTTATCTGGATTCCGCCTGTGATGACCGCGCCGTATTTTTTGAGGAGCCTTGCAGCGCAGCCCGTACCGTCACCTGCGAACAATCCCATTGTCGTAATAAGGAAGATCTTCTTGCCCTTCCACTCGTTCTGATTCTTGTTTATGAAGTCCCTTACAAGATAAGGAATGTTCGAAAACATTGTCGGATAAGCAAGTATTATCTCATCGCCGCCAAAGGCTTTTTTCACGTCTTCCGATTCAATGGGAAGAACCGTTCCCTTCCGGCCAAGCTCATCCAAAAGCTTGTTTACTATGTATCTTGTATTGCCTGTACCACTGAGATAGATTGCATTCATGAGACACCCTCCAAAAGCATCTTGAATGCTTTCTTCAGGTAGTCTTTCTTTGTCATGTTGAATCTTAATTTCAGATATTCTTCTTTATCCATTGCCATTGAGATTATTCCCGAAATCGATGACCACATCATTATGACCGCCGGATAAACGTCAATGTCTTTTCTGACAACGCCTTTCTTGATGCCGCTCCTGATGAATTCAGCGATCTCCTCATTTGTCTGCTCGCCGATATCGTAGATCTTCTTATAGATCTCCTGGTCCATATCCATTGAGATCGTGCCGAGCGTTGCCTTGTAATACATAGGGTGCGCTTCGAATCTGTCAGCTATATCAAAACAGAGCTTATAGTAACGTTTCTCAAAGCTCCCCTTGCCTTCAGCGGCCTCCTTTGCGACCTCCAAAAGCTGCTCCATGTATTTACAGACAATGTGATCCCAGATAAGCTGCTTGCTCTTGAAATAGACATAGAGCGTGGACTTGCTGATACCGGTTCTATATGCGATATCATCGATCGATGTCGCATCATAACCTTTAGCTTCGAAAAGCTCTTCTGCCGACATAATAACCGAAAGCGTATGGATTTCTCTTAATCTGTCTTTACGCATTTTGACCTCCAAAAATGGTACCCTAATTCCCTATAATCGAACTACCAATACGATTATCGTACTATCAGTTCGATTATATGTCAAGAATACCCTATGTCGAAGGATTCAAAAAATCAAATAATCAATGGATTTCAGGGAGCGCAGGCATTCTGCCCTTAATAGCCGGCTAAGAACGTCTTTGTCCTCTCCTGCTTAGGGTTCGTTACCAGCTCATATGCAGGGCCTTCTTCGACGATGACGCCGCCGTCCATGAAGACTATGCGGTCAGCGACATCGCGCGCGAAGCTCATCTCGTGAGTTACGATGACCATTGTCATCTTCTCCTGTGCGAGCTCCCTGATAACCGTTAAGACGCCCTTTGTAAGCTCAGGATCTAAAGCGGATGTCGGCTCGTCAAAGAAGATGATCTCGGGATTTGTGGCAAGCGCCCTTGCGATGGAGACTCTCTGCTGCTGGCCGCCTGAGAGATTGCAGGGGTATTCGTCTGCCTTTTCCTCAAGGCCCATCTTATTGAGCAGTCCGCCGCAGATCTTGTCTGCCTCTTCCTTACTCTTCTTGTGAACGTGGATAAGGGCTTCGGTGATATTTCTTTTTACGGAGAAATGCGGGAAGAGATTGAAGTTCTGGAAGACCAGGCCGAACTTGGATCTGATCTCTTTCTCGAGTTTCTTATCACAATATTTCAGGTGGCCGTCAATAGTATCGCAGAGCACGTCACCGCCGATGGTGATCTTGCCGTAATCGACCTTTTCGAGCGTTGTGGCGCAGCGAAGGAGCGTGGATTTACCGCCGCCGGAAGGTCCGATAACGGCTACGACTTCTCCCCTCTTAACCTGAAGATCAATGCCCTGGAGGACCTCCAGTTTGCCGAAGGACTTATGAATATTGGACATGTCCAGTACGATGTCGTTATTGTTCTCTGACATGGAAATACCTCTTTAAGAATAGTAAGACATTGATTTCTCGATACGGTTCATTATTACTTCGACCAGGAGGTTCGTGAAGTAATAGAAAGCGCCCGCCACAATGAAAGGTATGACTGATACCTGTGCAGAAGCGGCTGCAGAAGCTTTGGTAAACATCTCGGCTACCGAGATGACCTGGGCAAGTGACGTATCCTTAACGAGCGTAATTACCTCATTGGAAACGGAAGGCAGTACCCTCTTAACGACCTGGGGCAGAATGATCTTGAAATATGTCTGCATCCTCGAGAAGCCCAAAACCGTTGCAGCTTCATACTGGCCGCGGGACATCGACTGGATGCCGCCTCTGAAGATCTCGGCAAAGTAAGCAGCATAATTCAGCGAGAACGCGATGATCGTGGCAATAAATCTGTAGTTGTACGGGCCGATCTTAACATTTGCCGTATTGGCCTTAAACAAATAGAATGGCCCGAAATACACCAGGAACAGCTGGAGCATCAGAGGCGTGCCTCTAAGGATCGAGATATAGAGCCTGCATAACAGGGATACTATCTTGACCTTGGACATCCTTCCCTTGCAGACCAGAAGTCCTAACGGGATCGAGAACAGCAGTGTAAATCCGAATATCCCGATAGTAAACTTGAAGCCTTCGCCCAACTGTGAAAGTGTCGATAAAAATGTATCCATATCAATACCCCGGCATCGGCCACAATGTATTATATTCGGCGCCGAAACAGTGCCATGTTATCTCATGATTCTTCGAGTCGACATCGAAGTAGTCTATAAAACCGTTATCAACTCCACCGTAACTGTACGTCCTCAAGACCTCGCCAAGCTCCTTAAAAGCAGCGATCCTTTCCGCATCAGACATCTCCGAATAATATCCGCTCTTTCCGAACTCATCGAAAACAGTTTTCGTAAAGTCCAAAGTAAATTCATCAACAGACACTGTACGGAACTGGGCTGCGGGAACAAGGATCTGGCACTCATCCACGAAGGTGTTCGCGTCAAAAGGTTCTGTCTCTTTGGTCTTGGAAGAACATCCGGCCAGAAGGGCCAGAGACAGAAAACACATTAAGATGAATGTAATAACTCGCTTCGACATAGGAATTATTGTATCACAAACATGATACACGGAGGCTTAGATATTACTCTGCCTGATGAGAATGCTCTTCTGCTTCCTTTGCTTCCTTATTAAGCCTCTTATGGATATTGTCTATATCTTCTGTAGATCCGCCGCCCTTATCGTTCTTGGCACGGAAACCGCCTCTTTCCACGATCCTCAAGAAAGCTTCAACTACCTCTTCGGAAAGCTGCGTGCCGGCGACGCCTTTTATGATGCTGACGACCTTATCGAAATTCATTCTCTTTCTGTATGGACGGTCTGAATACATCGCGTCGAAAGTATCAGCCACGGCAATGATCTGTGCGACCATCGGGATCTCATCGCCCTTAAGTCCCTGCGGGTAACCCTTACCGTCCGGTCTCTCGTGGTGCGATTCAGCGCCTATCGAAAGCTCGGGCATGATGCTGATATCCTTCAAAACATTGTAGCCCTTGATAGTGTGTGACTTGATCTCATCGAACTCGTTATCTTCAAGTCTGCCGTTCTTATTGAGGACCTCTCCCCTTACGCCGATCTTGCCGATATCATGAAGCAGCGCAATATTGCGGTACTTCTCGACAGTCTCTTCGTTATAACCCATCTCTTTGGCAAGCATAGCCGTATAGCGGGCGACTCTCGTGGAGTGACCTTTGGTATATCTGTCCTTCATATCGATCGTTTTCGCGAATGCCTCAACGATCTCTCTGATGAGTGTCCTGTCTTCTTCCTGCTTCTTCAAGAGTGCTTGTGTTTTCTTATTCGTATAAGCATAAACGATTACCGCCGTACCGCAGACTAACAAGATGCCCACCAATACGAGGAACCATAACATCTCATAAGGCGCCCTCGTCTTATTGATGGCGATAGAGTATTCATTGATACCGTATCCCATGGCATCGGAGATTGACATCTTAAAGGTGTATTTTCCGCCTTTGAGGTTCGTATAATCGATCGAAATAAAATCACTTCTCTTTGCTACGTTCTTCTCTCTGTCAAAGCCTTCCAGATAGTATGTGACCATCGGGTCCATGAGCGTATATGTACATACACGAGGATAGACGGTTACCTTCTTGGCATCACGGGGGACTGTGATCACTCCGTTCTCATCAGGATAGATCTTTATACCGTCAACATCGACATACGGGACTGTCATCTTGATGTTGTTGACTGTCTCAAACTGTTCCTCGATATTGACCTTAACAACACCTGTGGTACCGGCAATATAAAGATATCCGTTCTTATCGATACCACTGTATGAGTTTGATGTAGAGATAACAGATACACCGTTTGCTATGCCGTAGAATACGGGATCTATATCATTACCGGTAAGCAGCTCATCGGCTTTGCAAACATAAACGCCGTTACTGCTCAATACCCAGAGGTCACCTTTCGAATTCTCGTACATATCGAAATTATTAGAATACGGGAAATTCGTTATCGTATGGATCTCATAATCGAAAGTCATATATGCAAGCGAATTACTGGTTACGATCCAGAAAACACTGCGGCTCTCGTCCTTCTTGATCCTCATGACGACATCAGACATAAGTCCGTTGCTCGTATCAAGCATGACCGCACCCAAACCGTTTATGACGCACAGACCGCCGCCGTCCGTACCGGCGATTATGTCGCCGTTAGTGTTCTCACAAACTGTAAGCACTTCTGTATTGCTCATGCCTGAGCCGGCATCGTAGACCTTCTCGATCTTATCATCTCTTATGACGACGACACCGCCTGTGCAGGCCACAAGGAAAGATCCGTTTTTACGTTCGTATACGGTACGGACACGCTCTGAAGGAAGGCCGTCCTCAGGACTAAATACCACAACGTTGCCATGGTCATATCTTACGAGAGCAAGTTTCTTATCAAAGGAAGAAAACCATAAGCGGTCTTTGCTGTCTTTGATTATCGATCTTATCCTGACGCCGCCAAACATACTTATAAGCTCAAGATAACCGAGATCTTTTCCTGAAGAAGTCACCGCACTCGTAAGATTAATACGGCTTACGACACCTGTTTTGTCAGTTACGACCAGGCCGGAATCCTTGGCGATAAAGACCATATCATCCAGGCAGCAGGTGGAGTTAACTACGACCGGATCAATATCGAACTCATCAAAGACATCTGTAAACATGTCAGGAACGATCTTCATTACACCCTGTCTTGACGATACGAACCAGAGATTGCCCTGGTAATCGCTCATAACACATTCGACATTGGATTTCATAGGGATGTTCTCAAGCGGCACGGGCATTCCGTTCTTATAGACACACACACCGTTATTGGAACATATCCAGAGGTTGTCACCGACGCTCATGATCGCGTTAATATACTCGTAGGGCGCTACATACATAAGTGTCTTGTCTTCAAAGCGCTTGTCAAAAGAACCATGGAAGATCTGTGAGCCCTTTGTGCCGAGATAGAGCATGCCCGGATTATCGGGATCTGCATGTATCGCGTGGATCTCATCGATTCCGAGTTCTTCAGAAGAATAACACCTGGTGATCTTTCCGTCAGACAGCGTAAATATCTCCCCGTCCATGGAAAGTCCGTAGACGTCACCGTCAGGACCGGCCTCAAGACGCCTGACATAAGGATCTTCAAGCATTGAGGTATCTACCGGAGACATATTATTGTCAGGATCGATGATAGCAATGCCCTGGGTAGTTGCTACATATATATTTCCGGCAAGATCTTCAGCAAAAGAACGTACAGACGCAGAAGGCAGACCGTCCTGTTTGCCGAACATGGTGACATGTCCGTAGCGGTCCATGTGAGCGGCACCGTTATCGTTAGTACCGATCCAAAGCATATCCCTGCTGTCTACGAAAAGGCTTACAACGCTGGCTATACCGCTTGTCGAAGGGTATCTCTCGAAAACATTGCCGTCATAGCGGATAAGTCCGCCGTAGCTGCCTATCCAGATAAAACCGTCAGATGTCTCGGCAATCGCATTTGCTTCTGCCGTGGGAAGTCCGTTGGTATTGTCGTAAAGGAATGCGGCGTACTTTTCTTTATCAACGGTGGGATCGATAACATCTCCGCCGTCAGCGCCAGCCGAAAGCGGGACCTGGAATGAAAAAAGGATACAAAAAACCAGGAACATTCCAAGAACATTCCTGATATGCTTTCTAACATTCAGCTTCCTTCTAATCATAAAATAATTTTAACACTGTTTTATGAATTTTCTATTTTCGGGATGCTAACAAACAATAAAAAGACTGCCCGCAAGAGCAGTCTTTTTGGCGTTTTTTTGTAATTCCGTTTACTTGCCGATGATGGTTACGTCAGTTCCGAACCACTTCTCGGAGATCTTAGCCATCGTGCCGTCAGCAGCCATGTCTTCGAGCACCTTCTGTACCTGGTCTCTGAGAGCCTCATTGCCGAGAAGGAAGCCTACGCCGTACTCTTCGGAAGCTACAGCCTCATCGAGAACCTTAAAAGGCTTGCCTGATGTCTGGATCTCGTAGCGAGCTACGATCTCATCCATTACGATGGCATCGATGCTGCCCATCTCGAGCTCCATAAGAGCATTGAGGTAAGACTCCATTTCGACAAGTTCGCCGAATGAATTCTTAAGATCAGCATTGTCATTCAGGGCTGCAAGTCCGGATGAATCCTTCTGGACTGCTACTGTCTTGCCTGCGAGATCGGAAAGAGACTTGATGTCTGAATCATTCTTAACGACAACGACCTGGTCGTTGATCATGTAAGCCTCAGACCATGTGTACTTGTCTTCTCTGCCGCTGATGGTAAAGCCGTTCCAGATGCAGTCGATATTGCCTGACTCAAGCTCCATATCCTTGGAATCCCATGCGATAGGCTGGGCAACAAACTCCATACCCATACGGCTTGCGGCTTCCTTGGCAAGATCTAAGTCAAAACCGACATACTCGTTATTGGAATCAACGAATCCCATAGGCGGGAAATCCTGGTCAAAACCGACGATGAACTTCTTAGATGTCGCGGGATCACCCTGTCCCTCTTCAGACTGAACACTTGTGTCAGGTTCGTTAGTACCGTTCACAAATTCAAAACGACCCTTGTCGCATGCCGTAAAAACGGCTGCAAAAGTAGCAACTGCCATTACTGATGCTACTGCCTTCTTAATTAACATAAACACTTTTCCTCCAAAGTTATATTCTGACGTATCTTACTTTGTGCCGAAGATACGGTCACCTGCATCTCCCAATCCGGGGAGAATGTAAGCATTTTCATTAAGCTCTCTGTCAACGTTACCTACATAGATATCGATATCGGGATGAGCCTTAGCAAGTCTCTCGATTCCTACGGGAGCTGCGATGATGCACATGAACTTGATGTTCTTTCCGCCGTGAGCCTTGATGGAATTGATGGCATCGACAGCTGAGCCGCCTGTAGCGAGCATAGGATCTACAACAACGATGAGACGCTGGTCGATGGGATCCGGAAGCTTGCAGTAATAATCGTGGGGTTCATGTGTCTCGGGATCTCTGTAAAGTCCGATATGGCCTACCTTTGCAAGAGGTGTAAGAGCCTGTACGCCGGGTACCATTCCGAGACCTGCTCTGAGGATAGGAACGATGGCAAGCTTCTTGCCGTCGATCATGGGAGCCATGGTCTTCTCAAGAGGTGTCTGGACTTCAACATCTGCAAGAGGAAGATCTCTTAAAGCTTCATAGCCTTCGAGAGTAGCGATCTCTTCGACAAGCTGTCTGAACTCGTAAGTACCTGTCTCGACTTTTCTCAAAAGCGAGATCTTGTGCTTGATGAGCGGATGATCCATAACCTGAACGTTCGCAAAATCCTTGTACTGCATAGATAATCTCCTTTTCACATCGGAAAGTATAAGGCTTATCGCAACCTTTTGGACTATTTTAGATTAATCAATTTTTAAGTCAATAAACAAAGCTGCGGCACTTCGAAAAATATTACAAACAAATGACAAAATGTGGGTTGATTTTTAATTAAGAGTGCTATTATAAACCTAATAATCTATCCAGGGAGGGTCTGTTATGGGTAAATCCAAAGTTATGGACGGTCCGGTTTATGACGCGAAATCCTTGGGCGCCGGTCGAGTAGTCGTACTCGGTTTCCAACACATGTTCGCAATGTTCGGATCGACTGTCCTCGTTCCTGCTCTCACCGGACTGTCGGTGTCAGCTACACTTCTTTTCGCAGGTTTGGGAACATTACTGTTCCACCTGATCTCTAAGAGAAAGGTTCCTGCATTCTTAGGTTCTTCATTCGCTTTCCTCGCAGGTTACTTCGCAATCTCCGGTCTGGAAGCAGACGGTATGACAAAGGCCGAGCTTCTTCCTTATGCCTGCTTCGGTGTCGCTATCGCAGGACTTGTATATCTTGTCCTTGCAGGCCTTATCAAGGCATTCGGCGTTAACCGCGTAATGAAGTTCTTCCCGCCTATCGTAACAGGTCCTATCATCATTGCTATAGGTCTCTGCCTTTCCGGTACAGCTATCAACAGCTGCGCAACCAACTGGCCCATCGCCATCGTAGCAATCCTCATCATCGTTATCTGCAACATCTGGGGTAAGGGTATGATCAGGATCACACCTATCCTTTTAGGTGTTCTCGGTGCTTGCGCACTCTGTGTTTTCCTCGCTCTTATGAACAGCCGCATAGTAACTGTTGGCGCAGGCGATGCTGCAGCAAACTATTATTGTATTGCAGGCAATCCTAATTTCCAGTTATTCTCCACAGCCAGTGTTAAGGCTATTCAGAATGCTAAATGGATTGGCATGCCTTTCGCTTATAAAGACACTGTCTTCAATATCTTTACCAGCGGAACAGCTAACAGCGGACTTCTCTTAACTTCTATAATCACAATCGTACCTATTTCTCTTGCTACGATCGTTGAGCATATCGGCGATATCTCCGCTATCTCTTCTACAGTTGACAGAAACTTCATCAAGGATCCCGGACTTCACAGGACACTCATCGGCGACGGTCTTGCTACTACACTCGCTTCACTCTTCGGTGCTCCTGCCAATACAACATACGGTGAGAACACAGGCGTTCTTACTCTTTCCAAGGTCTACGATCCTATGGTAGTAAGACTCGCAGCTGTCTTTGCAATCTGCTTCTCCTTCTCACCTAAGCTTGCAGCATGCATCTCTGCGATCCCCACACCTGTAGTCGGCGGTATCTCACTCGTTCTCTACGGTATGATCTCCGCTGTCGGTGTAAGAAACGTTGTCGAGAACCAGGTTGATTTCTCCAAGGCACGCAATGTCATCATCGCAGCTATTATCCTCGTTCTTTCCATCGGTATCACTTACAGCGCTGCGGGCTCGATCGATTTCCAGATCGGTACTGTTGCTATCTCCCTTTCAGGTCTCGCAGTAGGATCTCTCGTTGGTATCATTCTCAACGCAGCACTTCCGGGCAAGGACTATGTTTTCGAGGACAAACAGGAGGCCGCCCAGTCTAAGAATTCTACTCTGAAATCTGAGCCGGTCCAAAAAGAAAAAAATAAAGGAAAGAAGTAATTCATATTTCTTTAAAACGAAAAGCCGCGGATAAACTTCCGCGGCTTTTTTGTATTGCCGGAAAAATCAAAGTAAGATCAAAAACGCTATGCCCGCGATCTCGACTGTTATGACTACCGCCAGAAGATAGATAAGCATCTTGAGTGTTGATGCTTCAGTCGCATCAGAATCATCTGTTTTCTTCTCGACAGTATCCACGCCGCTCATTGCATCAGCAATATAATCAGTTGAAGCTGCTGCATCCTCTTCAGCGACATAGACAGGCTGCGGTTCTTCCTGTGGAAGAGTCTTCCTGACCTTTTTCTTAACCGGCTCCAAGTCAGTCTCGGGCGTAAAGATCTTGCTCTCTACTTTCTTTGCTCCGGACTTAACACCTGTAGACTTCGGCCTGATAAAACCGCTGATAAGATCGCTGTCTTCAAAGGGATCCATGGCGTTGACCGAATTCTCCGTAAACTCCGGAGAATCCGAATCCTTGAGATAACCCTTCTTCTCATTATCGTAATGGACGTTTACATAATCGCCCGACTTACGGTTAATGGGAATATTACGGTCGGGATCTAAAACTCCCGGCCGCTCATAAAGCGGAGTCTCCTCAACGCTGTCATTGATCAGGCTGTTATCTTCTTCATTCATAACGGCTATTATACCATCTCACAGGCTTTAACAAACTGATCGTCATCCAGTACCAAAAGTTCCTGGCGGATGCAGTAATCCACAGCGCGCTTTCCGAGCTTATAGTTATCTGAATCTTCGGGAGCTCTCGTAAAGCCCAAAGCCTTGCAGGTCTCTACGATAAGATTGGCATAGGGCATTCCGTACTGTGACTTTGCAAGATAATGGGCGGCACACGCGGCTTCCTGGACAGGAATGTCTGAAGCTTTTCTCGGCTTCTCACCTTCAGCAGGGACTCTGAAGAAATCCATTACTTTGCCGATCTCTGTGCCCTCTTTCCAAAGGAAGATGACCTCGGCATCCTCATCCTCCGAAGAAGGATCGAGCCTCTGTGTAGTATATCTGAGGCCAGAGCTCTTCTCGATGCTCTTAACGAGATAAGAACAGCGGTCACGCAGCTTCGGTGTCATCTTGGTCAGGCCAGCAAGAGAGATCAGCTCTTTAGCGAGCACGTCAGAACTTACAGGAGATTCCTGGTCCACGATAGCGACAACGCTTGACTGCAGATACTTCGTGTTCATCGGATCGCAGAATTCAGCCGCGCTCATAAGCCTCGGCTTAATGCTTGCCGCCTGATATAAGACCTCGGGATTTGCGCTCTCTACGTCGTCAGTTTTTTTTTGAGCCTGATCGTCCGATCCTTCCGGTTCTTCCGGTTCGTCTTCGGTCGTTGCGCCGTAAATGATAACTTCAGGTCCGTCATTCTCATCTGCTGCAGTTTCTTCGGGCGCTGCCTCTTCAGATGCTTCAGCCGGAACAGCTTCTCCCGCCGGTGCTTCTTCAGTCTCATCAGGCTTCTTGGATTTATTTATCAGCTCTACGAGCTTGTCGAAAACTCCGTCAGGGTTTTCCCACCATTCGAGAGACCAGATCCTTACGATATTCCAGCCGAAGCCCTTGAGCATGGACATCTGCGAGACTTCTCTTGAAGTGGTCGTTCCGGATGCCGCATAGACAGGGCCGTCGAGCAGGATACCAAGGCAATATGTACCTTCCTGTTCGGGAGATACAACACCGATATCGATCTTGAATCCGGACTTTCCTACGCCCTTGTCAGTATCGTATCCGATAGCCTTGAACCGCTTGCAGATGTCATCTGCGATGCCGGTAAATGCCGCATTTCTGTCGATCAGAGGAGTGCCTGACTTATCAGACGAACTGCCTGTGGATGCGATATCTGAATCCCAGACAGTGCTGCCTGCAGCATACTGGAGGAATCTCTTAAATGCTCTTACGCCTTCTGAAGATGTATCCGTGAGACGGATCTCCTCAGGCGAGATCGACGAGAATACCTTCATCTCGATCCTGGATCTTGTAACTGCAACATTGAGTCTTCTCCAGCCGCCTTCCCTGTTCAAAGGACCGAAGTTCATTATGAGCTTGCCTGTCTCATCCTTACCGTATCCTACGGAGAACAATATAACGTCGCGCTCATCGCCCTGGACGTTCTCTAAGTTCTTGATGAATACCGGCTCTTCGCTTCCGAATGCCCACTTCTCAAGCACGGGATCCTTGCTCGCTGCCAGATCCAATAGGTCTTCGATAAGCGCCTGCTGCTGGATATTAAACGTAACTACGCCGACACTGTATTTCGAGAGTTCGGGATCGTGAGCTCTTGCCGTGATCTCATCGATAACGGCCTGTGCTTCGATCTTATTGGTCCTCGTCTTACCTGAATCGAACGAACCTCCGCAGTCAACAAGCGTGACCTTTGACTGTCTGTCGTCAGGCGACGGGAATGTGAAGAGCCTTCCCTCATAGAAGGACTTATTGGAGAATGTGATAAGGCTCTCGTGACGGCTTCTGTAGTGCCACTCGAGATACATCTGGGGCATGCTTACTGCAAGGCAGTCGTCAAGGATGCTCTCGAGGTCATCTGTCTCAAAGGCATCATCGCCGTCATCTACCTGTTCGGTAAAGAATGACGTAGGCGGCATCTGCTTAGGGTCACCTACGATAACCGCTTCCTTACCTCTCGCGATAACACCGATAGCCTTACATGTAGGGAGCTGTGATGCCTCGTCGAAAACAACGATGTCAAACATTCCGCACTTGTCAGGATCAAGGAACTGAGCGCATGACAGAGGGCTCATGAGCACGCACGGACAGAGCTTTAAGATGAGCTCGCCGATCTGCGTGAACAGGGTTCTTATGGATACTCCCCTTCCGCTCGATTTTATCGCATGCTGCAATATGCCGAGCGCTGAAGATACGTTCGCGTCACGGCTCAAGTCAGGCAAGTTCTTTGCGATCCTTAAGTAGATCTCCTGTCTCGTGAGCTTCTCGAAATCATCGTTGACCTTGGAAAGCTCGCTTATCTTCTTTTCGAAAACAAGGCCGCTGAATGTTCTTAATACTTCAGAACTGTCGATGATCAAAGTCGTAAGGAGCTTGCTGTAGCCCTTGCGGAACGAACTGATGATGCCGTTACCGTCGACTGCGCCGCTGTCATAAGCCTTAACAAGATTGGTGATCTTATACTCACCGCACCTTGAAGCCATGAGGTTAAACTGCATCCTGTCTCTTAAGTATTCGCTGTCATCAAGCAGCGATTGAGCCATCTGCTTCTTTGTCTCAAGCATAGCTGAAGCAGGCTCGAAAGCACCGTACTCAAGTCCGTATGTTGCATTAAGTTCATCGTAAGCAGCCTTATAGCCAGCTGCCTTGCTGTTGAATGCGTTAACCGCATCCGTAAGATATACGTCACCGTTGCCTATGAGTTTGCGCAAAGATCCCGTGGGATCAAAAGCGGAGAACTCGGCAAATACCGCATGTGCATTCTCGTTGAGTGCTTCTGTCTGTGCGAGATCGAAGCCCGGGAAGCCTGCGCCGGGATTATAGAGTTCACCGAGATAACCTCTGACGGAAGCAATGTAATTCATCGCATTCTGTACGGAATTCTTATAATCTGTCAGGAGCTTGAAGTCCTGCTCGAGAGAATCCTTGCGGTCACCCTTGAGGTCATAAGCCTTGACCTTCTTGTAAACATTATTCTCGGCCATGCCCCTCATCAGCGCATTCTTTGCCTTGGCTGCCATAAGCTCACTGAGAAGCGATGCGCCGTCCAGATCAAGGAATGCAGGCTGCCAGGCTGCGAGAAGTGTATCTCTCTTAGATACGGCATCCTTACAGCTTACTATCGCATCTCTTAATGACAGATAAGCGCTCTCCGTGTCATCGCAGCAGATGAGGCCCTTAGGGAGATTCAGTCCCTTAAGTTTGGCAATAGCTGAACCGCAGGATGAAAGACCTGCTATGCGTCCGATAGTACCGGGCTCGCCTCCGATCCTGCAGTTGTTGTCTGCAAGGAGCTTATCGAATCCTTCTACACTTGCTGCAAACTCATCGTACGCCTTGATAAATGCTTCGACCAAAACAGGAAGTTTATTCTTGGCATCCTGCGAATACGCAGAAGATCTTACGAACGGGAGCTTGCCCTGAAGATTGCCGGAAGATGCTACGAGTTCGCCAAGGGAAGATTCGATCTCCTTGATCCTGTTGGCATTTAACTCATTGATGAATCCGTCATCGAATGTTCCGCAGTCTGCTGCATCCTGATTGGAGGCATATACGTTGATCAGCTCATAGAGTGACATGCCGCATCCGCGCTTGATATGGAGCTCGTTAACATACTTGTCGAGGTCATTGCGCTTAGCCGCAATATCTTCCAAAGCCTTGTTATAATCGCCGTCGCCCTTGGCCTTAAGGCTGACTTCGCTCGCTATCTTGAGCTGGTCGAGCACATAGCTCTTACGGACTTTGTTGGAATGGAGCTCAAGGCAGAACGGCGCGATGCCGATCTTCTCCAGACGCTTATAAACAACATCGAGAGCGGCCTTCTTCTCAGCTGCGAAAAGCACCTTCTTACCGCTCGCAAGACAGTTGGCGATTATGGATGTGATAGTCTGTGATTTACCTGTTCCCGGAGGGCCGTGCAGAACGAAGCTCGCGCCTTCATCCTTACCTGCCTGCATGATAGCCGCAAGCTGTGAGCTGTCTGCGACAAGTGGCAGGAACACTTTATCTTCAGGGACTTTTCCCTGCTTTGAGATATCCTCGTAATCCCACTCGAGCTGGCCGTTGATGAGGCTCTTTACGATCTTGTTCTTCGAGATCGAATCCCTGTGGCTGTGCATGTCGTTCCACATAACGAACTGTGAGAATGAGAACAATCCCAGAACGCACGATTCTATAACTTCCCAGTCTTTAAGAACACTGACGGCTTCTTTGACGTGAGCAAAGACCTTTTTGACGTCAACTCCGTGTTCGTCTGCAGGAAGCTCTTTGCTGAATTCATCGAACTCGACCTTAAAATCCTGCCTGAGCTTCTCAGAGACGGTGACGTTGAACTGGACGTCCTCGTCTCTTCTTCTCATCGTATACTTGATTCCGAATTTCTTTACGAGATCTACCGGGATCAGCAGAAGAGGTGCAAAGCAGGGCTCTTTCCTGTCCTTCTCGTACCACTTCAGGAATCCGCAGGCAAGGAACAGTGTGTTCGCGCCGTTCTCTTCCATGGATGTCTTGGCGCCTCTGTAAAGGGTCTTGATGTTCTTATCAAGAGCGGCATCGGTAAGTGATGAGATAAGCACGCCCTTATCAAAATTCTTAATGATTACGTCTTTGAATTCTTCTATATCAGCAAGATCCGGGATAGAGTAATCCTTGGCAGGGATCGCCTTGATCTTCTTAGTCTTCTTCTCCTGTACAGCATCTTCAGGGGCCTTCGCCAATTCAGCTTCGGGAGCTTTTTCCTGAACAGGCTCATCAGAAGCTTCAGTCTCAGCAGGCGCAGTTGCCTCTGCAGGCAGCGCCTGGGAAGCAGCCTCATCAGCCGGTTTTTCTTCGGCATTCTCTTCTACGGGTTTGATCGCTTCAGGCGTTTGGGCAGTTTCTTCTGCCGCTTCGGTCTCTTCTGTCAGATCATCGCTTCCGCGTGATTTGATCGAAAAGCTCTTTTCCTGCGCTATCAGGTCTTCGATATTGGCGCATTCAGGAACGAACACAGGAATGCACGATCCTTTGATCCTCAGATTAAGAAGTGAATTACGGGTACTTAAGTCAAGGAGTTTGCGCTCCCAAGTATCAAATTTGACTTTGCTTCGTTCAAGATTAAGTTCACCCATGAGTGATTCCTCCTGATAGCGTTAGTTAGCTTTATCAAATTATTATAAACTATTTTTTATTAAATGGTCCCGTGGATTATTTGGAATTCAGCCTTTTGCGGAGCTCTTTATAGTCAGGGACGATCTCTGCGACTATCGCCCAGAAGCGGTCCGAATGGTTGGGCTCTAAGAAATGCGCAAACTCGTGCACTACCACATACCTGATGAGCTCGGTATCCTTCTCGAAAAGCCTGTAGCTGAATTTCAGCTCTCCCCTCTTCGCAAAGCACTCTCCCCAGAAAGACTTGTATTCTCCTAAAGTGATCTTCTTAGGCTGGTTAACGCCTCTGCGCGCGAACAACGGATATATCTCGTTGCAGTAATCCACGATCACGCTCCTTATCGCAGCGCGCCTCCACTTCTCGTAGGTCATGTACTTTGTGCGGTAATCGGAAGGATCTTTTACTTCCAGAGTGATGATGCCCTCTTCCGCGCGGCAGATGTTTTTCGGGCCCTCTATAACACGAAGTGTATACGGTTTTCCAAATACATAGAAAACCTCTCCGTCAACATAAGAACGCGACAGGCTCTTGGTCTTCTCTTCCGACGCCATCGAATCGAGAGACTTGAGAAGATAGTCCTGCTTGGAGATTATGAATGCTACAGCTTCCTTCTCAGAAGCATAGTACGGGAGTGAGCAATACAAAGTACCGTCGCGCCTTACGCGGACGTTGATGTTCCTTACCCGTTTGCGTTCGAATTCGATAGATACTTCCCGGCTGCCGAGAACGATCTTGCGGATGGAAGACATAAGACTCCCTTAAGGATTTGCCTTGATCATCTTATCGAAGTTCTTGCCGTTCATGTCATACATGGTGTGACCTAATTCGGCAAGGCGCGACTCGATGTGTTCCTGCTCCTTCGGACGCTTGATCTTAAGCGTCGTTGTCTTGATCATGTCTTCTTCGGAGAAGACGTAATTACGAACTATCTTATACTGAGGCAGCTTGTGGTTTGCCTCGTGCATCTTATCGTTAAGGTAAGCTTCGACCTGGCTGTCGTCAGGCTCAGTAGTAAGGCCTAATTCGGCGCCGATGACCTTGCGGTTGATAAGGAGCTTGGCACAGACATCGATAGCCTCACGGTCATTCTTGTTGCCCCAGACAAATGCCTCGGAGACACCCTTGATTTCAGTGATAACCGCCTCGATCTCTTCAGGGAAAGCCTTCTTACCGTTGGTCATAACGATCATGGACTTAACACGGCCCGTAATGTGGATGGATCCGGTCTTGTCGATGTAGCCCATATCACCTGTGTGGAACCACCCGTCTTCGTCGATGGCTTCCTTTGTAGCTTCCTCATTCTCGTAGTAACCGAGCATGACGCAGTCTGACTTTGTGAGTATCTCGCCGACAGCCTTAGGGCCTGTGCCCTCAGCATCGATGGCGACTGTAATGCCGCTCATCGGGCGTCCGACAGAGCCATGAACGTCGCAAACTTCAGTGGTAACTGAGATAACCGGTGATGTCTCGGTAAGGCCATAGCCCATGAAGAACTGGAGACCGAAGTCAGTAAATGCATCGATATACTTCTTGTCGATTCCGGCACCGCCGATAACGACCATACGGAAATTACCGCCGAGTTTATCGAGGATATCCTTGAAGACATTGCGTCTTACATCGAGACCGCACTTCTTCAAGAAGCGCGTAACGGGTCTTGCGACGGCAATGACTTTCTCCTTGCCTGAAGCCTTGATACCTTCCTCGATCTTGGAGTAGATGTTCTCGAAAAGCAGAGGCACCGAGATGCAGACATCCGGCTTCCACTCTTCCATATTCTTGACGATATATCTCAGGCCGTCACACATGCAGATGCATGCGCCGCATGAGGAGATGAAATAATCGCAGGTATTCTCGAACGTGTGATGCAGAGGCAGGATAGAGAAAGCCCTGTCACCTCTTCTTACATCGAGCGTCTGGGAGATCCCGTAGACATTGGAAACGATATTGTTATGAGAGAGCAGAACGCCCTTACTCATTGAAGTCGTACCTGAAGTAAACAGGATGATCTTTGCCTCGTTAGGATCGATGGGCGTGTCTTCAAACTTGTTATCGCCTGCTTCGACCATGAAGTTGCCTTCTTTGATGAGGTCATAGATATCCTTGAAGCGGTCATCCTCAGGCCACGAATCATCCTTGGTCTTGCCGGAAAGTCCGTCCTTATAGAATATGACGAACATCTCAAGAGGCAGGTCGATCTCGCCTTTCTTGATCTTCTCGGCGATGGAAAGCATCATCTTGTGATGCTTGTGATGATAGAAAATAACGCGTGATCTCGATCTCTGAAGGAGCTGGATCAGCTCTTCTTCGGGGAGCGCCCTGTCGAGCGGGACACCGACCGAGCTGGATGAAAGAATTGCGTTATAAGAAACAAACCACTCGTATGCATTCTCACCTACGACAGCGATCCTGTCGCCGGCAAATTTACTGTTAAGGATATAAGTAGCCAGACCTTTGATGTCTCTGCCGTACTCATAAAAACTTCTGTGAACTTCCGATAACTTAGGCGAACGCCTAAAGATGAATGCATCAAGTTCAGAGTATTTTGAGCATGTACGGACGATCAAGTCTCTCAAGTCCGTAAACTTCTCAGCTGTAAAAACGGGCGTGCCCTGAACAGGATTCATATTATACCTCCATATTGCGCCTTGCCCTGCAAAAGCGAAAACACAAGCGCATTTGCAAATATAACATATTTGAGAATAATTTTACAAGAATTCGCTAAAATACCTTTTTTGAGTATAATATGTTAGATTTAAGCCAGAACCACTTTAAGGAAGTATTTATGTCTGAAGATAACAATATAGAGACTAATATCGAGAAAACCGGGAATACGGCTCCTGATACAGAGTCCAAGATGTCCCGCGCCGACCACCATAAGCATCTTGACGAGAAATACCCTACCAAAAGAGGTTTCTGGGATGTCTTAGCCAAGGACGGCTTCCTTCTCCTCACACATATCCTCTGTGACATGAAGTGTATCGGCAGGGAGAATTTCCCCAAGAATAATCCTTATGTCGTCGCTTCCAACCACCAGAGCTACCCCGACGGAGTCCTCATCATCGATTATCTGCCAAGGGGTCACTTCAAGTGGATGTGCTGCCTGGCTGCTTCAGACCTCGAGACAAACCACGGCAAGCTCGGCCGCCTCATCATGAGAGTAGGCAGAGGCATCGCAGTCGACCGTTACGGCAACCCCGTCAGAGGCCTCATCAAGGCTAAGAAAGAGATCGAGAAAGGCAATATCTGCTTCGTCTTCCCTGAAGGCACCAGATCTCACACAGGCAAGCTCGCCGAGATGAAAGACGGCGCCGCTTACCTCGCCATCAAGGCAAATGTTCCCATGGTACCCGTCTATATCGCAGGCGCTTACCAGATCTGGCCCAGGACTTCAAAGAAGCCCCATCCGCTCAACGGTTTGCACCGCCGCAAGATCAGGATCTACGTAGGCGAACCCATGCGCGGTGAAGATTTTGACAACGATGCTCACAAGATGACTGAAGCGCTGTCCAACTGGATGCACAGACAGGAAGACCTTCACTGGGATCCCGAGACAAACTTCGAGGCAAAGTAAACTGTTTTCCCGTGTCAAAGCAGTCGTACGCGACTTGTCATAAAATGATTATTTTCGAGCAAAAATGACAGAAAATCCGATATTTCTGTCATTTTTTATTTGTTTTTCCTCATTTATTACAGACCGCGAAAACAGGCCTGCAAAAATCTTACTTATACAGCCCGCCCAGATACTCAGTCGCAAACTGGATCTTCGTAGGATTAAACACATCCCTGCTCTCGTCAGTCGGATAGATGAAGAACGTGTCATCGTAAGTGGACAAAGTAACGCAGGGGCCGTACTTTCCGCGGTAATCGTACTCTGTGTGAAGAGACGTCATGGACTTGGCCGGGAACTTCAAAGTCTCGTGCTTTTCAGACCTGTAGTTATCGAATTCTAAAGAGAATCCGCTGTTGTCGTGAATAAACCTGCCCTCTCCGCAGTCAACGAAATTTACCGCATTAGGCAGAGCCCAGATGCGCACAGGTATATCGAGCTTGTAGCGCCCTTCCCTGATCTCCTCGTGGACAAAGCCTCTCTGCCACTCGTACCAGTCAGGGATGCGAATGATCTCGCCCGAAGACGAGTGCAGCTGGCCTAATTCGTCCATCTCATAAGAATCGCCGCAGTACTTGCAGGTTATCTTGCTGCCGGATGTCGTCATGGCGAAGTCTTTGCCGCACTTCCTGCACTTATACAAAGGGAAATGCAGACCCTCTGCTCTCCACTCGTCATCTATGACGATTTTATTCTCGAGCTGGTACTTATACTCATCGTATGTAAGCTCTTTGGAGATCCGGGAAAGGATCTCATCGACTGAGAGTTTTTCGATCTCATCCCTGGTAACAACGCATTTGAGGTCAGCGTGGAGCCTTGCGCCCTTGCGCTCCTTGAGATTCCAGATGGGCTGCTGGAGATAGTTGCCCTGCATGTTGATCGTTACGACAGGGACCTTTAAAAGCTTGGCGAGCTTGGCGACTGATGGCGTCAGATGTGAATTCGTGCCGACATTGGCATACCTGGCCTCCGGATAGATGACCATGATGTCGCCGCGCTTAATGACCTTAATGATGTTCTTGATAAGATACTGGTCGTTAATGAACTTGCGCGTACCAAGGCACCCTACCTGGCGGTATATCCACTCTCCGAAATTCTCAAAGCCCTCGAGCTCGGAAATGTAATTCGCGCGGTAAGGCTTCAAAGCCAGCGGTGTTACATAGAAATCCATGAACGAGTTGTGGGAGCCGTAGACCAGGAATGGCGGCTTGATTCCCTCCATATTGTGCTTGTCGATCTTAAGCTTATAGGGCTTAACGATGATCTTGCACGCCAGCCACATCAGAGGCAGAAGGATAATATTCTGTCTCGGCGGGGTCTTAGCCCTGTCAAAAGGCTTCTTGTCAGGTCCTGCATAAGTATCCCTTCTTACATAATGCCTGATGCCCGGGATCCTGCAGAGCAGATAATACAAAAGCCCCGTGAAAAGGAATGACGCGAAAGTAGGCGTCAGCATAAACAAAATCTTGTTATGGATCACTACACGGATAGGATCGAAGATCAGCAATGTAAATCCGAAGCCCAGTGCGAGGCAGACGACGCCTACGATGTTAAAGCCCTTGGAATACTTATATGCGTTATGTCCGGGAAGTTCATACGCGCTCTTCAAGTCGATCTTCTGCTTTCTTACAAGGAAGAAATCGACAAACAAAAGCGCCGCCAAAGGAGCATAAACGCACGCTCCGATCGTAAGGAAACTTCCGAAGTATTCGGTGATCTTGCCCCAGACACAGAGCAGTGCGACATAGACACCGAGAATAAGGACAAGGATCTTATAAGATGCCTTCTTGAAAGTCGATTTGAGCATAACGCCGTAGATATAAGAACCGACTGCCTGCGTGCCGATGTTGGCGAATGCTACGAGAAGAAGCGAAGACAGTCCTAATATCGGAGCTGACAAAGTTGCCATCATGAGCGTGGGATCATCTACCATAACACCAGTAACATGCTGCATGGCGATGGCCATGACCGCGCCGACTACAACGAAGAACGAGCCTGCCGCACCCTGTCCCAGAACGCCTGCGTAGTATCCTGATTTCTCGGATTTACAAAGACGAGGGACTTCTGCCATACCTCCGACAAGCGTGATGACAAACGCGAAGTTGGCCTCGATGCTTAAGACGTAATTGACTGTCTTATCAGCGTCACCCACGAGCTCAGGCTGGTAATTCCAGATGACATCCATCGGTACGGACGTAAAGCCTACTACCACTACTGCCACACCTACAAGAAGTAGGAGCGGTACAAGTATTCTCGTTGTCCATGTGATCGTACTTACGCCGCGCAGAGCGATGATCGTTCCGATGACAACGCACGAGAGACTTAGTATCAGGTGTGCCCCGTTGAAGAGCTGTATTCCGAACAGTCCCAGGAGATTTTCCATCGAGTCTGCGAACAGTTCGCAACACACTGCATACCACGGGAAATTGATGACGATAATGACTATGGTTACTATCTTGTTGCCCATCGGCCCGAAAACACTTCGAAGCCAGATCCAGATATCGATACCGTATCTGGTGGACATTATGACCGGCACCTGGTAGATCAGGAGCATGAAGATCGCCGCAAGGAATGCTCCTATCAATAGCTGCTTAAATCCTACGAGGGTTGCAAGATATGAGCCCTGTGTGTAGCTCCATGTGGCGATGCAGTATCCGGAAAGGACTAAGAGGGCATCTAAGAATCCGTATTTTCGCTCTTTGGGCAGAACGGGAAGCGTTCCGCAGTAAACTTCTTTCTCGACTTCTTTATTGACATCATGCCTGCGGCTCATAGGAAGAATCCTCCGATGATTCCAAGCAGGCATATGAATGTGATTACCGCTGCTATGATGTAATCGCGCTTTGTCATGCGCGGGATCTTATTCTCTTTTTCAGCCTTGAGTATTTCTTCGATCCTAGACTCAAGTTCTTTATCCTGTTCCATTAAGTGACTCCAACTGAATAGGTATTGTTTTAAGAATAATTAAGGGCTGCCTTCCTTGCAAGACAGCCCTTTATCTACCCCTATCCCGAAAACTAATCTTCTATACTTGCATTTGTTGAGCAGGAATTGCCGAAAGCTCCCTTCCAGTCATATTCCATTGCCTTACCGCCGAGCTTGACCGCAAATACGATCAATGTGATGATTCCCAGGAAACAAGCCATAAAGAGAGCGATCGCACCGGTAATCAATAATTTGATATCACCTTTTTTCATATTAATCCTCCCCCAGACCGTAGTTCCATACGTGTCTGTTCCATCTTATGTAAGCCTTGAGGCCTTTTCCGTAATACTTGATTCCAAGTATCAGAATGACAACGAGGAATATCGCAACACAAATGAGCGTAAGCAACAGGAATATGAAAGGTACAATGAATTCCGTGATCTTGCCCATGATGATCGAAGCTACGATAACGCCTATGATTCCGAGATCAACACCAAGGATGCACAGAGCAGCGATGATAGCTGCGAGGAGCACGAGCCACATTGCAACACCGACGAAGATATTGAATACGACTACAAATATCCTTCCTGTACCGTCACGGCCGTTATCAACCTTCTTGCGCTTCTTCATGATCTGGTTGAACTTTGCGCCGTCCTTGAATTCATTAGCCAGCTCCTTGGGATCTCCCAAGCCGGCGGCAATTTCTTCTTCGCTTCTGCCTTCACTAAGGCCTTCGTCAAAATGCTCTTCAATGGATTGCATGATGTCTTTGACATCGCCGTAGGGCATGTGCCCTAATTCATTGCTGAGCCTGTTAAGATATTCAGTCTTATTCATCGGCTTTCCCTCCAGTTTCTCCTCGCTCAAGTATCTCATTTACTTCCCCGCAGAACTTCAACCATTCTTCGCGGTCGGAATTAAGCTTCCTCCGGCCTGAATCGGTGAGATGATAGTATTTGCGCGGGGGCCCGTTCTGCGATTCTTGCAGGTATGTCGATACAACACCTTCAGAAGCGAGCTTGCGCAGTATCGGATAAACAGTGCCGTCTGCTACTTCGACTTTACGTGCAAGGCTACCTGCGAGGTCGTAGCCGTAACTGTCGCCCTGTTCGAGCAAGGCCAGCACGCACAAATCGAGAATGCCCTTCTTGATTTGGCTGTTCATTGGCAAATCCCCTTTCATTCCGATTTGACTGACGTGGGGCGCCCCTTATTCCTTAGCGCCGCCACCGTCACTATCATTTATAGCACACTACTGTTTATTGTTCAATACTAAATTTTGAATAATTCCGTCAGCCCGAAAACATGAATTAAAGGACCTTTTCGCGCATCGCGGAAAGCCCCTCAATATAGCCTCAAAAACGTTTTGTCCGATTGATAAAGAATGGTATTATCCTTATTGGAGGATTTTATGCCCGAAGATAATCTTGGCAAGTTTAAACAGATAATCTCAAAGCTTCCGGACGACAAAAGGAAGCTCCTTTATGAGCGCCTCCACGATCTTCCCCAGGAAGAGCGAGAGCCTTTCATCGCTGATTTTGTAAAGAAATACGATGACAGGAATAAAAAGCAGGAACCTAAGAAGGTCTCCCCTTCCTCCAAGCCTGTACAGACAGGCAAGAAGCCCGCACCTCATAACGGTGCTTCCCATAAGCCTGCTCAGGCTGACAAGAACGCTCCTCAGGGAAAGAACGCCCATCCGGCCAAAACATCAGCGCCTGTAAAAGGATCTGCCCAGGGCAAAAAGCCCGTACCGCAAAAAGGACAGGCTCCGGCAGGTAAAGCACCTTCCGCTAAAGTCCCCGCAGGCAAGGCTACGGCAGGTAAAAATCCCACCGGCAAGACTCCCGCAGGCAAAGTTCCTGCCAATAATGCACCCCAGGCAAAGAAGCCTGTTCCGGTCAAGGAAGCTCCTAAAAAAGAAGCCCCTCCTAAGATAGAAGTCTCTCACGTTACAGAGCCCGAAGATGAAGAAAAGAAGCCCGCTAAGAAGAACGCTTCCGCGAGCATCATTGTAGGCATCCTCACGGCACTGTTCGTAGTAGGCGCTTTATATATGGTCTACATCTTCAATAAAGATAAGATCGACGGCAAGTTCAACCAGATGTTCGGTATGCCCGGCGAGGAGACTCTTGATACAGAGCCCGATGAAGGAATCATAGGACCGGAGCCCAGCAATTCTTATCCTACGAGTACTCCGATCCCCACACCTACTCCCTCACCCGTTCCGATCCCGGATGACCACCCTGATCTGAGAGGCCTTGTAATAGTTATCGATCCGGGTCATCAGGCTGAGGCAGACACCGAGCTCGAAGAAGTCTTTCCCGGTTCATCAGCCGAGAAAGAGCGTGCATCACAGGGCGCCGTCGGTGTATCCAGCAGGGTCAAAGAATACGAGCTCACTCTTGAGTACGCGCTCATAATGAAGGAATACTTTGAAGGCTGCGGCGCACAGGTCATCCTCACAAGAAACAGCAATGACGTAAACATTTCGAATATCGAGCGCGCGCAGATCGCGAATGACAGCAAGGCTGATTATTTCATCAGGCTTCATGCTGACAGCGCGCCCGACGAAGACATCAGCGGTGTAAAAGTATATGTTCCTTCTTCAGGAAAGTATTCTTCATCAGCAGCTTCTGACGGCAAGAAGCTCGCAGACGCAGTTGCCTCTTCTATCGGCTCCACATCTCTCGGATGCGTCCAGTCCAACATGTACACGGGGCTTAATCACGCTGATTCCATAAAGTCATATCAGCTAGTCGTGGGATATCTCTCAAACAGCGCTGACGATGCTCTTTTAGGTGATGCCGAGACACCTTATAACACGGCCGTCGCCGTCGCCGAATTCATTGGCGGCTGACCACTTTAATTTTTCGCAATGGAAAAACAAAAAAGTTTGTTATAGTAGATTCAGGGTATCTATATTTGATCAACATACAGGAGGTAAATTATGCAAGGTATCGATCCACTTTCAATCAAGGATATGTCCAAGCTCAGAAATGTCAATGAAGCCGACGAATTCCTTCGTGAGGTAACAGGCCAGAAAGACCAGGACGCCAAAGGCGAGTTCCATGCTCTTAAAGAAGTTGAAGATCTTAAGGCCCTCGTAACCAAGCAGGAATATCTGCTTCACGCTATGTGGATCCTGCTCAAGGAAAAGGGAATCACAAACGAGCAGCTCGATAAGGCTTTGAATGAAGCCGTTCTTCTCGAGAAGAGAAAGGATTTCAAAAACACTACCGAATGCCCGAACTGCGGCAAGGGCCTCCAGAGTATGGAAAACCTGCCCTTCACTTTAAAGTGCTACTATTGCGGAACGGAAGTAATGGGTAATCCTTTCAAGAAGTATGACGGTCTTGATCCTTATAAGACTGATTACCCCGAGAATACCGGACTTAAGCCCGAGCCCTATATCTCTGATGACGAAGCAGACAATCAGGAACTCAAGGAAGCACAGGACGTTATCAGCCAGAGCTTCGAACCCTATGACGTAACAAAGGACTTAGGTTTTGACGAAGAAACTTGATTTTCGCTAATAAGACTGTATAATCACGCGTAAGCTTAATTGCTTCGGCCACAGTTGTCTGGCCGGAGCAATTGTTTTCTGATTTGGGGATGCACTGGTTTCGACGGGGCTTCTGAGGTCGGGAAAGCGGGTAGAGGATCCTCGTTGGCCTCTTAAATAAACGAGGAATTGCAAGTAATTGCAGACAACACAGAGCTCGTAGCAGCCTAAGGCTACCGTCCTCCCGCCTATCTTCTTGCGGGAGTGTACGTACACCGAAGACCTCGCCTGAGAGAGGTTAAGCAGGCAGTCCTACCGGCTAAGCTTTGCGCCGGCTAGCGACTTTAATCTTATGAAGCTACTGGAACCGACGCCCGTCGATGGGCCACGCGGGAATAGGAATAATTCATCCGTCGACTGCACCCGGAGATTGTCCCGGAGGACGAGGTTTCGGACAGGAGTTCGATTCTCCTCATCTCCACCATAGGCGAAAAATAAAAGCTTCTGCAACGTACGAACAGTTCGCTTCGCGAAACTAGTTGCAGAAGCTTTTATTCTTCTTTTCGTCATCAAGAAACCAATTGCAGAAGCACCAAGACAAAAAGTAATTTCGTTTATTCCACAGAATCATTTTGTCCCATTATCGGGCTGGCACCAAAGAACATTTGTTTGTGCTTCTGGTATAATGATATTGGTACGGCCTGCTTAATGGGCGGTTGCCTTCTGAGTACTAAACTTTTACATCTTGTGGTTTTCCTCAAGAGAGTCTAGGAAAGGAGGGCTGTTGAAGTGACAGCTTATGAGATTCTATCCATAGTGATTACAACGATCGGCTTGCTGGTCAGCGTCATCGCACTGTTCCTGAAACTATTTGCCTTCCTGGATTCCAGGTACAAGCGCAAATAAAAAACCTCGCCCAGGACCGCAAATTCTAGGGCGAGGTATATTTTCCAAACCTTAGAAGGCAACCGTCTTTGCAGACCGTGCTTCTTGTGATTATTCTAACATCGAACAAATTTTCAGTCAACGCAAACGCTAATTAAATCTCCCCAAATTCAACTATTGCCTTCAAAACACACTTTATACTTCTCTCCTCAGAATAAATTCCTTTTCTTATAAGACATAGACTCAATTCCAATACAATCATAACCCATTTCTTTGATAGCAGAACCGATTATGTTGATATCTACAGCCTCATCTGTGATAAATGATGCCTCTTTCCTGATGCGGGAAGCTTTCACCTTCTTAGCGTAAGGAACGGCTTTTCTGATTGCATCACAAACATGAGCTTCACACATTCCACACATCATCCCGTCAATCTTAAGCCTCATTGTACTTTAGTTAGATATAACTAACATTAGTAATTATATACATGCTTATCGAATCCGCAAGTGCTAATTTACAAACGCTTGCTAAACTGCCTGAATTTGTAGCATTCATGGGATTAATAAGCGATTTCATATCCCGCTAAAAGCAAAATATAACCTCCGCACGAGTTAATTTGCGCCAGCAAATTACTGTCTGAAGTACGGAGGTTATAATTTTGCTTTACCCTCTTTCGTCCAGCACTTTCTGTGCTCTGTCCTGGGCGATCTTGATTACCTTGGAAAGATCTTTCTGGTCACAGAAATATGCGGGCATCTCCTCTATAAGGATTATGGTTATGGCCGGATCTTCATACTGCAATCTCGAGCAGCTTAAGATGATCCTCTCGATATTATCAATATCTGCAGATGTGTACTTCACGCCATTGTTAAAAGGGCTTCCGGATGCAAAAGCACTTTCTGCTCCGCCATTGTTATAGTAATCGTTTGCAGCTTCGCCTCCGCTTCTGAAAGCATTTCGGTTCAGGACGAAATAATCGTTCATGGCTATGTATGTCTGAATCTCATCGGAAAGAAGGATCTTCACAAATTCCGCACAGGCATCTACATTAACAGCATCGGCCGAGATCGCGACAGAGCATTTCGACGAGAACGAAGGACCACGCCCGTCAAGTGAAGGACCACCCAGAATCGTCGGATTTTTGACCATGCTGCTTTTTCTCCGATAGAATCCGCCGATACCGTAACAAGTACCATAATCGGCATAATTGTAAATCTGCCACGGGATGTCATCTGATGAGGTGCTTTCTTCAGGCACGTTGTCTTTTACATATTCAGCAAGCTCTTCAAACTCAGGTCCTGAGAAATCTGCTTTGCCGTCTTTTATGAATATCTCGTTCATGGAATTAAACAGATCGGCAAAATAGATCGCCTGACCTGAAACAATAATATCCGTGCCATTCAAAGAATCTTTTACAAACGACTGATATTCATCAAGCGTAAAACCGACACCGGAAGCGCCTGCTTCTTTTGCATCTGTATAGATGCCTTCGATAGAGAAGCTGACAGGCAGTTGGTAGAGCGCACCTTCTGTTTTCGAGCCTTCGATAATGTTTGTGAAATAGTTATCAGAATCAAGTTTTTTAATATACGGTGTCAGATCCACCAGACAGTTCGGACTATTGAGCTGGCCGTACATGCTTGTATTCATGAGGATATCGGGACCTTCGCCATTGATGATATCCATCGCAAGCGCATTACTTATTGCGGATCTTTCATCAATTAAATACCTGCTCCAATCATCTTCACTCATATAATCCGAGTAAGCAGAACTGTCAAAGATATCAGCCAAGTTATAGCGGTCACAAACCTGGATATAGTACTTATCGTTGTTCTCATTGAATTTTACGATAGCCGCACCTGTATTCTCATCCAGATAATAGTCAAAAAGCTCCAGAATAGTTTTACCCGCGTGCGGATTATTATCTGCCTTAACAAACTCCACGAGCTGGAACGTCCGAGGCTCACTCTGATACATCGATGCAGGATCTGTCTGACCGATAAAGACCAGCTTATCTGCTGAACACTCTATGAGATCGAAAAAATAGCTTTCCAAAATTGCCCTGTTCAATCCGCACCAATTGTAATTGAATACTTCTTCGACAGTCTTGGTCTTCGTATTTATCCTGGAAATGCCGCTTTCTGTTCTGCTGTAAGCCAGACCATCAGTTCCGATAAGAGCCTGTCCCAGTGCACTTGTGTCGAGCCACTCGTAATCCTTCGCTCTTCCCTCCTTCAGATTGTTCGTGGTCAGGTCAAGCTCGTAGAAAACATATTCGTAATTGACCATAGCTGGAATCAATACATTCGTATCATCCAGCGGCAGAACACTCATAACATAAGTTGTCTTGCCGGGCTCGTTCATATCAATCTTCGAAATGGTGCCGTCCGGCGCTTTGATGTTCAGATAGCTGTTGCTTCTACTGTTCTCGTCCCAATTAGTCTCGGCATCGATAACATAATCGCCGACCTTATAGTATTGAGAATTTGAGCCAAGATCTGAAGTAGTCGAAGGTCTGGTATCAAGCAATTCTCCCGTCAGCAGATCATAGTCTCTTTCCTTGGAGTTTGTCTTTACCGTGATCTTTCCGTCAGCATATGTGGCCGCATCAACAACTTCATATGTGTGCATATCCGTATCCAGAACGTTATACAGATCAATGGTATTAACCGTTTCCATTTTATTTCTGTCGATTACGGCAATAACGCTGAATTTATAACTGTTGAAATCGTAGTTATCCCAATCGATCTCATCTTCAGGCGGTTCCATATACCTTCCGGAAGAACGCACGACAAGATACTTGTCATCTGAACCGCAGAACTCGTGGTTTACAGACTCTATCTCTTTCTCAGGGTCTGCGCCAGAATCAACATCAATAGTATTGATGTCAAACCACGGAGTATCTTCAGCGACTACAGTGGCCTTTTTGGCATTCTTTTTCTTACCGCACGATGCGATAGACAGCATCATAGAAGCGAGCAGCAGTACTGCACCTGCTTTACAGATAAATCTTTTCATAAGCAACTCCTATTAATCCCCAAAAATATAATTGCTTAGGTTACGCTTATGATATTAACACATTTATCGGAGTTAGTTCATTATTTGATTTTCTTGAAGATCGAATACTCAGCCCAACTGTACTGGGACATATATTCACCCTGATAAGAATTCAGGATCGTGCTGTCGCCTTCCAAGTACTTGAAATAGTCACATTCGATCAGCTTAGGATTGACACCGATCTGCCCGCGCTGTTTTACAACCACATTTTCAGAACCCAGCTCGGTTAAGGTTTTCGTAAGATCCTGTTTGAGCTTCTTTAAGTAGTCCTGACGGTCAGTGCCGAAGTCGTCATCTTCCCAGATTACGGCGATGATCTCGTTATTGGTGCACATAGCGCCTCTCCTGTCGATCAGATAAGCCAGAAGTTCTTTAGTCTTCTTATAGCTGAACTTGATCGGTTCGCCGTTGTAATAGACCTCGAAATTACCGAATGTTACGGCCTTGATGCGTCCCTCTTCAATGGGATTACCGTATCTTAATGTCTCCAAAGCCTTCTTGATCTTCTCAGTAGTGACAGGCTTCATAATGTAAGCGGAAGCATAAAGCGAGAACGCTTCGCCTGTGAAATCGCCGTAACCGGTAACGAAAACAATATTGACCTTGGGATTCATATCCTGGATCCTCTTAGCCAGGGTAATACCGTCGACGTCCCTCATTTCGATATCTAGGAAAGCAATATCGCAGCCATTCCTGCCGACAAAGACCTCTGCGTCGGTAGTATTCCTGAATGCGTTTACAGTCTCGTTCGGAAGGTTTTCTTTTACAGCCGCAACAAGAGCTTCTAAAGATAACTTCTCATCATCTACAGCTATAATTCTCATTCAACCAGTCTCCTTATTCACTGACAATGCCGGCATCAGTATCTGAGATCTCATCATCAGGCCTGTCGCCATGCTTCTCTCCGGGCAATTTGGGAATAGTGATTACTGCAGTAGTGCCCTTGCCCTTCTTTGAGAACAGCTCAAGTTTACCGTTTACTCTCTTCTCGATCCTGATGCGCACGTTCTCAATTCCGATATGCGAACGGCCGTCATCAGCATGTTTCTTATTGGGATCAAAGCCTACACCGTTATCAATAACATAAATGTAGAAATTATCGTAATCCTCAATAGTACGGATAATAAGCTTTCCGCCATTCGGGCATTTTGCGATTCCGTGTTTAACGGCATTTTCCGCAAGGGGCTGTACCACAAGCATGGGAACGTGGAAATCGGACGGTCCGATATCGTACTCGATCGTAAGTTCGTCATCGAAACGGAGCTTTTCAAGATCAAGATAATTCTTAACGTGCTCGAGTTCTTTACTAAACGGTGCCAGTTCATCCGTTACAAGCGAATCGATATTTGCCCTTAAATAACTTGAGAATCTGTCGATGGCAGTCTGGGCAAGCTTAGTGTCCTTGGCGCAGAGATAATAGATGATATTCAGGACATTGAACACAAAATGCGGCTGCATCTGGGTAATGACCATATTGAGCTGGAGATTCTCGATCTCTTCCTTCTTCTCGGCTATCACCTTATTCTGGTTCAAAAGGACCATATTCTGCTGGAGGACCTTCCTGTTAAGCTCCGTTTCCATGTAGCTTACACGGACATTAATAACAATGAATATGATGATAAGAGATATCGACATACCAATGTCAACAAGACCGATATCCGGCTTAAATATGACTTGGAGCACCATCATGATGAACGGGAATATTACATAAATGAATAAGCTCACAACCTGCTTGGCCTTAAGTCTTCTGGCATTGAGGATAATCTCGATGATTACAAACAGATAAGCGCCAAATGACAATATCAGCGAGAAAACATAATATTCGCCTCTGAAATATTGATTCTGTTCGTCAATATAATAAAACCAGTTGGTATACTTTGCCGAAATCGCAAAAAGCAGAACAGAGATCGCACAGAAGAAATATGCGATTATCGAGATAACCTGAGCGGCTTTAAGCCCCCTGGCAAGATATTTAACATAAGCAATATATAATGCCGCCATGGTAAACTGCAGCAAAACAGTTGCGAACATCGAGAACTCAAAGACATTGTGAGGGTTTTGTCCCGGGACACCGTCGCACAAAACAGTCGCGACATCAAACGTCAGGAGGGCAGCCATTACAAATTGCATGATGCACATTAAAGCATCTGCCTTGTTATTGATCCTTTTTACAACCAAATAATATATTCCGATACCGGAACATATAAGGATGCCCCAAATCTCAAACGCTGCCAGTAAGCTCTCAATTGCCATTGTTCGTGCCTTCAGGTTTACCCATCTGAGTTACTTCATCAGGTGTCAAAATTCTTGTATCTCTATAAATAAAGCATATAACATCTATGACAAACATTAAAGCACTAATTCCGATCATAATAGGGGTGTATTTGTCGCACATTACAACCGGTGTCGTCATATCCTCTGTCAGGAAGAATACAAGAACTGACGAGAGCATTACAAATATCTCAAGGGCTGTACCGGCATTTACTCTTATACGGAAGCGCCTGAGCTTTCTCTTGATCATATCGCCGTATCTGATGATCGCCATCGCATCAGATCCGCTGTAACCGTATCCGGAATAGAGATTTCTGGCCTTCTTGGCAGCTCCGCTCTGGCTGAACTTGTACTTTGTCTTTCTGAAAGGCAAAACTACGCAGATACAGTAGATAACACAAACGATATTTAAGAAAGCCCATTTATCAGAACCGAAAGGATGGCCGATAGCGGTGAGTCTGTCGATAATACTAGGAGACTCATTTGCATTTTTAGGGTTATTACCGTCATTCTCACCGCCGTTATTGTTAAAGCCGGGAAGGTCTTTTGCGTCAACTGGTGTGGCCATACAGAAAACTACGATTCGGCCGTTTGTAATAGCCGATTCGCAAGTAGAAAGTGCTAGCACCATCGCAGGATCTCCGAATTTCTGCAGCTGATCAAGAACAGTTACGCCTTCACTCTCGAACAATTCGAGGGCTTCCCTGTCTGAATCGCTTAACTGCTTGTAGATCACGGAGTTCGTGCTGATATAATCGATTCTCTCATCTATCGTGAGGGCATCGATGCTATAAACATTCTCATCATAGGCATCTGTCATCATTACAGCGAAAGCATCAAGTCTGTAATATCTTCCGCCTGCATAGAGCCAGCCGTTAAGATGGGAATTGAAATAATCTTCGTCTTTATACTTTTCGAGATCACCGAACATGGCGCCGTTGTCCATATGGTGACCGAAGATAACGTTATAAGGATCGCTCAGGTCTTCAGAGTTATCAGTCTTCAGATAGATCGCACCGGTAATACTTGTCTTACCGAAGATATCCTTGGAAGCGTATTCCAGGTCATCACTGCCCTGGACGACCGGATAATCGATATTGGTGTCATAGATAGTAAGCCAGCCTCTCGCGTCATCATTAACTTCTTTGAGTCTTGCAAAGCTGTCCTCATCGTAGTCAGTACCGCTTCCGTCGCCATTGCCCTTGCCGTTACCGGCATTAATGTCGACCGGGACAGGCTTATACTGCTTAAGCTCTACGGATGAGAACGCGTGCTGGTTGATATAGAAAGTGTCATAAAGTGAATATGCGGCGAAAAGAATAATGATCACGGCAACAACGGCTACGATAACTCTCATAACCGTCTCAATGACCTTAACTATGCCGCATAGAGTTTTCATCCGTCTGCCTCTAAAACTTTGAAGGAATTACAAATTGTTACGCCTGATTATCGTTACAACCGAGCCCTTGATCTCTTTTCTTGTAACAGTGCCGTAGTAACGGCTGTCTTCTCCGCCCTCTCTCCTGTCTACCAGGATGAAGTATTCGCCTTCCGGAACTGTCTGGGGAAATTCCTCACAGCCTTCATAGCGGGGAGTTGTGTAGTAGATCTTAGGTTCGTTGATTGTATTGCCGTTTACCTTAAGGACAGCATCGTCTGTGATTTCAACTGTATCGCCGCCAACAGCAATAACTCTGCCTATGTAAATCGTGTCGTTCTTATTGATAACAACGACCTCGTTGATGTCTATTTTATTGTCCCATCTGTAATACAGGAGAAGGTCTCCGTAATCGACTCTCGGGGACATGTCATTCGAAGGTGCCTTCATGATTCCGAAAACGACTCCAAGCATGAGCCATACCAGAACTATTATTATCAGGATGCTTAAGAGCGAGAAATGGAGTGATCTCATCTGAGACTTAGCCACACCGATAGTCCTCTGTGTGCCGAAAGCTGCAGAATTCTCCTCTTTCTTCTTTTCTTCAGGATTAACATTTTCGCTCATGTGTCTACCTCGTACCGTTCCCCATTGATTTTTCTAAAGAAGGTACGGATGCATGGTTAGCATCCGCACCCCTTAATCACATTTCAACCGTCAGCCTTTGCAAAACGGGTACCATCAGGATCAAGCCTGATCTTCTTTTCTCTTCTTTGTGCTGACTACCATGAATCCAATACCGAATGCCAGGAGGATTACGAACGGAATCACTGCCATTGCAACACCCGTAGGTGAAATGAGTGCGAATGTGTTGGTAAAAGCAACTGTGAAGTTTGCTGTTGCTGCTGTACCAACTGCTGTAGTATTGATTTCAACTGCGTCATCTCCTGTTGTCTCGTTGTAGTTTACGAGCAAGTCTGTAACATTAGCGTCTGCACCGGTTGTAGTAACCTTATAAGCAGCTGTAGCGATATCGTTAGTCTCGATGATATCAACCTTTGTTCCGCAAGGAATACCGGTATATGTTACTGAAGCGCCGTGTGCGATAGTTGTTTCTACACTATCTGTCATAGCAAGAGCTGCTGCCTGGTAAGATGCAACGAGATTGAAATCACCCGTAACGTTAGTATCCTTAGTAAATACGAACTCGAACGGGAATCCGTGGCCCTCATTAGCAGAGTCATTAACGAGTGTCTTCGATACAGTTACATTGTATGTGTAGTAAGAATCTGCGGAAAGATCGTCTGTCTCAACAAAACCTTCGGTCTTAACTGCATTATCAACTGTATCTGTTGTAGTTGATGTGGCATCGATATTGTTGTTGTTCTCGAAAAGAACATAACCGTAGATCTGATAACCTGATTCTCCAGACTTAGGATCTCTTACATATACATCAAGATAACGTACTTCAGCTATTGCTCCGTCCGTAACTCCTTTTGCGGCTTTATCCGCACAAGTCTCGGTAATCTCATAGCGGTAAACGCCGGCACCGGTGAATGTAACACTTGAAAGATCGATCGTAATATCCTTTGTGTTCGGTTCACCTGAAGGAGAAGCATCAATCAACTCATCATCAGTCCATTCAATCGTTGACGTAATTGTCGCACCTGCAGGTCCTTCCTTAGTTGTAGCCTTAATTCCATCTGTATCTGTTACAACCTTCTGCGCATCGATACCTGCAATAGAATAAGTATATGATACGTTCGGTGCATAAACCTGAGTAGTCTCAGGATTATATGCTCTTAGCTCCTTCTCGATAACAAGACTTGTTTCAAGCGGATCTGCCGGATCGTTGTCTCCAACCACAGTACCGTTTCCGCTGATGTTCTCAGCAGCTAATGAAGCTAAACCCATTGCTGCTACTACGGCTGTGGCAACGCAAATGCTTGTCACTTTACGTAATATGCGTTTCATAATAATTTCCTCCTCATTAATTATCAGTTTTGAGTTGTTTTTAGTAGTTGTAATGGTTTATTTATACCATTCGTTTAGGGACAGAAATGGGACACTTCAGGCATCTTGAGCCATTTACGAAAAAGTGTCACATTTTGTTAATCGTTTGTACTTACATCCTGCCCCCCTTTCTTCTTTCGCTCGTTGTGGACCACAGCGCCTGCCAAACATGTTGCAGAAGAGATCATCAAGACAACTAAGCTCATGCTCTCGCTCTTAACAGCCGTAGGCGCTACGATCGATGCCTCAGTGTTCGTAAATGTAATAGTTATATTTTCATTTGCTGTTACATATCCTGTTGTATTGCTGTCCTGATCGGACTTTAGGACGTTACCGGGATCACTAGTAGAAGTAACACTAAATCCCGTAGTATATGCTATTGTTGCGCTGGGCGCTTCAGTAACGTTGATTGCCATACCCTTATGCACGGAGAGGACAATACTTGCAGTGCCGTTCGTAGCAGGAGTCAGCGTGAATGTTGCAGCGCCGCTGGCATCAGTAACGATGTCATCAGAAGTATCGTCCGGCGTGCCGTTATTGCTCATAGTGTAATTTGCGACAGCCGTATTGTTTTCCTTGAGCTGTGCAGTGAACGTAAATGTTGCGCTGCTGCCAACAAGAGTCTTTTCGACAGTTACATCGACTTTCTGGCGCTGGTTATTGCAAAGAACATACTTATCAGATGATATGTTCATAAGCGTTGTGCCAGTTCCGATTACAGCTGCACCGAGACTGTCAGCACTATTTCCTGTCTGATATGCGGTAATGTAGCGGTCATCCTCAGTCTCAGTGATCTGAACATTCGCATATCTCGGAACGTACAGCAAAGCTGTCTGGTTATTAACTAACGTAAATTCCAGCTTACCCTGAGCATTTGTGCCCTGAGATCCGTATACATTGGACATCTGGACCGGCTGGTCATTACTGTCAGTAACAACTACCGTAAAGAGGAAGCTGTTGATTCCGTAATCGTTCTCGACAGTCTTCTTAACTGTAACGCGCATCATCTTCGGGTTAATTACGATGATCGTGTAAACGTCATTAACATCATCATAATCAACGAGTATCGTATCTGAAACAGAGCCGGGAGTAACAACAACGCCGTTACTGTTTACATTAACAGTAGCTGTAGCCTGAAGCATAGTGTAACGAACGCCGCCTGCGTGGTCCGGCATAGCTGTTTCTGTAAGATCGTACTGACCTACATAGACTTCGCCTTCCCAAACGAGACCGGTTCCTGCTGCTGAGAACTTTGTCCCCTCGAAAACGCCAGGGAATGTAAAGTTAGCGCTGTCCAAATACTCCGGAGGAATGCTATCGTCCATAACTACCAGACGGATATTCTTCGTTCTGAGAGTATTAGTAAAGGTAACAGTTGTATTGTCTTCAACTACAAATGAGAAGATATTATCTTCTGCTGCAGTATCCGTTACAGGCGAAGTACCGGAAGCCGTAGCCTTAATACCCACTGCCGATGTCTCGAAACGGTTAATGTCCGCAGCTGTCAGATTTTCAGTAATGATCAATGTTGAACCGGTAGGTATTCCCTCGATCTTCCACTCACCACCGTTAGCAGCGTCAGCACCGCTTAAAATGGTGTAAGTGGACGGATCAAGTGTATAAGTAATCGTCTCATTGGCCGGGCTGACTACTTCAGCAGTAAAACTGAAGAGTTCAGGATCTACCGTATCAGGCAACAGATCCTTATTGATCGTTACATCAGCAGTTCTGCGGGTGTTAGTGAAGACTACTGTTCCTCCGGCTCTGTCATTCGTCCAACTAATCTTATAATCAGGATTTTCACTTGAAGTAATAGGATAATCTTCTCTATACAAACCAACGATTTCTATACTTGGAGTATAATTATCATCTTTTATCTCAGTAACAGTTACACGTGTTAAATTTACAGCATTGTAGCTATTATTATTGTTGTTCTGCCATCCGACATAAACAACCGAACCGACAGGTTGATCATTAGCATCATACTTCTGTACAGCTACGCGCAATGTTGCACGGTTACCGGAACCACCGGTATTGCGCTGCATACTGATAACAAGATACTCGCCGTTCGAAAGTTCAAAATTTTCCGTCTCATTAACCGTACTATAACTATTATAACTATATCTTCTATACTGACCCTGAAGATTAACTGAGAACATAAAACCCTTACTCTGATCACCAGGAACCGGTACTTCTTTATATACTTTTACAACAGCTTCCTGGTCATTAGAACCCCATACTGCGTATAGATCCTTTATTGTGTTTTCCCCGAAAAAGTCATTCAAAATAAGGGTTTGGTTCATAGATCCATCGTTCTCAATGGGATATGTTGCAGTTGTAGCATTTGGACTTTCATCCCAACCTTTGAATACTCGACCAACGCGGACTCTCGTTTCAGTTAATACATAAGTTGCTTCATTTATATCAAATGACTGTTCCCAGGTAGCATCAATCGGATCGTTATCATGAAGCACCAATGTTCTCGGCATTTGCAGAGCAGAGAAAGTAACTGTAACCGGTCGGCCCTGTGCATCCTCATAGAGCTGATCAGAAATAGAGTAAGTCTTCGTGTTCTTAATATCTTTAACCGGTGCAGGATCCAACTCACTTGAACGACCTGCATAAGTGCTTGAAACTTCCATTACATAACCAACACCAAGAGTATTAGTGCCACTTATGGTGAAATCTTTTCCCGCGCCATAAGGCATAACAAGGCGAGTTGTGCCGGGTTCAATTACAACGCTATTAGGATTAACAGGTGTTCTGGAGAAAGATCCGTCGGCCTGATTAACAACATAAAGAGCATTTCCATTAGTAGAAGAAATCGAAATAGTAAGTGCCTTTTCAGTATCGTTTACAAGATCAAGGTATACCATCGGTTCCCATACGGCATAAAGAATGTGATTATCCCCAGGAGAAACCGCAACCACAGCATCAGCTGCGTAGTCAGGAACGAAATCAGTATCATATGCATCCAAATCGAAGCCGATCAACTTATAACCAGCAGGATGAGTAAAGAACTTTACGCCCGTTGGATTAAGTGAATCAGAGCTAACTTCGCTCTCAGAGAGTGTAGTTGCATACTTATATAAATAAATAGCGGTATTGGACTGAGTATCACCAAATACAATTGAGTTAGTTGCAACATCAAAATAGTAGTGACCAGGCCAAGCCCATGAAGGGATGTCACCTGCAGAACCATTCAAAGTGCCATAAGCCGTATTCATAGCATCTCTACCGGCATTTAATGTCAGATTGACCACTTCAGGTCTACGGTATGCTTCATCTCTGCGCTGATATACAGCCTGCATATGGATAACCATGTTCTCATCAGAGTATCTGGCCCTAACTGTAAGATCCTGACCTGCAGTGTAATAAACACCGGGCTCCAAAGGAGTATAACGAGGCCTGCCCGCTACTGTCTCTACCTTAACGATCTGCCATCCGAGGAACTGGTAATCTACATACTCTGCATCTTCAGGGCCCTTACCATTGACCATAACGGAAGTAGGTTCCTGCATTGCCTCTGTGGTTGCACCGTCTGCATACTTTGAAGTTCCGTCTAAAGGATCTGTCCAGTCTTCAAGGTTAGCTGTGATGTAGTCGTTATTATCAGCATAATACTCAGTTGTATAGAGTAAGCTGTAACCGCCATCAAGTCGCCACTCAGCGATCAATGTTGTCTCATGTTCAGCAGGCTGGGAGAAGTCAAAAGGAGTATTCTGACGAACACCGTTAACGACTTCGTACCATGCCAGGAATACATACTGCTCACCTGTTCTAAGTTTGCGGTATTTATCTGCGGAAACATATGTAGCTTCCCACTGCGCACGAGGCAAAGGTGTTAATTCAGGATCTCTTGACTGACGAAGCTCAACCTGATGTACATAAAAATCATAGAAAGCCTGCAGAGATGCCTCTGTATCTCTGATATAAACAGCCACACGGGCTTCTGCTCCAAGTTTGCCCTGACCGCCTTCAAGATTAGATCTGTATATGTAAACATAGCGATAAACATCATTAGGATCCATCTGAGCAGCTTCGGCATCACTAACCTCAACATAATTGCGCACAAGATTATCGTAGCTTTGGATAGTCTGGGTCGCTATATTATCGAAATATGTGGCGTAGGGATTATTATCTTCAGAAGTAAGTCCTATAGCTTCCAACTGTTCAGCAGTAAACCAGGTTAAATCAGTTTGGCAAATAACGCCGCCGTTAGGATTAATGTTGATCTGATATTCCTTCAATGACCACTTAGCATAGAGCACCTTATTAGCAGAAGGCATAGTCTCATTTGCAAAATCAAACGGCTTAACTCCACCGGCATCTTCGTACCAACCTGCGAAAACATAATCGCTGCTGGGTACTGCTGGAGCTGCGGTGCTGCTGTAAGAAGCAAGGCTTTGTCCATAAGTTATATTGGTAAAAATCTGTTCTGCCGGCTGATTTCCAGCGAGTGCAGGCGGATAGTTAGCAGAAAAGGTCAAGTCATATGATTTACGGGTATAGTAAAATTCCGCAATATTACCTGTACCTGTCCCCTTTACTTTCGCCGGAGCATTAAACCCAGCATATTCAGGTCCATTCTGCTGACTAAGATTTGTATTACTTGAACGAGCAGTAAAGGAATTCGCAAGATAATATGTATTGCCGTTGTAAGTTACAACATCCATTCCGGTATAATCTTCACCATCAAGAGTTTCCCAATAAATTTTATAAGTCCAGTTATTTGAATTGGTTCTGTAACTTGCAATAAGGAAATTTCCATTCGTGGAATTGAGATTACCCAAAACAGTAGAATCCATCGTGGAGAACTTGCCTTTAACTGTATCGTTTTGACCAGGTCCTTCGTTTAATGAAGTCGATGCCATTGTCCACCAACTGACAAGAGTATAATTGCCTAATGTAGGGAACTTTGAATAATCAGGCCACAAATCAGTAATATCCGAACCGTAGTTAGAGGTAATTACATAGAAATAGTATCTATTATTGTTGTAATCCTCATATTGAACGAATTCACTACTATAACTGCATACTAAAGATAACTGATTTGTATTTGCAGAAGTCCAACCCATTCCGCTACCTTGTGTACAATAAGCCTGCCATGTCATAGTAGCTGGAGGCGTATAACGTGAACCGCTAAGATATGGCACATAAAAGTTTCCAGTTTCACTACCATTGCTCAATGCTCGTCTTGCAAATACAAACTTCACACTGTAAGTAATACGGTCATAGTAAACATTAATAACTGTACTTCCCTGAGGATCGACAGTTCCAAGACCTTCACTGCGTCCATACTGGAAACCTGTATAGTTCATACCAAGGATGTTGACACCGCTTACAGATTGTCTGTCCGCATCAGAACCTGTGAAATTGCGCAATACATCTTCAGTTACTGGATTGCTCGTATTCCAATTCTCATCGTAATAATAGGTCTCATAATCGTATGTCTTATCATCATCAGGAATATTAGCAGCATCTGTATCCTTCTGCTTCCAGATAACAACCTTATATGTAGCCTGAGTATTCGGAACCCAATTTGCATAAAACTCAAGTTCGTCAAGAGCGTTGTAAGCATAAATCTTACCGTCTTTGATTTCGTAAAGCTTTTTGTTGTTTGAATCCTTTACTACATAATCATCGTCAATAACAACACCCTGGGCATCAGTAATCTGGTGACCTGTGCCGTCCGGACCTGTATACCAACCACCAAATGTGAAACCGTTTCTTGTCGTGGTAGGCAAAGAATCCAAAGCATATTCATCTCCCTCAGACTCATCACTTGTGAATATGAGCTGTGGACCTAAGAACAACGCACCGTTTCCGCTGGGACCGATATTGAAATTGATATAACGGGCCTGGACGAAGTATGGATAGAGATCAACGGTCTTTGCGCCGACTGTAATATATTTTCCATCCTTACCGGGATCAATGATCTCCTGGTTATTAGTGTCGATCGTTCTGATCAATTCCCAATCAGGATCCTGCGCTGTGCCGACATTTTGTTCCCATCCGATAAACACGATGTGAACGGGATCGTTACTGGGCGCTTCAACATCACTGATCTTAACTTCAGTCTGGTTACTGTTTCCAAGAACGATGAGCTTGCGTGAGAGAAGCGTCTCAGCAGTTGACTCTGTATGAGCGCCGAGATGGAAGTTAACAAAATAGTAGTTGCTGTAGATCGGTGCGAGGTAAACATGAGCACAGCCTTCTGAATCGATATCAGTGCATGTGCCGGATGCGTTACCGACTGTCCAATTGATAGATGTTATGGTGTCGCCTGATCTTACAGCACTGATCGATACGGCCTTATCCAGCTCAACACGGCCGGGATCATTTAAAGGCCAGCTGTATGTAATATTGCCGGAGTAAGTCTTTGTTGAAGAATTGTAAGTAACGGTATCCTCAGATTTATCAACGGTATACCAACCATAGAAATAAGTGCTCTGCGTATTCAATGGAGCTTCGATTGATTCGAGAGTATCGCCGTCGCGAACGATCATGGAGACCTGCTTATTGCCGGCATCAGGATCTGTAGCCTTATTATTGAAAGTATAAGGATTAGAAGTATATAAGAATAAACCATTATTATTTGTCGGCTGATAGTCCTCTGCGACAGGAGCTATGAAGTGGAACTGTACGCGGGGAGTAACAACCTCACCGCCAACGTGTTCAATGATGACATAAACGCTGAAGTGACCTGCCTGGAATTCGACGTTGCCGTCCTTGACCACTGCATCGATTCTCTCAACATTCGTATCTTTGATATCGACAGGCTTGCCGCTCTCAGCAAGATCGTCAGGAACATAGATTACCTGAGCCTCATCTTCGACAGCCTTGTTAACTTCATCGGATGCTACAGAGATCTTGAGGGGCTCTATGGGCTGCCACTCATTTCCGTTCTTGTCGAAGACCTTGATGTCGTATGCAGCGATAACCTTAACTCCGCTTACCTCGACTTCAACACGCTCAGCTGTTACCCGAACGTCAGAGGGTAAAAGACCGGATACGAAGATATCCTCACCCTCAGCTTTGACCTCGCGCTCCTTAAGCTCGATGTCTTCCTTAGCGGGTTCAGTCTCAACAGGATCCGTTTCAGCAACTGTAGTTTCTACATTCTCTGTCTCAGATGAATCGGTAGTATCTTCTATATTTATATTATTATCGGATTCAGTTATTTCTTCATTATAAGAAGGCTCAGTTTCAACGATATCAGGAGCCTCAGTATCAATAATATAGGAATCTTCGTTTTCGCCTTCACCCTCGCCTTCGATCTCATCAGCGAAAACAGATCTAATGGAATTAAAGAATTGACCGGCTTTATCATAAGAAGTAAAGACAGACGCAGTAATTACAGCAACCAGCATGATTGCAATAACTCTTTTTATTATTTTAATTAAGTCTTTACGCTTCATTTGTAAGTCCTCAAAACAGGAATTGGCCACTCTTACGCTATGATGATATCAAAGCAATAGGTACAAAATGGGGACAAAGTTAAATATCTTTAAGAATAAATTTTGGGCATTTGGAAAAACAAAAAACCGATCATCAGACCGGTCTTTTTTTTCGAACAAAAATGGCTATCAAGTCACAAAAGTAATCTCGAAAGATGTTTTGTAACAATGTTACACAAACGAGACGTCTCCCGAAATTTTGGTTTTTGTAACATTGTTACACAGCGTTATGCTTCCCAGTCAGATGTCAAAAGATATCGTATCAGCTTTTACACTTTTCCAAAGCGTCTGCAAAATTATCTGCCTTACCTGACTGCAGCAGGAGCTTTACCCTGGCCATTGCAGAGCTTTTTCTATAAGCTGCAGGAACGATATCGCTATAGCTGCCGACACTTATCGACAAGCTGTTATACTCATGCTCAAGCTCTTTAACCTTGTCACGAAGTTCGTCCTTCTTATTCAACTCATCTTCCTGGGCATACTCTATTGATTTGTTAGCTTCCCTTGCCTTCTTTTTGGCAACGGTTGCGCCAATAACAAGAATGGCAACCGGAATAAGAAGAACAATTAATATTACTAACCCGTACAATTTGGGAAACTCTTCAATGAAAACAGGACACAATAAGATGGCGACGACAAAAGAGATATCGGCAACTATAAAACTCGGCCAGAAAAACTTAAAAAACGAATGACGCCTGTATTGCGTAAGCGGACGTCTTATCTCGTCCCGCTTCGAAGCTATATCGCGCTCGATCGACTCCATCTTGGCATATCCTTTTTGGAGCTTTTCAGCAAGAGCAATGCTCTCTTCTAAAGTCATGTTAATATCACTCATACCTATGCACCCCCATGCAATTATTTTTTATATTAGCATAATTAAAAGACACATTGACACACTATTTCCAAATAAAATGATTGTAATGCAGATGTGGATACATGATAATCTACTTGCAAAAAACAATTGGGGAGACACCTGAATATATATGATCAAAAACGTTGTACTCGACATGGGAAATGTTCTTCTGGATTTCAATCCTGAGTTCGTCCTTAATACCTTCTGTTCTTCCGATGAAGAGAAAGAGATAATCAACAAAGAGCTCTTCAACGGACCTGAGTGGAAGCTCGGTGACAAAGGCGACATCAAGGACAAGGACAGATTCGATCTGGTTAAGTCCAGGGTGCCTGAGAAATACCACGAGGCATTGAAGAACTGCGCTGACAAATGGGGCATCTGCATGGTGCCTTTGGACGGCGCGAAAGTATTCTGTGAATGCGTAAAGCAGAACGGCTTCGGGATCTATATCCTGTCAAATGCCAGCGACCTTTTCTATGACTATTTTCCGAAGTTTATGCCGCTCAGTTTCTTTGACGGCGTATTCGTTTCATCAGACTACCTTATGCTCAAGCCCGACGTGGAGATCTATAAGACTTTCCTCGATAAGTATGAGCTCAATGCCGATGAATGTCTTTTCGTTGATGACAGAGAAGACAACATCGAAGGCGCTCAAAAAGCAGGAATGAACACCTTCCGGTTTATGGGTGATTACGAGAGCGTATTAAAGCATATCCTGAAGAATTAAGTTTTTGCGCAAAGCGAAATTAAAGATCCGCCGGGAAAGTATCCCGACGGATCTTACTATTATTCCTATTATCTGTTTTTATATCTGAACTACTCTTCTGTCGTGTCTTCAGGGATCGTATCATCGATCTCTTCTTCAGGCTCTGTTGCCTCTACATCTAATGTGGATTCTGTTTCTTCTACAACAGGCATCATGTCAGGATCAGCAAAGCACACAGTAACGCCGATCGTCCAATAAGGAATGTCTTCCGGATGGATCATTCTGACTGCTGCATAGTAATTTAATGCGCCTTCACCGCACTTAAGCTGATGGCCTAAGAAGTCGCTATCTTCTACTGTTAAACCTTCAGATCCCGCAAAGATCTCGTCTACGCAATCACACAAGTTCTTATAGGCAATGTTAGCTCTTTCTTCATCGTAGATATTGATCTCTATGTCGCCGATACCGGGCCTTGTAGGATTGACATAGCTCTCTTCATAACCGAGTACGAAACAACCTGTTGTGAGCCAGTCAGTATCATCTGTCTCATAATTGGAGTAACCGATGCTGACTAAACGGTCTCTGTCCTTAACATAATCAGCGATCTCAGATCCATACGAGAAATCAAAAGTATGCAGATTGCTGTACATTCCTGATTCCGACGGTTCTTTGCCAAGGGAATCACTGATCTTTTTGTAGATGTCTTCCCCATAATCACCGATCTTAGGTTCTGAGGTGATCAAGCCGTCAACGAGCTTCTTCATCTGGGCTTTATCATTGACGTCGATAAAGTAGTACAGGCCCTCCCAATATGCGGGATCATCCCAAAAGTACGTCTCTTCAGAATCTTCATCCTGAACAACTTCATCGGAATCTTTCCCCGAATCTCTTGAACCCTTGTCGGAATCCTTCTTGTTGCATGCGCTAAACCCAACCAGCATAGATCCGGCCAGAATGATGCTAATGAACTTCTTCATGTGAAAGTCCTCCTTAATCTATCCTTATTGCTTTAGTGAGCCACCGCTTCCGACGGTATCCGGCTCTCCCTTAACCAATTCGATTGTATTAAATATCGGTCATTTTTGTCAATATTCTGTGATTGTACAGAATTACCAAACAGAAATACGCCTTTCAATTCTTTATCGCACTAAAATGTCAAATGGCACTCTATACTCATCAATTAGCCCCTTCGGATAACCCGAAGCCAATGCCAATATGATAATATAGATAAATACAACATTACGGATGTGGGGGAAAATGGAAAAGATCGCTCAGTTCATATACGCACTGTATTATTACGGCTCACCGGTCGTTAATACGATAAGTCTTATACTCGGCGTCATAATCGTTTACAAGAAAGATACTCTGACAAAGCTTCTTGGATTATGGATCGTATCAGGTGGTCTCGGCTATTTTATTAGCAGTCTCATCACCCTTACAAGCACCCGTGTCAGTCCGCAGGTATATTCCAATCTTTCCATGGTATCTACGATACTTCAGGCAATGCTGTCGCTTGCCGCGTTAGCATCTGTCTTCCTCTATGCCAAGTTCCGGTATAAAGCAAAGGGCTTTATTCCGCTCATTCTCATCCAGCTTTTATCCATACCTTTTGTCATGCTCTTGGCTTTACTGGGCAACAAGTATTTTGTAAAAGATTTTGCTTCGCTTTACAATTTTTCACTTATCAGAAATATAATCTCATCAGTCATAAGCATAGTCTTATTAGCGATCATAATGATGGCTTACTATAAGCACAGGGATAAGGAGCCGAACATTCCCAAGATGTGGTATGTCCTGTGCTTCCAGATCGGGTTTACCGCATGCTGCATAATCCTTTATATCGTTCTGATCATCATCGGTCATGAAAACTTTAAAGGACGGGATATAGTCGATTTCATCGAGCTCATCTTAAATCTTTTGTGGATATTCGTAATGCCTGCAGCAGCCGTTTATATTTTAAGAAACGGTAAAAACAAAAAAGCCGGTACTAAAGGCGGAGGCAAAAAATGGCGATAATTAAAAGTCATGTCTGCAATATGTGCGGTGGCCTTCTGGATATTGACCTTGACCGCCAGATGTATATCTGCCCTTTCTGCGGAGTTACTTTTGACTACGAATATTTCCGTGAAGACAATGTTTTGGAGATAGCGAATAAGTCTCTGAACAGAAGTGAATTCGGCGCAGCCAAGGATGCTTTTGATTTTATTCTTCAGAAGGATCCTCATGATTTCCAGGCACTTCGCGGACTGATATTGTGCCGCTGCAAGTGGAAGAATCTTCTTCCTATGCAGACTTATAACCAAGTCCATCTTAGAGAAGATGATCCTTGCCTTGTCTCTGCCATCGAGAACTGCCGTCCTGAGAAAAAGGAATATTTCGAGAAGATCAGAGATGCTGTCGTTCTCTTAAAAGAATTCAGACATAAGAGAACCGAACTGCAAAAGCTCGAAGATGCCAAGAGCGTTTCCGAACAGCAGCTCGAAAGGCTTCGTCTCGCCAAATTGATCAATCACAGCCGCTTTACTACGGCAATGTCGGATTTCTTCGATGACCTGTTTTCTGACTACCCTAAAGCCGCAGAGCTGGTGGTGTCCATAGCACTTCTGATCCTGTTCGGAATCGGATATGCGACCTGGGCATTGGGCTGGATGGTCCTGGCGATAGCAGTAACGCTGGTCGTTATTACGATCGTCATATATAACGTCAATAAATCAATAAAAAACAAGGCTCTCGATGCTGCTATGGTGCCATTAACCGAAAAGATCGAAAAGCTCAATGACGAGATAAAGGAAAACCGTACCGAGAGCTCGAAGATGCTGTTCCGTTATGAGTCCATGGCCAAAGAAATCGTTAAAAACGAAGCCAGAACGGTCGGCGGAAATAAATCTGAAGAAAGCGATGAGGATGAAGAAGAATGATCATTCGCAAGTTTGAAGATAAAGACCTCTCTGCCATGATTGCTATCTGGAACGAGATAGTTGAAGAAGGCATCGCATTCCCTCAGGAAGAGCCATTAACCTCCGAGACAGGGAAAGCATTCTTTGAATCACAGAGCTATACAGGTGTCGCAGATGACGACGGCAAGATCGTCGGTCTTTACATCCTCCACCCTAACAATGTCGGAAGATGCGGTCATATCTGCAACGCAAGCTATGCGGTAGATTCCAAGGTCCGCGGCCTTCATATCGGCGAAAAGCTCGTTCTTGACTGTATGGAGCAGGGCGCAAAGCTCGGCTATAAAGTCCTGCAGTTTAACGCCGTAGTAGAGAGCAATACGCATGCCCGCCATCTTTATGAGCGCCTGGGCTTTAAGCAGCTCGGTACGATACCCGGTGGCTTCAGGATGAAGGATGGTCATTACGAGAACATCTGTCCCTACTATCACGTCCTGTAGTTTTCTGCCGGCACGCTGATAATCTGTTATAAACACTGTACTCTTTAGTGAGTTGCAGTGTTTTTCTGTTATAATGCAAGAGTTATCTATTTTTCCAAAGGAGTATGTTATGGACAAGATTATTGCTTTTATACTCTATTTCGTCGTTGTCCTTGCCATCGGTATCTACTTCTTCTTAAAGAGTAAGGGCGGAGACGAGAAAGAGTATTTCTTAGGCGGTCGTCACATGGGTCCTTTTGTTACTGCGATGAGCGCGCAGGCATCGGACATGAGCGGCTGGCTCCTGATGGGTTTCCCCGGAGCTATCTTTGCTCTCGGTATGGGACAGGTTTGGATCGGTATCGGTCTTGCTTTAGGAACAGCGGCCAACTGGATCTTCGTAGCTACAAGGCTGCGCCGTTTCTCTAAGGCTTCAGGCGACTCCATCACACTGCCTCAGTACCTCACAAACAGATTCGCAAGCCAGAGCTCGGTATTGAAGGTAATTTGCGCTATCATCTTCCTGATCAGCTTCACTGTTTATGTAGCTTCAGCATTCGTTGCAGGAAAAACAGTATTCGTATCTGTAATGCCCTGGTTCGCTGATAAAACTGACCTCGCACTGCTTATTTTCGCAGCCCTGATCCTCCTCTACACATTCCTGGGCGGTTACAAGGCTGTTTGCTGGACAGACTTCTTCCAGGGTCTCATGATGCTTATCGCGCTTCTTGCTGTACCGATCGTTATGGATGCAGTAGGACATTTCGATCCTACACAGTATTCCGAATTTGCCGACAAGGGCATCGCTGCATTCAACACAAATCCTTTCACTGCTTCATGGCAGGATATCGTTACAGGCTTAGGCTGGGGCTTAGGATACTTCGGTATGCCTCACATCCTTGTACGCTTCATGTCTATCAATAAGCCTTCACAGGTCAAGAAGTCCGCAGCAGTCGCTATCGTCTGGGTAATCCTCACACTCGGCGCTGCCATCATCATCGCTTACCTCGGAAGAACATATATCACTTCTGACGGATCTGCTCTTACACAGAATCTTCTTAAAGTGGTAAAAGATGCAGACGACCGTAAGTTGATCTTCGTTAATATCGTTTGCGATATCTTCCCCGGATTCATTGCAGGCATCCTGCTCTCCGCTATAATCGCGGCTGCAATGTCCACGGCTGACTCACAGCTCCTCGTAGCTTCTTCTGCATTTACGAGCGACATCTACAAGCCTCTTATCCGTAAGGACAAGGCTTCAGATAAGGAAATGCTCTGGGTAGGACGTATCGTTGTTATGATCGTTGCTGTTGTTGCTTTCTTCATCGCAAAGGCAGGCAATGACAATCCGGCTTCATGGACAAACGACATCATGAACATGGTAGAGAACGCATGGGGCTTGTTCGGCGCTGCTTTCGGTCCTGTCATCATCCTCTCACTGTTCTGGAGACGCTTTAACTACAAGGGCGCTGTTGCAGGCATCATCGCAGGAGCTGTTGCTGATATCATATGGCTCCTCTGCTTCACAACAACAATCCTCCCTGCTGACAAGATCATTTACGACACAAAGATCTACGAGATCGTTCCGGGCTTCATCTTCGGCCTCGTAGTAGCGATCATCGTTACTGTCATTACTAAGGCACCCGGAAAAGAAGTCGAAGCTATCTACGCAAGAGCAACAGATAAGACTATCGACGACTGATTCCGATCAGCAACTCAAATCTTCAAGCACCTTTATCCTTCGCGGATGAAGGTGCTTTTTATTTTCCATTTGATTTTCTTAGCTTATTAGTCTAAAATACGCTTTCGGCTTTGAAACACTTATTTTATTTGGGTATATTAGGCACATGACTTTAGAAAAAGATACGACATTTCGCAAAAAGCTTATCTCGCTGATACTGCCGATGACGCTGCAGCACTTCGTGTTCGCGCTCGTCCCCGTATCGGATGCGGTAATGCTCCTCTTCCTGTCACAGGAAGCTATGACATCTGTCTCACTTGCAGCATATGTCGCTTTTGTCATGTCCTTATTCGGTTATGCGATCACAGCCGGAGGCTCTATCTTCGCGGCACAATATTGGGGTAAAGGCGATACCGAATCTATCGAAAAGCTCTTCGGCTACATGTTTCTTCTCCTTCTGCCTGTAATGGTCGTCTTCTTCTCAACAACCTTTTTCATGCCTGAGGCTGTAATGAGCGTCTTCACAAATGTACCCGAACTTATAGAAGGCGGAATCCCTTACTTAAGGATCGCTTCGTTCTCATATGTTTTCGGACTTCTTACCATGACTTACGAGACGCTCCTCAAGAACGTCGGACTGGTCAAACAGTGCACGATCGCCAGCGTCGTAATGGTATTTCTTAATATCATTCTCAACGCTGTCTTTATCTTCGGTCTTTGCGGAGCTCCGGAAATGGGTATCGAAGGCGCCGCTCTTGCGACAACCATTTCGAATTTCTCAGGATTTGTTATCTGCCTGTACTTCAACATCACCAAGACCAAGTTCAGGCTCAGGCTCAACAATGTCTTCCGCGTAACCATGGATCTGAGAAAGCGCTTCTCGAAGTACTCTCTCCCCTTCCTTTTAAACCAGCTCCTGTGGGGCTTCGGCTTTGCCATGATTACGATCATCTTAGGCCACGAAGGACTCGATGCAGCCTCCGCAAACAGCATTGCGGGCATCGTTAAAGACCTTGTATCCTGCCTCTGCTTTGCCATCGCCAGCGGCAGCGTTATAGTCGTCGGCAACGAGCTCGGCGCAGGCAATCTCGACAAAGCCAGGGAATACGGCGACAAGCTCTTCAAGATCACCATTATCTCAGGCATCATCTTAGGCCTTGTCGCTGCCGCTTCAGCTCCGGTCATCCTGTATTTCGTACACCTTACGGAGACCGCTGAGCACTACCTGCTCATAATGCTCCTGATGTGCAGCTATTACATTCTCGGAAGGTCCATCAACTCCACCCTTATCGGAGGCATCTTCTCCGCCGGCGGAGACACCAAATTCGGCTTCATCTGCGACACAGTCACAATGTGGGGCTTCATCGTCCCTGTCGGCATGCTCGCCGCATTTGTTTTTGACTGGCCCGTCATGGTCGTTTACTTCATCCTTAACCTTGACGAGATCGTAAAGATCCCCGTCGTTCTTGCCCATTACAAGAAATACAAGTGGGTGAAGAACATAATTAACGAGGAAGTATAAATAAAACGCCGAAGCCATTTAGCTCCAGCGTAAAAGTTTCCCTTTGATAATAAATAAGATTGTATTCGAGCGGCCTTCCGCACAAGCGAACGCAGTGAGCGCGGAGGACCCGGCCGCGAGAAACAATCTTATTTAACGAGCGTAGTCCGTCTTTTCGAACGACTCGTAAAGATCGATGATATCCTTCTTGATTGAGATAAAGATGCGTCCGAGGTGCGGGTCGAAGTGGTGGCCAAGCTCAGTCTTAATGATGTGGAAGGCCTCGTCGTAGGACATCGCGTCCTTGTAATAACGTCTGCTTACGAGAGCATCGAAAACGTCCGCCAACGCCATTATCCTTGCCTCGAACGGGATGTTCTCGCCTCTTAATTTGTCAGGATAGCCTGTGCCGTTGTATTTCTCGTGATGGTAGTGAGCAACGTTGGAAGATACTCTGACGAACTCCTTGTCGTCTACGTCTTCAAGTACCTTGCCCATGATCTCCGCGCCTGCTGCCGCGTGCTGCTTCATCTTCTCGTATTCTTCATCGGTCAGGCCGGAAGTCTTTCTCAAGATGGCGTCGTCTACGGCGATCTTACCGAGGTCGTGGAGAGGAGCGGCATTGATTACTGCATCCCAGTAGTTCTCGCTCATGTTATAGTCGTCAAGCTTCTTCAGGTGATTTACAAAGAGCGCAACGCAGGCGGATGTCCTGTTGATGTGACCGCCGGTGGAGTTGTCTCGAGATTCGATCATGGCAGCCATACCGAGGATGGTAGACATCTGCATCGACTTGGCTTTCTTTGCCTGACGCTCAGCCTCACGCTGCAACGACTCTCCCCTGAAGCTCATGGACTCGATCATGTTGTGCTGCTCGGTATCGTCGTTGATCTCAACGAGATAGCCTGTGACATGGTTATTGAATCCGAAATGGATAAAGCTCATCTCGCATACGAGGTGTCTTCTGTCGCTGGGGCTTCTGTCGTTGATAACGATTGCCTTCTTGAACTTGCCGCTGGTCTTCTTGGCCTCGTTGGCCTCGGTAGCATTTGCGATGACCCACTTGAGGAGATCCTTGAGAGCATAATCCTTGGCGATGATCTTCGCGTCGATCCTGGCATCTCCGATCTCAGGGAAGAACTTTGCAGCTACAGCGTTGCTTCCGACATAGCGGAACTTTCTGTCAAATGCGATATAGCCGTATGTGCTGAGCTCGTCTATCTTCTCCTGTACGCTCAGGTTAACGTCATATATCGTCGCTCTGGTTACTACATAGTCGAGCATCGCCGAGCAGATGAGATAGAAAAACGGCAGCGGATCATAAACGAGATTGAAGATGCGTCTTGCCAAGTAGACAATAACCGCACCTACCAATGAACCGAAATAGATAAGCATGAGCCTGAATGATGCGTTTCTTCTGCCCAGGTAAGTAAGGATCGTAAAGAACGCCACCAGCGCCAGCTCAACGGTCAGGATAATGAACTTGACATAATAAGCAGGGCCCGGTTCCTTGAGAAGTCTTGAAGGGTCACCCTCGATAAATCTCATCGCGGAATAGAAAAGCGGAACCCGTTCGGGGATCAGCGTAGTTACATATACGCCAATATTGATAAAGATCATCGTACCCGTAAACCAGATTGGGACCTTGGAATCGGAATAATCGATGAGGATATAGACGATAAGGAGCGGCAGGAAGAGTCCGCCGACATAAGTCAGGGAATTTGCGAGGACAGCCTCGCTCATAGTCTTGGAGCATGAGAGAACGAAATATCCGATATTGCTGATCATGATGCATCCGGAGACTAAAATCTCAAGCGTCTTAGCACCTCGTCTCGAAAAGAGTACGAGTGCAAAGGTAGACAGCATGCTGAGCACCATAACTACAGCCAGAATTATTGAATATATACCCATGGTCACCCTAACTACAGATATTCGTAAAGCACTTACCAAGATTATTTTACCTCATATTAGAAACAAAGTGTTATTATTTTTCTTAAATGAAGCAAATCTTGCTGTTTTCGGAAGGCAGACAGAAAGAAGGACGGAAAATGCTTAAAGACGATGTTCTGAAGCTTTTATCAAGGGAAAAAGATTATTCCTCGGGCGAGGCCATAAGCCGCACATTAGGGGTCACCAGGGCAGCTGTAAATGCCGCCGTTAAGGCTCTCCGCGAAGACGGCTACGAGATAGAATCCTCGACAAACAAGGGCTATCTTCTGGTAAGCAGCCCCGATATCCTCTCCAAAGGCTCGATCGCAGCCCTCCTTCCCGACGACAAGAGCGATGTCATTCATGTCTTTGAATCTGTCGACTCTACTAACAACGTCCTTAAGGACCTGTCTTCCAAAGGAGCCCCGTCAGGGACTGTGGTCATCGCAGACCACCAGACAGGCGGCAAAGGCAGACGCGGAAGAAGTTTTTCTTCACCTTCAGGCGCAGGCGTTTACCTCTCTTATCTGTTAAGGCCCGAAGCAGGCTTCGACAAGATATCAGACCTAACGAGCTGGACTGCAGTCGCCGTTGCTGACGCAATAAAGAACGCATATGGCCTCGATTCACAGATCAAATGGGTCAACGATCTTCTCATGAACAGAAAGAAGATATGCGGCATCCTGACAGAGGTATCCGTCGAGGGCGAGAGCGGCTTTATCGATACCTGCATTATCGGCATCGGCGTTAATGTCAACGAGACTGTAAGTGACTTTCCTGCCGAGATCTCTGAGATCGCAACCTCAATATCAATAGAAAACGAAGGCAAGAAGTTCTTCCGCTCCAAGCTCGCAGCCGAGATCATCAAATCCATGGACAAGCTCAGTTCAGACTGGCCTGACGGCTCTTCGTACTACCTTGAACGTTACCGCGATATCAATATCACTGCCGGCAGCAAGATCACAGCTTATTCACTGATGGCAGAGAACGGCAACGGACGCATGGGCACGGCGCTTGCCATTAACGATGACTTCTCCTTAAAGGTCGAATTTGCAGACGGCTCCGTCGCTGATTTAAAAAGCGGTGAGGTCAGCGTAAGAGGCCTTTACGGCTACACATAAATCTCAAACACAGATATAATCCTTGATCTGCTTAAACTTGGACTCACCGATGCCGGTGACGTTCTTAATGTCATCTATCGTTTTGAACGGCGTGTCCTTCCTGTAATTTATTATCGCCTTGGCTGTGACCTCGCCGATCCCGGGCAGGCTCTTAAGCTCTTCTTCCGTTGCGGTATTGATATTCACCATCAGAGCTGTGCTCTGCTCCGGACTGCCTGATGTGCCCGGCTGGGCTCCCCAGACATATACCCCGTCCTGTCTTATAATGTCACCACCGGTAAAGCCCTTCGTGATCTCTTCCTCGGAAGGGATGTAGATAGACATGTTGCTTTCGATCTGGTAGACAAGATTGATATTGTTTTCTGAGGCTGCCTCGGTAAGCCCTCCGGCAGCTTCGATTATCGTATTGAGCATGACTCCCTTCGGAGCTTCATAAATGCCCGGATTATTGACCTCCCCGCAGATATAGACGCTTATCATCTGTACCGTCTGCACTGTCGTATCAGAGACTTCCGGATCTGGGGTGCTGATAGCGCTCTCTTCGTTGCTTCCTGCTGTTTCCGTTATCTGCGCAGTCTTCCTGCTCTTAAAAGCCTGTATGGAAAGCTCCCCGCTGCCTTTGAACACAAACTTATATAAGGCACTCATGATAACTATCAGAATGAATGCCAGAGGATATATCATCTTCTTGATCCTGTTTGCCGTGCTCTTCTTTACCATAAGAAAAGCATAACACCAAGTCTTGTCGGTTTTTCTCGACAAAATACGACAAAACCGACAAGGACGGACCCTGTCGGCTTCGTTGATCTCATTTGTAATTAAGGATTACTCTTCGTCTTCCCTGCGCTTAGTAGCCCAGAATTTCTCGATATTGTAGTTCTGACGCTCTTCCCTGCCCATTACGTGAACGACGACATCCTTGTAATCCAGGAGGATCCACTTGTCGCCGGAACGTCCTTCAATGTGGTCAGGAACGATATCAAAGTCCTTCTTGAGGACATATTCAACTTCATCAGCCAAAGACTTAATCTGAGTCGTTGAATTACCGCTCGCAAGCACGAAATAATCTGCCAAAACCGTCTTTCCTGTCAGATCGATCGTCTCAATATCGATACCCTTCTTCGAATCAAGAATATCAGTGATCTTAGCGGCTAATTCTTTGCTGTCCATTAGTTATCTCCTTAGTTTTTCTTAATATTTTGATTATATCATATTCAGGTCATGCATCATTTGCAGAGTCACGGGATGCATTTCCCTTCCCTGCGAAATGAATTTATTCCTAACTGCCTCTGCCGTCATGCGCACGGCTTCATCAAGGTCATGCTCGGCAGCTTCTCTTATGGGTCCTAAGTCCATGTAGTTTCTTGAAGGCTCGATCTTATCTGCCAGATAGACGATCTTCTCAAGCACGCTCATGTTGCCTTTTCCGGTTGTGTGATAACAGATGGCATCCAGGATCTCCTTGTCATCAATGCCGAGTTCTTCTTTCGCGAACGCGGCACCGGCCGGCGAATGGATGATCTTCTTCTCCGTAAACAGATCGCCTGCGTATCGCTTAGCCAGCTCAAGCTGCTGCTCTATGGAAAGCTCCTTGGCGCAGTCATGCAGTGCGCCAGCGATTAAAGCCTTGTCCTTATCGCAGCCGAAAACATCAGCAAGATGCGCGGAGAGATAACCTACATTCAGAGTATGAAGAAGCCTCTTGGCACCGAGATACCGGTACATCCATGTGGCATAGTCGAAAAACTGTTTCCTGGCTGTATCGCTGACACCATCAAGCTTTGTATTCTCCGTATAAAGAGCGTGCCTTTTGATAAACTCACGGGCGGGCTCAGGGACCTGTGAGAAATCGCCGCTCGTGGTGATCTCCGAAGACGAACAGCAAATGCCGTCGAGCCTGAAGATCTCCACCTTGCCTCCGAGGTTTTTCTTAATAGAAGCTGCTGCCTTATCGACATCCGTGTCATCACCCGGACGCACAGCAGCAAGCAGAGAAGCATATTTCAGGATCTCACCCGGCTTATACCAGGTCTCAAATGTGCCCAATGTATCTGAGCCCATGATCCAATAAAATTCATGGTGTTCTTCAGCCTTCTTGCGCTTAATGCCCTGTGAGGTCAGAAAGTCTCTTATGTATTCGTCAGATGTGAGCTTCCCGAGCACTACGGCAGTATAGCTGACGCCTTCGATACCGTATTCGATATCGCTGACATAGCAGTCCTTAAGCCCCAGGCCTTCTATGGTCTCCTTCATCATGAAAAGACGGTACGGAGGCGGGAGCTTATTCGCGTAAAGCTTAAAGTTATTGCGGACAGACGGAATAACGATCACACAGTCAACGAACCCGCTTTTTAATGCGGACTTTATCATCGCTATGTGCCCGTTATGGACGGGATCAAAAGATCCTCCGTATATGCCGATCTTCATTTATCAGCCGAGTGTCCTTCCTATGTCGTGACGGTAGTGCATATCCTTGAAGGAGATCTTAGCGACACCTTCATATGCGCCGTCGATAGCCTCATCAAGAGTATCTGCCTCATCGTATACGCAGAGAACGCGTCCGCCGCTCGTAACGAGCTTGCCGTCCTTAAGCGCGGTGCCTGCCTGGAAAACGAGCTTGCCGCAGGTATCGATGCCTGTGATCTCGTAGCCCTTCTGATAACTCTGCGGATATCCGCCGGAAGCCATGACTACAACGCAGGAGCACTTGTTCTTCCACTTGAAGTCGATCTGGTCGAGCTTGCCGTCGATGATGGCATCGACAATGTCGAGGAGACTGTTCTCGAGGAGAGGCAGAACTGCCTGTGCCTCAGGATCTCCGAAACGCGCGTTATACTCAACTACCTTAGGTCCTTCAGGTGTAAGCATGAGTCCGAAGTAGATGACGCCCTTGAAAGGTCTTCCCTCTTTCTTGAGTGCCTCTACAGTAGGCGTGATTATCTCGTTCTGGATACGTGCCTTGAGCTCGTCAGTCATGTCAGCACCGGGTGTAACAGCGCCCATACCGCCTGTGTTGAGGCCTTCGTCATGGTCGTATGCTCTCTTGTGGTCTCTTGAAGATACCATCGGAACACAGGTGTTGCCGTCTGAGAAAGCGAGCACTGTGAGCTCAGGACCTGTCATGCACTCTTCGATAACGATCGTGGAGCCTGCCGAGCCGAACTTCTGGTCTTCCATCATGTCCTTTACAGCCTGCTTAGCCTCATCGAGATTCTGGGCAATGATAACGCCCTTGCCGAGTGCCAGGCCGTCACACTTGATAACGATAGGCATAGGCTGTGTCTCAAGGTAATCGAGAGCGGCCTGCTCTTCTGTAAAGATCTCATACTTGGCAGTAGGGATCGAATATTTCTTCATGAGCTGCTTGGAGAAAGCCTTGGAGCCTTCGATGATAGCAGCGTTTGCCTTAGGTCCGAAGCTTCTGAGGCCTGCTTCCTCCATCTTATCTACCATGCCCATTGCGAGCGGATCGTCAGGAGCTACGAAAACGAGATCAAACTGCTCTTTTTTCGCATACTCGACCATGCCCTCTATATCTGTAGCCTTAATATTTACGCATGTAGCAATTGAAGCGATACCGCCGTTACCGGGAGCGCAGTAAAGATCCGTTACTCTGGGATCCTGCTTGAGCTTCCAACAGATAACATGCTCTCTTCCGCCGCCGCCAACTACAAGTACCTTCATTTAATGTTCCTCCGGATGATTGTTTTAACTTTGATATTTTAGCACATATAAAGAAAAAGGCTGATATAAATCAGCCCTGTCCGTAGTATGCGTTAGCTCCGTGTTTTCTTAAGTAATGCTTGTCAAGAAGCGTCTTTTGCATGTCCCTGTGCTCAGGATTAAGAGTCAGAGCGTGATAATCCATGAACGCTACCTCTTCCATGACCACAGCGTTATGAACGGCATTCATAGGGTCTGTGCCCCAGCAGAAAGGACCGTGGGAATAAACGTTAACAGCGGGGATAGCGTCAGGATCTAAGCCCTTAAATGTCTCGACGATAACGTTGCCTGTCTCCTTCTCATACTCGTCCTTGATTTCTTCGTCAGTCATGGGACGTGTGCAGGGGATGTCTCCGTAGAAATAATCGCCCTGTGTGGTACCCATGGCGGGAATAGCCATGCCGGCCTGGGCAAAGCTCGTTGCCCATCTGGAGTGCGTGTGGACAACGCCTCCGATATTCGGGAAAGCCTTATAAAGAACAAGGTGTGTAGCCGTATCGCTGGAGGGCTTCCACTTGCCTTCTACGACATTGCCGTCCATGTCTACGACAACCATGTCTTCGGGTGACATGCCGTCATAATCAACACCGGAGGGCTTTATTACGATAAGTCCCTTTTCGCGGTCGATACCGCTGACATTACCCCATGTAAATGTAATAAGTCCGTATTTGGGCAAAAGCAGATTCGCGTCACATACGGTTTTCTTAAGTTCTTCAAGCATCAGCCGATAACCTCCGTAGCAGTCTTCTCCATGGGGAGAGCCTTGACGTATGCGGATAAGAACTTTGCAAATCCTTCAACGTCAGCACTGTCTGCCATTATAGTCGAACACTCGGCTCCGGCAAATACCTTATTGTCGAGATAATCAGGGAGCGTCTCGCCTTCTGCTTTGTTAAGCATGTATGCAACGAGGAGAGCCATTCCGTAAGGTCCGCCCTCGCCTGCTGTCTTCATGACAGAGACAGGCGCATTAACTGCAGCACTGAGCATTCTCTGGCCTACTTCGGGAGTCTTGAAGAATCCTCCGTGGCCTAAGAGCTTGTCGATCTTGACCTGCTCCTGGCTCTGGAGGATATCCATGCCGATCTTAAGAGTTGCCAGAGCAGAATAAAGATGCGTTCTCATGAAGTTTGCGATAGTGAATGAACTGTCAGGAAGCCTTGCAAATACCGGTCTTCCTTCGTCGAGAGCGGTTACGCCTTCGCCTGAGAAATAGTTGAAAGACATAAGTCCGCCGCAGTCGGGATCACCCTGTGCCGCTGCCTGGAAAAGCTTTGTGAAAAGTTCGCCCTTGCTGTAGGAAGCGCCCATAAGAGCCGCAAACTCAGAAAAGAGATTGACCCAGGCATTGATATCGGATGTGCAGTTATTGCAGTGGACCATTGCTACAGGAGCGCCGTCAGGTGTCGTTACCATATCGATCTCTCTGTGAACGCCGAGCTCGTGATCGGTAACGATCATTGCGAAGTCGGATGTACCTGCACTGACATTACCCGTTCTTACACGGACAGAATTCGTAGCTACCATACCTGTTCCCGCGTCACCTTCACAAGGTGCAAGAGGAATACCTGCCTCGAGGTCACCCTCGGGATCTAAGAACTTGGCGCCTTCAGCAGTAAGTCTGCCTGCATCTGCGCCTGCTGAAACTACCTTAGGAAGGAGGCTTCTGAGATCAAGACCTGTAAGGCCGTTGAACTTTTGGACCATAGCTTCGTTATAGTCACATGTTGCGCTGTCGATCGGGAACATTCCGGATGCCTCGCCGACGCCCATTACCTTCTCACCTGTGAGCTTCCAGTGGATATAGCCTGCAAGAGTCGTAAGGAATGCCACATCCTTAACGTGGCTCTCCCGGTTAAGTATTGCCTGATAGAAATGAGCGATGCTCCATCTCTGCGGGATATTGAATCCGAGCAGGTCTGTAAGCTTTTCTGCAGCTTCGCCAGTGATCGTATTGCGCCATGTGCGGAACTCTGCGAGTCTGTTGCCGTCCTTATCGAAAGGAAGATATCCGTGCATCATGGCAGAGATACCGATACCGCCAACAGCCGTAAGCTTGACGCCGAACTTCTCTTGGACATCAGCCTTCAATGCCGCATAGCACTTCTGGATTCCGGTGTGGATCATATCCTCGGAATATGTCCAGATGCCGTTAACGAGCTGGTTCTCCCATTCGTGATCTCCTGATGCTACAGGCAGATGATTCTCATCGATGAGAACAGCCTTGATCCTGGTGGAGCCTAATTCAATACCTAATGCACACTTTTTCAGATCCATGTTAATACCTTCCCCTTTTGCTAAAAAGCGAATTTGTTACTTCAGATATTTTAACCCATTAAAAGCTAAATGTGCGTTTATTTCTTGTTCCTGTGCCTGCGGGCAAGAACGATACTCTGTACAAGGAGGAAGATGCAGAGCATTCCGCCGACTGTGATGTTCGTCCACCATGCATCTTCAAGGCCCAAAGAAGTAACGATATTCTTGATGGTAGACAGTGACAAAACTCCGACAAGCGTACCTGCGATATTTCCGACACCGCCCGAGAGCAGCGTGCCTCCGATGATCGACGACGCAATGGCATTCATCTCGGCTCCCTGAGCGTGCAGAGGAGATCCGGAAGCTGCGTGGAGGAAGAAAAGATATCCGCCGATACCTGCGCAGAGTCCGCAGAGAACATGAGCGATGAATTTTGTAAGCTTGACGTTGATACCCAGCATGTTGGCGCTCTGGTTATTGCCGCCTACAGCATAGAAATTACGTCCGAGCTTTGACCACTTGAGCACACAGAAAAGTATGATGACAACAAGCAGAGCAACGATTACGCCGATCTCAACATATGCCGGAATGTAAATTCCTTTTTTGTTTACAGAACCAAGGAAAGGAACGACAATTTCCGTTTTGCAGAGCTTGTCAAATGCGGGACAGTTATCTTTGGTAATGCTTACACGGTCACTGCTTATGATCGTCGTAAGACCTTTAGCAAAGAACAAGCCTGCAAGCGTAACTATGAACGGCTGGAATTCCAGATAAGCTACAAGGAAACCCTGGACAACGCCAAACGCGAGTCCGATACCCAATGCAATAAGCAGGGATCCTAAAACGCTTCCGTGATAGTTTACAAGGTATACTGCACATGACATGCATACAAGTGATGTTACCTGGCCGACGGAAATATCGATTCCTCCGGTGATCATGACAAGCGTCATGCCGCAGGATAGAACAATAAGCGATGCATTCTCATTGAGAATATTGAAGAACATCTGCGGCTTCAAAAAACCCTTTTTGAGGAAGATTACCGCACTTGCGTACATTGCTACGAAAACAATGCAAGTGATGATAAGAAGCAGATTTGTATCAGAAAGAGAAGCGCGGCGTCTGAGCTTGAGCTTATTGCCTCCCAAGACGTTAGTATTGACTGACATATCAGACACTCTCCTTTCCTGCATTAACATCTGCAGTTACATCTGCAGCTACATCTCCGGCAACTTCCACGGCAGCCTCTAAAGCGGCTTCAGCCTTTGTTACCCTTGCAGCTTCTCTCCTGCTCTTTCTGTCATCTAACCACCTGCGGATGAAAGGTGATGACATGATGATGAGAAGGATTACGACTACAGCTTTATAAGCAGAGATAGCACTTGAGCTGACCTTCATTCTGAATAATGTAGTAGTAAGGAACTGGATAACATAAGCACCGATAACAGACGATGTCATGTTGAACTTACCGCCGCCTAAGTTGTTGCCGCCTAAAGCAACTGCTAAGATGGCATCCATTTCGATATTGTTTGCGATAACGGCATATGTGATCGAAGATGTTCTTGAGACCTTGATGAATCCGCATACTGCAACGCAGATGCCAAGGATGATGAAAGTAATAAGCTTAATGATCTTCGGATTGATACCGTTGAGTCTTGAAGATGAAGAATTGATACCGACAGACTGGGCATAGAGTCTTAAGTTGGTGAACTTCAAAACAAGCGCGATAATGATCAGGCAGATTGCTGTTATAAATACCGGAGTAGGTATTGCAATTCCGGGAATGAAGTTGCCGAAATACCCGAAGCGCTCATCATTGATCGAGATATTATCGTTATTATTGATCCATGCTGCTATCGAACGTCCTGCGGTAAACAATATCAAGGTCGCTACCATCGGCTGTATCTTGAAGAATGCAACAAGCGCACCGTTGAAAGCACCAAACGCTGCAGAGACGACCACACACAAGAGGAAAGAACATATTATGACAACTGCAAATTTACCGCCGGATATATCAGGAGAATATCCCTTAACTATTCTGAGAACGGTAGATCCTGCGATAGCTATTGTGGCGCCTACGGAAATATCCTGACCGCCTGCAGCGGATGTTACGAGCGTCATTCCTACAGCAAGCAAAGCAAGCTCGGAAGCGTTATCGATAATGGTAATAAGATTTCCCGTCAGTATCTTGGATCCTGTAGAACTCGGCTTAAGAACGATCTGGAAAAAAGATGTATCGGCATGCAGGAACCAATCTGCTGCCAGGTTGAACAATACCAGGAGCAATAATGCTACGAGCGGAATGAACAACTGGTTGTGGACAACCTTTCCTAAGAAGCTCTTAAATGACTTCTTAGAGCTTATCGTTAAATCATTTGTTGACATCAGGATTCACCTCCGGCAATCGTTGCCATGATCTTATTCTGGTTGAGATCGTTGCCCTTAAGCTCACCTACGACCTTACCGTCACGCATGACTATGAGGCGTGAACAGGTACGGACCATCTCATCGATCTCGGAAGATATAAACGTAACGCTCTTTCCTTCAGCTGCAAGCTTCAGGACGAGCTTCTGGATCTCGACCTTTGTACCTACGTCGATACCTCTCGTAGGTTCATCAAGGATAAGATACACAGGATTTGCAAGAAGCCATCTTGCAAGGATAACCTTCTGCTGGTTGCCGCCTGAAAGAGACTTAATAGGTGTATCTGTGGAAGCGGTTTTGATATTCAGAAGTTTTATATATTCATCAGCAAAAGCTTCGGCCTGCGCCCTGGATAAAGGTCTGAAGAATCCCTTCATTACCTGCAGTGCGAGTATGATGTTATCCCTTACGGAAAGATCTCCTACGATACCGTCATTCTTACGGTCTTCAGGCAGATAACTGATACCATGCTTCATAGCATCCAAAGGCCTGGTGATCCTGACTCTTTTACCATTCATCTTAACGATACCGCCGGCTACTCTGTCGGCACCGAAGATAGCACGAACACTCTCAGATCTGCCCGAGCCCAGAAGACCGGTAAAGCCGTTAACTTCGCCTTTCCGTATTTCAAAGTCAAACGGCTTTATTCCAGTCGTTCCGGTAAGATTTTTCGCCTCATATACGGGCAATTCATTAAGGTCGGAAACAACAACATCAGCTCCACTCTTGATGTCGGCCATATCATCGAATTCCTTGCCTAGCATCTTTGATACAAGCTGGACTCTGGGCAAGTCTTCAATTACGTATTCACCGACAAGTTTTCCGTCACGTAAAACGGTAATTCTGTCACAGACTTCATAGACCTGTTCAAGGAAGTGTGTTACGAAGATTATTCCGACACCCTTCGCCTTAAGGTCACGCATCAGCTTAAACAGCTTCTGTACTTCCTGCTCATCCAAAGAAGATGTAGGCTCATCAAGAATGAGGACCTTACATTCCATATCAACGGCACGCGCTATGGCTACCATCTGCTGGACTGCGATAGAGCAGTTGCCGAGCTGTTCCTTGGGGTTTACCGGAATATCCAGTTCATCGAGGAGCTTAAGCGCTCTTCTGTTCATTCTAAACCAATTAGTAAAAGGTCCCTTGGTCCTTCCGATGTACATATTCTCAGCTACCGTAAGGTTCGGACAGAGAGTGATCTCCTGATAAACCGTTGCGATGCCGTGATTCTGTGCATCCTGAGGCGATTTGATATGTATCGGCCTGTCTATTCCATTGATCCGGACAGTACCTGCATCCTTTGGATATACGCCGGTCAACACTTTGATCAGTGTTGATTTGCCTGCACCGTTCTCGCCCATCAGAGCATGGATCTCGCCTTCACGTAAAGTGAAATCTACATTCTCAAGAGCGCGCACGCCCGGGAAAAATTTACATATCCCACGCATCTCCAAAACTGCGCCGTCTTCCATGATGTTCCTCCTGCTAATTAAGCCTGACTGTTATTTTCAAAAAGAATGTGCGATGCGATGGGGTATCGCATCGCACACTCCGTGTCCTAAATCTTATATTTGGTCTTGTTAGGTAAAGTGCAAATTCGGGTGGGGTACCAAATATCAGATTCCGTAAGTATCAACGTCTTCCTGTGTGATTGTCTTAGCGTCGAAGCCCTTCTCTTCCATGATAACGACCTTTGTCTTTACGCCGTTCTTGATGATGTCATCAATGTAGGAAGCCTGGAAAGGATTGCACTGACCGTCATAGTTCCAGTTGCCTGCGAGGAGCTCTTCAAGTGCCCAAGTGTTGCAGTCGAAACCGATGATGATAACGTCCTTGCCTACGCCGTGAGAGATGTTAGCCTTATCGAGAGCAGCAGCTGCACCCTTAGCCATGTTGTCATTCTCAGCATAGATAACGTTGAAAGATTCCTTAGAGTCGATAACAGACTGAACGATCTGCTGAGCTGTCTCTTCAGACCAGTCAGCTGTCTGCTGAACTACGATGCTCCAGTTAGCCTCTGCAGCTACCTTCTCGTCCAAAGCGCCGGAACGGCCGATCTGAGCGGAAGAACCCATAACGCCCTGGATGTGGATGATCTTGTATTCGTCGAGACCCTGGGAAGCGAGCCAATCAACTGCCTGCTGGCCTTCCTTAGCCATGTCGGAAACGATAGAAGCTTCATAGAGGCTCTCGTCTGCGTCGATTGTTCTGTCGAAGAGGATAACCTTGATGCCGGCCTTCTGTGCCTGCTCAAGAACTCCGTCCCAACCTGATGTACCAGCTGCTGAGATCAAGAGATAATCAACTTCATCCTGGATGTACTTCTGAGCAGCTGCGATCTGCTCTTCGTTCTTAAGGCTGTAGAAGAAATCTGCATCGTAGCCGTTAGCTTCTGTAAAAACCTTCTTCATGTCTTCAACGTTAGCTGTACGATAACCGGACTCGTTAGGATCGTTGTTGATGATGCCGACCTTGATGAGTTCGCCGTCGTTACCGCCCTGAGTTGCAGGAGCTTCTTCTGTTTCCTTGCTCTCTGTAGGAGCAGCCTGTGTTGTGTCACCGCCCTTGTTGTCGGAACCGTTGCATGCTGCCAAGCCCATAGTCATAGAAAGAGCGAGAGCACCGGCAAGCAGAGTCTTCATGAATTTTTTCATGTTTCTTACCTCATTTCTCATAATGAATTTCTTGGAACCACAGGCATATCCTGTGCTCTGGCTACACTTAACCATTTTCGTGCGGGGCGTTCCACGAATCTCATAATGGGATTTGCAAATGGTAAAACTGACTAAATACAACTTTTGTTTTTTCGCAGCTCCGGCATACAACTTGTACGGCCAGAGCCTCAATATGGCAGTTTTTGTTTGATATCTTTTGATAACTTGTCGAAAATCTTGCGAACAGATTACACAAGACCTTGGTTGTCTGTATTGCATTTTGTCGAAAGGCATAAATCCGTGAACGTAAAATTTTCACCTTCGGTAAATAAAGCCGTTAAATTATTCGCATCGCGATTTCCAAGGCGCCCGGAATCTAAAGATTTTTGCATTTATCGGATATGAAGTTCACATGCCTGTTTTCTTATAATTTAACTATCAAATATAAGCTTTGAAGGGACTTGCCATGGAAGACAAATACCTGCAGATCGCATATCAGCTGGAGTCTGAGCTCCGACGTATGCGCGCGGCCGGCATTACAAAACTTGCTTCCGAAGAGGTCCTTTGCTCTGACTTCTCATGCAGCAGACAGACCATCAGAGCCGCACTCAATGTTCTTGTTGAAAAAGGTCTTATCGTTAAAAAGCGCGGAAGCGGATCTTATTTAGCCGATTCATCTTCCAAGCTTCCGGATACGGTAGTATTCATAACAGGCGACAAGTTCGAATATGAGAAGCCTGAATTTATCTCACAGTTAAAAGGTCTTCTTAAGAAGAGAAAATACGATCTTATCTGTTACAGCACGGATCACTCTTTTGCCAAAGAGCAGGAAGCGCTCAATAAGATCCTTGAGACAAATCCTGCAGCTGTCCTGATAGAACCTACATCAGACGTTATTCCAAATCCGAATATTGAACTTATCTCACAGATAAATAAAAAAGGCATTCCCGTTATCTATCTCTACTCTGCATATTCAGAACCTGCCAATGCCGTCTGCATCAAAGAAGACGATCTTAACGGCGCCATAAAGCTTGTATCGCATCTTAAGGAGTGCGGACACAAAAAGACATGCTGCATCTTCCGGTGCGACGATTCGCGCGGTCTGACGCGTTACAAAGGCTATATCGAAGCATGCAGGGAATACGGACTTGAATTTGACGAGCAGAGCTCATTCTTCTTCACTTCCCGTGACAGAAAAAAGCTCGTCAAAGGTGACGATGAGATGCTTCAAAGATTTATAAAAGAGATGGATCCTGACTGCACTGCAGTCGTGTGCCATAACGATGAGATCGCATACAGACTTATCAAGGCGCTCGAAAAGCGCGGCAGATCTGTACCGGAGGACATCGCGGTCGTAAGCTTTGAGAACAGTTATTACGCGAAAGATTCCGCAAATATCTCTTCATTAGGACACAGCGAAAAAGAGCTGACACAAACTACTGCCGATGCAGTTTTCTCAGCTATAGATCATAAGATGATAAGGATAGATCCTGTCCGCTGGAATCTTCACATAAGAAACAGCGGTTAAGACAAAATCAGTATTCTCTTGAATCAATAAAATCCTGGGTAAGATCAGCGGAAGTAAATGCCGTCTCTTCAACATATACGTGCTTCGGGATCTCTTCACCGTTGCGGTATTTAGTTATCAGTTCTTCAACACCAGGACCATGCAGAGGATTACACTCGACACAAAGGTCGATCTTGCCTTCTAAGCAATACTGCAGAGCTCTCTTCGTGGCGTCGAAAGAGATTATCTTTACCTGGCCGTTCTTGCCGTATGAGATCCCCGCGTCTTCCAAAGCGCGCATCGCTCCGTAGGTCATGTTGTCATTCTCGCTATAGATGACATCGATATCTTTGTCTGTCTTGAGGTAATCAGTAACGACCTCATAGGCTTTTGCTTCCGTGAAGTCTCCGTAAAGCTGGGCAGCAAACTCCCAGTTATCGTGCTGGGTAACGGCGACCTCAAGTGCTTTTGTTCTAAGGAGCTGTGCGGTAGCTCCGTATGTTCCCTGAAGATGGAGTATCCTCAGATTCTCATCGGCCGATAAGCCGGAAGTCTCTTTTTCGAGCCACCTGACAGCCATGTTGCCCTGCTCAAGGAAGTCAGAACCGTAATTTGTCAGATACAGATTTTTGTCATCGACAGAAACAGATCTGTCCATGATGATGACCGGTATGCCTGCATCCTGGATCTCCTTTAAGATCGTATCCCACCCTTCCTCTACGGTAGGCGCTATTACGATGCAGTCAACGCCTTCAAGGATGAACGTACGGACAGCGGCGAACTGGTTGTCCTGGCGCTGCTTGGCGTTTTCCATCCTTAATTCATAGCCTTTATCTTCCGTGAAAGTATCGACCATTGATTTTGTATTGGCGAGCCTCCAGTCTGATTCGGAACCGACCTGCGAAAAGCCGATAACATAAAGATCTTTATCTTGGGGCTGCTCTTTCTTACCGGAACATCCTGCGATATTAATGGCAAGTGCCATGCACAATATAAGACTAAAGAATCGTTTCATTATCAATGTCCGCCTTTCTCGGGATGCCTATCAGGATAGTGGTGCCCTCTCCCGCTTCACTCGTGACATCAAAGTCAAACTCGTCGCCGTAAAGGAGCTTCAATCTCTTATATGCAGCAACAAGGCCGAAGCTTGTCGTATCTTCATTCCTGATCTTAGTCTTGAGGCTCTGGAGCCGTTCCTCATCCATTCCTGCTCCTGTATCCTGGACCTTCAGAAGTATCTTCTCACCGTCGGTATTACCGGTCACGGTAATGACGCCCTTGCCGCGCTTAGGCTTAAGGCCGTGATATATGGCGTTCTCTACAAGCGGCTGCAAAGTAAGCTTAGGCAGTTTGTATTCGTTTATCGCAGGATCGACGTCGATCTCATATTCCATGATGTCGCGGTATCTGACCTGCTGGATCTCCAGATAGCTTCTGATGTGATTAGTCTCTTCTTCGATCGTAACGATCTCTTTACCGTCACTTAAGAACGAACGGAAATACTGCGACAGGCTCGTTACCATCTGCTCTGCCTGTTCGTTCTTGCCGCTCTCGATAAGCCAGACGATAGCATCCAGTGTGTTATACAGGAAGTGAGGATTGATCTGCGCCTGGATAAGCGACAGCTCCGTCTCTCTCAAATGGATCTGCTCCTGACGGTTGAGCTCGATCTGTTTGCTGAGTCTCTCCGCCATGTCTTCGATACCCAGAGAGAGAAGCGCGAGATTTCTGTCATCTGTTTTAACAGGAGTATGCGCGCTCAAGTCACCGTCACCGATAGCTTCTACACGGCTGTTCATCTCGATGATGGGATCCGTGATGCTCCTGCTGAGCTTGAATGCACGCTTAAGGACGATAGGAGTGACAACGACGATAACGATGATAACGAATGCGATCTCCGCCATAAGCCAGTAGTCAAGCTGCTTCTGGATGCTCGCGAGCTCTCCTGCCTCGTGATAGAGATACGAATAGAAGTTATCCTCAATGAGCTGGGTAATACCGTAGATATTTGCTTCCAGCTGGGCCATACGCTCATCGTACTGCTCAGTCTGTTCGATGTCTTTCATGTACTGGCCAAGGTTGTCGCAGAGGATAAGAACGTTCTTCATCGATTTGCGACTGTCATCGTTCCTGGTTCGCTCCAGGAGGTTTTCCGCAAGTTCCCTTGCCGAATCCACTTCATCCCACGGGAGTTCGTCATTGTAACCCGTAACATAAAGATACATCTTAAGGTCGACTTCTTCCTTGAATTCACGGTTGAAGCCAGAAGCATCGGCGATGTTGCCGTTAACAGACGCGAACATGATGTTACGCGTGAGCACCATCGCGATCATGATTACAAAGATAAGCGTGATTGGAATAAACATCTGCATGAGCAGACGAGACATCTTGCCCCGGATCGATTCAGACTTAAACAGCTCGCGAAGCTTCGTCATTCTTCCTCTGTCTCTCCGTTACGGTACTGGCTGGGCGTACAGCCGTGCTTCTTCTTAAAGACGAATGAGAAGTATCTCGGATCCTTGTAGCCTACCTCGCCCGCTATCTCGCCCGAACGCTTATCGGTCTTGCGCAGAAGCTGTCTGGCTCTTTCCATTCGCTTCTTGGTAACGTATTCGACAAAGGATAATCCTACCTTCTGGCTGAACAGGGCAGACAGATAATTCGCACTGATATTGCTTGCGATGGCTACGGAATCAAGCGAAATGTCCTCATCCGTATAATGACTGTCGATATAACGAAGAGCGCTGTCGATGATGTCGCTGCTTCTCTTCATTGCTTCGGCATCGCGGATAGTGATCGCAGATTTAAGGATATCCACGAATCTGCTTCTTATCTCTTCTGTGGCGATCTCCATGTCGACAGAAGGCATCGAGAAATTGATATCGGGATCTTCCACACCCGTCTCACGGAGCGCAAGCTCGACATTTACCCTGATGCTTACGAGCAGATAATATCTGAAAAGGAAATTATTCTCGATTATCTCAAGGCTTGCGATGTATTCATCAGCAAATGACTCGACCTCAGCCTGGGTGCCGTTCTTTACGAAGTTCCTGATGATCATAGGATCGAGCTTGGCAACGTCCAATGAATCAAGGTCTTTCGCGTTCGGAGCATACTGCTCTGTCTTGAAGGATTCAGACGTAAAGATATGTTTCTCAGGGAAAAGGTGTCTGTATGCAAAAGCCCTGTTGGCATCGGCGTAACAGCGCGAAAGGCCGCTAAGTCTGTTTGTCGGGACACCGACAGCCGCATACCATTCGAGATCCGAATCAGCCTCTTCACAGTGCTGTCTGATCATGTCGACACAGCGTTCACCGAGCTGTGCGAGATCATCAGTATCGCCCTTGATAAGGACTGCATAAGAAAGCAAATTACATCTGAAAAGGATGTAATCGGGATATTGCATGAAATGATTGAAAAGGCTCTCCATGACATTGGCAGCATCGTCCGCATATCCTGACTGGTTCGCGTCACTGATAGTGAAGATAACGAGGTTATAGCCGTTAGCGGTCAGATTGAGATGAAGCTCATTTGCCTGTTCATAGATATCCTGTACAGATAAAGAACCCTCTACGAGCTTTTCAAAGAATGCCCTGTGCGAGAATCTCTCGAACTTCTTGAATTCCTGCTCGTATTTGCTGATGTAGTTCTGCTGCTCTGACTCTTCGGTGATCTTCTGCTTGATGCCTTCCAAAGCCTTGATCATGTCGGCACGCGTGACCGGCTTTAACAGATACTGCTCTACTCCCAATTCGATAGCCTTACGGGCATATTCGAAGTCGCTGTATCCGCTGATTATGATGATCTTTGTATTGGGAAGCTCTCCCATGACGATCCTCGAAAGCGACAGACCGTCCATAAAAGGCATCGTGATATCAGTGATGATGACATCAGGCTTTAATTTGCGGATCATGGGCAGCGCCATCTCACCGTCAGGCGCGTCACCGACGAACTCGAACCCGTACTTTTCCCACGGGATCATATCGCGCAGTCCTTCACGCACGATGCTTTCGTCTTCGCAAATAAAAACCTTAATGTTATCCATATGCTTTTCGAGGCCTTAAGAAAAGAGCCCTAAATTACTTCAGATAGTGCATCCAGGACTTAGCGCCCGTCTTTGCGACAAGATCTGCGATATCCTTGTGCTTAATACCTTTAACGAGTACAGCCTCATCAGAAAGTGCAGCACTCTCATAGCCTTCAACAGCCTTGGAAGCATCTGCCCTGATAACGATATCAGCACAGATCTCATCGTAAGGCATTACTTCAACGCTCTCCTTGCTCCAGCTCCTGTCCTCAGCAGGCTTGCCGTTCGTGGCAGCGACTTCAAGGATATCTCCGCAAACAGCGGAAGCCGTAGGAAGCGTGCCTGCGCCCTGGCCGTAGAACATAGCCTGGCCCAAGCTGTTGCCGTCTACCATGATCGCATTGAAAACACCGCAGACGTTGTAAAGGAGATTGCTCTTGTCCACGAGCGTAGGAGCGACATAGACAACGGGCTTCTCGCCTGCTTCATAAAGAGCGATAAGCTTGATGTCACAGCCGATAGATGCAGCAAACTCCATATCATCCGTCGTAACTGCCGAGATGCCTTCTGCTGAGATCGAATCGGGCGCGATGTAAGCGCCGTCATTGGCGATCGTGGAAAGAATGGATATCTTTCTCTGTGCATCGATGCCTTCGATATCGGCGGACGGATTAGCTTCTGCAAAACCGTTAGCCTGAGCCTGCTTTAAGGCAGTATCAAAATCGATCCCCTCATTCTTCATCTGGGAAAGGATATAGTTTGTCGTACCGTTAACGATGCCTGCGATCTTAGTGATCTTGTTTGCTGCAAGGCACTTGTACAAAGGTCTGATGATCGGGATACCGCCGCCTACGGCAGCCTCGAAGTAATAGCAGCAATTGTTTTGGTAAGCGATCTCAATGAGCTCGGGACCGTGTGTGGAAACGAGCTCCTTGTTAGACGTTACTACGCTGATGCCTGCAGATAAAGCACGCTTAGTATATTCATAAGCGATCCTTGCTCCGCCGATAGTCTCAACGGCGATCTTGATGTCACTTCCAAATACCTCATCAGCGTCATGTGTTACGAGATCAGCGAACCTGCTGTCAGGGAAATCCCTGATATCAAGGATGTACTTTACGTTGATCTCCTGTCCGATTCGCTTACTGATAACATCCTTGTTGACGTCGAGCGTCTCGGCTACACCTGAGCCGACCGTTCCGAATCCCAAAATTGCGATGTTAATTGCCATTTCTTACTGTTCCTTTCATTATTCCCTGCTCAATACCATGCACTTGCGCACACCGGCGAGCTTAGAAATATCATTTATTATGTCGTCAACGGTGCCGTACATTGATACGGTCTCGATGGAGATAGAGATGTCTGCCAGGCCGTTGATCGGAATATTCTGATTGATAGTCAGAATATTGGCGCGTGACTCTGCTATCGTCCTGATGATCTCAGATAAGATTCCCTGGAAATTCTCTACCGAGAGAAGAAGTGTTACCTTCTTGCCTCTTGCCGCCTCATAGAAAGGCAGTACGGAATCTTTGTACTTGTAGTATGCACTTCTCGAAAGGCCTGTCTTTCTGACTGCCTCATTTACGGAAGTGGATTCACCGGTATTAAGACGCTGCTTGACTTCCATAACCTTGATGAAAACTTCAGGCAGGACTCTCTTATCGACGAGAAAATATTCGGGGTTATCCTGGGGCATGTTCTTGTGTCCTTTCCTCGAGATTTTCGCGATACAGTACTTTCTACGACGGACATTTGTACGCGCCTGACAATATTAGCACGATTAAGCCCTGTTTTCAATCTAAATATATTTATATTAGGATAAATCCGCTTTAAGCCTTTCAGCCATTGCTCTTGAGGCTTTTCCTCTGTGGCTTATGGAGTTCTTCTGCTCCTTTGTCATCTGGGCGGTAGTCATGCCGAATTCAGGGACATAGAAGATAGGATCGTAGCCGAATCCGCCGTCTCCCATGGGCTTCTCGTGCAATACGCCGCACACTTCGCCTCTTACCGTAAATTCGGAGCCGTCAGGCCTTACGACAGCGATACTGCACACGAACTTGGCTGTCCTCTTCTCTTCAGGCACGTCCTTGAGCATCTCGAAGATCTTCGCGAACTTCTCGGGATATGTGGAATCCTCACCGCAGAACCTGGCGGAATATATGCCCGGTGCGCCGTCTAACGCGTCAATGCAAAGGCCCGAATCATCAGCCATGACGTAAGCATTCTTTGCCAGGGCATGCACTGCCCTCGCTTTTATGAGAGCATTCTCTTCGAACGTCTTGCCGTCTTCAACGATGTCGGGGTTAAAGCCCTCTTCCTTCATTGTCGAAACAACAAAAGGCGTGTCACTCAATATCTCCGCGATCTCTCTTGCCTTGTCTTTGTTTGATGTGGCAAGGATGAGTTTGAATTCTTCTGTCATATAAGCCTCCATGCTTTCGGATACATATTTTTAGCGGTCTGACCGTTGATCTTGGCAAAGCCCAAAGGGAAACTGCCGATTCCGACAATTATCGTGCCGGATGTTTTGAGTCCGTCATCAGGCAGTATCGAGATCGTCTCTCCCCTGAGATACTTGTTAAGCCTGTCATCGTCACGGGATAATCCCAGATATGAGTCATCTCTTACTTCCGTCCTGTCTAATGCCAACGCTATGCTGTTAGAAGGCTCGAAAACCTTTTTGCCGGACTTTAACGGCTTGATGTCGCCCACGTAAAGTCCTGTCTTTACAACCTTTAAGCCCTTAAAGAGCTTCTCATCAAATGTCATCTGGAACACACCGGTTCCGTGGCTTATGAACTCACCATTCAAAAGGTCCTCTCTGCCTTTATCGGACAAAACCTCATCAAGCATGGCCATGCAGGCTTCGACATTCTTGTCTTTGATCTTTACTTCGCTCTTTATAAGATAATCATCCGCAGACTTTAAATCCTTCTCTGCGCCCTTAACGATATGAACACAGAAATGTCCGTCTCCTTCAGATAAATGAGGCCAGATCCTCATCGAGCCGGGCAGGATAGAATCTTCGCCTGCATGAGTGACGCCCTCTATCTCAGGATGAGCCTTTACATGGTATTCGGAGTGGCGCTCAATAAACCTCTTTATCTGGTTCTCGTCTTCATTCACACAGAAAGTACAAGTCGAATATACGATGGAACCACCTTCTTTGAGGCACTTATCGGCAGCTTCCAGAATCGATTCCTGCAACGGAACACAAACCTTAGGACCGTAGTTCATATAGCTCTTGGGAGCTCCGGGATCTCTTCTGAACATTCCTTCACCGGAGCAAGGAGCATCAATAAGGATCTTATCGAAGAATAAAGGAAGACGTGATGCAATGTTTTCGGGCGTTTCATTAAGAATTACACAGCCCTTGATGCCCGAGCGCTCGATATTACGGAGAAGCGCTTTAGAGCGCTCGAAGCTGATCTCATTTGCGACCAGAATGCCCTGTCCCCTCATATCTTCGCCCAGTCTGCAGGCTTTACCGCCCGGGGCCGCGCAAAGGTCAAGAACTATCTCTCCGGGCTTTGCAGCCATTACCTGTGCAGGCAGCATGGCAGAAGGCTCCTGGGGATAGTAAACGCCTGCGTGATAAAGAGGATCTTTACCTCCGGGCTCATTATTTACATAGTAGCCGCCGCTGCACCATGAGACAGGAGTAATATCCTCGTTCATGTCGGATAAAAGAGCTTTTTCCTGCTCTCCGGAAGTAATTTTCGAGCGCGAGAAACGGATGCCCTTCAAAGGCTCTTTATCAAAACTCTCGTAAAAACCTTCACGCGGTACGTACTTGTAACGCGAGAAGAAATCATTCATCTCATTGATAAAGCTCTCGGGAAGCTGCATCGGCGGTCACCTACAGATTAAGGAAATCCGCGCAGGTATATGCCAGACGCTTGATGACGTCGACGTTAAAAGGTGATTCGATGCCGGCTTTCTTGATAAGATTCAGGAATGTATCGCTTCCGCCAAGCTGGCAGAGCGTATTGTACTTCTCCAAAGCTTCCTTCATGTCGATCCTTGACTCGTCCCAGAGCTCAAGTGCGCAGATCTGGGAAAGACAATAATCGATATAGTAGAACGGTGTCGTGAAGATGTGATCCTTCTTCATCCAGGCGCCGCCCATTGCGTGGAAAGGCGTGTCGTTCTCATCGTACTTGATGAAGGGCTGGTATGTCTCTTCAAGCTGCTTCCACGCAGCATGACGCTCTTCGGGTGTCATATCGGGATTGTCGTATACGATGTGCTGGAACTCGTCGACCATGCAGCCGTAAGGAAGGAACAAGAGGCCCTCTGTCATGTGGAGCTCGCAGTACTGGTCTGCCTGCTTGCCGTAGAAGATATCCATGAAAGGATAAGACATATATTCCATCGATGTCGAATGGATCTCACATGTCTCAAGCGTCGGCGACAGGCACTCTACAAAAGGCGATGACTCTGCGCCTGACAGAGCCGCATAAGCGTGTCCGCCCTCGTGAACCACTGTCGCAACGTCATCAAAAGTGCCGTTGCCGTTCATGAAGATGAAAGGAATGCAGTAATCTTCAAGATACATGCAGTAGCCGCCCGTGGACTTCGAAGGTCTGGACAGAAGATCGGTGTATCCGTGTTCTGACAAGATGTCGAAGAAGCTCGGCGTAGCATCAAAGATCTTCCTGAAAAACTTGCCTGCAGCGTCCTTATATGTGTCCTTGTTGATGACAGGCGCGGGATTGCCCTCCGCGAAAAGGCACGGAAGATCGTGGAACATCAGTTCATCGACCTTGAGCCTGTCTTTTTGCAGCTTTCTTATCTGAGTAGTAAGAGGCACGATGTATCTCTTGATATTCTCCCTGAAAGCGGCGACTTCCTCTCTCGTGTAATCGTAGCGCTCCATGCGCTTATAGCCGAGCTCTGTAAAGCTCTGATATCCGAGCTTTTTTGCAGCTGTCGTCCTGACCTTAACAAGATCGTCGTAGATCTTGTCGTAGGTCTCTTTACGGGACATATAGTAAGCATCGAGAGCCTTGCAGGCACTGCGTCTTACGTTTCTGTCGGTCGATTCCAGATAAGGCTGGATAAGGCTTAAGTTAAGCGTCTTTTTACCGAGTGTGATCTCTGCTTCAGACTGCTTCTGGGAATACTCATTCTCGAGCTTCGATTCTTCTGTAAGGTCGTCAATAACCTCGCTCGAGATTATCTCCCTCTGGTTCTTGGCCTTGCGGAAGATCATGGGGCCGTACTTTACCTTAAGCGTGTCTGCGCAGGGGCATGTAAGAAGGCCTGATAAAACAGCTGATGAAAGCTCCTGCACTCTTGCGGAAGCCTCATCGAAAAACTCCAGCTCGGTGTTGTAAAACTCATCGGAAGTATCCAGGTCATGAAGGATCTGGCAAAGCGCATACTGCGTGTCAAAAGAGCTTATGGCGAGCTCATATTCGCCGATCGCTTCATCTGCCGCTTCCGATGTCTTCGCAGTCATCAATCTGAGCCTGACGTTCCTTACGGTCTCAGTAAACTTATCAAGATCAGGTCTTGAATACTTAAGATCCTTAAAATCAGGTACCGAACTGTTAGCTGTGTTATCCACCATGGCCTGCCTTTCTAATGCTTACATCTTCTCAACGACACCGATTCCGAGCATATCGAGGCCTGACTTAAGGCAGTCGCTTACTACCTCGCAGAGCTTGAGACGCGCATCCCTGATCTCTTCGTCTTCGACATTGAGGATCCTCGAATTGTTATAGAAACGGTTGAAATTCCTTGCGATAAGGGCGATCTGGCGTGAGATCATGAATGGCTCATAGCTCTCGGCAGCCTTAACTACCGCGTCCTTGAAGTCTGCAAGGCTTCTGATTACCGCATATTCGTCTTCAGCCGTAAGCTTAGCGGCAGAATCGATTAAGCCGCCTGCTATACCTGCATCAGCTGCCTTACGGAGGATAGACTTGATCCTCGCGTATGTGTAAATGAGATAAGGCGCTGTATCGCCTTCGAAATCAAGCATGTCATCCCAGTCAAAGAAGATATCCTTCTCTCTTCCGGCCTTAAGATATGTGTATGTAACGGCTCCGAGGCCAACTACTTCAGATACTTCGGCGATCTGCTCATCGGTCATGTCACCGCCTCTGAGCTCGCTGTTCTTCCTGATGATCTCAGCAGTCTTCTCTGTCGTCTTATCGAGGAAATCGTCAAGCTTGATAATATTTCCCGCACGTGTGGAGAATGCCGTGTTGTCCTTGAACTTCAAAAGTCCGAAGCCTACATGTACGCAGTCATCCGCAAAATCATATCCTGCCTTCTTCAAAACGGCGAAAACCTGTTTGAAGTGAAGCTGCTGGGGAAGTCCTACAACGTAGATATTCTTATAGAAATTGAATTCCTCATGCCTGTAAAGAACTGCCGCAAGGTCTCTTGAAGCATAGATGGTAGTACCGTCGCTCTTTACTACGAGGCACGGAGGAAGTCCTTCGTCATCGAGTTTTACGACCTTAGCGCCTTCGCTCTCTTCGAGAAGGCCCTTGCTCTCGAGCATTTCGACGACTGCGGGAATCCTTGAAGAATAGAAGGACTCGCCGTTATAGTTGTCGAACTTTATGCCCATTCTCTTATATGTCTTCTCGAAGACCTCAAGGCTTAAGTCTCTGAAGCGCTTCCAAAGAGCTACCTCTTCAGCCTCACCCTCTTCGAGCTTCCTGAAGTTATCTCTTGCAGTATCTTCGAGCTCCTTCTCGCGCTCCTCGCTTACTTTGCACTCATCGTGGAACTTGACATAGATCCTTGTGAGCTCATCGATGGGGTTTTCCTGCATGGCCTGCTCGTCGCCCCAGAGCCTGTAAGCGGTAATGAGCTTGCCGAACTGCGTGCCGTAATCGCCCAGATGATTGAATCTGATGACGTTATAGCCGAGTCTTGTATAGATATTTGAAAGAGAATTGCCGAGGATCGTCGTAAATGCGTGACCTACGTGGAAAGGCTTGGCGATATTGGGCGAAGAGAACTCGATAATGACATTCTTGCCCTCACCGATGTTCTTATTGCCGTACTGGTCGCCTGCTTCGATGATCTCGGATACTACATTCTTAGCAAGAAGGCCCTTATCGATCCTGAAATTGATGTACGGGCCGGCCGTATCAACAGTAACAGCGCCTTCAAAACCCTTTACGAGCTCGGGATTCTCCTTAAGCTCGTTAGCGATCATGGGCGGAGCCTTGTGAAGGGTCTTGGCCAGCACAAAGCACGGGAAAGCATAATCTCCAAGCTCAAGCTTGGGCGGGATCTCGATAAGACCTAATACCTGGGCCTTATCCAGGCCGGTACAATCAGACAAATTTGAAGCGATTAAATCTTTGTAATCCATATGTTCATACTCCTTATAACAAGAAAATATGTTAACACATTTGGCTAACTACTACGAGTAAAACCCGACCAAATATTGAATGATTTGACATTTTTCTTATATATAATAGTGCGGTATAATGCTTTTCGACGCAAAAACCTTATGAGCGAGGGCGGTTTTAATGGACTTTATTTACAAAATGGCTATCGGCCTGGTTGCCGGCTTTGCCATTACAATGATTCTTCTCAGATTCCTTCCGGGTGAGAAGTTTATCTTAGGCCACGACCGCGGCCGTAAATTTGCCCAGGGCTCAGAGGTCAATGTCGGCAAGCCGACAGGCGTCGGATTCTACTTTATTCTGGTATTCCTGATCATTTCGACGGTCATCTGCTTCTTTATAAACCCCGTAACTTCAGACAAGGGCCTTTTTGAGAGCGGCAACGCGGTTGCCGGACTTGGCTTCGGCCTTATCGCCGTTCTGGCCGAGATGATAACGGGATGGCTTGATGACAGGTCCAAGAATCCCTGGAACGAATATATCAAGGGCGCTCTCGACGTAGCAGTATCCCTGGTCGCCGCTTTCATCTGCGTGCACTTCTTCGGCACACGCGTCTATATCGCGGTCACAGGCACTTACTTTGACCTTAACCCCGTGCTCTTCTATGTGCTCGCGGTAATACTCTTCATCGTATCCATCAATGCGACCAATGCCACTGACGGAATCGACGGTCTGTCAGGTACCCTCTCGCTTCTTGCGGTATTTACGACTTTCCTTCTCGCGTTTATGGCAGACTCTCTGCTCGATGACAACGCCATCCTTGTCTCGATCACATTCATCCCTACGATCCTTGCTTATCTGCTTTATAACTTCCACCCTTCGAAAATGCTAATGGGCGACGCAGGCTCAAGATCACTTGGATTCTTCATTGCTTTCTTCGCGATCTACTGCCGCGTACCGCTCCTTTACTTCATCATCGGTCTTCCTTTCCTCTGCGACGGAGGAATCTCGATCCTTAAGATCACAGTCGGAAGACTCACCAAGAAGAAGGTAATCCTGTTCAAGAACATTACTACCCCTCTTCACGATGAACTCCGCAAGAACAGGAAATTCAGCGTAAAGCGTGTATGGCTTGTATTGGTACTCGCAGCAGGCATGATCGATTTCCTGTATGTATTTACCGCAAGCCTGTTAAGGATCTTAGGCGTTGCCTGAGATTTAAGGCCGTTTACATCTCCCTGACATAACGCGTGACTCTGTCATCCAAAATGGTTATGGTCTCATCAAGAGTCCTGTCACCGGCATAATAAGGCGCGATCTCTTCAAGCACGAACTCTACGATCTTGTGATCTTCGTAATAGTAAGTTGAGATCGTTGACATGCTGTTTAAGAAACTCTCACGCATCTCATCTGTCGCGATCTTATCACCATTTGCCTTTTCAGCACCTGCAGTCTGCATTACGGCGCCGCTCCTTTTCGCCAGCACGAGAGCCTCATATGCATCGTTGTTGCGGACAGTCAGATCATCAATATTCCTGGACATGATCTCCTTATTAGTCACTATTCCCCAAAAGTCACACTCTTCGGAATCAAAAGCCTTGCCTGAGAAAAGATAATTAATGAACTTTTTGCAGCCTTCCTCAATATCTGTATTAGCAGATACTGATATAGTCTCTAGCGCCTTGAATCTCGGACCGGATGCATCTACGGAAGGTGTTCCGATGATCCTGTAGTTTTCATTGGGCCTAAAGCAGGCATGCACAAAATCAAGATAATAACTCATCTTTTTGTAATAGCATTCGCCTCTGTTCCTGTTGAAATCGAATACATATTCTGACGGTATACTGCTTTCATCTTCGTACCTAAACTTATCTTTTGCGTATTCTATAACGGTACGGAACTGTTCAGTCCCGAAGTTAACACTCTCACCTTCAATGGCACTCTTAGTATCTATACAAGACAAAATAAATGAGTTTCTGTTATAAGATCTCGAATCCGGATAATCATATGGTGAATAACCGTACATATGATCTTTTATCAGCTGATCATACTCATCAAAAGTTATTCCGACTGCACCGTCTTTTATTATGTCCGCATTTGTAACAAGGCCTTCTATCTCCAATGTCACAGGCAAAAAGTACAACTTGCCGTCTATTCTTCCTGCTTCGATGATATTGGTGTACTGTTTATCCAAAATGTCCTGATCAAGGAATCCGGTCAAGTCCATAAAGACATCGTCACGCATCGCATAATTCTGCTGGATTCCTATTGCAAGATCAGGAGCGTCATCGCCTTTAAGATCCCGGATCATCTCATATAATTTCTGGTCATCCTCGCTGACAGTGGCAAGTGTTCTTCCTACTGCAAATCCGGTATTATACTTGCTCCATATCCTGATAATGTATTCATCGTCAGTTTTGTTAAATTCATATATGGATTTTGCAAGGTATTCTGACATACCGGAATTAGGAGGCAGCGCCAATTCGATTATCTCTTTACCAGCATTAGGATTTTTATCAGACTTCAAAATTACCGTAATATAATCATGACGGGTATAGTCATCAATCCCATAAAATTCAACTTCTAATTCATGGGTGAGTGTTCTTTCATCATTACAACTTAAGATATCCGAATAGAAGTAATAATTGTCTCCAAATTCACTCTCACCAGTTGTTACATTAGTAATAATCGGATTGTACCAGCTGTTTTCGATTACCGTCTTAGGAGTCATTGTGCTTATATCGATCTTCATAATATTCCTGAGCGAATCCATCTTACACATATCGCCATCAGAAGTTGCAGCATATTCCGAGAAATTAACCTCGGTATCTCCCATTTCCATAAAAGACTTCTTGCTCTTAAGTGCTCCTGTTTGCAGATCGAATTCCACACTCACGTTGTCACTACCTTCAACCACTGCAGCATAAAAGGTGTTTGTAGATTCATCTACCGAAAAACCATCATAATAATCTCTGATCTTCAATTCCGAACAATCAAGTTCACAGACAAACTCAGAATCCTTGTACAAAAACAGTTGATACCTCTCACGTCCGAGCCTCAAAATCGCCAAAGTATATGCTCCTGCGTATGTAAAATCATAATTGGCAGCCGTATCTTTCATTAAAGACTTAGTTCTGATATTAAAGAATTCCTGCAATTTTGTTATCTTTCCGGTCTCAGTATCAATATCAATAAATGCCGGGCCTCTGATATCATCAGACCAGACTTCACCAATCGCATTTATAGTTCTTCCTTCAGGATCCGCATGAACAGCATAAAATTGAGAGATCATGATACCGTCCGGATACGAAACATAAGAACGGTTAACCATATTGCCGTCAAAATCATAAGAATCGATAACTGTTGTTGAGGTAGCCCAAAAGGTTTTGGAAAAGCAATACAAGTAAAACACTTTGTCATTGCTTGCACATAGTTCGTACGATGCGCCTACACTGTCGTTCTGTCCTAGGTCTTGTGAAAGTTCGAACCTGGTCGATTCGTACCAGGGATCATCTGCTTTGACTACATTTTTCCCTCTCCTGCCCGACTTACAGGAAGTCAGTACCGGCATCAGCATGGCAATAGCCATTACCACTGAAAAAAACTTGATTTTTCCCATAGTTTCCTCCCCCATACAATTCTTATTATCCCAATATTTTTATGTGCAAATAGAAAACTACATCTCCCTTACATATTTGGCCGCTCTGTCATTCAGGTACAATATGACATCGTCAAGTGAACGGTCGCCTGCATAATATGGCGCCAGCTCCTCGGAAACAAATTGCACTATCTTCTTATCCTCGTAATAGTATGTTGAGATAGACGACAGGCTGCTTAGAAAACTCTCACGCATATCCTCTGTCGCATACTTATAGCCTTCGGCCTTTTCCGTTCCCGCTGTATCCCTTACGGCACCGCTGTCTTTTGACTTTATCAGTCGATCTTGCGACTCGTTATTGCGAATGAAAAGTGTCTCAACATTTTTGTTCATGATCTCCTTATTAGTTACTATCTGCCAGAATTCACAATCGCTTGAAGCAAATGCGCTTCCTGCGAAAAGGAAATTGATAAACTTTTTGCAGCCTTCAGCGACATCAGTTGTTGCTGATACAGATATCGTCTCAAGGGCTTTGAATCTCGGTCCGGATGCATCTACGGAAGGCGTGCCTATAATGACATATTGTCCGTCCTGTCTGTAGCATGCGTGAACAAAATCAAGGAAATCATCGATCTTTGCATAATAGCATTCGCCTCTGTTCCTGTTAAATTCTTTCATATAATCGTTATCCGGCATGCTCTTTTGGTCATCGTACACGAAGTTTGCCCGCGCATATTCAGCCGCAGCACGGAATTGATCTGTGCCGAATTCGATAGTCTGTCCGTCAATGGCACCCTTCGTATCTATACAAGACAGGAAAAACGAGAGTTTGTTATAGTACATCGAATACGGATAATCGTATGGTGAATATCCGTACATGTCTTCTTCTATAAGTCTGTCAAAGTCTTTAAAAGTAATACCGACATCATCAGGCCCGATCAGATCCTTATTAGTAACAAGGCCTTCGATCTCCAGCGTTACCGGCAGGAAGTACAGCTTGCCGTCGATCCTTCCTGCTTCTATGACATTGTTAAACTGTTTTTCCGCGACTTCAGGCTCTAAGAAATCCGACAGATCCATAAAGACATCGTCACGCATCGCGTAAGTATTCTGGATACCGATCACAAGGTCAGGCGCTTCATCGCCCTTCAGGTCCTGAATCATCTGGTACATTTTCTCGTCATCAATATCAATATTACCTAAAGACCGCCCGACATTGAATCCTGACTTGTAATTATCCCATAACCTTATGTAGTATTCGTCATCAGTCGCGTTGAACGCATATATGGATTGAGCAAGATATTCTGTAAGTCCTGTATCAAGAGGCAATGCCAGTTCGATTATCTGCTTTCCTGCATTAGGATTCTTATCCGCCTTGGTTAACACCCTTGCATATTGTTCCGTTTTCATTTCATCGAGTCCATACAAAGTTGTCTCACCGTCCAGAATGACAGTTCTTTCTTCGGAACAGCTGACTATATGGGAATGATAGAATCGTTCATCTGCTTTAACCAGCGTATAACGTGGTGAATACCAGTTTGTATCGACTATTGTCTTAGCCGTCATGGTGCTGAAATCTACCATAGAGATATTTCCGAATGAGTCGATCTTGCAAAGATCACCTTTATCTGTTGCAATATAATCTGCAAAGTTTATTCCGTCATCATCTGACGCTGTCAATACACTTTTATTCTTGAGTTTTCCGTTTCTCAGATCAAATTCCATGGTAATGATATCTGTCGTTTCACAGCCAACGACAAACAAAGAATCAGAAGACACATCTATTGAAAACCCATCGAACAGATACCTGAGGTTTATTGTCGACATATCAAGCACGGCTACAAAATCTGTATCTTTGTATAAATACAGCACATAACCTCCATTCACTGTACCGGCAGTTCCAAGCTCCGCTATTTGATAATCACCTATACTGGTAATGGTATATACTCCGTCACCCGGCCCATTTGCAGCTTCACCGCTAAAAGCATCTTTAATGTCAGATACTATACCAGTCTCAATATCGATATTTGCAAATGCATGAGCATACGAACTGTCGGAACGATAATAGAGGATCGCATTGATAGTCTTTCCGTCCGGATTACAGCTCAGAGAATAGATTCTGCCAATACGAAAACCATCCATAGAAGGACAAGTTAGCTTAATGCTGCTGATCAGATTACCGTCATAATCATAGGTGTCCAGTTTTGTTGTGCTGGTGCCCCACCTGTCACTGGAATAGCAATAAGCGAAAAACAATCTGTCATCGCTTGCGCAGAGTATGGAATCTCCTTCCTGATCTGTCGGCTTGAGGTTTTTCTCCAGTTTAAACCTGGTCGTCTCGTACCACGGATCATCAGCTTTAACTACTTTGCTGCCTTTCTTTCCTGATGAACAGGACGGAAGCATAGTTATAAGCAGAATTAATGCCATAACAAAAGAGATAGGTCTGATTTTTCTCATACCAATGTCCCCACTTTATTCTTATTATCCCAAATACATTATACATCCCGGGGACTTGTTTCTCGGAGATCATCAGGCAGAAAAATGAATCTGTGTTTTGTGCAATTTGCAATTTTTTTTGACTTAGAACGGCTCGGCATTCTTAAGGCTTCTGTTGCCCGCAAAAGCTGCGCAGAGGACCTTCGAAGCCCCGGCTTTATAAAGCGCTAAAGCCGCCTCGTGCAGTGTCGATCCTGTAGTCGCGACATCATCAATAACAACTACATTAAGCCCTGTTACATCCCAGTCATCACTTACCCTGAAAGCATTCGAGACATTAACGGCGCGCATTCCTTTATCAGTTATATCCGATTGTCGCATCGTTTCTTTTATTCTTATCAGACAGTCATCAGCATAAGGAATGCCGTTTAGCTTTGCTACAGGGAAAGCTATCTCCCCTGCCTGGTTAAACCCTCTTTCTTCCAAACGCTTCTTGGATAACGGGACAGGAACTACAAGATCCGCTGATATGTTTTCGCCCTGCAGAGCAGATCCTAATACACATCCGAAAAATCTTGCCAGTTCATACTTCTTACCGAACTTTATCTTTGGAATTACCAGTTCTACCAGGCCCTTGTATTCAAAAGGCATATAGAGCGCGAGCCCGGGGCACGGATCACCTGAGACCGGATTGGAAAGACACAGGAACCATCTGCGGTCTTCGTCCTGAATATTAAGAGACGAAAGGCATTTCCCGCAGATATGAAGATCAGGACTTTGTCCGTACAGCTCCATATAAAGAGAGTTATAAGAATCGAATCTGTCCTCTGTATCAGAGACACGGCCGCAAACGGCACATCTGTATGGAAGGATAAGATCTATTGCACCTCTAAGCGCGCCTCTTATCTCTTCTACAAACCCTGTATCAATAGTTTTTCCTGATGCAGCTCCCATTATTTATTCCTTCGATGGTCAACAGTCTTAAGAAGATCTCTTAAGCATGTTTGTCTTACATCATCTTTAGGGGCATTCAGGAACTTATTAAGCGTTCCTTCGACTTCGACGATAGTGACATTCATCCTGCCCCTGGTGACCGCCGTATAAAGAAGACTGCGCTTATAAAGAAGCGGATTCATCTTTCCTAATGCGATAATTACCCTGTCGAATTCGCATCCCTGCGACTTATGCACCGTAACTGCATAAGCGAGTTCGATATTCTCGAGAAGCTTTCCTTTATACTCAACGATCTTGCCTTCATCAAAAGCGATACTGACAGATGAATTCAAAGGATTGATATCACTTATGACGCCGAGCTCGCCATTGAAAATACCCTGCTGGACTTCGCCTGTCACAGGATCAAGCCATTCGGTCGAATAATCATTCTTATTCTGCATTACGCGGTCACCCACGTGAAGCGTAAGGCTCTGGCCTCTCTTAAGCACCTTCAGCTCATCCTTCACTTCGAGCGCCTGGATCATCTTGTTAAGCTGTACCGTACCCAGTGCGACATTCTCATTCTTTGTAGGTGTAAGACAGATAATATCTTCCTTCATATGCTCCACGATAAGCCTGGAGATCGTCTCGCTCGCTTCCTCTTCAGTCTTGCAACTGATGATCTCAAAATCATCGCCAATGCTCTTAGGCTCTTTACCGTTAAGGATAAGACCTGCATTGGAAGCGATAGTGCCGTCATCAGACTGCCTGTGCAGAGCTTCAAGCCTGACCTTCGGGATAGAACTGCACGAAATGATGTCCCTTAACACATCGCCGCAGCCTACAGACGGCAGCTGGTCGGGATCGCCGACAAGTATCACTGACGTACCCTTGGCTGTCGCTTCAAGAAGATGTCTGAAGAGCATCGTATCGACCATGGACATCTCATCTACAACGATCACCCTGCACTCTAAAGGATTATCCTTGCCGTGGACAAAAAGGAGACTGTTGTACTGGCCCGCCCGGTCATCCGGAAGGAGCTCGTCTTCGTCAGCACTGATCGTCCTTCTGACACCGAGAAGCCTGTGGATGGTAAATGCCTCATATCCGCTGGCCTCCGAAAGCTTCTTGGCAGCCCTGCCCGTAGGAGCGGCAAAAAGACAGCTTATCTTATTTCTCCTGAAGTATTCTCCCAGGATACCCATTATCGTGGTCTTACCCGTTCCCGGGCCGCCGGTAATAATGCTGACAGGGCTGTACATGCAAAGATAAAGAGCATCAAGCTGCGACTTATCCGGTATGATGCCAAGATCAGAAGCGACATCCTTAAGGATCCTGTCACTCTCATCCCTCGCAGGCGGATTTATCTTAGTCTTCAGCATTTCGTTGATGCGTCTTTCGATTGCGAGCTCAGACGAGAAGTAACTCATGGTCGCAAACTTTGCGTCCTGGTCTTCCACATCGCATGCTACGCACTTGCCGTCTTCGTATTTGTATATGGCGATCCTTTTATCGTCGATCGCGATCTGAGCCGCTGCCCTGTACACTTCCGAGAACTGTTCAGAAGTAAGCTTCGTCTCCCTGACATTAACGTACTCCAGCGCCCTGCGCCTTACATCCTGAGGCATAAGCGCCGTCGACTTGGTCTCCTCGTGAAGATACATGCAGGCCTGATAAAGCGCTGCCGCGATCCTGTCAGGTGATTCCACGTCTACTCCTTCGCCAAGCGCGATCCTGTCCAAAAGATCGAAGCCTGCGATGCCGTGTCCCATAAGCGCGAACGGAGCTTTCCTTATACTCCCGCAATCAAGCCTTCCGCTGCTCTTCAGGAGCTTTATCTGCGCTTGCGAAAAGCCCATCAGCTTAGCTTCGAGCCCCTGGGTAAAGAACTCGATATTTTCCGTGACCTTATCGCAGATCTCCATTGCTCTGGAAGCTGAAAGACCTTTTACCTCAGAAGCAGCCATCTCCGGTGTCTCCGTGAGCACCTTAAGGATCTCCAGACCGAATTTCTCAGCGAGGATTTCGGCGGTGGCTTTGCCCAATCCGCTTATATTGTCAGCCAGGAAAGAAGCGATCAGAGGAGCGTCTCCGGCCTCTTCGTCTACACTTATCTTCTTAAGCGTCACCTGCGGTCTGTTATTCCATTCGGTTACTTTGCCTGAGATTATGTATGTCCCGCCCTCGACGACATCAACCTTTGATTTGCCTGCCACGGTAAATCTTCCGTCGCAAAGAAAAGAGACGAAGTTGGTCTCTCTTCTCGGGCAGAACACCTTTATGCATGTGACCTTGGCATCCTCTATCTCAGTGCCGACATCAGCTATCGTCAAAGATAAGGTCTTTTTGTCTTTGGAATCTTTGCTCATAACCGTTCTTCTTTGCAATGCTTTTCAAAATGCTAACAAACATACTTTTCGAAAACAATAAGCCCGGCTAAAGTTGAGACTCTAACCGGGCTTTATAAATAACGATTGTCCTTAAATCAGATTCCTGCGAGCTGCTTTAACTCCTCGGCCTTATCTGTCTTCTCCCAAGGGAGCTCGACATCTGTTCTTCCGAAATGGCCATAGCTTGCAGTCTGTGAATAGATAGGTCTTCTGAGATCAAGATCCCTGATGATCGCAGCGGGTCTCAAATCGAATACCTTATTTACGATCTCCGTAAGCTTGTCATCATCGATCTTGCCTGTTCCGAATGTATCGACCATCACGGAAACGGGCTTTGCTACACCGATAGCATAAGCTACCTGGACTTCGCACTCTGAAGCAAGGCCTGCCGCTACGATATTCTTAGCGACATAACGCATCATGTAGCATGCGGAACGGTCAACCTTCGTCGGATCCTTACCGGAGAAGCATCCGCCGCCATGACGTGCGAATCCGCCGTAAGTATCAACGATGATCTTTCTTCCCGTAAGACCGGAGTCACCCTGAGGTCCGCCTACTACAAATCTGCCCGTAGGGTTGATGTAGATCTTTGTGTTTTCATCCATAAGATCTGCAGGAATGACGGCCTTGATAACATTCTCCTTGATATAAGCTTCAAGCTCTTCAAGAGTAACATCAGCGCTGTGCTGAGTGGAAATAACGACCGCATCGATCCTCTTGACCTTATCGTTCTCATATTCGACTGTGACCTGTGACTTTCCGTCAGGCCTTAAGAAATCAGCACCGTTCTTACGGACCTCAGTAAGACGTCTGGTAAGTCTGTGCGCAAGAGCGATAGGCATAGGCATAAGTTCAGGCGTATCGTCATTTGCATAACCGAACATCATGCCCTGGTCGCCTGCACCTGTATCGAGCTCCTTCTCACCGCCGTGACGCGCCTCGTAAGACTCGTTAACGCCCATGGCGATATCGGGAGACTGTTCATCAATAGATGTCAGAACAGCGCAGGAATGGCTGTCAAAGCCCATCTCGCTGGAGTTATAACCGATCTCTTTGATCTTATTTCTGACGATGGAAGGGATATCGACATACGCAGATGTCGTGATCTCACCCATTACGAGCACCATGCCTGTTGTAGTGCAGGTCTCGCAAGCTACGCGCGCCGTGCTGTCCTGCTCCAAGATGGCATCAAGCACTGCATCTGAGATCTGGTCGCAGATCTTGTCAGGATGTCCCTCAGTAACTGATTCTGAAGTAAACAGCCAATTTCCTTTTTTGTTTCTCATATTCTTTTCCTTTCCGTTCAATGCCCTGGTAAAGAAAAAACCTTCTCCCGAAAGGAGAAGGTCTGCGCTCGAAATAAACGATCCTCATCTTTCAGGTCTCCCTGCCGGAATTGGCACCGCTGCTTTCCGCGGTTGCCGGGCTATAATAACGGGCCGGTCCCTCTAGCCTCTCTTGATAAGCAAAGAACTATAAATTGTATCGACAAGATTGTACTGATACGAATCAGCTTTGTCAATCACGATCAGAAGGCAATTTTCCGCCTGCTAAACACGAAAAAAGTTTTGGTTTTTCAAGCCGGAGCATCAAATTGTTAATAATATTAATTATATTTTTATGCCTCCGAAAACAGCTTCAAGGGCCCGTTTGCTTGTAGGTTTTTGTCGTATTTTGTCGCTTTTATCAAAGGCCTTCGGGCCTTACAATCCGCCTTAAGAACCAAACTGTTCAAAGGGGGAAAACGATATGGCATTCACTATAAAGATCTACGAGAAAAACGAATACTTATACTCGCTTCTTAAGAAGAGACTTATCAGCTTTTACCCTGATGCTTACATAGTCAATCCTTATCTTGACAGGCAGGATTATGCTGACCGGTTCAGCACATATACCAGAGTCATTTACGATCCTGCCGACATAAACATTTCAGATATCCCTCATTCATCCACCTCACCCATTAGGCTTACGGAAGACAGCGGTATCATCGATTGTTCCAGACTGATACAACTGCTCAAATACAATGAAGAATCCCCGGTCGGAATAAGACCAGTATCAGGATCGATGTACGCTGTGCTTCCGTTTGTCTACTCGGATGAAAGGGACCGATTCATAAGAGATTTTTCTTCTGATCTGCAAGACGCAGACTTCAATGTCAGACTCGATTTCACAAGCAAACTCAGAGCTTTATGGAAAGGCTCTGTCAGGAGCAATATGACTTCCCTCCTGGATGCGTGCAGATCCAAGAAGTTTGTTCCTGAAGATATCCTCAAATACTGCAACATGGATGATTATGGTTTCCTGACGCCCGGCAGCACTACTAACTACGATGATGTTTACGATGCAGGGATCGAACGGTCTAAAGCTCTTATCACTCATGCAGCAGATCTGGCACATTCAAAAAGTCAGTTTGTAAATGTTCTTGCAGTAATAGAAGGATTCCGCACCCAGGATCTTCCGGAACTTCTATGCTCATGCGATAAAGTCTCGATTCTCCTTCCAGCCAAAAGCGCTGAAGAGGATATCGGAGCACAAGACCTGATCACCATGCTTACGAAAACCCTCGGTAAAGAGAGAGTATCTGTCGTCTATATGAGTAATTCATACGGTTCAGACAATTTGGAAGATTCACTTGATAACAGGAGGCTGGTCGTATGACTAACGTCAAAGCCAATCCCGCAGACATTAAAGAGCAGATCACATACTGCGTCCTTAATACTATCTCAGGTGAATCAGAGCCGTCTGACGAGAAACTAAGAGAGATAATATCCGACGTTATCACCGAGAATACGAATTACAAAATGAGCCTGGACCAAAAGCGCGAGATGGCCCAGTCCGTATTCAATTCTCTTCGAAGATTAGATGTTATCGAACCTTTGATGGAAGATCCCACTGTCACGGAGATCATGGTAAACGGGCCAAATAAGATCTTCTACGAAAGAGGCGGAAAACTGTATAAGTCTGATCTTACTTTTCGTGATGAGGAATCGCTGAAGACATGCATCTCCTGTTTCTTTGCCAATCAGAACAGACCGCTCAACGAGGCTTACCCGATAGGAGATCTGAGACTTCCTGACGGCTCACGAGCTAATGCGGTACTTCCGCCGATATCGCGTGAGACTACGGTCACCATTAGAAAGTTCACAGGCATCACACATGACATCGTCTCGCTTATAAGGCAGAACTTCATAAGCGAAGAAGCAGCGAGGTTTCTGGCTGAATGCGTCCGCAACAAAAGGACTATCTTTTTATGCGGTGGTACGGGCTCAGGTAAAACAACATTTTTGAATTGCCTTTCCGGATTTATCCCCGGGAACGAACGCATAGTAACTATCGAAGACTCAGCCGAGCTCAATTTAAAAGGAATAGACAACCTTGTCCGCATGGAAGCAAGACTTCCGGGACCAGACGGCTCAGGAGAAGTCAACATCGGCATGATGATCAGAGCATCGCTCCGCATGCGTCCTGACAGGATCATTGTCGGCGAGGTCAGAGGTAAAGAAAGCGCTGATCTCTTGTCCTGCCTTACAAGCGGACATCCCGGGTCTATGAGTACCGGGCACAGCAATTCATGTCTCGAGATGATGGAGCGTCTTACGGCCATGATAATGTCAGGCTCGAGCCTTCCCTACGATGCGATCCTGACACAGGTCTCAATGGGAATAAACATAATACTTCACATCATGAGAAGCCGCGAAGGCAAAAGATATATAGACGAGATCTGCGAGGTCATGCCCCCTAAAGATCACGAATACCGTCTTAAGACACTATACAGGAACAAAGGAGGTGAACAGCTTGAACGTATCGCAAGCATTGAAGATATCAAGAGCGCGATGGAATACCGCGCGTAAGAAAAGTTATACTTTCTCTTCCTTTCTCATAAAAACACTATGGGTATATCCGCTTTTTATAGCAGCGGTGTATTTTGCTTCAGGTCTTTTCATCTCATCTGAATTAGTAAGACTGATCCTAGCGCTCACATTGAGCTTCTTCCCGTGGAAAGAAGCCATGAAAAAGATATATTCGAACAACTACAGGCATATGAGGACACAGATCCTTGTATTGCTTCAGGTGCTCTGCACAAGTGTGTCGAGCGGATACTCGATAGAGAAGTCATTGCTCTTGATAAGACCCGTCATCGAGAAAACATTCGGTAAGCGCTCGATGCTCTTAAAGCCCTTGATCAATCTGGAGAATAACCTGAAACTGCATGTAAGCCTTGAAGAGTCACTCAACACCTTTGCGCAGCAACTGGCTTTTCCGGAGACTGTTCCCGTTTTCCATGCATTGGCCATCTCAGGAGAGATAGGCAACAACAGCTTATCCATTCTCAGGAGTTCATGTCAGATGCTCTCGGAGCTTAATGCTGTACAGGGAGAGATCGCTGCATCTAATGCCGGAAAGAATGCAGAAGCCGCCATTCTTTGTGCCATGCCGTTCGGAGTAACCTTTGCCCTTAATTACATGAGCAGAGAATATCTGGATATGGCAAGGAATACGAGGACAGGCTCTACCCTTCTCGCATTAGCTTTCGGAATCTGTGTTGTTGCGTGTGCGATGCTCTTCAGGTACATGTCTCATGAACAGGGCCGCAAAGCATTCAAATCCGAGCTTGCGCAGACTATATCTTCAGGAAGCAAGATTCCTAAGACACCTCTGACAAAACTCACCAAAAAGATCTTTCCTGCAGGCTTCATTACCGCAAGGCACGAACTGTTCAATGAGCTTTCCGTAAACCCGGATCTGTCCTATGAACAGTATTTAAAAAAACAGATCCTTACCGGTACCGCAGCTCTGCTTCTTGGAGCCGCAATACTGATGAGTCTTGGAAAGAATCCTGTATTTGCGATACCTTTCGCTGTCACGATCCTTATATTAGGCAGTTACGAGATCAGGACAGATGTCGAACGCAAACGCGAAGATCTTATGAGCGATATACCATTGTTCATGTGTCTTATTTCGACACTTCTTGAATCCGGCATGCAGCTTCCCAAAGCAATATCCATCTGCTCTAAAGCCTTCGGTGAGAATAAGAGCCTGTCACTTGAGATAAAAAACTTAAGGGCAATGATCTTAAGCGGTGTATCAGCAGCAGATGCCGTAGAAAAGTTCTCGCTAAGGATACAGATACCGGAAGCACAGGCAGCGCTTCTTCTGATCGCAAGATACGGAAGGCTCGGAACGGCCGAAGTATTAAACATGCTGAATCTCCAGGCTCAGTCCTGTTGGAATCTTTGCAGGAACGCTTCCCGCAAAAGACAGGAACGTGAAGCACTGGGAATGATCATACCAATGACACTCGATTTTATCAGTGTCCTGATGGTAGCCATGACACCCGCAATTATCTCTCTCGGCATATAAAGGAGGAAAAGACTATGAGAGAAAAATCGCTACATAGCAAGAAAGGCATGGGAACCGTTGAGATCGTAATCATCATCGCGGTACTCGTCTCATTAGCATTGATCTTCAGAGCAGGAATTACTGAATATGGTCAGAAGGTAATGAACTTCTGCTTCGATGATTCTAAGATCGCATCAGCTTTCTGATACTTAATCCTCACGTTTTTGACTTTTGAATTCACATTTTAAGGAACACCAGTATGCAAATAAAAAGGGGCCCCTTCGGATATTTCGCCACAGAGAAGTTTGACAGTCCGGATAGATTATGCACTTATGCCGAAGAGGTAATTGCCGGCAATAAATCAGACTTCTACCTTACACCCGTTACCGAACAGATAGGATCCGGAGCAATGTGTTACTTCGAATTCTCAGGCTTTTTACCGATAACAGATGCGGAGTTTTCCGTATTTTCTCCGCATAACAAAACCGCCTCACACAAAAAGGAATCTAAAAATCTAAGCCTGAGACGCAGATCCGTCGGGGACCTTTTTTATACTTTCATCAAACTGCTGGATAACCTCATCTCACCATCTTGTCTTGTTTTAGAACCTGAGATGGTCTTCACTGATCCGGAAGGCATATCCATTAAGCTGTGCTGCCTCCCGGTAAAGAGCAAACCCGAAGAATTGTGTCTGTCATCTTTAGACGCATTGCGATTGGAGAAACTCTTAAGCTGCGATTACTTCAAAAGCGTAATAACAGATGATGAGAAGAACGCATTGGTTTACAGCGTAAAAGAGAACAATGAAGAAATGTTCCTGAAAGCCGTTGACATGATCAGGGGCACTAATGAAGAAACAATTATTGAGACAGAGTCTAAAGAAGAAAAATCATTCTTTGATCAGTTTCTTCCGAAGCAGTTAAAATCGCTGTCAAAATCCGAAAAGGATCTTCTTCTCTCAGGTCTGTCAGCACTGATATCCGTATTTTCAATGATCGGCGGATTGTATTTGACCTGCATCTTTTTGTTCTTGCTTTCTTTTATCATTCTGGTCAACGTACTAAAGGCGCAGAAAAAGCACAAAGAAAGCATCCAGATGGAAATCACTCATGAAAAATCCAGGCAGCGAAGCTCGATCCTTTTCTCAGACAGTTCTTTTCAATCTGAAAATGACCTTTTCGATAATACAGAAGAAAACACAAAAAGCGAATCAAGTCATTCCGATAAACCGATTCAAAAACAGTATCATCCGCTAACTTCAGGAAAACTTACTTTGACAAGTGATCACAAAGGTATCAATCACGATTATTCAGTCTATTTAGACGAGACGTATATCGGTTCTGACTGTTTTTTGTCCGATATAGTCCTTGTTGACCCGTTGATATCTCCGCTTCACGCAGTGATCAGACAAAATAACGGATCCTTCTATCTGGAACCGACAAAAGGAACGGGCAAAACATATATTGAAGACTCTCCGATAGAAAATGGAAAAAGTTATGAGATCAAGTCGGGACAGAAAATAACAGTAGGAAATATCACATTTCGATTTGCCATAGAAAACATAACCAAAGCAAAAATCATTTAGTTTAGGAGGAATAAAATGGGTGCTTATCAATACGCATACTACTTAGGATACAAAAAAGAAAACATGATCTATCCGCTTGGTCCTTTCAACGAATCAGGCAAGCTAAAACCTATAATCAACAGAACTTATGACACACTGCACCGTTTCGATTGTGAGATAGTTGAAGTGACTGATAGTGAGTTTAGCGAAGAGCTTTATAAAGAGTTTGAATGTGACGGAGATAAAAGGAAGAACAAGAGATATCATGTGCCTCTAAAGAAAATCATGCTGAAAGATCTGCCGGAAGGAAGTTTTGTAAACCGTGGCTTTTTCCCGGTCAATGAAGTTAATGACTATGAAAAATCAGATGGGACTAAACTTTGTTTCTACGATCACAAGACACCTTCAGTCTATGCAGAATTGCTTAAGAACGAGATTCAGCTCGGTAAAAAAACGCATGAATATGACGAATATGAACAAGTGAATTATCACTATGCAACGGATTATATGTATTACGCTTATCCGGATTACTCAAGTAAATACTATGAATCCTTCTTGATTAAAATGTTTGCCGATGTTTTGAGGTTTAACGAAGAGATTCTTGAAAAAGATATAGTGATTTTAGAGCAAGAAACAAAACTTAATACCAGTACTAATACTGTTGCTGCTTATTCGCCTTATGATATCTGAGTATTCTTGTCTTTATTGCCCTTCTTCCCTACCATGACTCTCTTTGCAAGCTTATTGTAAGCCTTAACAAAAGGCGGATTGAGAGCTTTATCCGCTTCGACCAGTTTTTCTCTGATCGGTAAGCTCTGAGGGCAATGCTGTTCGCATTTTCCGCACTTAATACAAAGTGATGCATCGCAGGGATCGATCCTCAAAGCTATCGTTTGGAAGTACTCCAGTCTGCCTGAACGCTTGCCCTCGGAATACATGTGGTTGTAGCAGGAGAAAATGCCCGGGATATTAACACCTTTGGGACACGGCATGCAGTATCTGCAGCCGGTGCAGTTGACCTTGGTGGTATCGAGTATTATCTGCTTAATGCCGCTGAGGAACTGCTGTTCTTCGTCTGTAAAGGAACCTGCCTGCGCTTCGCTTGCGATGCGGCAGTTTTCTTCGATCATCTCAATGGAATTCATGCCGGACAAAACGCAGGTTACGTCTTCCTGATTCCAGAGCCAGCGGAAAGCCCATTCTGCAGGTGACCAGCCGTGAGGATCTTCGGCTATCTTCTGCTTGGCTTTTTCAGGCAGAAGGTCTACTAACTTGCCGCCTCTCAAGGGCTCCATGATCATTACCGGGATGCCCTTTTCGGCTGCCGCATGAACACCGGCCTTTCCTGCCTGGGTATTCTCATCTACATAGTTATACTGGACGAGGCACATCTCCCAATCGTAAGCGTTAAGTATCTGAAGGAATTCTTCTGTTGTTCCATGGAATGAGAAACCTACATGGCGGATCTTGCCTTCGGCTTTCTTCTCGGCGATCCATTCCCTGATGCCGAGAGATTCCAGCTTCTCCCACTGGGTATGGTCGGTCATGTGATGCATCAGGTAATAGTCAATATAATCAGTCCTGAGGCGCTTTAATTCTTCATCGAAGTATTTGTCCAGTGCCGCCCTGTTCTTTACCAGATACTGGGGAAGTTTGGTCGCAAGATTGATCTTGTCTCTTATATTGTTCTTCTCGATTATCCGGCCGACGATCTCTTCGTTGCCCGGATAGATATATGCCGTATCGAAATAGTTGACACCGAGCTCATACGCGCGCATGAACTCTTTATCGGCCTTGTCAAAATCGACCTTGCCGTTTTTGGAGGAAAATCTCATGCATCCGTAACCTAATACGGATATGCCTTTTCTAGTCTGCATAAAACCTGCTTACTGCAACCGCGGAATAACGCCGCCGGGGAAATCAGTTTTCTTATAGTTTGCGAGTCTTTCTCTCTGGGCATCAGTGCCGTAACGCTCGATGAACTTCATTCTTGCGAGAGCTCTTTTTCCTTTCGCGATGCTGTCTTCAAAAAAGACCGGTCTTCCGTTCTTGTCCTGGTGGGTCTTCAGTTCATCCAAAGCTGCGTTATAAGCTCTGACGATTCTGTGAAGACGCATATTCTCAGGCCATTCTGCAGAGTTGCAAACGATAAGGGCAAGCATTCCGCTGATCTCGCAGTAGCCTTCAGAAAGCATGCAGTACTTTGTCTTGCCGTTGTTCGTGAGCGCGCAGGCACCGGGCTCTAACGCTGCAATAAAAGGCGTATGCCCTGCCATGAAGCCGAACTCGCCGTCGCTTGTCGGGATCCTTACACTGTCAACCATCCCCTCGAAAAAATCTTCATAAGGGGTAACGATCAAAAGATTAATCTTGTGGTTAACGTGTTCAGCCATAGACAGGATTAAGGATTAGTCTCTTTATATGCACTGATGATGTCATCTAAGCCGCCCTTCATGAAGAAGCACTGCTCAGGAATGTGGTCCAAAGAACCGGAAATGAGTTCACCGAAAGCTTTTACGGTCTCTGCTACAGGTACATATCTCGGTGCAAAGCCCGTGGAATCAGCAGTTACGAAGAAAGGCTGTGACAGATATCTCTGTACTTTACGCGCACGGGATACCATGATCCTGTCTTTCTCGGAAAGCTCTTCCATACCGAGGATGGCGATGATGTCCTGAAGTTCCTTGTAGCGCTGGAGCATCTCCTGGACCTTGCGGGCAACATGGTAATGCTCTGATCCGACTACTTCCTCAGTGAGGACTCTCGAAGATGATTCGAGAGGATCAACGGCCGGATAGATACCGAGTTCAACTACGCTTCTTGAAAGAACGATATTTGCATCGAGGTGCGCGAATGTCGTTGCAGGTGCAGGGTCGGTGATATCGTCCGCAGGGACGTAAACCGCCTGGATAGATGTGATTGATCCGTTACGTGTGGAAGTGATCCTCTCCTGAAGCTCACCTACTTCTCCTGCGAGTGTAGGCTGATAACCTACGGCTGAAGGGATACGTCCGAGGAGAGCTGAAACCTCAGAACCGGCCTGGACGAATCTGTAGATGTTATCGATGAACAGGAGCACGTCTCTGTGCTTCTCGTCTCTTAAGTATTCAGCCATCGTAAGACCTGTGAGAGGCGCTCTCATTCTCGCGCCTGAAGTCTCGTTCATCTGGCCGAAAACCATTATGGTCTTATCGAGAACGCCGGATGCCTTCATCTCGTTCCAGAGGTCATTACCCTCACGTGAACGCTCGCCGACACCGGTAAATACGGAATATCCGCCGTGCTCGCTTGCGATGTTACGGATGAGCTCAAGGATAAGAACTGTCTTGCCTACGCCTGCGCCTCCGAAAAGACCAATCTTACCGCCTCTTGAGAACGGTACGAGAAGGTCGATTACCTTGATGCCTGTCTCGAGCATTGTCTCGGCAGGGTACTGCTCGGTAAATGAAGGTGCCGGTCTGTGGATAGGCCACATGGCATCACTTGTGACTTCGCCCTTGTTATCAATCGGCTGGCCGATTGCGTTGAAAAGACGTCCGGTGATTTTCTCGCCTACAGGAACCTTAATAGATGAACCCAAAGATTCGCATACGAGGCCTCTTGTAAGACCTTCTGTCGCATTGAAGGCAACGCATCTTACAACGCCGCTGCCCCTTTGCTGGAGCACTTCGGCATAAACATCGCTGTTGCTCTCGACAACTGCCTGATCCGTAACTGCAGCATCAGCAGGAACAGGAGTAGAATTCCTGAAGATCCTGATCGCTTCGTTGATCTTCGGGATCTCGCTCTTGCCGAATTCGCAGTCGATTACAGGTCCTATTATCTGTATAACCTTGCCGTATGCCATATCTTATTCCTCACATCTTCTCTGCCTGCTGAGCGCCGTTGACGATCTCCGTCAGTTCCGTAGTGATCTTTGCCTGACGGGCACGGTTGCTCATGAGCTCAAGTTTTTTCATCATTTCTTCTGCGTTGTCTGTCGCATTCTCCATCGCGGTAAGTCTTGCCGTCTGCTCACTTGCGAAAGCATCGACCATGGCACCGTAAACCATTGCGTTCGTATATGAATCGATGAGGTAATTGAATACCGCACCTGAATCCGGGAAATATTCGATATCAGCGCCTGAGAGCATAGCCATTCCCGCATCGTCCAGCTGGTCCGGAAGGACTCTTGAGATGGACTTCGTATCTACTGGAAGAAGTCTTAACGCAACAGGCTCCATCTTGATGGAAGACTGCATGTGCGTGTACAGGAGATAGACCAGATCAAAGTCGCCGTTAAGGAAGCGGTGCCTCATGATCGCACTAACCTGTCTTGCATCAAAGTATGTAGGCTCCGTGATCGGGAACGAGAATTTCGAATTAACGTTATATCCGTTCTTTATGAGCTTTTCTCTTGCCAAACGCCCGAAAACATTGAGCTCATAAGTGGTGGATACATTCTTCTGTGTATTCTCGAGGATCTTGGTCCTTACGTGGTCTTCCGTGATCCTTACCATGTTATTGTTGTAAGCGCCTGCGAGGCCCTGGTCACCTGAAAGAACGTAGTAACCTATCTTCCAGGTCTCGCCTTCCTGCTTCTGCTCAAGAACGAAGAAAGGGTTATCGAGGTGCTCGTTGTTTCTGATCATCTCCTGCATTGATTCAACGCAGAAAGAAACGAACGGGTACATCGATTCGTGAAGGAGCTGGGAGCGGCGCATTTTCGCGCTTGAGACAAGCTGCATGGCATTAGTCATCTGGCTAATGTCATTGACGCTCTTCATTCTTTTCTTGATTGCGGAAAAGCTCTCCATAAGATCAGAATTCCTCTGCGTACTCCTGGTGCTCGGCAAGGAATGCTTCCTTGTACTCCTCGTATGCCGAATCGATCTCGGACTTGATCTCGTCTGTCAATTCCTTGCGGTCTGTGAGCTCTTCGAAAATATTCGGATGGCGCAGCTTGATCTCAGCTAAGAGCGCCGTATAGAACTCATAAATATCCTCTGTTGCAAGGAAATTGAACTTATCGGTCGTAGCACAATAAAGAAGTATAACTTCCGAAGCCATCGTAAGAGGCGAGAATCTCTCCTGTTTCAATACTTCGTTAAGGACTGTACCTCTCTTGATCTGGAGCTGGGTATTCTCGTCCAGGTCTGAGCCGAACTGTGAGAAGGATGCCATCTCACGTGCCTGGGCCAAAGAGATTCTCAAAGGTCCGGCTACCTTCTTAACGGCCTTTGTCTGGGCAGCACCGCCTACACGCGATACGGACAGACCTACGTTAACGGCAGGTCTCTGGCCGGAGAAGAACAGCTCGGGTGACAGATAGATCTGACCGTCTGTGATCGAGATAACGTTCGTAGGAATATATGCGGAGATATCGTTGCCCTGCGTCTCGACGATAGGAAGTGCGGTGATGGAGCCGCCGCCCAGTTCGTCAGAGAGCTTTGCCGATCTCTCCAAAAGTCTCGAATGCAGATAGAAGACATCGCCCGGATAAGCTTCTCTTCCCGGAGGTCTTCTGAGGAGCAGTGAGATCGCTCTGTATGCCTGGGCATGCTTTGAGAGGTCATCGTAAACGATGAGCACGTCCTTGTGATAGTCGTACATGAACTTCTCTGCTATAGCGCATGCTGCGAAAGGAGCGATATACTGCATCGCAGCTGACTCTGAAGCGGAAGCGGCTACTATTACCGTGTAGTCCATGGCGCCGTGCTTTTCGAGCAGACCTGCGGTAGCAACGATATTGGCCATCTTCTGGCCGATAGGAACATAGACGCAGATAACGTCTTCATTTTTCTGATTGATGATGGCATCCAATGCGATGGATGTCTTACCAGTCTGACGGTCACCGATGATGAGCTCTCTCTGGCCTCTTCCGATAGGAGTAAGGGCATCGATAGCCGTGATTCCGGTAAACAGCGGAGTATCGACAGGTGCTCTCTCAATGATCGTGGGAGCGGGCGATTCGACGGGGCGCTCCTCCGTATATCTGATGACGCCCTTGCCGTCGATAGGGTGACCTAAGGCATCTACTACTCTTCCCAAAAGACCCATGCCTACAGGGACTGAGCAAGTGGTCATGGTACGCTTGCAGCTCATGCTCTCGACAACGGTATCTTCGCCTGTAAGAAGGACTACGCCGACCTTGGTCTTCTCAAGGTTCATTGCGATGCCTGTAGCGCCCGAAGCGAAATAGATAAGCTCGCCCAGCATACAGTTACGAAGGCCTGTAACCGATGCTACGCCGTCTGATATCGCTGCGACCTTACCGACTTCGTCTCTGTGCTCCTGGAAAAGGAAAGCGTCTTCGACGCGCTGGTCGAGTTCCTGATCTGAAAGAGCTGCAATCTCAACATTATCGATACTTATCTTGTGTGATTCGGGGAACTGCTCGAGGGCTTTCTCCAGGTCTTCCTTGACTTTGGAAGACGGGAATTCTTCTTCGGTAAAAGCTGCTTTTGCGACTTCTCCGCCTTCAGCCGGAGCGTCAAAAGAACGTGTCTGCTTAATGAAGGAACCGATTCTTCCGAGCTGGCCCTTGATGGAATAGTCGTAACGGCTTCCCTGGAAATAAACAATAAAACCGCCGATGAGATCATCGCGCTGTTCGATGGACAGACGGTATTCTTCGATCTCATTTACTTCGGCAAACTTTTTGGCGACCCTGATAAGTCTTTCCTCAGGGATATCACCTGCAGTCTCAATCCTGAGAGAGGGGCCTTTTGCCTTGATCTTGCTATCCTTATTGTCCGACGGATTATTACTCACTCTTCTCTACCTCTTTATCGAGGATCTCTTCTGTATGCTTTGCAGCGGATTTTTTAAGCTCATCCTTGGATACTGCATCGGCGATGATATGGCCTGCGATCTGGACTGACAGGTCTGCGATATCGTCTTTCATGGTCTCGAAAGCATTGCGCTTCATTCTTGCAGCGTCTTCTTCTGCTCTCTCGATGATGTGCTGTGCCTCTTCATTGGCCTGGTTGATGACCTGCTGGCTCTGCTTCTCGGCATTGGCCTTGGCCTCTTCCATGATCTCAGACGCTTTTCGCTTAGCTTCGTCGATAGTCTCTTTTGAAGAATCTACAACGGCCTGGGCCTCTTCTCTGGATTTCTTTGCACCCTCAAGTTCTTCGTCAAGTGCAGCCTGGCGCTTCTGAATGATCTTAAGGACAGGCTTATAGATAAAGAACTTGATGACAAGGAAAGCCACAATCAAATTGATTATGGTGATAGCCGCGGTTACAGCGTAACCTGCAAACTGGTCAGGCGAGAAGAGATTAGACTCTGTTTCAGCCGCAAATAGCATAGTTGCTATGTATGACATATAGTTGCTCCCTTAATTTGAGTCAAACTTCCCTTACTTGACTGTGAAGATCAAAAGGAATGCGACAACAAGCGAGTAAATACCGATGGACTCGATAAATACGATTGAAAGGAGGAGCATTGTCTGGAGCTTACTGATGATCTCCGGCTGTCTTGCTCCGGCTTCAAGAGCTGTGCTTGCTGCTTTACCCATTGCAAGTGTTGAAGCAAACGCACCGCATGAGATGGCAATAGCGGCTGCGATAGCTGCGATACCCTTTGTCTCAAGCGCAGCGATGATCGGTAATGCTGCAATCCAAATGTTGTTCATAAGTATGGCCTCCTAAAATATTTAGCTGAATAAATGTCTTATCAAGCTGCAACAGCTTCTGATTTCTTACTTTTCTTACTCTTCTTTTTCTTCTGGTGATCTTCCGGATGTTCGTTATACTCATGTACCGTCTCAACGTTCTCACCGATGTAAGACATCGTAAGATATGCGAAAACGATAGCCTGGATGATGCCGTCCATGATATCGAACCAAAGTCCCAGGACACCCGGAAGGATGCAAGGGATGCAGATCGATATGAATTCCATGAATACGAAAGCTGCGAAAACGTTACCGAAAAGCCTCAATGCCAATGACAAAGGCTTTACGACATAGTCAAGGAGCTTAAACGGAAGCATGATGCTGATAGGCTGCGTAAGCGTAAGCCAGAAGCCCTTGGCTCCTACAAACTTGAATGTCATGACGATAACGTAAATGATCGCGGTGATGGCGCAGCCGATAGGGAAAGCAACGTTCTTTGCCGGCGGGGGTACCTTAAGGAAAGAGATGGCGTTGCATGCGGTGATTACAATGCCTAATGTCAGTATCATCGGGGCAACGGTCTCAGCTTCCTTACGTTTCATGCCAAAGCTCATGCCTGTGGTAATGATGAGTTCGACCAGCGAAACGAGCAAAGTCTGTCTCTTATTGAGTTTGAGCGTGGGTTTGCCGACCATGCATCTGAATACGATGACTACGGCAATAACAGCGATCCAGGTAACGATCACGGCATCAGTAATAAGGAGCTTGTAATCTCCAAGCTGGAAGTACATCTGTACCTGCATTATGGCTTCGTTTATCTCTTCTCCGATGTCGCCGGGCTTGAGCCTGTCTACAAACTGCTGTCCGAACGAGGAAAAGAACTCAGAAAGCCATGAAGCGATAATAACTAATCCGGTCATCATAAACTTTAAAGCCATTCCCCTTTATGGAATTACAGACATTTTACGCCTAATCGGCTGATATGTCACTTAATTAGAAGTTATATAAAGTAATAACCTTAGGCAATAATCAGGTTCTTTTCGTCAATTTTGTCAATTTACTGCAAAATGAAAATTAGTTTGCGTCTTTGGTGTAAACCGGACGGAAATTGAAGGCTGCCCCGATACGGGACAGCCCCCAAAAGGTGGAATATAAGATTTTAAAAAGCTTGCTTACTCTACGTCCTGCAATGCAGCGTAGTTTTCTTCTCCGGTACGGATCTTAACGACCTTGCCTACGTTGTAAACGAAGATCTTACCGTCACCGATGTGTCCTGTATAAAGAACTTCTTTCGCTTTTTCGATAACCTTATCTACAGGGATCTTGGATACAACGACTTCGACCTTGATCTTAGGTAAGAGCGTAGCGTCGACCTCGACACCTCTGTACTTCTCGCCCGCACCCTTCTGGATGCCGCAGCCCATGACCTGTGTAACTGTCATACCGGTTACGCCGAGATCGTTCATGGCCTTTCTGAGCTTGTCATAACGTGAGAGCTTGGCAATGATAACGACCTTATGCATGCCCGTATCGAGTTCGGGAGCGACTGCAACCTTGACTGCAGCATTCTTCTGAGCTTCGGAAGCGTCAGCATATTCAGGTGTACCAAGGTCTGTGTTCTCGTTCTCTTCCATCATAGCGCCTGAGACGTCCATGAGTGAGAAGCCGGAGTAAGCACTTGCAAGACCGTGCTCTGTAACGTCAAGACCTGTGAGCTCTTCTTCTTCAGAAGCTCTGAGACCGAAGATAGCCTTGATGATGAAGAAAGTAATTGTAATCGTTACTGCTGTCCAAGCTGCTGTGGAGAGCATACCTACCGTCTGGATTCCCAGGAGCTTGAAGCCGCCGCCGTAGAAGAGGCCAGTCATTGTGTTTCCTGCAGAATCAGCGATGGAGTATGCAGGAGCTGTATCTGTAGCAAAGAGACCTACTGCGATCGTGCCCCAGATACCGTTGAACATATGGACTGCAACAGCACCGACAGGGTCGTCTACTCTGAGCTTGTTATCAAGGAACCATACTGCGAATACTACGAGTACGCCGGAGACAGCACCGATGATCGTTGCGCCGAGAGCGTCTGTTACATCGCAGGGAGCTGTGATTGCAACAAGACCTGCAAGTGATGCGTTAAGGCACATAGAAACATCAGGCTTACCATACTTGATCCATGTGAAGATCATGCAGACAACTGTTGCGATCGCAGGAGCGATTGTTGTTGTTACGAAAACAGAACCGAGCTGTTCCATACTTGTGCAGGCAGCACCGTTAAATCCATACCAGCCGAGCCAGAGGATGAATACGCCCAAAGCGCCCATCGGGATATTGTGGCCGGGGAATGCGTTAACCTTAGTAACCTTGCCCTTCTTATCCTTTACGAACTTACCGATACGGGGTCCTAAGATTGCCGCACCGATCAAAGCTGAGATACCGCCTACCATGTGGATGCAGTTGGAACCTGCGAAATCGTGGAATCCCATTGTTGCGAGCCAGCCGCCGCCCCATGTCCAGTGAGCTTCGATAGGATAGATGACTGCAGAGATAACTGCGGAATATACGCAGTAAGATAAGAACTTTGTTCTCTCTGCCATAGCACCTGATACGATCGTTGCTGTTGTGGCACAGAATACGAGGTTAAATACGAAGTTTGACCAATCGAATGTTGCGTAATTAGTAATGATATCGATATTGGGTTTTCCCATGAATCCCATAAGCATATCTTCGCCAAGGAACAATCCGAAACCGATTGCGATAAATACTACTGTACCGATACAGAAATCCATCAGGTTCTTCATGATGATGTTACCTGCGTTCTTTGCTCTCGCAAAGCCGCACTCCACCATCGCGAATCCAGCCTGCATCCAGAAAACCAACGCTGCGCCGATAAGGAACCAGACGCCGAAGACTTTCTCATCAATCAGGTTGCTGATCAAATTAGTGTCCATAAACTCTCCTCCTTCAACCATTTTCAAAAGGTATTGATATTATGTTTCAATGCTTTTTGAATATCGTTATTTGATTTCAAGTGCAATTGTAGCGTTAAGCCGTTAACAAATAAAATACGAATAGTTTAAGCACAATAATACCTTGTGGGTATGATTTGACATTTGCCGCAAAACGCCCGGATCGAAGAAACCCAATGTTTTAGGCATTTGCAGGCAAAATAAAGGCTCCGGGATATCCGGAGCCGGTGATAAAAATCAAATGAATTGTATCGGAAAGCTATGTTTTCGGGTCAAAAAACGATAACAAAAACTTACTTAAAATGTTTCTCCTCAATCTCTTTGATGCCGTTTACGCGTGTTGCGTGACGTCCGCCTGCGAATTCTTCTTCGAAGAAAGCATCGATCATGCCGAGTGCTACGCCTAAGCCTACAACGCGCTCACCGAATGCGAGGATCTGCGCATCGTTATGCTGTCTGCACATCTTAGCCATGAACTCGTTGGTGCACAGAGCGCATCTGATTCCCTTGTACTTGTTGCAGACAAGAGAGATTCCGATACCGGTACCGCAGATGGCGATACCTCTTTCTGCCCTGCCGCTTGATACGTCTTCTGCAACCTTAATGCCTGCATCAACATAAGAATAAGAATCCGTTCCGTTGGGAGCGCCGCCGTCAAGGACCTCAAAGCCCTTCTCCTCAAGGTACTTTCTTACCTTCTGTCTTAATTCATAACCTGCGTGATCTGATGCGATTGATACTACCATTTTATTGCCTCTTTCCTTAATTAAATCTCATGATGAATGTGCTTGAACTTCTTAGTGCCGTCGCAGTAAGGCCCTACGATGTCGCCGTTGCCTACCAGGCGGTACTTGTAAGATACAAGACCCTCAAGGCCTACAGGGCCTCTGGCATGTATCTTGGATGTGGCGATGCCTACCTCGGCGCCAAAGCCGTAACGGAAACCGTCTGCAAATCTCGTGGAGCAGTTAACAAGTACGCTTCCCGAATCTACCATGGTCATGAAACGCTCAGCAGTCTCTTTATTCTCGGTAATAATCGCGTCGGTATGGCCTGAGCCGTAGTGATTGATATGTGCAATAGCCTCGTCAACGTCCTTAACGATCTTCACGGAGCACTTCATGGCAAGATACTCGTGATGCCATTCTTCAGCCTTGGCAAGACCGAATGTCTCAGCAACATAATCGTCACCAAAGAGCTCCACGCCTGCTCCCTGCATCGTCTTGATGAATTCAGGCAGGAAGCTGTCCTTCAAGGCTTCATTTACCAGGAAAGTCTCTGTAGCGTTGCATACGGAAACATACTGTGTCTTGGCATCAATAGCTACCTTAACGGTCTTCGCAGGATCAGCGTCCTTATCTATATATGTGTGGCAGACACCGTCAGCGTGTCCCAGGACAGCGATGTTGGTGTTTTGCATGATGTACTGGACAAACGCGTTAGATCCGCGAGGAATGATGAGATCGATATACTCATCGAGCTTAAGCATGTCTGCGATCTCAGAACGCAAAGTCAGGAGGTTGAGCCAGCCTTCAGGAAGTCCTGCTTCGATTCCTGCCTTGCTGATTACGGAAGCCAGAGCCTTATTCGTATTGATGGCTTCAGAGCCGCCCTTGAGGAATACGGCATTGCCGCTCTTGATGCAGAGAGATGCGATCTGCACCAGCGCGTCAGGCCTGCTCTCGAAGATAACGCCGATAACACCGATGGGGCATGTGACTCTGGTAAGCTCAAGTCCGTCATCCAATGTAGTTCTCAACGTAACCTTGCCTACAGGATCCTTAAGGTCAATAAGGCTCTCGATACCGGAGACTACGTCGTTAAGCTTATCTTCATTGAACTTAAGTCTCTTGATAAGCGGAGTCTCAAGGTTATTCTTCTCTGCCTCTTCAAGATCGGTCTTATTGGCAGTGAAGATCTCATCTCTCGATTCCTTAAGGCGGGCTGCTACATTTGCGAGCGCCTTATTCTTAACATCGCTTCCCAGAGAAGCCATGATGTATGAAGCGTCTCTTGCGACCTTGGCAATATCATGGAGTTCAGACATAATATCCCCCTATAATTATTATTCTTTAGGAACTGATTATAACAAATAAAACATCAACTTGCTTAACTGTTTGAAGCCGGAACGATTGCATAAAACTTAGCAAAAATAGATACATGTTTTGCTTTTAAGAATGTAAAAATCTTGGTTTTCAAATCTACAAAAATGTTCATAATGTTCAAAACTTTGTTTATAACTACAAAAACAAATACTTTGATTTCAAAAGT
>JAFZHS010000014.1 GCA_017554745.1 Clostridiales bacterium | reverse complement strand
TGCGCCTGAATTTATGCTTAACGCCGTCATATGTGGTGAAGTCGAAGTTATAAGTGAAAGACTTGCTGAAATAGAAGTAGATCATGGACGAGGAGTTGAGAGCCCCCGACTGGATCACGGCGATATCGTCGTACTTGACCACATCTCCGTTGATATCGACGAAAGTATCATAAAAAGTGACAGTCTTGCGGTCCTTGTCGTATGGGACCACGAGTCTTCCATCCGCTGCCAGGTTCTGATTATCCACTTGATTCTCCTCCGGGCATCTTTATCGCTGATGCCCCGAAAAGTTTACTTTTTTTGATAATGACAGTCAACGAAAATCATTTGCCCGAACAAGCCGCTTATATATGGAAATCTTCTGTTAACAACGCCCACTTTCCTCTATTTTGCGGTTGAGTTTTGTCGAAAAGATTGTAAGATAAGTACGTTATAAAAAATATCCAGGAGGACATATATATGGCATTGGTAACAACGACCGAGATGTTCAAGAAGGCTTATGACGGCGGCTATGCAGTCGGCGCATTCAACGTTAACAACATGGAGATCGTCCAGGGAATCACAGAGGCAGCAGGCGAGCTTAAGAGCCCTGTCATCCTTCAGGTTTCCAAGGGCGCAAGAGCTTATGCTAATCACACATATCTCGTAAAGCTCGTTGAGGCAGCTATCATCGAGAATCCTGACATCCCGATCGCTCTTCACCTTGACCACGGTGATACATTCGAGCTTTGTAAGTCATGCATCGACGGCGGCTTCACATCCGTAATGATCGACGCTTCTTCCAAGTCTTTAGAGGACAACATCGCTCTCACACAGCAGGTTGTTGAGTACGCTCACGATCACGGCGTAGTTGTTGAGGCTGAGCTTGGTACATTAGCTGGTATCGAGGACGAAGTAGTTGTTGAGGCTGGCCACGAGAGCTACACAAGACCTGAAGAGGTTGAGGAATTCGTTTCCAGAACAGGATGCGACTCTCTCGCAATCGCTATCGGTACATCTCACGGTGCTTACAAGTTCACAGCAGCTCAGTGCACAAGAAATGAAGAGGGCATCCTTGTACCTCCTCCGCTCCGTTTCGACGTTCTCGAAGAGTGCATCAAGAGACTCCCTGGCTTCCCGATCGTTCTTCACGGTTCTTCTTCCGTACCTCAGGAATTCGTTAAGATGGTTAACGAGTACGGCGGAAACATGCCTGACGCAGTAGGTATCCCTGAAGAGCAGCTCCGTAAGGCAGCTACACTCGCTGTTTGCAAGATCAACATCGACTCCGACATCCGTCTTGCAATGACAGGTAACATCCGTAAGTACTTCGCAGAGCATCCTGATCACTTCGATCCCCGTCAGTACCTTAAGCCCGCTCGTCAGGCAGTTAAGGACATGGTTGCTCACAAGATTAAGTACGTTCTCGGTTCAGACGGTAAGGCTTGATCTTAAGTCAGTTAACTTAAAACTAAAAAGGGCTGTCTCGTGCGAGGCAGCCTTTTAATTGGTGGGTTTGCGGCAGACATTTTTCGGTTGCTTTTTTGAGGCTGACATTTTTGCTTCAAAATGAGTTGTTTTTGTTAGCCCAAAAGTTAGTTTTTGCGAAAAGCTAACTTTTTTGCCAACATTTTCGCTAGGGAAGTAAGCTTTTTGGTAGCAGAGTGATTTATGCCGTTTTGTGCGACAGTGTTAGCAGACTTATCGTCTGTTCGCGTGGCAATGTGAGTGAAAAGCTCAATTTGAGTCCGCCAGATCTGCGGAGGGTTCACCGGAACTCAGCTCAGCCTTAGCCGCGTCTTCATCCGCCCATCTCTTCTCGATCTTCTTAAAGATTACACGCGCAATGATCACGCACGCGACGGCTGCGGCGATCCACGCGAACGGGTCGGATGCGACAGCGATGTAGTAGTTGTGGACTTCGATCGAGTAGAATGAAGTGATCATGCGGGCACCGAGCTCGACGAAGCCCAGGACCATGGCGAGGCTCGCGTAGCCTACGGACTGGATCGTGTGCCTGTAGATGAAGATCATGGCGAGGAAGAAGTAGCAGACCGCAAGCTCAATGAGATAGGGCATTGCCCACGGAATGTATACCGATACGTCCACGTCGGCGTCAAAGAATATCCACAGGAATTTGGGGATGACGAAGATCGCGATGAGCGCAGAGATGATGGAGTAAACGACATAGATCTTGAGCGCGGCCTTGATGCCGTCTTTGATCCTCTTCATGTTGCGTGCGCCGTAATTCTGGCCCGCGTAAGCTGCCATCGTCTGGCCGACTGTGAACATGCCCTGGGTGATGATGCCCTGGAACTTGCTCGCGGCGGTGATGGCGCCAACGGCGATGGAATCGAAGGTGTTGAACGCGCTCTGCATGATGACCGTACCCGAAGCCGTGATGCCGTACTGGATAGACATCGGGATACCGTAACGGAGCTGCTCTTTGATTATCGCGCGGTTGAGCTTCCAGTCTGATCTGTCTGGCCTTAAGGTGGGCATCTTTTTGAAAATGTAGATGATGCACGGGACGACTGCAAGACCTTGAGAAATAACGGTCGCAAGGGCTGCGCCGTATGTGCCCATACCGAAGTTGATGATGAAGAGAAGGTCCAAAAGGATATTGGTGCCGGCAGAGCAGAGAAGGAATATCAAAGGCATCTTGCTGTTGCCGACTGCCCTCATCAGGGATGCGCAGTAGTTGTACATGATGACGCAGACGATGCCTGCGCAGATCGTCGATATGTATGTCAGCGCGTAATCGAAAATATCCGCCGGTGTGTTCATGAGCACCAGCAGAGGACGCATGAAGACCAGGCCGATCACCGTGATGAGCGCGGCGATGATCATCGACAGATAGAAGCCGTTTGTGACGGAAGCCTTTACGCCCTTGGGATCGCCTGCGCCGTATCTCTGGCTCGTTACGATGGAAAAGCCTGCGACCATGCCGTTCGATGTGCCGAACATGAGGAACATGATGGTGCCCGTCGAGCCTACTGCAGCGAGAGCCTCGGGGTTAACGAATCTGCCGACGATAAGGGTGTCCACGATGTTATAGAGCTGCTGGGCAACGTTGCCTAACAGGAGCATCATCGTGAACTTAAAGATAATCGACATCGGGGAGCCCTTTGTCATGTCTGTGTCGGTTCTTTTCGCTGCCATACCAACCTTCGAAAAAAGAAATTGTGCACATTATAGGACTGCTGTTTGATATTTAATATCAAAAACTTTGTAATTCTATAACATTAAAGTCGGATGAAAAAGCCCGGATCTTAAGTTGTTCACTTGTTTTAAGGACTTGTTTACAAGCTGTTGTCCGCAAAAACAACAAAAGCATAATAAAAGCGGGTAATATATGAGCAGCCGTCTTAGAATTCCTGTATATTCAAGTCAGACGGATCAAAAAGATACTTTCCTGATAAGGAGGTCTCGCAAGATGAATAAAATAGTCCTTAACTGGAATGAATATACCGAGGCTGCCATCAAGGCTGCGAGCGAAGGCATCGTCATGCTCGAGAACAAGGGCAATGTACTGCCTCTTAAGAAGGGCTCCCGCGTCGCTCTTTTCGGAAGGATGCAGACCCACTATTACAAGTCTGGCACGGGCTCCGGCGGCATGGTCAACGTTAACCATGTAACTGATATCAGAGAAGGACTTGCAAACTGCCCCGATATCACGCTCGATTCTGAGCTCATGGATATCTACGACAAGTGGGATGAAGAAAATCCCATCGATGCAGGTCTCGGCTGGGGCAAGGAGGCATGGTCGCAGCCTGAGATGCCCGTGGCAGAAGACCTGGCAAAGACTCTCGCATCGCGAAATGACGTCGCTGTCATCATCATCGCAAGGACCGCAGGCGAAGACCGCGACAACTCCGCGGGCAAGGGTGCTTACTACCTGAGCGACAGCGAAGAGGAGATGCTCTCAAGCGTTTCTTCAGCTTTTGCCAATACGATAGTTTTGCTTAATGTCGGCAACATCATCGACATGGCTTTCGTGGAAAAATATGACATCAAGAGCGTGCTCTACGTTTGGCAGGCCGGCATGATCGGAGGCATCAGCGTCGCGCGCGTTCTCTCCGGCAAAGTATCACCTTCGGGCTGCCTTCCCGACACGATCGCGAAGTCTTTGGATGACTACGCTTCTTCGGCAAATTTCGGCAACAAGGATATCCACGAGGATATCTATCAGGACGATATCTTCGTAGGCTACAGATACTTCTCTACATTTGCTAAGGACGCTGTCGTTTATCCGTTCGGCGCAGGTCTTTCATATACTGATTTCGAGCTTGCCGATACGAAGTTTGACTTTGCAGATGACACCGTCACGGTAAGCGTTACGGTTAAGAATACAGGCACCTGCTCAGGCAGGAAAGCTGTCATGCTCTACTGCAAGGCGCCCGACGGAAAGCTCTCCAAGCCCGCAAGAGTTCTTGCAGGTTTTGCGAAGACCGGAGCGATCCCCGAAGGCTCTGAAGAGACAGTTACGATCACCGCACCCGTCAGAAGATTCGCATCCTTTGACGACGACGGCAGAACGGGCCTTGGCACTACAGGTTTTGTACTCGAGAAGGGCACATATACATTCTTCCTGGGAAGCGATTTTATCTCGGCAGAAGAGATCGGCTCATTTGATTTAGCAGAAGACAGGCTCCTTGAAGAAGTCGGCTGCGCTTTGGCGCCCGTCAAACCTTTCAAGCGCCTTGTAGCCATCCCCAACGGCGACGGCACATACACAAAGGGCGAAGAGGACACTCCTCTTGAGACCGTTAATTATCTTGATTCCAGAATGGACAGGGTCGCTCCCGAGATCGTTCAGACAGGCAATAAGGGCATCAAACTGACGGACGTTAAGAGCGGAAAGAATACGCTCGACGAGTTCGTCGCGCAGCTTACTGACGAAGACCTCTCGCTCATCATAAGAGGCGAGGGAATGGGCAGCCCCAAGGTCACTATCGGTACGGCTGCAGCTTTCGGAGGCATCACAAAAGAGCTTAAGGCGATGGGTGTTCCCACGCTCTGCTGCACGGACGGTCCTTCAGGTATGAGACTCGATTCGGGCAAGAAAGCATTCTCGCTTCCGAACGGCACATGTCTCGCATCCACATTTGATGTTGACGCCGTGGAAGAGCTTTACACATATCTCGGCATCGAGATGATCTCCAACAGGATCGACGCGCTCTTAGGCCCCGGAATCAATATCCACAGACATCCGCTCAACGGAAGGAATTTCGAGTACTTCTCCGAAGATCCTCTCCTTACGGGCCTCATGGCAGCAGCCCAGGTAAGAGCTCTTGAGAAGAACGGCGTAACACCCGTTATCAAGCACTTCTGCGCTAATAACCGCGAGACGAAGAGACGCGAGATGAGCTCGGTCGTATCGTCCAGAGCGCTCCGCGAGATCTATCTGCCCGCCTTTGAGATCGCGATAAGGGAAGCAGGCGCAAGATGCGTTATGACAAGCTACAACAGGATCAACGGCATCTACAGCGCAAACCACTACGACCAGAACACGATGGTCTTAAGAGAGCAGTGGGGCTTTAAGGGACTCGTCATGACCGACTGGTGGGCTTACATCAGCAAGGACGGCGCCAGATCCGAAGAGTATTCTTTGGAAGACCATTCCGTCATGGCAAGATCGCAGAACGATGTTTACATGGTCTGCACATCCGTCGAAAAGGAAAACCTCAACGAGACCGACTGCTACAAAGAGCTCACCGAGGGTGACGGCTCGCGCATCACCAGAGCAGAGCTTCAGAGGAACGCTAAGAACATCCTTGAGTTTGCGATGAACACTCCCGCGATGGACCGCGTGGAAGGAAAGGAGATCACTGTTGAACATATAGACAGCCCTTTCAAGGATGACGATGTAGAAGTCGATTCTGATGTCTTCTACACATTGGAAGACGAAGTTACGATCGACTGCAAAGTTAAGACTTCAAGAGGCCAGGACTTTGTATTTGGTATCACCAGCACGAGGGCAGGTCATATAGAGCTTGAGTTTACGGGCTATTCCAACCTGGGTGAACTCGCACAGGTCCCGATGTCACTCTTCGTCACGAGCATTCCTTTTGCTGTCGTCACATGGAACGGCACGAACGGCGAGCTTGCCACCAAGACGGTCGAGTGCCTGATGTACTCCAAGAACTGCGTCTTCCGTGCGCACTTCCAGTCCGGCGGAGTATCGATCAAGTCGCTCAAAGTTAAGTATTTAAGGCCTTTTGACGGCACTGAGGGACAACCGGAATAAGGTTTTCGCAAACATAAAATACAACAAGCCGGAGGGCCGCCTGATACAAAGGCGGTCCTCTTGTTTTTTGACACCCGCTGCGAATCTGCTAACATTTAGGCATATCGGGCAGGCAAGCCCGGGATAATATGGGGGAAATAAATATGATCAGAAAGAAGCTTATAGGCGTACTGTGCATAGTGTTATGCACATCAATGCTTGCAGCGCCGCTCACCGGCTGCAAGAAAAATACCGTCGGGACCGTAAAACACATCAGAGATAAGCATCTTGATGACGAAGAAGACGAGACGGAAGAGACCGACGACGAGACACAGACAGACAATACATCCTTAGATCCTGACATTGTAGAGAAAAAGGACCTGTTTTTGGACGTCACGGAAATGATGGTGGGAGTAAAGCGCAGTGATTTTATCGTAAGCAGCGGGACAGACTGTTATTTCCAAATATCGTATACGAGCGACGAGTATTACCTCAACTATACCGAGTATATGGATAAGGACGGTGCCGAGAATGTCCTGAACTATACCAAAGATGTTATGAAAAGTTATGTAGGTCCGGATGCAAGACTTGAGATCCAAGAAGACTGCGTTGTCGTCGATGATGACATCTCCGGCTTTTACACCGACACATATACATACGGAACAACAGGCGTAGTCGGAAACAGTTACTACAGTCTCTACTATTACGGCACAGACCTCGACAAGATGTGGGATTTCGGCAACTACATAGCAGCCTGCACCGGTCTGCCTTCACCTTATAATGTGCTTAGCGGCAACCCTGATCTGGAGAGACATACAAGCAGTGATCTCAGTATGGAAGAAGTCCTCGATATCTGCAGAGACACCTTCGGTCTGGACGAATATGAACTGGCTCCGTCTACCCCGGTCGATGTGGACTCTCTGGCTTTATATGAGGAATATAACGACGATTTCTGCATCACTATCGAGCTGTTTAACTACAGCTACAATGCATACATTTATTGGAGCACCTACGAGGAACAGGCGAAAAAACAATTCGGAAATGACCTGGAAGTCGGAGACGATTACATGTTCCTCAAGACCAAAGATCCCGATTATATCTACGGCGGCATCTGGCTGTCCGAATGCTACCTGATCGACATCGAATGCTATAACGACGATTATATCGATGAGGTTAACAAACTTATCGAACTGCTCGGCCTCACCAAGCCCGCTTCTGCCGTAACGTAATTTACGCATTTCAGGGCAGCATTTTATAAACAAAGTATTTTGTATTAAAATAGTGTCGGCTTTGTGCCTTTCCCGGGCACGGCCGACCATTACTTTACAAGGGGATATATGAGAAGAGATTACTTCACATGCGTATTCTTGGGACTCATCGCGGGCGCGCTGCTGTTCGTGTGGGCCAACCCGCTCTATTTCACATACGATTCCGTTATCCCAAGAGATTTCTCTTTGTTCGAGCGCTTCATGAGCGTTCTTTATACGCTGTTCTTTGTATTCTTCCTTCCCTTTTTCGCTGCATTCCGGAAAAAAGAGTGGATCAACTGGGGCCTTGCCGCATACGGCCTCATGGCATATCTGCCGCTTTGGCTCTATCCTGCGCAGGAGCTCATCAAAGGCGACGGCGCAAAGCTGTCATCTATGCTTGGCGCACTCGTTTTAAAAACTATATACAACGTAATGCAGGCTCCTTTCGCGGCGCTCTCCAAGCTCATTGGAGATAACGCGGCATCCAAAGTCGTTTACTGGATCCTGCCGGTCGCTATTTTCTGGCCGGTTATTTTCAAGATCATCCGCTTCTACAGGATCGCTTACCTGTCAGAGCAGCTTAACCCGATGACCACATCACATTCCGCGCCCACCACCTCCAAGGCTCCCGAGAAGCCGGAAGTATTGGGCACAGTCATTACTGCACCGGTAACGGCCCAGACTCCTGCCGAGATCACACGCAAGAGCGCTCCCGTCAGACAGCCTGACGACACTGTCAAGGTACCGCCCGTCGAACCCGAGGAGAAGCCTTCCATCCGTGAGGGCAACGCCCCCAAGCGCGTTGGCGTCAGAGCTCCCGTAAGACCGGTACACCTTGGTGTCGAAGCACCGGAGGGCAAGAAGCCCGAAGCTCTTGAAGCAGGCCCTAAGAAGGAAGAATCAAAGCCCAAGAGTGATGAAGCGATCCAGCTCGGAGCGCCCAAGCCGAAGTCAGACGAGGCCATTCCCATGCCGCCTCCGAAGCCGAAGGCCGACGACGTTATACAGCTCGGCGCTCCCTCTGATGCCAAAGAAGAGGAATAAGCCTTCAGGCATTACGGCGCAGCATAAACGGTTTAGGTTGAAAACCGAACACACACCTTGTAAAATGTATCAGTTGATAAATAGTATGGAGAATAGGATTAATGGCTAAGAACAAGAAATACTGGAAGACCTTGCTTGCGAGCAGCTCCGACAAAAAGCATGCCGCACAGACCGGTGAAGACCCGCTCGAAGAAGGCCTGAAGGATCTTACTTGGTTTGAGAGCTCCAAGCAGGCTGTCAAAAGAGGCCTTCACAAGACATATGAGACATTCGGCGAAGAAGTCGGCAACTCACTTACAGCCGGCATTCCTGCTCTCTATCTCTTAGGACTTCTTCCTTTCGCAGCGATCAATGCATATATCGGTGCTTCCTCAGCAGAAGGCGCTACGCAGGGCTCCGTCGTTATGACCGTTATCGGAAAATCGGCCTTCATCGTCACGCTCATCCTCGCTTTGCTCATGTCCACGATCTATCACTTCATGAAGCACGGCACACCTCATAAGAGGATCATGAACAAGGTCAACAGAAGCGTTGCTTATTTCGCGATCCTCGGCGCATATACACCGATCTGCATCAATCTGCTCGGCACGGTTTCCGGCGCAGTCCTTTGGGCTTTGGAAGCTGCAATGGCCATCGCAGGCGTGCTCGTAACGGCTCTTGCTTATCACACAAAGGTCGGCAAGGCCTTCACTTATTTCATCTATGCGGCAATGGGCTGGGCGATCATCTTCAGGATCGTTGAGTTCTACCAGAACACATCACTGCTTTGCTTCTGGCTCCTTTTGTCCGGCGCGATCGTCTACACCGTAGGAATCTTTTTCGCGCCCTCAAAGAGAAGATTCAAGTTCTCCCACATGGTATGGCACTTCTTCATCCTCGCAGGACTCGTGCTCCACGTACTGGGATTCGTCTATTTCTTCGGTTAATAAATTTTCTTATATAAGGAACAATTAAGACCCGCCTTTTTGTTAAGGCGGGTTTTCTTTTGCATCGCGAAAAGGCCTGCTATAGCTGCATCACAGCCCTATTGAGCCCCCGAAATTGTATAAAAATATCAAACCCGCACAATCGGGAATATTTCGAATTATTCAAATATACAAATCGGACTGTTGCAGATACGATTTTTCTTGACCGGTGGTACCCATAATGTAAAATATCTTTAGCAAAAACAAAGCAGCCCCGTGTCACAAGGTCTTGTGGCGTGGGGTTTTCTTAAACAATAAGGAGGATAAGGAAATGGCAGAATTCTTTGCAGAAAACATCGGATGGCTCATTCCGATAGGAATCATAGCGTTAGTAGTAATCATCATCATTATCTGCAGCTATGTAAAGGCACCGCCGGACAAGGCATACATCATCTCAGGTCTTCGCAAGAATCCTAAGATCCTGATCGGTAGAGCAGGACTCAAGATGCCCTTCTTCGAGAGAAAGGACGAACTCCTCATCAAGCAGATCTCGATCGACATCAAGACTGACGGATTCGTACCTACGGCAGACTTCATCGGTGTAAACATCGACGCAGTCGCAAAGGTAAGAGTAATGAGCGAAGGCGAAGGCGTTAAGCTCGCCATGAAGAACTTCCTCAACATGAAAGAGCAGCAGATCGCAGATTCCCTCGTCGATTCCCTCCAGGGTAATATGAGAGAGATCATCGGTACGATCACACTCAAGGACCTCTGCCACGACAGAAAGAAGTTCGGTGACGAGGTTCAGCAGAAGGCTCAGGAAGACATGAAGCGCTTGGGTATCGAGATCATCTCCTGCAACGTCCAGCACGTAACAGATGAGAAGGACCTCATCAATGCTCTCGGTCAGGACAACATGGCCAAGATCCAGAAGGACGCTTCTATCGCAAAGGCTCAGGCTGACAGAGACGTAGCAATCGCCCAGGCTCAGGCTCAGAAGGAAGCAAACGACGCTAAGGTCGCAGCTGACACAGAGATCGCCGTAAAGCAGAACGAACTCGCTATCAAGAGAGCAGAGCTCAAGACAGTCGAAGATTCAAAGCAGGCTGAGGCAGACGCAGCATACGAGATCCAGAAAGAGAATCAGCGTAAGACCATCGAGGTCACAAAGACCAACGCCGACATTGCTCGTCAGGAGAAGGAAGTCGACCTCAAGAGAAAGGAAGCAGAAGTTAAAGAGCAGGCTCTCGACGCTGAGATCAAGAAGAAGGCCGAAGCTGAGAAGTTCGCAAAGCAGCAGGCAGCAGATGCTGATCTCTATGAGAGACAGAGAAATGCCGAAGCTCAGAAGTTCGAGCTCGAGAAGCAGGCAGAAGCCCGCAAGGTACAGGCTGAAGCAGACCTCTTCGCAAAGCAGCAGGAAGCTGAAGGTATCCGCAAAGTCGGTGAAGCTGAAGCTGCAGCAATCGCTGCTAAGGGTTTAGCTGAGGCTGAAGCTCTCGAAAAGAAGGCTGAAGCTATGAAGAAGTACGGCCAGGCAGCCATGATGGAAATGATCGTTAAGGCTCTTCCTGAAATGGCAGCTGAGATCGCAAAGCCTCTGTCCACGATCGACAAGGTAACGATCATCGATTCAGGCAACGGCGACACAGGCGTAAGCTCAATGGGATCCTATGTCCCTTCCGTCCTTGCCCAGACGATCGAGTCTGTTAAGGAAACAACAGGAATCGACATCAGAGAGATCATGAAGGCTAATACCTATGACGCAAAGGTCAACAAGAACATCACAGTATCCGGCCTTGACGGAGTACAGACAGTAAACGTCTCAGCCGATGTAAAAGAGACAGTAAGCGGCGCTCCCGCAATCCCTGCTGCACCCGCAGCACCCGAGGCACCCGCAGCGCCGACGACAGAAGCTTGATTACAACAACAACTGTGAATTGATCACGAAATGATTCGCCCCTTCGGAGGTTATCCTCCGGAGGGGTTTTTGATTGCAGGTGGCACTTTGCCTCTTGTTAACCCCGAATGTAATCCCAATCTTAAAAATGTCTAATTCTGAATACAACTAAAGGGAAAGGTGTATTCATTTTCGCGATTATTCCGATTTATGATTACAAATTTTTTAATGATTGTATTCAAGAATGATGAATACTTGAAAAATGAATACAACCGCAGCTTCTTTTGTATTCAAAAACTTCTATATGATGCAAAGTGAATACAAGAGGCTTCATATTTGTATTCAAAACTATAAGAAAACGAGTTTTTGATTACAAAGCATAACAACAATGAATTCCTACAGGAGACATTTCCTTGCAAATTAAAACTCCCTGCGAGATACAGGGAGTCTTATAAAGGTTATTTTATTACAACTCTTATTAACCGAAGAGTGTGAGCAGGATACCTGCAGCGACTGCTGAACCGATAACGCCTGCAACGTTCGGACCCATGGCGTGCATGAGCAGGAAGTTGGAAGGGTTCTCCTTCTGGCCGACCTTGGAAGCAACACGTGCTGCCATAGGAACGGCGGAAACGCCTGCTGCGCCGATGAGCGGATTGATCTTGCCCTTTGAAAGGACATACATGAGATCGCCGATAAGGATGCCGCCGACTGTAGCGAAAGCGAATGCCAAAAGGCCGATACCGATGATCATGAGTGTCTCAAGCTTGAGGAATCTTGCGCCGACTGCTGTAGCACCGACGGATGTTCCGAGCATGATGGTTACGATGTTGCACATAGCGTTCTGGGCTGTGTCGGAGAGACGGTCTGTAACGCCGGACTCTCTGAAGAGGTTACCGAGCATGAGGCAGCCCAAGAGAGGTGCAACTGAAGGGAGGATGAGAACGCAGACGACTGTAACGATGATAGGGAAGCAGATCTTCTCTGTCTTTGATACAGGTCTTGCCTGTTCCATCTTTACCTTACGCATCTTCTTCGTTGTGAAGAGCTTCATGATAGGCGGCTGGATCATAGGGATCAGGGCCATGTATGAATATGCTGCGATAGCGATAGCGCCGAGGAGCTCAGGAGCGAGCTTGGATGTGAGGTAGATAGCCGTCGGGCCGTCTGCACCGCCGATGATTCCGATGGAAGCTGCGCCCTGGGGATCAAATCCGAAGAGGCATGCGAGAACGAATGCTGCGGAGATACCGAACTGGGCACCTGCGCCCATGAAGAAGGACGAAGGTCTGGAGATCAGGGGTCCGAAGTCTGTCATTGCGCCGACTGCCATGAAGATGAGGCAGGGGAAGATATCCATCTTAACGCCGATGTACAGGAAGTCGAAAAGACCCGGATCGATGTGGTTGCCGGCAGCATCGTGGAAATTGCCGCCCAATGCAGCCCAATTGATCTCACCGTCGAACCACTCGGGGTGGAAGATTCCGCCGCCGACCCAAGGGAGGTTCGTAAGGAGCATACCGAATGCGATAGGGAGTAAGAGCAACGGCTCAAACTGCTTTTTGATTGCGAGATACAACAGGAGGAACGATACTGCGATCATAACGCCCTGCTGCCACGTCATTGTGGCAACACCTGATGACTCCCACAGATTTCTTAATACTTCAATCATTGACCTCTACCCCCGATCAAGAAATAGATACCAAGGGTGCGCCGGTGTCTACGGACTGGCCCTTTGTTACGAGGACCTGAGCGATCGTGCCTGCGCAAGGTGCATAGATCTCGTTCTCCATCTTCATAGCTTCGAGGATGCAAACGAGCTCGCCTTCCTTAACTGCCTGACCGACAGCGACCTTGACGTCAAGGATCGTACCGGGCATCGGTGAGTTAACGGGTGTTGTGCCTGCGGCAGCTGCAGCAGCGGGTGCGGGAGCAGCTGCAGGAGCGGGAGCTGCAGCGGGAGCGGCTGCGGGTGCAGGTGCGGCAGCAGGAGCAGCAGCTACGGCTGTTGTCCTGATGAGATTGGCTTTGCCTTTCTCAACTTCTACCTCATATACTTTATCGTTGATTGTTACGTTATAAATCATGGGGTTTCTCCTTTACTTCTTTTCGACAAGCTTGATGGACTTGAATACGAGCTCATTGAGCGGGATTCCGGTGTCATCAGCTACGATTGCCATGATCATGGCAGCTGTCTTCTCATCACAGTCCTTGAGCTTCAATGTTCCGGAAGAGAACTCTTCTTCGGAAGCGGCTGCAGCAGGTGCTTCGATGGTAGGTGCTGCCTTCGCAGGCTCCTCTTTCTTGCCAATGCTTGTGATCGCCTGGATGATCTTGCCTGAGATTGAGATCAGGATGTACATCAGCAGGAGAACACCGAAGACAACGAGGATAACGATGCCGGCATTCATGAACATTTCAGCTTTTGTGAGTTGCTGTCCGCGTTCAATGGCCAACTGAACAGTAGGATTCATCATTAATCCTCCTTCTTCTCGATGGTGTAGTTAACTGTGTTGGATTCCTTTTCCTCACGTGCAGCAAAGAACTTTTCTGCAACCTGAGGGAAAGCGATGTAAGAGAGAACGTCCTCGTCAGATCTTGCCTTGTCGCCAAGCTCTGCCTTTGTCTTCTCGAAAACAGGCTCCAAAGAATCTGCGTATCTGCCCTGAACGAGCTCTTCGGGCTTCCAGCATCTGTCGATCAATTCCTGGTTGACTTCGCCCGGTGCACGGCCGTATTCGCCTCTGAGGTAAGCCTTGATCTCCTTGGAGATGTTCTTATATCTCTCGCCTAAGAGAACGTTCTGGACTGCCTGGTTACCGACCATCTGGGACAGAGGTGTAACGAGCGGGGGATAGCCCATGTCCTTACGGACTGCAGGGATCTCAGCAAGAGCTTCGTCGAACTTATCGAGAGCCTTCATGTCCTTGAGGTTTGCGATCATGTTGGAGAGCATTCCGCCGGGTACCTGGTACTTGAGGATGTCAGCCTTGATGCCGAGAACCGTAGGATTGAGTGTTCCGTTGTCGAGGAACTTCTTTCTGACGGGTACGAAGAAATCAGCGATCTCCTTGAGCTTGTCTGTGTCGAGACCTGACTCGTAGCCGAACTGGCCGAGTGTGAAAGCCATTGTCTCTGTGCAGGGCTGGGATGTGCCGCCTGCCATTGTGGAGATAGCGCAGTCGATTCCGTCAACACCAGCCTCAACAGCCTTAAGGAGAGTCATAGGACCCATGCCTGTTGTGTGGTGTGTGTGGAAGAAGAGAGGTACCTTGATATCTGCATCCTTGATAGCCTTGATGAGGTCGTATGCCTCCTTAGGTGAGCAGATGCCTGCCATGTCCTTGATTGCGATGGAGTCAACGCCCATGCCCTCAAGCTCTTTGCACATTTCAACGTACTTCTCGATTGTATGTACGGGTGAAGTTGTGTAGCAGATGCAGCCCTGTGCATGCTTGCCGCACTTCTTAACTTCGTCAATGCAGACTTCAATGTTTCTGAAATCATTGAGAGCGTCGAAGATACGGAAGATATCCATACCGTTCTCTGCAGCCTTGCGGCAGAAGAGTCTTACGACGTCATCGGGATAATGCTTGTAGCCTAAGATGTTCTGGCCGCGGATGAGCATCTGAAGAGGAGTCTTCTTGCATACGGCCTTGATCTTTCTGAGTCTTTCCCACGGATCTTCGTCCAGGTATCTGAGACATGAATCGAATGTTGCGCCGCCCCAGCACTCGAGTGAGTAGTAGCCGGCGTTGTCCAAAGTCTCAAGGATGCCCTCGAAATCGGAGAACGGCATACGTGTTGCGATCAAAGACTGCTGGGAGTCACGCAGCACGGTTTCTGTGATTTTTACTTTCATTGAAGTCACACTCCTTGTAATTAAAAAATAACCTTAGTAAGTATATAGGGTTTGCCCCAAGTTGTGAATAAGATTTTTTTGGCTTAGTGTTCAATTTTTCATGCTTTTTTTGTATTATTGTCAAACCCGCCCATAAACCAGGAAGAAGGAATCAACATGTCGAAAATCTTATTTTTAGCAGATCTGCACGGAAATATGCCCGCTACGCTTGCCTTGGAAAAGGAGATCGAAAAGATCAAGCCTGATCTTATCTGGTTCCTGGGCGATGCTGTAGGAAAGGGCCCCGAAAGCGACAAGACTTTCGACTGGGTCCGTGACCACTGCGACAGATTCCTGGCAGGAAACTGGGATCTTTTCATAGGCGAATTATCCAGGAACTGCCCTCCGGAATGGGACGGAATGTCATTTTTCTGGGAACAGATCGGCAAGGAAAGAATGGCCTGGCTGGAATCTCTTCCCCTCGAAGACGAGATCCTCATAAGCGGTATTAATTTCAGGCTTTTCCACGGAAGACCTGTCGATAACAACTATCACACATATCTGACCATAGACGAGTTCCGTCCGGGCTTTACCGATACCAAAGGCAAGGTCCACGGGGGCTTTATCTGCGCGGACTGCCACACGCCGTATCTCCGTTCTTTTGACATGGGATACGCGGTAAACACCGGAAGCGTGGGCAATCCCCTTGGCGTTACGAGATGCCATGCGCTGTTGATCGAAGGCGAGCTTGATTCGGAAGAAGAGGCGCCCATTAATTTCACTTTCTTAAGCATTCCGTACGACAAGGAGCTTGCCATCAAGAGTGCGGAAGACTGCCCCGGACTGCCGAACAAGGAAGCTTACATAAAAGAGCTTATGACGGGTGTTTACAGCAGGTAACAGGAAGCTGTGGCCGGCTGACCGCCCCCGAAACTTCGAAAAATAGCGGTTTACATTCCAAAAACACGGGTGTATACTTAATTGCTCGCAAAGGGGACTTTGTGCTCATATTTGCGCGTAAAAATAAAGAAAGGAGATGTATTGATGCCAACGTTCAATCAATTGGTTAAGTCCGGCAGACAGTCCAAGACATTCAAGTCTGCTTCACCGGCTTTGCAGTTCTCGATGAATACCATCAGGAACAAGCAGACAAATCTTGATTCGCCTCAAAAGCGCGGCGTTTGCACAGTTGTTAAGACAACAACACCTAAGAAGCCTAATTCAGCTCTTCGTAAGGTAGCAAGAGTTCGTCTTACAAATGGCTACGAGGTTACTGCTTACATTCCGGGAATCGGACACAACCTTCAGGAGCACTCTGTTGTACTTATCAGAGGCGGACGTGTTAAGGACCTCCCTGGTGTTCGTTATCACATCGTAAGAGGCACACTTGATACAGCCGGCGTTACTGACCGTCAGCAGGGCAGATCTAAGTACGGCGCTAAGAAGCCGAAGGCTGCTAAGGTTAAGAAGTAATCCCGCGTGAGAATTTTCGCGCAGGGGTTGGACATAAGTGATCAGTACATTGTTCATATATGGACATTGCCTGACTGAGACGCTTAACACGGTCCACAAGAACAACTGAAACGTGAGTACCTATGGTTTCAAGTTTTAGAGAGTAAAACTTTAATAATCATGTTAGGAGGGAAGCAAAGTGCCAAGAAAAGGCAATACCCCAAAGAGAACGGTTCTTCCGGATCCTGTCTACAATGACGTTGTAGTAAGTAAGCTTATCAACAACATCATGTTAGACGGCAAGAAGGGCGTAGCTCAAAAAATTACATACGGCGCCTTCGATATCATCAAAGAGCGCACAAATGAAGAGCCCCTCGAAGTATTCAGAAAGGCTCTTGCTAACGTAATGCCCACCCTCGAGTGCAAAGCACGCCGTGTTGGTGGTGC
>JAFZHS010000002.1 GCA_017554745.1 Clostridiales bacterium | reverse complement strand
GGTAAGGCACGGGTCTTTGACTCCCGCATTCGTAGGTTCAAATCCTGCCACCCCAGCCAAATGGTTCACTAGCTCAGCCGGTAGAGCACTTGACTTTTAATCAAGGGGTCTGGAGTTCGAACCTCCAGTGAGCCACCAAATTGATTTTCCTAACCTCCGTATTATGCGGAGGTTATTTTTTTGCCTTCTTTAAAGTGCGTATATCTCAAACTCCTGACAGTAATATCTCATATCCGATAAAAATGTTATATTTTTGTATTTTTTATACAAATAAGTATATAATTGTCAAATAGTAACAATGGGGCATTTTGTGCTCGGGAGGAGTTAATATGGCACAGAGTTTGAAGATTACCAAGAAGATTACTTTGGCTCTAGTTTTGGCATTGGCCGTTGCTTTTGCAGGCTTTGCTCTATCCGCTAAGAGTGTTAATGCGGCTGAGTCAGGTAACGGATGGACATTATCAGATGACGGCTTGCTGACGATTACCAGCAGCACGGCATTTTCAAATGCTAAATGGACTAAAGAGGATGTTAAGCAGGTAGTAGTGGGGAGCGGCATAACCGAGATCCCTCAGTATGGTCTGGATGGACTTAAAAATCTCGAGAGCGTCACCTTGGGCAGCGATGTTGTAACCATCGGCTACGGAGCTTTTGAAGGAAACCAAAAGCTTGTTTCTATCAATCTCGAAAATGTTACTTCTGTCGGTGACAGAGCTTTTGAGTTTTGCAAAAGTCTTACTGCTGCCAACTTAAGCCCTAATGCAACTACAATAGGCTTCAACGCATTTTTTGAGTGCAATAGCCTTGCATCCGTCAGTATCGGTAAAGTTTCTTCGATTGGCACAACTGCTTTTGGCAGATGCTATGCCTTAACATCGATCGATCTGAGTTATGTTACTTTTATGGATTATCAGGCCTTCGAAGACTGTACTTCGCTTGAGACTGTAACTTTGGGAGGCGGCCTAAAAGAGATCAAGCAGAACACTTTCAACGGCTGTACAAGCTTAACCACTATTAATCTTGGTAATATTGAGACTATCGGATATAGCGCTTTCTATGACTGCGAGGCATTAACTAATGTCGACCTGTCAAAGGTTAAAACCATTGGAACTGGTGCTTTCCAGAGGTGCTATGGTATTACTTCACTTAATTTAAGCAAACTGGAGGCTGTTCCTGATTCTGCTTTTTCTGAGTGCAAGAATCTTGTATCGGTTACGTTAGGCGACAGCTGTACTTCCATCGGTGACCGTGCATTCTATAACTGCAGGTCTATGGAATCTATCAACACGGAAAATATAGTTACTGTCGATGATGATGCGTTCCTTATGTGCGATGCATTGAAATCTGTTGATCTGAGCAGCTGCGAATCTATCGGCATTAGTGCTTTCAGCAACTGCATTTCGCTTAAGTCTGTAACTTTGGGGGCTGATATTACTGAGATCAAATTCATGACATTCTACAAGTGCACAAGACTTGAGGATATTAACCTTGGAAATGTTACTAAAGTTAACGACGATGCTTTTAACGGAGCTGAATCGCTTAAAAACGTAGATCTGAGCAAATGTACTTCTGTCGGAGATTCGGCATTCAGCGGCTGCAAAACCATGACTACAATAAATCTCGGTAATGTTACTACTATCGGAAATGCTGCTTTCTCCGGTTGTTCCGGATTAACGACTGTTACTTCAACAGCTAAAGTAACAGATATCGGTAAATATGCGTTTAAGAACTGTTCCAGTCTTACAAGTCTCAATCTCAGCAGTGTTAAAAAGATTGACGAAGAATGTTGCTGTGGCTGTACAAGTCTCATAAGCGTAAATCTGAGCAAGGCCGAGAGCATCGGCAAGAAAGCCTTCTACCAGTGTTCCAATCTCGAGACTGTCATATTGGGATCTGGTGCTGAATATATTGATGAATATGCTTTTGCTTTGTGCGATAAGCTTTCTTCGATCGATCTGAGCAGTGTTACTTATATCGGTACACATTGTTTCTACAGCTGTGACGCGCTCGAAACAGTTGATCTGAGCAGTGCAACAACGCTCGGTTCTTCCGCATTTAACGGATGTACGGGATTAACAACTGTTACTTTGACTGATACACTGACAGAAATTCCGGCCTATGCTTTTGACGGCTGTACCAGCTTGAGCAGCATTAATTTCCCGAATGTCCCGGTAATCAACAAATACGCGTTCCGTAAATGCACATCGTTAACAAGCGTTGATCTGAGATATACCAGTGTAATCGAAGAAGGCGCTTTCAATGGCTGTACGAATCTTAAAGATCTGACATTGGGCTACAGATTGGGCTATATGATCACCGGCGCAAGCGATCCGTCCCTCTGTTCATTTGAATATGATTCTTTGCAAACGGTTTATTTCTTTGGCCCTAAGAGACTGTATGAGGAAAGAGGCATTGCCAACTATTTCCCGAATGCAACAATCACTTACGGCGGTGCTTATGATGTCTATTACTGCTATGGCAACAATTCGGATATCAGGGTAATCGAAGAAGGTGAGAAGGCCCCTGAGATTACAAATCCGACTGCGCCTTATGCTTCGGCAATTTTTGTCGGATGGTTCACGGATAAGGACTACAAGAATGCTTATGATTTCAGCCTCCCTGTGACTTGCGACATTACCATTTATGCATGCTTTATCAAGGATATTTCAAGAGACGTATTTAAGGGCTATACCTTGAGCCTCGGCGGTGACATCGGTGTTAATTTCTATACGCTGATGCCGGAAGATGCAGTCGGAGACCGCGATTACGTCAAGTTTACTATCGACGATATCGCTGAACCGCAGATCATATATGTCAGGGACGCAAGAAAAGTTGTTAAAGACGGCGTTACATACTATGTGTTTGATTGTCAGGTTCCTGCCAAGAATATGACTTCGACTGTATATGCGGATTTCTATATGGATGGACAAAGAGTAGGACGCAACTGGTATTCAGTAAAAAATTATGCGGATTACATTCTGATGAACCAGACTTACTATAAGGATGCCGTACCGCTCGTCACTGCCATGCTTAATTACGGCGCCTATGCACAGCTCTATTTCGGTTATAAGACAGATGAGCTTGCTAATAAGAATCTTTATAACGGCGATTATGATTTTGATTCCGTTACGGCTTCAATGATCAACAGACCTTATGACAGCAGCAAGACTAATCTTCCTGCAGGTTTAACCGCTTCGAGCGCAAGCATGATACTCGATTCAAATACAACACTGAAAATATATTTCACTGATAATACAAATAAGAAGTTGACGTTTAAGCTTGTTGATGGTGATAGAGAGATCACACTGAGGCCGTCAGTTTCCGGAGGTCAAAAAGTAATAAGGATCACAGGAATATCTGCTGACAAGCTTAACGATGATTTCAAGATCAAAGTATATGTTGAAGGTGACAGCAACGAGTATAGCTTCACATACAGCCCTATGACGTATGCTTATAATGTCCTCAATAGAGAGCCTGATGCCGTCAGGACAGAAGAACTGAGAAACCTTATGAAAGCATTCTACCTGTACAATCAGGCCGCAAAAGCTTATCAAAACATCTAAACGGAGGCATATATGAAGGATACATACGAACCATTAGATATGGAAATAGAATTGTTTGAAGCTGTGGATGTTATCGTAACAAGTGATAAGGATACAGTTCCCAAGCAGGATTTGTAATAAACAAAATGGTTATTCAGCTCCGGCCGCCTGTTGGCCGGAGCTGTTTTATTGCCTTGTTTTATGTAATTAACAGGGAAACTACCGCTTCCATCTACATTACAACCTTGTGACATTTTGAGCATCTGCCCGATTTTTGCTTGAATTATCGGTTATTTCGAGGGGGTTAGATGGTAAAATCTAATCAAGAATGCGCTTTGGCGCGTAATTTGTTGAGGAAGAGATTTGGAATTAAGGAAGTTTAAAGTATTATCAGGTGTGCTTGCCGCAGGAATTGTTGTCGGCGCTATCGGCATGCCTGATGGCGGTAAAGCAAATGAGGTGTCACTCCAGAGCCCTTCGCTTATGGGCCCGGATGCTACTCCTTTTACTGAGCTTTATGCTCCGGCTTTAGATGAGGAAGATTCAGGATTTGTCCAGATGAGCCTCGGCAATTCTTCCGCAAACATAGAAGACTACACGATCGTTGCTATGTCTTCTTATACCGACATTGCTGCACAGTTCTCGAAAACAACGGGCAACAGCGTAAGTTATGACGGCGGTTCTTATTGGATCAATGAAGATACTTCGCTTGTCACATCTGAAGTTGACAGTTCCAACGATCCCGATTCTGATGCCGATAAGGTCGTTGTCAATCTTAAGATCGGCGATAAGGTCGTAAGGATCTCTTATAACGACGATTATTCACTTATTAAGCTTTCTGACGGCAAGCAGGGATATCTCAGCAATGAATATCTCTCTGCTACTGAGATCACGCCTGTTCCTACGGCTACACCTACCAATACTCCCACGCCGACACCTAAGCCGGCTACAAATACTCCTACGCCGAAGCCTTCTTCGAGCAGCTCTTCAAGCAGCAGCTCATCAAGCTCTTCGAGCGATTACAAGGAGACAGAGTGCTATAAGACCGTATATTCCAGCTGCGCTCTCAATACGAGATCAGGCCCGGGTATTTCTTATACATGTCTTTCCACACTGTCCGTCGGTACAGCCATCGATGTAGTCGCTGAGACTGATAACGGATGGTACAAGTCTTCTTCAGGCTTCTATGTAAAGGCAAGCCTTACACTCGACAGCAAGCCTACACCTGCGCCTTCATCCTCTGGTTCCGGCGGCGGATCTGTAACGATGGGTGACACGTCACAAGACTTCGCTACATTCATTAAGAGCTTTATCGGCTGTAAATATGTTTACGGCGGAGCATCGCCTTCAGAGGGCTTTGACTGTTCCGGATTCGTTATGTATTGCTATCAGACATATTACAATATAAGTCTTCCGCACGGCGCTACGAGCCAGTCCAGGAAGGGATATGAGGTCGATATCGATGATATCCAGGTAGGTGATATTATCTGCTTCGACAGGGACGGAGACGGCACCATGGAGCACTCAGCGCTTTATGTAGGAAATGATACATACGTACATGCGCAGGGCAGGGCAACAGGCGTTGTATCTTCCAAGTTCTCATCAGCGACGGGCATTGCGCATATCAGAAGAGTTCTGTAAATAACATAAGCGCCGGTTTGCCGGCGCTATTAATTTGTTATCAGTTTTCAACCAGTCCTTTTATCGCTTCGGTAAGCACTTTTATGTCTGTCTCGAAATCTTTAAGAGATCTGCATTCGTTGGCCTGGTGACACTGGTCTTCCTGCCAGGGCGTCTGTATTCCAAACGCAATGGTATTAGGCATATGGCGCGCATAAGTGCCGCCGCCGATGGCAATAGGGTCTGTGTATGAATCTAAGTATTCTGACTTAAAACCGCTGTAAGAAGACATGTTTTCTTTCCAGATATCGGTAAGAACAGAGATCTCTGGTAAATCTTTAGACTTATACAAAGGATCCATCTGGTTGATTACTTCACATGTGAGCTCGTAAGGAGCTGCTTTCATTGCAAGGTGGGAAGTGACGGCGTCCATGCTGTAGCTTACCGGGCATCTGATGTCGATTATAAGTGATTCGCCCTCTTCGTCACACTTAAGGATCGCCGGATTTGCCGTTATATTTCCGGATTCGTCTGTGATGCCGCAGCCTGTGTATTCTGACGGAGCAGAGTGTACTAATTCCTTGGAAATAAAGGTAAGCAGAGGAGATGAAGAATAATCTGCTGTCTCAGCATCTAATGCCCTGATCATCTCGAAGATCGCATTTATACCGAGATCAGGTTTTGACGCATGTGCGGGCTTACCCTTTGCCGAATAAGTCTTTCCGCCTATGACACATGAGCTTTGAGCGGGGACCATATTGGCTGCAGAGCCTGCCTTTGCAACGATCTTGGAAGGAATATCAGAAGATATCTTAATGTGCATTATTCCTTTCTCTGCGTAAATGACAGGGAATTCTCCGTCGGGTGTAATTGCAAATGAAGGGATCTCGCCCTTGACAGCGTATGTCTCAACACAGGAGCATGTGCGTTCTTCATCGGTGCCGAGTATGAGCCTTATGCGCTTTTTTGGCTCATATCCGCTGTCTTTAAGCCTCTTCATAGCGATGTAGCTTGCAGCTGCAGGGCCCTTATCGTCAACGATGCCTCTGCCGTAAAGCACTCCGTCTTTATTTGTGAGAGTGAATGGATCCGTAGTCCAGCCGTCGCCTGCCGGGACCACGTCCAGGTGGCAAACGATGCCGATCAGATCAGCGTTCTCCGGTCCGAATTCGCACCAGCCGACACGGTTGTCGATAATGCCTGTCCTCATACCGTTATTTGCAGCGTTATCAAGGAAAAACTTCAATGCTTCAAAAGGTTTGGCACCATAGGGAAGCGTTCCGTATGAGGTATCTTCAACAGGCGCAGAACCTGTACTTTCTATGGAGATGAGCTTTTCGAGAAAGCCGTATTCTTCGGGCGTTAAGGCTTTAACCATATATTGCCTCCAATTAATCTTGTTTAACTTTATGAATCATAACACAATAAGCAGTGGCTGACGGTTAATATGGCGTCTTTTGGCAATTTGCCGATATGTGCGGGGATATGGCTCAGGTCTATATGCAAATCGGCTCAAAGCCTCTCGTTTGTATAAAAATCGCAAAAAGTCTATAATTTATTATTATATTTAAAGGGGAAATCAGATGGAGCCGAATGAAGAAGGATCTAAGATCAGCTTAAAGGATCTGTTTTATGTGATCCTCAGGAAACTGGGAATCATTCTTGTTGCCGCTATCGTGCTCGGCGGTGTTCTTTTCGCTTACAAGTTCTGTAAGAATACCCAAACATCCAATGTTCTTGATATAAGTGAGAGTCAAAGCGGGGATACTGATATTGAGTATCAGGATCGTGTTCAAAAAATTGACAGAGCCAAAGATATTGTTCAGGCAATCGATAAGGTTAACGGCCAGATCGAGAACCAGAGAAAATATATTACGGATTCCGTATTCATGCAGATCAATGCAGAGAATGAATATGAATCAACAGTCCAGGTGTTGGTCACACTTAATGATTCTGATTCATTGGGTATGTCTTCTGCCTTGATCTCTGCTTACAACCTTGATATCCAAGTCGGTGATTATCTTGATGAGTATGCTGCCGAGATAGGAACCAAGCCCGATTACATCAAGGAACTTATGACGTTCCAGTTCTCGCCTTATGATGCTGATGTAACAGCTCTTGATACTGAAGTGAACAGAACGACGTCTATGTATGTGTGGATCAAGGGACCTTCACAGGAATTCATTGACAGGGTATCTGATATAGTAGTCGAGGAGTTTAAGAGCCAGCACACGGAGCTTAACAAGACCGTTGTGCCTCATACGATGACTGTTTTAGGCGTCTCGAAGTCCGTCAAGGTCGATTCTGCGACAAGAGATTCTCAGGCTAACCAGACAGCCAGACTCGAGACTTTGCAAAAGCAGGTCGTAAGTTACAATGATTCTCTTGATGCTATTGCAAAAGACCTCGGCCTTTCAGGCAAAGCTGATCTTCTGAGCCATTTTGACAAGTTGGAATCAGGAGAGACTGTCATTGTTAACAATGAAGTCAGCACCATGAGCAAGATCAAATCATCTTTGAAGTTCGGCCTTGTCGGTTTTGCGGGCGGGTTCGTACTCGTAGTGGTTGTTTTGCTCCTTTTCTATATCTTCTCCAAGAAAGTCATTACACAGGCTCAGTTCTTCAATGTTTTCTCAGGTGTTAAGAAGATAGGCGTTTTGAAGCCTTCATCTAAGCGCTCCAAGTTTGTTACAAGTCTTGATATCAAGTCTGATGACGATTCGCTGATGAGCGCAGAGAACAATAAGAAACTGATCCTGGCTAACTACGAGAACATTACGAGAGATCTTAAGAAAGTTCTTATCACAGGTACAGGCGATAAGAAGGCTGTCTCGGAAGCAGTTAAGAGCATCGGCCTGAAGGGCGACTTAAAGCCCGATTTCTTCGGCGATCCCGATATTCTTAAGTCTGTATCTGAATATGACGGCGTCGTTATCGTAGAACAGCGGAATGTATCCCTTTATAAGAATGTCGCAAGTGAGATCGATCTCATCTCTAATGCCGGCGTTAAGATCATCGGAGCAATAATCATTTAATCCCGTAAGTAAGATGCAGGAAGGCAAGCGTTTAAGTCCCAAGAGATGGTTCATTCTTCCTAAGTGGGAGCAGCTTCCTGATGATATCAGGAAGGACAGTGTCAGACCCTATTACGATGCATTGTGCAAGCGTAAGGCGGGGCTGTTCTTCAAGCGCATCTTTGATGTTTTTACTGCGTTCATTTTGCTGGTCTTACTCGGCATTCCCATGATCGTTATAGCGATCATGATCAAGTGTGACTCCAAGGGCCCCGTGTTCTTCAGGCAGGAGAGAGTCACTGCATACGGTGCCAGGTTTAAGATCCATAAATTCAGGACGATGGTAAACAATGCCGAGAGTATCGGTACTTCCGTAACGGTAGGCAACGACAGCAGGATCACTAAGGTCGGTTCCATGTTAAGAGATCACAGGCTTGATGAATTTCCTCAGGTTTTCGATGTTTTATCGGGCAATATGAGCTTTGTAGGCACCAGGCCCGAAGTCGTCAAATACGTAAAAAGATACACGGATGAGATGAACGCGACGCTCCTTTTGCCTGCGGGTATTACTTCTATCGCAAGCATTGAGTTTAAGGACGAAGCAGACATCCTTGAAAAGTATGAGAACACTGACGAAGGCTATGTTAATGAGGTATTGCCGGAGAAGATGAAGTACAATCTGAAGTCTGTAAAAGAATTCGGATTCTTCAAGGATATCGGCGTTCTCTTTAAGACTGTAGCAGCGGTGTTTTAGGTTATACTGATAGAAGACTGAACCAGAGGGGAACGGATGCTTAAGCTGTCGATCTGCATAATCGCATATAACGAAGAGCAATATCTTCCAAGGCTTTTGGAGGATATAAGGCATTCTGAATATCCTCATGAATATACAGAAGTCGTACTTATCGATGGAATGTCTACTGACAAGACAAAGCAGATAATGCTTGATTTCAAGGCTGAAGACAACGGCTTTTATAACGTTCAGGTATTAGATAATCCTAAGAGGATTCAGGCTGCAGGCTGGAATGTGGCTATCAGGAATTTCACGGGCGACGTTCTTTCAAGGATAGATGCGCATACGCATGTTCCTTCCGATTTCTCAAGAAAAGTCATGGCAAATATTGAGACAGGCGAGAATGTCGTAGGCGGCAAACGCCCCTGTCTTATCGAGTCTGAATCCAAGTGGTCCAAGATGCTCCTTTCCGCTGAGAATGCGCTCTTCGGAAGCAGCATCAGTTTCAGCCGTCACAGCGAGACCAAGACTTACGTTAAGACGATGTTCCACGCATCTTACAGAAGAGAAGTCTTCGATAAGGTCGGATTATTCAACGAGCAGCTCTTAAGAACTGAAGACAACGAGATGCATTACCGTATCAGGGAAGCCGGATATAAGCTTTTATACGATCCTGAGATCGTGTCATATCAGTATGCCAGAAGCTCGTTAAAGAAGATGATCCGCCAGAAGTTTGCAAACGGCTTCTGGATAGGGCTTACAGTAAAGGTCTGTCCCGGCTGTATCTCTTTATATCATCTGGTACCGATGGCGTTTGTGCTTGCTATCGTTGCGACGTCGGTCCTTGCGGCGTTCGGCTGGTGGATATTTGCAGCTGTAATGTGGGGGCTTTACTGGCTCTTTGCCATTGTCAGCATGATCTTCAGCATTATTAAAGACGGTTTCTCATTCCCGATGCTCCTGATACCGTTTATCTTCCTGATACTACACATAAGTTACGGCGTCGGCACGATCAGCGGGCTTTTTAACTTTACGAGGATCAAGAAAGCATGAGCGAACTGATCAGTGTGATAGTACCGGTCTTCAGGACCGAGAGATATATCGAGAGGTGCTTAAAGAGCATCTTAGCTCAGACATACAAAGATATAGAGATAATCGTTGTCGATGACGGCACCGATGACAAAGCAGGTGAGATTGCTGATAAGTTCTCAGAGACCGAGCCTAAGATAAAGGTCATCCACAAGCAGAACGGAGGTCTCTCAAGTGCAAGAAATAAAGGCATCGAAGAGGCTTCTGGCACACTGATATCGTTTGTAGATTCCGATGATTTTATCGCGCCTGATTTCCTTGAAGTCCTGTATTCGAATCTTACTGACAGCGGCGCGGATCTTGCCAAGGTCAACTATGAAGAGGTGACTTTCGATGAGCCGCAGGAGCGAAAAGCAAACGGCGAGACAAAAGTCTATTCGGGTCCTGAAGTCGAGAAGGCTTTCCTTGATCTTAATATCGACAGCGCATGCGATATTCTTTACAAGCGCTCTTTGATCGGTGATTCTAGATTCCCTGAAGGAAAGACCAGTGAGGATATTCCTTTTAATTTCGAGATATTCAGAAAGGCCGGAAAGTTTGTAAATATTCCGATAGTTAAGTATTTCTACTATCATAATCCCGAGTCTATCAGCAACGGCCCTTTCGACAAGAATATGCTCAATTACATAGCTTTCAGGAAGATGATCTACGACCATTATCTCAAGTCCGACAGGGAAGACCTGACTTTGAAGTCAGAGTCATTATATGCCAGAGCGCTCATGGGGATGACTGCAAGAATGTGCCTTTACGGAGTCAGACCGGAGATAGATGAGAAGAGCCAGAGAATTGAATTTAAGAAAGAATTCAAAGAGCATAAACGCGCGTATTACAACGATAAGGACATCCCTTTCTCCAGAAAGGTTTTGGCGGTAGGAGTATTTAACTTCTATCCTGTTGCCAGATTGTTCAGAGGGGTGGCCAAGTGATGAAGATATTAGTTGACGGGCTTCCGAGAACAGTCGGCGGCATTGGCACGCTGATAATGAACATAGTCAATAAAAGCAGGGCTCTTGGCGCTGACATTGAGTATGAATTCCTCATGCCTTCAGGCTCGAGATATATCGATATATTGACGGAGAAAGGCGAGAAGTTTTATCTCGTTCCGCCGGTCTCGAAAACAAAGGAATATAAGGCTTATCTGACCAGGCTTTTTGCTGAGAATCACTATGATTTTTTGTGGTTTAACAACACCAGCAAGGTCAACATTTATCTTCCGAGGATCGCCAAGAAAACAGGGCATTGCAAGATAATTACGCATATCCACGGCTCGAGTATCGAAGCATCAGGAAAGCGTAAGGTCATAATGACGATCTTAGATAAACTCAATGCTCCTGAGATGTACCGTCTTATCGATATTCCTTTGGCATGCTCAAATGTCTCAGCTAAGAATTACTACCGCAACAGAAAGCTCCTGGACCGTACGACCATTATCTATAACGGCATCGAGACGGATAAATACACGTTTAGTGATGACGACAGAAACGCCGTCAGGAATGAACTTCAGATAGAAGATTCTGATGTCCTTTTGGGCACTGTAGGAAGACTCACGGCCATAAAGAATTACCCGTTCATCATCAACATGATGAAGGATCTGCCTTCAAATTATAAGCTCATAATCGCCGGGATAGGCGAGGATGAAAAGCTTTTGGAAAGCCTCATCAAGGATAATGATCTGTCTTCAAGATGCAGACTTCTGGGCATAAGAAATGATATCCCTCAGCTTTTGTCGGCCATGGATGTATTCCTTTTGCCGTCATTTTCCGAAGGCATGCCATTCTCGATAATAGAAGCCCAGGCTTCGGGTCTTCCGTGCTTAATGAGCGACACTTTAAGTGATGAGCTTGATATTACAGGTCTTGTCAAAGCACTGCCTATAAGCGGTGAGACGAAGGTGTGGGCAGATAAAATATCTGAATTGGATATTGGAAAATCCGGCCGTTTGGAGTATTCTTCCAAGGTTAAGCAGGCAGGATACGACATAGATGTTGCCTGCAGGCAATTTATTGATATATTGAATAAGGCATAAACCGTTTTAGATATATGGAAAAAGCGCAGACTACAAACAGTACCGGCAAGGTAAAGACATTACTGAAGGATACGGCGATATTTGCCCTTGGAAGTATAGGCTCCAAGGTCATAATGTTTTTCCTTGTTCCATTCTATTCGTACTATCTGACGACGGCAGAATGGGGTGTTTCCGATCTTGTTTATTCAGCTGCGCAGGTTGCGATACCTATTGTCTCAATCGTTATCTTTGACTCGGTCATAAGATTCGGTCTGTTCTATAAAAACCGGCCTCAGGACGTGCTTTTGGTCGGTCTTGTCGTATGGATGATAGGATCTGCGGCAGTCATTCCGTTGAGCTTATTCCTTGTTTTCTATAAAACGTTGCAGCCATACATAATCTATGTTGATCTGTACGTAATCCTCAGTGTTCTCCTGAGTATACTGATGTGCTTTATAAAAGCCGTCAGCAAGAACATGATATATGCGATCGTATCTATCGTTCAGACGCTGATTTATGCGTTGTCGAACATTCTATTCATAGCATTCTTCCAATTCGGCATTGAAGGCTATCTTATCTCGAGCCTTATATCACAGCTTGTTGCGGTCATTATTACTTTGATCGCGGCCAAGATCTTCCCATATCTTAAGACTGCGAAATGGGATAAAAAGATCGCGAAGGAGATGGTCAAGTATTCTACTCCGCTTATCGCGAATAACTTGTCCTGGTGGGCTATTCAGTCTTCGGACAAGTTCATGATAGAGCGGATGATCAACGAATCAGACCTGGGTCTTTATACTGCGGCTTCTAGGATCCCGTCCATAATCAGTGTGTTTGTTACCGTGTTCCAGTCTGCGTTCGGAATATCATCGAGCAGGGAAATGGACTCTACAAAAGACACATCATATTTTAAGAAGATCTTCGAAGTGTTCAGTGTTGCGGTAACCTTTGCTGCTTTGGCGCTGACCATAATCATTAAGCCGTTCATGATGGTCTACGTGCCGGGTGAAGGTTATGAGGAGGCCTGGAGGCTCGTACCGCTGCTATTGCTTTCAGCTTTATTCTCTGCGTATTCGGGCTATTTCGGTGCATTGTACGGTGCCATCAAAAAGACCGTCAACAATATGCTTTCCACGTTCGTAGCGGCCATAACGAATGTCATCGCGAACTTCGTATGCATTTATTTCTTCGGCGTTTACGGCGCCGTCATGGGCACGGCAATCTCATATATCGTTCTCGGTATCTACCGTATGGCCGACGTCAACAGATATATGAAGATCGACTACAACATCCCGAAGCTTGTCATAAACAGTACTGTTTTCGCTATCGCAACGATATTCTCGACACTTAATTTCCTTAAGTATCTCGTGCCTTCCGTATGCATGATCATTCTCATCATCTATAACTTCAAGGAGCTCAAAGAGATATTCAGTACCATCTGGAAATTCGTGACGGGATTATTTAAGAAAAAGAGTAAGGCTAAGGTGGAATAAGATGTACGATCTTCGCGGCTTACAGATGAAGGAACTGGAGATAATGCAGGCTGTTCATGACGCCTGCGAGAAGCTTAATATCGAGTATTTTATCTGCTTCGGGACCCTTATCGGAGCCATAAGACATAAGGGCTTTATACCTTGGGATGATGACATCGATATCATGATGACTTACGAGAATTATGACCGCTTCATCAAGGAAGCTCCGGCCGTTTTACCGCCTAATCTTAAGCTTGCTCACTGGAGCTGCGAGAAGAACTGCCCCAGGCTGATACTGAAAGTTAAAGACATTAATACGACGTTCCTTCATGAAGAGCTTGTCGATGTTGATATCAATCACGGAGTTGCTATTGATATTTTCCCTCTCCTGCGTGTGAAAGATAAGGAAGCGCTGCAGAAGGAACTCAAGAAAGAAGAGCGTTTCAGCGCGATCAACAGGTGCCTTGACCAGTCTTTTGTAAATACGGTCAAGCGCAAATCGAGCATTAGAAAAGCCAAGATACTGCATTTCGTCTTTGCGAAGAGCATTTTCAAGATAAGAGACCGCGCCAGATTCCTCGCCAAAGAAGAGGACAGAAGGCGTAAGCTCTCTGCCACTCCGGGCAACGACTTTACCTATATCGACAACTGCACGGCTCCATACGAACTGTTTACCGAGAGGGCGCTTTATCAGTTTGAAGACCGTCAGTTCTACGGTCCTAAGGATTACGACAAGGTCTTAACGCTGCATTACGGCGATTATATGAAGATACCGCCTAAGGAAAAGCAGAGGACGCATAAGCCTTATTTTGTTGACCTTGAGCGCAGTTATACCAAAGCAGAGATCATGGACATGATAAAGTCCGGCAAGATAAAAAACGAAGAATGATATGTACGATCTGAAGGCGTTACAGCATAAAGAACTCGAGATACTCGTCGCTATCCATGAGGCGTGCGAGAAGCTCGGTATCGAATATATGATCCATTTCGGGACATTGATAGGAGCAGTAAGACATAAGGGCTTTATCCCGTGGGACGACGACATCGATATCGTTATGACGCTTCCGAATTACGACCGCTTTATCAAGGAAGCTCCGTCTGTTCTGCCCGAAAATCTCATTATCCAGTACTACAGCACTGAGCCCAATTGTCCTAATATCTTTGCCAAAGTCAGGGATAAGAACACGACATTCCTGCATAAGGAACACATTGATCTTGATATCTGTCATGGCGTTTTCATAGATATTTTCCCGATCACAAAGCTTCCTGAAGGCAGGAAGTACAACAAGCGCGAGAAGCGTAAAAGATACAGGTTTGACCTGATCAACGGATGCCTGGATATAGGCTACGTTAAGGCCACGTATACGGGTAAAAAGCTCTTCGTAGGAAAGCTTATAAATTTCTGGTTTACCAAGACTCCGTTCAAGATAAGGGACAGGGCTAAGTTTACAGCCAGGGAAGAGATGCGTAAGAGAAAGCTCGATGCTAAGGGCGGCAATAACTCTTATAACGGCCCGTTCGAGCTATATACGGAGCGCGCTCTTTACGATTTTGAAGGCTATAAGCTCTGGGGTCCGAAGGATTACGACGGCGCGCTGCGCTATGAGTACAGGGACTATATGACGATACCGCCAAAGGAGAAGCAGGTAACGCATGCGCCCTTGTTTGTTGACCTTGAACACGGGCTTTCGATGGCCGAGATCCACGAAATGATCAAGGAAGGTAAGATCAAACTTTAAATGAAGCCGCTGATATCAAACAGCGGCTTTTTTTGTGCGCTTTCTCTAATTTCTGCTTAACTTTGTTTGCACTTTGAACAAAACGATACCAGAGCTTTGCCTATATATTATTAAAATTTATTTAAATAATAATGTTAAAATATTCGCATGTGGTATGTAGTACAAGTGCGCACTGGCGATGAACGCAAGCTTTCCGAACGCTTTCAGCATGAGATCAAGGCTGATGGTGAGGATGTTTTCGTTCCTCTGTATGAGCTCAGGAAGAATGTAAAGGGTAAGTGGACCAAAGAGATCAAGACTCTTTTCCCCGGATATATCTTCTTCCAGACAGAAGATGCCAAGGGCCTGCACTTACGTCTCAAGAAGATGGATGCTTTTACGAAGATCCTTATGACAGGCTCCGAGTATACTCCGATATCTTCCGAAGAAGAGAAGTTCCTTCACCAGCTTATCGGTGACGACTACATTGCCGAGGAGTCGATCGGTGTTATTGAAGGTGACAAGGTCGTTGTCATCAGAGGACCTCTTCACGGTCTCGAGGGCAGCATCATTAAGATCAACCGCCATAAGCGCATGGCGATCATCAAGGCTGACTTTATGGGCGGCCCCAGAGAGATAAAGGTTGGTCTTGAGATCATCGACAAAAAGCCGGCTACTGCTTAAAGAACAACAGACTTAAACATCCGTAATCGTCGCCGCCGCGCGCGTTGCATTTGGCTAAGTTGTCAGAGAAAGCTTAAAAGGGAGCTTCATGCTCCATAGCGAAGCATACTCTGATAACGGCACGGTTTACGGAAATAACATTCAACAGGGGATAAAAAATTGTATAAGAGACACGCACAGGGATGGTCAAAGCACATAGACTTCATGGTGCTCGACCTGATCATGCTCCAGGCCTCCTACATGCTCGGATACTTCATCCGTACTCAGGGATGGGTATATTCACAGCGCGCGTACAGCAACCTGGGCATTCTGCTTATGTTTGCGGACCTTCTCGTAATCGTACTCAATAACTCACTCCATGATGTTATCAAGCGTACGGAATTGCGTGAGGCTTACGAACACATTAAGCACAGTATTATGGTTTTGGCCGTAGTACTTATCTATTTCTTCTCATCACAGCAGGGAGATGTTTATTCGAGACTTGTATTAGGTCTCACTTTTGTCCTGTATGTCCTTTTCGGATATGGTGCAAGGATGATCTGGAAATACATTCTCCAACACACCCGCATCAGAAGAGAGCGCAACAACATGCTTGTCGTTACAACTATAGACACGGCAGAGGAGATACTCACACGCTTATTGAGCGACAAGCAGGCAGGCTATGAGATCGTCGGGATAGTCCTTTTGGAAAACTCATCCGTCATCAGTATTCACGGAATTCCTGTTGTTACAGACATGAGGAAGGCTCCGACATATATCGCCAAAGAGTGGATCGATTCTGTCTATATCAACGCGCCGATCAATGATACTAAGGTCGTAAGACTCATGGATGCCTGCGCTACCATGGCTGTCCCGACACATTATCATGTTCCGAACATGAGCAGATCCGGTGTTAAGAGATTCTCCGAAAAGATCGGCGGTACTACCGTTCTTACAACGGCAATCAATTACGCTACACCTATCCAGGCATTGTTAAAGAGACTTTTCGATATCTTTGCAGGACTTGTCGGAAGTATTTTCGCGCTTCTCATCATGCTGATAGTAGGACCGATCATAAAGATACAGTCACCCGGCCCTATCCTTTTTAAGCAGAAGAGGATCGGTAAGAACGGAAAGCACATAAAGATCTACAAGATCCGTTCCATGAGAATGGACGCTGAAGATATGAAGCAGGAGCTTATGGAGCAGAACCGTGTTAAGGACGGCATGATGTTCAAGATGGACTTCGATCCGAGGATCATCGGCAACAAGATCCTTCCTGACGGCACGAAGAAGACCGGTATCGGTGAGTTCATCAGAAGAACAAGTCTTGATGAGTTCCCCCAGTTCTTCAACGTTCTTGCTGGAACGATGTCGACAGTAGGTACCAGACCTCCTACGCTTGATGAATATGAGAAATATCACTTCCATCACCGCGCAAGAATGGCCGTTAAGCCGGGTATCACAGGCATGTGGCAGGTAAGCGGAAGAAGTGAGATCACAGACTTTGAAGAAGTAGTAAGACTTGACACTGAATATATTGCAAACTGGAGTCTCGGCCTTGATCTGTGGATCCTGTTCAAGACATTCGGAGCAATCTTCTCACGTAAGGGCGCAATGTAAGGAGAAAGATTATGCAGGAAAGAGTTCTGAAGCATGTAGACACTTTGATCGAAAGATATCCTGAGCTTGGGGTTTGCAGGGATTCGATCATCAACGCTTATGAGATCATGAAGGACTGCTATAAGAGCGACCATAAGATTCTCATAGCGGGCAACGGCGGAAGCGCTGCAGACGCAGAGCATATCGCAGGTGAACTCATGAAGCGTTTTATGACCGCAAGACCTGTTCCTGCTGAATTCGCTGACAAGCTCAAGGCTATTGATCCCGTAAGAGGAGAAAATCTTTCCAAAAATCTCGAGCAAAGCCTGATGGCTATCCCTCTTGTAGCTCACGAAGCTCTTACCACAGCTTATATCAACGATGTTGACGGCCTTGGTGTTTTTGCGCAGCAGCTTTACGGATTCGGCAGGGAAGGCGATGTCTTCTTGGGAATCTCCACAAGCGGCAACAGCAAGAATGTTATGAGCGCTACTGTTGTAGCAAGAGCACTCGGTATCAAAGTCATCGGACTTACGGGAAAGAACGGCGGTGAGCTCGCTTCTGTTGCCGATGTAACCATAAAAGTACCCGGGACTGAGACATATAAGATCCAGGAACTGCACCTTCCCGTATATCACTGCCTCTGCATGATGCTCGAAGACCGTTTCTTTGGAAGCGAAGAATAACCGGAGAAAGATAACTTGAAGACCGTAATAATGGCAGGCGGCAAAGGAACGAGGATCAGTCAGTTATTTCCTGACATTCCTAAGCCGCTCATCGAGATCAAGGACAAAGACGGTATGAGCAGGCCCGTTCTCGAGCGCGAGCTTATAAGTCTCCGCGACCAGGGATTTACTGACATTCTTCTTACGGTCTCTTATATGCACGAGAAGATCGAAAACTATCTTGGTGACGGATCTTCACTCGGCATCAACATCACATATTTTGTGGAAGAGGCTCCTTTGGGCAATGCCGGCGCGCTCTTTAAGATAAGAGACTGGCTTGGGGATGAGCCTTTCCTTCTTCTTAATGCAGATGCTGTTTTCGATGTCGACTTCAGGAGAATGGCAGACTATCACAGCAAAAAAGGCGGTCTTGTTACTCTTTTCACACATCCCAACAGCCATCCTTATGACAGTGGGATCGTTATAGCCGGTGAAGACGGCGAAGTAATCGATTGGCTTGCAAAAGAGGATGCCAGACCGGAGTATTACAAGAACAGAGTTAATGCCGGTCTTCATGTTATAGACCCTAAGGCTCTGGATATGAGCGGAATAGATGCAGACAAGATCGGACCTGACTATAAGGTCGATCTTGACCGCATGATCTTAAAGCCTCTTTGCGGTACAGGCAAGATGTTCTGCTATGACAGTCCCGAATATGTTAAGGACATGGGCACACCCGAAAGATACGAACAGGTATCAAAGGACTTCGCATCAGGCGTGGTTGAAGCAAAGAATCTAAGTCACAGGCAGAAGGCTGTCTTCCTTGACCGTGACGGCACGCTTAATAAGTATGTCGGTTTCTTAAGAGATATCAACGAGCTTGAACTGATAGACGGTGTAACTGATGCGGTTAAAGAGATAAATGCGTCCGGTTACCTGGCTGTCGTTGTAACCAATCAGCCTGTTATAGCCAGGGGAGAAGTTACGGTTCCTGAGCTTAATGAGATCCATAACAAGCTGGAGACACTTCTCGGAAATGAAGGAGCATATATTGACGGCCTTTACTATTGTCCCCATCATCCCGACAAAGGATTTGAAGGAGAGATACCCGAACTGAAGTTTGAATGCGGATGCAGAAAACCGAAGCCGGGCATGCTCATTAAGGCTTCCGAAGCTCTCAATATTGACCTTGGATCTTCGTGGATGATAGGAGACGGCAAAAACGATGTTGAAGCAGGCAGAAATGCCGGATGCAAAACCATCTATATAGGAACAGACGACAGCGTTGAATCAGATTTCAGGGCTGACACTTTAAAGAACGCAGTAAGAATTATCTTAGACAATTAAGAGGTAGAGCATGATCATTACAAAGACACCTTTCAGGATGAGCTTCTTCGGCGGCGGTACGGATATGGAGGATTTCTTCAGAGAGTACGGCGGAGCTGTATTGAGCACAACATTCGATAAGTACTGCTATGTCACGGTAAGACATCTTCCGAGATTCTTTGACTGGAAGACGCACGTTACTTATTCAGCTCAGGAATATGTAACGGATGTTGATGAGATGAAGCACCCGGCTATCCGCAATGCCATGAAGATGCTCGACATGCATGAGATCAGACTTATCTACGATGCTGATCTTCCTGCAAGGAGCGGTCTCGGAACTTCCTCGTCCTTTGCTGTAGGCATGCTCAACGCTTTCTATGCGCTCAAGGGAAAATATGCCGATAAGAAGAGACTTGCCGATGATGCGATCTACCTTGAAAGAGTGCTCTGCAATGAAGCAGGCGGCTGGCAGGACCAGATCGCTGCAGCTTACGGCGGAATGAACCGTATCGAATTTAATAAAGACGGCACATATGATGTTAAGCCTATCATCATTCACCCTGACAGAAAGAAGCTCCTTAATGAGAATCTGTTGATGTTCTTTACCGGATTTACCAGATTTTCGAGCGATATGCAGGAAGCAAATAAGGCAGGCTACAGTGAGAAGAAAAAGCAGCTTCAGGAAATGTATGCTCTTGTCGGTCAGGCAGAGTCGATCCTCGAAGACAAACACAGCGATATCGATGATTTCGGAAGGCTTCTTGATAAGACCTGGAGGTTAAAGCGCCAGACAGGCGGTGCGATCACCACCGATTCCATCGATGCCATTTACGAGAAGGGTATCGAGGCAGGCGCTCTCGGCGGAAAGCTCTTAGGCGCTGGCGGAGGCGGATTCCTTGTCTTCTATGTACAGCCAGAGAAAAAGGCTGCCGTTATGGAAGTCATGAAGGATTTCCTTTATGTACCGTTCAGATTCGAAGACGGCGGCACACAGGTCATCCACTATACTCCTGAATCTTACGAACCCCTGGAGGACTGACGCATGGCTTTAAACCGCATGAGGTTTATGAATACATACGTTGATAATGTGACTGAAGAGGAAGCTATCAGGCACATTGAAGAGTGCGTTAAGAACAGGACCATCGGTTTTGTCGTTACTCCGAATGTCGACCAGATCGTTATGATGGAGAAGAATCTCTACTTCAGGGAGATCTGCGATAATGCAGAGCTCTCTGTCGTTGACGGCCATCCTTTGCTCTGGATCGCGAAATGGTATAAAAAGCCTATCAAGGAAAAGATCTGCGGATCAGATCTCATGCCGCATCTTTGTAAGATCGCAGCCGAAAAGGGATATAAAGTATTCCTTCTTGGAGCTGCTGAAGGTATTGCAGCGAAAGCCGCAGATATCTTAAGAGAGCAGAATCCCGGATTAAACATTGTCGGAACTTATTCACCGCCGTTCGGATTTGAGAAGGACCAGGCTGAGTTAGATAAGATCAACAGCATCTTAAAAGAATCCAATGCCGACCTTCTCTTTGTCGGAATGGGCGCTCCCAAGCAGTCGGTATTCATCTACGAGAATATGCATAAGTACCAGATCCCGATGTCATTCTGCGTCGGTGCCACGATCGACTTTATCGCGGGCGAGCAGAAGAGAGCTCCCAGATGGATGACAGATCACGGACTTGAGTGGCTCTACAGATTGTTCAAAGAGCCTAAGCGCATGTTCAAGAGATACATAATCAACGACACGAAGATAATCAGATTAGCCTGGAAGTACAGGAAGGCCCAATAAGATGGTACTTGAAGAACAGAACATCATGTTTGTTCTGCGCGCGACGCAGCAGGCCGGCACCGAGAATGTCGTACTGCAGCTGTGCGAGGTCTTTAAGCCTTTGGTCAATAAGATCGTTGTGGTGGCTGCATCAGGCTTCAATAAAGAAAGACTTGATGAGCTGGGTATAAAGTACTATGCAATTCCTGATATTGAGAACAAGTCGCCTAAGACCGTTCTTAGTATCATGAAGACGATAAAGAGGGTCGCAAAAGAAGAGAAAATTACCGTCATCCACACACAGCACAGGATGGCGGCATTCTATGTGAGATTTACGGGTCTTTATAAAAAGTGCGTATTCATCAATACGAGCCACAACACTTTCTTTAACAGAAAAGCCTTAACGCGTTACGCGTATAAGCATGCAAATCTCATTGCATGCGGTGAGATGGTAAAGAAAAACCTCACTGATGTATTCGGGCTCTCTGATGTTACGGTAATTCATAACGCCGTAAAGCCTTTTGATTCAAATATAGTTATCGATGAAGCGATCAGCAAGGCAAAACAAGAGGGTAAATATACCGTAGGCAATATCGGAAGATTATCTGAGCAGAAAGGAATGGAGTATTTCATTAATGCTGTCCCGGATGTAATTGCTGCTCACCCTGATACTGAGTTCTTTATCGTCGGTTCCGGAGAAGATGAAGCCAAGCTCAAGGAGATGGCAAAAGATCTCCCCGTAACATTTATGGGATACAGGACCGACGTACAGAATATTATGTCGCAGTTAGACCTCGTAGTTTTGTCTTCTTTGTGGGAAGGTCTCCCGCTGACACCCATCGAGGCGTTCTCAGCCGGAAAGACTATCGTTGCCACAGCAGTAGACGGCACAGTCGAGATCGTAAAAGACGGATATAACGGCCTGCTCGTAAAAGCGGCTGACTCAAAAGCTATTGCGGAAAAGATAAATTGGATGATCGGTCATCCTGCTGATCAGAAGCAGATGGAAGCCAAGGCTCTTGATACTTACAATGAGGAATTCTCATTTGACACTCTTGCCAAGACCTATATCGATTACTACAGGAGCATCTAGATATGGTTAAAGTACAGGACGGCAATACATTCAAGGAATATACAGAGGACGGAAAGCGCATTTTCCATAAGAGCATGGGCGGCGATATGTCCAAGATACATAAGGCTTTCTATTATGCCGTTACTCTTTGGAATAACAGAGTGATCAATAAGCTCCCGAGCAGACACATAAGACTGCTCCTTCTTAAGATGCTCGGCGCTAAGATCGGCAAGAATACTCTTCCGGCAAGAAGAGTTGAAGTGCTTTTCCCTAAGGGACTAAAGCTCGAAAATAATGTGGCAATCGGCTGGTTTGCAGAGCTTGATGCAAGAGGCGGAATAATTGTGGGACATGATACAAACATCAGCTCTCACGTAAAGATCATTACCGGATCACACGATATCGACGATCCTGAATTTATCGCTGATTTCCTGCCTGTGCATATCGGACACCATTGCTGGATAGGCACGGGCGCGACGATCCTTCAGGGAGTAAAGATCGGAGACGGCGCGGTAGTGGCTGCAGGCGCAGTTGTAACTAAAGACATTCCTGCGAAGACCGTTTGGGGCGGAGTCCCTGCCAAGTACATAAGAGACAGGAATTCAGACCTTAATTACCAGATCGGCAAACTGCCTTTCCTATATTGATGCAAGCGGATAAGTCATGAAGAAGATAACCATTTTGATGTCAACATATAACGGCGCGACCTTTTTGGACCAGCAGCTCGAGAGCATTGCAGGTCAGAAGGGACTTGATGATTATTCGGTAAAGCTCATCTGCCGCGATGATGGTTCGTCTGACAATACAGTATCCGTTTTAAGATCCTGGGGCGACAGACTGGATATCGAAGTTATCGAAGGAAGCAACACCGGCGCAAGAGAGAGCTTCTATTACCTGATAAAGAATGCAGGTGAATCAGACTATTATGCTTTCTGCGACCAGGATGATATCTGGCACGAAGATAAACTGTCCCGCGCTTTATCAGCACTTACAGACGAGAAGATGCTCTATTTCTCCAACATCGAATATGTTGACGGGGAAGGCAATAAGCTTGGCCGTAATCTTCTGAGTGATGATTTTAGATTCAGTTTGAGAAGGGTAATGATGTGCAATCCTGCCAACGGCTGCGCAATGGTATGGGATAAAGCCATGCAGGATGTTCTTCAACGTATTCCATATGACACTTTTACCATGCACGATGAGTTTTTGTGCACTGCAGCCCTGCTTTTCGGCAAGGTCGTATATGACCCCAAGCCTTCTATGAACTACAGACTTCATGCACTCAACGTTACGCAGTCGAACGGACTGAAGAAGAAATTCAAGCTCTGGAGATCCATCTGGTTCGGAAGAAAGGCGTACTCACTAGATAAAAGATCAAAGATGCTTCTTGGGTTTGATCTCAAAGATGAAGATCTCAAGATCATCTCTGACTTAAGTAATTACAAGCACGGGTTTAACAGGTTTAAGCTCGTAAAGGAATATTCCTGTGAAGACCGCGGGATACAAAGATCATTCAAGATGAGAATGATCCTGGGCCTTTTGTAAGACATACATGAACAAGATCAAGATATATCTCAATTATCTGGTTTACCTCATCTGCCTGGTCATTCCCAAAAGGAAGAACAGGTGGGTGTTCGGCGCATGGTTCGGCAACCGCGTATCAGACAATCCGTATGCACTTTATCAGTATGTCGCAAAGAACAGGCCCGATATTGAAGCTTACTGGATCTGCAACGATGTTTCCGTTGCTGATAAGTACGGCATCAACGCGGTTAAGAGAAATACCGCCCGCGCCAGATGGCTGTGCCTCACCGCAAAGGTGTCTGTAATGAATCAGGGTTATCTTGACCTTGGTGGTCTTAACTGGGTAAGGAGAAGTTTTAAGGTACAGCTCTGGCACGGCGTAGCCTGGAAGAAGATCGGTGAGGATACACCCGATACCAAGACCGGACTTCTTCATAAGATCAGCCATAAGGCGTACCTGTTTTCCAACAAGTGCGATCTTTACATAGCTCCTTCTGATGATATGAGGAAGACTATAAAGACCGCGTTCCTTGTAGGTGATGATAAGGTATTATCTGCAGGCCAGCCCAGAAATGAGGCACTTCTTGATGCTGAGTTCTGTAAGAACGAGAAGGATAAGTTCCTGAATAAGACCGGCGCAGGCAAGATAATCCTTTACATGCCGACTTTCAGGGATAAGACTTCCGAGCCTTTTACTTTTATGCAGATATCAGATGATATTTCTGCTGTGTTGGAGAAGTATGACGCGGTCATTTTGGAAAAGCAGCATTATGTGCAGCTTCAGAGAGATAACAGCGGAGCAACGTCATCTGAGAGGATAATCAATGTTTCAGATTACGATGCCCAGGAGCTGCTTAGCGCAGCTGACATCCTGGTTACTGATTATTCGAGCTGCTTTTTTGACTTCGTCCTAAGAGACAAGCCTGTTATCCACTTCATGTACGACTATGATACGTACAGGGATGATGACAGAGGCTTTTATTATGATGCAGATTATGTCAGGGCAGGCAGCATTGTTAAGACAAGCGGTGAATTGGTAAGCCTCATTGACGACATACTTAACGGTAATGATCCTGAGTCCGGAAGGCGCAAGATCGTAAGAGACAGATTTGATACTTATGAGTCTGCTGATAATTCGAAAATAATAGTAGAAGAGGTTCTTAAGCGTATTCATGTTGTTTGAGATGCAGAAATCTAAGAACACTTTTTACTATCTGGGTATATTCCTGTATGTTCTGTCTATGAACTTACAGATCTCGTTCATGTTCAATGAATGGGCTCTTGCAGACAGCCCAATGCTCATTGTGCTCAAGCTCCTCAAATACGGTGCATATCTTTTCTGCATCATTCATTTCTTTACGGTCATAAGATTCAGTCATAATGTCCTCTTTGCAGTCGGCATTATGCTCGCAGTCTCTGTATATGCTATGTTTACGGGTCCCGAGAAGCTCCCGCTTTTCTATTTTGTCCTGATCGCCACTGCCGTGCAGACAGATTTTAAGAAGATCGTAAAGATATTCCTTCTTGTCCAGGCGACGACATTTGTTATCTATCTTTCGCTCTCTTTGGCGGGGATCATGGGAAGCGGGGAAGTAATAGAGCCCGACAGAATAAGAAGCTATTTAGGTTACGGCTGGGTCAACAGGGCATCTTATAATCTGCTCTTTATGAGCCTTGAGCTTCTCTATCTGAGAAAGAGGGCAATTGATCCTGTCTTGGCTGTCATCCTGTCAGCTCTTAACTGGTTCATTTATGTAAAGACTCATACGGTCTTCTCGATGGCAATCACTTTCATGATCATCATCTACGGCTTGATCTACTATTTCTATTCTAAATCTGACAGGAAGATCACCTTTGTCAGGAAAAACAGAAAGCGCGACTATTATGTGATCCTTACCCTGTTCCTTTTGCTGATAGTAGCAGGCATCGCACTGATACTGGTCTTTAAATCGAGCAATCCGTTCCTTTACAAGCTGAACAGATTTGTTACGGGACGATTGGAGCTCGGAAAGAAAGCCATCGAAAGATACGGACTCCATTTAGGCGGCAATAAGCTGCAGTGGATCGGTTCGAGTACATTGCTGTTCGGCCTGGCCGAAGGCAATGAGTATTTCTATGTCGACAACGGCTTTTTGCAGATCGCTTTGGAGTTTGGTCTGCTTTTCGCAGGCTTTGCGCTTTATATGTACACGGCGGCGATCAAGAAAGCAGTTTACCTGAAAGATTACAGCTTTGCGACTGTAGCTTTGATCTTGGGCTTCGTTTTTGTTTTCGAGCCTTACGTAATCGATTTTGCGTTTAATCCGTTCGTTATCTATTACTTCTCGAAAATAACTCTTACATCACACAACAGAAGGATCTTAATAGACAGATTCGATATCAGGCTTCTGTCTTCGTATAAACGGTTTTAATGGGAATGCTCGAAAAATACAAGAATATGCCTGTACAGGCAAAGGCATCTATATGGTATGCGGTATGCAACTTCTTCCAGAAGGGCATATCTTTTATCGTAGTTCCTATCTATATCAGGCTTCTTACCACAGGCGAATACGGCGAGTGGAATATTTTCCAGTCATGGAGAGACATCCTTATCGTTCTTGCTTCTCTTAATCTTTACGCAGGAGTCTATACAAAGACTCTTGTCGATAATAAAAATGACAGGGACAGATATACTTCTTCCATGCAGGGCCTTGGCACGCTTATCACTATCGGTCTTTTGGCCGTTTATGTCTTTACCAGAGCCTGGGTAAATCCGCTTATCGGACTTAATACACCGTACATGCTCCTTTTGTTCCTGTATTTTATTGTTTATCCGGCATTCTCGTTCTGGGGTACAAGACAAAGAGTCGAATACAAGTACAAATCGATGGTAGTGGTAACGGCTATCGTGTCGCTTCTGACTCCGGCGTTGAGCCTTGCATTGTTCTTTATGACGGAGTTAAGAGAGCTCGCCCTGGTGCTCGGATTCCTTATCGTACAGTGCGCTATCGGAATCATCTTTTACGTATATCACTTCATCAAAGGCAAATGCTTCTTTAACAAAGGTTACTGGAAATATGCGGTTAAGTTTAATGTGCCGCTGATACCGCATTACTTAAGCCTTATCGTTCTCGGTCAGTCTGACAAGATCATGATCAAGTACTATTGCGGTGAAAGCGATGCGGGAATCTACAGTTTCCCTTACCAGATAGCGTCTGCTATCAATGTCCTGATCACAGCCATTAACGGATCAAGGGTACCGTGGATGTATGAGCAGCTTAAAGCCAAGATCTATGACAGGATCGGCAAGATCACTAACATGCTTATCCTTTTGATGGGCGGCATAGTCACTTTTATTGCTTTGCTGGCTCCCGAGATCATGCTCATCGGTACAGCGGATTATGAAGAAGCAGTATATGTAATTCCCGTAGTAACTCTTGGAGTGTTCTTCACGTTCATCTATGATTTGTATGCCAGCATCGAGTTCTATTACGGCTCTACAAAGTATGTCATGTATGCATCTGTCACGGGTGCCGTGCTCAACATCATCTTAAATGCCATATTCCTTCCGGTCTTCGGATATATCGCAGCTGCTTATACTACTCTGATCTGCTACATAATATTCATGCTGATGCATTATCTGTTCGCAAGGAAAGTAATTAAGGAACAGAATATCTCCACGCAGATCTACAACAATAAGATGATCTTCCTTTTCTCAGCAGTAATTACCATAGTCGGTCTGGGATGCATGGCTACATATCTGTTCCTGCCGGTCAGGATATTGCTTATCGCGGCGGTTTTGATTGCTGCATTCATCTTGAGAAAGAAGATCATTGGAATTCTCAAATCGATCAAGAAGTAAAGAGGACAATAAATGCTCAAAAAAGATATTACGTTTATATATTCTGACAGCGCCGAGAAGTCGATCTATAAACCGGTCGCCGAAGAAGCTGAGAAGAGGGGATACAAAGTCACTCTTACTGACGATAAGTTTGCCAAGAGTGAGATTGGTGTTTACTGCCAGCATGTAAACTTCCCGCAGTTCTCAAAGTTCTCGGTGATCATGCTTCACGATATCATCCAGCAGTATGGCAACTGGCCTGACATCTGGCTCCGTGAACCGTGGAACAAGTATGATGTCGGGTTCCTTCCGAGCAACCAGTGGGTCAACAACTGGAACCGGTGTTCGCAGTGGTATTACGCGAATCCGAGACTTGGAGTATTTAAGGCCGGCTGGCCCAAAGCAGACAATTACGCCAATGTCGATCGTGAGAACTATAAGAAAGACTTCAACAGTAAGTACGGCCTGGACGATAAAAAGCCTACTATCCTTTATGCTCCCGCATGGGAGAATGACGGCAAGCAGGATGATTTTGTCAAGGCAATGCAGAAGCTTGATGTAAACATCCTGATCAAACAATACAATTACTCATTAGGACTTAATCCGATAATGGATGCATCTTATTACTCAGTAAAGGAGATGTATGAGCTTCATAAGGACATACCCGGAGTCACGATCCTAGATCCCAAGACCAATATCTTTGAGGCCATTATGGCATGTGATGTATTGGTGTCGGAAGAATCAAGCACCATGTGTGAAGCGACGATGATGGGTATTCCAGCAGTGTCTGTTTCTAACTGGCTTATTCCTGACACAGACCCTAAGAGATTCCCCGAGTGTGATTATGACTTCGTCTTCATGACGACTAAAGAAGAACTTGCGGATTTTGTCGAGGGAATCCTGGGTAACTACGAAGACTATGTGAGCAAAGTAAATACTTTCAGGGAGGAGACCTTCGGTGATCTGGGCGGAAGCGCGAAAATTATCATGGATATCATCGATGATTGCGTGGAAGGCAGGCCCGTGCGTTATGAGGCTTTAAAGCCTAAGCCTGAGGAAAAGGTTCCCAAGAAGCAATTAAAGTTCCACAGACACGAATGCATTAAAAGAGAGATGTATTACAATTATAACCAGCGGTCCAAGCTGTTCCATTTCTTCTATGAGCCTGTGCGCAAGCTTAAGAAGAAGGCTGAAGGCAGAGAATAGCATTAATAATTTGGAGGATCTGTAAATGACGATCTTTGTTACAGGCGGAGCCGGATTCATCGGCGGAAATTTTGTTCATTACCATCTCAGAGAACATCCTGAGGACAGAGTGGTATGTATCGATAAGCTTACCTATGCAGGCAACTTAAGTACTCTGGCTCCTGTCATGGATAATCCCCACTTCAGATTCGTAAAGCTCGATATCTGCGACAGGGAAGGCGTTATGGCTCTTTTCGAAGAGGAAAAGCCTGATGTTGTAATTAACTTCGCGGCTGAGAGCCACGTGGACAGAAGCATTGAAGATCCGGGGATCTTCCTTCAGACGAATATCATCGGAACCGCTACCATGATGGATGCCTGCAGGGCATTCGGCAATGTAAGATATCACCAGGTAAGCACGGATGAGGTATATGGCGATCTTCCTTTAGACCGTCCCGATCTGTTCTTTACAGAGACAACGCCTATTCACACAAGCAGTCCGTACAGTTCTTCAAAGGCAGGCGCAGACCTGCTCGTAATGGCTTACTACAGGACTTACGGCCTGCCTGTAACGATAAGCCGCTGCTCAAATAACTACGGACCTTATCATTTCCCCGAAAAGTTAATCCCGCTCATGATCGCAAACTGCCTCAACAACAAGCCTCTCCCTGTATACGGTGAAGGCAAGAATGTAAGAGACTGGCTCTATGTAGAAGACCACTGCAAGGCGATCGATCTTATCGTGAGAAAGGGAACCATCGGTGAAGTCTACAATGTAGGCGGACATAACGAGATGGCAAACATTGATATCGTTAAGCTCATAATCAAGGAGCTCGGCAAGGATGAGAGCCTGATAACTTATGTTACTGACCGTAAGGGACACGACTTAAGATATGCGATCGATCCTACAAAGATCCATAATGAACTGGGCTGGCTTCCTGAGACAAAGTTCGCAGACGGTATCAAGAAGACGATTCAGTGGTATCTTGATAACAGGTCATGGTGGGAAGAGATAATCAGCGGTGAGTATCAGAACTACTATGACAAGATGTACGGCAACAGATAACGGAGTAAGAAGATGAGGATTCTCGTAACAGGCGTATGCGGACAACTTGGCCACGATGTGGTAAATAATGCTGCACAAAGAGGCTATGAAGCCATAGGCTCCGATATCCAGCCGGTCTATTCAGGAGTGGCAGACGGAAGCGCTGTAACAGAGGCTCCGTATGTACAGCTGGATATAACCGATAAGGATGCTGTCATTTCCGTAATCGAAGAGATAAAGCCTGATGCGGTAATACACTGTGCCGCTTGGACAGCGGTAGATGCCGCGGAAGATGAAGAGAACCGGGAGAAGGTCCATAAGATCAACGCGCTGGGCACGAAGTATATCGCCGAGGCAGTCAAAGCTGTGGATGCCAAGATGCTTTACCTTTCCACCGATTATGTTTTCGACGGAAAGGGAGACAGACCGTGGGAGCCTGATGACAAGTGTTATGCTCCGCTAAATGTTTATGGCCGGAGCAAGCTTGACGGAGAGATAGCTGTTGCTGAGACTTTGGAGAAGTTTTTTATCGTTAGGATAGCGTGGGTTTTCGGTCTTAACGGAAAGAACTTCATCAAGACCATGATCAACGTCGGCAAGACACACGATACGGTAAGGGTAGTTAACGACCAGATAGGAACACCGACATATACACTGGATCTGTCCAGACTCCTTGTGGACATGATCGAGACAGATAAGTACGGATACTATCACGCGACCAATGAGGGCGGATATATCTCTTGGTACGATTTCTGTGTTGAGTTTTATAAGCAGTACGGCCTGGCCACGAAGGTCATTCCCGTAACAACTCAAGAATACGGTCTTTCCAAGGCGGCAAGGCCTGAAAATTCCAGACTTGATAAGACAAAGCTTGTTAAGGCCGGCTTTGCACCGTTACCGGATTGGAAAGATGCGGTACAGAGATATTTAAAGGAGGCAGAACTGTAATGCCGTTTACTTTTGAGAAAACAAATCTTCCGGGTGTCGTAATAATCCATCCTCAGGTGTTTGGCGACAGCAGGGGCTATTTTATGGAGACATATAAGAAGGATGACTTCGCAGCAGTCGGGATCGACAAGGAGTTCGTCCAGGACAACGAGAGCTCAAGCACCAAAGGCGTTTTAAGAGGACTCCATTTCCAGAAGGAACACACTCAGGGAAAGCTTGTCCGTGTCACACGCGGAAAAGTATTTGATGTTGCAGTTGACGTAAGGCCCGGTTCTGCGACATACGGACAGTGGGCAGGAGCCGTATTAAGCTCGGAAGAGAAGAACATGTTCTATATTCCCGAAGGTTTTGCCCACGGATTCCTGGTCTTGTCAGACATGGCGAGATTTGTTTATAAGTGCACCGATGTATATGATCCTTCATCAGAAGGCGGCATTCCGTGGAATGATGAGACGATAGCGATTGACTGGCCGAAGCTTGATTGTGAATATAAGACCAGCGAAAAAGATGAGAAGCATGAATCCTTTAAGGATCAGGATTTCTCATGGGCATCCAAGTGGCTCTAAGGAGGACTAGCAAATGAAGGGAATAGTATTAGCCGGCGGTTCGGGAACAAGGCTTTATCCGCTCACAAAAGTTACGTCAAAACAGCTTTTGCCGATATATGACAAGCCGATGATCTACTATCCTTTGTCAACTCTCATGCTTGCAGGGATAAAGGACATCCTTATCATCAGCACCCCCGAAGACACTCCGAGATTTGAAGCCCTTCTCGGCGACGGAAGCCAGTTCGGCATAACACTTTCTTATAAGGTGCAGCCCAGCCCTGACGGACTTGCCCAGGCTTTTATCCTCGGCGAGGAGTTTTTAAACGGCGAAGCCGGCGCAATGATCCTCGGAGACAATATCTTCTACGGAAGCGGCTTCAGGACCATCTTAAAGTCTGCGGTAGCAAATGCTGAAAATAACGGAAGAGCGACTGTCTTCGGTTATTATGTATCTGACCCCGAGAGATTCGGCGTAGTCGAGTTCGACAGTGAAGGACATGCTCTTTCTATCGAGGAGAAACCCAAGGAGCCTAAGAGCAACTATGCTGTTACAGGTCTTTATATCTATCCTGCGGGAGTCTCTGACAGAGCAAATAAGATCACGCCTTCAGCCAGAGGCGAACTGGAGATCACTACATTAAATGAGATGTACCTTGATGACGGCCTTCTTGACGTAAAGCTTTTGGGAAGAGGCTTTGCATGGCTTGATACAGGAACGATGCAGAGCCTTTTGCAGGCGGCTGAATTTGTACAGATGGTCCAGACGAGGCAGGGCATCACGATCTCAGCGCCGGAGGAGATCGCTTATATCAACGGCTTTATCGATAAGGAAAAGCTTATGGAAAGCGCTATTGCTTACGGCAAGAGCCCTTACGGAGAGCATCTGAAGGCAGTTGCCGAAGGTAAGATTATATATTGATTATGGGGAGGAGCTAATGAAAAAAGGCTCGGGAATAGTAAGCGGTGAGGATTTAAAGCGCTTACAGGACATCCAGCTTGAGCTGATGTCGGAGTTCGACAGGGTATGCAGAAAGCATAACATCAAGTATTCGATAACCTGTGGAACACTTTTGGGTGCCGTAAGGCACAAGGGATTTATTCCGTGGGACAACGACGCGGATATAGGAATGCTCAGGGAAGAGTATGAGAAGTTTAAGAAGGTCTCAGGCGAGATGGATCCTTCAATCTGCTTTTTCCAGGACCACGATACAGATCCCGATTACCTTTGGGGATACGGCAAAGTGCGCCGCACAGGCACTACCTTTGTAAGAGAAGGACAGGGACATATTCATTGCAAGACCGGTGTTTATATCGATATCATGCCGGTTGATGACATACCGAAGTCCGCTATAGGGCAGCAGCTCAATGATTTTAAGTGGTTCCTGTTAAGAAAGATCTTATGGTCAAGAGTTGCCGTTGCGAACAGCAACCAGCTCAGATGGAAGCTTATTTCGAAGATCCCTGTATCCATTGTTTATAAGAATCTTGCCAGAGCAGCGAAAAAGAGCAGCAATTCCAGTGACAAGCCTGTCCGCGTCCTTACACTGCCTTCAGGCGGTAAGGAGAGAAGCCAGGTCTACGGTGAAGGCAAGAATTCCGTCAGTCTCCGATATGGTGTTCCTAAGTCGTGGCATACGGACCTGGCCGAATATCAGTTTGAAGACAGAAAGTTCCTTGGGACTAAAGATTACGATGCATATCTTACGTCAAGATATGGTGATTATATGAAGCTTCCGCCGGTGGAAAAGCAGATCGCAAAAGACCCGGCAGAAGTATGGGAATTTTAAAGGAGAATACATATGCAGGCGATTATCCTGGCTGCCGGAATGGGCAAGAGATTAAAGGAATTAACATCAAATAAGACCAAGTGCATGGTCAAGGTTAACGGTGTTTCCCTGATCGACAGAATGCTTCATCAGATTGAGAAATATTCGCTTAACCGCATTGTTATCGTTGTCGGATATGAAGGACAGCACCTTATGGATTACATCGGAACTCTCGGGATAAAGACTCCGATCGTTTACGTGAACAACCCGATCTACGATAAGACCAACAATATTTATTCATTGGCTCTTGCAAAGGATTATCTGAAAGAAGACGACACGCTCCTGTTTGAATCTGACCTTATATTTGAAGATGCTGTCATTGACGAGCTGTTATCTGATCCCAGAGAGACACTTGCTCTTGTCGATAAGTACGAATCCTGGATGAACGGAACATGCTTAAGAGTTGACGAGAATGACAATATCAAGGACTTTATCTCGGGCAAGAACGTACAGTATAAGGAAGTTGTCGACTACTATAAGACGGTAAACATCTATAAGTTCAGCCAGAGATTTTCAGAGAAGATCTATATTCCTTTCCTTGATGCTTACGAGAATGCCCTGGGCAATAATGAGTATTATGAGCAGGTCCTCAAGGTCATTACGATGCTTGACGATCCCGAGATCAAGGCCAAGAGGCTTAATGGAGAGAAGTGGTATGAGATAGATGACGTCCAGGAGCTTGATATCGCTGAAGCACTTTTCTGCGAGGATCCTGCCAAAAGAGTAAAGCTCATCGAGCAAAGATACGGCGGATTCTGGAGATTCCCTAAGCTTGTGGATTACTGCTATCTGGTAAATCCTTATTTCCCTCCGCATATGATGGTCGAAGAGATGATAGCAAGCTTCCAGACACTTCTTACACAGTATCCTTCAGGCCAGAGAGTAAATTCCCTGCTTGCCTGGAATTACTTCAATATCCATCAGGAAAACATAGTTGTAGGTAATGGCGCAGCCGAGCTTATCAAGAGCCTTTTGGGTATGCTTGACGGCAGGACAGGTTTTATCAGGCCAACCTTTGAAGAATATCCGCACAGATTCAGTAAAGAAAACAGCGTTTTCTTTGACGTAAGCGGTAAGGATTATTCTTACACTGCAGATGACATCATGGGATTCTTCTCAGAGAATAAAGTCGATAACCTGGTCATTATCAATCCGGACAACCCGTCAGGCAATTTCATTACCAAAGCTGAAATGTTGAAGTTAGTAGAGTGGGGAAAGATAAACAGCGTAAATATCATCCTCGATGAATCATTTATTGATTTTGCAGATGATCCGGACAGTTCGCTCCTTGTGCAGAATATAATCACAGATAATCCCCATCTGTATCTGATGAAGTCTATCTCCAAATCATACGGAGTTCCCGGATTAAGGCTCGGTATCCTTGCCTCTGGCAATAAAGAGATCATTGCTGAGATCAAAAAGGACGTATCCATCTGGAATATCAATTCCTTCGCCGAGTTCTATATGCAGATATATATCAAATACATCAAGGATTATGAGAAGGCAAAGGAGTTATTCCGTAAAGAGCGCGCCAGATTTGTCGGGAAACTGTCTGAGATAGAGGGGATCCGCGTACTTCCTTCGCAGGCAAACTTCCTTCTTGTAGAGCTTACATCAGGCATTACGGCCTTTGAACTCACCGAAAAGCTCTTAAACAGGCATAACATCCTGATCAAAGACTTAACTTCCAAACTCGGGAATGACAGATTCATCAGGATAGCCGTTAAAGATACGGCCGAGAATGATAAGTTCTTAGAGGCTTTGAAAGAAAGTCTTATGGTATAATTACTATTTGGAAATTATATAGAGGTTTATATATATGAAGATGGAAGATTATAAGCTGTTTACCATTGGTCCTACGCAGATGTACCAGAGTACGGTCGACGTGAGATCCAATGTGGTTCCGTATTTCAGGACTCCCGAATTTTCAGAGTTAATGCTCGATAACAAGAGACTTTTAAAGAAGATCCAGTTCGCATCCGATGATTCTGAAGTCGTTTTCCTTACCTGTTCGGGAAGCGGAGCCATGGAAGCTACCGTAATCAATTGCTTTGATACCAATGATAAGCTCCTTGTCATCTCCGGCGGTACATTCGGCCAGAGATTTGAGAATATCTGCCAGATCCACAATATTCCTTTCGAAGCATTAAAGCTTGGTCAGGATGAGACTTTGACCGCTTCTCATTTCGATAAGTTTGAAGATAAAGGCTTTACGGGCCTGCTCGTAAATATCGACGAGACTTATACCGGCCAGCTCTACGACATCAATATCATCAGGGATTTCTGCGACAGGAACGGTATGTACCTTGTCGTTGACGCCATCAGTTCGTTCCTGGCTGATCCTTACTACATGGAGAAAAACCATATCGACGCTACTATCGTAAGCTCGCAGAAGGGCTTATGTCTTGCGCCCGGTCTTTCTCTGGTCACATTGAGCCCTAGAATGATCGAAAAGGTGGAGAAGAATACCGTCCAGTCCCTCTATTTTGACTTCAAGGACTATTTCGTAAACATGAAGAGAGGCCAGACACCGTTTACACCAGCTGTCGGCGTCTGCTTTGAGCTTAATGACATGCTCCACAAGATCGATGACCAGGGCATCGAGAACCGCATCAAGGAAGTAGAGGACAGATGCTTCTATTTCAGAAATAAGATCAAGGATCTTCCTATCCATCTTCCTTCATATCCGCTTTCCAATGCCATCTCACCCATAAGATTTGAGAAGGATATCGCTATGGATTTCTTCGCATATCTTAAGGATGAGAAGCATATCATGGTAAATCCCGTCGGCGGCGAGCTCGGCAAGAGAAGCATAAGAGTTGCCCATGTCGGTGATCTGTCACACGCTGATTACGATAACCTTATTGAAGAGATCAAGATGTACTTTGGCATGTAATCTGAGGTAAAGCGTATGGATGAAGCCTTAAATAAAGCAATGATCGAATGCTGTAAGAACTACGCTCCCGAAGCGGAGTGTGTCTTCATGGATCCGAAACAGTGCATCTTCGAAGAATGCGTCAAGATGAACTGCTTTTATTGCGGAAGGTACGGCAGGAACTGGCGTTGTCCGCCGAATCTTCCTGAGATCGATTATCCCAAGATGTTCGCTGAATACGATGAGGGTATGTTCGTGTACTTTACTTTTGATGTTACTGACACTGAGAAGTACGAATACTATCGAAATGAATCCAGCGTAGTCCTTCATAAGACTCTTCTGGAACTGGAGAAATGGTTCTACAACCACAACCGTTCCACTGTAATATCGTTTGGCGGCGGCTCGTGCAAGCTCTGTAAGGGCGGATGCGGTAAGGAAAGATGCAACAATCCTTATCTGTCCAGAAGCCCTATTGAAGCCACAGGCATGAATGTCCTTAAGACCGCGGCCAAGTTCGGAATCAACATCGAATTCCCGACAGACAAGAAGCTTATGAGACTCGGCCTTATATTGTGGCAGAACCCTATTGAGACATTACCCGGAGGTATTAACGTATGAAATACATTTTTATGGTAGCAGGCAAAGGTACAAGACTTCAGCCCCTTACATTGAGCCATCCCAAGTCAATGTATAAGCTTGATGAGAATACCACGCTCCTTCAGAGAATGGTCGCTCTTATCAAGAAATATGATGAAGAGGCCGAAATAATTATCGTTACGGGCCACATGCACAGAGCTATCGAAGAGCAGGTACAGGGCGTTAAGTTTGTTTATAACCCCTTCTATGAGGTTACAAACTCCATTGCATCCCTCTGGTTTGCAAGAGACGAGCTCGATGCTGATAACGTTGTCCTTATCGACGGCGACATCGTTATGTCTGACGATCTCGTAAGAGAAGTTATGTGCAAGAAGGTAGATAAGCCTTGCGTTTTCGTTGACAGCTCCATAAAGACTGACGGCGATTATAATGTGGAAGTATCAGGCAATCAGGTCCTCGTAATGAGTAAGGACCTTGAGAGCTATTACGGCGAATATGCCGGCATAACCAAGCTTGACCGTGCGAGCGCCCTTCTTATGAGGGAAGAGATGAACAGCATGATCGAGGACGGTTTCTATGATCAGTGGTATGAGAATGCGCTTGTACAGCTGATCTTTAAGAAGGATTTTAAGCTTTATTATATCGATATCTCCAACTATGAATGGACAGAAGTAGATTCTGTTAATGATTTGCTTGCTGCAAGAAGAATTCACGGAAGAGAATGATATAATTAAGTTTTGAATTAGGAATTGGAGGAATGTGAGATGAGCGAGAAGAAGGTTTATACCTGTTTTTGTACCGACATTATTCACGAAGGTCATTTGAATATCATTAACAAGGCTAAAGAGCTTGGCTCTGTTACCGTTGGCGTCCTTTGTGATTCTGAGATGGTCAGATACAACAGATTCCCGCAGAAGACTGTTGAGGAAAAGATCGAGATGATCAAGGCTATCCCGGGTGTTGATAATGTTATCGTACAGAACCACATCATGTACGATGAGGTAGTAAAGGAGCTCCGTCCCGACTATATCGTACACGGCAACAACTGGAGTTCTCCTGCTATGGCAGTCATTAAGGAGAATATTTTAAGCCTTCTTTCAGAATACGGCGGAGAGCTTGTAGAAGTACCTTATTCATATAATGAGAAGATCCAGAAGATCGACCGTCAGATGTCTGAAAAGCTCGCGATGCCTGAATTCAGAAGAGGAAGACTCAAAAAGCTCCTCAAGATGGTTCCGATCGTTAAGACTATTGAAGTTCACAGCGGTATTACGGGTCTTATCGCCGAGAAGACTATCGTTGCAAACGGCGAGCACATCGACCAGTTTGACGCTATGTGGATCAGCTCACTCTGCGATTCCACAGCTAAGGGTAAGCCTGATATCGAGCTCGTCGACATGACCAGCCGTTTCAGGACTATCGATGATGTTATGGAAGTTACGACAAAGCCGATCATCTTCGACGGTGACACAGGCGGACTTACAGAGCACTTCGTATATACTGTCCGTTCACTTGAGAGAATGGGTGTCAGCGCGATAATCATTGAAGATAAGACAGGCCTTAAGAAGAACAGCCTTTTCGGTACTGAAGTTAAGCAGACACAGGATTCCATCGAGCACTTCTCAGAGAAGATCAGAGCAGGTAAGAATGCCCAGCTCTCCGAAGACTTCATGATTATTGCACGTATCGAGAGCCTTATCCTCGAGCAGGGTATGGAAGACGCGCTCACTCGTGCCAAGGCTTTCGTAGAGGCAGGTGCTGACGGCATCATGATCCACAGCCGTAAGAAGGATCCGGCAGAGATCTGCGAATTCTGCGACAAGTTCAGAGAATTCAATAAAGAGACACCTATCGTTGTTGTACCGAGCTCTTTCAATACGATCACAGAAGATGAGCTTGCTGCACATGGTGTAAATATCGTTATCTATGCCAACCAGCTGACAAGAGCTGCATTCCCGGCTATGAAGTCTGTAGCAGAGGATATCCTCAAATATCACAGAGCTGCAGAAGTTGATTCCAGACTGCTCCCGATCAAAGAGATCATTTCTCTTATCGATGAGCTTTGATGAAAGCACGATATGGAAGTAGCGATATTATCTGACATACATGGTAATTGCTCTGCGTTAGAAAGCGTCTTAAGTGACATTAAGACTAACCACAACCCGCAAAAAATAGCTTTGTTAGGCGACTTTATCGATTACGGAATGCGCTCTAACGAAGCTATTTCCATGATAAGAAATATAGATATTCCGGTCGTCTGCAACATCTGGGGCAATCATGAGCAGGCAATAATGGAAGACGATTACCTGAGGTTCTCGTCTGAAAGAGGCAGGGTATCTGCAAAGAACACAAAAAAGAACCTGACGCCCGAGTCTTTTGCTTATCTTGAAGCTATAGAAGGCAAATCGGGCAAATATGAGTTTGAGCTTGAAGGCAAGAAGTTCCTTGCCATTCACGGAAGCCTTACCGATCCTTACTGGAAGTCGATCTTCACTGATAAGGGCAACGGCACGGACAGTGCTTTTGCAGGATATGAGGCTTACGATTTTGTGCTTTCTGGACACAGCCATTACGCGCATGTTTTCGAGAAGTTCTACGAATGTGACAATCCGGAATACCGTAACAAGAAGAAGGTTACGTTCATTAATCCCGGCAGCGTAGGACAGCCCAGAAACCATAATCCCATGGCGCAGTATGCTATTCTCGATACAGAGAAGGGCATAAGCCTGATATCGGTTCCTTACGATATCGAATACGAGCAGAGTTTATTCACCTCAGAGGTGGATCCTTTTTATAGAGACAGATTAACGAACGGAGTGTGATTGACATGAACAATCTCTATGTTATCAGCGGCGTAACCGGCATGACCGGAAATGAGCTTGTAAGGCAGATCCTGGCAGGCAATAAGGGCAGCGTTATCGGATTCGATAATTTCTTCTGCTCATCGATCGATACTGTTGAAGACTGCATCGATGATCCCAGATTTACATTCTTCCAGTATGATCTCAACAACATTGCCCAGATGGCAGAGATCGGATATCTCGTTAACAGGGAGAAGAAGAACTACGATAAGCTCTTCTATATCAACTGCGCAGCTGTTGTTCATACCGAGTATTTCTATCGTGTTAATACGACATTCGATACGAATGTTGTCGGCATGAGAACATTCCTCGACCAGGCTATTGAAGTAGGCGCTGATGCTTATATCAACTGCTCTACATCAGAGGTTTATTCAATGCAGAGCTTCAAGGAAGGCGGTGTTAAGGAGAGTGATTTCCTCCTTATGTCTGATGCTGAGCACAGCCAGAGAACATCTTATGCCACAGGAAAGCTCCTTACCGAGTTCTTCATGAAGGATGCTGTAAACAACGGCAAGATCCGCGGTGCATCCTTGAGATTTGCAAACGTTTACAGCAAGAACGAGAGATTTGCAAAGCATATTCTCCCTCATATCGTTAACAGCCTTATCGATAACGGCAAGGTAGTTCTTCTTGAGAACTCCAAGATCAATAAGAGAACTTTCCTCCACAACATCGATTCTTGCGCTGCAGTTCTCCATCTGCTCGAGCATGATGATGCTTTGGACGGAAGCGTATATAACGTCGCTACAGACGAAGAGATCTCTATCCTTGATCTCGTGGCTCTTATCGGAAGCAAGCTCGGCATCGAGAATCCCGAGATCACATTCTCAGGCTACAGGGAGTCTGATCCTGAAAGACGTGTATTGAGCACCGAGAAGCTCAGGACAAGAACAGGCTGGGAGCCTAAGATCACTCTGTCGGAAGGTATCGACATGATCGTCGATTTCAGGAAGAATTCATGAGAGTATTTCTTACTACAGTAGCAGGCTCTGCCACGAGGTTCTCCGAGTCCGTCGGAAAGCCTACGGTAAAGTGTATTTATAACAGGGAAGACCCGAAGAAGACACTTCTTAATCACATGCTCACACAGGCAAAAGATTATGATGTTTTTGTCATCGTAGGCGGCTTTCTTATCAGCGAATTGGAAGATTATATAAACAATGTTTTGTCTGATGAATTCCGCGAAAAGGTCCTCCTCGTAAATAACGTTTTCTATAAGGAATACGGTTCCGGCTGGAGCCTTTATCTCGGTATCAAGGCTGTCATCGAAAAATACGGAACAAGCTTTGACGAGCTGCTCTTTGCCGAAGGCGATCTTTTCGTTGACGACGAGAGCTTTAAGGCGGTAAGCGGTTCTGCTGACAGCGTTATCACCATTAACAGTGAAGCAATCAGAGCTAAAAAGGCTGTCGCGCTTTACTATGACCTCAATGAAGTCCCTCATTATATCTACGATACTTCACACGGCCAGCTCGCCATAAATGAGCCTTTCACGGCTATCTATAACTCCGGACAGATATGGAAGTTTACTGATGCAGAGCTTTTGGGCAAGGTCATGAATGAGATACCCGAAGAAGGCCACCAGGGCACTAATCTGGTGCTCATCAATGAGTATTTCCAGACTCTTGCAAAGAACGGCAAGAACATCAACGTAATACCTATGAAGACATGGATCAATTGCAATACCATCAATGATTTTGTGATTGCAGGACTGTAAGAAAGGATAACAGGTTATGATCAACGACAAGTTAAAGCTTATTAAGCAGCACGACAGCGAAGGAAAGATCAGGATAATGATCATCGGCCTCGGCAGCGTCGGTAATTATCTTCTTGAATACCTTCTCTCAACAGCAGACGAGAAGCTTGAGATCATTGTTGCAGGACGTAACGCAGATAAGCTCCAGTGTGATGTAAATATCGCCCGCGTTGCCGCTCTCATCAGACGTCAGAACAGATCCAACGTTATCGTTGACGGCACATGCGACCTTGAGAATGTTGATTCTATCGCTGCTGTTATCGCTAAGTATCAGCCTGATTTTATCGTTAACACCAGCCGTGTTTATTCAGGTCTCAAGTACGGCACGATCTCCTGGAAGAATGTCCGCGCTTACGGTATCTGGACACCGCTTTCTATCAAGTATATCCGCAACATCATGCTCGCTTACGAGAAGGCTGACGGTAAGGGAGTTGTTATCAACACTTCTTATTCCGACGGCACGATCCCGTGGCTCAAGAGCGCAGGAAAAGCTTATCCTGACTTCGGTTCGGGCAACTTAAACCATCTGCGTCCGCGCCTTATGTTTGCTATCGCTGCAGATAAGGGCATCTCTGATTTCTGGAATATAGGTATCGACATCGCTACGGCTCACTTCCACGATGTTGTAATCAGTAAGGAAGGCCAGAATGAAGGCGTTCCGCAGCTTATCAGCGCTACTTATAAGGGTGAGAAGCTCGATATCGACCAGGATGATATCCTTAAGAAGTGCGTTATCTCGATGCCTACTGATTCGAAGCGCAACATGATGAATGCTTCTTCGAACTTCGATATCATTTCCTGCATACTTAAGGCTATCCGTGAGAATACAGTCACTAAGTTCTATTCTCCCGGAGTTTTCGGCAACATCGGCGGTTTCCCCGTAGTAGTTGACGGCACCGGCGCTGAGCCTAAGTGCAAGATCGATGATTCTGTTTTCGCGCTTGACGAGATGATCGCCAAGAACAGGGAATCTCTGGGCCTTGACGGTGTCGAAGACATTAAGGACGGATGCCTTATCTATACTGACGCGCTTATCGCAAAGGCTGAAAAGGCTTTCGGCGTTACGCTTCCCAAGACCGTTCATTTCGATGAGATCGATCAGACGGCAAACTTTATTATCGATAACATTATCAATCCCGCTCTCGAAAAGGGACTGAATAAATAAGAGGTGAATTACATTGAAGGTTGAAAAGTTAGTTGAGATCATCGGATCGGATTTTTACTCAGGCGTACCTGATTCACAGTTAAAAGCTCTCTGCAATTACCTGATGAACACATACGGCATAGACAGCCATCATCATGTCATAGCAGCAAACGAAGGTAACTGCACAGCTTTGGCTGCAGGCTATCATCTTGCTACGGGCAAGGTGCCTGTCGTTTATATGCAGAACTCGGGCGAAGGCAATATCATCAATCCTGTCGCTTCGCTCCTCAACGACAAGGTCTATGCGATCCCTGTCGTATTTATCGTAGGCTGGAGAGGAGAGCCCGGTATTCACGACGAGCCCCAGCACATCTATCAGGGCGAAGTTACCGTTAAGCTCCTCGAAGATATGGATATCAAGCCTTTCATCATCGGCAAGGAGACAACAGATGAGGAAGTAGAGGCTGCAATGGCTGACTTCCGTGAAATCCTTGCTACGGGTAAGGATGTTGCTTTTGTTATCCGTAAGGGCGCTCTTTCGTACGATGAGAAGGTCGTTTATAAGAACGATAATACGATGGTAAGAGAAGACATCATCAAGCACATCGTAGCAGTAACAGGTGAAGATCCTATTATTTCCACAACCGGTAAGGCTTCAAGAGAGCTCTTTGAGACACGTGTTGCTAACGGCCAGTCTCACAAGTATGACTTCCTGACAGTAGGCTCCATGGGTCACAGCTCTTCGATAGCACTCGGTGTTGCAGTCAATAAGCCCGAACAGAAGATATGGTGCGTTGACGGTGACGGCGCAATATTGATGCACATGGGCTCCATGGCATTGGTCGGCGCTAACAAGCCTTCTAATCTCGTTCATATCGTTATCAATAACGGTGCGCATGAGACTGTCGGCGGTATGCCTACGGTTGCTTCCTCGATCGACATTGTCGGAATCGCTAAGTCATGCGGTTATCCGTATGCGGTCAAGGTAGATACATTCGAAGATCTCGACAGCGAGCTTAAGGCTGCCAAGGAAAGAAATGAGTTGTCTCTCATTGAAGTATCCTGCAGCATCGGTGCCCGTGACGATCTCGGAAGACCTACTACTACTGCGCTTGAGAATAAAGTCAACTTCATGGAATATCTGAAGACTCTTTAATCGATAAACGCTTTTATGAATTTCTCGCTTAAGGATCTGGCAGGCAGACTTAACGGTGCCGGCAATAAGACAAAGAAATACGTCGACAGGCTCTATCTGTTTGCTTTATTCCTTTTTGTAGCTGCTCAGGCATGCTGTCTTACAAAAAACGTAGGGCAGCATGTTTTTATTATCCTTGATATCAGTTCTTTGATCCTGATACTTATCGGTATTTACAGGATCATTTTTGAGCTTTGCACCAATTGGAAGAAGGCGCTTTTGCTTATAGCCGTTGTGCTTTTCGGCTACATTTATACCCTCAATAAAGATGAAGCCATGCTTTTTTCTCCGGTCGCTTTTGCAATAATCGGAGCGGCCGGCGTTAATGCCGACTATGTGCTTTTCTCAGGCCTTGCGGGCAATATCGTAATGATCGTTACGAACATAATCGTAACCATTACCCAGGCGCCCGGTTTGTTCATCAACAGATTCCAGGACAGGGATTTTTTCTATCTTGGCGGCAATGTCTTCTATGTCTCGAAATGGAATAACTTCTCGTGTACTGATATGGCAGCGCACTATTTCTGGATCATTGCAGTATATCTCTGGGTCCGTGCGAAAAAGATCACCTGCGGAGAGATATGTGCCTTAGGTGCTTTGGGCATCCTTGTTTATTCGCTTACCGGATCTAATACTTCATTTGTCTGCATCGGACTTCTTCTCTTATTAGCTGTAGTCATGAAGGTGAGGATCCTGGCAGGTAAGAAAAATGCGCCTTCTAAAGCTTCAGGAATCATTAGAAAGATCTTTTCTTTCTGTGCGAGGTATTCTTATGTAATATTCGCAGTTTTCTGTATTCTTATGTCCGTAATATATAATTCGGCCAATCCCTTGATCAATAAGATCAACAATACTTTAAATCAGAGATTCAGTCTGGGGCACAGGGGCATAATCGAGCATGGGATCCATCTGATCGCATCTGATGTTCCTTCGTACGGAATGGCCTCTTCCGCAGATGAATTCTATAACTTCCTTGATTGTTCTTATATCTCTGTCCTTATTAATTCGGGAGTGCTGCTGCTTGTATTCTATCTGCTGTCTATGACAGCTATTCAGATAAGGCATAAGAAGTTTTTGTACGGTCTTGGAATACTGGCAGTCTGCGCTTTGTCATGTATCGAAGAGCATCATTTGCCCGAGCTGCCGTATAATCTCTTTGTTTTATTGTTGTTTGCAGACATTGCTCCTGAAAAGAAGATCTCTGCAATAAGCGAGAAGAAAGCATCGCGTGCAAAAGTGCTCAGCATTGCGTCTTTCCTTGTATGCCTGGCTTTTGTTGTATCAGCAGTCTTTATCAATATTCCGCGCTTTAAAGCTGTCAAAGAACTGGACCGTTTGGACTCTAAGGCTTCTTCGATCTATGCTGCCGTTCAGAACAACATGAATGCGATGACAGAAAACGGTACCTGGCAGAAGGAAACTGCTGATATGAGCTCATACCAGTATGGCGAAGTGCTCGCTGAACCTGAAGATTATATGCTTTTGACGGGTGCGCGCTGGAAAGATGAGATAAAAGATCCCAAAGCTCATTCTTATTTCTCGATTACGTTAAGAGCAACAGATAACGAAGCTGACGGAATTAGAGCGCTCCTTATCAATGATGAAGTCCTGGGTCTTATCGGAGATGGCAGCTGCGTCATCGAATATGATGTCTCCGCAGGAAAGGTCTATTCCGTATGGTTTTCAGAGAGCTCTGACTGCAGACCGATTACTGGCGGAAGAGCATCAAACAGGGCCGAAAGACTTAAGGACGGGGTAGAGCCGACAGGTTACTATGCAGGTGTCATAAATGTCTGATAAGAGAAGAGTAACATCCTCATTGTTTGTCAGGATCACAGCACTGCTGTTGTTGATCTCAATGGCATTATCTCTTTGCGCATGCAGTAGGAACAGCGGCTTTGACGGCAAAAGATTTGCAGAAACGAGGCATATCACCGTGCTCGTTGATTCCAACGTTAAGAACTTTGTATCAGATGAGGAATCAGGATTTACTGTCAACAATTCAAAGAGCGCACAATATATCCATGATGCCGTTCTTAGAGATTGCAACATCGATGTTACGTATGTGGATTCAGACGATGTGTACATGAGCAAGGGTAATTCGGCAGATATTTCATTCATGGACAGTGTCAGCTGGATCAACACATACTACAAGATGGATTCGGTTATCAATATAGCGCCGATACTTGAAGAGTATCCGGATTCTTTCTCTGATCTTAAGGAGTTGCTGGGGGAAGAGAATCTCTATTCGTGTACGGATGATCCTTCTGAAGTCTGGTTCATTACGCCTAAGAATACCGAGCCTGATGCCCGCGTTACTTTTATCCGTAAAGACTGGCTCGATAAGCTCGGACTTGATGCTCCGTCAACCCGGGAAGAACTCCATGATTGTCTTATCGCATTCAGGGATAATGCTGATGTTTTGCTTGGCGATAATGCAGATCAGATGATCCCGTTCTTTGTTGACGAAGATCCGTCGATCAGTGCAAAGCCGCTGTTTGATTCGTGTCTTGACACTTCCATCGAGGACAGATATTTTTACGAGCACGGCTACTGCAGGGCTACCCAGTCAGGCTTTATGGACGGTCTTGCAATACTGAATGAATGGTATCACGAGGAGCTTTTGCCGGAAGACTTCGAAAACATCAGAGCTCTTACAAAGGAGTCATACGAACCTATCGAGAACGGCTATGTCGGCGCTTTCTGCTCCAAATACGATTATCTTTATGCCAACAAAGACCATTCGCACATTAAGGCTCTTCAAGAGAACTGCGGCGGTGAGGCCCGTTATATCGCCGTTAATACTTTCGAGAATAAAAATGGGGAATACACTTCCTGGCAGGAAGACCGCCTTATGGAAGACGGCATCAAAGTGTTCCTGCCTTCGACGTGCTCTGATCCTCTGGCCTGCATGGTTTACCTCAATTGGATATCATCAAAGGCCAATATCGCTGCCTTACAGGAGTATTGTTATTCCCGTTCCTCGATCGATCCGTACTTCTTTGACCGTTACCTGCTGACTGTAAGCGGCTTATATCCTGACGGCGGTTTGGAAAATAATGAAGATGCCATGGCCGCAAGAGCGACTGCGCTCGAAGTAAACTTAGTTCACCGCGGGAATAAATGCGTCCGTTATTGGCCGTATTACTTTAAGTATGTAGATACCGGACTTGCCGAGACCTATCCTGACTCCACGAAAAACTTCACTTCCAGGGTAATATCCTCTGCTGAAGGCACTTTCGATGATGTTTATGAGAAAGAATTCAATGAATACCTTGAGCGTGGTGCGTATATGATCTATAAGCTCCGCGATATGGAATGGGAGAAAGTCATGGTCGAAGGCGACATGTCGCCTTGGTAAAAGAGCGATAGAGAGAAATAACATCTAACCAATAAAAAAGGATGCCCGCGGGCATCCTTTCTTTTTGGATCCGGAAATTATCAGTAGCTTGCGAGCTCGATGATAACGATCAAGAGAATGAAGGTGAATATACACCCGAAGATAAGTCCGACAAGTGAAAGGATCTTACCTGTTCTTGATTTGCCGTTATGGAAACCGCCGTTTGAGTTAACGAATTTGCTTGCCTTAGCCATACCGATAGCTCCGCAGACGATGGAAGCGGGAGCTGTGTATACGAACCAGGGGCAGACAATAGCAACGATACCGAGGATCAAAGCTGCAGTAGCAGCGCCGGGATTCTCAGAGGGTGTTGCGACAGGTGTAACCGGTGTAGCATAAGCAGGTGCTACGGGTGCCTGGCTGTAAACGGGCTGTACAGGTGCAGCCTGATAAACGGGCTGAACGGGAACCGGAGCAGGTGCGGGTGCAGGTGCCGGTGCGGGCTGATAAGGATCAGCCGGTGCGGGAGCGGGTGCAGGTGCTGCGGGGATTGCCTGAACAGGAGCTGCCTCAACAGGTGCAGCCTGTACGGGTGCGGCCTCAACAGCAGCGGCTACAGGTGCTGCAGCTGCAACGGGCTGTGCAAAGGATTCTACTTTTGTGCCGCAGTTAGGGCAGAAAGCATTGCCTTCTTCAAACTGTGATCCACAATTGGTGCAAAACATATTTCCATCCTCCATATTACAAGATAAAGAGATATTAACATTATTGACTGGGGTTATCAATTGAATTGTATTGTGCTCAAATGCTATTTTTTATTATTTATTTATAGTAAAATGACTTGTTAGATTTCTTAAACATCGGTGCTTTGCGTTTAAGGAAAGGTGTAGGGTAGATAGTTAACTTAATGAAGACCGCAGTGCTTTTGCCTGTTTATAATCCTGACGAGAAGTTTCTTCAGCTTGTTGAAGAGCTTTCTAAGCGCGGCTTCAGAGTTGTTGCCTGCAATGACGGCAGCAAGGAATCCTGTGATGAGTATTTCAGGCGCGCCAAGGCTTTTGCTGATGTCATAGGTTATAAGGACAATAAGGGCAAGGGCTATGCCTTAAAGCGCGGATTTGAGTATATCGGAAATAATCTCGCTGATGAGGTCGATTTTATCGTTACTGCCGATTCTGACGGGCAGCACGCCATCGAAGATATCGAGCGTGTAGCCAAGCTCACCAAAAAGACTGATGGCATTGTCCTTGGTATGAGGGACTTGTCTGAGAAGATCCCGATCAAGTCCAGGATCGGCAATGATATGTCCAAGTTCGTATATACGATCGTTACCGGTGTTTACCTGAGGGACAATCAGTCGGGTCTTCGCGGATTCCCCGTAAGATTGTGCCAGTGGCTTCAGGACATTCCGGGAAATAAGTACGAGTATGAGCTCAATGTCCTGGTTACAGCCCACAAGGAGGGCATGAAGGTAACCGGCATCGATATCAAGACTATTTACGAGAATAACAATAAGAATACGCATTTTAAGCCTATTAAGGACACTATCAGGATCCAGAGGTCTTTGTGGTCGTACGGTCTTATCTCCATGCTGATGTATTCGCTGTACATTTTGACGATCTCGATCCTGGTATGGTTCAGGATACCGTATTTCTTTTTCTGGCTTGTCGGAATCTATGTATGGGTCACGGCAATGCATGCGGTCATCAATGTTTTCTCTGCCGGCATCAGGCACAGGCAGAAGATCAGCGTTATCTATTATGTCACATGTTCGATCAAGTACTGCATTTCCACTTTGATCATGCTTTTGTTCTTCTATCAGGGATGGAACATGATCTTGAGCGGTCTTTTGTGCTGGTTTGTGATCATTATGTTGAGCTATCTTTTCGGTAGATCAGGAATATTGGGAAAGGTATAAGGGTATGAATAAGTGTGATTTCGGGCTGGTAACAAGAATCTTGGAATCCGGCGAAAAGGTAAACATCGGCGAACAGGAGATTACGGTAAAGCCGTTACCTGACAGCGACAAGACAGGCGTTATGGATCAGAGGGAGTTCTTCATCAGAAGCGCGATCTTTTCTTTCCAGAAGTCAGTTCCTATAGGGTTTTCCGTCCAGGGCATGCGTCAGGTGACTAAGACTTATTGTCTGGATTGCTGCTCTTCTGAGATCATTGGGGACAGTTTTGTTCTTGATGTAAAAGGCAGAAGCGTAAGGGTGTTCTCTTATGTGCCTGCAGATAAAGCAGGGCAGAAGCTTCCCTGCATGATATATGCCCACGGCGGTTCATTCATCGCTTCAAAGGCGGAGTTTTACAAAGAGCCCTGCCGTTATGTGGCGGAGAACCTGGGCTGCAGGGTCTTTAATGTCGATTTCAGCCTCGCGCCTGAGAATATGTATCCTGCGGCTATCGAAGATATCTGTGCGGCTATTGCTTATATCTATGAGAATGCTGATTCCCTGAATGTAGAAAAAGAGAAGATTGGCATGTTCGGCGACAGCGCAGGCTGTGACCTTGTGCTTGCGGCTATCCTTGACAACAAATCCGAGGCTAAGATCAGCTACGCAGGACTCTTTTACCCTTGTGTTGACCTTTATTCGCAGGACAAGCTCTACGACTGGAATCTTGATATGTATGACATCGCTGATGAGCAAAGAGAGCTTATCTTATCGAGACTTCAGCTTGGCAGGGCAGACGGTGAGGGCAATAACGACCTTATGGGCGCCATACTCAAGGCTTATGCGGGCGAAAGATACGATGAGATCAAGCGCAATCCCGATGTAAGCCCCATCTATGCCGATCTCGGCAATATGCCTTATACGGGCGTTTTTGCATCTGAATTTGACGGCCTCAGAGTACAGGCAGAATACTATTCAAGGCTTTTGGACAAGGCAGGTGTGCCTAATGAGCATATAAGATATCGCGGCGTATCTCATGCTTTCCTGGATTATTTCGGAATATTGCCGCAGGCACAGGCCGCGCTTCTTGAGATGTGCGGACAGGTAAGAAAAGTCTGGGGAGAGGAATAATGGTTGCGAAGATTGTTAAAGAGAATGTTGCAGCTCTAAAGAAGTCCGAGCAGACATTCGAGTCGATCTACAGGATAATCAAAGAGAGCTTCACGAGCGAAGTCTTTGCAGAGTGGCTTGAGGACGGCATCGTCAAGGAGATGTCTTACTATGAGATGTTCGAGAGGACAGATCTGTTCTCCAAGGCTGTTATCGATTATGCGGGTAAGTGCGGGAGCGACAGTAAGTTCGTAGGTATTTTCCTTGATAACAGCGCTGACTGGGTCGCCATATTCTGGGGTATCCTTCAGGCCGGATATAAGCCGATCCTACTTAACACAAGACACAACGTCGCAGTAAACAGTGAGATCATTGCCGAGATGGATCCTGTATTTGTCATCTCAAATGATGCGAGGATCGACAGGGCGATCTCGGTTAAGGACCTTCTTCAGTACGGCAAGGACATCAAGTCTGTTAAGGAGATCACCGGTTGGGAAGACGAGATCGTACTTATATCAAGCGGTTCTACGGCAAGACCTAAGATCATCTCACACAGGGGAAGGACTATCTGCGCTCTTGTAGAGATGAGTGAATATATTGTCAGCACCAATACGTCTATCCAGTGCAACAGAAAGCTTGAGATCCATAATCTCGCATTCCTGCCTTTCTATCACATCTTCGGACTCGTAGCCACTTTGATGTGGTTTATGTTTTTTGGAAGGACTTTCACGTTCCTGCCCAAGTATGACGCTCAGAGCATCCAGTTTATCTGCAAGAGAATGGGCGTTACCCATTTCTTCGCTATCCCGCTGGTTTTTAATAAGGTCGTAGCAGGCCTTGAGCGCGAAGTCGCTTTGCAGGGCAAGACAGAAAAGTTCAACAAAGCAATTAATTTCTCCAATAAACTCCAGACCATTTTCCCGAGATTCGGCGCTTTCGTAGCAAGGAAGATTCTCTTTAAGAAGGTCAGACGCCAGGTTTTGGGCGAGAAGCTTATGTTTGTCATCTCCGGCGGCGGTTTTATTGCAGCAAGGACTTTGGAGGTAATGAACGGTCTTGGCTATTCTGTATATCCGGGATACGGTCTTACCGAGTGCGGTATCCTTTCCGTAGAGCTTACCAGAAACGTTAAGTACAGGAACGGCACGAGCACGGGTATTATTTTCGATAACGTCAAATACATCCAGAGCGAAAAGGGCGAGCTGCTTATCCCTAAGGATAAGGCCATGAACGGTCTTTATGTTGACGGTAAGCTCGTAGAGTACACTGAGGATTACTATCCTACTAACGATATCGTCCATATCGATGAGACGGGAAGGCTCCACATCATCGGACGCTGTGACGACGTCATTATCGGCTCAAACGGTGAGAATATCTCTCCTGAGGAGATCGAATGCAGGATCTACAAGGGCGCGTTTACCAATGCAGCTCTTATCTACGCCAAGCTTGCGGGCATGGACGAGAAGCAGATGGTCCTCGTATTGTCTGACGACGGCAAGATGGGCGCTTATGAGAAGGCATCTTCACTTAAGAGTGTTTATGCTTCGATCGACCAGCTCACGCTTTCCGAGAGACCTACCAAGGTGTTGAATATCGTAGGTGAGTGTCCGATGACATTTAAGGGCATCAACCGTAAGCTCCTTGCTTCAAAACTCGAAAACAATGAGATCTTTGCTACCGAGTGCGTAAGACCTTCTGATGATGAAGTTATGCGTACGAGAAGCGCTGAATATACTGAGCTTCTCGAGAAGATCTGCGACATCTATGCGCAGGTCCTCATTAAGGACAGATCTGAGATCACTGATACATCCAACTTCATTACTTTGGGCGGCGATTCGATGCAGTATGTCGAGCTCCTGTCAAAGGTAGCTGAAGCTACTGGCAAGCAGATCACCATGACTGAGACTCCTCTCATTACGCCTATGGCCATTGCTGATTACATTATCGAACAGAGCAAGGAGCCCAAGTCGTAATGTTCTTAGTCAGATGGTTCCTTTACATTACTAATTTTTTGCCTGCATGGCTTTTCTTCAACATTAAGAAGATCTATCTTCAGAAGCGGAAAGAGAAGTACAGGGGTCCTGTGATCATCGCAATGAATCACACGAGCTTCTGTGATTATGTTGAGGCACTGCTGGCATTCCCTTTCAGAAGGATATACGTTCTCATATCACACGAGATGTATTCCTTTAACCCTGTCCTCACGTTCCTTCTTAAGGCTATGGGCGTTATCAAGGTTGCGAATGTCACGGGTAATATGGACGCGGTCAATAAAGCCGTTGAGGTGATCAACAAAGGCCATTCCGTACTCATTTATCCTGAAGGCCATATCGAGACAGAAGGAAAGCTTTTAGAGTACAAGCAGGCAGCAGCACTTATTTCGCTCAGTTCGGGTGCTCCCATTGTTCCTGTTTTCCATAACGGAAGGATAGGACCAGGAAAGCGCGACCTTATCTTTATCGGAAGCTATATGTATCCTGACACTTACTACACCCGGGAGGGCCTTGATAATCTGCAGGACAGGGCAAAGGCATTCACCAAAGAGCTTCAGGAAAGAACGGAAGAATACAGACAGTTCTATCTTAAGAACTTCCTCATCGCTGACGGGAAGAAGCTTAAGCACCCCAAATATGCAGGATTTGTCTATCACTTCATCAGGTGCACTGCTTTCCCGGGCATAAGGTTCCTGATAAGACCTAAGATAACTTACGGAGGTAATATGGCACCTGCCGCAAGATATATTGATAATGGAATGATAATCGTTGCAAATCATTCCTGGTGGTGCGATTCACCCTTCCTTTATTATGTGTTCAAAAGAGTTTATTGCAGAAGCCTTTCGGCTAAAGATATTGCTGAAGTAAGCAAGAAGTGGGAGTTTTTCCTGACATCGATGGGCTGCGTTCTTGTTGACAGACAGGGCTTTGACTGGGCTGCGATCAAGACGATGATGGACGGACTCAAGAATCATGAGCCGTATGTCATTTTCCCTGAAGGCCATATGAATTATGACGATGAATTCCTTGAATTCCAGAAGGGACCGGCTATGTTATCGCTCTACACAAAGCGTCCTGTAGTCCCGGTTTATATCCATGCTTCGTACAGGCTTTTCAGGCGCACCAGATTCGTTATCGGAGACCCTATAGAATTTGACAAAGAAGGGCTTGTAACCGATAATAACTCGATAGAGAAAGCCAATGAAATCATACGTGAAAGCCTTATTTCGCTTAAGCGACAGGCAATCTCTGAGACCAAACCTCAGCTCAACAGATATATCAGGAAGGTAAGGGCCGAGATGAAGGCCAAGCTTGCCGTGGTAAGTGCGGAGATTGAGGAGAACAGACATGCTAAGGCGGGGGGACAATAGTTATGGAAATGATTCCGGAATTGTATGCCATTATCTGTGATACATACAAGTCTATGAACATGACTTTCGATGTCCCGCTTGAGACCATAACCCCTGAAACAGAACTCAAGAGCTTAGGTATCGACAGCCTTTCATTTGTCGTTATCCTTATGAACATTGAGTCAACCATGAAGGTGACATTGCCTGTGGACAGCAGCATTAAGCTCAATAACGTCGGCGATGTCATCAATATGATCAAGTCTTCAATTAAGTAAACATAAATTATTGGGAGGAAAAGAAAAATGAGCGACTACGTGCTTCTTACAGACAGCTCAACAGACCTTACTAAGGATTTAAGAGAAAGATTCGGTGTAGATGATTACCTTCCCGGTAATATCACTTTCCCTGACGGCTCAACACATGATTCCACACTTGACTGGGAAGAGATCTCTCCCCAGGATTTCTACATGAGCATGTCCAAGGATTCTATGTACACCACAGGCATCAAGAATATTGAGGTTCAGGAAGCTTTCTTCGAGAAGTACCTGAAGCAGGGCAAGGATATCCTCAATATCTCGCTCTCTCACTCACTTTCCAACACATTTGACTCTTGCCGTAAGGCAGCAGAGAACCTTAAGGAGAAGTATCCTGACAGAAAGATCATCTGCGTTGACTCTCTCCGTTATTCCGGTGCTGACGGACTCCTCGTATCCTTTGCAGGCGACATGAAGAAGGCCGGAAAGTCTATGGAAGAAGTTGCAGAGTGGCTCGAAAACAACAAGCAGAGATGCCACCAGACAGGTACTGTAGATGACCTTAAGTTCCTTGCAAAGATGGGCCGCTGCTCCAATGTTTCCGCATTTATGGGCTCTCTCATCAACATCAAGCCCTTAGCTGACTTCAACCGCGACGGTATGAACCAGATCATCACCAAGGTCACAGGTTATAAGAAGCTCTACAAGGCAATGATCGAGTACATGAAGGCTACTATCGAGCCTGATCCGAAGAGGATCTTCGTATCACACACTTTCCGTAAGGCACAGTGGCTTGAATTCCAGAAGCTCGTTGCAGAAGAATTCCCTTCAGCTGAGATCATCCCCACAACAGTAAATATGGCTAACGGTTCTTCCATCGGCCCCGGAATGCTCGTTGCTTTCTACATGGGCAAGGAGATCTCCGAAGGCCTCGCTGAAGAGACTAAGCTCTTAGAGGAGATCAAGGCTAAGTTATAATGGTCGGTACTTTTATACACCCGGTTCTGATAGTAGTTATTGTCGTAGCGCTGCTTCTTATAGGCGGATTCATCTTCATGTGGATCTACTGCATGAAGATCGCAAAGAAGCAGTATGCCGGTATGTTTATCCGCGAGACTAAGGATAAATGGGCCAGAGGCAACAGTGCTCCTGAGAATGCCGAGCACACGGTAATGTTTGAAGCCGGCATGAAGTGGGGCACGGAGAATGCTTCCCATATGACCGAGATCGAAGTCACGTCCTTTGACGGACTTAAGATGAAGGGCGAGTATTTCGACTTCGGCTTCGACAGGGCAGCGATAATAATGGCGGGCAGGGCAGAGACCTGTAAGTATTGCTACTATTTCGCAGATCTTTATCAGAAGAATAACTACAACATCATCGTTGTAGATCCCAGAGCCGCAGGCCTCAGCGAAGGCAAGTATACCGGCGCGGGAATGCTTGAGAGTAAAGACCTTGAGGCCTGGATCGATCTTGTGCATAAGCAGTTTAATATCGATCACTTTGTTATCCACGGCATCTGCATCGGTTCTGTAGCGGCTATCTATGTGGCATCAAGGCACAATCCTTATGTTGACCGCATCGTTCTTGAAGGACCGTTTATATCCTTCTATAACGTTCTTTGCCAGAGGACGAGGAACCTCGGAAAGCCTACATTCCCTGTCTGCCTGCAGATGGGCCTTCTTTTTAAGAAGATCGCAGGCATCAACATCTTTAAGAACAAGCCGATAGATGCCATGAAGAGCGTAGAAGTGCCTATGCTCATGATCTGCGGAAGACAGGATAAATCCTCATTGCCTAAGTATTTCGATAAGATCAATCAGGCAAGCGGCTCTAAGGAAAAACCGATGGTATGGTTTGACGAAGGTGCCCATTCCCACTTGAGGATCAGGAACCTTGAAGCATATGATAAAGCGGTAAGCGATTTTGTTAATTACGGAGGATGAGTAAAATGGCATCTTTTCACGTGTTAACCGATTCCACATCGGATCTTCCCATCGAATTGCGTCAGCAGTACGAGATCAATTATTTCCCGATGGAATTCTCCACAGGAGATAAGAATTACATTGCTTCTCTTGATTGGACGCAGATCGGCTCTCATGATTTCTATGAATCAATGAGAAACGGCGTTAAATATAAGACAGCCCAGGTATCCATCAAGACATACACAGAGATCTTAAGAGAGCACCTTGGCATGGGCAAGGATGTAATCTATATCGCTTGCTCGTCAGCTCTTTCGAGCTCAGTTAAGACTGCTTATGTCGTAAGGGACGAGCTCCGCGCTGAGTTCCCTGACAGGAAGGTCATCATCATCGATTCACTCATCAGCGGTATGGCTCAGGGCCTTCTTGCCATCGAGTGCGCGAAAATGAGAGACCAGGGCAAGACCATTGACGAAGTAGAGGCCTGGATCGAAGACCATAAGCTCTTCTATAACCAGTGCTCTACGACAGAGACTTTGTCTTATCTTAAGGAAGCAGGAAGAGTAACAGCTTCATCTGCTTTCTTCGGTAATCTCTTTGCCGTTAAGCCCATCATCATTTCCGATATCAAGGGTCAGAACCTTGCCATCAGAAAGGTAAAGGGAAGAAAGTCTTCATTTACCGAGATCGCTGACCAGATCTCCAAGTTCATCGTACAGCCTGAGAAGCAGACTATCTGGGTAGGTCACGCCGACAGTCCCGAAGATGCTGAGACTCTGGCAGGAGAGATCAGGAATAAGATCCCCGAAGCTACGGTAAAGACTTATATCATCGGACCTATCGTAGGCGTTTCCGTAGGCCCCGGCACATTGATCTGTAACTACAGAGGCAAGCATAAGAATGAGCAGCTTGAGACTGCGAATTAAATATATTCGGAAATAATAGGAAGAGAAGATTAAGAAATGGAATTATCGATACTTAAGAAGATGCTGATTGGCGGCGCCAAGAAGATCTTAGATAATAAGCAGACATTAAATGACATGAACGTTTTCCCAATCCCTGACGGTGATACGGGTACGAACATGGACAAGACGATGTCAGGTATCATCAAAGTGCTTATGGAGATAGGCGACAGAGACCTTACGCCCAAGGATTTTGACGATCTTTATACGAGTGCTCTTATGAGCTCCCAGGGCAATTCCGGCGTTATCCTTTCGCAGTGGCTCAAGGGATTTCTAAAGGCTTTTAAGGATTTCGATGAAGTTAATGCGGGCACTCTTGATGCTGCATTTATTGAGGGTACCGGAAGTGCTTACAACTCAGTAGCTGAGCCTGTCGAAGGCACATTCCTTACTGTCTGCCGTGAGGCGCAGGAAAATGCCGAGGACAGCCTTGATGAAGATACGACGACTGAAGAATTCATGAAGGGTATCGTGGAGGGCGCTGCTGAATCTCTCAAGAATACGCCTGAGCTGCTTCCTGTCCTTAAGGAATATGACGTTCTTGACAGCGGCGCCATGGGATTCCTCTGCCTTGTTACTGGCATGATGGAAGCTTTGGATGAGACTTTCAGCGTTGATTTTTCTGAGTTCGGTTCCGTAGCAAGCAATAAGGGCAACGTGCCCGTTGGTATGGGTGGTGAAGGCCTTGCGGAGTTCGGTTACTGCACAGAGATGATAGTACAGATAGACGATGACAAGCTCGATGATTTCAATGAAGAGCTTATCAGATCAGACATGAGGGACTTCGGTAATTCACTCGTTCTCGTTAAGGAGAGCAACCAGGTCAAGATCCATATCCATACTTTAAAGCCTGAGTCTGTAATGGCTTACTATCACAGATACGGCGAGTTCGTTAAGCTCAAGATAGAGAATATGACTATCCAGCACCACGAGTCATTCATGGAGAACATGAAGGATGTTGCTATCGTTGCTGTAGCTGACGGTGACGGCTTTGAGAATCTTTTTAAGGAGATGGGTGTTGCCAAGGTGGCAAGAGGCGGCCAGTCTGACAATCTTTCCTTGCAGGACCTTACCGATGCCTGCAGAGCGGCTTCTGCCAAGCACATCATCCTCTTGCCCAATAACAAGAACATCATCATGACGGCCGAGAAGGTAAGGGAAGTCAATAAGGATTCCGTTATCCATATCGTTCCCACAAAGTCCATGGCTGAAGGCTATCTTGCGCTCTCGCTTATCGACAGTAATGCTTCTTGTGAGGAGATCGAGAAGTCAATGAACAGAGCGCTTCAGGGCGTTCATACGGGACTCATCGCCAAAGCTGACAAGACAGGCGTTTATAACGGAGTAAGTGTCACGAGCGGCGATTACATCGGTATTCTTGATGACGACATCATCACATGTGCTGATAAGGACCTTAAGGAGTGCGTCCTCAAGTTCCTGCCCACAGTGCCTGAAGTCGGCAATTACGAATCTGTAATGGTTTTCGCCGGCAACGATGAAGACAAGCAGTTAGCTGACGGTATGACGGCATCCATATCAGATTTGTGCTCTTCAGCGGAGATTTTCTCTTGCTTAGGCGGTCAAAATATATATAATTACGTTATTGCGTTCTCGTAAAGCGCGAAAACTATAAGGTCAGGTTTTAAGAATGTCGGATGGAGAAGATCATCTTAGACCTCTTTGGAGGAGACAATTCAGTTGACGTATTGATCGTCGGCGCTTATGAAGCGCTGTCTGTACGTTCTGACCTCTTTATCACATTTGTCGGACCATATGAAGTCCTTGCTGCCAGACTTAACCAGCACCCTGAATTTGAAGGCAGATATGAGATCGTAGACTGTCCGAATATCCTTGATAACAACTTAAATCCTCTTGTCGCAGTAAGAACAGGCGAGCCTTTCTCGCTCATTAAAGGCTGCGAATTACTGGCATCTACAGATGCTAAATCATATGTAAGCGTAGGTTCTACGGGATCACTCATCGTCAGCTCACTTGTTAAAGTGGGACTTAATAAAAATGCCCACAAGCCCGTGCTTGGCGCTCTGCTTCCTGATGATAACAAAGGCGGAAGATTCCTTCTGGTCGACTGCGGATCAAATCTTGCTCCGACAGTCGAAGATTACGACCAGTACGCGCTCCTTGGCGCTGAATATATGATGGGCAGAGGCCTTACAAACCCCAGAGTCGCAATGCTCAACGTCGGTTCTGAAGAGGGTAAGGGCACCACGGAGATGGTCGCAGCAAGCGCTTTGATCAGGGAATCAGGCATTAACTTTGTAGGTAATGTCGAGCCTGATCATATTTTCGAAGACAGGGCAGACGTTTATATCTGCTCCGGACTCGTAGGAAATGCACTGCTCAAGGGACTTGAAGCGCAGGGAAGATTCCTTGTAAACAGCCTGGGCGAGAAGATCTTCGAAGGGCTTGATGAAGAAACCAAGGCAAAAGTTGCTTCCAGGATCGACGATCTGGGACAGCTTTATAAGTACAATGATCTCGCGGGAGCAGTAATTCTCGGCATCAAGAAGCCCATCATCAAGGCTCATGGTAAAGCTGATGCTTCTACCATTCTAAACTGCCTACTTCAGGCGCTAGGCTGCTGAAGCGGCCATATTGTATTGTTCGGCTTTCCGCGTAAGCCAAAAATCCACGCGTATGTTTTACAAAACCCACGATAACCTATATAATCACAAGGTTGTTAAATAATAATATTTATATATAAGAGGAAATATTTATGTTAACTTGCTTTTCAACACTCGCATGCCCTGATTTCTCATGGCAGGACATTTACTCGATGGCCAAGGACTTCAATTTCAACGGTATTGAGATCAGAGGCCTCGGTCAGGATATATTCTCAGTTAAGGCACCGCCGTTTACTGAGGCAAATCTTCCCAAGACAGTAGCAAAGCTTAAGGAATTGAAGCTTGCGATCCCTTGTCTTTCCTCAGGCGAGCCTGTCAATAATCTTGAGACAAAGGATAAGGCAATTGCTGAGATCCGCGCATATATCGAGCTCGCAAACAAGCTTGGTACTTCTTATATCCGTGTTCTCGGTGACCGCAATCCGGCACCTGAGAAGGAGATAGATGACGAAGTCGTTATCTCTATCATGAAGGAACTCGTTCCTTACGCTGAAGAGATGAATGTTACTTTGCTCCTTGAGACAAACGGTGTTTATGCTGATACTAAGAGACTCAAGAAGGTTTTGGATGCCATCGGATCCCGCAAGGCAGCAGCCCTCTGGGACATGCATCATCCTTACAGATTCATGGGTGAGTCTCCTGTCGAAACGGTAAATAACCTTGGCGAGTACATCAAGCACGTTCACGTTAAGGACTCCGTCATGGCAGACGGCAAGGTATCCTACAAGCTCATGGGCATGGGCGACATGCCTTTGAAGGAGATGTTCGATGCTCTCCAGTCCATCGATTACCTCGGATATGTTTCCCTTGAGTGGGTCTACAGATGGTCTAAGGATCTCGATTCAGCAGGTATCGTTATCCCTCAGTTTGCAAACTACATGGAGACATACCGTCCGAAGCAGAAGACCGAGCTCCAGATGGACACAAGAGGAACGGGTTACTATCCCTGGCCCAAGGAGACTCTGATCGACCTGACATTCCCGGATGTTTTGGATAAGATCTGCGAGCTTTTCCCGAATCAGTACGCGTTCAGATATACTGAGCTTGACTATACAAGGACATATCCCGAGTTCCGTGACGACGTAGATAACCTCGCACGCGCATTCCTCGCAATGGGCTGTAAGAAGGGCGACCACATCGCTATCTGGGCTACAAACGTTCCCCAGTGGTATCTCACATTCTGGGCAGCTACAAAGATCGGCTGCGTTCTCGTAACAGTTAACACAGCATACAAGATCCACGAGATCGAGTACCTGCTCCGCCAGTCTGATACATGTACTTTGGTCATGATCGACAAGTTTAAGGACTGCGACTATCTGCAGATCATCAATGAGATCTGCCCTGAGCTCAAGGATTCCGAGCCCGGTAAGCTTGAAGCAGCAAGGCTTCCTGTCTTAAAGAACGTTATCACTTGTGAGTCACACGTTCCCGGATGTTTCCACTGGGACGAGCTTCCCGCATTGGCTGAGACAGTTAATGTATCTGACGTTGAGAAGATCCGCCGCACAATAGACAAGCACGATGTCTGCAACATGCAGTACACATCAGGTACTACAGGATTCCCTAAGGGCGTTATGCTCACTCACTACAACGTAGTAAATAACGGTAAGGCGATCGGCGACTGCATGGATCTGTCTTCCTTTGACCGTATGATGATCCAGGTGCCGATGTTCCACTGCTTCGGCATGGTACTCGCTATGACAGCTTCTGTAACTCACGGGGTTACAATGTCTCCTATCACTGCTTTCTCACCCCGAAAAGGTTTACACTGCATCAATCAGGAAAAGATCACATGTTTCCACGGCGTTCCTACGATGTTCATCGCAATGCTCGGACATGAGAACTTCGCTTCTACAGACTTTTCGCACATGAGAACAGGTATCATGGCAGGTTCGCCTTGCCCGATCAAGACGATGGAAGAAGTCATCGAGAAGATGCACATGCCTGAGATCGTTATCACATACGGCCAGACAGAAGCATCTCCTGCTACCACGATGAGCAAGACGACTGACACCATCGAGCAGAGAGTCAATACAGTAGGACCTTCCATCTTCGGCGTTGAGACCAAGATCGTTGATCCTGAGACAGGCGAAGAACTTCCTGACGGCGTACCCGGTGAGTTCTGCGCACGCGGATACAACATCATGAAGGGCTACTATAAGATGCCTGAGGCTACGGCCGCTGCAATCGATGAAGAAGGCTGGCTCCACTCAGGTGACCTGGCTCTCAAGAGACCTGAAGACGGCTATTATAAGATCACAGGACGTATCAAGGACATGATCATCCGTGGCGGCGAAAACATCTACCCCAAGGAGATCGAAGACTTCCTCTATACACATCCTAAGATCCAGGACGTACAGGTAATCGGTGTTCCTGATGCTGATTACGGTGAAGAGATCCTTGCTGCTGTTGTCTTAAAGCCCGGTGAGGAGTCTTCTGAAGAAGAGATCAAGGAATACGTTAGGACTCACATGGCTAAGCACAAGATCCCGAGATACGTTGACTTCGTTGACGGTTTCCCGATGAATGCCGCAGGCAAGATCCTCAAGTACAAGATGAGGGAAGAGGCAGTCGAGAGACACGGCCTTGAGAATGCGAATAAGATCGTAACAGCCTGATACTTTTTATAAGATTTCTAAAAGGCGTCTTCCATTGGAGGACGCCTTTTTTGATGTGTTTTGATGAATTTCGCAATTGGAAAAAGAATTAATTTTAAAATATAATGATATTCTATTTATCAATTATCTTTAATATGGGGTGAGAAGATGAAAAAGATAGTTAAGTTTGTTTCTTTGGCGCTGGTCTTTGCTTTCCTGTTTACTCTTTGCTCGTGCAAAAAGGACGTTGCACGCAGAACAAGGGATGACGATGATGATACCGAATATGATGAGCTGGACGATGATGATGAGGATCCGGTTATTGTGAATGATCCGTCAGATTTTGGTAATACTGGTTTTGACCGGTCTTCCGTAGTAGAAAATGTTCAGTTTGCCCAGGCGTGCCTCGGCGGTGACCCTGTGAGTGTTTGTGATGCCATATGTGATGTATACAACTTTAGCGGCACTGATTCCGCTTATGATTATTATGAGGGACACGTCTCATTCTGGGGCGATGGTTTTGATATGGATGGTGCCTTTATAAAGTGCGTTCATTTTTATCTGGATAAGGATTACAGTGTCGTTGAGGTGGATTTTTGCATTACAGAGGAACAATTCCTTTCCATGGGTGCCAAAGAGTCTGACTATATTGATTCGGATCTGAATCTGCCGGCCAAAGAAGCTTATGAATCTGTTTGTAATGCATTAGAGAAAAAGTACGGCGCACCGCAAATGTGCGACACTTCCTGGCTGAAGGCCGACAATGCCGAGAGCGTAAAGTGGGAATTAGGGAACAACGTAGTAGTTGCTGCTACATGGGGTGAGAATTGCTTCGGAATCGCCGGCAATAACCAGTTGGAAATAGCAATATCGGCAGACAGCGATTTTGTCCCCGGTTGCAATGCGTTGTTGCCTACAAGTGACGTCCTTGATCCTGAACTTGAGGACATAATTGCATTCGGAAAGAGCTGTTTTGGACAAGACCAGGATACCGTAAAGAAAATGATCGAAGATTATTTGAATGTCGAACTCGGGGACGGAACAAAGCTTACTGAGGATTCCGATGATACTGTTGAGTATTTATATGACGGACTCGATTTTACTATTGCAGAAGTAAAGTTTTCCGAGATATCCATTATATCGAACACTGATTCGGGCAAGGTTTTTAACGTAATCTTCTGGAATCTTAAGGTTACTCCTGATCAGCAGCAGTATGATTATGCGCTGTATATGCATAAATTTGTTTCTTACTACGGCAAGCCCATTACTTATTTCTTCAATGATGTCAGCAGTTATATGCTTGATGATAATACCGAGATCATGTTTGGAGGAAGCAGTGATAGTTATGATACATATTTTTACCTCATCATCCAGAATGAAGATTTTGATGTTTCAGAATAAATAAATATAAGGGAGGATTTTGAAAATGAATGTAAGGAAGGTCTTTTTGATCCTGGCGTGTCTTTGCTCAGGACTGTCGGCATTTTTGCCGTACTATACCGTAACGTTAGACGGTGTTATCAACGGACAGCCGGTTAACCAGAGCGCTACGGCAACGTTGTTTCCGCAGTTCTACGGCATCGTGATCGTTGTATCGGCAGTCTTGATCATATTATTTACTTTGGCAGGTATAAAGAAAGGCTATGTTATCACATCGCTCGTCAATGTCGGAGCATCTTTGTGGGGTTTATTTACCATGACAATGCAGCAGGACAGCGACACTGCGGTATTAAGGATCACAGGCAAATTCGTTGATGCTTTTTCCAATAACTCTAATTACAACCTTGACGTAAAAGACGGTCCTGGATTCTTCATGCTGATCTTTTCTGCAGTGCTTGTATTAGTGCTTATGATCTGGAACGCGATAGGCAACGAAGACTGATATCACATAATCGGAATAATTTCAGGAGCAGAGGTTTATGAGTCAGACGGGGGGAACGCTTAAAAAGAATTCACAGGGCGCAATGCTCGGAAAAGTTGTTTCTTTTTTCAGCAGTAAGCCGTTAGCTCTGGCGCTGCTCCTTAATCTTTCTGCACTTATAATCCGTTTGTGTTTCTTCGAGATGAAGTATGAAGTATCGGATGACTACATGACCGATGCCGTACTGTCAGGCGCTTTCGGAAACGGATACGATCCGCATCTTCTTTACGGAAACATAATTCTCGGATATGTTCTGGTATTTTTCTATAAGTTGATTCCTTCGGTCAGCTTCTATTTTGTTTTGCTTTTAGCTCTGGCATTTGTCTCTGTGACAGTGGTTTTGTATCTACTGTTTAAAAAGAAGACAAACCTGATCACAGTCTGCCTGGCCATCATATTCCTCAGCTGTTTTACTGACGATCTTTATGTCTTGATCCAGTTTACCAAGGTATCTGCAGTTGCAGGCGTAGCAGGAGGTTTGCTGGTACTTAACGGTCTATGGAACGAAAAGAAGAAGCTCAGGTGGATAATATCTGGAGCGATACTGCTCATCCTTGGTACGCTGGTAAGATTTGATACGATCTATCTGTTTGCCATTTTCCTGGTAATATCTTTCATCTTCAATCTCATAGTTCATGTCGGTGAGAATAAGACAAAGGGGTTTGGCCGTTTGTTCAAAGATATCTCGTGGCGTTTTGCGGTCTGCGTATTGATCTTTGCCATTGTGTTCGGCCTCATGTATTTAGGAGTTTATCTTAATAATCGTGATGAAGGCCACCGCAAGTTCAATGAGTTCCAGCCCCTGAGATATGGCATCACTGATATTCATCTTCCCGAGTATGAACAGGTAGAGGCTGAATATGAGAACATCGGTCTGGATTATACGGATTACACCATGCTTTGTCTGTGGAGCTTTATCGACCGCGATATTTATACTGATGAAGTTCTGACAAACGTGAGGGAGATCCACAGTAATCTGGCGGTAGAGAAGGCTCATTCCTTTTCCATCGTTGTCGAGTCTTTCACTGAATATGAGACATTGACATATCCTTCTTCGATGGCGCTGTATCTGATGGCTTTAATATATCTGCTGATTGGCAAGAAGCGCTTATATTCTGTTCTTCTTGTGCTTGCGGCATTCGGTACCATTATTGCAATGATCTTTTACGGTCGCACTGTTTACAGGGTGGAGTGGAGCATAATATTCTGCGCTGCATCGGTGCTTCTTGCAGATTTCAAATATGACGAAGATTCCAAGCTTGCAGGTTTGCGTAAAGAATTATTCGGGAAAAACGTGAATCTCATCAATCTTTTCGCCGTTATAACGATGTGCGCTTTGATTCTGATCCTTATCCCGCGTCTGTTTTTTAAGTTCTCATTCCTGAATATGACTGACGAGGAATACAGGGGGAGCCACGAATATACGCTCGGTCATGCGAGTATGTATATCCCGCAGAAGGTAGGTTTCCCGACTACGACCAGGAGGCTTTATCCTGATATCGTGGAGCATATGGAAAATGATACAGAGCATTACTATTATGCTGATGCCTACTGCATCCAGCATTTCTATTTCGATTATGACCCTTGGATAAGGCCTGAAGAAGGGCTTTTCAAAGACGGCTACGCTTATTACGGATGCGTTCTCATGCATCATCCGGGCGAAAGATATGCGCTTATCAGTAACGGCGTTGATCCCGATAATCCCTATTCGGGCCTGATGAATGATAATATCTATTATGTTGATGATGAATATCCTGAGCATATAGTCAATTATCTTAGAAAATACTATTCTCCGGATATTCAGGTTGAGCGTATAGACGAGTATGACGGTTATTCGATCTGGAATTTCTATATTCCGGATAGTGTTGAGGATTTGGGCGTTGAACAGTAAAGCAACATTAGGCGCGAAAACAACCGGTTCCGGCCTTGTCGAAAAGATCAAGGCGGCCTTGGTAACGCTTGCCTCAAAGCCGCTCCTTTTGGCGTTCTTCTTAAATCTCGCAGCTTTCCTGATCCGTATCCTGGTATTTGAAGTAAAGTACGAGGTGTCTGACGACTACATCACCGATGCAGTTCTGTCTGGTGCTTTCGGCTCGGGATACGATCCGCATCTTTTGTTTGGCAATTCGATTCTTGGTTATCTGCTGATATTTCTTTATAAGCTTATTCCTTCTATAAGCTTTTACTTTGTTCTGCTCGTAGCCTTAGGATTCATATCGGTTACGGTTGTCTTATATCTGCTCTTCAAGAAAAAGGTCAATGTCATTACTGTCTGTATGGCACTGTTGTTCCTCAGCTTTTTTACAGATGACCTTTATGTGATCGTACAGTTCACTAAGTCTGCGACTGCCGCCGGCATTGCAGGAGGTCTTCTGATACTTCACGGCCTTTGGGAAGCAAAGGAAAAAAGGGTGAAGCATATTGCTTTTGGCACGCTCCTTGCGATATTCGGAATCTTCGTCAGATTTGACGTTATTTATATTTTCGCGGCATTCCTGGTCGTAGCTTTTATTGCGCATATCTTCAGTTTCCTGAAAGGTTCAGGGAAGAAGGCTGATAAGAAGACCGTTGCGGGTATTGGCGCAAGGTTTTTGATCTGTGTTGCGATAATCGGCTTGTTCTTCGGGCTTAATCTCATCGGAGTTAAGCTTAGGAATCTTGATGAAGGACACCGCGGATTCAATGATTTCCATATCATTAGGTATAGCATTACCGATATAGGAAGACCTGAGTATAAGCAGGTCAAGGACGAGTATCAGAAGATGGGACTCGATTATACAGACTATGCAATGCTCGAGACATGGAACTTCGTTGACCGCGAAGTATATTCTGATGATCTGCTTAAGGATATTTCCTCTTTGAATAAGAGTGTTTTGGCAGAGGAGAATCATTCCGCTTCGAATATTATCTCGAGCCTTGCAGAGAACAAGACATTCTCTTGCCCGGCATCGCTTATCATGTTTGCGCTTATCATCTTTGCCGTAGCCCTCGGAAAGAGAAAGATATATCCTCTTGTGCTTGTGCTGTCTGCTGTAACTATGATTGCTGCATTCGTTTACTTAGGACGCACGGTATACAGGATCGAGTGGAGCGTCTTTTACTGTGCCGTTTCCTGCGTGCTCGCAGCGTTCTCTTTCAACGAAGAAGGATTCTTGTATAAGCAGAAGAAGCGTATCGGCGGCAAAGACAAGCATATAATCAGCTATTTTGCCGTTATCCTCGTTGCAATGCTGATGCTCTTTAATTCTGCGCGGATACTAACGTCCTTTGTTTTTAAGGATATGTCTAATAAGGATTATATCGAGAGTTTTGAAGGCATAATGGGCGCTTCAAATCTCTATATGCCTGAGAAAGCCGGTTTCCCGACGTCATCGCGCAAACCTACGCCAAACATCATCGAGTATATGGAAAATGATTCCGAACACTTCTATTATGTGGATTTTGCGACGGGCATTCAGGAACTGTATTTTAACTACGATCCGTGGATAAGGCCTGAGGAGGGGCTTTTCCGCGACGGATACGCGTATTTCGGCGGCTGCACGATGCATCATCCGGCAGAAAGAGATGCCCTGATAGCCAACGGAGCTGATCCGGATTCTCCGTATAAGAGCCTTGCAAACGACAATATCTTCCTGGTCGATACATGGGGCGCCGAGATTAAGCTTGATTACTTTAGAAGATATTACTGTCCTGATGCTGATATGGAACTTGTGGGCGAGATCGACGGCTATCAGATCTGGAATATCTATATCCCTGAAGATGCCTGATACAACTGCGTTTATTCATTTGACATCATCATTTAATTGTTCAACAGTCCCGCTTGTGATAGTATGAATTAAATAATTTTGAGCAAGGGATAATATGATCAATTTCAACGAACCTACATTATCAGGCAAAGAGCTTGAATATATTACAGATGCGGTAACCGTTGAGCACAAACTCTGCGGTGACGGCAAGTATACCCACAAGTGCAACCAGTGGATAGAAGAGCAGACAGGCGCAGCCAAGGCTATGCTTACGACTTCATGCACTCACGCCCTTGAGATCGCTGCTTTGTTATGCGACATCAGGGAAGGCGATGAAGTCATAATGCCTTCTTACACGTTTTGCTCCACAGCTGATGCGTTTGTCTTAAGGGGCGCAAAGATCGTATTCGTTGACATACGGCCTGATACCATGAACATCGATGAGAATCTCATCGAAGAAGCCATTACCGAGAAGACAAAAGCCATTGTGCCAGTCCATTATGCCGGCGTAGGCTGCGAAATGGACAAGATTATGGACATTGCTAAGCGTCACGGCCTCAAAGTGGTAGAAGATGCCGCTCAGGGCGTTTCCGCATCTTATAAGGGCAAAGCTCTCGGATCTATCGGTGATTACGGGTGCTTCAGCTTCCACGAGACCAAGAATTACTGCATGGGAGAGGGCGGAGCTATACTCCTCAGGGATCCTGATAAGATCGAGGAAGCAGAGATCATCAGGGAGAAGGGTACCAACAGATCCAAATTCTTCAGAGGCCAGATCGACAAATACACATGGGTAGATAAGGGAAGCTCATATCTCCCGAGTGAACTTAATGCGGCATATCTTTGGGCACAGCTCGAGGCTTGCGAAGCCATATTCAATGACAGGATGAGTAAGTGGATGCTTTACAACGAGATCTTAGGCTCAAGTGATGTTATCCGTGAAAGAGTCGGCCTGCCGTATATTCCGGAAGAGTGCAAACATAATGCGCACATGTTCTATATCAAGACCAAAGATCTCGAGGAAAGAACTAACCTGATCAGGCATCTTCGCGAGAACGGCATTAATGCAGTCTTCCACTATGTTCCTTTGCACTCAGCCGGCGCAGGCATTAAGTACGGAAGATTCAGCGGGGAAGACAAGTATACGACCAAGGAGAGCGAGAGACTCCTGAGACTGCCGCTGCATTATAATCTCAGCTTGGAAGATGTTGAGAAGGTATGTGAAAAGATCATATCTTTCTATAAAGTTAATTGAGTTGATTTGAGGGCCTGTCTTTTTGAACGAGAAGAAGAACAAGTTTAGCCTCGGAGCTTTTATAATCCTCCAGATAGCTTTATTTATCTTGTCTTTCGGCGCGGTCTGTTCCAAGATGGCCGGAAGACAGGAATTTCTGTCAGTACCTTTTTTCGCTTTCTACGGAGCCTTGATCTTAATCCTTTTTGTCTATGCGATCATATGGCAGCAGGTCTTAAAGAGGATATCCCTTGTCGTTGCGTATGCGTGTAAAGGCATAGGAATCATATACGGCATTATCTGGGGTGTCGTTTTCTTCAAAGAAGAGATCACATGGAAGATGATCGCGGGTGCGGTCCTGGTGCTTATCGGTGTATATATCTTTATTTTCGGAGAGATAAAGGCAAGCAAGAAGGAAGAGACGAAGAATGAGGAGGGCAGCACAGATGCTTAAGTTCATTCTCATTTTCCTTGTCTCGGTACTGATCTCCTCGATCTCGCAGATCATATTAAAGAAAAGTGCCGTCAAAAAGTATGACAGCGTTATAAAGGAATATCTTAACGTCCGTGTTATCTGCGCGTATACGATGTTTTTCTTATCGACATTGCTCACGATGTACGCTTATACCGGCGTCCCGCTCACGCTTGGAGCCCTCTTGGAGTCAGTCGGCTACATCTATATCCCCGTATTGAGCTTTTTCTTCATCAAGGAGAAGATTACCCCTCGTATGGTTTTGGGGTCGTTATTTATCATTTGTGGCATAATTGTGTATAATTTATAAATAATATATTATAATATTTGGGAATATATACGTTATCTGTGATTCTGGAGGCGCCTGATTGATAGATCTTAAAGACAAAAACATTTTGGTAGTTGGAGCTTCATCCGGTATCGGTGAGAAGACGGCTGTTGTTTTGGCTGAGCAGGGTGCGCGTGTTGTTTTATTGGCGCGCCGTGAATCACGATTAATTGAAGTCTGTAATACTATTGGAAGCGATAAGGCTTCGTATTGTTTGTGTGATGTTTCAGATATTGAATCAATTGAATCCGTAGTCAAGAAGATCGTTTCTGAACATGGCAAGCTTGACGGTATGGCGTATGTAGCAGGTATTTCTGATGGTGATGTACCGGTTAAGTATTTATCGTATGAGCGACAGCTGACTACGTTTAAAACCAATTATTTTGCTTTTGTAGAATTTGTCCGCCAGGTAACCAAGAGGGGAAATTATAATGATGGTCTCCGTATTGTTGCCGTATCTTCTGTCGCTTCTTTAAGAGGCGAAAAAGCTCATGTGGCATACTCGGCATCAAAATCTGCGATGGATTCCGCAATCAGATGTATAGCTAAAGAACTCGGTCCTAAAGGAATTTGTATTAATTCAGTTGCTCCGTCAATGGTGAATACTGAAATGTATCAACATTTCCTTGAGGTTCAGGGCGAGGAAAGTGAAGCAAACATGAAAGCTGTCGGAAGGCAGTATTTGGGGTTGGCTGAGACAAGTGATGTTGCGAATGCTATAGCGTTTTTACTGTCTCCTGATGCAAGATTCATTACCGGAATAACTCTTCCGGTTGATGGTGGATTTTCTACGACGTAGTTTGAGGAGAGAATAATGTTATCAACTATCAGCGGTATTAGAATTGGCGCAGTTGCGGTCGGTGTTCCAACCAGATGGGTTTCTTTAGAAGAACAGTTCGGCTTTGAAGGAAGCGGAATGGATGAGAAGACTCTAAAGAAGTTTATTAAGAATACCGGCGTAGAAGGCCGATATATTTCCGTAGAGAAGCAGACAAATTCTGATTTGTGTTGTGCTGCTGCCGAAAAGTTGCTTTCTGAAAAGAATATCGATCGAAATAAAATCGGTGTTTTGATCTATGTATCCCAGACATTTGATTACAGACAACCTGCTACATCTTTAGTTTTACAGCATCGTCTTAATGTTGGAATGGATTGCATGGCTTTTGATATTGGTCTTGGCTGTTCGGGTTATGTGTACGGACTGAATGTTATAGGAAGTCTGATGATGCAAAGTAAAGCTGAATATGGTCTGCTAATGTGTGGTGAAACCGGTACCAGAGATATTATTTGCGGTAAGGACGCTGCAGATAATGAAGATATATTGTTTGGCGATGCCGGAACCGCTACGTTATTAGTCAGGGATCCTGATGCTCCTGAAATGCATTTCATGTCAAGATCAGATGGCAGCCGTTTTAGAGCTTTGATTCATCCTTGGGGATTCTATCGCAATCCTGTTAAAGTCAGGGATGTAGAATATATGGACGGAATTTCTGTTTTCAATTTTTCCACAGAAGAAGCCCCTGAGTTAATCAATGATTTAATGAACGAGATGAAGACTTCTTCTGATGATTACGATTATCTTGTTTTACATCAGGCTAATAAACTCATTATGAAACAGATCGCAAAAAAGACCGGATTCCCGGAAGAGAAGAGCCTTAAGTCTATTGATGTTTTTGGCAATACTTCATCTGCGTCTATCGCGACGGCTTTGGTGAAGAATCTGGCTGATTCCGATAAAGGCAGGTCCAGATTCCTTTTAAGCGGTTATGGTATTGGTTTATCTTGGGGAGCAGTCGATTGCTATATTGATGAGAAAGACATTTTGCCGCTTGTAAAGACAGATGAATATTTTGAAGATGGTTATCAATCAATTAACTAATAATGGAGGAACTTAAAATGGATGAGAAAGAAAAATTAGCATTGCTTGAAGAAACATTTGATGTTGATGAAGGTACTTTAAGCCCGGAAATGTTGCTTGATGACATTGATGAATATGATTCTATGACAAAACTCTCATTGATCGTAATGGTTGAAGATGAGTTTGGTAAGAAGTTAACCGGTGCTGAGATTAAAGAGTTTAAGACAGTACAGGATATCTTGAATGTAATGGTCTGATTAACAGAATGAAAAAGATCCAAAATGATTAATCCGATGTCCTTAGAAGGAAAGAGTATCATCATTACCGGAGCAGCATCCGGTATTGGTAAAGAATGCGCTGAGCTTTGTTATTCTTTAGGCGCAAATCTTTTGCTCCTTGACCTGAATAAAGAGGGCTTGCTCGCTGTTAAGGATTCATTGAACGGCGGTAATGGAACTGTTGTAATCAGGGATATTGATCTAGCGGATTTGGATAGCATTAAGAGTGTTCTTTCAGATGCGAAATCTGAGCTTGGATGTTCTTATAACGGTCTGGTTCACTGTGCCGGCATTCCGTCTGTATTGCCGTTAAGAGCACTTTCAAACGAACAATTTGAACGTGTTATGAGAATCAATACTGAGGCCGGTTTAGTCTTGGCAAAATGCTTTTCGAGCAATTCAGGACATGATACCGGCAGGCAAGCTTCGATTGTATTTATTTCTTCTGTTTATGGTGTTGTCGGTTCTGCTGCAAATGTTGCTTATGCAACAAGTAAAGCTGCAATCATCGGCATGACTAAATCGTTGGCAATCGAATTGGTCAAAAAGAATATTCGTGTAAATTGTGTTGCTCCCGGATTCATTCAGACTAAAATGGCAAACGGTATCAGCTCAATGTTTGATAACGATTATTCAGAGAAGATCGAAGAGATGCATCCTCTTGGATGGGGCGAAGCAATCGATATTGCCAATGCTATTGCTTTCTTGTTGTCAGATGCTTCGAAATGGACGACCGGAGCCGTTTTTAATGTTGACGGCGGATTTACAGCACAGTAGATCATGGGGGAGTTACAGGTATGGATTATTTGTTTCTGACAGGAGCTTCATCGGGTGTTGGAAGGGAATTGGCAGTTTATCTTTCCGGTTCTTATAATTTGATTATTAACGGCAGAAATGAAGAAAGATTGGCTGAGACTAAGGCGTTATGCAAAAACGATGTTTTGATTTGGCCATATGACCTGACTAAGACCGATACTTTGGAAGAAGATCTTTCAACGTGGATTAAAGGTGCTGAAGTCAGTATCGTTTCTTTTGTCCATTGTGCCGGACTCATGAAAATGATGCCTCTTCGCAGCGCTGATTCAAAAAGTCTTTATGATACTTTTGCTACGAATGTCTTTGCTCCAGAGCTTATTACAAAAGTCCTTACATCGAGAAAGACCAATGGCAAAAATCTTAAGTCAGTTGTTTTTATTTCCAGTAATATAAGCAATCGCGGCGCTGCGGCTTTCAGTGTTTATGGTTCTTCCAAATCAGCATTGGATGGATTGATGCGTAATCTTGCAATTGAGCTCGCACCTAATGTAAGAGTTAATTCTGTATTGCCCGGCGGAATGATTACGGAAATGACAAAGGATCTGTTTTCTGACGAGAACGTTAAGAAGCAATTCGAAATGAATTATCCTCTTGGTATCGGTACGCCGGCTGATATTGCTCCGACAGTTGAGTTTTTATTATCTGATAATTCTAAATGGATCACAGGTCAGCAGTTTGTTGTTGATGGCGGAAGAACTATTGATATTACTGAAAGGAACAGATAGTTATAAGGTGCAGTTGCGATGGTAAAAACTCATTTGCTTGATTGTTTTGAATATACGATTGATAACAAGTCTGATTCGATCGCGGTAAGGCATAATGATAGCGAGATTAGTTTCAGAGAATTAAAGGAACAGGCTCAGAAAGTCGGTTCTCTTCTGATGGATATTACAGGCGCAACTGTTAACACACCGATTGCTGTTTTTTTGCCCAAAGAGATAAATGCGGTAATTGCTGATATTGGTATTATGTATTCTTCTAATCCGTTTATGAATTTGGATGTTAAGACACCTCATGAGCGTATTAAGAATATTTTTGACCTTGTTAAGCCTGCGGCTGTTATTACGAGCAAAAAGTTTTCCAAGGTTTTAAGTGATATTGAAGTCCCTGTCGTCATTATTGATGAGGTCGATTTTGATAGCATTATAGTTGACGAAACTGCTTTGTTATCTCGAAGAAGGATGTTGATCGATACGGATCCGTTTTGCCTTATAAACACTTCGGGCTCTACAGGCACACCAAAGGGCGTTGTGTTGAATCACAGGAGCTTTTTCGATTTTATGGCCGTATCGAATGAACGTTTCAATTTCGACGGTTCTGAGATCTTAGGTTCGCTTTCTCCAATCGTTTTCGACATTTTTGATTTTGAGCTTTGCATGTTGATGTGCAATGGTTCTCAGATCGTGCTGCTTGATGCTATGTTAGCGGCATTCCCGGCACGTTTATTGGAAAAACTGGCAGATAACCATGTTAACTTCATTTTCTGGGTGCCTTCGATTATGGTTAATATTGCTAACATGGGCTTGCTTGATAAGATTGCTTTACCTGATTTAAAACTCGTTTGGTTCGCAGGCGAAGTTTTCCCGACCAAGCAATTCCTTGTTTGGTACGATAAGCTTCCTGACACTGTGTTTGCTAACCTTTATGGCCCCATTGAGATTACTTTGGATTGTACTTATTACGTTGTTGAAGAACGTCCGAATGAGTCAGAGCCTTTGCCTATCGGTATTCCGTATCATAATACTGATGTCTTGCTTCTCAATGACGACAATGAGAAATGCGGGATAGGTGAAGAAGGTGAACTTTGTGTCAGAGGCACTTCCTTGGCAATGGGTTATTACAATAATCCCGAGAAGACGGCATCTGCTTTTACGCAGAATCCGCTTAATACGTCTTATCCTGAAACGATATATCGCACCGGTGATATGGCTTATATGAGAGAAGACGGAAATATTATGTTTAAGGGACGTAAAGACAGTCTTATTAAGCATATGGGTTATCGTATTGAGCTTGGCGAGATAGAACATGTCATTGAGAATGATCTTAAGCTTGTAGATTATTGCTGTGCTGTATATCAGTATGAAAGGAAGGAAATCGTGCTTTACTATCAGAACGGTTCCGAGTTAACGGAAAAGGATTTCCGAACAGCTTTGAGTAAAGTTTTTCCTTCATACATGATTCCGTCTGTCTATATAAAAATGGATGAACTGCCCAGGAATACGAACGGAAAAATAGACAGACTTACACTTAAGAATAAAGCTAATAATCCGGAGGAATGAGAATGAACAGCGACATTTTGAATATGCTTGAAGAGATCAAGCCCGAATTTGATTTTAACGATAGTGAAGACTTTGTAATGGACGGCCTTTTGGATTCGTTTGACATCATTACTCTTATCAGCATGCTGGAAGAGAAATACGGTATTTCGATCGATGGCCTCGATATAGTTCCTGAGAATTTTTCTTCGGTTGATTCTATAGTGAATCTGGTTATAAAATCCGGGGGAAAAGCTGAATGATAACCAAGTTCCGCGGGAAGAGGATTACTTCTATGCTTGGTATCCTTCCGGAGACGGTAGGCCTTTTTGATGATGAAGTAAGTAATTATTCCTTTCCGCCAAAGCAGACAATGAGACTGAAAAAGATCATGGGTTATGACCGTCACAGGCTCGCTAAAGATACTTCTACGGTCTCTGATTTTGCTGTTTACGGTCTCCGCTATATGCTTGAGAACAATTGGATAAAAAAGGAAGAGATCGGAGCCGTTATTACCGTAACGCTTTGTCCTGATCACTTTGTTCCGCATATAAGTAATATTGTTCATGATAAATGCGGCTTGGATACTGATGTCTTGTGTTTTGATATTGCCCAAGGGTGCTGCGGGTTCCTTGTAGGCTTAATGCAGTCATTTATGCTGCTTGAACATACTGATAAGAAGATTGTCCTGATCAATGGCGATGTTTTAAGTCATAAGGTTTCTAAGCAAGATCGAAATGATTATCCGTTAATAGGCGACGGTGCTACTATCACTGTTCTTGAAAATGGTGGCGATGACGAGATCTATTATGAAATGCATACTGACGGAAGCAGGGGAAAGGCCTTGATCATACCTGCAGGCGCTTTCAGGATGCCAAGCAATCAGGAAACGGGAATAATGGTTGATCAGGGTGACGGCAATCTCAGATCATTAGACAATATAGCTATGGATGGAAGCGAAGTCTTTAATTTCGTTCAGGTTGAAGTTCCTCCGATGTTAGAAAATGCGTTTAAGAGAGAAAGTCTCACGGTTAATGATTTCGATTGGTTCCTTTTCCATCAGCCTAACCGTTTTATGTTGCAGAAGCTTGCAGAGAAAGCCGGATTACCTCAAGATAAACTTCCTATGAATCTTGTTGAGAATTTTGGCAATCCCAGCGGTGCATCGATTCCTATGACTGCAATTCTTAATTGCAAAGAGAGTCTGATTAATAAAGATAATAAGTGCTGTCTTTCAGCGTTTGGTTCAGGCCTTGCCTGGGGCGTTATGATTATGAATATCGGCAAATTAGATCATTGTGATCTGATAGAATCAGATCTTTAATAAGGAAATGATTGATAAGAATACTGTCATCGAGAAGGCTTTGTTTGCCAGATCTCATCGTTATATAACCAATTGTTATTCTATGGATGTGCTTAATTCTGCATCCGGATTTTTTGAAGCTGATGATTCTTTTATCGTTATTTCTGAAGACCACGGAGTCAACAGAATCTATTTCTTTGTTAAACAGACAGAGATTCTCGGAAGCCTGTTCAATCAATTGGATAAAGGAACTTATTTTTTCGAATACATGACTAAGCTGCCTGAAGAATTTGTTTCTGAAAGAGCAGTAACTGTTGCCAGATTAAAGAGAATGGTCAATAAGGATTGCAGAAGCGTTTTAGAGGATCCGCTTTTGACTGTTTATAGGAATGATTCAATTGGTGAGTACGCTGATTTAACTGACGTCCATGAGATAAACTGCTTGTTGTGGGATACGTTTAAAACCGAAGTCAGTCATTTGCTTTATGATGATGAACTTGCTGAATGCATTAAAGATAAAAAGGTGATCATACATAAAGAGCGGCAAATAGATGCGTTATTGCAGATCGATGTAATGCCTAAGAAGTTCTATATTAATCAGGTAATTAACAGGGCAGAGAAGAGTGTTATTCATGCGATGCTTTTGTCCGAACTTAATAAATACGTTCAAAATGGCGGACAGTATCTGTATTCATGGGTGGAAGAGAACAATATTGCATCGATGAAATTCCATCAGAAATACGGAATGAGCCATGACGGTATGTGGAATATTGTTTATCGCTTGGAGATATAAATGGATTTAGTTACAGATCAGAATCTCAAGATACAAAGGTATACATGGGATATTATTGATACTAATACTTATCTGGTGTTGGAAGAAAACAAAGCTTTGGTCATTGATCCTGTGGATTCTGCGGATTTATTTGAAGCAATTAATGCAGTAGATCAAATCGATGTAATTCTGACCCACAGCCATTTCGATCATATATGCGGACTTAACAAACTGAGAAGCATTAAGCATGACGTGCGAGTTATTGCTACCTCCGAATGCAGTGTAAACATTGGAAGCATTTACCGTAATATGTCATCTGCTGCAGAGGCTTTCCTGACATTTTATTATCAGAATAAAGGGATAGAAGCAGATATCAGCTCGATGGTTGCCCGCATTGGAACATTTACTTGTGAACCGGCAGATATGACTTTTGATGAGAATATGGAATTTGCTTGGTGCAATCACAGTTTTGAACTGATCCGCTGTTTTGGACATTCCAATGACAGCCTTATAGCATTGCTCGACGGCAAATATCTCTTTTCAGGTGATACATTGCTTAACATTCCGACCACAACACGTTTTATTGGAGGAAGCACAGCAAAGTTTTGGGATAAGGACTATCCTATGTTGAAGGGTATGTCATCTTCAGTAGAAATAGTTTTCCCGGGACATGGTGAAGCCGGCAGTATAAGTGATATGCTGTCTGTTAATGTAATGCCTGAACGATATAGAGGTAAAGATAGTAAGAATTGACTTAATCTTCTGAACCGGTATTAGTATCTGTTTCTGATTCAGTATGTTGCCTTATAACATATTGAGGCGAATGGTTCTCGCTCATATAAATTCGGCCTACATATTCACCAACAACTCCCAAGAGCAGAAGGATCGTACCGCACATTACAAGGGTAACGCACATCTGAGATGCCCATCCTGCCTGCATATCGGGATTAAGGAGTTTCCTTATAACTAAAACTATGCTGAAGACTACACCGGCAAAAGCGGAAATACATCCAAGAAAAGTTGCTACTCTCAATGGCTTAACTGAAAATGTGGTAGCACCGTTAACCCATAACGAAAAGAGACGTATGAAAGAATAATTGGATTCACCGATCTCTCTGGCTCTGTGATTAACAAATACTGCATCAACGTTTTTAGTGCTTCTGAAAACAAGTCCCGGAAGATAAACGTATGAATTGGTGTATTTAACCATCTCGTCAATAATAAAGCGCTTAGCTGCAAAGAAACTGCTTCCGCCCAGTTTTTTAGGAACTCCGATAAGATGGACACTCATCCAACCGGCCATTTTTGAACCTAAATTCCTGAAGAAACTGTGCTTCTTTACATGGTATTTTCCGTAAACGACGTCATATCCTTTGCCTTCATACATATGGTCAATGATCTTATAAGTATCTTCGACAGCTATCTGACCGTCATCATCTAAGGAAACGACAATATCACCTTTTGTGTATTTATAGCCTGCGATCAAAGCAGCATGCTGACCGGAATTTTTGGCCAATTCAAAACCCTTTACTATAGGGTAATCCTGACTAAGCTTTACGATCTCATCCCAGACATTATCAGGAGAAGCATCACTTACAAGGATGATCTCATAATCATCATCTTCGTGGAGCTTGTGGAGTGCTAAGATCTCCTCAACTACGCCTCTGATAGTTTTTTCAGAGCGGTAGCAGGGAATAACAAAACTGATAAGTCGCTTCTTCAAATGAAATCATCTCCTACTTTAGCCAGTTTTCTACGCGTTGGAGTGTCTTTCGATAAGACCGTTTCAAAGTAATAGCTTTCAACGCCGCTTCTGATTACTTTCTTGACCGGCTTTGCTCCAGCATGCTTCTGATTATTTAAGTGCTTGGTGTTATTGGCATATATGACGGAGCGAAGCTTTTTCAAACCCAGCACATCCATCGCAAAATCTTCGACTAAGATCTCGCTCTCGATGACTTCGACGCAATTGCCGTAGCTTACTTCGCGGCCGATCTCGGCCGTATCGCCCTGAATGTCATAAAGACCTATGAGGCCGATCTTTTCGCCCTTTCTGTTAAAGACTACAAAGTAGTAGTCATCAGGCTCATTGATCTGCCACTTGAGATAGTTGATCTGCTCTTCGAGTGACTTTGCAACAACACCGACGGTGTCACGGTTTTTCTCATCAGCGCGGATGTCATACGAAAATTGAGCATCATCCAATGTGATGCTCTTTAACTCGACAAAACGTCCTTTGATTACTCCGTCATAGACCATAAAAAGATTTTATCATAATGTATTGATTATTTAATAGCGAAATAAAAGGCCCGGATGATCCGGGCCTGAGACATTAACTTGATTGGAGTGAGTCTTTACTCATTCGGAAACAGCAAAGGTATCGGGCCCGTGCGGGAAGCCTGGATAATGATGTTTGCGATCTCTTCGGGGGACTCTTTGAGGCCGCCTTTGATCCATTCGCGGACAACGGCGATGGAGCCGGCATTGCAATAGGTGCAAATGAGGTTGTCTTCGGTGGTCTTGATCTCGTGATTCTTGTCCATTAAGATGCGGGCTTTTTCTGAAGCCAGACCGAAGATCTCATCGAAATAGTCGAGATCACAGTTAGGGGAGATAATAATGCTCATGAAGCTCGGATGACGGTAGATGATATTGCAGATCTCAAGGCCTGTCCTTGAGTGACGCTGCCTGTTGGCATCAAGAACGTTGCTGAATTCATTCATCAGGAGCTGCTTGTATTCCGCCAGCAGATCGTAGATGTTGTTATAGTGATAGTAGAAAGTGTTGCGGTTGATGTTGGCCTTGGTACAGAGCTCAGTAATCGTGATGTTCGACAATTTCTTTGTCTTGATGAGCTCATCCAAAGCGCATAGCAACGCCTTCTGAGTCTTGACGACTCTGATGTCTGTTGATTTTTTCATGTCTGCACCCTGTTATCTGAATTCTTTGATATTTTTAATATACCATTAATATACAAATAAACTATTAATTGCGTATTAAAGATTGGTTAGATAAATGTTTTAAATTTGCTATGATTTTTCGAAAATTCAGCAAAAACGCCTCGAGTTGCAGACTTTACGCAAAACATTTTATAAATACAAATAAAACCTGCTAACAAAAATCAAGAGTTTGTTGGCAGGTTTTTCTTTGGTGCATTTTAGGCATGGCAAACAGACCGGAATCAAATCCGGTCTTTGTTTTAGTCGAAAATACTTATGCTGCTTGGTAAACCTCCATCACTCGT
>JAFZHS010000013.1 GCA_017554745.1 Clostridiales bacterium | reverse complement strand
GCACTTATTACAATTCAGTTTAGTTGGTTACGCGGGAGCAGATCCCTACCTGCTTAATCGAATGCTTATAATAAGGGGATTGGCTGACAGTTTTATTTGCGGATTCTTGATCCAAAGAGACTGATGTCCGGCCAATTACTCCCCGTATTATAAGAAAAGTGCAACTGTCGGAGTTAATTACTCTCTAACAATTACACTTTCTATGGTACTAAAAGAGGCTGCCTTACAGACAGCCTCTCTTAATCTGGTTGCGGAGGCGGGACTCGAACCACACGACCTCCGGGTTATGAGCCCGGCAAGCTACCAACTGCTCCACTCCGCGATGTCAATCGCCGCACTTAATAAGGAATAAATGGTGCTCGTGACCGGACTTGAACCGGTACGGATTTTACTCCGACGGATTTTAAGTCCGTTGCGTCTGCCAATTCCGCCACACGAGCCTATCCGTTAAGTGCGAACAAGATAATATCATCATGAAAGCGCAAAGTCAAGGAAAAACCTCGGCTTTAAGTACCATGAAAAGACCCGAAACCGTAACATAAACGTCTTGATTGAAAACTCATATTCGTTAAAATTGAGTTATTAATATTTTAAAAAGGAGATTAGACAAATGCCTAACGATCCTGATAAGTTTGATAACCTTAACGGTTTCAATAATCCTGACAAAAAGGACGATTTTGTCGATTCCTCATTCTTAGTACAGTTCAAGCCCGGTGACAAGACGGAATCCGTAGCTGATAAACTCAAGGAGAGTAAGGATAATCTCGATAAGAATGCCGCTAATTCTTTTAACGACGGTTTTAAAGACGAGTTCGACGATTTCGAATTTGATGCATCAATCTCCGCATTTAAACCTTTTAAGGCACCCGAGACAGATACAACGGTTACTCCGCCTACACCGGCACCCGAGCCTAAGCCCGTTGAGGCAAAGCCTGCTGCACCTGCTGTTCCCGCTTTCCCTAAAGACGGCGGTACTTTCGATAAGCCTGCAGCTGCACCTGCTGCTCCTGCACCTTCCAAGGAATCTCTTCCCAAGTTCAACGAGATCGATTCGTCTAACACCGCTAAGCCTGCGAATGACAAGTTCTTCAAATCAGGCGACGGTCTCGATTTTGCAACTTCCGAACACGATAAGAATACAAGCCCGTTCATGAATGCGGCAAAGCCCATCATTCCCGCACCGGACGAAGTTGATATTCCCAGAGCCGAGAAGCCTGCAGAAAAAGCTGCTCCTTCTCCTTTCAAAGCTCCTGCTCCTTCATTCAACGAAATGAATCACGACGGTGCCGCAGTAAACATCAAGGGTACCACACCAAAACAGAAGCCCGTATCACCTGCAGCACAGCCTCAGGCACAGCAGAATGTTGTCGGATACAGACCGTATCCTTCTGCAACTAAGGGAGATATCTTCAATAAGGCCGATCAGGAAACCGACAAGACAGAAAGCGCAAAGGCAGCACCTGCTCCCTCTGCACCTGCTGCTCCCATTAAGCCCGCAGAACCTGTAAAGGCTGCCGCTCCTGCAGCACCCGCTGCTCCCGTTAAGCCCGCAGAGCCTGCTAAGACAGAACCTTCAAAGGCCGCTCCTGTTGCAGCCGCTGCTACAGCAACTACAATTGCCGGCGCTACTGTTGCCGCAACCAGTACTAAACCCGCTGCACCTGTTGCTCCTGCTGCACCCGCAAAGCCCACAACACCTTTTGCAACATCTGCAACTGTTAAGCCTGCGGCACCCGCTGCTCCCGCAGCACCTGTTAAGGCCGCTGCTCCTGCTGCTCCTGCAGCACCCGTTAAGCCTGCAGCACCCGCTCCGGCAGTTAATCCTGCTTCAAATGTCATTCCGGTAAAAGCAGCTGCACCTGCTGCTCCCGCTGCTCCCGTAAAGCCTGCTGAACCTGCAAAGCCTGCTCCGGCAGCACCGGCAAAGGCCGCTGCTCCTGCTGCACCTGCTGCTCCCGCTGCTCCCGCTGCTCCTGCTAAAACAGCTACTCAGGTTACACCTGCAGAACTCGCAAAGGCAGCAGCCGCTAAGCCTGCAGCTAAGGAAGTTGAAAAGGTACACGCTCCCGCAGAGACTGAAAAGCCCCAGAGGCCCGCTGCCGCAGCTGCTCCTGCAAGCGCAGCAGCTCCCGCTAAGGCAGCTCCTGCTCCTGCACCTGCTACAACAGCAAGACCCGGTACGACTAATACCAGACCCGCTGTACAGAGAGATGCTTATTCACCGTTTGAGCCCAAGGGCAAGCAGCCCACAGCTGCTACACGCGGCGTTGCCAGCGCTCAGAGCTCACACCACGATAAGGCCATCTCCCCTGTAACTCCTGTTAAGAAGCCCAAGAAGCGTAAGAAGGAGACAAAGGGGGTCAAGGATCCCGGACTTATCGGTCTTATCACATTCCTCGGAATCATCTTCCTTGCTATCGTTGTCCTCTGGGCACTTGATAACACATCCGGTCTTAAGGCTATCTTCGGAAAGAAGCAGGTAGAGACTATCGCAACACAGACCAAGGAAAAGCATACTGAGACGGAAACAGAGACAGAAACAGAGACCGAGACGGAAACTGAGACAGAGACTGAGACCACCCCGACAACTACCGAGTCTGAGACAACAGCTACTACAGAGACCGAGACTACGCCTACGACTACGGAAGCTACAACTACAACGACTGAAGCTACTACAACCACGACAGAAGCAACAACTACGACTTCCAAGAAGCCTGCTGTTTCTTCCGGCAATGAGACTGCTGCAGGTTCGAGCATCAATGACTTCAATATGAATCTTACAAGGTTTGCGCCTACATCAGACGGATTCAAGTTTGATATCGAATTGAAGAATAAGAGTAACTATACCGCTAACCTTCCTAAGTCACTCAAGGGACTTGATATCAGATTCTATTGCAATGCCAATATTACGGAAGTTACTTCAGACGCTATGACATTCTCAGGCGAAGGCAAATCATTCCGCGGTGTTCCTAACGAGATCGCTGTAGGTGCCGGTGAGACTTATACCTTCACAGTCTATGTAAAGACCGATGCCAGCGTAACATCTTACGGTTACAACTACGCATACTTCGATTGGTACAAGTAATCGTTATCACAGACCAACAACAAGAGGCTGTCTCATATGAGGCAGCCTCTATTATTTGTTTTGAAATAGCGCGAAAAGAATGCTCTTATCTTACTCGCTCTTCTTGATCGTATCGAAGCAGAACTTGCCTCTTCTGAAATCGATCTTGAGGCTTGCCACATCCTTAAGCGCACCGGTAAGGAACATATCGGAGAGCGGATCTTCGATATTGGCCCTGATAGCCTTGCGCAAAGGTCTCGCGCCGTACTTCTCGTCGTAACCGAGCTCAGCGAGCCTGTCGCCTGCAGCCTTGGTCATGGAGCCCTTGATATGCTTATCGTCAAGCGATGAGAATACGTCCTTGATCATGATGTTTACGATCTTGCGGACCTCTTCCCTTGTCAGAGACTTGAAGATAATCGTCTCATCGACACGGTTAAGGAACTCGGGACGGAACGTCTCTTTGAGAGCGCTCTGCACGTGCTGTTCCATAGCTTCATGAGTGTCATTGGAGAAACCGATCGTTGCAGCCTTTGCAGAGCTTCCTGCGTTAGACGTCATGATGATGATGCAGTTCTCGAAGTTAACATGCAGGCCGTGGCTGTCTGTGAGGACACCGTCATCAAGCATCTGCAGTAAGAGATTGAACACGTCATGGTGCGCCTTCTCGATCTCGTCGAAAAGAATTACCGAATAAGGCTTTCTTCTGACCTGCTCGGTAAGCTGTCCGGCATCGTCGAATCCGACATATCCCGGAGGAGAACCGATGAGCTTGGAGACAGAATGTGCTTCCATGTACTCAGACATGTCGACTCTGATCAATGCGTCCTCCGTATCGAACATAGCCTCAGCCAAAGCCTTAACGAGCTCTGTCTTACCTACGCCCGTAGGTCCTACGAATATAAAAGATGTCGGCTTGTGCTTCTTGGTAAAGCCGGCTCTGTTACGTCTTACTGCGCTCGCGACTGCGTGAACGGCTTCTTCCTGGCCGATGACACGCTCGTGAAGCTTCTTCTCGAGGTTTGCAAGCTTCTGTGTCTCAGTCTCAGAAATGGACTTCAGAGGAATACCTGTCCACATCTCAACGACTCTCGCGATATCTTCGATCTGAATAGGATCAGGAATAATATCATCCTCAAGAGCAATTACTTCATTCTGGAGCTTATCAACTGAAGCCTTAAGCTCGGCTACCTTCTCATAATCAGCCTCACGTTCTTCAGGAGAAGAATTCTCCATGGAATCGATCATCTGCTGGTGTTCGATCTTAGCCTTCTCAAGCGCCTTCTTTGTGTTTGCAAGCTTAACGAGCCTTACATTCTTAAGGTTTGCGGCAGAACCTGCCTCATCGATAAGGTCGATAGCCTTATCCGGAAGATATCTGTCGGTGATATATCTCTTGGAAGCCTTGACCGCGAATTCGATTACCTCATCAGAATACGTGACGTTGTGGTGCTTCTCATAGTAGTCCTTAATGCCCTTAAGGATCTCGATGGACATCTCTACTGAAGGCTCGTCAAGCATGACCTTCTGGAAACGTCTCTCAAGAGCTGAATCCTTCTCTATGCGCTTATACTCAGCCGTAGTAGTAGAGCCAAGTATACGGAGCTCTCCTCTTGCGAGTGCGGGCTTTAAGATATTGGCAGCGTTTGTGGAGCCCTCAGCATCGCCTGCACCGATAATGGTGTGAAGCTCATCGATTACAAGGATGATGTTCTCTGCCTTGATAGCTTCGTTGATAACGCCCTTGATACGGCTCTCAAACTGTCCTCTGAACTGAGTGCCCGCGACCATGGCAGGAAGGTCTAACTGCCATACCTGCATGTTAAGGAGCTTCTCAGGAACAGAGCCTTCAACGATCTTTACGGCGAGGCCCTGCGCTACGGCAGTCTTACCTACACCGGGCGCACCGATAAGAACAGGATTGTTCTTCGAACGTCTGTTAAGGATCTGGATACATCTGTCGATCTCTTTATCACGGCCGATTATGCGGTCGATCTTGCCTTCTGCGGCACGCTCCGTAAGGTTAGTACCGAATTCGTTAAGGTACTTAAGGCGTGTCTTGCCTCTGGCCTTTCTGGGATCCCTGCTGTTCTTGTCACCTGAGGATTCGTCCTCTGACTGGCTGCCGGGTCTTCTGCCGAAGATAGAATCAAAGATATTAGGCCTTGAAGGACCCTTTTCTGCTTCATCGCTCTTCTCATCCTTGGTCTCGGGATCTGTAATGCCTACAGGTGTTGAATCTTCATCGAATTCATAAGTCTCGTCATCGTCTTCGAAAGGAAGTGCATCACCGCCGGCGAGATTCCTTAAAAACTCGGCCGGATCAGCTGAGATACCGTTCTGCGAAACCAGTTCTTCCAGTCTGTCGCTCATCTCATCGATGTTGTCGGCATTAATGCCGGTCGCCTTGAACATATCGGTAACTCCCGATATGCCTGATTCGTAGGCGCACTTAAGGCAGAATCCTTCATCGATCCTGCTGCCGTTCTCATAACGGCTCGTAAAGACAATTGCATGTCTTTTCTTGCAAATACTACAAAGTGCCATTAATCTTCTCCGTTACTATCGTTCTCTTCCCTTATCCTGCGTCTTACCTTCGGTCCGGTAAGGATGTCGTACTGTTCTTCCTCGAGCCTTGCAGTGTCAATAAACGCAGATATATCCTTGTACTGTCCGTTCTTTTTGGCCCTCTCCAGGATAGGCTTCAAGAACTGTCCCGTATAAGACTTCTTGCATTTGGCAATCTCTTCAGGCGTGCCGCAGGCGATTACTTCACCGCCGCCGTCACCGCTCTCGGGACCGAGATCTATTATATGATCTGCTGTCTTTATGACATCAAGATTGTGCTCTATTACGACCACAGTGTTCTTATTTTCGGTTAGGCGTTCTAAAATGTCAACCAATTTGTGAACGTCCGCGACGTGCAGTCCGGTGGTCGGTTCATCTAATACATATAACGTTTTTCCGGTCGATCTTCTCGACAATTCCGAGGCAAGTTTGATCCTCTGCGCCTCACCGCCCGAGAGCGTTGTGGAGGGCTGGCCAAGCTTGATATAGCCCAGACCGACATCCTGCAGGGTCCTGACCTTCTTGTAGATCGTCGGGTGGTTCTTAAAGAACTCGCAAGCCTCATCGACACTCATGTCGAGGACATCGGAGATGTTCTTGCCGTTATATCTGACTTCGAGCGTCTCCCTGTTATATCTCTTACCCTTACATACGTCGCAGGTAACATAGATATCCGGGAGGAAATGCATCTCTATCTTGTTTACGCCGTCGCCCGCACAGGCTTCGCATCTTCCGCCCTTTGTATTAAAGGAGAATCTGCCTGCCTTATAGCCTCTCTGCTTCGCGTCAGGTGTCTCGGCATAGAGCTTTCTTATAAGATCGAAAAGTCCTATGTATGTTGCCGGATTACTCCTCGGAGTCCTTCCTATGGGGCTCTGGTCAATGCAGATGATCTTGTCGAGATTGGAATATCCCGTTATCCTGTCGCACTTTACCCTGGTCTTCCTCGAGCCGTTGAGCTCATGGTTAAGATAAGGCACAAGAGTCGAATTGATAAGCGATGACTTGCCTGAGCCGGATACACCGGTAACAACAGTAAACAGACCGATCGGGATATCAACGTCGATATGCTTAAGGTTATTAATATATGCTCCTTTAATCTTAAGCAGCTTCTTATCGTCGATCTTCCTTCTGTTCATCGGAACAGGGATGAATTTCTTGCCCGACAGATACTGTCCAGTAACTGATTCAGGCTCTTTGATGATGTCATCGATAGTGCCCTGTGCGACTACCTGACCTCCGAACGAGCCTGCGCCCGGACCGATATCGATGATGTGGTCGGCGGCTCTCATCGTGTCCTCATCGTGCTCTACGACGATGATCGAATTGCCGAGATCCCTCAGCTTAAACAGCGTCTTAATGAGCTTGTCGTTATCTCTCTGGTGAAGACCTATCGAAGGCTCGTCGAGAACGTACAGCACGCCCTGGAGGCCTGCTCCGATCTGTGTCGCAAGTCTTATTCTCTGGGCCTCACCGCCCGAGAGCGTGGATGAAGATCTGGACAACGTCATATAGTCCAGACCGACATCGTATAAGAACTCGATCCTGGACTTAACTTCTCTTAAGATAGGAGCTGCGATCTCCGCATTCTTGCCGGTAAGCTTGAGGCCTGCAAAGAAATCTCTCATGTTCTTAACGGACATGTCTGTCAGCTCGCTTATATTGAGACCTCCGAGCTTGACGGACAGGCTGTTCTTGTTAAGCCTTGCGCCTCCGCATTCAGGGCAGATATCAACGCTGAAGTATCTCTCGTAAGACTGCTTTGCCTCTTCGCTGTATGACTCTCTCCAGCGTCTCATAACGCTGGGCACTACGCCTTCCCACGCTGAGTAATAGTCTTCGCTTCTCGCATAGATGGAGTTCCTTGTATCGATCTTGAGCTTCTCACCGTCATTGCCGTAAAGGATGAGATTCTTGATATCATCCGGGAGTTTATAGTAAGGCGTATCAAGAGAGAACTTATATCTCTTCGAGAGCGCTTCGATAAAGCATCTTCCCCAGCTTTTGGGATCATCGAAATTCCATCCTGCAGTCCTTACCGCGCCTTCATTGAGCGAAAGCTTGGGATTTGTTATGCAGAGTTCCGGATCAACGCTGGTAAGCGTGCCTAAGCCCGCGCAGTGAGGGCAGGCACCCTCGGGGCTGTTAAACGAGAAGCTCCTCGTGTTGATCTCGCCGAAAGAAATACCGCAGTCTGGGCATGCCAGGTGCTGTGAGAAGAACTCCTCTTCGGATTCATATACCTTCTCACCGTTGCTGTCAGTAGTAGCTGTCTGGAGCTCTACGCGGAGCAGGCCGTCTGCAAGCTTCAAAGCCGTCTCACATGAATCGTAAAGTCTTGTCGTATTGGCTTCCTTGATGACCAATCTGTCGACAACCACTTCGATCTCGTGCTTGTTGTTCTTGTTGAGCTCGATCTCTTCATCGAGTTCGTATGTTATGCCGTCTACTCTGACACGCGCATAACCTGTCTTCCTGAAGCCCTCGAAAAGCTTGCTGAACTCACCCTTCTTACCTCTTACGACAGGAGCGTAGACGATGGCTCTTGTGCCTTCGGGATATGCCTTTATCTTGTCTATGATCTGGTCGATGCCCATGGAAGCTATCTTCTTACCGCAGCTGGGGCAGAAAGGCTCACCTACTCTGGCATAGAGCAGTCTGAAGTAGTCATAGATCTCGGTAACGGTACCTACAGTAGATCTGGGATTGCTCACAGTAGACTTCTGATCGATAGAGATCGCAGGCGACAAGCCTTCGATGCTGTCCAAATCAGGCTTATCGAGCTGGCCTAAGAACATGCGCGCATAGGATGAGAGAGACTCGACATATCTTCTCTGGCCTTCTGCGTAGATCGTATCGAATGCCAAAGAAGACTTTCCGGATCCGGACAGGCCGGTAAGAACGACCATCTTCCTTCTCGGAATGTCTATGTCGATATTCTTGAGGTTATGCTCTCTGGCGCCTCTTATCTTGATGTACTTATTCTCATCCATAACCCAAAACCCTACATTAAGTAAAAAGACGGACACTGTTCAAGTGTTCGTCCTTCCTTCGTATTTGGTGACCCCAAGCGGATTCGAACCGCTGATTGCGCCGTGAGAGGGCGCCGTCTTAACCACTTGACCATGGGGCCTTGTTGCTGTGCCCGAGTATATTACCACAGGATTTGAGCCTGTGCAAGTATAACGGACACGAATGCACCGCCTGATTTGCGGCCAATATTCGAATATCAGATGATATCTGTCCTCTTATCAGAGGGAACGTACGGTCTGCGCTTATTTACGCACTTAAACGCAGGTCTCATGATGCGTCCGCCTGATACGAGTTCTTCGATCCTGTGAGCGCTCCAGCCTGCGATCCTTCCGCATGCAAACAGAGGTGTATAAAGCTCCGTCGGGATGCCGAGCATCGAATAAACGAGTCCTGCGAAGAAGTCAACGTTGGCGCAAACGAGCTTGTCGGATTTCTTTACCTCATGGAATACCTCAGGCGCAAGCTTTTCGACCAGGATATAAAGATTAAAGAGATCCATATTGCCCTTCTCTTTTGCGAGGAGCTCAGCATATTTCTTGATGACTACGGTTCTGGGGTCAGAGAGCGTATAGACAGCGTGGCCGATACCATAGATAAGGCCGGAATTGTCGAAAGCCTTCTTGTTGATGATATCTGCAAGGTACTGCTTGATAGCGGCCTCGTCAGTCCAGTCGCTTACGTGCTCCCTGAGATCCTTCATCATGGCATATGCCTTGTTGGAAGCACCGCCGTGCTGAGGTCCCTTCAAAGAACCTACTGCAGAAGCAATGACAGCATATGTATCAGAACCCGTTGAAGAAACAGCGTGTGTAACAAATGTAGAGTTGTTTCCGCCGCCGTGCTCAGCGTGAAGAACGAGCATAACATCAAGGATCCTTGCCTCAAGCTCAGTAAACTTGCCGTCAGGTCTTATCATGTGCAGGATGTTCTGGGCTGTATTGTACTCAGGAACAGGCGCATGGATATAGAGATCTCTGTGCTCGATGTAATGTCTTCTAGCCATATAGCCGTAAGAGATGAGCACGGGGAATCTTGCGATGAGCTCGGTGCACTGTCTTACTACGTTTGCGATATCCGTAGAATCGGGATTGTCGTCATAGGAATAAAGAGCAAGAACGGATCTTGCAAGTTTATTCATAATATCCGGAGAAGGTGCCTTCATGATCATGTCTTCGGTAAAGCCTTCCGGAAGAGGTCTTACGCTTGAAAGGAGCTGATTGAATTCCTTAAGTTCAGACTCTGTCGGGAGCTCGCCGGTAAGGAGCAGGAATGCGGTCTCTTCATAACCGTATCTGCCCTGGGAGAAGAATCCGTTTACGAGATCTTTTACCTCGTAGCCCTGATAGAAAAGCTTGCCTTCGACAGGGATCCTGTCCGCATCGTCAACGATGTAGCTCATGACCTCGCCGACTTCGGTAAGGCCTACAAGAACACCCGTGCCGTCGTTATTTCTGAGGCCGCGCTTAACGTTGTACTTGGTGTACAACTCGGTGTTGATGTGTGATTTAATTTTCGCTACTTCAGCGAGCTTGTTTATCAGCTGTAAATTCTGTTCAGATTCCATATTCCCGTCTTATCTTTCCTTATGTTCACTTAGACTCCCGCCTAATATATCAGATATTATAAAACTTTTCATTTATGAGGGTTTGCATACGCTTAGACGAATAATTATGCAGACAATGAGCGTTTAGTTGTTAACTACGTTCAAAAAGACCGCTCAGATAAGCTTTGAGAGCTCGTATCCTATTACTGAAGCAGCCACCGCGGCATTGAGCGATTCCGCCTGCCCCTTCATCGGGATCTTAACAAGCTTCGTACATCTTTGTGATGTCTCATCAGTGAGGCCGTCACCCTCGTTGCCGATAAAATATGCACACGGCAGCCTCAGGTCTCCGCTTCCCAATTCACTTCCCTTAAGATGCATAGCAAGCGTATCGATATTATTCTTCCCGAAATACTCAAAGCACTCATCCATCGCCTTTCTTACGACCGGAATATGCCAGACTGATCCCATGGTCGCTCTGATGACTTTGTCATTATACGGATCGCATGTTGTGGGACTTACTATGACGGCGGTCAGACCGAACGCGTCTGCCATCCTGATTATCGTTCCGAGATTGCCCGGATCCTGCGTATTCTCCAGCACGACGTAGATATCCTTGTTATCGCCCCTGCTTGGAATATCAGCGCTTATCCCGGGCTCCTTGATAATGATGGCAACACCCTGCGGATTAACGGTCTGTGAGATCTTTGCGAAAACATCTTTGCTCAGTACGAGCGGTTCGATATCCGGCGTGAATTCCTTTGCCCAGGAGACCTTATCTTCAGTAACAATGACTTCCATTGCCTTCTGACCGCTCGCCAAAGCTTCCTCACAAAGCCTTGTGCCCTCGAGATAGATCACGCCTTCAGACTTGGCTTCTGATCTCCTGGTAAGCTTTGCGATGCGCTTTACATTCGGATTGTCGCGGCTGGTGATGACCAAAATAGGAGTCTCCTTTTTCGCTATTACGGAAAACATTATAACAAATTTATAGTCTTGGGGACGTCCTTAAAACGTTGCTGAACATGCCGTTTGCCCAAATGGAATTTTATTACGGTTTGGGTAAAGATTTGGGTAAAGAATCCGCCCGAAAATTTACCCAAACGACGATTTTTCGAGATTTAGGTAAAAACTGATCGCGCAAACAAAAAAAGAAGTTGCCTCAACGAGACAACTTCTTTAAGCATTCTGTTTTTCAGTATATCAGAGAGCTGCCTTAGCCTTCTCAACGAGAGATGTAAAGCCTGCTGCATCTGTAACAGCGATATCGGAAAGGATCTTACGATCGAGCTCGATACCAGCCTTCTTGAGGCCGTTCATGAATCTGGAGTAGCTCATGTCGTTAAGACGGCAAGCTGCGTTGATACGAACGATCCAGAGTCTTCTGAACTCTCTCTTCTTATTTCTTCTGTCTCTGTAAGCATAGTTACCGGACTTGAGAACCTGCTGGTTAGCAACCTTGAAAAGCTTGCTCTTATGACCCCAGTAACCCTTTGCTGCCTTTAAAATCTTATGATGACGCGCTCTTGTGCGGATTCCTCTTTTAACTCTTGACATTGTCTTGTCCTCCTAAATTCTAAGCAATTAAGCGTAAGGGATCATCTTCTTGATGATTCTTGCATTCTGATCTGAGCATACCTGGTTGTGTCTAAGGTGTCTCATTCTCTTTGTAGGTCTCTTGCTCAGAATGTGGCTTCTGAATGCCTGCTTATGGAGAACCTTACCGGTACCGGTAACCTTGAATCTCTTCTTTGAAGAAGTGTGTGTTTTCTGCTTGGGCATATTTCTATCCTCCTAAATTATTTTTTCTTTGCCGGTGACAGGTACATTACCATGTTCCTGCCTTCAATCTTCGGCGGTCTGTCAACTGATCCGTATTCGGTTACGCTGTCAGCGAAATTATTCATGACCTCGAAACCTTTATTCTGGAAAGCCATCTCGCGGCCTCTGAATCTGATGTTAACCTTTACTCTGTCTCCTGCCGAAAGGAACTTTACGACCATCTTGCGCTTTACTTCGACATCGTGAACGTCTGTTGTAAGCTTTAAGCCGACTTCCTTGAGCTCGGTCTCCTTCTGCTTCTTCTTTGCTTCCTTCTCTCTCTTGCTCTTCTCGAAAAGGAACTTGTTGTAATCCATGACTCTGCAAACCGGATTGTCAGGATTGGGTGATATGCAGACGAGATCTAATTCAGCATCTTCAGCGCTCTTAAGGGCTTCTTCGATCGGTACAACTCCGACCATCTGTCCTTCTGCGTCAATAAGACGAACCTGAGGGAACTTGATTGCCCCGTTAATCATCTGAGTATCATTGGTCTTTGCGATGGTGGCCACCTCCTTGTTTAAAAGCTCTATTTCCTGCATAAAAAAAGAACGGATAAAATCCGTTCTCTCATAACAACCCTGCCCTAAAACGAGCAACCCCTCTATATAAAGGTTAATTATCTATGTTATGACCTCTTCACAAGCACTTGGCCGCTTAAGGTGAGAAACGGACGTTCTTCTTTCACGAGCGATATAATAATTGAGTTTTGCCACAAAGTCAAGAGGTCGAGAAATATTCTTTCTCTCGCTAGGTCCTCCGCGCGCTGCGCGCTTGTGCATAGCTCGTAATATTATTCTCTCGCTAAGGTCCTCCGCGCTTCGCTTGTGCGGAATCGCTCGAAGAATAATATTACTCGCATCAGTACATGTGAACTTTAGTGAATTACTTTTAAGAATGATCTTCTATGTATAGGGGTCATTCCTTTTTCGCGGATCGCGGCATAGTGGTCTTTTGTGCCGTAGCCCTTATGTTTAGCAAAGCCATAGCCGGGATACTCTTCGTCGTATTCCATCATGATGTGGTCCCTGGTTACTTTTGCAAGGATCGATGCGGCTGCGATCGAGTCTGATTTTGCGTCACCTTTTATGATCGGAATAACGTCTAATCCGGTGCCTGACAAGTTGACTGCGTCAATGAGAAGAATGTCGGGAGACTGTCCTTTTGAAGCAAGTTCCTTAACGCAGTTTCTCATGGCTTTTTTCGTTGCTTCAAGGATATTTATCTCATCGATCTCTTCAGGGCTTGAAGAGCAGATCGCATACGCTTTTGCTTTCTCTTTTATCTCTACGAAAAGCTCTTCCCTCTTCTTCTCGGAAAGTTTTTTGGAATCGTCCAGACCAAGGATCTTTACATCAGGATCAAGTATGCAGCATGCAGCCACAACGGGGCCTGCGAGAGGTCCTCTGCCTGCCTCGTCGATACCGCCGATCATCTTAAAACCTTTGGAGAAACAATCATTCTCATATTCGTACATCGCATCGTATTTTGCGATAAGCTGCTCAGTCGTAAGCTTAGGCATGATCTATACTCCTTACTTATAATCTCCGGGCATTTCAAGAGTGATCCTGCCGGTCCTGCCCTCTTTCAGATCGTTTAAGAAAAGCCTTGCAAAGCGCTCTTCGTCTATCCTTCCGCCGCTCATTATGCAGCCTCTCTTCTTTGCCATTGCAAGGAAGATGTCGTAGAAAGGATCCTGGAAATATCCGTCATCTTCCTGCGTCTCAAGATTAAGCTTAACACCGTAGCGCTCAGTCAGAAGATCAGGATAGATCTCAGCCATTATCTTTAAAGTCTCATAAGCGACCTTAACTACATCAACTACTTCTTCTTTTACGGAACCGAGCGCGGTAAGGCATATGCCGCTCTTGGCGTTCGCGATCCTCGGCCACAGCACGCCTGCCATGTCCATCAGTTCGAGCCTTCCGCCCGTCATTATCCACTTGAAGTCTTTTGTAACGCCCGGCTTATCGCCCGTAACTGCAGCTTTCCTGCCTGCTAACGCATTGATGAGAGTGGACTTGCCGGTATTAGGCGCACCGACGACCATAACTCTGACCGGGCGTCCGATCCTGCCCTTCTCAGCGGCCTTCTCGAGCTTATCTTTCATGAGCTCCATCGTGATGGCATTAAGCCTGTCAAAGCCTTTCTTGTGGGTGCTCTCGAGCGCGCAGGCACGGGTATTGCCCGATTCGAGGCTGTTGACCCAGACAGGTGTTTTCGCAGGGTCTGCAAGATCAGCCTTATTGAGGATAACGATCCTCGGCTTCTCACCGATTATCTTGTCGAGCTCAGGGTTGCGGCTCGAAAACGGGATCCTGGCATCGCATGTCTCATACACAAGATCGACGAGCTTCATCCTCTCGCCGGTCTCGTTTAAGGCCTTTCTCATGTGCCCCGGGAACCAATTGATGTCGTTCTTTTTCTCTGCCATAAGGACTCCTTTACTCAGCCAATTAATTCTATCACAGTAACCTCTCATAAGCACAAAAGGCTTTTCTGTCATAAACAGGCATTTTTCGGGCGTTTATGACAGAAAACAGCGATTTTCTGTAATTTTCTCGAAAATTCAAAGGATTTATTACAGAAACACTCTGCGGATTTTTCTTCACAAAAAAGACCGCCTCGAATGAGACGGTCCTTGTTTGCTTTGTTAAGCCTGCTATCAGATCTTCTGTGTGATCTTTGCAGCCTTGCCCTGACGATCGCGGAGATAATAAAGCTTTGCTCTTCTGATCTTACCCTTACGAATAACGTCGATGTGATCGATCTTGGGTGAGTTAACAGGGAGAATTCTCTCTACGCCGATACCGTAAGATACACGGCGAATTGTTATTGTCTCTGAAAGGCCCTGGCCTTTTCTTGCGATGACATAGCCTTCGAATACCTGAATACGCTCCTTAGCGCCTTCCTTGATAAGAAGGTGAGCCTTTACGAAGTCGCCGACTTCAACTTCAGGATACTGGTTGCGAATATTCTCGCTCTCGATGACTTTTACTAAATCCATATTGTTCGTTTCCTCTCTTTCCTGCAGATGTTCTTGCCTGGATAATGGCAGAGGACCACCCTGATAACTGGAGAATTTTAGCACATGCCTCTTTCAAAGGCAAGCATTTTAGCCCAATCGCTCTCCGAAATGTCCAATTTGTCCAGCATATCGGGCCTGTTGTGCCATGTATCGACCAGTGCGGCAATGCGGTTATAGTCCGCTATCGCTGCGTCATTGCCGTTTTTGAGGACTTCCGGGACCTCGTGTCCGTGCCATACCGGAGGCTTGGTATACTGGGGCGCTTCGAGCATTCCGTCAGTATGGGACTCATTGGTGTATGCCTCCTCATTTGGAAGCACTCCCGGGACGAGCCTTGCGACAGCATCGATAACGACGATCGCCGCCGTCTCACCGCCCGTTAAGACATAATCTCCGATAGATATCTCCTCGTCACATATCTCGTTAATGACACGTGCGTCTATGCCTTCATAGTGGCCGCAGATAATGAGCAGATTCCCGCGTCCGGCAAGTTCATGAGCCTTTGCCTGGTTGAAAACCTTGCCCTTAGGTGACATATAGACCGTATAAGGCTTATTGCCGCCACACATCTCTACGGCTTTCTCATAAGCACCATAGACCGGCTCGGGACGGATCATCATGCCTGTACCGCCGCCGTAAATAGTGTCATCCACTCGGCCGTAAGTATTAGGTGCATAATCCCTCATCTGGATGCATTCCAAAGAGATCGCGCCCTTTGCGATCCCTCTGCCTGTAATGCTGGTATTCAGATACGAAGTAACCTGCTCAGGAAATAATGTCGCTACGTAGAAGTTCATCATTGCGGCGGCTGCTGGTAATTCTGAGGAGGCTGCTGATAGCCCTGCGGTGCCTGTGGCTGCTGGTATGCCTGAGGTGCAGGCTGATACTGAGGCGCCTGCGGATAAGCCTGTGCAGGCTGACCGCCCTGCGGTGCCTGGTAAGCCTGAGGTGCCTGCGGATATGTCTGTACGGGCTGTTGATACGTCTGCGGCTGCTGGTAAGCGGGCTGCTGATATGCCGGCTGCTGATATGCCGGAGCCTGCTGGTACGCGGGCGCTTGTTGATATGCAGGCTGCTGGTACGCCGGAGCCTGCTGATATGCTGGTGCCTGCTGGTATGTCTGCTGCTGCGCCTGTGCCTGTTGCTGCGAGAAGATATCGCCGATGAAGGCCTGGCCTATCATGTCAACACTGATGGCAGATCCGCAGAACTGGCAGTAAGCAACCGTGCCTTTACGGATCTTGTTGCCTGAAGAGCCGCAGTTAGGGCACTCTACAGAAACATATTCCTTTTCGATAGCATCGCTATATTTCTGCTGGTTGAATTCGATCTGCTTCTTATCCTTCTCAGCCTGGGCCTGCTTAGCCTTCTGCTGGGCTACGGCTACCTTACGCTTCTTGATGATGCCTGCGGTAATGATAATACCGACAACAACGATCGCAGCAACCAGGATGATCACGCCGATCTGCTTCCATGAGAGCTGCTTGACCATCATCTTGTCGGCAGCAGTCTCGAAAGACTTGGCAAAGAACTGGCCCTCATTCAGGCTGTCATCTGAATAGTAGTAATCGATCCAGTCTAAAAGGATCTCTCTTGCCTCTTCGTCAAGGACCTGTGTCTCAGCATCATAACCCGGAGTTACAACGCAGATGTAGTTGCCTGATTCGTTAGGATATTCACGGAAGATAACGAGGACATGTCCTTCGTCTTGGCCGAACATCTCGATGTATTTTTCTTCGGCAAGCTCTTCCAGACTGCCTTCAGACTTATAGTCTGCGCCCTCTTCGCCCATGATCCAGAGATACGGCTGGACGCCAGTCTTCTCATAGAAGTATTTAAAACCGCTTTCAAGAGATGACTCTTCGCCTGACTGGTCGATCCAGTCGCCCCAGTCGTCCTGATACCATTCGTCGATCGGATCACATTTAGTTTCCGGCAAAGCTTCTCTTTGTTCGGTTGATCTCTCGAGTCTTATATAATCGCCGATCCTTCCGCCGCCTTCACCCTTAAATACAGCTAAGAAAAAGCCCAGGAAAATAAATCCGAATACGATAAACAGAGTTATGAAAGTAGACAGACAGCCGCCGCCTGATCCTCCGCCACCGTAATAGCCGCCGGAATGATAAGATCCTCCGGAATGGTGCGATGATGAAGAACCCGACGAACGATACGACGAGCTGCTTGAATGATGTGAATGACTGCTTGATGAATGTGAGCTGTGGTGAGAACTACCGCCTCCGCCGCCTCTTCCCATAGTAATACCCTCCCTTAAACGCCGCGAAAACGCGAGCTTATTCCAAGGAAAATATTAACATAAAAAGTGTCAGTTTTCGATCAGTTTGAAAAGGCACCGTTAGATATATCAGTACTTGAACAGCAATGCGTTAGCGGTAAGGCCGGCGGCGGTACCGATGAGAAGGACTGTATCGCCTTTTTTGATCTTTCCGTTCTTGATCGCCCAGATCAAAGCGTGAGGGATCGCAACGGACACCATATTGCCGTACTCGGGAACGATGTCGATGTATTTGTCTTTAGGGACACCCAGGAGCGGCATGATCATTCCCAGCGCTTTGCTGGCCTGGTGGGGCACCACCATATCGATATCATCCATGGTGTATCCGCTCTCACTAAGGAAACCCTTGAAAAAGCCCGGGAGCTTCCTGCCCGCAAGCTTCAATACTTTAAGTCCGTTCATGTCAAAGCAGAACTCTTCGGGACATTCAGAATAAACATCAGGATACATGCCCGTAAGTCCGCCCCTGATCTCAGTGTCGTGAGCGCCTTCAGACCAAGTCATCTGCTTGGCATAAATAATGCCGGCCGAATCATCTTCGCACTTGCTGAGGACAACTGCCGCAGCTCCGTCACCAAACAGTTCATAACTTTCCTTCTGCTTGGGGTTAAGGCCTACGGAGGCCTTTTCGCTTGCAACAAGCAGGACTTTATCATAGCGGCCTGCGTCGATCAGGTAACTTACCACATCAAAGGCAGATACAAAGCTGGTGCAGGTAGTGTTGATATCCATTGCGGGAATATCGGTGCCCTTGGCTATCTGCTCGTGGATCAGAGCGGCAGTGCACGGTATCGGCTGATGATCGACGGCACTTGCAGATACGATGCAGTCTATATCGGTGATATCAAGCGATGCCTTTGCGAGTGCTTCCCTGGCAGCAGCCACAGCCATTGATATCTGTGTCACAGAGCTTCCTTTCGGCACTCTGTGTCTTATCTGGCCGTCAAACTCTACTGTTTCTTCAGGAACATAACTTCCGTATCCGATGATCTCTACGTTTCTCATTATCTCTTTCTCCTTGATTCCACACGTTTCAACTTTTTACTGCGGTCAAATGAATACGTGTAAAATTTGACCTCAGGTAAATCAAATCCCCTGTCCGATGCCATTTTCTTAAGCTCGGTCATGAACTTATCCTTCATGGCATCATTCTCATTCCAATATACTTCCATGATTCCTTCTTCAGTCTGGACTATCCTGTAATCGCTGACATCGCCTGCGAAAAGAACAAGCCTTCTTATGAAGTCCGGGAATACTTCTACTTTCTTATCGCCTTCTCCGTCAAAGACAAATACATCATCTTCTCTTCCTTCGATCCTTTCGAGCGCGGTAAAACAGCTCCCGCAGGGACAAGGTCCTTTGCGCTCAACCAGTATATCATTTAAGCGGTATCTGATTATCGGCTGCGAAGTCCTCGTAAAATCTGTGATAACCGGGATAAACCTTCTGTCATCCAGATACTCCTTTTCCACATGCACGATATCCTCATTAAGGTGGATCGTGCCGTATTCGCAGGTCGTGGCAAGACAGCCTTCGGTACACTGGTAGACCTGATGTATCACATCGACGTTAAATGCTTTCTTGATCTCCTCCCTGTCGCGGTCTTCAAGAACTTCAGCTATGGATATGACCTTCTTCGGATGAAGATCTTTAGCCACGCGGCAAAGATCCAAAAGAATGAACGGCTGGCCCACGATTATATCCGGCTTCTGCTCAAGAAGTTTCCTGATATTATCATCAACATCCTTATAGATGTCATAAAAAACAAAGTGAATATTGGATGAACTTACGGATTCGTAAAGATTCGAATTCGCTCTCATGAAGAACGCGACTTCGTATCTTCCGAGTATTGATCCGTATAAGACCTTAGACAGGATATAGCCTGCCCACGTGTCCTTCTCTTTATCTGACACAAGGAAAATTCCTCTCGTATCGCTCGTTCCAGAGCTCAGGCCCACCGTGATGTGATTGAGCTTTTCAGAGAAATCACGGCTTCTTTCAGAATCTATCGCAAGCTTCATGGCTTCATCGCGGTTAGTGCCTACAGTGTTAAGCTCATCAAAATGCTCCATCATCTGCTTCTTATCCATAAGAGGATATTCAAACAACGGCTTGCCTTTATATTTCTCATAAAACTTGGAATGCGAAGTAACAAAATCAAGCTGTTCGCTTATCTTCTTTTCCTGGTATTTCTCAAGCGCCGCGCGGTCTTTAAAGCGCATGTTCTTGTATTTGAGATATGTCCTGAGGATATCGATCTTATTGCTCATAGATGCCCTCCGGGAACTCTTCATGGGAATAGATGACCCTGATATCAGGATTATCCTTCTCAAATGCCTTAATGCGCTCAACGGTATCCTTATAGGCCGCGTAATCTTTCTGTATCTTCTTAGGCATAAACTTCATCTTGTCTACACGCTCAGCGAAATAATGACCCCATGAACTGTCAGCCGCCAGCAAAAGCCTATATTCGGGAATATATATGCCCATCTGCCCTATTGTATGACCGTCAAGCCTTACTCCGTACACGCTTCCGTCTCCGAAGATATCGTATGCTTCCGTGAAATGCTTTAAGAGTATTCCGGAAACACCGTCATCCTGCGCCAAAGGCACAAGGCTCTGGATCTTTATTCTGCCGGTCATATCAGGCACCTGGTTGCGGAATACGAGTTCGGTGTTTTTCGCTCTCTTAAGACCGTTGATACAGTCTTCCGTAGCAAGCAGAGTATAGTCGTCAAAATCCTTCAGACAGCCTATGTGATCGGGATGCGGGTGGCTTAAGACGATAAAGCTGACCTTACGGCCTTCGGTCTTCATCTTATAGCTGATCGTATCTTCTTCCTTAACTTCTGAAGGATTCAGCAAGTTATATATCTTGGATACGATACCGTTGCCGTATATCCTTTTTGAGTAGCCGGTATCAAAGAGCACAGTGCCTAAGCTCTTATGCTCCAGGCGCGCGACAAGCGCCGGAAAGACTATCTCTTTCTTCTTCTCGCCCTTTAATACAGACGCTATATTATTCTTGCAGGTTCCGCAGGCATAGAGCGTTACACTACTTATTTGTCTGCCACCATTTTCCATATTCACGTATTCCTTCCGCAAGTGAGATCTTTGGACTGTAGCCTAATATCTCCTTTGCTTTGCTTATATCAAGTGACTGCGAGAAAGACAATGTGCAGACTGTATATCTTGTAAGCACGGGTTCCTTTTTTGTCGGAAGGACAGTATATATGCCTTCCATTATCGAAGCCATGACATACATCAGTCCGAACGGAAGATTAAGGAACTTTGCGGTCTCTCCCGCTTCAGTACAGAACAATTCAAGAAGCTTGGCAAACTCAGAAGGTTCACCGTTTGTTATGTTAAATGTCATGCCCTTGGCCTTTGCTGTAGTCATGGCAAGATAGCACGCGTAAGCGACATTCTGAACGCATGTGATATCGACGATGATCTTGCCCTTGCGGATAAGAGGGATCCCTATCTTGCCGTTGGCGCGCATGAGACGTGGCATCAGGCTCGGATCGCCCGGTCCGATAAGGCCCCTGGGTCTTAAGATCGTAAGATCGAGACCCTTTTCTTCCAGCGCATGGAGCTCTTTTTCAGAGAGCAGCTTTGTCTTGATATAGAAATTCAGCTTATTGCCCGGATCAAAGTCATCTTCCTTTATATCAAGCCTGTCTCTTTTAGCGGTATAGATACTCGGAGAAGAGATATATACCATGCGCTTGATATTGTACTTGATGCAAAGACCGCCGATGATGACCGTAGACTTTACATTTGCCTGATAGAAATCATCGTACTTGCCCCACGCGGAGCTCAATGCGCCTGTGTGGATAACATAATCGGGCCTCTCTTCTTCAAAGATAGCTCCGAGCATTGCTTCATCGGTGATATCGGCTTTTACGAACCTGACGCCGTCAAATGCCTCAAGCTCCTTGCCGCGCTTCTCATTTCTGCCGACAGCGATGACCTCATAGCCTTCGTGCTCCGACAGTTCTTTTATTACGTAACCTCCGAGAAAACCGGTGGCTCCTGTAAGTAAGATCTTCTCACTCATTAGTTCTGTCTCCGCCCATTCCTTCGATCAGTTCCAAAGCAGTCTTAGTGCCGTCTGCTTCGCGGATTATCTCACGGCACAGCTCAGGCTTCAGTCTGTCTAAAGACTTTACTGCTCTTAACAGTTTATCCTTATCGTAACGTTTTAGATAGAAGCCGCCCTTGTGACGCTTTAATATAATTGCATTGTAACGCTCTTCTTCCTGCGCAGGAATCGATATCTGTCTTACACCGTAATACATCGCGGTATAGACCGAGCTGACACCGCCTACATTTATGAAGAGCTTAACTTTCGGGATAAGATCGACATTATAGACCCATTTTTCTGCGCGGACATTAGGCATTTCCTTCATCCAGTCAGGAGTCTCAGGCGTTGATATGATGATCTTCTTTTCGCGCATCCCGGGTAATTCCAGGAATTCTCTCATCTCATTTACGTTCTTCCCGAAAACCGATCCCATGGAGATATAGCAGTCATAATCACCATATTCTCCGCCGTGAAGGATCTCGATCTGCTCTTTTATGGTCGTACCGGCAAAATGCACATTCTTAGGGAACGTCCATGCCATCGGCTGGAGCTTATAAGGTGTCATTACGATCGTACAGTCTGCAGTATTCATATAAAGATCGATGAGCTTGAACTTTGCAAGACCGCGTTCTTTCCTGAACTTCTTATCCTGCTTTATGAGCCTTCTCATTCCTTTACCGTTCTTAAGCACGAGCGGAACACTTGAAGTAGCTATATTCGAGAACATGCACACAGGCAGATTGAAGCCGATCGTCGCCGCAGTGCACACACTTATAATATTAAGTTTATAAGCAATATTCTTAGCAAATGAGAGCATCGAATCGTACATCAGAAGATCAGGTCTTTCTTCCCCGATCAGTCCGACATATTTATCGTACTGCTTCTCGTTAAGCGTTATGAGCGTCTCCATAAGTCTATAAAGATCGCCCGTAATCTCATCTATTCTAAGGTTATGGAATTCTTCGTCATACTCACGGTAAAGGCATCCGCAGGATTCGATGTAACCCTTAAACTGCGGCGTGGCATAACAGATGACTTCATGCCCTCTTTTTGTGAGTTCTCTTATTATCGGCAGGACAGGCAAAACATGGCCGTATGCAGGAGTCATAAAGTAGACTGTCTTCATAAAGCTTGCCGTCCCATATCAAATTTCCGGATGTCAGTCGTAAAGTTCGTAGAGGCCTTCCGGCAACCGGCACTTAATAAATCCGCCCTCTATATCGACTTCGTAACAATACACTTTGACGAACGGGACCATAAGGTTTTTCTTTTTATCGCGCTTGATCTCCAGCGTGAACTGGGATCCCGTCTCAAAACAATCGACAACAGTTCCAAGATCTCCCCTGTCGTCGTCTATAACCGTAAGACCTTTAAGATCAGCAATAAAATAGCTTCCCTCTTTGAGCTTTACGGCATTATCTCTCGTAACGGCAATAAATCTGCCGCGCAAAAGCTCTGCCTTATCGCGGTCGGCAACATTCTCAAACCTGACGAGCACATTGCCTCTGTCGATCCTTGCAGAATGGCATGTCATATCTTCGGGCTTTTCGAAGTTCTGCCCGCAGATAAAACATTCCTTAAGTTTAAGGAAACGGCGCGGGTCGTCCGTAAGGGGGAATATCTTAAGTTCCCCGCGGACGCCGTGCGCGCCGGTAATCTTTCCTATAATGATGAGTTTATCCAAAAGAATCAGCCTACTATATCGACTATAACGCGCTTACCTTCCTTGAGGTACTTAGCCTTCATTATCGAACGGATAGCCTGAGCTCTCTTTCCGTTCTTGCCGATGATCTTACCTGTATCTTCGGGAGCAACGGACAGCTCGAAAACAACAGTGTTTCCACGCTCTGTCTTCTTAACGTTTACCTCATCGGGATTACTTACTAATTCCCTGGCGATATAAACCAACAAATCGTCCATATAAAGCTCTCCTTCCTATTATTTGGGTAATATCCTCATCTGAATAAAAGTTTATCAGATGATGCCCTGCTTCTTAAGAAGAGACTTTACTGTATCTGTGGGCTGAGCTCCGTTGGAGATCCACTTCTTAGCTGCGTCTGCATCGATGTTAACGCTGTCTGTTTCCTTCATGGGATCATAGTAACCGATCTCCTCGATGAAGCGGCCGTCTCTAGGATATCTAGCGTCAGCAACAACTACACGATAGAAAGGTGCCTTCTTCTTGCCCATTCTTCTTAAACGAATCTTTACTGCCATTTTTGTTTCCTCCAAAAATTTATTTTGTTTTTTGTTTTTATAATCTGCGTCATGAGTAATGACGGGATCGACTTTATCTTCTGCCCTTGCGCTTTTTCTTACGGTCGCGTCTTCCGGTGGGCGCTGCTGAAGCGGAATAATCTCCGGCGTCTTCCTTAGGCATTGAGAGGCTTCCGAATCCCTTAGGGATACCGCTGCCCATTCCGCCCATATTGCCGAGGCCGCCCATTCCTCCCATGCCGCCAAGGCCCATCTTTGCTGCCTGCTTGGCAAAACCCTTAGGCATCTTGAATCCGCCCTTGCCGTTGGAGAACGTCTTCATGAGCTTTGCCGTCTGCTCATACTGTGTGATGAGCTTATTAACGTCAGATACCTGTACGCCTGCGCCTGCAGCGATCCTCTTTCTTCTGCTGGCATTGAGGATAGAAGGATTCTTCCTCTCCTTCTTGGTCATGGAAGTGATGATCGCCATCTGTCTGTCGACGATCTTGTCATCCAAGTCATTCTCATTGACCTTGCCTGCGGCACCGGGCATCATGCCTACGAGATCCTTGAGAGAACCCATTTTCTTCATCTGTGCATACTGGGCATAAAGGTCATCGAGGTTATAATGGCTGCCCATCATGCGTTCCATGGTCTTGCGGGCTTCTTCCTCGTCGATGCTCTGCTGTGCCTTTTCGATAAGGCTTACGACATCGCCCATGCCGAGGATCCTGTCAGCCATACGCTGGGGATAGAACTTCTCGATGGCATCTACCTTTTCGCCCGTACAGATGTACTTGATAGGCTTGTTTGTAAGTTTACGGATCGAAAGCGCGGCACCGCCTCTGGCGTCACCATCGAGCTTTGTCATGATGAAGCCGTCCATGCCGATGTTCTGCTCGAAGAGCTGCGCTACGTTAACGGCTTCCTGACCGATCATAGCGTCTACAACGAGGAGCTTCTCAGTAGGATTGACCGCTGCTGCGATATCGTGAAGCTCTTCCATGAGCTCCTCATCTGCAACCGTACGGCCTGCAGTATCGATGATGAGGTAATTGCAAAGCATGTATCTTGCCTTGCCTTCACCGTCTTTTGCTATCTTGACCGCATCCTTCTCTTCAGGATCGATATAGCAGTCAACACCGACGCTGTCGCTTAATACCTTGAGCTGCTGGGCAGCTGCGGGTCTGTGAACGTCAACGGATACGACCATAGGCTTCTTGCCGTTCTCCTTGAGGAGCTTGGCGAGCTTTGCTGCCGTGGTGGTCTTACCTGCACCCTGGAGACCGTAAAGGATGATGATATTAAATCCGGATGAATCGGCGTTGAGCCTGTCTTCGCCTTCTTCTCCGCCTAAAAGCTCGGTTAATGAATCTCTGACGATCTTTACTATCTGCTGGCCGGGAGTAAAAGAGCCCTGGACATCAACGCCCTTGCACTTCTCGGACATGTCAGCGACGAATTCCTTAACTACGCTGTAGTTAACGTCAGCTTCAAGGAGAGCCATGCGGATCTCACGCATCATCTCCTTGATGTCGCTCTCGCTTACGCGGGCCTTGCCGCGCATCTTAGAAGTTATATTCTGAAGCTTTTGTGATAAGCTCTCAAACACTTTCTTACATTTCCTCTATCAATTCTTCAAGCTCTTTTGCAGCCTTGTCGGTGTCACCGCTGTTAATGTGCTCCAGAGCCTTTTTAGCTTTTGCCTGCTGCTTCTCGAAAAGTCCCAGAAGCCCTAACTTCTCTTCGTACTCTTCAAGCTGCTTTTCCGCCCTCTTGACCGTGTCATGGACTCCCTGCCTTGAGATACCCTCTGCTTCGGCGATCTCTGCCAAAGAAAGATCATCGTTATAGTAGCTCTCACAGGTGCGCCTCATCTTGGGCGTGAGAAGATTGCCGTAGAAATCGAGCAAAAGGTCTGTTCTTACTGACTTTTCACGCATTTAAAGGCAAGCCTCCTAATATCAAGCCTGCACATAATAACAAAGGTTGTGGGGTGTGTCAAGTATTTTTACTTGTCAGATATCAGCTTTTCGCCCACCAGTAGCAGTAAGCCTGAGTCCTGGCCGCCAGATTCTTGGAATTCAGGAGTTCTTTTACTTCTGCCTTGGTGTACCAGCGTGCTTAGATCTCTTCCTCATCAGAGGTGCTCGGTGCGAATTCGCCCTCAGCTGTACCGATAACGCAGCAGCTTCTCTCGTTGGTGATGCCAACGCCGGAATAGCTCATCGGAAGGACTTCCTCGATAGATACGAGCTTAAGTCCTGTTTCCTCCCAAAGTTCTCTTGCTGCAGCAACTTCAGCGGTCTCGCCTGCATCTATCAATCCTGCCGGGAAATTGTAAGCGAAGTCACCTACAGCCATTCTGAATTCCTTATTCAGAAGGAGCTTACCGCCGTCAGGCGAAGTGATTATAAGAACTACTGCGTCACACTTGTCGCGCTTAAGTTCTTCCAGACTCGTAATATTTTTATCTCTTGAGACCATCTCATAGATCTTCTGATTGCCTGCCTCAGTCTCATACTCGGCATTGTAAGATGTTATAAAACGGCCTTCGTGAACTTTCTTTATGCCTTTGAACTTCATTTCTTCTTGTCCTTGCCCATTCTCTTTCTGATAATGTCTTCCGGTGCTACGGAATAACCGAAGAAGCCCAGCTTCTCGCCTAAGAGATAGTACTCTCCGTGGTTGTAAGCTACAAGTCTTGCATTCTCAAGGCAGAGCTTGCCGCTGTCATCGAGGAGATAAGAATCAGCCGTAACAGCCTTGATCTCTGCGATGAACATATCGTGAGAACCTAGTTCCTGAACGCTCTTCACTACGCAGGAGATAGATACCGGTGCTTCCTTTATCGCATAAGCATACTGAAGGCCTTCAGCCTTAACAGGTGTCAGAGAGCAGGCCTTGAACTTGTCTTCCTTTTCGCCGCCTCTGACGCCGCAGTAATCGCAGGCCTTGCACAAAGACTTGGATACGAGGTTTACGACAAACTCGCCTGTCTCAGTGATGAGCTTATGAGTGTGTCTGGATTTGCGGATGCTGACAGAGAGCATAGGCGGCTCGGAATTGATTGTGCCTGCCCATGCGACGGTCATGATATTCGGGCGTCCGAACTCCGTATCAGGCTCCTTGCCTGCGGAAGATACCATAACAACAGGTACGGGGTTAAGGATCGTGGATACCCCGACTTCGATCTTATCGTGTTTTGCCATAATTATCCCTCCTTGGATATAAGCGGTGTTACCGCCGTAAAGCTCTCATGCAAGAGCAGATAGTCTTTGATATCAATACCTGCCGAATAGCCTACGATGCTGCCGTCCTTACCGATTACGCGGTGACACGGGACAATGACGGCTACGGGGTTATCCGAGCAGGCACTGCCTACGGCTCTGGTGATCTTCCTGGCTTCTTTGATATTGCCGTCAGTAAGAATAAGCGCTATATCCTCATAGCTTGCAGTGGCGCCGTAAGGGATAGTATTGAGCGCATTCCAGACCTTCTTCTGGAAAGGAGTTCCGATGCTGAACCTGACATTGATATCAAAGCCCGCTCTCATGCTGTCGAAATACTCCCGGAGCTCCGTATAAGCCTTCGCAAGCTCTGCAGGCAGGTATTTGAGCTGGTCATCATCAAGGTTATAAACGCCTTCATCATTGCGCTTAAGGCCGCCGTTGCCGTCCAAAAGCCCCAATGATCCTGCGATATTATCCGCAAACGGCTCTTCTATCTTTTGTCCGTAGTGGAAAAGCTTTACTGAATCAATGAAGTCCCGGCCGCCGCTGACCATCGCGACTCCGCGCTCAAACGGCACAAAGCAGATATTGTATTTGGGATACTCATAAGAAAGCATCGCGTAAAGGCCCGCATCTTCGAATCCGTTCTTACCCCTGACTTCATCCCTTAAGACAGCTTCCTGAAGGAATCCGGCGCCTGTCAGGATACGCTCGAGGCCTTCGTTGCCATGGTTGCAGATGACCGTTACCTTGTGATAGTACTCGGTGAGGAAACAGTATCTCAAGACCTCATCAACGACGCCGCTCTGAGTATCGGCATTTGCATCGCTAGTAAAGACAAACTCGATATGAGCTCTGCACATCTTTCTGTCAGGTCTGAACAGCTTGATGAGAGCATAGATAACACCGCCCTTGATGGCGAGCATTGCCTCTCCCTGGCTTCCCGTTCCGAGAGATCTGATGTCGTCTTCAATGTACTTGATGGTACCTTCCATCAGGCCTCTTTTGCGAAGCTCGGAGCTGTCACCGATATGAATCTTGCGAAGATCGATAATGTCAGCCATAGCATTTCTCCGGATCAAACTCATCGTTTCCCTTAACAAACTCTGCCAAATATTCATTGGTGTTCATGTACACCGCATTATCATTAGAAGCCGGGCAATATACCGCGTTATCCATAGTCTGCCTGAAATCTGATGCCATATGCCCGAAAAGCTCATCTTCGGAGATCAGGTCCCATACCGCCTCGTTTCTCGTAAGAGGCATCAGTCCGCTCATGTTTTCGAGCCTGTACAAAAGAAGCTGGGCATCCGGATCGTAAGAGATAAATGCCGCGAACTCAGCAGCAAACTCTTTGTCTGCAGAACTCTTGGATACGCACAAAGAGTAAGTGCTTATGTATGGAACTCCTGCATTGGAAGCATCGTTACAAGGCAGATGCAAAAGATAAAGGCTGTTAGGATAGTACTCTGACCATGCTTTCACATTTGCCGAAGAATCCGCCCAGAGAGCAGCCGTTCTGGAATAAACAGGATCCGCTCCGCCTATCTGGTCGTGTGCCAGCGAGTCATCGTAGAAGCCTCTGACGTAATCAGCAGCGTCATCAATAATATCCGTGGCCTTTTCGCGGTTTTTGGAATACTCGTCGTGAAGCATATAAGACGCAGGCACATCGTTATTAAATGCCGATCCGAGATAAGGGATCAGTTCATAAGCAGATGCAAAGCCTGCACAGGAAGAATACTCTTCCCTGATCTGCTCAAGATAAGCTCTTAGATCTTCCGTGGTATTCTTAGTCTGAAGCTTTCCGCCGTTAGCGGGAATGAACTCATAACTGCCCATGAGGATCTCTGCCGAACAGAAATGCGGGAGCGCATAGAACACGCCGTTATCAGAATCACAAGTCAAGGCTCCGGAATAGATCTGCTGGCTGTTAAGATACACATTATCTGACAGATAACCGTTAAGCTCTGCCGCCTTGCCTTCCTTCCACACAGCCTCGCTGTCCTGCGCGAGGAAAAGATCAGGAGCGTTGTTATTCCAGGATCTGACAGTCTCCAGAGAAGCACCGGTGCTCTCACAGCCCTCATTGGCTATAACATAATTGGTCGCAACAGATGAAAGATAATCGATATCGACAGTAAGACCTGTCTCGGAGCTGTCCCAAATGCCGTTATTCTTACAATAAAACATGGATGCAAGGCATCTTATCGTCTCGTCAGAATAAGGAAGTGCCACCGTAAGCTCGCGGATCTCACTTCCGGAAGATGATTCGTGTGTCTCTTCCGACACCTCAGACTGCCCAGACGGACTGACTTCATAATCGATCGAAGGGAACGTGTCATCGCCCTTTTTGCAGCCCGAAAAGAGCATACCCGTCATTGACGCGCACAACAAAATGCCGGTTATTCTCTTCCAACGGCTTATGGCCTTCATCTATTAATCCTCCGATAAGTTGATTATATCATTCTTAATTAAAATATTATTAGGACCGTTACCCAAACATATTGCGTCTAACTTGACACTTAGGTACCAAATGGGTATATTTTTAGGGCGCGCCAAAGTGGCTCAGGGGTAGAGCAATTCACTCGTAATGAATAGGTCGCGGGTTCGATTCCCGCCTTTGGCTCCACAAAAATAAAACCCGTGTACTTCAGACAGTAATTGCTGCCGCAATTAACTCGTACACGGGTTTTATTTTTTGTGGTTTTAAACGGGGCAGAACATCTGAGCTCATAAAGCTTCGTTTCAGCTCGCCCTGAAGCTGAACAAAACCTCTGAACCGTTGAAATAAATATAATCAACAGGCTGATACCTGATCGTGTCTTTCTTAAACTCTTCCGAATAGTACCATGTGCTGTTTTTCAATGTAGAAAGATCGATATTTGCGAACTCAAAATCTTCAGGAGCTGCTTTCTCCCACTCATACTTGTCCCATATATCCTCAGCGAGATCTTCTTTAAGTACTATTACGCCTCTGTAGCAAGGTTCTGACGGACCAATAGCCACAGAAGGTTTATTGGTCACAGCTTCGTATTTGATACTCTCGTATTCATCAAGACCATGCACATATTTCATTACGGGTCCACCGTAATCGTAGTACTGGATGTGTTCAGAATCTCTGCTTCTGTCAAAACACGAAGTTAAAACACAAGCCATAAAACAGATTACAAGAAGCAAAGTTAACGCCTTAGTATTTACCATCCCATTTCCTCAAGGAATTCTTTGATCTTTCTGTGTCTTTCCTTATCACCTGAAATATATTCACCGAGATCGCACTCACCGATAATGCCGCCGTCACGAAGATAAATGATTCTGTTAGCCCTTCTCGCAGACGTGATATCGTGCGTTACCATCACGATCGACTGGCCTGAACGGTTAATATCCGTAAGGACATCCAAAACTGCCTTAACGCCGCAGGAATTCAAGGCTCCTGTCGGTTCGTCGGCAAACACGACGTCAGGATCGTTGATGACCGCCCTTACCATGGCTGCACGCTGGGCTTCGCCGCCTGATAACTGCGCCGGGAACTTTCCCCAGAGATCTTCTTCAAGGCCTACGCGCTTAAAGAGCTTTTCAGCTTTAACCTTTAAGTCCTTCTGCTTCTGCCCTGTCAGCATCCCTGTAGAGATCGCGTTATCCATAATACTCATGCTGTCTACGAGGTGAACCTGCTGGAAAACGAAACCGCAGTGCTTACGGCGGAAAACGGCCAATTGATCATCGTTCATTGAGGTTATCTCTGTGCCGCTGTATGAGATACTTCCGAGCGTCGGCTTGTCCATGCCTGATAAGGCATAAAGGAGCGTGGACTTGCCGGCACCGGAAGATCCCATGATAACTGTGAAGTCTCCCTTATAGATCTCCATGTCGAGGTTCTTTATTACGTGCTGCTGCTTTCCTCCGACGGAAAAACTCTTGGATAATTTATCAGTTTTGATGATCACTTCTTTTTCCATATTAAAATCTCCGTTCTTTATTCAGAAATAAGCTGATATGCTGATACTTTCTTCATCCTTCCCGACAAAGCAAAAGTAATAACAAACATCATGAATGCTACTATCACAAGCGTTACCGGTATTACGACCGGATTGATCAGAAGATCTGAGTTCTTGATTCCGTAGCCCGCGAACACAAGGTTAAACAGTTTGTTGGTAGTAAGGCACGCGAGGACTGCGCCCACAAGTGTTCCTATTATGCTCAGAGGCAGTAGTGACAATGATAACTGGAGCCTTAACTGCCTGCTCGTAAAACCTACCGCCTTCTTGATACCGAATTCCTTTTCGCGTTTGATAAAGATGGTCTTTAACAAAAGTCTTATTACGATCACGACCGTAAAGAAGTTAAGAATTATAAGGACCAGGATGACAAGTGATACCGCATAAACAGGCACGTTCTTGTTGCTCCTTTGGGTGTGATAGTAATTTTCTGTGCTCGTGCAGCTGTCACCTAAGACCGTCTGAGCATCCTCAAGAAAAACAGTGACACGTTCTTCCGTTGCGTCTTCGAGCCTTACTCTGACATAGGTATAAACGGGATTACCATTAAGTCTCCTGAAGCCTTCATCAGAAATATATATTCTCTCGCCGAAGCTGTAGACGGCCTGCTGAAGTCCCGTTATCAGGAATTTTGCTTCAGTATCCATATACTTGATCGTGATCTCATCACCGATACCGAGGCCAAGTCTTTCAGCCAGGACGCCTCCCACAACCGCTTCATTTGCTTCGACGGCAATCTTTCCTTCGTATACTCCGCAGTCAAGATATTCCGGCGATGTCGAATAAAGAAGATAGCAGTCGTAATCGCCCGCATGAGCTTCAGTGTTTGCAAGACCGTAAGATTGGGCAACACCTTCCATGTTCTGTAATGTATCGATTATCTCGTACATCTTTTCAGGTGTATCGTATGTGATATTTACATAAGCGTCAGGTGCATCTCCCTGAAGGAGCGTCTGGAACTTTTTGATATCGATCTTCGTGTTGTAAAAAAGTATCGCAGAGAATGCCGTCATGAAAGACACTGCAAGGACAACTCCTATCACTACGATGTTCTGGCCTTTATTCTGGAGCGCGCTCTTCAGTGCGAGCAGCACGTTAAGGTTTCCGGTCGTCTTATCGAGCGGCAGGTGGTTCTTCTTAAAACTGTGTGATTCAAGCCCGAATCTGAGAGCCGTCGCGGGATGGATATTCCTGATAAGATGCGTTGCGATAAATGTTACCAGCAGCATTGCACCAATAACACCAGCAAAGATCGGCAGCGAAATTGATGGATAAAAGCCGCTCTCCCAGACCAGTCCGGAAAGCTGTCTCGTCGCATACTTTTCCATAAGAGGAAAACCGAGATATGCCAGCATGATACCGATCAGGCAGCCTGCAGCAGCTACGATCGAGTATTCAAGCATCAAAGATAATCTTACCTGTGAGATCGTAAAACCTACAGCACGCAGAGCACCGATATTTCTGATATCACGGTTGATGTTTGTGTTGACCGTAAAGATTATCATGATAAAACCGATGAGCATTATTACTGCCGAGAACGATGCCATAAATGCAGCCATGATGTTCGTAATACCTACATAGCCTGCCTTTGCGAGCTCATAACTGTAGCCGTTACAATACATTCCGGCCTTCGTGACAGCATCTGATACTTCAGATGTTCCAGCCGCAATATCCGCGCCGTCTTTAAAGTAAGCACAAAGGAATTTACATGAATAGTTGCGAGTAATATCAGATGCAAAAGAATCCGATATCTCATTCATCTTCTCATAGCTTTCATGGTCGATAACGCTTGAGTAATATGAATATCTCTGACCGCAGAAAAGGTCTTCATAGATACCTGAAACAGTAAACTCATATTCGCCGAGATCCGGATGAGTAAATCTTAATCTGTCTCCGACTTTTATCCCTTCTGCATAAGCCGTATAGACATTGATGCAGATCGAAGGACCCGTGACAGTGTCATCTTTTTCGATATATTTAAGATCCTGATATTTCTGTTCGATGTTTTCATCGAGGAAGAAAAAGCCTTCGATATTCTTCTCTTTTCCGGAGTTTACCGTGATGTTGGTCATATCAGGTATGATGCTGTCAACGATATAGTAACTTTCGACAACATCGATCTTATCTACTTCAGTCTCTATCGCTTCTTGTCCGCCAACGATCAGGAACATCGAATCGCTGATATTTCTTTGCTTTAAGTTCTTTTCATACATTGGATCATAGCGCGCGACCATCAGGCTGAAATGCATGAGCATCGTCGCTACGACAAGTATCATCAGAAACGCAGACAAGACTGCCCTGTCCTTATGAAAATGTGCCTTAACAAGTTTTAACATCGGTTAATATATTTGCCTTTCTCGAAAATACTTGCCCCTTATGGCTATGAGTATATTCTTCGGGCAGGATTAATCCTTTGCCTGTTTTTTAAATCTTTTTAATTCGGGAAAATTTATTATGAGATCTTAAGTCCGATCTCGACCGCAAAACCGTCTCCGGTATTCTTCGGTGTTAAGCTTCCGCCCATCTTCTTCATAAGATAGTCAGATATATAAAGGCCCAGACCTGAACCGTCTTTGCTGCCTGCATTACTGCCTCTCTTAAACTTCTGCGTGATCATCTCAAGTTCTTCTTCGGGAACACCGGGGCCCTTGTCTGCGATCTCGATGAGCAGGAACTTTCCGTCTGCATCAAATCTTCCGTTAACGTTTATCACGGTATCCGCATATTTATATGAGTTAAAGATTATATTGCTTATTACCTGATTGAGCCTTAATCTGTCAGCGAAGACTACCGCTTCCCTGATCTCGCAGACTTTTACTTTGTTAAGGTAATCAGCATCTTTGATCATTTGTACAATATCCGTCGAATTGATGTCTTCGGGGTTTACTTCAAGCTGCTCCAGTTCTTCGAGCGTCGCATGGAACAGATTTGATATCAGTTCGTCGATCTGATCTGCTTTGCTGCTTATCGCATCAATGGTCTTCTTCTCTTCTTCGTCTTTTGCGGTAAGGATCATGACATCTGTCATAGCCTTAATAGATGCAACCGGTGTCTTGATATCATGTGAAAGCTGCGCAACCAGTTCCTTACGGCTCTTGACGGCCTTTTCCTCACGTTCTCTTGAAGCCTTAAGTTCTTCTCTCATTATGTCAAAGCTTTCCGTAAACGCGCCGAAAGCATTGCCTTTATCCATTTCCAAAGGTGTATCGAGATTTCCTCCCGCGACTCTTACTGCGAAGTTATTGAGTTTTCTGAACGGATCTGTAACTGTCTTCTTCAAGTAGAAATAGTAGCTTACGAAAACTGCGACAGTTACCACTATCAATGCTCCTACGAACATTGCGATCTTAAGATCTGTCTGCTTGGAAAGTTCAGCTTTCGGGTTATGCACGATAAGCTTTCCTACGACTCTGCCTTCGACTTCAATATCTCTTATTATGTCGTAGTTTGAAGTTGCCGAAGAAATGTTTTTCGCGATATCTTCACGCGTGAAAACAAGGACATTTCCGTCGTTATCAATGACCGAATAATCAAATGCTTCATCCTTGGTAATGAGCTTATCTTTATTTGAACTCACACTCTCCCAATCGTTTTCCAGACGAATGATGCATCTGTTGATCTCTATCGTATGTTCAGGAATATCTTTTGACAGACTGCCGTTCAGGATAACTAAGCAGCCGGAAATACCGACTGCAATAAGAAAACCCATATATATAAGAAGAAACCTTAATCTCATTTACTGCGTTCCCGTAGAATCAAGCATAAAGCCGACGCCCCAGACTGTCTTGATGAATCTCGGATTTCCGGCATCGTCTTCTATCTTTTCCCTTAAGTGTCTTATGTGGACATTAAGCGTTACGTCCCCTACAAAAGTCGTGTCCCAGATCTTCTCAAAGATCTCTTCTTTGGGGATCACACGGTCGCTGTTACGGAGAAGATAAACAAGTATCTTATATTCCATCGCCTTAAGCGGCGTCTCTTTTCCGTTCTTTGTTATTGAAGCTTTCTTAAGATTGACCACTGCATCGCCGATATTTACGGTACCGTCATCATCCGTTTTCTCATCAGATCTGTGCGTTGATTCATATCTTTTTAGCTCGGCCTTGACCTTGGCTAGCAGAACACCCAATGAATAAGGCTTACAGATATAATCGTCTCCGCCGATACTCAATGCCAGGAGCATATCGTCTTCAGCAGATCTCGCACTGATGAAAAAGATAGGGATATCCGTTGTCTGTCTTATCTTCTGACATAATTCAAAGCCGGAATCATCACCGAGATTTATATCAAGTAGTATAAGCGAGCATGTATTATCCTTCAAAAATTCCAAAGCAGAAGCAGCATCCAATGCATACTGAGCAGGTATACCGGACATATTGAAATACTTCGCGGTATATTCAGAGAGCTCTTTCTCGTCATCTATTATCAGTACGCTGTAATGCATAATTTCCCTCAGGCAGTCTTATTGCTTCCAAAAAGCTTATTGAGTTTTTCCACTGCTTTGTTAAGTTCTTCGACTGATTTATTAAGACCTTCAACGTCTATATTGCTTATCTTGGTTACGGCCTCTGATAAAGCTGCGGTATTGTCATCTAATACAGTATTAACATCAGAGATCATAACATTCATTCCGTCAAGAGAATCGTTAACGTTCTCTATAAGTCCTGAAGTCTGTTCCAGAGTGTTTTCTGCAGCTGACAAAGTATTCATGAGCTGCGGGACAAGAAAGACCGCCGAAACTACTACTACCAAGGCTATGGCAATCAGCGCGAATGCTACTATTCCGGTCCTCTTAGCCGTTCGCTTTTCAAGCTTGATAAGTTCGGTAAGGAGGTCGTGCTCGGAATAATCGGCATACTTGCCGTCTTTTATCTTGTTCTCAACAACTGCTTTTACAGCCGCAGTCTCAACTGCAGCAGGTTTAGCCTCAGGTGCCAAAGGCGGTTCTGCCTCTTTCGGTGCTTCTGCGACTGCTACATCAGCCTCTGCTTTTTCGGCTTCTAATGACTTATTCTCTTCTTCCATAACAATTCTCCGTTTTTCTTACATATACAAACAATACACCTCCGGAGGCCAAGTGCCTGTCGGAGGTGTTCGTGATCCGTATTAATGGTGGAACAGTCTCATTCCGGTGAACGCCATTGCGATGCCGTACTTGTTGCATGTCATGATGACATGGTCGTCACGGATGGATCCGCCGGGTTCTGCGATGTACTTAACGCCGCTCTTGTGGGCACGCTCGATGTTGTCACCGAAGGGGAAGAATGCGTCAGAACCGAGAGCTACGTTGTCGTTCTTGGCGAGCCATGCCTTCTTCTCTTCTCTTGTGAATACAGCGGGCTTAACCTTGAAGATATTCTGCCATGTGCCTTCTGCGAGGACATCCTCGTACTCGTCAGAGATGTAAACGTCGATCGCGTTGTCTCTGTCGGGACGGCGGATGTCGTCAACGAACTGGAGACCAAGAACCTGAGGGCTCTGTCTGAGCCACCAGTTGTCAGCCTTGTTGCCTGCAAGTCTTGTGCAGTGGATTCTTGACTGCTGGCCTGCGCCGATTCCGATAGCCTGGCCGTCCTTAACGTAGCAGACGGAATTGGACTGAGTGTACTTGAGTGTGATGAGGGAGATCAAGAGGTCGATCTTCTTATCCTCAGGGATGTCCTTATTATCTGTAACGATATTATCGAGGAGAGCGTGATTGATCTCGAACTCGTTTCTTCCCTGCTCGAAAGTAACGCCGAAAACGTCCTTTGTCTCGATCGGAGCGGGCTTATATGAAGCATCGATCTTGATTACGTTATATGTGCCCTTTCTCTTTGTCTTAAGGATCTCAAGAGCTTCGGGTGTGTAATCGGGAGCGATGATGCCGTCAGATACTTCTCTTGCGAGCATTGTAGCCGTGATGGCGTCGCATGTATCGGAAAGAGCAGTAAAGTCGCCGTAAGAAGACATTCTGTCTGCGCCTCTTGCTCTTGCGTAAGCGCAGGCAATGGGAGAAAGCTCGCCAAGATCATCTACGAAGTAGATCTTTGCTTCTGTCTCAGAAAGGGGCTTGCCTACTGCAGCGCCTGCAGGTGAAACGTGCTTGAAAGAAGTTGCTGCGGGAAGACCTGTAGCTTCCTTTAATTCCTTAACAAGCTGCCAGCCGTTGAAAGCGTCCAAAAGGTTGATATAACCGGGCTTGCCGTTCAACACTTCGATGGGAAGCTCTGAGCCGTCCTTCATGAAGATTCTGGAAGGCTTCTGGTTAGGGTTGCATCCGTACTTGAGTTGCATCTCGTTAGACATTGTCGTTCTCCTTATTTTCGAATTGATTATTTAACGTTCTTATTTACGATCCTGGTCTCTGCTGCGCCTGTAGCGATGTCAATGTATCTTACGAAAAGAGATACCTTGTTGTCTTCGTTAAGGCTTGTCCAGACTTCGTTTGTGAAAGTGTCGATATCGCCCTTGATCTCAACCTTCTCAGGCTCGCCTTCGAAAGAAGGAAGCGGGCTGCCGTCACCCATGTATGTGTGGATGAATCTGCCTACGCCGGCCTTGGGATTCGTGTATGTGTATGTATGGCGCTCGCAGGAAGCCGGATCGCCGTCATCGCTCTTCAAGATGGACATAGCGTAATTGTATGTGCCGTTCTCGACGTGCATGATGCCGGAGATTCTCGGAGTGTAGTTCGGAGCGTCATCTTCGAACTCTCTGCATCTTAATGACTGCTCGAAAGTCATCTGCTTGTCCATGAGCTCATAGATAGTGTCAGTCTGATCACCGTTTGTAACGATAGTCTTGTTGCCAAGGACTCTTACGGGTGAATAAATGATGAGGTGCGGATCTGTAAGAAGCGAAGGATCGAAAGCCTCTGTCTTGATTCCGTCTTCTGTAGCAGTGAATACGCGGTTTCTGGAATTGACGCTTCTTCCCATGATGAAGTAAGCAGTAACTGCGTACTTGCCGTCATCGGACTTACCGATAACGATTCCTCTTCCGGGATAAGCATTCTCAGTTAAGATCTTGCTCAGGTTCTGTGTGATCATATGGCACCTCCAAAATTTAATAACAGTTTTATCTAACGTAGCAGATGTTGTTCTCGATTATTACTTTGCCGTCTGCAATAAGCCTTATGGCCTGCGGCAGGATCTTCCATTCGCACTGCTCCATGATCCTTCTCTGCAAAGTCTCGGGAGTATCGTCAGGCAGCACATCTACGGCCTTCTGCAGAAGGATCGGGCCTTCATCGTAATTCTCGTTTACGAAATGTACTGTAGCGCCTGATACCTTTACGCCCTTTGCAAGAGCAGCCTTGTGAGGCCTTATTCCGTACATTCCCGCGCCGCAGAAAGAAGGGATAAGAGCCGGATGGATATTGATGATGCGGTTGGAATACTTAGCAACGACCTTGGGTCCCATCAAAGACAGGTAGCCCGCGAGCACGATAAGCTCTGCTCCGGACTCGTCAACAGCCTTAACGACTGCTTCATCCCACGCCTCGATAGAATCAAAATCCTTCTTGGAAACTACACAGGACTTGATGCCGTTGTTTGCAGCTCTTTCGAGAGCATAAGCATCCTTTGAAGATGACAGCACGAGAACGATCTCAATATCCTTAAGGATACCATCCTTGGTATTGTCTATTATCGCTTGGAGATTAGTGCCTCCGCCTGATACAAACACTGCTATCTTCATTAAAGTAGTCTCCTGTTAATTAGTTGTATTTAACCTTATGAATGCTCTCTTCATCGTCCTCAGGCTTGCCTGCGATGAAGTTGCCGTCGAAGCATGCGGAGCATACGCCGCAGTCGATAGTGTTAAGAGAAGCTCTCAAAGACTCAAGGCTGATGTATGCGAGTGAATCAGCACCGATCATTTCACGGATCTCTTCAACGGTCTTTGTGCTCGCAGGGAGCTCTGCTTCTGTAGAAGCGTTAACGCCGTAGCAGCAGCCGAACTTAACCGGCGGAGAAGCAAGTCTTACGTGTACTTCCTTGGCGCCGTTCTCTCTTAAGAATGAGATGATGTGCTTTGTTGTAGTACCTCTTACAAGAGAGTCGTCAACGATGGCGATCTTCTTGTCCTTGATGGCTGTCTTAAGAGCAGCGAACTTCATTCTTACTGCAAGTTCTCTCTGCTGCTGTGTGCTCTTGATGAACGTTCTTCCGACATATCTGTTCTTGAGAAGTCCTGCGCCGTACTGGATGCCCATACCTGCTGCAAAACCTTCAGCTGCGGCATTACCGGAGTCAGGTGCGCCGATGACGAGATCAACGTCTGCAGGGCTCTCCTTTGCGAGGGCCATGCCTACTCTGTATCTTGAATCGAAGATGGACATCTTGTCGATAACGGAGTCAGGTCTTGCGACGTAAACATACTCGAAAACACATACCTTGGCGTCCTTCTTTTCGACTGCTTCGTCGTAAAGGATGGAGCTCATGCCGTCCTTGGAGATAGTGATGATCTCACCGGGCAGGAAGTCTCTTACGGTCTCGCATCCGATAGCGTCGAGAGCGCAGGATTCGGAAGAGATGTAATACTTGTCACCGAGTTTGCCGAGGATCAAAGGTCTGATTCCGTAGGGGTCTCTGACGCCGATCATCTTATCTTCTGTCATGAATACCATGGCATATACGCCGTGGATCTCTTTCATCGTCTCAAGGATAGCGTGCTCGCAGTCCTCTGTTCTGATCCTGTTGCGGGAGAACAGTGAGAGGATGATCTCTGAATCTGTATTTGTCTGGAAGATGGCGCCCTGGTCCTTAAGACCGTCTCTGATCTTGTTGGCATTCATGATGACCGAATCAGATGTAAGCGCGATATTGCCTACGCGGGACTTGATGGAGATAGGCTGGATGGCATCCGTGCCGTTCTCTCTGGGGGAGCCGCCTCTTGTATGTCCGATAGCACATGTTCCTGCAAGTGCTGATAATGTGACCTCATCGAAAACATCGGTAACAAGACCGGAAGCCTTATGTACCAGGAAAGAACCATCGTCGTTAACTGCGATACCGCATGATTCCTGTCCTCTGTGCTGCAAGGAGAAAATACCGTAGTAAGTATCTCTCGTTACATTCTGTTTGCTTCCCTTGATGTCATAACATCCGAAAACTCCGCTCATTTGCCTGTCTCCGTCCTTTGCTTAAATTGTTCTATGTTAATGGACCCACGTTCCAAATAACGCTTAATTCATCTCAGCAATCTTCTGCTGAAGTCTTGCATCTCTCTCCTCTACTGAAGAAGCGAGGCTTGCCTTGTAATCCTTGATCTTCTGCATGAGTTCAGGATCGCTTATAGCGAGCATCTGGCAAGCGAGGATAGCGGCATTGGATCCGCCGTCGATCGCTACGGTCGCTACGGGAATGCCCGTGGGCATCTGAACTGTCGCATAGAGAGCATCTACACCAGCAAGAGCGCCGCCCTTACAGGGAACTCCGATAACCGGGAGTGCGGTATTGGCAGCAAGAACGCCGCCTAAGTGAGCTGCAAGGCCTGCAGCTGCGATAATGACCTTAAAGCCTTCAGCTTCAGCGCCTCTTGCAAGAGCCATGGCCTTGTCAGGTGTTCTGTGAGCAGAAGCTACAGTTGCCTTGAATCCGACGCCGAACTTGTTAAGCATCTTAAAGCAGCCTTCCATTACGGGGAAATCAGAATCGGAACCCATTACCACGAGAACTTTGTTGTCAGCCATAACCTGCACCTGCCTTCAAAAATAGTATGGGCGTTACTCGTCGCCCTGCGCCCAGTTAAGGCGCGACAGGACCCTGAAATACTCTTCCGATTCCCAAGCGTAAGGCTTCGGGCAGAAGTCGTTTCCGGGTCTTGTTGAAGTCTGAGAATAAGGATAAATCCTCAGTCTATAGTCTACGCATTTAGTGCCCGACCCGTCCATAATAAAATCGCATTGAATTATTACAGAATCGGGGTCTGATAATGAGTAATTTCCACCAAAACAAAAGTTCGAGAGCGAATAGAAGATGTAATGGCCGTTGTACTTTTCGATCGGCTGGAGACGGTGCGGGTGTGTTCCGACAACGATATCAACGCCGTAATCGATGAGCTCGTGGGCTACTTTCTTCTGTCTTTCAGTAGGCTCATAGACGCCCTCCTGGCCGAAATGGCAGGAAGCGATAATAATGACAGCCCCGTCTTCCCTGAGCTGGTCGATGATCTTATAGACCTGGGAAGCGCTCGTGTCATTGCCAAGGCCTACCATGCCGATCTTGATGCCGCGCGAAGTGGTAAAGATCGCGCCGTTCTTATCGTCGCTCCAGATGATGTTGTGATCATCGAGATTCTTTCTCGTATCCTCAAGTCCGTCCTGGAGGAAATCCTGTGTATGGTTGTTGGCGATATTGACTGACTCGATACCTGCGACCGTAAGCATCTCAAGGTTCTCAGGCTTCATCCTGAAGATATACTGGTTATTCTTATGGCTCGTCCTCTCAGTAACGGGATTCTCGAGGTTTACGAGCGTCATGTCATCTGACTGGAAAAGCTCAGCGCAATTCTTGAAGCAATACGTCATGTCATCGCCGATCGTGGAATCGAACTTATTTACCGAAGCCCTGTAATCCTGTGTAAGTGTGCAGTCGCCTGCAAATGACACGGTAACCGTGCGCTGTTCGGGAGTAAGCGTAGGGACAGGAGTCGGAGAAGGTGTCGGAGTGTTGGTAACAGGCGTCTCAGTCGCAACAGTCTCAAGGACGATCGTTGTATGGGCAGACTGCTCGATCTCAGTACCCTCGCTCGTAACAGACTCGGCTGTATCGCCTGCGCATCCGGCCATGACAACAGACAACGCGAGCACAGCGGCAAATGCCATGCGCAGCTTGAACCTGTTAAAAACACCGGAATGCTTCATTAAAGCGATACCTCTCAATAAAAGTAGAAATGCCGACTACTTGTCGGCACTTCAATTATATCAATCTTTTAAAAAATCAATATTACAAAAATAGGCGGAACGGGCGTATTTAAGAGGGCAGGTCAATATACCAGGAAAACCGTTGAATACGGCTTGATCCCGAGCTTTTTGACTCCGCCGGTGACACCTCCGACTATAAGCTGTTCAGACAAAGGCGGTCTCACCTCGTCATCGCCTGCGCGGACACATGTATATGCGCCGTAGTTTTCGCCGGCATCGACATAGAGCGGCTCAGCCGAACGGTTCATGACGAGTACGATCGCTTTGGATCCGGAAGCGTCCCTTCCGAATGCATCCTTGCCTTCCTTGAGATATCTTGCGATGGCAAAAGAACCGCCTTCAGCCATAAGCGTCTTGTAGAAACCGGTCTTGAGGCACTGGTTCACTGACCTCAAGCCTGCGATACGCTTGAAGAAAACGAATGACTCCTGCTGCCTTAATCCGGTCTTGTGCCACGGGTAAGTCCTTCTGTTGAAAGGATCCTTATATCCTTCCATGAGGATCTCGTCTCCGTAGTAGATGCACGAAGCACCGATATAGCATGTCTGGAAAGCAAATGCCATCTTGGCAAGAGATGATACCCTGTCAATGTCCTGTGAAGAGACCTTGAAGCCGCGCTGGATATCCCTGTCGTCAGTATCGCAGGGCTTGGACAGCGCCGTCATGATCCTTGGGACATCATGTGAAGACACAAGGTTCATCATCGCATAGTAAGCTTCCATCGGATAGCGCTCGCGGTATCCTTCGAATCTTGAGTCAGCGATATCCGCATCGATATATCCGCAGAGGAAATCGAGCAGGATATGCCTGAACGTATATCCCATAACTGAATCGTGGGTATTTCCCAGCATGAAGTCACGGTACGAGCCGTAACTGCACTTATTGGAAGCGTCTTCCCATACTTCGCCTATTACCGCGCCTTCATCGCCGAGTTTTTCCTTGACGGTAGTTCTCATCTGCCTGATAAAGCTGTCCGGGAGCTCGTCTGACACATCTAGCCTGAAGCCCGAAGCTCCTCTCGAAGTCCATGTATCTACCACTCCGCCCTTACCGAAAACGAAGCTTCTGTATGACAGATCGTTCTCATTGACGTCAGGCAGATCGGGGAATCCCCACCAGGATCTGTATCCTACGGAACCGTCTTCGTTGCGGTAGAAGTTATACCATGAGCGGTAACGGCTCTCCTCGCCGTCTCTATAGGCCTTGTAAGCGCCTACGCCGTCATATCTGTCAAACTTGTTGAAATACCTCGAATCGGCGCCTGTGTGGCTGAATACGCCGTCTAAGATGATCTTAATGCCCCGTTCCTTACAAGCGTTCTGAAGGCTCATAAAAGCCGCAGTGCCGCCAAGTATCGGATCGACATTAAGATAATCAGCCGTGTCGTATCTGTGCGAAGACCTGGCCTCGAAGATCGGATTCAGGTATAAGACATTGATGCCGAGCTCTTTGATGTAATCTAGCTTCTCCTCGATGCCCTTAAGGCTTCCGCCATAGAAATCACAGGCAAGATAGCCTGTCTCCGGCTTACCCTTTGTATCTACATCCTCATTCCAGTCCTCGTGATAGATCCTCTCTTCCCTCGGGTCGAGACTTGTCATTCTAGCGAAGTCAAACGAAGAATCTCTCGAGAACCTGTCGGGAAAGATCTGATACATCATGGCGCCCTTAAGAAAATCAGGCGTTTTGAAATCCCTGTTGTATACCGTGATCTGGAAAGCATAAGGATACTTGTCTTCGTCAGCGCCTACCCTCGGCGGGCAATCGTATAAAGTGCCCTCACCGTCTGCCAGATCAAGAGATGCGCCGTAGTAGAGCGTGATCAGGGATGAGTCGCCGTTATTAGTCTTGAAATGCTCAGGAAGACCTTCAAGATCGCCGGGGCAGTTAAATCTGAACCAGTAAAACAGTATCGACGGTTCATTAGGAAGCATAAGTCCTACGCGGTATCTTCCCAGGCCCGATACCGAATACATCGGTTCTTCGTGATATGAGAAATCATAAAGGCCGTACGTGTAGCAGAACGTGACGTTGGCCGCTTCCTTGTAGCAGTCGAAAAAGATCTCGACATCAGAAGCGCACGGTCTTGCCCCGAACGGCTGTCTGTACTCAGGAAGGCGCGATGCATGCATGCACCGCGCCTTATTTGATCCGTTTAATTCATGCTGTGTCTTCTCTGAAGGCATCAAGCTTTCTTCTCCTTGTCGTCAGCCTTTGCGTCAGGCTTCTTTTCTTCAGCCTTGGCAGGAGCCTTCTTTGCTGCAGGCTTCTTGGCGGGTGCCTTTTTAGCGGGAGCTTTCTTTGCAGCAGGCTTCTTTTCGGCGGGCTTCTTAGCCTCTGCCTTCTTCTCGGGAGCTTCCTTCTTAGCTTCCTTTACGGGAGCTTCGGCAGGCTTTTCCTCGATCCTCGGAATGCCCGTGATCAGCGAGTAGAGACCGGCATATTCGCCAGCGCTCTTCTTCCAGGAATAATCACCCTTCATGCCTGTCTCGATGAGCTTGTCCCATACCTCAGGCTTATGACGGTAGATATCGGCAGCGTACTTGGTAACGAACAGGAACTCATGAGCGTTGATATTTGCGAATGAGAAGCCGTTACCCTCGCCTGTGTACTCATTATAAGGCGTTACGGTGTCCTTAAGGCCGCCCGTCTCTCTTACGACAGGTACAGAGCCGTATGCCATGGAGCAGAGCTGTGAGAGGCCGCAGGGCTCAAAGATACTCGGCATAAGGAAAATGTCGGATGCCGCATAGATCGTATGCGCAAGTCCGCTGTCGAAATCGATGCAGGCGCACATCTTGCCCTGGTTGCGGTTGGCGATATCTACGAGAGCTCTCTCATAATACGGGTCGCCCGTACCGAGGATAACGACCTGCATGCCGTCATAGAGCATTTCTTCCAATACATAGAGCAGGAGATCCAGGCCCTTCTGGTCTACGAGTCTTGAGATCATTGCGCAAAGAGGAGCGCCCGGATTGACGTCGAGGTTAAGCTGCTCCTGCAGTGACTTCTTGCAGGCAGCCTTTCCTTCCTTGTAATTCTTGACGGAATACTTCATCGGGATCTTATCGTCCTTTGAAGGATCGTATTCAAGATCATTCATTCCGTTGATGATGCCGGATACCTTATATGCATACTTCTGCAGTGTGTAGTTGAGGCCTTCGCCGTAGTAATCGGTCATGATCTCATAAGCATATGTCGGAGATACGGTCGTAACGGAATTCGAGAAAACGATACCGGCCTTCATGAAGTTGATGGCCTTATCCTTGATGCAGAAATCCTCTCTCAAATAATCGTCAGGAAGATCTAACATCTCTCTTACGACGTCGATGGAATGAACGCCCTGATACTTAAGATTGTGGATCGTGTAGACCGTCTGGACGTTGGTGTGATAGCCGTTCTTCTTGAAGTGACAGTCAAGGAGCATCGGCATCATGCCGGTCTGCCAGTCATTGCAGTGAAGGACATTGGGCTCAAAGTTCATGAAGTCTCCCATGAAGTCCAGTACTGCTCTCTGGTAGAAACAGTAACGCTCGATATCGAAAACATAATCAACATAGATCTGATCGAAGTTGAAATAGTACTCGTTATCGATGAAGTAGAATACAACGCCGTTCACCTCAAGCTCGAAAAGGCCCGCATAAAGCGAACGCCATCCCATGTGAACCATCTTCCATCCGAGGAAGTGGAGTTTGTCGCTGTACTTGACCTTGATCTTCTTGTAGAGCGGGATTATGACACGTGCGTCAACGCCCTGCTTGTTGAGCTCTACAGGCAGACTTCCGACAACGTCTGCAAGTCCGCCGACTTTAACGAACGGGCTGCATTCCGATGAAGCGAACAATACTTTGATATTCTTTTCCATAATCAGATACCTGCTCCTTTTCCTATGACAATAGGATAGTCGGGATGTCCGACAAGTCTTACGCCCGGTCTTACGAATGCGTTCTTGTCAAGGATTACGTTCTCAAGGTGGCAGTTCTCTGAGATGTGAACGTCCTGCATGATTACGCAGTTCTTGACTGTGGTATTTTTCGCGATCGTAACACTTCTGAAAATAACTGAACTCTCGACCTTGCCGTAGATGCGGCAACCGTCGGAAACGATCGAATCGCTCATCTCTGCGTTGTCGAAGTAAAGTGTAGGTGCCTCGTCCTTGACCTTCGTATAGATAGGCTTTCCGCTCCAGAAAAGGTCGTTTCTGACTGAATCCGTAAGAAGCGACATCGAAGCATTGAAGTAAGCCTGTACGCTGTTGATCCTTAAGACTACGCCTGAATATTCGAAGCCGTGGACCTTGAATTCATCGAACATCTTAACGATCGAATGAATACCAAAGTGGCTCTGTCCGTGCGCCATCTGACGGGCGAGGATGTCGATCAGGAGATCTCTTCTCAGGCACAGGATGCCGAGTGAACACTTGGGTGATGTAGCCTTTGCAGGATTATAGAGCATGTCTCTTACGAAGCCGTCATCATCAATGTCGAGGATGTAAGAAGGATTGCCGAACTTAGTGCCGTCACGGTTATACATGACGGAGATGTCTGCACCTGATTCCTCATGGGACTTGATGAAAGAATCGAAAGTCGTGTTGAGGATAACGTTAGCGCCAGCAACGATGACATAAGGAGTACGTGACTGTCTTAAGAAATCGATAACGCCCGTAAGCTCTTCGTCGGAACTGATATTCGTAGCCTCGGAGTTTACGTAAGGCGGAAGGATATGAAGTCCGTCGTTCTTACGGTCGAGAGACCATGCAGCACCTGTTCCCGTGTGGTCCATCAGTGACTTGTACTTGTTGTAAGTAAGAAGTCCGACGTTCTTTACGCCTGAATTGACCATGTTGGAGAGCATGAAGTCTATGATCCTGTATCTTCCGCCGAAAGGCATAGCGGAAAGAGCGCGGGGATTGGAGAGTTCTCCAAGAGATATCTTTTTGTTGTCGGCTAAGATAAGCCCCATTGCATTATTAAACATATGTCTTAATCTCCTTTACCTCATGCTCTGAATTTTGACTCGATGATCTTGCAGTCTTCGGGAACTTCCAGATCTGAATCGATCATGCTGTTGGCCGGTATTACCGCGCCTTCCTTGATCGTCAGTCCGCGCTCGAAAACGCAGATGCCTTCAGAACAGATCTTGTGATTCGTATAAGGACCTTCACCCTCAACGAAGCTTCCTGCCTGAACGTTTTTGCCGATAACGGTTCCCTGATCGATTACGCAGCGCTCGATATGTGCGCCTTCCTTGACCACAACGCCCGGCATAAGAACGCAGTCCTTAACGATAGCTCCCTTTTCGACTATTACAGACTCGGAGAGAACTGAATGCTCTACGTCACCGAAGATACGGCAGCCGTCCGTAAGAGCGGAATTCTTGACTTTAGCACCTGAGCCGATGAAGTGTGAAGGCTTAACCGGGTTCCTCGAGAAGATCTTCCAGGATCTGTCGACAAGGTTGATCTCTTCAGGCTTATCAAGGATATCCATGTTGGTCTCCCAGAGAGACGAGATCGTTCCAACGTCCTTCCAATAACCGGAGAATCTGTAAGCACAGAGCTTCTTGCCTTGTGAGAGGAGATTCGGGACGATATTCTTACCGAAGTCATTATTTGAATTCGGATCAGCTTCGTCTTCGATCAAAGCCTGTCTCAAAACGCTCCATGTGAAGATGTAAACACCCATGGAAGCGAGATTGCTCTTCGGATTAGCGGGCTTTTCTTCAAACTCTTCGATAACATCCTCTTCCTTGGTGTTGAGGATACCGAATCTCGGAGCTTCTTCCCACGGTACTTCATAAACTGCGATCGTGGCATCAGCGCCCTTTTCGATGTGTGATTTGAGCATTGCGGCGTAATCCATCTTGTAGATGTGGTCGCCTGAGAGGATAACAACGTATTCGGGATCGTTGTCATCGATAAAGCTCATATTCTGGTAGATAGCGTTAGCCGTTCCCTTATACCAGTCAGAGCCTGCATTGCTCTGGAAAGGCGGAAGGATATATGCGCCCGCATTATTTCTGTCGAGGTCCCATGGGTGACCGTTACCGACGTAAGTGTTAAGAGCCAGAGGCTGATACTGAGTAAGGACACCTACGATCTCTATGCCTGAGTTTACACAGTTAGAGAGCGGGAAATCGATGATCCTGTAACGGCTTCCAAAGGGTACCGCCGGCTTTGCGACCGTCTTGGTCAGCACTCCGAGTCTGCTTCCCTGTCCTCCTGCGAGTATCATCGCAACGACTTCAGTTCTTGCCATAATGAGTTACCTCCGTATATGAGCTTTTTACTTTTTATTTGCTTTTGTGTCAGCCTTCTTGGGAGCTGCGGCTTTCTTGGCTGCAGGCTTCTTTGCAGGCTTTTTGGCAGCAGGCTTGGTCCCAGCCTTTGCTGCTGTCTTTGTGGTCTTCTTTGCGGCAGGCTTTGCTGCTTTCTTTGCGGCGGGCTTTGCGGAAGACGTCTTAGCGGCAGGTTTCTTAGCCTTCTTCTTTGCAGGGTCCTTGACCTTCATGAAGTAGATACCTGCAAGAGGCGGAAGGTTGATCCTTACCTTGTAAGGCTTGCCGTTTAAGGGCTCGTCGATCGCTTCAAAGCACCCGTTCATATCGGTTGCCGTCGGATAACCCGAACCGCCGTGGCACATGTCGTCCGTGTTGAAGACGATCTTGTATGTGCCGAGCTCATAAACAGGCATCTCATAGCCTTCGAGAGGCTGGGGCACCATGTTGAGAGCTACATAGATATCGTTGAGCTTGGGATCAGGGCAGGATCTCTTGTAGACGAACACATTGTTCTTCGTGTCGTCTGCTGCGATCCATTCGAAGCCCGCCCATGTATGGTCGTCTGCCCACATCTGCGGATGCTCGATATAGAACTTGTTGAGCTCGCTGTTGAAGCTCTGGAGCAGACGGTGTGATTCGTAATCAAGCAAGAACCACTCGAGCTGTTCATAGAAACGCCATTCGATGAACTGGCCGAATTCAGCGCCCATGAAGTTTAATTTTGCGCCCGGATGGCTGATCTGATAGAGCATCATTGATCTGAGGGAAGCGAACTTTCTCCAGATATCGCCGGGCATCTTATCGATAAGGGAGTGCTTGCCGTGAACTACTTCGTCATGTGAAAGGCTCAGGATGTAATTCTCTGCGAATGCATACATCATCGAGAAGCAGAACTCATCGTGATGCCAGCCCCTTGCGTAGGAGTCTGTGGAGAAATAATCGAGAGTATCGTGCATCCAGCCCATGTTCCACTTATGTGTGAAGCCGAGGCCTCCCTCTTCAACGGGATGGGATACCTTAGGCCATGCAGTTGATTCTTCGGCAACGATCATTGCGTAAGGATAGTTCTTGCGGATGATGGAGTTAAGTCTCTTGAAGAATTCGATAGCCTCAAGATTCTCATTGCCGCCGTACTTATTCGGAATATACTGGTTTCTGCCGTAATCCCTGTAGAGCATTGAAGATACTGCGTCTACGCGGATTCCGTCCAGATGGAATTCGTCGATCCAGTAAACCGCATTGGAGATAAGGAACGAGAGCACTTCATTCTTGGAGTAATCGAAAACATAAGTACCCCACTCTCTGTGCTCGCCGATCCTGGGATCCGCATATTCATAACAAGGCGTGCCGTCAAATCTGACAAGACCTTCCATGTTCTTAGGGAAATGAGCCGGTACCCAGTCAAGGAGTACGGAGATGCCGTTCTGGTGAAGGACGTCTACCATGAACTTGAAGTCGGCAGGCGTGCCGAATCTTGAGGTAACCGCATAGTATCCCGTTACCTGATAGCCCCATGAATCATCAAGAGGGTGCTCCAGGATAGGCATAAGCTCAATATGAGTGTAGTGCATCTTCTTGCAGTAATCTGCAAGATCTATAGCCAGTTCCCTGTATGTGAAGAAATTACCGTCCGGATGTCTTCTCCAGGAGCCTAAATGGAGCTCATAGATGTTGATCGGCTTAGGAGCCAGGGCATCAGTTCTGTTCTTTACGAACTCGTCGTCATTCCAGATATAATCATCGGGATCGTATATGATGGAAGCGTTGTTGGGTCTGGTCTCGAAATGCCTTGCGAAAGGATCACCCTTCTCATAGATCCTGTTGTCAGCGCCTATGACTCTGTACTTATAGCGGTCCCACTGCCTCGCTTCGGGAACCTTCTGCTCCCAAATGCCGGTCTTGCCGAGCATAAACATCTGGCAGCCGTTGGGATCCCAATCGTTGAAGTCGCCCATAACGCTGACCATTCTTGCATTCGGAGCCCACACGCGGAATATAAAGCCCTTGCCGTTCTCGTCCTCATAAGGATGAGCGCCGAGGAACTTGTAGCTCATATAATTCTCGCCTTTGTTGAATAGATAAGCGGCATCCATAGATGTAGCCTTTCCTCCCTGTCCTTTGTATATGTGCCGGAAATAAGCACACAAATAATCAGAGGCAATGCCCCTTAATAACAGATATTATAAACTAAATTAGAGATTTTACCATCCGAAAATACAAAAAGCGTTGTGTTTTTGCCCTCTGTTTTGTGCATTATTAACGAAGGTTGTCAATTTTCGCTCTGCATTCAACACATCTTGCTATCCATTCTGAAACAAAATGCCGAAACACCCCGAAAGTTGTGCTTTGCTGTGTTATTCTATTCGCAATAAAAGACTAAGAGGTCATCTCATGATATATTTTGTAGCATCAGACATTCACGGCGATTCATACTGGGCACAGCGCATTATTGACGCTTTTCTGGCAAGCGGCGCGGAGAAGCTCGTACTTTTGGGAGATATCCTCTACCACGGCCCGAGAAACGACCTCCCCGCTCACTATGAGCCCAAGAAAGTCATCGGGATACTGAATAACTATGCTGATAAGATCCTTGCCGTTCGCGGCAACTGCGATACCGAAGTCGACCAGATGGTCTTAAAGTTCCCTATCATGGCCGATTACATTTATCTTGTTGACGAAGGAACTACATTCTTTGTAACCCACGGACATATCTACAACCCGATGAACCTCCCTTCTGTAATGCCTGAAAATGCAATACTTCTGACAGGTCATACACATGTCGCAGGGGACATCATCTGGGATTACGAAGACGGCCGTAAGATCCGCTACATGAACCCGGGCTCACCTTCAATTTCCAAGGAAGATACAAAGCCGTCTTACATCATCATCGAGAACGGAAAAGCTGAGCTTTACACATTCGACTGATTGCCGGCAAGAGGTTTAGAGACAATAAAAAAGGAGCTGCGTGAAGCAACTCCTTTTCTTATTACATTCAAAACCGCAATTACTTAGCGAAAGCTGCGCCTCTGTCGAATGCTTCCATGTTGATGGGAATGAGGTTGTGTTTTCTCTCAGGAAGGATCTCATAAAGGGACTTCTCGAAAGAATCTCTTGAGAAACAGCCTGTAGCGGTAGCCATGCAGCCGAGCATTGTGATAGGAGCGAACATCATCTTGCCGAGCTCGGAAGCGATGTCGGATGCTTCCATAGCAATGACCTTGATATCTGTTCTTTCAGGTCTTGTCTTGATGAGGGAAGAATCGAGGATCATCAAAGCGCCGGGCTTTAACTGCTTCTCGAACTTCTCCATTGAAGGCTGGTTGAGGCAGATAACAACGTCTGCGTCGTTAACTACGGGTGATCCGATAGGCTCATCTGAGAATACTACGGAACAGTTAGCCGTACCGCCGCGCATCTCAGGTCCGTATGAAGGGAACCAGGATACTTCCTTGCCTTCGTAAAGAGCAGCTTCTGCTGCCATCTTGCCTGCGGAGAGGATTCCCTGACCGCCGAATCCGGCAAAAATTACAGAGAAATCAATCATTTCTTCACCTCCCCAACGTTAACGCAGTTGTTTGAAGTTGCAGGGATAGCGCCTGAAACATACTTGCCGTCAGCATCGAATGTGATATCAGCGCCCTTGTAGCATCCTAACGGATACTGCTTTTCCATGTTCTCCTTAAGCCATTCCATAGCAGCCAGCGGCTCCTTACCCCAGTTTGTAGGGCATGTGGAAAGGACTTCTACGAGAGAGAAACCGAGCTTGTTCTTTTGGACATTGAATGCCTTCTGGATAGCTCTCTTTGCGTTCTGGATGTTCTTAAAGTCTGTAACGCAAACACGCTCGATGTAAGCAGCGCCTGCGAGATTGGATAAGAACTCGGAAACGTTGATAGGATAACCCTGATAAGAAGGATCACGGCCCCAGGGAGATGTTGTTGTAACCTGGCCTACGAGTGTCGTAGGAGCCATCTGGCCTGATGTCATGCCGTAAACTGCGTTGTTTACGAAGATAACCGTGATATTCTCGCTTCTTGCGGCAGCATGAACGATCTCAGCTGTACCGATGGATGCGAGGTCGCCGTCTCCCTGATATGTGAAGACGAAGCTGTCCTTCAGGTTTCTCTTGATACCTGTTGCAACGGCAGGTGCTCTTCCGTGAGCTGCCTGGACCATGTCGCAAGCGATGTATTCATATGAGTTGTAAGTACATCCTACGGATGCAACGCCTACAGCTGTCTCAAGAGCATCATTTGCTACAAGAGTCTCTGCGACGAGTCTGTGGATGATGCCGTGGCAGCAGCCGGGACAATAATGGAAAGGCTTATCTGTAAGGCCTTTTGTGGGTTCGAAAACTACAGCCATCAGAAATTACCTCCTTCTGTGATCTTTCCCTCGTGGATCGCAACGATCTTGTCGAGGATTTCCTTCTGCATCGGGAGATTTCCTCCGAGTCTGCCGTGGAAATAAACGGGCTTCTTGCCGTTAGCGCCGAGTCTTACGTCTTCGATCATCTGACCTGCGTTGAGCTCAACGTCAAGGAATGCCTTTACGCTGGACATATCTGCTGCTTCAGAGATTGCCTTGTAAGGGAACGGCCAGAGAGTGATAGGACGGATCATGCCGACCTTGATGCCAAGCTCAGCTGCCTGACGGATAACGTTTCTGCAGATTCTGGAGCATGTGGCGAAAGCCGTGATAACGATCTCAGCATCCTCCATGTTGATTGCTTCATAGCGTACTTCGTTAGCCTCAACGATCTTGTACTTGTCCTGGAGTTCAAGGTTCTTCTTCTCGAGGACATCAGGATCGATGTAGATGGAAGTTACTGTGTGGTGGAAAGAGTCACCCTTTCTTCCGCAAGCTGCCCAGGGCTTCTCGATAGTCTCGATAGGCTCTTCGTCACGGAAAGCAACAGGCTCCATCATCTGGCCCAAAGTACCGTCGCCTACGATCATGCAGGTCATTCTGTACTTATCAGCGAGGTTGAATGCTTCAACAACGAGCTCATAAAGCTCCTGAACAGAAGCAGGTGCGATAACGATGTTTCTGTAGTCACCGTGTCCGCCGCCCTTTGTAGCCTGGAAATAGTCGCCCTGTGCAGGCTGGATGCCGCCAAGACCCGGGCCGGCTCTTACGATATTTACTACGACTGCAGGAAGCTCAGCACCTGCAATGTAAGAGATACCTTCCTGCTTGAGGGAGATTCCCGGAGAGGAAGAAGATGTCATAACCCTGAATCCTGCTGCAGCAGCACCGTAAACCATGTTGATAGCTGCAAGCTCAGACTCGGCCTGAACGAAGTTACCGCCGACCTGGACCATCTTCTTAGCCATATAATGCATGACTTCCGTCTGAGGTGTAATCGGGTAACCGAAATAGTTGCGGCAGCCTGCTCTGATAGCTGCCTCGGCAATGACCTCATTGCCTTTCATCAGTACTCTTTTCTGTGCCATAAAAACTCCCTCCCGATCAGAAACGCTCAACAGTGATTACAACGTCCGGGCACTGCGTAGCGCAGAAAGCACAACCGATGCACTCATCGGGATTTACGCATGTGGCGGGGTGATAACCCTTGGCGTTAAGCCTTGTCTTGTCAAGCTCGAGGATTTTCTTAGGACAAGCTGCAACACAAAGTCCGCAGCCCTTGCACAGATTCTCGTTAAAAGTTGTCTTACCTTTTGCCACGAAAAACCTCCTAAAATCATCGCGCGTGTTTAATACGCTAAAATTATCGTCATATTATAAACTTGATTGTTTTTATACGCAAATGTTTTCGAAAAGAAAGGCTGCCCCGGAGGACAGCCTTCTTTGATACTTTTTTAGTAATCTTTTACTTTGCAGCTGCGACAACAGCGTCAGAGATAGCAGCCTCGTCACCGATAACTACTACGTTCGGGTGAAGCTGGAGGATGGATGCAGGAACCTGAGGAGTAACAGGGCCGCAGAATGCCTTCTCGACGATTCCTCTCTTGCCTGCGCCTGTAGCCATGAGGATAACGGTCGTGGACTTCATGATGTAACCGATGCCCATTGTGTAAGCCTGTGTAGGAACAGCATCGAGATCACCGTTGAAGAAAAGTCTTGCGTTGTCCTGGATCGTCTGGTTCTCAAGATCGATGCACTGTGTATTAACGCAGAAAGCGTCAGCAGGCTCATTGAAGCCGATGTGTCCGTCTCCGCCGATACCGAGGAGCTGGATGTCCAAGTGGCCCAATGACTCAAGGATCTTATCGTAATCTGTGCAAGCCTTGACTGCATCTGCTTCAAGTCCGTCAGGTACATATGTCTTGCTCTTGTCGATGTTTACGTGATCGAACAGGTTGGTGTTCATGAAATATCTGTAAGACTGGTCGTGATCTCCGCCCAAACCTCTGTACTCGTCAAGGTTAGCTGATGTTACCTTGGAGAAATCAAGGCTTCCTGCCTTATACATTTCTACGAGATCCTTGTAAGTACCGATAGGTGTAGATCCTGTAGCAAGACCGATCTTGCAGTCGGGCTTTAATCTGATCTGCGAAGCGATGAGCTCAGCGCATGCCATTGAAGCTTCTTCATAGTTACTTTTTCTGATAACTCTCATAATTCCATCTCCTGTTTATTCAGTATCTAAAACAGCTCCGCATGGAATCCACACGAAGCTGTAATATTCATTAATCTGCCATAAGGCCCTGTTCTTTGATGACTGCGATGACCTTGTCAACGTTCTCTTCACAGATCTCATCCGTCTTGGCCTCGACCATGACACGGATCTTGGGCTCTGTGCCGGATGCCCTGAGAAGGATCCTGCCGTCGCTGCCTAAAGCCTTCGTAACCTCTTCAACTGCCTTAAGGACTATGGGATTCTTCTGTGCTTCCTCCTTATCCTTAACAACAACGTTCTTGAGGCACTGGGGGAACATCTTCATCTCGCCTGCGAGCATTGACAGAGGGAGCTTCTTCTCGAGCATGGTCATGAGGACCATGAGAGATGTGAGGATTCCGTCGCCTGTCGTAGCATACTTGGCGAAAATGATGTGTCCGGATTGCTCGCCACCGATCATGAAGCCGTTAGCCATCATGTTCTCAGCTACATACTTGTCGCCTACGGCTGTCTTCTCCGTACGGATGCCGATAGCCTCGCAAGCCTTGTAAAGACCCATGTTGCTCATGATGGTCGTAACGATCGTATTGCCGTCCAAGCGGCCTGTCTCCTTCATGTACTTGCCGCACAGATACATGATCTGGTCGCCGTTTACCTCGTTGCCGAGCTCGTCAACTGCAAGACATCTGTCAGCGTCGCCGTCATATGCAAAGCCAACGTTAAGTCCGTTATCAAGAACAAATTTCTTGAGGTTGTCGATGTGTGTCGAACCGCAGTTTGTATTGATATTAAGACCGTCAGGCTGGTTATTAATGATGTAAACCTTAGCGCCCAAAGCCTCGAAAACAGATCTTGCGATGTTCCATGAAGCGCCGTTTGCGCAGTCAAGGCCGACCTTCATGCCGTTGAAAGCTCTTGTCGGGATCGTCATAAGATATCCGATGTATCTGTTGCGTCCTGAAGCGTAGTCGACTACGTTGCCGATAGCCTCGCGCTCGGCAAGAGGGATATCCTCGATCTCGCCGTCGATGTAAGCCTCGATCTTCTCTTCGATCTCTGCTTCGATCTTCTGGCCGTTGGCACGCATGATCTTGATGCCGTTGTCATAGAAAGGATTGTGGGATGCGGAGATCATGATTCCGCAGTCAAAACCGTCTGTTCTGCAGCAGTATGAGACTGAAGGAGTCGTTGTAACGTGAAGCAGATAAGCATCGGATCCCGAAGAAGTGATTCCGGCAGTAAGCGCTGCCTCGAGCATGTAAGAGCTTCTTCTTGTGTCCTTGCCGATAATGATCCTTGCTCTCTTGTCATCGTGCATCTGGCCGTAATACCAGCCGATATATCTTCCTACCTGGAAAGCTTTCTGCGCGGTGAGTGCTTTGTTGGCTTCTCCTCTGAAGCCGTCAGTACCAAAGTATTTACCCATGGAAAAACCGCCTTTTATTAAGATGGAAAAATTTTATCACAAAAATCAGTCATTCAATTAGTTTTTTGCGCAAATGTTAAAAATACTAACACATACATGAAAAAGAGGCTGTCTCTTGACGAGACAGCCTCCGAATCAGGATTTATATAAGAATCATTCCGAATCTTATTCAATCTTTGTGCCGCACTCAGGGCAGAACTTAGGCATATTGCCGTCTGCAGGCTGCCAGCCGCACTTAGGGCAAGCTGTAGGAGCTGCTGCCGGCTGAGGCTTACCGCAGTTACCACAGAACTTACCTGTGTTGCCTGTCTGGCCGCACTCACATGTCCAGCCTGCTGCTGCAGGTGCCGGCTGAGGCTGACCGCAGTTGCCGCAGAACTTGCCTGTGTTGCCTGTCTGGCCGCAAGAGCATGTCCAGCCTGCTGCAACAGGAGCTGCAGGAGCTGCTGCGGGTGCTGCCTGCTGACCTGCGAAGAAGCCTGTCTGAGGCTGTCCCTGAGCCTGCTGAACTGCACCAAGACCTGCTGCTGTAGCGTTGTTGCCGCCTACTGCGCCCATCATACCGAGACCCATGAAGCCGTTTACTGCGCCGTTTGCGTTTGCACCGGCATTCTTCATAGCCTCTGTCTGGCCCAAAGCAACAGCTGCACCGAGAGCTGCCTGGTCGGAACCATAGAGCTTTGCCTCGTCGACCTTCTCGATTCTCTCACGTGACTTATCGTCAGGTGTAACGGAAGCGATTGCAACTGTCTCTACGACGATACCTCTCTTCTGGAGCCACTCGTCATCAAGGCAATCCTGCATGTATCTTCTGAACTCGCCCTGCTTTGAAGGCAGTGTGGAGAACATGATACCGTTCGGGTAAGGGCCGCCGCACTTATTGAGAGTCTCTGTGATGTTATCAAGGAACTCGAGGCGGGGCTGCTGAGGCTTAGCGGGTGTGCCCATGAATTCAGCAACTGTGTACTCGTCTCTGACATTACCTACGATGTTTCTGAAGAAAGTGATCGGGTTCTCTACTCTGAAGGAGAATGTACCGTTCAGACGGATGTAGATGTTACGATACTCAGGGTCTGCATAAGGTACCGGTGAAGGTGTACCGAAGTTCTGATTCATCATCTCGAGCTTGTTTACGAAGTAAATTCTCTGCTGCTGCTGAATCTCTCCGCCCATCTTCATACGGTTCCAGATGTCACTGATGGAAGCCTTTACGTTCTCACCGAAATTCTTGTTTGCAAGAATTGAAGGTGCAGTGGATGTATCCCACTTATAAGCACCTGCCTCGGAAACGCAGTCTACGATCTCGCCGTTGTTAACGAGGAGGCAGAAGCATCCCTCAGGTACGTTGATGACAGAGCCGTTTGAAATAACTTCAGAACTGCCCTTATTTCTTCCCTTTTCCATCTTGTTAACACCCTTCTTAACAAGGATATCCTGTCCTAAGGAATCCTGTGTGAAGAACTCAAGGTACTGGTCCTGAATCTGTGTTGAGATGGAATTAAATGTTGTTCCTGCAACATTTGCGATTAAGCTAATCAATCCCATTTTTATATTCCTCCTGATTACTTGGTCGAAAATATCTCGCCAAGAAAAATAATATCATTTATTTGATAAAACGACAATGATTTTAGACATTAACAGGAGCAAAAATGGCTGTTACATCTTAACGCTGCCCAGCTGGACACCTTCGACAATATGTCTGGCCAGCAAAAGGTAGGCTACTATAAGCGGGATGGTCAAAATGATCTCCGGCATGTCACTCTTACCCAGCGCTGAGTTAAGAAGAAGCGCTACAGGCAGTGTCTTTTTCTTCTCCTCCAAAAGAAGGATCGCAGGAAGGAAAGTATCATTCCAGCTCTGAGCCATGGCAAAGATCGCCTGTGTGGCTATAGCAGGCTTCATTATAGGAAGGACTATCTGATGGAATATCCTTATCTCTCCTGCTCCGTCAACCCTTGCCGAATAAATGAGATCCATGGAGAATGAAGATTCCAGGTACATTCTCATAAATACTACGGATATCGGAGTTGCAATCGCCGGGAAGATCAGCATGGAAAGTGTGTTCTGTAAATGGAACTGGTAAACCATGGTAAGAAAACCGGACGATGAAACTGCAGTCGGTATCATCATTACTGCAAGCACGAAATTGCTGAAGAACTTACGCCCGCGCCATCTGTAATTGACAACAGCATGCGCAGTCAATGCAGAAAAGTATACGTTCAGGATCGTACTGGATATAGTAACAATAAGGGAATTAACATAACTTAAGGCTATTCTCGACTCGAAAAACCGCTTGAATTCTCTCAATCTGTACGGGATCACCTTAAAGACTTTGGCCGGATTGGATGCCGAGAAGCCGATATAATCTCCTAATAAATGGAAAAAGGGAATCAGCGTCATAGCCATCAGGATCAACGAGAATAAATAAACAAATCCCTTAAGGGCCAGTTCTTTCCGTCTCCTTACCACTCTGTCCAGTAACTTGTTTTCCAATTCCGCCCCCCATACAGAGACCGCATCACCGCGGCTCGAACAGATTCATTCTATTTGTATTATTTTGAAGTGTCAATTTTTTCTGTTATTATTTGACGGATTCATATATACTTTTAAAAGTATCAATGAGCGGTGGCCTGACGCTGCCAACGGGGTCATATGGGGAAGCATAAATCACTTGAAAGACACTATAATAAATGGGGATATATCTTCATAATTCCCTTTGTTTTGGCATTTATTATCTTTCATCTTTGGCCGATGATGACTACCTTTTATTATGCTTTTTGTGATCTGAAGCGTGTATCTGTAATAACCGAACCTCCCAAACTGCTTACTTCAAACGGTCTCCCGTGGTATAAGAATTTTCAGGAACTGTTCGCGACATCATCGTTCAAGATTTCTATAAAGAACACATTTTACTTTATGATCTGCCAAATCATTCCGGAGTGGATATTGGCATTTTGGCTCGCTGCAATGATGACTGACAGAAGGCTGAAAGTAAAAGGAAGGTCAATGTTCAGGACGTCATTCTTTTTCCCTAAGCTGGTGTTCGGTTCTTCCATGGGTTACCGCGTCTTTTTTAGCATTACCGGTTATGTAGCAAGTTCTGTCGCTTTCGTCCTTACAGCTGCTGCCATAGACGGTTTCGGAGTTACGGAAAAAGACTTCAACTTCTTCCTTTCAAACCGTTTCTTGATAATAGCGGTCAGTGTGTTTATGCATTTCGGAATAACATTTATCTATGCTTTAGCCGGCATGACCAGTATTCCTGTTGAAGTCTTTGAAGCTGCTGAAATAGACGGGTCATCCAGATTGCACACGTTCTTCCATATTACGCTGCCAAGCATACGTCCGATCTTATTTTTCATAGTGGTCGTCTCAGTTGTTGACGGACTGAATATGTCTGATATTCCAGCTATGCTCTCAGACCGTTACGATATATCAAGATCCGGTCTGACCATGATGAATTTCCTTCAAAATATGCTTGGCATGGGGCAGGTATGGGACAGGGCATCTGCGTTCTCGCTAGTCCTGTTTGCCCTCTCAGCCTTTATCTCCGGTTTCATATATTTCTTCCTGATCAGGGACAGATACGAAGCAAAACTGGCACGCCTCAGAAGAAAAGAAAAGCGCGAAGAGAGAAGACTTGCCAGAGCTGCTAAGGCTATGACAGCTTAATAAGCGTAACGGATCTTTCTTGTCATCCTGAAGAGCTCGCGGTCTTTAAGCACTCCGTCCGGAACATTTATATCTTCCATCACGAAGTTAGCAACCAGAGGGATTCCCGTGATCTTTGAAGCTTCAAGGATCTTGGCTTCGCCCTCAACCAACATATCAGATGTGGTCTCTTCAAGAAGATTCGTATTATTGAGATATCCGTCGATCTTAAAGCCCGCTGCTGCCGCAAGCTCGTTTGTCATTATGGCGATCTGCTCAGCATCAGACGTAAAAGGCCTCAATGTATTTACCGCCATGTAGATGACGGCGTCGGTGTTCTCGATCCTCTTTTTGAGAGAACCGAGAACCAAAGCGCCCATATCTTCACCGCCGATATCAAAGATGCCCTGATACGATTCGTCATCGAAGATAACGTACATGTCAGGCGGCAGGACCGGAGCGTCCACATTGGAGCCTGCATACATGGGAGTAACAAGTCTTATTCCCTCAGCTTCAAGAGCAGACGCGCAGTCAGACGAACGGTAGAACGGATTAACGATATCGAGATCCGCGATGAGAAGCTTCTTGTCCGGCAAAGCTTTTCGCTGGGCAAGAGACATATTTACCGCGATCTCGGATTTTCCGCTTCCGTATGCACCGATGATAATAGTTAAGCGATGATCAAGATAAAACATCAGAACAGATTCTTCTTTCTAAAGATAAACAGGCCCCATCCTCCTATAAGGAGTATGTAGAAAAAGCTCTTAGCCAGGTAGATCAGGTTAAGCTCACTGTAAGACATGTGCATCGACTTGACGCGTTTGAAGTCTTTATGCTCAAACATAGACATGTCTTCATATGAGTTGCTGACAAAATTATCGGAGAAATCTATCTCGTCAGTATATTCGAGGTCAGCTCCAAACAGGACACCGGTTGTGGCTGCCTGATAATCGCTCTCAAAACCCATCGGAGTAATGACATATACAGGATGGAATATCTTCCAGCCCAAGCCGAGATAATGGTCTCTGTCATATTTCTCCTCAAGATCATTTGCGGTCTTCTGGCTGATCAATCCATGATCGACCATTTCCTCATATCTCTCGGATCTCATCTCAATGTAATCATTGACTGCCTTGGACGGCATGTTGAAGTAGCCGATGACCAGCGCGGAAGTAGAAGCGATCATTGCGATGATGATGCTTAAGATTATCGGCAGGGCACGTCTTCTGAATATAAGTGCCAATGTGCTGAAAATCGTGACCATGCTAAGAAATACGACTATTCCTACTCCGAGTCTGATGAACATCTCTCCGCCGTTTAAGTTAACTCCGAGTCCGGATATCCAAAGTCCGAAGATTGCTGAGAAGATATAAACAACGCAGAAGAATGCGTTTGCCGCGAGTATTGTAAGAGAATAAACAAGATATATCTTGGTCCTTGAATGACCTGCAATGACCTTGTTTCTCACGATTCCGTCCGAGTATTCCCTGCCGAGATGCAGGCACGTAAAAAGAGCGGAAAACTTCGGGAGCTCAGTAATGAAAGATACTGCGATCATCCATGTCATATACATGATCACTTCTTTGGGCAGTGCAACATCTTCGAAGCCTATGCCGTTTTCGGTAAAAGTGAGAGTTAAAATGGCACGATAGAACACTGCCGTAAGGATCGGCCAGACTACACTGAAGCCTGTGATGATCCAGAAAAATACGCTTTTTGTAAGGCGCTTGAATTCACACTTAAAAAGATTACCCATTTGACTCACCTCCTACAAGTTTGACGAAGTAAGTCTCAAGGTCTGTCTCCTTAGTGACGACACGTGCGATGTTAACGCCCGCCGCATTGGCCGCCATTACGACTTCCGTGAGATTGTAATAACCCTTGGCATAAACAATGCCGTCATTATCGATCTTGGTCCTGAGGCCCATTGCATTGAGTACGGGCAAAAGCTGCTCAGGAGTACCGGAATAGAATTCCGTCTCCAGTCCTCCTGCGTTCTCAAGATCATCTGCAGTGATCTCCTTGACCACCTTGCCGCTCTCAACGAATGCAAAATCGGTTGCAAGCTTGGAGAGCTCGGAGAGAATGTGGCTTGAGATGATTATCGTTACGCCCTTCTCCTGGTTGAGTCTTATGAGAAGATCTCTTATGAGGATGATTCCCTGAGGGTCAAGGCCGTTGATCGGCTCATCGAGGATAAGCACTTCCGGATTGCCCGCCATAGCCATGGCGATTCCCAGACGCTGTCTCATACCGAGTGAGAACTTGCCCGCCTTCTTGTTGCCTGTATTGGCAAGGCCTACGAACTCCAGGCTCTTATCTATCGAATCGTCGATCTTGAGCCCGAGATTCATATACTGAAAGATCAGGTTATCTCTTGCTGTCTGGTTCGAATAGATCGAAGGGAGCTCTACCAAAGCACCTACGTTGCCCAGTTTCTTGTGGTCGAATCCGTACTCTACTGTACCTGCCGTAGGCTTCTGAAGACCTGAGATGATTCTCATTATCGTGGTCTTGCCTGCGCCGTTCCTTCCTACGAGTCCGAAGATCGAACCCTTGGGAACAGTAAAGTTCATAGAGTCAAGAATGTGGTGTCTGCCGTAGTCTTTGGAAACGTTACTTACTTTGATTACATAATCATTTGTTTCCGACACGATTTTATCTCCTTATTTACCCATATTAATCAGAGCATTTCTGCTCTGACTCATCACATTATATCAAAAACGGAGAATAACTAGGAATAATCCCTACTGTCTGACCAGTTTTCTGGCGCGCTCGCCTATCACAACTGCGGCAACCAGCTTCACGATATCAGGAATAATAAAAGGAATTACGCACCATCCCATTACGGTAGCAAGACCGACCGGGCCTGTCTGTGCGGCATAAACGGTCATAAACCAGATGACGCCTGTGACATACATGACCACTTCAAAGAGTACTGAATTCAGGGCTCCGAAGATCCATGTCCTTACCGGGCCCGTCATCAGCTTTCTGAAGAGAATTACTTCGAGGAGCCAGTAAAGCAATGCCGCCAATAAGAATCCGGCAAGGAAGCCTCCCGTAGGTCCTATCAGTGCCGCAACGCCTCCCTTAAATCCTGCGAAAACAGGCACTCCGCAAAATCCCAGTGCCAGATAGACCAATATGGACAGAGTTCCCTTTCTTCCGCCGCAGGCCAGCATTACTGCAAGGATACCCATCGTCTGCAAAGTGAACGGGACGGGGCCCAAAGGAATGCTTATCCAGGAGGATACCGTTATGAGCGCTGCTGATATGGAAATAAGGACAAGGTCATAGATAAATGACCTGTTTTTGGATGCTTTAGACTTGGATGTGCTCTTTTTCGAGCTTGCTTCGGACATTGTAAACCTCGTTGTCGTTTTAATTGACAATCGGAAGTTTACACTTCTCTTCCGTTAAAATCAATATTGAATTCAGAACTGGTACTTGGGCCAGATGCCCTTCTTATCGTGGGTATGCTCAGGGAGCTGGTACAGATCGTGTCCGGGATAATCGTTACCCTCAACTATGACAGGTCCGTCAGGCGTAATGCAGACGTCCCAACCGATGAAGCCGACCTGCGGGACGACCATAGCCGCCTTAGTGCACATCTCCAATACCTTATCCCACATAGGGAAAACGAAGCCCTTAAAGACGGCTCCTGTCATAGGATGCTTCTCATAAAGGACCTTAGTCTTATCAATAGGGAAATCAGTGATCTCACCGGTCTTCTCATCAACAGGCGCAGTCATGCCGCCGTTGTTGAAGTTATCCACGCTGTGTCCGTAATTGCCGAATCTGCAGCAGGCGCTTGCCACATGGACCTTGCCGTCCCTCTGGATGGTAACAAGCCTTACGGTGTTGATCGCATAAGGATAAATTGCGCTTACGGCAGGATGCTGTACGATAGCTTCTTCAAAGAAATGAGGGCGTTCCTGATTTACAAGACGCTCATAAATATCTTCAGCCTTTTCTGCCTTGCAGTCGATCTTTTCAACGGTCTTGCCGCAGGAACCGAGATCAGCCTTGGCGAAAAGGATATCATGGTCATTAATGAAGTCTATTACTTCCTGCTTATTATCTTTCCTGATCTCGATCCACTTACGTCCCAGGAAATCACCGAAACGCTTGTTAAACTCGATCTTGTTATCGATCAGATCCGTGTAAGCCGGGTCGTTATACCTCTTAACGAGCTCGTAATTACGGCCTCTTGTGATATAGGTGTCGCGCTCGGCATCCGTGAGGTTATACATCTCGTAGAGCCAGTAATCCATGTATCCTGCGCCGAATTTTCTTCCGCAGTGGACCATGTCGAAAAATATCCACACGCGGGACTTGCCCGACTTCTCGTGGATATCCTTGATCTTGGCCCTCATGGCCTTAGTATCCATGCGCGTAACGCGTCTTATCAAATAACTCAGTTTTGACATAGGAGAATTATAATACATCAAACCGTTTTTTGTTATAATGTCGTCTGAATAGAAATAAACAGGTAATCCTGTTGTTATTTTTTGACCTCAAGGAGGATTTTCATATGGCAATAAGAATCGGTATTTTAGGCTACGGCAACCTCGCAAAGGGCGTTGAGCTGGCTATCCGTCAGAACAAGGACATGGAGCTTGTCGCAGTCTTCACAAGAAGAGACCCTTCCACAGTTAAAACTCTTACAGAAGGCATCGCAGTAGTACCTTCTTTCGAAGCAGCTGACTGGAAGGATAAGATCGATGTTCTCGTTATCTGCGGCGGTTCCGCTACGGATCTTCCCACACAGACACCCGAATACGCTTCAATGTTCAACGTAATCGACAGCTTCGATACACACGCCAAGATCCCTGAGCATTTCGCAAACGTTGATAAGGCTGCTTTGGCAAGCGAGCATACAGCCCTCATCTCCGGCGGCTGGGATCCCGGAATGTTCTCCATCAACCGTCTTTACGGCAGCTGCATCCTTCCCGAAGGCCAGGATTACACATTCTGGGGCAAGGGCGTATCACAGGGCCACTCTGATGCCATCAGAAGAGTTCCCGGCGTCAAGAACGGCAAACAGTACACGATCCCGGTCGAAAGCGCTCTCGAAGCAGTCAGATCCGGCTCCAATCCTGAGCTTACGACCCGCCAAAAGCACACAAGAGAGTGCTTCGTAGTAGCTGAAGAAGGCGCAGACCTCGCTCTCATCGAGAAGACCATCAAGGAAATGCCTAACTATTTCGCTGATTACGATACGACAGTACATTTCATCTCTGAAGAAGAGTTCTTAAGAGACCACTCCCGCATCAACCACGGTGGCTTCGTCTTCCGCACAGGCAAGACAGGCGCTCACGGCGAGAATAAGCACGTCATCGAGTACTCCTTAAAGCTCGATTCCAACCCCGAGTTCACAGGCTCCGTCCTCACGGCTTACGCCAGAGCGATCTACCGTCTCTCCCAAAAGGGCGACTTCGGCTGCAAGACAGTCTTCGACATAGCTCCCGCACTCCTCTCACCTCTGTCTGGCGAAGAGCTCAGAGCGCATATGCTGTAAAGCGTTTATCATCTGCTTTCCCGGAAGCTGTCTCATATGAGGCAGCTTCTTTTTTGTATATTGCCGAAAAGCGACACGTTTCAAGGCCATTTCGTGTCACTTCCCGTCACTATTTCGAGGATTGCCAAAAACTGACCCGTTTTCGCTCTGAATCGTGTCACTTCCCGTCACTGCGTTCAGTCAAATAAAAAGCGGTCCCCAAACCAGGGACCGCCTTCGTGATAGCGTTGATTATAAGGATCAGACCTTGATCTCCATGATCCAGCCCTCAGGTGCTTCAACAGTACCCATCTGGATGCCTGTGAGTGTCTCTCTGAGCTTTGTCATGACAGGACCCATCTCCTCCATGCCGGAAGCGAACTTGAATTCCTTGCCGTGATCGTTGATGGAACCGAGAGGAGAAATAACTGCAGCTGTACCGCAGAGACCGCCCTCTGTGAACTTACCGCTCATGATCTCGTCGAGGTAAACTTCTCTCTCCTCGATCTTCATGCCGCAGTAGTGCTCTGCAACGTAAACCAAGGATCTTCTTGTGATTGAAGGCAGGATGGAATCAGACTTAGGTACAACGAGTGTGCCCTGGCCGTCTGTGAGGATGATGTTAGCTCCGCCTGTCTCCTCGATCTTTGTGCGTGTAGCGGGATCGAGGTAGATGTTCTCAGCAAATCCTTCCTTGTGAGCTGTAACGATTGCGTGGAGAGACATAGCATAGTTGAGGCCTGCCTTGATGTTGCCTGTTCCTCTCGGAGCAGCACGGTCAAAGTCAGAGATCTTAACTGCGATCGGCTTAGCGCCGCCCTTGAAGTAAGGGCCTACAGGTGTAGCGAAGATTCTGTACTGATAGTCATCAGCGGGCTTAACACCGATAACGGGGTTAATACCGAAGATGTAAGGTCTGAGGTACAGAGATGCGCCTGAACCGTACGGAGGAACCCAAGCTGCGTTGCCTGCAACTGTCTCCTGGACTGATCTGATGAACATTTCCTTGGAAATCGGAGGAATCTCAAGGCGGACTGCAGAGTCATGAAGTCTCTCAGCGTTGAGGTCAGGACGGAAAGTAACGATTCTGCCGTCTACTGTCTCATAAGCCTTAAGGCCTTCGAAAACTGTCTGAGCATACTGGAGAACGCCTGCGTCTTCGCTCATGACAATCATGTCGTCATCGATGAGCGCGCCTTCGTCCCATGCGCCGTTTGTGTAGTTAGCTACGAATCTCTTATCTGTCTTCTGATAAGAGAAGGTCAGGTTTGACCAGTCGAGATTCTTCTTTTCCATAAAACTATCCTTCTTTCTTAAAGATTGTTTTTAATTAACTTCGCATTATACTCCAACTGATTAAAGCGGGGCAATACACTTTAAACAAATCTGTAACCGCAGGCGTGATATACCTTCTTGCCTGCCTTAATGACAGGAGAAGCAAATCCCGTAAGGTTGACAGCGTTAGGTACCATCTGGGCCTCGAGGCAGATGGCATCGTACTGGCCGTAAGCCTTAGTGGTCTTGATGTCGAGAGGGCTTCCGAGGTTATTTCCTGCATAGATCTGGATGCCCGGGAGATCCGTTAAGCATTCCATCGTGATTCCTGACTCAGGAGCTGTAACTGCTGCTGCAAATGAGAATGTGCCGGGAACAGTATTAAGGCAGAAGTTCTGGTCGATACCCTTTGAAATGACCATCTGATGGTCATCGCTGTCATTGAGCTCACCGATGAAGCGGTATTCCCTGCAGTCGAAAACAGTTCCGTCAACGTCCAAAAGCTCGCCCGTAGGAACGTTCATATCGTCCTTGATGGTGATCTTGTCGGAATTGATCATGATGAGGTCGTTATTGACAGTGCCCTCAGCGTTCTCGCCGCGGAGGTTGAAGTAAGCGTGGTTTGTAGGAGCAAAGATCGTATCCTTGTCCGTCTTACCGCAATAAAGGATAAGGAATGTCTTATCCTCGAGCCAGCAGTAAAGGACCTTTGTATCAAGGTTTCCGGGGAAGCCTGTAGCTCCGTCGGGGCTTGTGTAGCTCAAAAGAACAGCGCCGCCGTCGCATCCGGGGATGCCTGCGATCTTTGAGTCGAGGATGATCGCATCTGCTTCTTCCTCAGAAAGGATCTTGCCGTCCCAGAAAACATTGTGATAACCGGGATTGCCGGAGTGGAGGTTGTTCTCGCCTTCATTCTTGGGGATCTGGTATTTAACACCATTGATAACGAAGGAAGCATCCTTGATACGGTTAGCAGAACGGCCTACGACAGCACCGTGGTTTGCGCCGTTGCCCATGTATTCGTCAAGGCCCTTGCAGCCGAGCATAATGTCAGTGGGCTTTCCGTCCTTATCAGGAACGATGAGATCAGTAATAACTGCACCATATGTAATGACAGAAGCTTCATAACCGCCGTCGATCGTGATCGTAAACTTCTTTGCCTTAAGATCGGGATTTTTTGCTGATAAATAATCACTGGTAGTAATAGCCATTTTGCGAAAACCTCCATAATGAATTCGTCTCAAAATTATAGCATAATCAGAGCCCTGTTAAATACGGCAAACACAGATTTTACGGGGTTTCTTGCTTAATCCTGACAGCCCACGTATAATCTTTACTTGGACGGGGCATTAGCGCAGTGGGAGCGCATCACACTGGCAGTGTGGGGGTCACGGGTTCAAGTCCCGTATGCTCCACCAGGGCGAAAATAAATAACCTCTGTACTTCAAACAGTATTTGCTGGCGCAAATAACTCGTACAGAGGTTTATTTTCTTTTCAGCATAAAATACTTACCAAAACAAAGCCTGTAATCTCACGCACAAAAACAAACCTCCGTTGTGAAAGGAGGTTTGCTGAATAGCACATTTTTTAAGAGCCTTATCTCTTTAACTCAGGATGTTCCTTATAATACTGTTCTTTGTCGGCATACATTCTTTCGTCAGCGGTCTTCAAAGCATAAGTAATATCAGTGACGACGCTTTGGAAACTGTAGCCCATGGCAAACGAGACATTGCCGTAATGTCTTGAAAGCTTTTTGGCTTTTGCGATCCTTTCGACAATGGCTTCTTCAGTAGTGAATGTCATAAGGACCATGAATTCGTCGCCGCCTGCTCTGTAGATCTCGTCACCGACAAATATATTCTGAAGGAGCATAGCACCGTTCTTCAGGAGAAGATCGCCTGCAGCATGTCCTTCATTATCGTTAACTCTCTTAAGACCGTTAAGGTCAGCAAATACAATGCCTAAGCCCTTGATCTCTTCACATCCGATCTTTCTTAGGCCGTCGATCCTGTTGTTCATCTCATTTCTGTTTAATACACCTGTCAGCATGTCAACAGAGCTCAAGATCCTGAGTTTCTCCACAAGCCTCTGGTTTGCTATTTCAGAGCCTACAAAGAATGTGGTCAATTCAAGGGTTTCCTTTATCTTAACGGCATTTTTGATATCGAAATTACAAGCCCAAATATATCCCAAAGTCTCATCCGTGGATTTCAGCGGGAAAAGCACGATACTATCGACATTTGCTTTCACCAGAGACTCATACCACGCAGGATTTTTCTGCCTGATATATTCCCAGTCATTCCTGTTCTTTGCAATGAGACAGTTGCTGCCGCCAATAGTATCTTTCCAGGAAGCGACCAGATCGTAGAAACCTTCTTGCAGGACACCTGACATGCTCGGAAGCATGGAATATTCATTTCTGGACTCGCAAAGAGCCTTGCAGGTGTGATTCTCTTCATCGGTAAGAAGGATTACGCAGGATTGTGCGTCACAGAGTTTTCTGATATCAGAGATAACCTCATCCATCGTGTGCTGGAAGTTGGTAGTTCCCCTGAGCTTGATGCACGTATTAAGAACGTCTGATGCCGTTGAAGCAGATGTATTGCTCATCTGCTCGCTGTCCGCGCTCCTGGAAACAATCTGGGAATACGTGCAGTAATGGAGATTGCCTTCGCTTCCCAAAGGCATCATATAAAGATTGAACCAGAAATCGTATCGGTCAGGATGCACATAAGAATGCATCGGCTGCTTTAAGACAGCGCATCTGAAACAGAAATCCTCAAAATTCAGATCTGTCGGGAAATATGTCTGGTAGAGGCTGTTCGGGACAAACTTGCTGGTAAGCATCTGAGGGACATCCGGATTGGCATGCTCAATAGAATTAACATAAGCCTGATTACCGGTAACTATTCTGATCTCGCCATAAGAACCGTCTTCTTTGGTCTCGACCGAGATAACACATGTCATGACATCGAACATGTCAACGAAACTTTTGAAGTCCATAATGCACCTCACATGTATCAAAGAAACTTAAGATAATTTTATCACAGGAAACCCGTTATTACTTAAGATTTTAATTTCCACGTCTGCGGGGCGTACTTCTTAACAAGAAGCCTCATTACAGGCACATACACCATAGTATAGACTGTAAGCACACCTGCCAGGATCGCGGTGTTAAGCGGTATCCAGCAGATAAAGCCTGATATGAACGATATGATTATCCTTGCCGCCTTGTATGCACCGCCCTTGACATTTACTGTCGTCGTAAACGGCTGGAAAAGATAGTAGAGCGCGAGCCACGTCATCGAATTGACCACGCTTATCAAAACCGGGACCATGAACGTCAAAAGATACTGGAACGGATAGTCCTGACCGCCCGTATTGAACAGTATCAGGACAGCAAAAAGTCCGCAGGCTAATGCAGGCCAGATATTGATCCTGATGAGCTGCTTTAATCTGATGTCAAAGAGCTTGATGATCTTTTCGCGCTGCTTGAAGAAGCTGAATGTCATAAGACTGTTGTCGCAGTTGATATACATCGCCTGTGTAGCCTTGAACGAGATGTCAGCGATCGTAAGAGGAATGAGCATAAGAAGCATCTGCTTGCTTGCGCATTCCCTGAAGAAAAGGGTTGCAGCGTTATCATCTACGGGCTGCAAAGCATCTGCATACCCGCGTCCCGTGAAGAAGTTAATGAAATTATTAAAGAGCATAGCCCATGTGTTCTCTGCTCCGAATGTTCTTCCGTATCTATAGATAAACCCAAAGAGGATAAGCCCGATAATGAGCAGTATTACTATCGTAAATATCACTGCTTTCAGGACGAGCATCGTTCTGTGTCTTCTTACGAAGAGCGCATTAAGATACTCAAAGCCTTTCTTATTGCCTTTTACGGTGCCGTTGGCCTTTAAACGCTTGAACTGCTTGGCATTAACAGGCTCCCTGTAGTTCTCTATCTCTTTTCTTACGATATTGTCGCGGAGCGCTCTTCTGTGAAGATTAGCGTCAAACTTTGCAAGTTCAAAAAAGCCCCAAACGCCAAGCAGCATAAGGATCGCAGAAATGATCAGCATATATTCAAGAGGCACATAGTATCCGTTGATCACCAGCACCATAAAGACCGGCAAGAGCATGAATACAAGGAGCAGTCTTACGATAAGGCCCCATGTGCTGCCCTTAAGGAGCTTGTTACGCTTACTCTTGGATCTGTAAAAAGCCGCAAGGATGCCAGCTCCAAAAAGCTTTATGCATACCGCAAGGACAGGGATCCCGAGCCAGAGCCAGAAAGGCGCGCCGGCTATGATCGCAACGATCCCGGCGATAAAATAACCGATCACGAGCTTGGCAAGATCAAAGATAAACAGCGTATTATTAAGCGTTCTCGGATTCATCCTGAGCATGAACACAAGGTATTCTTTCTCCGTCGTACACTTAAAAAGCCTCGTATTCAGCATCAATCCGAACAGCGCGTAAATGATGAACATGAACAGCGCAAAACTTGCAAAGAGATTCGGTCCCGAGATCCCTTCGGTCATGCCGTAACCTATGTAGGCCTTATTCAAAAGAAGAGCAGCAAGATAGATCATGCCAAGACCGAATATCTTGCCGATGAACAGCATGCTAACTTCCTTGATGATATGGAATATCCAGTAAATGATCTTAAGAGCAGTCAGTGCATAGAGCTTGTCCGGCAAGTGCTTTCCGATGAGCGGGAGCTTTTTAAGCGCATAGACAAGGCCGTTATAACCGATGATGCTCCTTAGATGATTTACCTTCGTTAATGTATTGAAGAATCCGTTACGCATTATCTTCTTCCTTCAAAGCGGCAATGATCTTGTCCTTGAAATCACTGTCACCCAGGTTGCTCTTATCAATAGGTTCAAGCCTTCCGTTATGGAGCAGCACGATCTCGTCACAGAGATCTACAGCTACATCAAGAAGGTGAGTTGAGAAAATCGTTATCCTTCCCTGCTTCTGCGATCTGATAACGTTCTTCATCTCCTCCGCAATGATGACGTCAAGCGACGTAAGAGGCTCATCGAGCAGCACGAGTTTTGGAGACGCGATAATGTTAAGAAGCATCTGCATCTTGTTCTTGGTGCCGTGCGAATAATCCTTAAGGAGTCTGTCCCTGTCATCTTCAGGGATTACCATGTAATCGAAATATTCATCGATAGTCTTATCCGGCTTGATCTCATCATGGACTTCCAAAAAGAACTTCAAGAACTCCCTGCCGGTCATGAATTCAGGCACGGTCGGTGTCGATACAAGATATCCGATATCCTGAGGCTCTATCTTGATGATTTCCTTTGATTCACTGTTCTCGCGCAGATAAAAAGATCCCGAATTAATGTCGATATCTCCGTTGATGCAGTTAAAGAAAGTAGTCTTGCCCGAGCCGTTGCGTCCCAGAAGGCCATATATCCTGCCCTCTTCGAAAACAAAATCAACGTCTTTCAAGACCTGCTTGGAGCCATAGCTCTTAACTAAATGACTGATAACAAATTCCATAAGTCTTTCCCCTCCCGCGATATTCTACCATTATTCCCGCTTTAAATTCTTAACGGCACCTTAATTTGCGTTAAACGATCCATCAGGCAGCTTTGCCGCACACCTTTTTCACGAGGCACAAAATAACCCCGGAACCATCCGGGGTTATCTGAAAGCTTGATCTTTATTCTCTGGGACTTACTTCAGGGATAAACTCACGTTTATCGATGTTCTTGTGACGCTCGGCGATCGCAGCGTCTGCAAGATCGATGAGCTTTTGCTGTGAATCGATCTTCTCTTTGCCGCGGAGATCGAGCTTGCGGTAAGAACCGTCCGGCTGCAGGAAATGTGCTCTTACAGTATCCGCGAGTTCTACTTCGAGCACTTCCATTACGCGCGCTCTGCAGTCCGGATCTTCTACCGGGAACAGGAGCTCGACACGGCGGTTCAGGTTTCTCGGCATCCAGTCAGCGGAAGCAAGATAGACGTCTTCGTGACCTTCATTATAGAAATAGAATATTCTCGAATGCTCAAGGAAACGTCCCGTGATAGAGCGGACAGTAATATTCTCGCTCATGCCGGGGATTCCTGCTCTTAAGCAGCAGATTCCTCTGACTATAAGATCGATCTTAACGCCTGCATTGGAAGCCGTGTAAAGCGCTTTAATTACGGTCTCATCGACAAGCGAATTGATCTTAGCGATAATGCGCGCGGGCTTTCCGTTTCTGGCATTCTCCGCTTCGCGCCTGATCCTTGATACGAAGTAATCCTTCATCCACAAAGGTGCAGGGATAAGCCTTCTCCAGGACTGAGGTATGGAGAAACCGGAGAGCATGTTGAAGAACTCCGAAGCATCCTCGCCGAAGGATTCCGAAGCCGTGAACAGGCCGAGGTCAGTATAGATCTTAGCTGTTACGTCGTTGTAGTTGCCGGTCGCCAGGTGCAGATATCTTCTGATGCCGTCCTCTTCTTTTCGAACGACAAGAGTGATCTTACTGTGAGTCTTAAGGCCGACAAGTCCGTAGATAACGTGACAGCCCGCATTCTCAAGCTTCTTGGCCCAGTTGATGTTGTTCTCTTCATCAAATCTCGCCTTAAGCTCAACAAGTACCATTACCTGTTTGCCGTTCTGGGCAGCTTCAAGGAGCGATGCGATGATAGGAGACCTGTCGGATACACGGTAGAGCGTCTGCTTGATCGCCAGGACATTAGGGTCTCTTGCCGCCTGCTTAATGAATTCCAATACCGGTTCGAAAGTCTCATACGGATGATGTACGATCCTGTCTTTTGCCCTGATCTGCTCGAAAATATCCAGTTCGCTGACCGGCCCGTCAAAAGAAGCTGCTTCTGCGGGCTCGTGAGCCTTATAGCAGAGCTCGGGGTGCTTTGCCTTGCAGGCAGAAGCAAGCTTAGAAAGGAACGTAAGATCGATAGGGCCGTTAACCGTGAAGATATCGGCCTCATCTACTTCCAATTCGTTAACGATGTATTTGAGAAGATCTGAATCGATATCGTCCTGGACTTCGAGCCTTATGATCTCACCGAATCTTCTCCTTCTTACCTGCTCTTCAATCTCCTTTAAGAGGTCTTCTGCTTCGTCCTCGTCGATGTCAAGGTCGGCATTACGCATAACACGGTAGAACGCAGTAGCCACAACGGTCTGACCGTTGAAGAGCATGTCGGTATTAGCTCTGATTATCTGCTCGACAGGCACGAAAACATCTCCGTCTTCTGTCGGTATCTGATAAAGCCTCTTTACGACTGTAGGGATCTGCACAGTCGCATACATATATTTCTCATCGTTTACGGTATGCTTAGCGTTGCTGATACCATCAGTCGCCTTCTCCTGAAGCTTAACCATCTTAGGTTCGTTCTCGAGCATGACGCACATGTTAAGAGAACGGTTATAGATAAGCGGGAAAGGTCTTGAAGAGTCAACAGCCATGGGCGTTAAGATCGGATAGAGTACCGTCTTAAAATACGAATCCGCAATGGCTTTTAACTGGTCATTTAACTCTTCGTAATTCTTAAGATAGATCTTCTCCTGCGCAAGCGAAGGAACGAGCGTTCTTCCGAATGTCGAATACATCAGTGACATCGTTCTTCTGGTCTTCTGGTCGATCCTCTCGAGCTGCTCGTCAATGGAGAATCCTGCGATGTCGCGCTCGGCAAAATCGATACTCTGCATGTCTCTTAAAGATGCGACTCTTACGATATAAAATTCATCGAGATTAGACGCGGTAATGGAAAGGAAATTGAGCCTTTCAAGAAGAGGATTTTTGGAGTCTCTTGCTTCGCTTAAGATACGGTCGTCAAACTCGAGCCATGAAAGCTCACGGTTATAAAAACATGCGTTTCCGCTTAAGAAAGAAGCACTTGAATCCATGAAAGAGTTATCGGTAATCTCAGGAGAAGATATAAACTTCGAGCTCTTTTTCGGAGCAGTCTTCTTCGCAGGCACATTCTTTGCAGCCTGCTTTTTAACTGTAGTTTTCTTTGCCACCGGCTTTTTAACTGCAGCCTTCTTAACCGTAGTTTTCTTGGCTGCAGGTTTCTTTGCAGTTGCTTTAGCGGCGGTCTTCTTCACCGTTGCCTGTTTTTTTGTTGATGTATTAGCCTTGCGCGCTGAAGCGCCCTTCTTGACTGCCATTAGCCTTCCCTCCTGGTCTTGAGAACCGGCTTGATTCCCATAACGTCTTCGAACATCGAGCTTCTGCTCTCAAAAGCCCATTTCTCAAATGACATATCTTCAGATGCGTCACAAGTGATGACGAATTGATTGTCCTTGATCTTACACTGGATCTTCTTACCCTTCTGTTTGTGTGATGCATCCATGGCATCAGCGATCTTCAGGATCGACGCGAGCTTGGATACGATGACCTTCTGGTCAGAAGGAAGCAGTGTGTAATAGTAGCTCTCATACGGATTATTTCTCGGATAGAGTCTTACGATCATGGCGACCATGTTGATCTCATCGTGATCAAGTCCCATGAGGATAGTATTCTTAATGATAGAGTAAGCAGCATCACTATGATTTCTCGCGTGAACAAACTTACCGATCTCGTGAAGGATTACCGCAACCTGCAAAAGCAGTCTGTCACGGCTTCCCAGGCCGCTCGCCTTCTTTGTCTCATCAAAGAATTCGAGTGCTGCTTTCTCGACATATTCGATATGCTTTTTATTTGAACGGTAACGCTTAGCAATATGCCTTGCAGAAGAGATGAGATAGCTGTCCGGAGCGATCTCTGTCTTAAGGCCCTGGGAATTAACGCAGTAGTAATAGATTATACCGTCAGACAAAGACGCATGAGGCATATATATCTTATCTACGCCCGTGTATTCCAGCATGTTCTTAACGATAAGAGCCGTAGGAAGAAGCAGCGGAGCGATCATTGACGGGATATTGTTCTTAAGCGTCAGATCAGTAGGTCTTACCTTAAGCAGATAGTTATATGCTTTGAGGAATTCGTCCTTTGTAAGGACAGGCGATTCCATAGCACCGTAACCTGCGAGCTGCTTGATGTAGCCCATCTCACCGGAGAATGCTATAAGGTTATTGTAAATGATGCCCTTAGGCTCAACTGCGTGATAATCATCGAGGTCCTGGCCTACGAATTCTTCGAGCACTTCTTCGTAGTGAACAGTCCTGCTCTGAAGATCGGAAAGCATCCCTGAGATCCTTAACGATCCTAAAAGAAGGTTCTGGCTGAATACGAATTCCGACTTATCGTAAACCGATGCCTGGATCGAGCCTGATCCGATATCAAGAATCATGGTGCCTGTAGATATTATTTTCGCGAAATCAGGATAGATAGCCTGGACCGCTATCGTCTGATAGAAACGCTCCATCGAGTTATCGAGGACCTTGATCTTAAATCCCGTCCTCGTCCTGATCTTCTCTATAACGATCTCAGTATTCGAAGCGTCTCTGAACGCGGAAGTCGCAACGCAGAAAACACGCGCAACGCCGTATTCCTTGCACTTCTCGTCAAACAGCTTAAGGCAGGCGCAAAGTTCATCGACCTGTGCCGGCTGGATAACGCCTGAACTGTAAGATCTTGTTCCAAGTCCCGTGAATTTACGGACTGCTTCTATCTCCTTGGGTTTTCCCTTGGATCCTATCTCGAAAACTTTAAGTCTCGCCGTGAGCGATCCGATGTCGATCACCGCGACAAGCTTCTTTGCCATTTGTTATGTCCTCTTTTCTTTGCTGTCAGAGATTATCGATAACCGCCTGGGTCATCTCATTCGTTCCGACAAGCTTAGTTGTATTGTTATCACCGACAAAAGTAATATCGCCTGTCCTGTATCCTTCGGCCAAAGTCTTTTTGACTGCATTCTCGATATCATCGGCTAATTCTTCTTCGCCTAACATTATTCTCATCATCATCGCGCAGGACAGGATCGTTCCCAAAGGATTTGCCTTGTTCTGGCCTGCAATGTCCGGAGCCGAACCGTGGATAGGCTCAAAGAGACCCGGCTTGCCGGCAACGCCTACCGATGCCGAAGGAAGCATGCCGATAGAGCCGACGATCTGTCCGCCTTCATCAGAAAGGATATCGCCGAAAAGATTGCTCGTTACTATGACGTCAAAGCTTGCTGGTCTGCTGATAAGCTGCATGGAAGCATTGTCGACATAAAGGAAATCGAGCTCCACTTCAGGATAATCAAAGCTCATCTGCGTTGCGAGAGTCCTCCACATTCTGCTCGTGACAAGCACATTAGCCTTGTCTACAAGCGTCAGCTTCTTTCTTCTCTTCATCGCAAACTCGAATCCGATCTTTAAGATCCTGTTGATCTCGCCTTCGGAATAGCTTTCCGTATCGTAACCGATCTTACCCTTTACAGTACCGTCAGGGAGCTTATCTCCGCTCTGGTAGAAGCCAGTCTTGCCGAAATAAATGCCTCCGGTAAGCTCTCTGATAATGACCAGATCGACCTTCCCCGGATTCTTAAGAGGAGATGCGGCTTCAAGGCCTTCGTGTAAGATAACGGGCCTGATATTGGCATAGAGATCAAGACCGGATCTGAGACCCAAAAGGGCCTTCTCAGGTCTCTTGTCAGGCTCAACATTATCCCACTTGGGACCGCCTACGGCACCGAGCAGGACTGCATCGCTGTCCTTGCATCCGTATATGGTCTCCTGTGGAAGCGGAATGCCGTACTTATCTATGGCAGCGCCTCCTGCAAGGAGCTCTTTTGTATAGATCTCGATATCTCTTTTCGAAGCGGCTGCCTCCAATACTTTAACAGCTGCTGATGTGACTTCAGGACCGATCCCGTCACCGGGAATAACTGCGATGTTGTACTTCTTAGACATGATGTTCACCTTAATCTTTCAATTCAGACTCGGTATATCCTACAAGTCCGCCACTGGCCATGATGTTCTTTATAAACTCGGGGAAAGGCTTTGCATTAAAGGTCTCTCCGGTAGTTTTATCAATGATCTCCCCTGTATCAAAGTCGGCTTCTATCTCGTCGCCTTCAGCGACCTTCTCATAAGCTTCGGCACACTCTAATATCGGAAGGCCCATATTGATCGCATTGCGGTAGAAGATACGCGCAAAATCACTTGCAATAACAAGGGATATCCCGCTGGCCTTGATGGCAACGGGTGCATGCTCTCTTGAAGATCCGCAGCCGAAATTCTTGCCCGCTACCATGATATCGCCGGGCTTTACCCTGTCTTTGAAAGACTTATCGATATCTTCCATGCAGTGCTCTTTTAAGATCTCCGGGTCGGCAGTAGTCAGATATCGCGCAGGGATGATGACATCCGTATCAATGTTGTCGCCGTATTTAAAAACTTTACCGCTGACCTTCATCGGAAACCTCCTTTACAGTTCGTCAGGCGTGCCTACACGCCCCAATATTGCAGATGCTGCCGCAACAGGCACTCCGCTTAAGATAACTTCAGAATCAACATCGCCCATGCGTCCTACAAAGTTACGGTTAGTCGTAGAAACACATCTCTCGCCCTTAGCAAGAACGCCCATATGGCCGCCCAAGCAGGGTCCGCAAGTAGGCGTGGAGATAACGCATCCCGCATCATCGAGGATCTCGAGCCAGCCCAGCTCCAGCGCCTGTCTGAAGACTCTCTGGGAGCCCGGAATAACGATGCATCTTACGTCCTTATGGACCTTGAGGCCCTTGAAGATAGTAGCTGCAGCACCGATATCCTCAAGTCTTCCGTTGGTGCATGATCCGATGACGACCTGGTCGATCTTCATGTCTTTGCAGTCGGATGCTTTTCTGGTATTTGAAGGAAGATGAGGAAGAGCTACGGTAAGCGGGATCTCAGAAAGATCGATATCGATGACCTGACTGTATTCGGCATCTTCATCTGCCGCATAGACTTTATAATCGCTCTTGATGAATCTCTCGGGATTCGTCCTGGAGATATATTTCAGAGTGTAATTATCAACAGGGAAAATACCATTCTTAGCGCCGCACTCGATCGCCATGTTGCAGACTGTAAGTCTCTGGTCCATGGAAAGAGCCTTAATGCCTTCCCCGCCGAATTCCAAAGACTTATAAAGCGCACCGTCAACACCGATCTTACCGATAATGCTGAGGATAAGATCCTTGCCGGTAACGAACTTGTCGAAAGTACCCGTAAGATTTACTTTAATGGTATCAGGGACTTTAAACCATGTAACGCCTCTGGCCATAGCGCATGCGAGATCCGTAGATCCGACACCGGTCGAGAAAGAACCCAGAGCGCCGTAAGTGCAGGTGTGTGAATCAGCGCCGATCACAAGATCTCCGGGCAGCACAATACCGTTATCAGGGAGGATAACGTGCTCGATTCCCATCTCTCTTCTGCCGAGCTCATAGTAATGTTTGATCTCATGCTCGCGCGCAAAACAGCGCATGGTCTTATTGAGTTCAGCTGATTTGATATCTTTATTGGGAGTAAAGTGGTCCTGTATCATCAGGACTCTGTCTTTATCGAATACTTCTTTAACACCAAGCTTTTCAAAGACTTTTATCGCGGGCGGCGTGGTAACGTCATTGCCCATAACATAATCAAGCCTGGCTTCGATGAGATCTCCCGGTGCAACGCTGTCAAGCCCTGCATGGTCAGCAAGAATCTTCTGCGTCATGGTCATCGGCATACGAGAAACCCTCCGGAACAATAATACATATTTTACAACAATAATTGATTATTTAAAAATATGAATTGAGGTAATTGTTCCGAATGAAGAGTCAGATCACTCTTCGTTCAGTTCGAAATATTCGTCGTATAACTTAGAGAGAAGTTCCGCGATCTCGCCATAGCGCTTGATATCAGCTTCATCGCACGAGCCGCTGAACTTGGCTTCAAGTTCTTTCTGTTCTGCTTCAAGCTTGGTAGTCTCTTTCTCTATATCAGATATTCTCTGACGGCGCTTGGCAGCCTCTTTTCTTCCCTGCGCGCGGTTCGCATTACGGACGGTATTCTCGTTTTCCTGTTTAGGTTCTTCTGCTTCAACAATTGTTTCAGAAGTAGTCTGAACCGCCTTGCGGTAGTAGTAATAAGAATCGTACAAAGATGCTGTCCTGTTGTTAAAGCCGAGTATCTTATCAGCGCATTTATCGATGAAAAATCTGTCGTGGCTTACGCATACGACAGCTCCGCTGTATTCTTTTATGGCATCCTCAAGGATCTCCCTTGAATTAATATCCAGGTGATTCGTAGGCTCATCGAGGAAAAGAATATCCGGATTCTCGCGGAGCAGACAACAAAGATATAATCTTGATCTCTCACCGCCTGAGAGCATGTTGATCTTCTTAAACGCATCGTCGCCTTTAAATCCGAAGCGCGCAAGAAGCGTTCTAGCTTCAGTTGTCTGTATATCGCTTCTTGATACCAGTTCATCAAAACACGTAAGCGATTCATCATCAAAAGGAACAAACTGTTCCATATAACCCATAGACTGCGCAGAGCCGATAAGTACCGTGCCTGAAGAACCCTTAAGTTTCTCACCCGCATGGCCTGACAAAAGCTTTAACAAAGTGGTCTTGCCGCATCCGTTGGGACCTGCGAGGAACAACTTCTCGTCAGCAGTAACCTCAAATGACAAAGCGTCAAAGAGATTATTCTCACTGTCTTCGAACTTCATCGCAAGATCTTTTGCCTGAAGGATTATTCTGTCTGATCTGCCTGTTCTTTCGAGAGGCTGGGCAGTAAAGCTCATTTTTGCATAGCTTGACGGGAGCTTTGCTCTTGCGGCTTCAAGCTGCTCTTCGAGCTTGGCGACCATCTTCTCTCTTTGGTGATAACCGCTGATATTGCGGTGCGAGAGCATGGTCTGCTTAACATCAAGCTGCCTTTCGAGTTCTTCCTCCAAGGCTTTGGTCACCAGCGACTGCGATTTGATGAAGTGCTCTTTCTGTTCCTTGTAATCGGTGTAGCCGCCTTTGTATTCCGTGATGTGTCCGCCGTCAAGCTCGATCACTTTTGTAGCTACCTGATCGATAAAATGTCTGTCGTGCGTGATTACAAAAACAGCTCCGCCGTATGAAGACAGATACTTTTCGAGCCATTCTACAGCTTCCATATCGAGGTGGTTTGTAGGCTCGTCGAGCAGAAGGATATCAGGCCTGTCGACGATGAGTCTTGCAAGACACACTCTCATCTTCTCGCCGCCTGAAAGATCGGTAAAATCATCTCTTCCGTGAATATCAGATAAGCCTAATCCGGCAAGCGCATCCTTTAATCTGTATTCGTAATCGTAGCCGCCTGCTGCCTCATACTGAGACTGAAGATCTGACAATTCATGTGCCAGAGAAGAAACATCCTCACCATTATCAGAAGCGCGCGATATCTTACCCGTGACAGATTCTATCTTAAGCTCGAGTTCTATAAGATTCGACGGCTTTAACGTCGCGCCCGATAGGTCCTGTTCATCCATATTCTGTGACAGGTATCCGGCGATCGTATTGCCGTGCAGGATCACTTCGCCGTCATCAGGCGTAAGTGTTCCTTTGATGATCTTAAAGAGCGTCGATTTGCCTGCGCCGTTATCACCGATGAATGCGATCCTGTCACCTTTGTTTACGCGAAAAGAGACACCGTCAAGAATGCGGCGTTCTCCGTAATTCATCGTTATGTTGTTAAGTGTCAGAATCGGCATATCAGTTCCTTATCTCAAATTATCACGGCAATAATTTTATCACAGACAAACGAAAAGGGTTGCCTCATTTGAGACAACCCTGATTCATTCTTTTTGCGATGCAAAATTAGAAGAGATCTACACCCTTACCATCAACATCGTAAGCCTTCTTCTCGGAAGCAACAACATAGATCTTGCTTGCCTTAGGAAGCTTCTTTGCGATAGCAGCTGCAGAGATTTCCTGACCATCGATCTGGAAGATGATGTCAACCTTCTTAGGAGCAGCAGCCTTCTTAGCAGCCTTCTTTGCAGGAGCCTTCTTTGCAGCGGGCTTCTTAGCAGCAGCCTTCTTTGCAGGAGCAGCCTTCTTAGCAGCAGCCTTCTTAGCAGCGGGCTTCTTAGCAGCAGCCTTCTTTGCAGGAGCAGCCTTCTTAGCTTCAACCTTCTTAGCCTCAGCCTTAGGAGCAGCCTTCTTAGCGGGTGCCTTCTTAGCAGCGGGCTTCTTAGCAGCAGCCTTCTTAGCAGCGGGCTTCTTTGCAGCAGCCTTCTTAGCAGGTGCCTTCTTTGCAGCGGGCTTCTTAGCAGCCTCAGCCTTAGGAGCAGCAGGAGCAGCAGCAGGAGCAGCTACGGGTGCAGCAACCTTAACGTCTTTCTTTTCTGTATCCATACTAAAAGAACCTCCGTATTTTTTCCTTGTTTGGATAACTTAAATCTACAATTCTTTATAATTTGTGTCAACAAACATTTTTTATAATTTTTGCAACATTATTATTCTGTTCAAGTTTCTATTTGTTCAATTTACACACAATAAACAACGTAGTTTTGAGGTTTTTATCACATTCATTGTTTTCATAAAAATTGCGATTTGTTCATAGAATTACATGCACTGCTAAATTAAAATAATGGCATGAGAAAAATCATTACAGTATTCAAGTGGGAGATCAACAAACTGTTCTCGAGTTGGAAGAGAACAGTTACTCTTTTTCTTTTGCCTGCGATACTGCTCATGGCTGCACTTAACATCTTCCCTCTTCTCATCAATTACATGTCCACCGGATCGATCAGCAAACACCAGGTAACAGTAGTTGCAGCGCCTGCTTCATTCAGAAAATACGTTGAAGAAAATGTTGATGCGAGAGTATTCGATTATGACTTCATCACATACAAAGAATTCAGCGAGATGACAGAAGACAGAGAATCATTTCGCAAACAGATCCGCAAAGGAATGCTCGTCTGTTATTTTGCATCAGGTGATGCATCCAAAGATTTTGATCAAGTCGTAAGCGAATACTACGAAGAAGTTTCCGCAGGCAACCGTTCCGCAATAAGTGACGCCACTATCTTTGTGGGATATGACGAGAATTCGATAACATCAGAAGCAAGAGCGGAACAATTCATAGAAGGCATTCTCAAGAAATACCAGGATGGTCTTATCGATACATTGGGCGGTGATTATTCTGTTGTAGGAAGTTCGCTTTTTGAGACCGATACATTTAATCCGGTAACAGATTTTGAAGATTACAGGACAGTCGCCAACACCGCTGCAGCAAGAGTAGTGCCGGGCGTTCTTCTGATAATGATGTATTACTGCGTATATTCACTCGTAAGCGATATGTTCGCGTCAGAAAGAGACAGAGGCTTTATGGCCAAACTTCTCATGACACCCGTAAAGCCGAAGCACATTTATGCGGGAAAGATACTTGCTATTAATGTTATCGTCAGTGCCGCGACTTATGTAACGATGCTGCTTTTATTCTTCTCATCCTGGATAAACAGGAGCAACGATGCGATGTCGCTTCTGCCTTTCGGAATGATGCTCACGCCTTCGGAATTGCTGATAGTCGTATTTGCCGTTCCTGTCACCGTATTGCTCATGACCGCTGTCTGCATCTCAACTGTATTCCAGCTTGAACGCATGCAGGACATTACGGTCAATCTCCAGCTGCCGCTCATATTCTTCCTTGGAGATTTCTTCCTTCAGATGGTAAGAGGTACAAGACCGGTAACAATGGAATATTTTATACCGCTTCATAACACATTGGCCTTGATCGCGGAGACATTCATGGCTCAGAACAAGGCATGGCACGTGATATTGATATATCTGCTCAACTTAGGACTGGCACTTCTCATTTTGAGAGTAACTTTCAGAAAAGAGGAACGTAAATGATAAGGGTAATGGATGTTCACAAGAGTTATACCAAAGACAAAGAGACCATCAAAGGTGTCAGCTTTGAGGTCAAAAAGGGCGAGATATTCGGGCTCTTAGGTCCTAACGGAGCCGGCAAAACTACGCTCATGCAGATGATCGCCACTTTGATGAAGCCTACATCAGGAATGATCGTTATCGACGGACTGACTGCAGAAAAAGATCTTCTGGAGATACATAAGCGCATCGGTTTCCTCACAAATGAGATCAAACTCGATCCGTTGTCTACACCGAACAGATTATTTGATTTTTTCGCAGAGCTCTACGACATTCCTAAAGAACAGCTCTATCAAAGGCGCAAAGAAAGCTTTGACAGATTCGGCATCGCTCCTTTTGCCGATAAGAGGATCAATGAATTATCGACCGGAATGAAGCAGAAGATATCGATCGCGATCAGCCTCATTCATAATCCTCCGATAATAATTTTCGATGAACCGACGAACGGACTTGATATCCTCACATCCAAACAGGTAACTGATTATCTTTTGGACTTAAAAGAACAGGGACACGCGATCATACTGTCGACACACATCTTCTCCGTCGCGGAAGCTCTCTGTGACGAGATAGCTATTCTCGTCGACGGAAAGATAGCAGCGCAAGGCAGCGTCAAAGAACTTGTTGACCAGACAGGCGCGGAAAATTTCGAGAAAGCATTCTTCAAGATCTACGTAGACAACCACGTTGAATAAGCAAAGGTAATTATGGAATCGACACGAGGGCTAAAAGCTATAATCGGAAATTTCTTCCGTAAAAAGGGACAGATGGGCGCGCAGGCCTCATCTGCGACTTTCCTCGTGACCGTTTGCTTCGTTATTGCCCTCGCCTGCGCGGCAGCTTCGTTTGTAATATGGTGGTTCCCCTATCACCTTTTCAGCGATGAAGTCTACAACGTAGTAGTCGTAAATGCACCCGAATCTTTCGTTCAGTTCAACGAAGATACACAGAAATACCGCGACATGGAAGCCAGAGAATACGGCGACCGCTACAATTACTTCGCTAACTGGGAGCATATGACGCATTTTGAGTACAGTTACGACGGTTACGGCTGGACTGAATTTATCTACAAAGAAACCGATGCACGTTATGACTTCGTCACCTTCGGCGAATGGATGAGAGATAACGATGCTTACCTTACAGTAGTATTCCCCGCAGACTTTGATGAACAGATCAAGGCACGCCAGGAAGGCCTTACCGAAGATAAGCCTGAAGTCCTCACCTATTACCGCACAAACTCTTTGGAATATTCTGACATGAAAAACGAGTTCATTGACGAATATCTGGAATACTATCAGAGCTCGATACGCGCAGAATACGGAATAACAGTCACATCTGTATCAGATTCCCAAATAGTCCATGACCCGATCCCGACGATAGATGAAGATGACGACAGATTCACCATAGGCGCCAATCTTAACCGCACATTCGTACCGATCCTTTTGTTCATCGTTTTGCTCTACGCTTCCATGAGTACAGGAACCAATGTTATCGCAGGTCAGAAGGAACGCGGTACATTTACGGGGATCCTCTTAACACCTATGCCCAGACAGCACATTGCTTTAGGCTATCTCACAGGTGTTGTTCTGAAAGCCATCATACCGGCGGCTGTCATCGCGCTGATAGCATCAATATTGACTTTCAGGTTCAATATCTTCTGTTTCCTTGCGATCCTGGTCTATCTGCTTGTGCTCGAGATATTTATAGCATCAATTACCATATTGATCTCAGTCATAAACGACACCGTCGTATCTGCGCAGACTGCATTCCTGCCTGTCTTCCTCATCCTCGTCTCCGTATGCGTAACATGCATCCAGTCCGTATCTGAGAGATCGGATTTCTATTTGTATCTTCCGGTTCACGGCCAGTTCTACGGCATAGGTGATGCGCTTAACGGCAGCGTTGACGCCGCAGGACTCGCTGCAAGCTCGATACTGACTCTCACGTTGACCGCGATCATAATGATCATCACCGTCAAGCTCCTTTATCACGAGCGTTACACAGTATCTATCGATACAATAACGGAGAAAGAGATAAGGGAGAGCCGTAACGGCGGCAAGCCTTCCTTCCTCACAAAGCTCAATAAGGCAACAGACAACTTCAGTTTTGTAATCACTGAGGTCTTCTACCCGCTGGTAGTACTCTCTTTCTATCAGTTCGTAGCAATGATCCCCGTCGTTATCTCGTATATGCGGAAGGCAGAATGGTCTTCTTACATCCAGGATCTCGCGAACGTCGGCAGTGTCAAGGACATCATCAACAAAACTTTTGAGATCATCGGTATATTCTTCAAAGATCCGCTCTATCTGACTCTCATGACGGTCGGTTATATCGCTATCATCCTTACATACATATTCCACGCAGGAAGAGTATGGAAGATCAAAGGCTTCAAGAAAAAGTCCGCCGCTGTCGGTTATCCTCTCTCAAGCGGCAAACATATCGCCAAGCACTATTTCCTTGGCCTTATAATCGGCTTTGCAATGCTTTCGGCAACTGTCGGCGTTATGTACTTAACGGGACAGATATCATTTGACGGGTTTAATCTGAATTCCGCAAGCATCGGAGTATTTGCTCTGAACCTTCTCATGTGGGTGCCCCAGGGCGCGTCAGAAGAGATCATGTTCAGAGGCTACATGATCACCGCCTTCTCAAGGCGCTACAAGAAAGCCATTGGTGTGGCTGTATCCGCAGTCCTCTTCTCTGCTTTCCACTCGCTCAACAAAGGCTACACGCCTCTTGCTTCTGTTAACCTGGCCCTCATAGCTGTTCTTTTCGCGCTGATATATCTTTTGACAGATGATATCTGGATGACTTCCGCTATACACACGGCCTGGAACCTCACGCAGGGTAATATCTACGGATTGCAGGTATCAGGCAACAATGCGGCGAACTCAGTGATCAAGACTTTCTACTACAATAGCTCATCCGCCCTCATCACAGGCGGAGACTTCGGTCCTGAAGGCGGCCTCGCGGTAACGGCCGTGGCAGTCGTTTGTCTGGTGATAGTTGCGCTGCTGCTTGTAAGAAAGAAGCGCAAGGCTAAATAAGCTGATTAATGATCAATACAAATAAAAAAAGCGGAACCTTCCGGTTCCGCCAAGTGATTAATACTCTTCTGCTATCTCCCTTGCAACGAAGACGCCTGAAGCTGATGCATGCGACAGTGAGTGTGTTACACCTGAGCCGTCACCGATCACGAACAAACCGGGATAACGTGTCTCGAGTCTGTCATTGATCGCGACTTCCATGTTATAGAACTTGACTTCAACGCCATAAAGCAATGTATCGTCATTAGCCGTACCGGGAGCGATCTTATCGAGCGCGTAGATCATCTCGATGATACCGTCAAGGATTCGCTTAGGGAGTACGAGTGAGAGATCACCCGGTGTTGCCTTGAGCGTAGGTCTTACGGTAGACTCCTCGATCCTTGAGGCGTTAGAACGTCTTCCGCGTGTGAGATCTCCGAAGCGCTGGACGATTACGCCGCCGCCAAGCATGTTGGAAAGTCTGGCAATAGATTCACCGTATCCGTTAGAGTCCTTAAAAGGCTCTGAGAAATGCTTGGATACCAGAAGCGCGAAGTTGGTATTCTGCGACTGGAGTTCGGGAGCATCAAAGCTGTGGCCGTTAACCGTAACGATACCGTTCGTATTCTCGGTAACGACATAGCCATACGGATTCATGCAGAATGTTCTTACCTTGTCTTCAAACTTTTCGGTGCGGTAAACGATCTTACTCTCATAGAGTTCGGAAGTAAGATCGGAGAATACGACAGCCGGAAGCTCGACTCTGACACCGATGTCGACTCTGTTCGAATAAGTCTCGATATCAAGCTCGTTGCAGACCTTCTCGATCCACTTGCTGCCTGAGCGTCCGACTGATACGATACACCTCTTGCATGTGTAGGACTCGCCTTTGCACTCGACTTCATAAGTGCCGTCATCAAGCACCTTGAGGTCGCCTACAGGTGAATTGAAAAAGAAATCGACCTTATCCTTTAAGCTGTTAAAGATGTTCCCCAATACCTGATAGTTCTTATCGGTGCCGAGATGTCTTACTGAAGCATCGAGAAGGTGGAGCTTGTTCTCGAGGCAGATCTTCTTGAAGGAAGAACCGGCCGTAGAATAAAGCTTTGTGCCTTCACCGCCGTTGGCGAGATTGATGCTGTCGACATACTTCATGAGCTCTAAAGCCTTCTCCTTACCGATATGCTCGTACAAGGTGCCGCCGAAATCATTTGTGATGTTATATTTTCCGTCCGAGAAAGCGCCAGCTCCGCCGAATCCGCGCATGATGGCGCAGGACTGGCAGTTGATGCAGCTCTTTACTTTATCTCCGTCAATGGGACATTTACGCTCTTCAAGAGGCTTGCCTGCCTCGAAAACGGCTACTTTAAGATCAGGTCTTAAGTTAACAAGTTCATAAGCAGAAAAGATTCCGCCCGGGCCTGCGCCGATAATGATAACGTCATAATTATTCATAACAAAAACTCCTTTAACAAAGGATTACAACTACATTATAAGTTAACAGGTGCCTTATTCAAATACTTATGAATGAGTCTTTAGCCTTAAGATTATTTCTGCTTCTTTACCCTTATCGCGAAGGTCAGCGGTATTGCTATTACGACAGCCGCGCCAGCCTGGATAAAGTTGAAAGGGACAGATCCCGCTGCAGCGGCGACATCATAATACAAGGCTTCGAAAGCAAAATATCCTCCGACCATGATAAGCTCGGCAGCCACAGCCGCAACTATTCTCAAAACGATGCTAACGGCATTCTTGCCTTTGGACTTCAGCATGATAAGTCCCGCTATTACTCCCATGATACCTTTGATCACGAATGTGGGAGCTATATACATAGGGTATCCTGCGATAAGGTCGCTCAGAGCCGATCCGATAGCAGCCGGGAAGAATGCAAATGGACCGATAAAGTACGATGCGACGAGTATAACCGCGTCACCGAAGTTGATGTAACCGATTGCAGTCGGGAATCTTATCTGCGTTCCGATAAATACCAGAGCCGCGAAAATGCCGCTTACTGCAATAAGCCAAAGTGTTCTTTTTGAATTTTTATTACCTTTATTCTCAGACATATTAATCACCTCAATAAACTCCTAAGATCGATCGGGTCCGAGCAGATAGTATCTGCGCCGTTCCCTGCAAGGAATTCCCGGGTCTTGTAACCCCAGGTACAGCTGATACAGCACATTCGGCTGTTCTTTGCAGTCTGGATATCAGTATCTGTATCACCGATATAGACTGCTTCGCTGTTCTCTACGCCCAATTTGAACAAACATCGTTCAACAGGCTGATAGGAAGGTTTCCTTTCTACTCCATCCATGGCACCGCTGACATAGGCAAAGAGGCCCGGGAAGAAGTGATCTATGAGTTTTCGGGCAGGCTCATCATTTTTATTGGATACGCAGGCAAGAAGCACACCGTCAGACTTAAGACGCATAAGGCTCTCCGTGATGCCGTTGTAAGGATGAGTATTCTCGAGATAATGAGAATCATAGTAAGCTACATTATCCTTGAGGAGCTTTTGCTTCAGTTCTTCGCTGTATTCACCGGGATCTGCCGTAAGGCTTCGCTCGATGAACTTCTCTACTCCGTTATTGATAAATGTCTTGACCTGTTCTTCTGTCTGTGGCGCAAGGTTATTCATCCTTCTTGCAGCATTGAGACTTGAAGTAAGCCCTCCTATCGTATCCAGGAGAGTGCCGTCAAGATCAAAAATGGCAAGTCTGTATCTCATCTGATCCGCGCCTTCTTATGCCCTTAAACAGGTTTATTGCCATATATTACAAATTTACCTACTGTTCGTATAGGTTAATTATTAGGACAACTAGTGAAAATATAGCACTTCCAACCGGCCATTCAACAATCAAAATGTAGAATTACACAGGTCGTAATGCTAACATTGCATTAGAAAATAATAGTTTCAGGAGATCTATATGTCGATAATCAAGTTTAACACCATGGATTTTGGCACTTACGACACCTCTGTCGTAGTCTCAGGCATCAATCAGGCCAACACTGCCAATAATAAGCCGATGCTCAAGATCACGATAAGCGACGGCGATGAGACCATAACAGCCCTCAAATTCGATACTACCAGAGCCGATCTGGCTGCAGGCGGCATCGAGGAAGGCTCCACGGCAGCCGTTTCGCTTGAGATAACAGACTACAAGGGCAACAAGAGCTACAGGATCGCATCTATCACGCCCGTAAAGCTTCCGGATGACGAATTAAAGCAGCTCATCACCCTCCCGCCCGAAGATCCCGACAAGATGGTCAAAGACATCCTTATGATGATCAAGCAGTCTTCCGGCAGAGATTATGATATGTCTGATACCTCTGTCCCTGATAATGATTTCAGCATCACAGCTCTCACAGTCAGGCTCTTAACACAGTATCTGAAAGCTTTCACAAAGTCTTCAGCCGCAAAGGCCATGCATCACAATATCTATGGTGGCCTTGCATACCACACATACAGGATGATCAAGACGGCATATGCGGTCTGTGAAGTATATAAGCTTCTTAACCGCGAGCTCCTCGTATGCGGCACTGCTCTTCACGACATCGGCAAGATCGTTGAGATGAAGACTTCAGACACAGGCATCGCCGCTTATACTGATATGGGCAATCTCTTCGGTCATCCCCTGCTCGGCATTGAGCTGATCGACCACGAATACTGGAGACAAAAAGAGATCAACGGCAATTCATACAACAGCGAAGAAGTAGCAATGCTCAAGCACATGCTCGCTTCCCACCACGGCCAGCCCGAGTGGGGCGCTATCAGGGCTCCTTCCACTCCTGAAGCCATGATCCTTCATGAGCTCGACATGATCGACTCTCGCATGTATATGTACGAAGAGACTTTTAAGGACATGAAGCCCGGCAGTTCGAGCGATCCCGTATTCGGCATCGCTACGGACGGCAAGACTGTTATCTACAAGAATTCTTTCAGCTCCTACGAGTAAGCCTTAAGCGTAGCTCATCTGCTGAAGGTTATTGTCCAGATCGTAGTAGTATAAGATCTTATTCTCTTTATCGAGCTCTTTAAAGATGCCCGAATTCGGGAATTCATAGCTCTTGTCAGTGGCTTTGAGATCCAGGTCCTCATAATAATTCAGCCAGTATCTCGGGAGCATCGGGGCCGTGATGTCATTAAGCAGGCATCCGGTCGATTCTCTCAGGTCATCGCTCATCATAAAATACGCCAGATAGAGATTGTTTGAGTCCAAACCTGACTTCAAAGACCAGGTCGGATCGACGTGATATCCCTGACCGTTGACTACAACATAAGTCCACGCATGACACATATGAGGTTCGTAGATACCGATATTTATCGCATCCACGCCTGACTGCATGAGCAGATACGCATAAATGCTCGCAAGATGTTCACAGATGCCGGTTTTGAGCCGGATCGCCTTGTAAGACGCGCCGTCATGTGTAGACGAAGTATCAACTTCACCATAGGTATAAGTTGATTCCATATAATCGTAAAGCTTAAGACACTTCTCATAATCATTGTCATCATAATCGAGCCAGGTATTAAGGATATCTTCGATCTCGGCTTCAAATTCAGTCTCCCTGATGACGAATTCATCAACAGGCATGTTGTAATATATCCTGCCGATGCCGTTTTCGAACGGCACCGTGCCGTCATTGCTCTCTCCTGATATCTTTACGCAGGCAGCGGGGAAAAGATTATTCAGGGTAACGGAATCTGTAGCCCATTTATATGCTTCTTCACTCGAGCACTCAAAAGTATCCTTGCCTTCGCGGAGCGCGTCGATAAGGTTATATAAAGACTCATAGTAATCTTCGGGGATCGCATCTCCTACGATCCCGGAGTGCAGATGAGGATTGAATTCATATATGCCTTCTGCGGTGGTCTCGGCCTCAGTCACAGATTCCGCCGTTGTCTCTGTTATCTCTTCATTTACGGTGATAGTGCCTTCTGTTGTCTCATCTACAACGGTTTTCGCGTTGCAGCCTGATAAAAGGACTGCAAAAGCAAGTATTATTCCTGTTATCCTTTTGCCCTTCATATTTACACAGCCCTCTCAGTATCAAAAGCCGGATCGTCATTACCATAATGCATCTGTCTGATATGTCCGTCCATATCTTTATAGATAAGGACCTTGTTCACTTCATCCAGAGATACGAAGGTCGACCAGTCAGTGAATGAATATGTCTCGTCATCGCATACAAGCTTTATCGACGAATTACATAAGTTGAATTGGGGAAGCGCCTGCATTGTCAGTTCACGCACAAGACAGCCGTCCTGATTCCTGTCTTCATCACTCATCATGAAATAGTCAAGATAAATGCCTTCCACACCGGGATAGCACGAATGCAGAGCCCATGTGGTATCACAGTGATAGCCCTTGCCGTCAATGACAACATAAGTCCATGCATGGCACATATCAGGCTCAAAACAACCGATGTCGAGTGCATCGACACCTACCTGCAAGAGCAGATACCCGTATACGGAGCCGAAGTCAACGCATATGCCCTTCTTCTCCATGAATGTTCTGTAGAATGCGCACTCACCGGTCGTATGGTCCTCGTCGTAGTCATAATCATAGTTATCAGCTATATAAAGATAAAGCTTCAGGGCCTTCTCAAAATCCGTGTCATCGCTCTCGAGCGTACTGTTAAGAATACCGGTTATGAGAGATTCAAAATCAGCCTGCCTCTTTACGAATTCCTCTACAGGCATCTGGTAATAGATCCTTCCCGTGCCGTTCTCAAAAGGAACTGAGCCGTCGTTGCTCTCACCCGAGATCTTGAGGCATGCAGCCGGAAACAGATTCGCAGTGGTACTTGCAAGCATGCAGAAATCATATGCATCCTGACTTGAGCATTCAAAAGTCTGTCCGCCCACTCTCAGAGCATCGCACATGTTATAGAATGAATCCCAATAATCCTGCGGTATCTCCTGGGCTAACGTAGGCGAATAAACGTGAGGGTTAAATTCAAACGGGACTAATTCCGCCGAAGTCTCAGCAGCAGTCGCACTTGTTTCAGTTGTTTCAACGGCCTTAATGCCGTCGTTTTCTTCTGTTGTTTCAATTGTAGTTTCTTTAGTGTTGCATCCCGACAACACAATGGCGAAAGCCAATAAGATTCCTATTATCTTTTTATTCCCCATAAGGAAAGCCTCCTTCCGTGCGATTTTATCAGAAGGAGACTCAATTTATCTGTGGTTTTACGGCAATTGTTAGGTATTTACTTCTTCTTTTCCTGGATCTTCTCGTTCATCTTTTTAGCTTCTCTGCGATAGAAACGCATGAAGCAGAACCAGATAACAAATGCTACGGCGAGCTGGATGCCTGCGATGATAAGTCCCTGTACGAGAGTTACTGAGCCTCCGAACCAGCCTACTGCAAATGCGACAGCAGTATATATCGAGCAGCCGATACCCATATGGATTATCACCTTGATCGGGTATGGCAGGCTCTCCCTGTTATATACGATCGTCGGGACACCGAAGCCCAATCCTACCAGTACGCTTCCTACGACCATCTTGGTAAACTTGTAATCTTCCAAAGCGAAGTTGCCCTTATATCCGATATCGAAAACGATTCCCACCAGGCAGAATATCGCCAAAGCCATTCCGATGCTTATTACTATGCTCTTTAAAAGATCTTTTAATGTCTCTTTCATGTTCTTATCCTCCCTTATAATCCGAGATATTTCTTGAATTCCGGCAGATACTTCCTCGAAACGTAATCCTTATTCCCGTTCTTGAGTTTCAAAAGAAGCGTGCCCGAGAACCCCGGTTCGATACTGTCCATATAAGACAGATTGATCAATGTGGTCTTTGATATCTGCATGAACTGCTTGCCTAACTGTGATGCCAGCTCGTAGAGTCTTTTGCGCGAACGGTAGCTTTGTCTTGCTCCGTATATGACCGTATCGCCGTCTTCCACCCTTACCATATAAATGTCTTGGGGCTGGAGAACTATAATGTCTTCTTCGTTCTTCAGAGCCGTGACCGGTGCTTCGCTCGTGCCGAGAACATCAATGATGCGCTGGACTTCATCCGTAACCTTGTCAGTATGGATGACGACAAAAGGCTCTATATATTCAGCTGATATGTCTACATTTACTTTCACTTTGGTAGCCTCCTAAAGGATCTGACTTTATGTTACATCAAGCAGTCTTGCAGCGTGAAGTAAACTTACAAAGCTCATAAACGGTCATGATCTTCTTAAACCTCCTTCCTTTGATTTGTGGCCTCATAGTAGCAAAGCGCTAAAGGCCTGTCCCGGGATTCGCGGTAAGTGGCAAAAAAACGCAGGTGAAATGCATTAGCGTGATATAATCTTGTATTGAGGAGTGCTTCCTTTGGTTAAGATACAAAGTAGTTTAAATTCGAATAAAAAGACTGCCTTCAACAAGCCGTTAATAGCGACTTGTCTTTTTTCAATGCTCGCAACGGCATTTGTTGTCCTGCTGTCATTTATTCTGCTTGGGTTTGCGCCTTTCGGAGACCGGGCATTCCTTTATAAAGACGGCCAGCAGCAGATGATAGACCTGTTCTGCTGGTATAAAGATGCTCTTGCGGGCAAGTCATCCACAGACTACACATTCACCAAATATCTGGGAGGCAGCAACTTCGCTGTATTCTCCTACTATCTGGCTTCGCCTTTTAACCTTCTGATCGTCTTCTTCCGCAAAGAACAGGCTTCTTTATTCATGAACATCCTGTATCTGTTAAAGACTTCAACAGCCGCACTTTTCGCCGCATATTATCTATTCAGAAGATTCCGTCCGAAGACCACTCCTAAGTATGCGCTCACGATAATCCTTGCCGTATCATACGCGCTCAGCCAGTATATGATCTCCCAGAGTTCCAACATGATGTGGCTCGACGGCGTATATATGCTTCCTCTCATACTTGCGGGTGTAGAGAAGATCGTGTCCGAAAAGAAAAGCACGCTTTTCATCGTATCTTCCGCACTTTCCTTATGCTTTAACTGGTATACCGGCATAATAAACCTGATGTTCGCGGGCTTCTGGCTTCTTTTCGAGTCCGTCCGTACAGCAATGGCAGATGATTCCAAGTCAAAGCTTAAGAAGTTCGGCGGATCTGTCTTGCGCTTTGCTTTAGCTTCGGTATGCTCCATGCTGATCTCTGCCGCTATCCTGCTCCCTACGCTCTCAATGCTCTCCGGAAGATCTTACGGCAAATCAGGTATTGGGATGCTTTTTGACTTCTCTTTTATCGGCTTCGTTCCCAACATCATCAGCAATTACGCCTTCGGTGTCATAAGCGTAAAAGGCAGCGCAAGCCTTTTTGCCGGGACATTCACACTCATAGGGATCGTCCTGCTTTTCACTTCCGCATCTAAGGCTTTGAAAGAAAAGATCCTTTACGGTGTATTCCTCGTAATCATAGTCCTCATGTTCTACTGGCAGCCTTTGGTATCGCTTTTCTCGATGCTCCGAACGGTAGATACATTCTGGTACAGGTATTCTTATGTCGGAATCTTTGCGCTGATTTATCTAGCATCCGTTTTCTATCTGGGATCAGAAGTCAAAAAGATAAAGCTGTGGATACCTCCCATAACCGCAGTTATCTTCTCAGTCATCGTATTCTTCATGACCGATCCCAACACGCATACTACTGCTGAGATCCTGCTCACATCCGAGCTTTCGAAGATCCTAGGCATCGAGCCTGATTACTACATGGTTCCTGTCATAGCAAAGATCATATTCCCTGTAATTATCTCGCTCATTTTCAGCTTGACTCTCAGTCTGGGCAATAAGAAAAATGCCAATCTCCGTGCTGCTTCCGTCATGCTCTCTATCATCGTGGTCACGGAACTGGCCTATGGGCAGATGGTTCTTGGGAGGATCTATTCAACAGACGATACCCCATTTATTGAAGAATACATTTCAAATGAGCTTGCGCTTCTTCAGAACATCGATGATCCTTCTTTTTACCGCGTAGTACAGACGACATACCACAGCAGCCATCACACGCTAGCAGCTTCTTATAGTGAGCCTATGGCTTACGGTTTTAATTCCGTCTCAGCCTTCGTGTCGGCTCCGGATGAGAATTCCATTGCGTTCCTTGACCGCGCGGGCTATAAGAGCTACTACGACACTATCCCTGTCACGGTCTCAGAAAACCTCGCTCTCGACAGCCTGCTTTCCGTAAAGTATGTAATGCTTGCATCAGGCGATGAGAATACCGAAGGTCTCAATAAGGTCACCGGAATCGAAGGCTTCAAGGACTTGTATGCAAATCCTTATGCCGTGCCCGCAGCATTCGTTATCAGCAACGACAGTTACGAGAGCCAAAGCACGGTCCCTGCCGAATATCTTAACGACATCTACCGCCACCTTTCCGGCGTCGAAAAAGATATCTTTATCAAGGTCATGCCCGAGAGCGAATCAGCGGATCAGAATACATATCACTACAGTTTTACTATTGATAACGACCGCGCATATATTCTCTACGCGAACTTCGTCACCAACACCGATACAGGCGCAAAGCTCTATATTAACGGCGAAGAATATACTTCTTACTCAATGGAGATGGCTCCTTCGATGGTCAGGATCAAGACCATTAACGGCAAAGCCGAAGCAGAACTCGTGTTCAATGAAGACCAGAGCGGCACGGCAGTCACGGATGCGCAGTTCTATCTGCTCGATCTGGAAGCATTGGAAGAAGCAACAAACGCCATTAAAGCTAAAGCAGCCTTTAAGAGCAGCATCAGCGACGGCCATTGTGTTTTCGAGATCGATAACGCTAAGCAGGGCGAGAGCCTCTTTACTTCAATCCCGTATAACGCCGGCTGGACAGTTACAAGGAACGGACAAAAGACCGACTTTGATCTCACAGGAGATACATTCATAACTGTCCCGCTCGAAAATGGCTCAAACGTTATCGAGATGACTTATCAGGCACCGCGCAAGACAGCAGGCATCCTGGCAACAGCCGCAGGATTAGTAATGCTTGCAGGGATCGCGTTTATCGAGTACAGGAAGAGGAAATCTCAGTAACTGATCTCCCAGTAGAATTCATCGCGCTTGCAGAAGCCGAAGTTGTAGTCCCTTGTACCGGGATACTCTTCACTACCGTTATTCTGTGAATCAAACTTATCGATGGCTTCCATCTTCTTCTGGAGTTCTTCGTCAGTAAGCACGATCTTTACAGCCTTGCTCCAGTCAAGCGTAGTATCCGCCGTCGGGAACGGATCAGTAAACTCAGTCACTACAAGCTCGCCGTCCTTGTATTCTATAGGATACGGCCAGGCAGTATCTTCACCGTGGATCACGGTCTCGCAAAGGACAGGTTTATAACCCGCCAAAGAGAGATTTTCGAGAGTGCTCTTTACGAGGAGAAAAGCATACACATGGTCTGAGTGCCATTCGAATTCTGACGTCGTATAGATACGGTCAGGGCGGCACGTGAGGAGATACTTCGTAAAGTCACTTGTAAGATTAGCTTTGGTATAAGCCGCGCGGCTGCCCGTACTAAGCGTATGGTAGTCAAAAAGATTATCCGGCGCATCACCGTAAGTATCGGTACTGCCGCTTCTTGCCTTAAAAACCTGATCGGGATCTTCGCTCGTAAGGAGTGCTTCCAAAGTCATGTCTCCATATCCGAGAACGGTGATGTCAGTCTTGTCGACACCCAAAGACTCCAGCGCAGCAGCGCTTTCGGAAATACGGATAGAAGCATATTCAGTGCCGTAATAGTCGCCGTTGGTAAGGAAGACCACTTTTACGATATTTCCTTCTGCAACAGTCTTTTGGATGATTCCCGCGAAAGCCAAGATCTCATCATCTTCGTGCGGAGCTACGATAAGCGACACGGACTTCTCAGACTTCGCAACAGATACATCGCCGAACGTGATATTTCCGTCGCCGGGCAGGAAACGGAACTTGATCTCAGACTTGCCTTCTTCAAGGAAGACTGTCTCATTGACTGTGCCTTCGCCGTTCGGGAAGAAGACTTTTTTATAGAAACTGCCGTTTATAAAAAGACCATATGTGGCATCTGCATCAGCATTACTGTATTGGACTTTAAGTTCATAGCGCCCTGCGGATTCAGCAGTCACCTCGAAGACCTCCGAACGCTCTTCGGGGAGGAGATCAGCATCGTAGTTATAAACTTCAAGCCTTTGGAATGAAGCATAGTTCTCTTCGTAGGTCACTACCTCATCAAGCATCTCGCCTACCATGGCTTTGCAGTATGCGCGGCGGTTATCATTCTCTTCAAAAAATGTGATCTTGCCTTCCACATAGTTTCCGGTCATCCTGCCTTGAAATGTCTTGCCTTCCGGATAGTACATGTAAAGACCCATCAGGCCGCCGTTATGCGCGTAGCCGTGCTCTGAGCCGTATCCGTCGATCTTGACCGAGCAGTTAATGATATCCGGATATCCTCCGCACATAATGCCGCCCATAAATTGTTCATCTTTAGTCGTGCGGTCGGTATCGATGCATACGAGCGTTACATCGGCATTGACGTTCTCGATGGTGCCGTTACCGTAACCTGCGACGCCTGCCACACCGAACATCCTGTCGTGTGCCTTAAGGCGCAGATCTCCGCTGACATTGCAGTTTAAGATCTTCGAATCTTCCATATATCCTGCGATCGTTCCGACAAAGACAGGAATATCTGAATCGATATCGGCATGGACTGAAGAAAAAGTAATGTCTCTTACGGTCGCACCCTCGATGACATCGAAAAATCCAGCAAGCGAAGTCTCATAGGATATCATGTTGCCGTCGTATGTATCGCGGACGGCACTGCCTGTAGAAGTAATGCTGAGGTTGGTAATCGAATGCCCGTTACCGTCGAGCGTGCCCGTAAAAGTAAAAGGTGTCCATTCCCTGTCCGCCATATCTATATCCTGTGTCAGAAGATAATTGCCGTCAGGTTTATCTGCAATGGCTGCAAGTTCTTCGTACGTTGAGACCTTCTTATATGTCAGCTGCGCGATCTTGCGGCCCAGATCCAATTGTGTAAAACAGAAAACCAAAAGCAAAGCCAGCAGAGACACTATCACTCCTATAAGGAGGACTGTTGTTCTGGAACTGTTATTCTTTCTGCTCATCTGATCTTTTAGCCTCGCGCCGTTTTTTCTCACCTAGATTAATGTAAGTTGCCATGTAAATCAACAGGATGCACTTTGGTCTCCTTACCCTTCGGTATTCTCGTGCATCTTAAAGCGCACGACGATTGAAAGGATCCCGTCTGCCAGATTGGACTCTATGGTGCCGCCGTTCCTGTCAATGAGTTCCCTTGCGATCGAGAAACCGAGACCTGTAGAAGCGCTTCCTTCGTTTACCGTGTAATATCTGTCGAAAAGCTTCGCGGCAGAGACAGGTGTCAGGCCGGGCGCGGGATTGCTGAATGTGGCACATCCGTCTTGTGTCAGCTTAACATCCAGGGATTCATCGGCATACTTGATGGCATTGCTGATTATGTTCTCGAAAATACGGTTTGCGCTCTTTCTGTCACAGATAACATAAACAGGCTCTTCCGGGATCTCTATCTCAGGCTCAATACCCTTTTTCTTGAATGCCGCATAAAAGGAGAGCATGCACTCTTCAAGGGTACGGCAGATATCGATAGGTTCTGATGAAACCTCTTCACTCAACACCGGATACTTCGACGCATCCGCAGACGTGCTGTACTTGAAGAGCTCATCGGCCAGATCGCTCAAAGATAACGTGCGGCTCTTAATGCGCTCAAGATACTGAGCTTTAAGCTCCTCATCAGTCTCATCCTTCATGAGATCAAGATATGAGTTGATCGCCGTAAGCGGAGTTCTGATGTCATGCGATATTTCTGTGACGGCCTGGGTGACCTTGCGGTTGCCGTCCAGATATTCATTACGCTCATTTCGAAGATTTGCAAGTTCGCGGTTAAGTGCCTCTGCGGTTTTTACGGCATGCGGGTCAGTCGTCGTAAGCGTAATGGGTATCTGCGTCTCTCCCTTTACCTGGTCTTCGATATTCTCAGTCAGTTCATCGAAGCCGCGTCTTAACAAAACGATCTTAATGACCGCCACGATAAGTGCCGCGACAAGCACTACAACAAGCACGATAAAAAGAGGTATCAGTATCTTCAAGTCAGTAAATTTCCTTTGTGATATGGTTAATGATACCACATCACAAAGAACAGTTCGTCAGCAGTGTATCTCGCGTTTCTTGAAGACAAAAGCGCCGACTGCGGTACTTATCAGGATCCAGAAAACATTAGCCGCTATGTTTATGGCCATTACTCCGTCACGGTAAGCCATATAAGGATTTATCATGCTTTGCTTCATCATGTGTGTGCACATCGTAGGATCAAGATAGACGATAGTCAAAAGAGTGGTTCTTGCCCAATTAGGCATATTGCTCCTGCCTAACTTCATGAGTTCTTTTTCTCCGCAGAACACTCTCATTGTACCCATCGATGCGTCAAACTTATAAGTTAGTGAATTAGGACCCTTTTCTTTCACGACAGCACTATATTCATCATAAGCAGCCTCTGTATTACCCTCGAGCTGATAAGACATATCAACGTTTTCAAGAGACAACATAAATATCGGGAAAAACATCATTATCGCAATAATGAAGCCTGCGACAACCGATGCGGTCATTTTCGAGCTTGCATATAAAACTGCAAGACTTATGGAAGATACCGTAAATAATAACAGAAGTGAGATCACAAACATCAGGCACACCACAGGGAAATAGACAGGCGGCTTCCATCCGTAGACCGGTATCATGATCAGGAACAGGACAAAGTTAAACAGGAACATTACCAGATCAAGCACAAAGACGGAAATGAGGGACGCCAGATAGATCTTTCCTTTGCTGTGGCCGCACGATATGAGATTCTTCAGCGTGCCGTCACTGAACATCCTTCCGAAGAAGAACGGGATGAAAAGCGCAATCAGTATGGCAGGGATCAGATTAAGAGAGCTGATCCCCTTCATCAAAAAGAATATCTCATCGGTGGTAAGATTATTATCGTCACTGAGCTTATTAAAAGACTCCTGCTGTATTGGCTCGCATCCATACTTGTAAGCTTCATTAGCACTGACGCCGGAATTTACGAATTGAAATTCTTTTATCTCGTCACCGCTGGCATCCCATCCCGTGCCGGTTTCCCAATCTTCCACAATAAAAACAGGACCGTGAATACTTGCTTCATCCGCAAAGATGTTCAAGTTTATGTAAACACAGGAGCAGACCAGCAAAACTATAAGTCCCCAGAATTCGATGCTTCTGAGCATTCTGTAGAAAAAGCCTTCGAGTATCTTCTTCATATTACGAGAGCTCCCTCTTCTTGATTACTTGCAGTCCTGCAGCAGTCGTTGCCGTGACGACTATGGCGCCTGCAATCATGCTCTTATCGAATTTAGATGATCCTTCATCTATAAAATTCTGAAAACCGAACGGTATTGTGTCGTAGACGAAGGTCAGCACTTTGCGTGGAGCACCTCCGACATATTCGGGATTAAGGACCCACATACCTTCGCCGGTCTCTTCATTTTCCACGTAATATCTGTAAGGCACATTGAGTGACTCTTCCAAGACCTGACTGCAAACAATGATGCAGGGGATTATAAGGAGCGTAACAATAATCGCGAACAATTTATTGCTGAAAAAATACTGCATCAAAGTATTAAATGCGGCAAAAGCTATGCATGTTATCAGGACATAAATAACTATGCGGATGATATGAGCATCTATCCTTTGACTTCCTCTGGTGGGGCAGAACAGATAATATGCAAATATGACTCCCGTGGTGACAGCAAACCCGATGACCGTTCCCACGACAACTACTGTCAGGTCTGCAAGATAGATGCATTTTCTGGAGATTCCCGTCGTTACCTTGTTGTTGATCGAGCGGAAATTCAGATCATTGCCAGTGAAAGAAGTGCAGAAGATCGCAATAAGGAAAGGCAGGATGACCATGACCCCGATCATGCAAATAGTTAAAAACTCCCTGTCGAGATACCGCGGTCTCTTGTAAAAAACAAAGGCGTAGTACGTCGTGACCGTGTTAAGTATTATGATCAAACCCGTGAGCAGCGAGAAGATCAGGACCTTAAAAAACCATTTGGTCCTGAAAAATCTGAATAAAGCTGACTTTAATGCGCGGCTCATGAGATTCCTTCCCTCTTTGCGACAAGGTTCATAAAATAGCCTTCAAGGCTCTCATTGTTATCCGAGATCGATCTGACTTCGACATTTGCTTCATTTGCAAGAGCGACAATACGGGTAGCGGTAATGTCAGTAAAAATATCAATGGTCTCTTCATTCTCAACCTTATATTCGACACCTTCGCGGTCGAAAACAGGACAAATGAGCTCTGTCGAAGATACTATAAGCCTTGATGCTTTTCTGACCCTTCCCATAAGCTCATGGCTGCTGAGCGTTTGCAGTATCTCGCCCTTCTCAATAAAAGCATAGTGAGTAGCAAGCTTGGAGAGTTCTTCGAGAATGTGGCTGGAGATAAGAATCGTCGTATGCTTCTCGCGGTTGATCCTTAAAAGGATCTCTCTCATCTGGATGATACCCTGCGGGTCAAGACCGTTGATGGGCTCATCAAGAACGAGAATATCCGGATTGCCGCAGAGAGCTACCGCGATTCCGAGTCTCTGTCTCATACCGAGTGAGAACTTACCTGCTTTTTTCTTGCCGGTACCCTGAAGATCGACGAGCTCCAAAAGCTCCGGGATGCTGTCAAATGAAGTCATGCCGAGATTGATATATTGAAGCTTTACGTTGTCATAAGCATTCAGATTTTTGTAGATCGCAGGACTCTCGATGATGGAACCCATTCTCCTTCTGACTGTTAAGATCTTCTTATCCTTGCTCGAGATACCGCCGATGCTGTATGCGCCTGATGTAGGCTCTGCAAGCCCGGTGATGATCCTCATGAGCGTTGTCTTGCCTGCGCCGTTCCTTCCGACGAGTCCGAAGATAGATTCCTTCGGAATATCCAGGTTGACACCTTTAAGCACATGGAACTTGCCATAGTCCTTGCACAGGTCTTTGATAGAAAGAACGTTATCCATTTAAGAATCTCCTTTGAGCTTGAAGCCTATGCCCCATACGGCTTCTATATATTCGGAATCGGTTAATTCTTTTATCTTCTTACGAAGATTACTTATATGTACTTTTACAGAGCTCTCCGTGCAGTCAGGCGTCTCTGTCTTTATAAGATCCAGGAGCTCCGACTTTGAGATCACTCTTCCCTTGCCGCCCGCGAGCATCTTTAAGATCGCGTATTCGGTCCTGGTCAGCTTTAATTCCCTGCCTTCGATCGTCACTTCATGTCTGTCGGTGTCGATCAACATATCCCCACATGTTATGCGGCCACTTGTCTTCTTTCCCTGACTGGTACGAAGAGCTGCATTGACTCTCGCTTTGAGCTCCTTAATATCAAAAGGTTTGGTTATATAGTCGACGCAGCCTTCCGTAAGAAGCGACACCTTATCGTCAATGGAAGATCTTGCGCTCACCGCAATGACAGGTATCTCCTTCGGAATATGCGTAAGAAGCTCTTCACCCGTCAGACCCGGAAGCATCAGATCCATAAGGATAAGATCCGGGCTTTGCGCGAGCATCATGCGACCTTCGGTGCCGGTTACCGCCCGAATGACTTCAAAGCCGTCCTTTGTAAGCTCTCTTTGAAGGACTGCTCCGATATCTTCATCATCTTCCACGATCAGTATTTTGCTCATGTAAAAATCTTATACCATTCACTTTTCAAATCAAGTTGAGAGAATAAATATTACCTGAATCTTAACTCTTTTCCTGTCCGTAATGGTATAGAATAAGCCTATGAAAACCGGAAAAGACTTAAAACTTATTTCATCATTAATGGCATTGCTCTTTGCTTTGCAGATGACTTCATGCTCTTCGAAAAATAAAGAATATGAAGTTATTAAAGAGAGCGATCCCTGGTATGAATGCACCACATTTGAGGTCTCGGATCTTTATCCCGAGAGCGAATATGAATATTCGAATTTCGAGACGATCGGAGCATTGGATGGTGCCATATACATCAAGGCAGATGCGCAAAAGATCTTCGAAGGCAGTTTCAAAGACCTGACAGAAGAAGAGATCCTGCAATATTATGAGACAGCGATACTTAAGCTCTCTTTCGACGGCGAACTTTTGGAAAAGACCGACTACATTACTTCATGTAGTGACGGCACCATCCGTTATCTCAACAGAGCCTGGATATCAGACGGCAAACTCAATCTTCTCGAGTCTATATATACGGATGATATCCGTTCCCAGACATATATCTTTGACGGAAGAGAGATCGATCTGGCTAAGATAGTTGATAATGAATACACTTCCATAGATTACCTTGCCGACATTTATTCGGCAGGCGGATATACGGTCTATAGCATATATGTAAATGAATATAAGGAAAGCCTTTATATTGAACGGCCTGACGGTTCGGTATACCAGGTTAATCAACAGATAATCGACGCGCTTGGCGGATACTACTATGACGGTCTGGGCGATTTCATTCCTGCTGATAACGGCAAGGTTATGATCCCCTTATATTTAAATTATCAGGGCTTGTTCTATTTGCTTCTGGATCCCGCTACAGGCGAGGTTACCGAGCTCAAGGATCTCGGCGCGAACGAAGAGCTTTACATGGTCGAGTTCTGCAATGACAAAGTCATCTCCCGCGATTATACCGGTTTCTCGAGAATGGACACGTCAACAGGCAAGATGGTTCCTTTCTGTGAATACAGCAACATTGATGCTTCCATGTACAATGTAGCAGAATCCGAGATGGTCTATCTCTCTGACGACAACAGCGAGATGATACTTGGTCTTCATACTTATGAGTCTTACGGAGGCCTCGGCGGACACTCGGGCTATATGTTCCTGCATCTGAAAAAAGCTGATAAGAATCCTAATGCAGGTAAGACTGTACTTATCTTATCATCAACCGAAAATGCATTTCCCGACGAAGCAGACATCAATGCAGTTACGGTCTTCAACAGACAAAGCGGTTCTTTCTTTATAAAGTATGTATTCCCCTACGATGCCAACGGCAATTTCATGGAAGTAAATGCCGACATGATAATATCTGACAAGCTCAATAATATTCCTGCTGACGCCGGCAACTATGTGGATCTGGTTCCTTATATTGATCTCAATAATGATCAGTATTTTTCCAATGCAGTTAATGCGGCAAGAAACGGTGATTCGCTTTACCACATGCCTCTTGATATCTCTGCATCGGGTATCATCACGGCTTCATCCAATGTTCCTCAAGGCCAGACCGGATTCACTTTTGATTCTTATGAGAAGTTTGTTGACGATGTCTGTAACGGCGTTGACCCCATGAGCAAGACTCCGGGATTCATGATGGGCAAATCAGAATACTTCACCATACTCTTCATGAACATGAGCGAGAAGTTCATATCTGACGGCAAAGCAGATATCGACAATGAGGATTTCAGAAACCTTATGCTTTTCGTGGACAAGAACGGAAGCGACGAATCGATGTCAGAGCTTGATGCCGTAATCGCCAGCATTAACGAGCACAACGCTGCCGTTCAGGAGATTGAAGATATGATCAACGGCAAGACCGCACAGCTTGACGGTAAGCTCGGTGCCGTTTACGGCAACTTCTATTCGTTTGAAGATTACATCGGCTGTTATTCCGACTACGGCGACGGCCTTGGAATCTACGGACTTCCTTCATTTGATGCCAGAGGACCGATGACGAAATCAACGGAATTCATAAGCATCTCTGCAAATACTAAATACATAGAGCCCTGTGCCGGATACATAAAGCTCCTCTTGTCCTATGACATCCAGTGCACCAAGGACTATAATCCGATCAATCGCGAAGCTCTGCGCAGCGTGGCAGAACAGAAGCTTGAGGCATATAATCAGGCGCTTGACCGTGTTATCGAATCCAATCCTTATGCAGGCCGCAAGGTCCCTTCTGAAGCGATAGACAAGTATATTGATCTCCTGTCTTCTTCATACGGCGGCATAAATATCGGTGATGAGATAGAGGAAATTCTCCGCGAGGAATCTTCTTCGTACTTCAACGGACAAAAATCAATGGATGATGTTATCCCGGTTATGCAGAACCGTATTCAGACAGTTCTTAACGAGAATAAATAATCTTACTTTCCTTCAGGATAAAGCACAGGGAGCGTAGGAAGACCTTGGGGCACTGTCTGCTCCCTAATCTCTACAACAGGAGTAATCTTTCCGTCAGGGCTGAGCCTTACCGGTGTGCCTTCATTGGCGCGCACGGCAGAAACGAATTCTTCTATCGAATTTACCTTCTTGTCGAAAAGCATTCCGCCCATATCGTTATCGTTGTAAAAATGGATATCGGATCCCGCTGTCATAGGAAGACCCAGAGGCAATGCAAACTCATAGCCTAACGCATTCATGTTGGGCTTGTTTGCAGCGTTATAGATCTCAACACCGTCTATTGCGGCTTTAGGAGCAAGCTTGATGTCAGAAAGATAATCTCTTTCCCTGTAAGGATGAGCCTGTATCATGATGCCGCCGGCTTTATTGACCGCTTCATGAAGTTCGATCCTTGTCATGTCCATGATGCACTCATTATCCAAAAGCCACTGCTTATCAATACCATAAAGAAGGTATTCATCCTTGAAGAAATTGACTTCCACGCCGAACATGACAGTGAAATCTTTGCCTTCTGCTGCCTTTAAGGCGCGCTCATAACCGGAGCAATACATCTCTACCCTTTCCTTCCACGGAAGGTCAGCAGGAACGCATGTGTTGCCGTTAAAGAAATGGTCTGTAACGATAAGGCCGCTAAAGCCCTTCTCCATCATGTAGGGAATATAATCTTCGCCGTTAACTTTGCCGCAGGCACTTGCCTGGCAGGTATGAAGATGTGTCTCGTACAAAAAGCCCATTAACAAAAACCCTTGATTATTATTTTCGCGACAATGCTAACACTCGCGAAAGGTCAAATCAAGGGAATGTGTGATTTATTAAACTATTGACGTGATTGTGATAAGAAAACTTATCACTTATAGTCGTCGACGTCGAACTTCCTGTCCTTAAAGTAGAAATCCCTGTCTGCTTCAGTGATCTCTCTTACAGGGCGGCAGGGATTGCCGTAAGCAAGCATGTTATCGGGAATATCCTTCGTAACCACGCTGCCTCCGCCGATAACGACATTATTGCCGATCGTAACTCCCGGACAGACAAGCACGTTGCCGCCGATCCAAACGTTGTCGCCGATCGTGATATCGATGCCGTATTCATATCCTGAATTGCGTGACTCCGGATGCAGAGGATGGCCCGCCGTGCAGATCTGAACGTTTGGGCCGCACATAAACTCGTCGCCGATCTTGACCTTGCCTACGTCAAGCACTATGAAGTTATAGTTCGCGAAAAAGTCCTTGCCTATCTCGATGTTATAGCCGTAATCGCAGTGGAAGGGTGATTCGATGCACATCCATCCGTCAGGTGTCTTACCTAAGATTTCGCGGAGAATTGCGTTTCTCTCTTCAAACTTATCCGGCGGCATATTGTTATACTCGTAAAGCTTTTTCTTGCAAGCCATCCGTTCCTCACTAAGGCCGTCAAGCCAGGATCTGTACGGAAGGTTATTTAGCATTCTTTCTTTCTGATTCATAATTCCACCTCGTCAGCGCAAATCAGGTCTCTTCGATAAGGCCCTGTCTCGGAACAAGACGCAGCTCGAAAGTCTCACGGTACTTAACGTCTTTTCTGACAGGCTGTGTCGTGAGATTATCCCTTGTTCTCTCGATCTCTTTCGCAGCAAAGTCGCAGAAGAATTCGCAGAAATCGTTATTCATTAGCTGCTCTTCGTGGAGGAACTCATTCATCTGTTCAGGTGTGTAAGGAAGCACCGTGAAGTCAAACTTCGGATTACGACCGATCCTTCTGATCTCGACTGCATCACCGTCACCGTTCGTGATCTTGACGATCTGGGTATCCGTATGTGAAGAGTTCTCCGCAGGCCTTGCGTAAGGGTGATAGATCTTTCCCGCGCCTGCTGAATATACACCGAGTCTTGCGGCATTCTTACGGTCAACGTAGGATTCACCGGGGCCTCTGCCGTACCATGAGCATACACAGTCATCTTTTACGATCGGGAATCTGATTCCGTATCTTACCATGTCATACTTAGGCTTGAACTCAAGCGTAACTCTCAATGTGTCTGCCTTAGGCACTTCATAGAAAACGATTACCTCTCCGTGCATCGCAAACGACTTATATCTGGAGATCATGGTGAACTCGCCGTCTCTGCAGCCGTACTCTGAGCCGATGAACTTTATCGAGTTCTGGATCTGCTCGTAATCGCTCTCCTTTGAGAAGACGGTCCTTGCGAGGATGAAGCTCCTGTCTGTTCTGTCGATGTTTGAAGGACAACGGTAGAAGCTCGGTGCGAGAGGTCCCTTGAGGAAGTTATAGCCGGCGATCTCAAGGCTCTCAAGACTTCCGGGTTCTCTCGAGAATCCGATCCTTAAGTTGCCCTTGCCGACATACAATCCGTGAGGCACTGTCGATACCATATTACGCGTGATGACCGATCCGATCTCTTCTTCTACAGGAGCGGTTCCGTCAACATATACTTCAGGTACATTAGCGGGGCGGTCGTTATTCGTCATACGCTCGACTCTTCCGCCGTCTTCTTCAGTAAGAAGCGCCTGGTCCTCATTCATTCCGGGCAGTGCGAGATCGCTGTCCACACCGGTATTCATGCCGGAGCCGAGCTGCCTTGCGGCATTTGCGACGGGTCTTTCTCCGCTTCCTAAACCCGTAGACTGCGTTGTGACTTCGCCTACCGGGCTCGCGATGTTATCAGTAAGGACATCCTGGTAGAAGGCAACCTCATAGCCTGCCTTCGCATAGTATGTATCCTTGTGGAGCTTTAAGGTGATATCGAATACGAGCTCTTTTGAAAGAGCATTCATATACATCTCGATGAACTCGGCCTTGCCCTGCGCCCAGCCGGGTGTAGTAAAGATATCCGTCGAGAACGGGAACTTCAGAGTCCTTGAGCCGAAAGGCTCGATCTCAGGGATAACTCCTCTTCCCGACATTATCGTTCTGCCGCCCAAAAGGATCTTCCACTCGAGGTCTAATTCTTCGGTATAGCCGAACTGGTTGGAGTTGCGCATCGTAAGATTTGCAGGATCGCCTACAGACGCGAAGATCGCGATCGTCTGGCACTGCTTCTTGATATCGAGATAGATCGGATGCGGGTTGCGCTCAGCGTCAACTATACCCTGGCCGATACAGGAGTTCTCTTTCTGCTTGCCGCCTACGAGGTCAGCGTGATGGATCCACTTGTAAGGCGCGTCATCATCGGTAAATCTTGTTCTTCCGGGGATCGTCTCGAAAAGATTTCTTCCGATCCTGTTGAGATCGAAGATCTTCTTTCTGTCGAGGCAGAGATCTTCCCAGGGGCCGAATACGGCGCCTGCATCACTCGGCAGAGGTCTCATATCAGAGATCTTTCCGAGAGGCTTAGCCTTCTTGCCTGAAGCAGTAACGAGCTTATTTACTTCGCAGTACCAGGGCCTTGTATCATCTATGAGCATACACTCATGCTTGACTCTCTGGGCCGTCTCGGAATTGAAGTTATAAGTCTGGATACCCCACATAACGACTGAAGGGTGATTCATGCAGGCCTCAACATAATCTCTCATGTAGAAATCTGCGGCCGTCGCGATAACATACATACCGTACTGGTCGCAGAGATTTAAGAACTCATCCGACAGCGGCATGCCGTCAGCGATAACGCCGTTGATGCCTGCTCTCTTCATGAGGATGATATCCTGACGCATACGGTCCTGGGGAACGGCGATACCGCCCTGCGGATCAAATTCATAGTACTTAACGAGCATCAGGTTAACGCGGCGGTCATTGACATTGAGCTTGTCCTGGACGATCTCCGTGGTCCTGAAGCCGAATCTCTTTTTCTTCGCGCAGATGACTTTACCTTCCGAGTCCATTACCTCGAAAACGATGTCGTACTGTACCGGTGTGCAGTCAGACCACTGTGCAACATCCAGTGCTACAAAGTCCGTGCTCGCACGTGTCTCCTTGAGAGCGTCTACAACGCCAACTACAGGCTCGCTCTGGCCCTTGATGTTGACGAACGGGAGTTTATACGGATCGTACTCGGCGCGCGCCTCAAGGAGCGAGATGCGGACCGAATAAGGGATCATGTAATTTGTGTGATTGCGCATCGCAAAATCGACTTTGATCATGAAGTCGCCGTGCGGAACGCGCGATACAGTCTCTCTTACTGCGAGGGCATCCATTTTCGCGACTTCGGAGATATAAGCCGAAGGAACATATTCGAGCTTGATGTGAAGATTCGATAATTCGAGAAGTGAATCTTCAACGATCATTATCGGTCTGAACAATCCGGCAAAGCCGAAGTTCATCATGTCAAGAATGATGTGGCCGTCATCGTCCCTGTCGTAGCGGTTTACGATGATCGTGATGTGGTTGACGCCTGCCTGGACCATATCTGAGATAAGAAGGCGCTTTCTCGTGAATAAAGAATGCGAATTGCATACCAGCTGGTTGTTGACAAAGACCTTAAAGCTTCCGCATATGCCGGATGCTTCAAGATAAAGTGCTCTCTCGATCTCGGCAGGTGTAAATACGACAGTCGTTCTGTAGATACCGACTTCATCGTCCTCATTGCCGACAGACTTTAAGACATACTTGTCGCTGATGGTCTCTTCTTTGCGGGCTGCGTTCTCTGCAAGTCTTACGGGATAATCGTAGATAAGGTTCTGCGGCAGTCCGAAGCCCTCTGTCTGCCATGTTGAAGGGCAGTTAACGAGCGGCCAGTCGGAATCGTCGAAAGAATTGTTCATTACGCCGAACGGCACTTCAGACTGCCCGTTGGCAAGAAAGAATCTCCATGTCGTAAGAGGCTTCAGGTAAGGTGATGCTACCTTGCCGAACTCCGGCATCTCGCGTTCGTTGAAGATATAATCAAAAGAATCGTACGGCAGAAAGCCGTCATTCGAATATGTAAATTCCAAGACTCGTACCCCCTTTAAGAGACTTTGTCCACAATAATCTACGCTAATTCTATCATTTTAAATAAAGGACAAAGTTTCAGGAGCGTTACAAAAACGAAGTATTTCTGTGGTAAAAATGCGGAAATATCTGCGTGCGGCAGAGGCTGCAGGATCAGTACTGGATCCCGCCGATGAGCCACTTGCCGTCGATCTTTACGAAATACAGATGAACGTCGGTAGGAAGCACTTCAGGCTCATCTGAGCCCCAGTACATCTGCATGTACTGTTCTACATAGGCTTCCATGTATACGACATTATCAGAGAAAACTATGCAGTCACGCACTTCTTCATTATGAATCGATACGCTTCCGTGGCTCGTAAAGTACTGTCTTGCGGAATTTCTCTTGATGTAGCTCAATGCCTGGCTTCCCTTAGGGAAATACTTATCCAGCGCATAATCTCCCGCATCCTGGGAAATGTAGTTTGCGAATGTGGATGCAAATGAAATAGCCAGTTCAGAAAGCTCGTCATATTCATCGAATTCTTTGATGAAACCGACCGAATATGTGTCTGTATTCTCGTCATAAGTACATTCGCATGCGTTACCGCGGAAATCCACAGCCGTAACCACAGGCTTAACATAAAGACCTTCGCCGGTATATCTCACTGTTCCAGGAATGGACGCATAAGGATCGACATACAGGTTAAGCTCTGACTCGGTCAGATCACATGTGGAATTAGCTTCGCTCAGCTCAATGCCGTTAACGTATACTTTGTATGTCTCGGGAGCCGAAACATCAAAGCTGTACGCAGCCGCCGTATAAAACTCAAGAGTATTCTCCTGCCATGCCTTAAAGCCGTAAGGCAGATTAGCCGTCTTGTCTTCTGCTAGATTGAACTTGGCTACGACAAGTCCGTCATCAGTCTTGACGTAGTATTCAGGCGCGTCTTCCCTGAAATTCTCGGTCTCCGAATAGATAAAGCTCTTTCCGCTGATAAGTTCGGTAACGTACTTCCTGACAACAGTCTCATCTTCAAAGCAGGTAAAGACAGGCTTTTCGGTCATGTTATTGAGGATATAATCGACATCACCGTCGTTAAAATGCTGCGTGACCTGCTGGGCAGTGTGATAAGGCAGCGATGCCTGATACTGCTCTTCGTATTTCCCCGCGAAATCATTGAATCTTAAGAGGAACCACGCAATCAATCCCGTTACGATAACAAGCCATGCAATCAGAAAAACGAGGAAGAGATTTACTTTCTTCTTCCCGTCTTTCTTGGAGTTATTCTTTTCGGATTTTCTGCCTGAAGATTTCATCTGACACCTTTATTGTTCGTCAGTCTTCTGGGGCAGGATTACAAATGCAGTAGGCATCTGACGCGCAACTCTTATCGATGAGCTTGATACGAGTTCTTCATCGCCGAGCCACATTGCAGAGGACATTCCTCCGTCAAGGTTTGCAGCGTTAACAGCACCGTATTCCAACATTATGTCGATAAGGTCTGCCATCGTGGCGCCCATTGAAGATGTCTTTCTGCCTTCGATAACGAGGAGCAGGATAGCTCCGTCAGCTCTCTGTCCTATTGCGGTTCTCGGATTGAGTCCTCCGCCGCAGCCTTTGTAGTTTGCAGCGACACCGTTTACGATGAGGGCAGGTCCGAATGAGACAGCATCTCTGACGCCCATATCCATTGCTTCCTGTGCGGTCATAGTACCGACTACGAGAACGTTATCGTTCGTAAGTCCGTAGACTTCGTAATCGCAATTCTTCGCGCCCATCCTGAGCTCGCCGCCCGAGATTACGATGCCTTCAGGCCATCCGCCGATACCCATGCCGTTCTTATCTTCGTACTGTCCGCCGTTGATACCTCCGACACCGTCGTACTTATCGATCAGTTCCTTGAGCGTAAGTCCCGCGCCGCTGTGATTGTAATTATCGATCGTTCCTACAACGATTCTGGAAGGATCGTAAATAACTAGCATCTTTCCGTGATACATCGGACCGCTGATATCGTGGACTTCGATACCGTCTCCGTCAGGATCAAGATCGTTGACCGCTGCGGCATTAGCCTTTCTGTTGTTCTGCTCTGCGGCCATAGCGTTAACCAGAGTAGTATCGGTGATATCAGTGATGGCAACAGTCTTGTTGCTGTTCATGATCTCTTCGATCTCTTCGTCAGTAAGGATCCACTTAGCGAGGATTCCGCCTGCTGAAGACTCCATAACGGAAGGAACGAACTGGTCTCTCAAGTGAGGAGAAGGTCCCTTCATGATGATGCCGAGGAATGTATACAGGCCTGCGATAACGATCGCCAAAGTGCAGACAACAAGCGCAAGCATCCTGCCGAGGCTTACGAAGAAAAATTTTACTGCCTTCTTGGCAACAGTCTTGTTCTTCTGCCTGCGGAGTTCTGCCTGTTCAGCCTCTATCTTCTTCTGCTCGATCTGTCTTAATATCTGCTCTCGTCCTTCTCTTGCCGCAACAGGCTCAACTTTCTTTATGGGACGCTGCTGGGGCCTCGAAGCTTTGACGGGGGTTGTATTTCTTTTTACCGGGTTTTTGACGATCTCGATCTTATTGTCATCAGGATAATCTCTTTCGGTCCAGATGCGGGGCTGCTCGATCACATAATCATTTCTTCGCGGAGCATCAGCTACACGGCCGCTCGTTGCGAGGACCTTAGGTCTTGCGGTGATCTCTATCTTGCGCTGCTCGGAGAGCTCGACCATACGGTCAACAACAGCCATGCGTTCTTTCTCGGACATACCCTTCATGCGCAGAGCAAGTTCTCTTCGCTTTTCGGGTGCAAGACCTGCTACGATCTTCTGAAACTTGGCTATGTTGTTAGTCTCCATGGCTACCCCATAATTGACAAAAATTGCTTATTTATCCTACTGTCAATTTGGAGTATAGCATAAGGATTCTTGTTAACAGCCGCGCGGAAACGTATTGTCAACAAACTGTAATATGCAATAATTACAGGCCTTTGTCAGATTTGTAACAATGTTAATGTTGGGTTGCTTAAGGTGTTACGCCGAGCATCTTCGGAACGAATCCGATAACAAGATGGATCAAGGTGCTTCCATATACGGACTTGGTCTTCTCATAGAGATAACCTGTTGCCGCGCAGAGGATAGCCGCACCGAACATCATGGGGATACCGTAACCCATATGCAGAACGAAGAAGAAAAGTGAAGTTACCCAGATAGAGAAATGCTTGTTGTATTTGGGGCATGCAGCGGTAATGTTGTCCTCTACTACGCCCTTAACGAACATTTCCTGCAATATTGCACTGATGGGATAGAACCAGCGCATATACGTACCGAGATAGAGGCCAAAATACGGTCTTGCTGCGATCTCGGGGAAGAACTGGTTCTGTACGAGTCTGATTATGAACAGAATAACGATAAGCGCAGCCGATAAGATGACTCCCCAGAAGATATCCTTCTTGAGATTCTCTTTGCTGGGCTTGAAGCATTCCAAATGGATCTTAAGCTCGGTAGTAAACGTGAATATGACGGTCAGAAGGAGCAGATATCCTTCCATCATGCGGGTAAGGATATATGCAGTAGGTTCAGTAAGCTCTTTACCGACGATGTAAGGAAACAGTTTTATGGCTACTACCTGGCATGCTACTGCTACCAGCAGGAAAAGCATCGTAGACAAAGCCGGATTCAATCTTTTCTTTAAAGTCATTTTTCTTCTCCGTTTAGTAAAAAACTCTTTCTTTTGCATCTTAACTATGACAAAAGAAAGAGTCCTAAAGCTTTGGTGCTCAGAGACAGAATCGAACTGCCGACACGGGGATTTTCAGTCCCCTGCTCTACCGACTGAGCTATCTGAGCAAGAGTTAGGCCGAACACCTTATAAAGTGCTCGGCCTAAAGTTAATGGCGACGCAGAAGGGGCTCGAACCCTCGACCTCCAGCGTGACAGGCTGGCATTCTAACCAGGCTGAACTACTGCGCCGTACCATTGGTGGAAACTACAGGGCTCGAACCTGTGACCCTCTGCTTGTAAGGCAGATGCTCTCCCAGCTGAGCTAAGCTTCCGTTAGCCACACCTTTATTCAAAGCGCGAATGAATTATAAAACAAATACCGAAGATATGTCAACAACGAATTTTAAAAATCCCTACGGTATTTATTTCCGCGAGTAATAGATATAGACAAAAGCCTTACTGTCAGCGTCTTCGCGGGTTACGACATAGAAGACATTCTCGTCGGAATTCTCCTTAATATGAGCTCCGAATATCCAGATAAACGAGTCTTCCCTCGGGTTCGGCTTGATCGTGCATCCGTCAAGGGTTGAAGCTTCAAACTCCTTATACTGCTCATAATCGAGCATTTGGCCCGTACCGCCGTAATTCAAAGCTATATCCAGAATATAGTAATCCCAGTCATTGTTTTTGACACGCAGTTTTGCTTCATATGCAGCGCGCGCATACATGAATCCGACCTTCTTGACCTTAACGATCTCAAGATTCTCATCTTCTTTAATCGCTATATTATTGGTCCTCTCGAGCAAAGCAGTATTGTTGTCATAGATATAACCGCCTATAAGAACACCCACAAGGATCACTGTGATTACGATCAGGATTATTTCTTTTCTCTTCATATCAGTTCACTCCGAAAAGCTTCTTGCCGTTATCATAGGTTATTTGCGCCGCTTCATCAATAGTCACGCCCTTTATCTGTGCAAGTTTCCCGCATACATAGGCAACATGGCACGGCTCGTTGATAAGCCCCCTGTTAGGCTCAGGCGTCAGATACGGGCTGTCCGTCTCGATAACGATACGGTCCCAAGGAGTATTGAGCGCGACTTCCGGCGTCTTTTTATTGTTCTTAAAGGTCAGCGGGCCGTCAAACCCGATGAAAAAGCCCATCTTAACCAGTTCAGCAGAGGCTTCCGCAGAGCACGAACAGCAATGACACACACCGGCCACATCTCTCAGTTTTCCCGCCTTAAAGAAACGCCTCAGAATGTCCAGACAGTCACCCGTCGCGTCCCTCTCGTGAAGGATCACCGGCACGTCATATTCATATGCCATCTCAAGCTGCTTCTCGAAAACCTCTCTTTGGACGCTTCGCTCTGACAGGTCATAGTAGTAATCGAGGCCTATCTCGCCCAAAGCCATTATCTTTTGGCCTTTACGGGCCTCCAGAGCGTTTCTTAAGTATTCGTCGGTAGCTTGGGTATATGTTTTCGCTTCGTGCGGATGGACACCCACAGAGGCGTACAGAGCGATGCCCTCAAAGCCGTCGTACTTATTTGCCATATCAACGGCTATACGGCTCGTCTCTTCGCTGTCTGCGGGAATAAGAACGCCGGTAATGCCGGACGCCTTGCATCGCTGCAAGATCTCCTCCGTGCTTATACCGGCGGCTTCATATTTTCTGTCATAGATATGTGCGTGAGTATCAAAGAACTTCGCACTTCCGCTGTAGTAAACGGGATCTCTCACGGTTTATTACGAGATATCCGAACCGGGCAGTACCGAATCGTCGAACTCGACAACGCGGTAACCGTCACCGTACTTAACGGAGAGGATCATGCCGTTGCTCTCGTAGCCCATCATCTTTCTGGGCTCCAGGTTAACGATCATGGCAAGTGTCTTGCCGATAAGATCTTCCGGCTTATAGTACTTTGCAATGCCTGAAAGGACCTGTCTCTCGCCGAATCCGTCATCTACCTTGAACTTTAAGAGCTTGTCAGACTTCGGAACGTTCTCGCACTCAAGCACCTTAACAGCTCTGAGATCCAATGCTGCGAAGTTATCGAACTTCGTAAGAGGCTTTAACGGCTCTAAGTCTTTGCCCTTCTCTTCTGCTGCAGGGAAAAGCTTATTGAGCTCTTCTACTTCCTTGTCGATGTCGATTCTCGGGAAGAGGACCTCGCCCTTCTGAACGGTAACATCAGCGGCAAGAGCGTGTCTTACGCTTGCAGAATCCCATGTGGTATTAGACTCATCAGCACCGATCTGCTCAAAGATCTTAGGTGATGTATGAGGCATTACGGGCTGCAAAAGGATAGCAACGCGTCTGATAGCATCCAGGAGATTGTAAAGAACAGCTGCAAGACGGGGCTTTGCTGTCTCATCCTTAGCAAGCTTCCAGGGCTCGTTCTCGTCAATGTACTTGTTGGCTCTGGCGATAACCGTGAAGATCTTTGCAAGACCGTCAGAGAAGCGCATGGTCTCATATGCTTCTGAAACAAATTCAGGAAGCGCATCGAGCTGCTCAAGAAGTTCGTTATCGGCATCTGTGAATTCTTTTTCTTCAGGAAGCGTACCGTCAAAATACTTGATAGCCATCGCAACCGTTCTGGAAACGAGGTTACCCAAGTCGTTTGCAAGGTCAGAATTGATCCTTGCGAACATCTGCTCATTTGAATAAGGACAGTCAGAACCGAATACCATCTCTCTTAAGAGGTGATATCTCAAAGCGTCAACGCCGTATCTCTCGCAAAGGAAGAACGGATCAACGACATTGCCCTTGGACTTACTCATCTTTCCGCCGCCTTCACCAAACGTGATCCAGCCGTGACCATATACCTTCTTAGGTAAAGGTTCACCCAAAGCCATAAGGATTGCAGGCCAGATGAGCGAATGGAATCTTACGATCTCCTTTGCCATTACATGCATATCTGCAGGCCAGTACTTCTCATACTCATTGTAAGTATCATTCATGAATCCCAACGCAGAGATATAGTTTGTAAGAGCATCGATCCAGACATAAACGATGTGCTTGTCATCAAATGTTACAGGTATACCCCACTTAAAGCTCGTTCTCGATACGCAAAGATCCTGAAGACCGGGATCCAGGAAGTTGTGGACCATCTCATTAACTCTGGACTTAGGATTAAGGAAGTTCTTCTCCTCATCGAGCAGAAGCTCACGAAGCCTCGGCTCGAACTCTGAAAGCTTGAAGAAATAAGCCTCTTCAGAAGCGTCCGTTACTTCTCTTCCGCAGTCAGGGCACTTTCCGTCAACGAGCTGGCTCTCTGTCCAGAATGACTCACAAGGTGTGCAATACTTACCCTTGTACTCGCTCTTGTAGATATAACCGTCATCGTAGAGTTTCTTGAATATGTTCTGAACGGTCTGAACATGGTAATCGTCAGTAGTTCTGATGAACCTGTCATACTGGATACCCATTGTCGACCAGAGCTTTTTGAAGTTTGCAACGATCTCATCAACATAAGCCTTAGGTGTCGTGCCTAATTCCTGTGCCTTCTTCTCAATCTTCTGACCATGCTCGTCAGTACCTGTAAGGAACATTACATCATAGCCCTGCATTCGCTTCATTCTTGCGATAGCATCGCATGCAAGAGTCGAATAGCAGTGTCCGATATGCGGATTGCCCGACGGATAGTAGATCGGTGTCGTGATGTAGAATGTCTTCTTTTCAGCCATGATGTTCCTCCTCGCGCGTATATATTATTAGTTCGCGCGTAATTTAAAGATTATAGTGATTTATCCCGGTGTTTTCAAGAAGAGTACAGAAAGTGGTCGTAAAGAGACATTTTGAGCTCAGTTACGACCACCAATTTGCAAAAAGGTGGTCGTAATGGTCATCTTTTCCGTAATTTATGACCACTCTTTTGAGCTTCGTTAGCTTTTACATTTTCAAGGAATTATTAAGACTAGTCTCAATATTCAGCCAAACACAACGTTGAGACAGTATTTCGACAATTACCGTCATATAATCAGGCAAAAAGGACAATGAGGTTTCCAGATATGTCCATAAATCTCAGAACCGAGTTAATCAAAAGACAAGCACTCGTTACACAAACGATAAGCGAAATAGAAAAGAAACTCAAAGCTTCGCCTGAAGGAAGGATTTCTATTAAGCATCGAAAGAACACCTTTCACTATTACCATGAAGGGCTGGAATCTGGCATGAAATATCTGAACATGGATAATGCCGAGTTAATCAAAAAACTGATTCAAAAGAATTATCTTGAAAACGTATTAAAAGCAGCAAAGCTGGAATCCTCAGCTATACAAAAATCACTTGAAATCTATCCTGAAGCTGTTATGGAAGAGATATTTGACAGCTTGACACCCGAACGCAAAAAACTTGCTAAACCCATCGTTCTTTCCGATGAAGAATATGCAAACAAGTGGCTGGCTCAGCCCTACAAACGTAAGCCTTCAAACAAAGACAATACATTCGTTACGCTTAAAGGAGATCATGTAAGATCGAAGTCAGAATTAGTAATCGCAGACAGGCTTTGGGCAAATGGAATACCTTATAAGTACGAATGTCCGCTCTTGGTCGGAAACGAAATAATACACCCTGACTTCTCAATCCTGAGGATGAGTGACCGGAAAATCGTTTATCTCGAGCACTGCGGGAAAATGGATGATCCAAACTATACCGAGGATATGGTAAAAAGGGTTAATCTGTATTCTCAGGAGAAAATCTTCCAAGGCGACAGGCTATTCTTCTCATTTGAATCATCAACAACGCCTTTAAACACTGATGTAATTGATGACATGATTAGAACTAACTTCAAATAGCAATCACTTATCAGCTCTCGCTTGCTATCTTATACGCTTCCTTCTTGTTCATCCCCGTATACTCAGACACGACTGAAGCTATATCCTTAGATGACATACCCTTCTCTTTCAGCATGGCTATGAGTTTTGTGCCATCCCCTGCAGCAACCATCTCTGTCTGCGCCTGCGGCTCAAGGCAAATGCAGAATTCGCCTCTGGGCTCTGTGGTCTTATAGTAACCGACAGCCTCGTCAACGGTCATGCGGAGCACTTCTTCGTATTTCTTGGTGAGCTCACGGCATAACGCGATCTTATTGCAGCCGAAGCCGTTATCGGTAAGCTCGTCAAGGAGCTTCTTTAAGCGGTGCGGTGCCTCATAAAGGACTATGGTCTCGCCTATCAGTGTCAGGGCTTTAAGTCTTTCGCGTCTTTTCGATCCCTCCGAAGGAAGGAAGCCTTCGAAATGGAAATATCTGGTATCAAGACCGGAAATGCTCAGAGCAGCAGTAACAGCAGAAGGTCCAGGGATTACGGATATCTCAATGCCGTTCTCAGCAGCAAGCAAAGCTAAGTCTGCGCCCGGATCGCTGATGGCGGGCATACCCGCATCGGATACTTCAGCGACATCGAGGCCCTGCTTCAGAAGGTCAATGATGCCGTTGCCGCTGGCAGCCTTGTTGTGCTCGTGGTAAGCGATAAGGCGCTTGCCCGTGATGCCGAGATTCGACAGCAGGATGCCTGTTACTCTCGTATCTTCACAGGCTATGACGTCAACGTTTTTGAGCACTTCACATGCTCTCGGAGACATATCATCAAGGTTTCCGATAGGTGTACCAACTAGATAAAGCAATCCGTATGTTCCTCCTCATATATACGGGCAGTCCTTTCAGTCAGGCTGCCGGAGCCTTCTTCGTTTATAAACAAAGGCGGCAAAGCTTTGAACTCGGCGTTCGGCGCGCCTTTCTTCCCTGCTATCAAAGCCAGAAAAGCATTCTTGGAAGCGTTCGCGTGAACAGTAAGAAGCCTTACAGGCGTTAACTTATATTTCGAGTATAAAGCAAAACACTCGGGCACGCGGTCAGGGCTGATGCACATTACTGCGTAACCGCCGCTTGTTCTTGTCCTTAAAGATTGTACACGCACAAAGTCTTCAAGTCCTCCCTGCTCCGAGAACCTGGCGCGGGATTCGTGCTCTGATTTTACGCTCTTATCTGTAACAGAGCCCTTTGTCCCGTCGTAGAAAGGCGGATTCATGAAGACAACGTCGTAAGCCTTATTCTTGATTTCAGCAGGAAGGTCACGAATGTCGCAATTATACGCGCTGATACGATCTTCGAGGTGATTGAGCTTAATGTTCTCACAGAAAGCTTTATACGGCAGTTCTACCAGCTCGATACCGTCGATATGAGCGTTCTTGCTGCGCGCGGATGCAAGCAAAGATACGCCTCCTGTACCGCTGCCTAATTCGAGCATTTCACAGGCCTTGCCCTTACGCACGAAAGAAGCTGCAAACCATGCCAAAAGCACGCTTGCGGTATCAAGCTTATAGCAGTCTTTATGCTGAAGGAGCTTTAGGCCGTCACGCCCGAGATCTTCGGGTACGATCGTCTCTCCTTCTATTGTCACAGTCATTGAATCAGACAAGCAAGTCTACCATCCGTTATCAGCTTACGCCTAGAATAATAACAGGCTCATTATACTCCATAGGGAAGGACATTTACTTAACAAGCGCGCTGTCACTTCTCATTTTTAGAAGTTTTTCGATACCGGATTTGAACTGTTCTTCAAGGAGTCTCTTCTTATCGAAATAAGACTTAAGATCCTTATCCAACAGATACATTTCATGTTTTGAAGCCTGGATCACTTCGGGCTGTACCGAATGGTATACACGGACTTGCGCATCTACATCATCTTTCTTCTTGTTGGCGATATTGATCTTGTGATCTACAGCAGCGCGTTCTGAGAGCAAATGCAAAAGTTCTTTAAGCCCTTCGAAAAAGTCTTTGTCAGGATCCAGGGCCTTTTCCTTTGCATCTTCAGCCTCTTTCTCGAGAACATGAATACGCGTGGGCGTATGCTCCTCGTGAAGATCTATACCGCTGACCTTTGTCCATCTGCCCTTGCAAAGGATACGTCCCAGCAGGGCTTCGAAATCAGAAGGATCAGCCATGAGCATATTCGAGAAACGCTGTTCCGCGTCAGAGTAGAATCCTTTGTTCATCGAATTCAAAGCTTTTTCCAAAGGAAGGCCGAAGAACAATGAGATTCCGTAAGCAACGCCGCAGGACTTGCACTCATATATGCGTTTTTCCTTGTTGAGTATCAGTTGGGCGGCACACTTTGAACACAAGATCGTCTTATTCTCATCTGCAACGACCTTATCTTCAGCAGCATCGGATGTCGACTCTTCATTCGTAACCACACCGGAACTTTGACCGCACATAGGCTCGATCTCTAGCAGCTGCATATATTTCTGATTATACTGCTCCTTAATATAAGCGATCCTTGCCTGATAAGGCTTCTGGCCTGACTCGCCGATTCTGACGATTCTTTCCAATTTCCTGTCTCCTTTGGAAGTCTTGATACTGCTGTAAATAAAAAAACCTCCGAAAAGCAGAGAAAAAACGACCAGATTACCTATTACCAAAGTACCGATGTTTTCTCCGGAGAAAGCTCCTCTGGCCGTAGAAAAGGCAAAGTTTAATATCATAGCAAGCCCGAGAGTAATAATACCTACAAGCCAGGTATGCCGCCTGCTTTCCAGCTCTCTTTCAGCTTTTTTGAACTTTCCCTTATTCTCATCAGCTTTGACTACATAGCCTTCTTTTTCCGCGGCTTTTATAGACTTGACAAGATCCATCATGGAAGACAGCTTCCCGAAATATTCTTCGTCTGCGCCGACAGAACAATTTTTCGCGCGGTTAACAGCAGTTATTACATTTGAAAGATTGTTCCTGCTTATATTATCTGGATCTTTAAGCTCATCTGCAGATGCGAGCCCGGCTTCGCAGAAAACCAGTCCGCGGAGCGCAGTAAAATAGTACTCATCCCGGCTCAGCATCATGTTGTATTTCTCTTTAGCAGCGACAAAATCCTTCTGCTTCAGGCATTCTTCAGCCTGAGCAAGGATCTCTCCGCCATGGAAATCAACAATATCAAAACGGTTTCCGCAGAACGGACAATCGAAAAACGCCTGATCCGAATCAAAATACAATACGCCGCCGCATTTAGAACATGTATAACTCTTAAGTAAAGCCATATAAGGATCCCCCACAAAAATCCGGCCCAAACCTACAGATTCAATAATATCAGAATATTTCAAAACAAAAAACAGCGCGCTCCCGAAGGAACGCGCTTTGATCAGCTAATCGGATCTACCGGTTACGTATCAGCCTTCAGCGATAGCGCCTGTAGGGCAGGAAGCTTCGCAAGCACCGCAGGATACGCAAACATCAGCGTCGATGTTGTACTGTGTATCACCCTGAGAAATAGCTCCAACGGGGCAGCCGTCAGCGCATGTTCCGCAAGATACGCAAGCGTCAGAAATTACATATGCCATAAAAATTATCCTCCTATTCGAATAGTGGCTTGATTATTTCACAAAACGGAGATTTCTACAAGTAATATAAAGGGTGTTTTTTGTAAAACACCCTCTTAGTCTCATATTAATGGCCCAAAAACCGACATCGGTCGGAAACGGCTATTCCCTGTAATCAGGATTCTCCGTCGTCTTCAAGATCGGAATCGGCATAAGAATCGTCATTCTTATTTCCGCCCTTGCCGTTTCCGGGATTGCGCTTGACCATATCGTGATTAAGATCTTCGATGTCAGACCATGAGAATTTCTCGATCTCGGTATCATTCTCTGTTACAAACTTAACGTTGAGAGTCTCTTCGATAAAGTTAACATCCGTGACCACGCCTACTCCGACGGGCGTCCTTACGCGGGAACCCAAGTCAGGAAGCCTTCTGTGAGCATCTTCATATGCTTCTTTCTCGAACTGGAGGCAGCACATAAGTCTTCCGCAGGCTCCGTTGAGCTTACCGGGGTTAAGAGACAAGCCCTGGGATCTGGCGAGCTTGAGGTTGACGGGAGCAAAATGATTAAGGAAAGAGCAGCAGCAGAGCTCTCTTCCGCACATGCCGATACCGCCCACAAGCTTGGCCTGGTCTCTCGAACCGATCTGGCGGAGCTCTATCCTCGTACGGAACGCATAAGCAAGATCCTTAACGAGCTCTCTGAAATCCACTCTGCCGTCAGCCGTAAAATAAAATGTAAGCTTCTTGCCGTCAAAAGAATATTCGCAGTCTACGAGATTCATCTCGATACCGCGTGCCGCGATGAGCTCTTTGCACTTGAAAAATGCTTCCTTCTCCTTGGCGCAGATATCGTAATACTTCTCAAGTTCCTTCTCTGATGCCATGCGCTTTACAAACGGGATATCCTCTGCCGTCTCTTCGACATAAGGCTCCTGGGCTACGAAAGCTATCTCTTCGCATAGCTCGGTATCAATCATTACCGCATCGCCCAAAGCGAGCGACAGGCCGTCGCAGCGGTATCTTAACGTGACACCTGCATCTCTTGTTCTTAAGTTAACGATCTTCATTTCTTGAGCTCCTCATGTATCCGGAGAAGCATGGCAGAAGCTGAGGAATCAAAGTTGCTATTAACTTCCAGTGCTCTTAAGAAAGTATTCACTGCTTCTGTGCATCTTCCGAGTTTAAGTGTTGTTATATGTTTGTTGGAGGCAACGAAAGTCTCTATCGCCTCGCGGTCAAGTTCGTTGTTGATCTTGCGGCAGTCCGGATAATTGATAAGTCTTGCCGCGTCATCTAAGAATAACAGGATCGCTGAAGCCACGATCTTGCTGTCATCCTTAAAACCGGTCAGCACATCGACAAAGTCCTCGAGCACATCGATATATGAGCTTGTAGGCATAGCGATCATGATGCTGTTTATCTCGTGTCTTAAGCTTACTCCGGAATCTTCCATCGCAAGGCTTATTGCCTTACCGGGGATCCTTCCGCTGTTATATACCGCGCTCTTGATCTTCGCGTCGTCAAGATCGGGGCAATTGGCCTTTACTATCTCTTCTAACTCTTCTTCGCTGTAGGGATCAAGCTTTATCTCCGTAACTCTGGACATTACGGTATCAAGCACCTGGTCGGTATTGGAGCTCGTGAGGATGAATACGACATCCTTTCTCGGCTCTTCCAAAGACTTAAGCAGAGCATTCTGGCTCTCAACTCCCAGATAATCAAAGTCGATGATAAATGTCTTTGTCCTTGCGAACTGGGGCTTTAAGTAAGACTCTGCCACAACGTGGTCTTTGATGAAATCCACCTTGACATTCTTTGTGTCCGAAGGCTCATAGACCCTCGTAACGTCAGGCGTTGTGAAGTTATCGAAATACTTACAGTTGCTGCATACTCCGCATGCACCGTCAGATCCGGCATCAGGACACATAAGTGCCTTGGCAAACTCTTCAGCTATAAGCCTTTTTCCCGAGCCCACGGGACCGGAGAGCATATAAGCACCGCTGCCGCGCCTCTGCGCTTCAGCAGCTAATCTCATCTTTATCTGCTTCTGACCCGTTATGCTTGAGAAAGCCATCAGATCTTTCCTTCCAACGTCTCTAATATCTGCGCGAAGATCTCATCGATGCCTTTTGCAGCATCGATCGTAACGATGCGTCCGTCTGAATTCTTCGCAAGTTCAAGATAACCTTTTCTTACATCTTCCTGGAACTTCAAGCCGGCAAGCTCGATGCGGTCGGAAGCTTCGCCTCTCTTGCCTCTTCTTTCAAAAGCCGCTTCGGCTGTGATGTCAAAGAAGAAAGTGATATCCGGCTTAAGGCCGCCTGTCGCAGCCATATTGAGGCTTCCGACAAAGTCCATGCCCATACCTCTGGCCATTCCCTGATAAGCAGAAGATGAGTCAAAAAATCTGTCACAGAGAACGATCTTTCCTTCTTCCAATGCGGGCTTGATGACTTCATCCGTGATCTGCGCCCTGGCAGCCTCGAATAAGAGAAGCTCGGTCCTTGCAGTCATCCGGGAATTCTTCTTATCAAGAAGGATCTCCCTGATGCGCTCGCCTATCTCGGTGCCGCCCGGCTCTCTTACAAAAAGAAAGTCCTTGCCGTTTGATTCAAGGTAATTTTTGAGAAGTTCGCACTGGGTGCTCTTGCCGCACCCGTCGATACCTTCAAAAGTAATGAATATGCCCTTCATCATCAGTTGAGATTAATATTCTTGAGAGATGCTATCTCAAGATATATTTCCTTGGTAATTCTAGCGTTATCGCTTCTGATGTCGTCGATGGTCTCGACCTTCTTAACATTCTTTGCGACCTCGGCATCTATCTCTCTCGGGCGCTTATTCTTGGATCTGCGCTCGGAATTGAACTGCTTTCTGTTCTCATTCCTGCTCTCGTTCCTGTTCTCGCCCTGCTGGTTCTGGTCGCGGTTGAACTTCTTATTCTGGTCACGGCCGCCCTGTCTGTTGCGGCCCTGGTTCTTATTGCCGCCCTCAGCCTGGATCTCGGCGTTGTCAGCACGCTTATTGTTATCGTTTCCGCCCTGTCTTTGACCGTTATTTCTTCTTCTGCGGTTGCGGTTATAGTTGTTCTTACGTCCTTCCTGCTTTGCGGGATCGAACCTCTGGCGCTTCTCTTTATTCTGCTCGTTACCACGATTGTCTGACTGCGGTACTGCTGCGCCCGGATTGTTTTCTGACATAAATTCCTCCATCTTTCTAAATGACGTGCCTAATTATAAACTGTGATATCTGATAACTCAATTATCCGCGCTTCCGATATAAGGACACTTCCTTGTCATCAGGATGATCTTGTCCCACATCTTTAAGTTCCCTCAAAGGTACGGTGACAAACGATCTGAGATTCCATCTCGGATGAGGCACCGTAAGCTCGGGCTTCATTATTACTCTGTCCCCGTAGAATATGATGTCTATATCGATCGTTCTCGGGCCCCAGTGTATCTCTCTTGTCCTCAGGAGCTTGCTCTCGATAACATGGATCTTGTCGAGCAGCTCAAAAGGATCAATATCGGTATAAAAGCCTGCACATGTGTTGAGGAAATACGGCTGGTCTTCAAGTCCCACGGGCTCTGTCTCGTAGATCGAAGCAGTCTTAAATCCCTCTACGCCTGGCAAAGCTTTTAAAGCTTCTTCCGCTGCGAGGATATTAGCTTCCCTGTCACCCAGATTGCTGCCCAAAGAGAGGATAACAAACTCCTTGCGTCTCCTGGTTACCGTGACTTCCATAGTCTCGAAAATACCCTTTATGGGAGCTTCGGGCTTGGATACGGTAACTGTGACGGTCTCAATCCTGCCGTCGGCATTAAGGACACCGTCGGATATCTTCTGCGCGAGGCTTTCGATGAGATTGCCCTTGTCTGAAGTGACTATATCCTTCGTGATATCGTAGATCTTCGCGTAATCAACGGTGTCAGAAAGCTCATCTGTATAGCATCCCTTTATTCTGTCCAGACAGATATCCAAAGAGACAATGAACTTCTGACCGTCCTTCTTCTCAAAGTCAAAGCAGCCGGTATGTCCTTCAAATTCCATTTTCGAGAGCGTTATCTTATCCAATGCCGTTATCCTTTCGAAAATCAAATATTCGCGAATGCGTAGAACGACTCGTCAAAGGTGTTAAGAGCCAGTCTCGAAGCGGCTACATTATGTACTCTTACGATCGAAGCGCCGACTGATGCCGCTGTAAACGAAAGGCCTGCAGTAGCATAATCGAGCTGTGCTTCAGTTGCCTGGTCGCCGCCTGCAAAGATCCTTGCATAACGCTTTCTCGAAGCTGCATAAAGGACAGGGTGCTTTCCCTGCATGCCGAGTGATAAAAGCGAGCATGTGAGTTCGGCGTCCTGTGCTCTTGTAGTTCCGAAACCGATACCGGGATCAGTCATGATCATGTTATCGGACATGCCTGCTTTCCTGGCGGTCTCAATGCTCTCAGTGAGCTCTCTTACACAGCGTCTGCTGATAGGTTCAAAAGCCGGGAAATCGTCTCCCCTGGTCCTGCAGTTGAACATCAGGATCGCGCCGGCGCCGCTGTCAGCAACAACCTTAGCCATGTTGGGATCTACTAAAAAGCCGTTAACATCGTTGATGATGTCAGCGCCTGCGGAAATCGCCTGTGCAGCGGTCTCTGACTTATATGTGTCTATTGAAAGCGGGATATCGAACCTGTTTCTTATTGCGGTAAGTGAAGGCATGAGCCTTTCAAGTTCTTCTTCTACCGAGATCGGAACAGCCTTGGGACCAGTTGATTCGGCACCGATGTCGATACAGTCTGCTCCTTCGCTGATCATTCTTGCGCACTGGTCAACTGCAGCGTCAACATTCGTATATCTTCCGCCGTCTGAAAAAGAATCCGGCGTAAGGTTTAAAATACCCATGATGAGCGTCTTTCTGCCGAACTCAAGAGTGCGGTTGCCGCACTTAAATATTCCCGTAAATCTTCCGTCGCTTGCTTTGATCATTCTGTCTCTCTTAAACTCCCGAACGTTGTCTGTTGATAAGCGCAAGAGCTTCATTTCTTGTCCTGATATCAGATCTGCAGCCGCCTCTCATTGCGGAAGTAACGGTCTTTGAACCCGGCTTTCTGATGCCTCTCATGGTCATACAGAGATGCTCTGCTTCAAGGACAACACATACCGATCTCGCATCAACGGCCTTCTCGATGGCGTCAGCGATCTCGGAAGTGAGCTTTTCCTGGAGCTGGGGCTTTCTTGAGAGTGTATCTACAATTCTTGCGACCTTGGAAAGGCCGAAGATCTTACCGTCTCTGGGGATATAAACGACATGCGCCTTGCCGTGGAAAGGCAGAAGGTGATGTTCGCACATCGAATAGAACGGGATATCGCCAATGAGGATCATCTCGTCATTGCCTTCACCGTGGAAGACCTTGATGTCCTTATTGATATCCCTGTGAAGACCTGCAAAAACCTCTGCATACATTCTTGCGACTCTTTGCGGAGTCTCCTGAAGGCCTTCCCTGTCAGGATCTTCTCCGATAGCTTCAAGAATATCCCTTACGGCATTCTCGATCTTCGGGAGATCCATATTCTGGCGGCTCTCCTCCGGGATTGAATTGTCATGTTCGTAATCGTACATTTATCTCTCCTTATCCCTTGATATCAAAGGTATTTCTTCCTGTATTCCATGGGTGTCATGCCCATCTGTTTTCTGAAAGCAACATTAAATCTCTGGGGTGATGAGAAGCCGGACTGCAGAGAAATGGCGGAGACCTTTATCTCGTTGTTCTGCAGGAGCTTGCAGGCCTTTTCTATCCTCTTCTTCATCAGATAGTTCATCGGGCTTATTCCGGTCTCGTCCCTGAACGCGCGGGTAAAATATCCCTGGCTTAAGTAAACATAAGCAGCCGCTTCAGATACCGTGATTCCCTGGTCGAAATTCTCATCCATATACTGCTTTGCGATCGCGACAAGCTCTTTAGCCTTGCCGTTCTTAACGCTCAAACTCTCTTCCCATTCGCTTCTCAAAGCCCTGGAGAGTATGATCATGAGTTCTACCGTAAGCGTATGGACCATGAGATCCTTTGCATAACGGTTGTCAGAATGCTCTGAAACGATGCGCTCTGCGAGTTCGTTGATCTCCTTTTTCTCGCTTCCCTTTATGACGAAGAACGGAAGCCTTACCATCTCGTTATCTTCGGTGATACCGAGGTCTGCAAATTTCAGGAAGCTCTCAAGTGTTATTTTCGCGAGCGATCCGGGAATGGATACTGAAGGGCCTGCGTTCTTATTCTTAGGCTCTTTGTTCTTGGATGAACTGCCTGACTCTTTAGTGAGCTTGAGATCAGACGTATCGTGAACGAATCCGAAATACAGATTAAGCATATCGGCCTTCTCGCTCTTGATCATGAGCTTGTGTCTTACAAGAGGTCTGATAACGACTACTGAACCCTTGGTGAGCTGGATCGTCTCACCTCCGATCACAGCCTCGATCTTGCCTTCGCGAACACAGAGAAGCTCATGCGAATTATGCATGCTCTCTTCAGGTAAAAAGTCTTCTTTGTCGTATGAATGCTCTAAGCCTTCGATAACGATCGGCACCGAGCCCTCAGATAAGAAGACGTCATCCTCGATAGCAGAAAGAAGCTTGTTTGCCATTTGCTTGCCCTCTTTTCAGATAAAATTGATCGCGTCGATATAGATCTCGCCGTTACGGTCTTTGTCTTCGATATAGATCCTGAGACTGTTGAGTCTGATAGGTCCGTCCTCGGAATAATCAAGAGTGATCGTCTGCCATGTGAGCTGCTGCTTGATCTCGGCCTCACCGAAGTCTTCTACAATGAGCTTTTTCTTCTTCTGGTCAGGATTGAAGATCGACAGCTGGATCCTTGATCTTCCGTAGATCTCGATGGGCGCGAAAAGCGAAGCGTACTCAAGGCACGGTTCGAATCCGTACAAAGACTTGTCTGTCTCGTAACGTATCCTCAAAGAAGCGCCGCCCGTAAGCTTGTGGATATTATCCTGGGAAATGATTCCCTTGCCCTTGAATGTCCTGTAGATCTCAAGCGTCTCAAACTCGGAATCAGGTGTTTTCTTTCCTACAAACTGCAGATTGTCGCAGTGAGTAAAGCTTAAGTCGGGAGCAAAATATGCCGGATCCCTGTCGAATCTGAAAGGCAGGATCGGCAGATCTTCACCGTTCTTGAGCGTAGCGTCATGCGGGAAAGGCGTAAAGCCGTAAGTGATGGACTGCGGCTCTTCGATATCATCTCTCCATACCATTACGCACATTCCGTAAAGGCTCTTAGCGTGCGCGGGATAGAAGATGCGGTCTTCGCCTGCGATGGCAAAACCGGTGATCTCGCCTGTGGCATCCTGGCTGTTAAGTCCGGAATTGAGATTGCTGAATCTTATGATCCTCTTGTTACCTGCGATCTCGATATCGTTAGGCTCAGGTGATGACTTGCTCATCTTCGGCGAGAAGTGTGTGCCGAGAGCAATGGTGGCAAGTCTCAAACCTAAGATAAAGCTGATAGTCTTATCAGGCAGGAGCATATCGTGCATGCTTACGATACCGGAAGGCATTGTGAGCATCTTTGTAAATGCAGTAAAGTTCTCATTGAACTCAAGAACGCTGTAAGGATTATCGAAGTCAACATCGTTCGGATGCATTGTTACGAAAAGGATCGAGGGCATTACCGAATCATCGAAAACTTCCTTAGGCTCGAATACTTCAGCAAGTGTAGTAAGAAGGCCCATGAGGAACAGGTCATATCTCACATACTGGAGCTCACCCTTATCAGGAGAGAAGCAGAAGCCTCTTACCGCGAGATTCTTCAAAGGAACGAGCTTGGTCCTGTAAAGGATGGACATTCTGTACTTGAGCTTGATGAACTTCTTCTCATCTTCCTCGCTGAGCTTATAGGGATTGACCTTCTTCTCGGGAATCATGTTGAAGTCGAGCTGGCTTGCAGAAGAGAATGAGATATTCTCCTTGTGTCCCTTTGTCTCGTTAAGTGAGCTTCCGTCCGCAGTCGGGAAATCGATATCAAGCGGCTTGATGTCGTCAGGATCTTCGCCCTGCAGAGCTTTAAGCTCATCCTGCATGCCGATGTCGATATCTCCGGTCTCTACTGTTTTCTTGTATTCTTCCTTGAGTTCAACGACCTTCTTCTTTCTCTTGTCGATCCAGAGAAGTCTCTCGTAAGCTTCATCATCAAGATAAAGGCCCATGTCGGTAACGACGTCTTTAAGGGCTTCTACTCTGTCCATTGCGAAAGGTGCGATCCAGTTTAAGATCGTGGAATCGTTATATGCGAGATCAACTACGCCTACAGGATATGAGATCTGGTCGCTCAAGCGGTATGCGAAAGAGAATGCTGCAGATGAAACACCTGCGAGCTTGTCTGTCTCCGTGACCTTGATCCACTCGGCATTCTTGTAGTGCGTCTTATCTTTTGCGGGATACTCTTCCTCACCTTCTTCAAGGCCTGACCTTGAGGGCGAGAAGAATCTCAGGTAATTCATTACCTTGCGCTTGAGAGGAGCCTTTGTGGCATTGGCTTCCTTCATGGGGATCGAGAGGAAATCGGATCCTAAGAATACCCAGACGTCACCGCATCTGATATCGGTAAGCACAGTCTGGTCCGTAAGGCACTTGAATGTGAATGTGTATGCGTCGCCGGATGCCTTGTAAGGCGGGATCGTAAAGCTGAACCTGCCCTTGGAAGTCGTAGTAGCTTCACGGCTAAGGATTACGCCGTAATCGGTATCGAGCTTACTGACCTTTCTGCCGTCAGTAGGGTCTTTTACTATCTCGAGCGTAACAGTTGCGCTTGGAGCGGCTATTCCTTCAATCTTCAGTTCTACTCCCTGCTGGAAAACGCACTTGCTCGTAAGCCAGCTGGGCAAAATGATCGGATTAATCTGCATCTTTCGTTCCTCGTCAAAAGTGAGAATAGGTCTATCCGATTATTATACATTAAAAGAAAAATAAATAGAAATTTTGAATCTTTCGCGCAAAATTAACGCAGATCAGTTCGTTACGTCTCCGATAAGCACTTCGATACCCTTAGCGCGGCAAAGAGCTACGCTCTCGGGAGAAGCACCGGAATCTGTGACAAGATAGTCGATCCTGTCTGCCGGAATGAACGATGAAGCCGAATCTGTACCGAGCTTTGTGGAATCGATAAGGGCAACTATCTTCTTGGCACGGTCAGCGCAAAGCCTTTTGAGCTCAAGCTCGAAGAAATTATCACCTGAAAGTCCGGACTCGGCTGAAAAGCCGTTTCCCGAAACGAAATAAAATTCTGCGGAAAGCCTTCCGATCATCTCTTTAGATGAAAGTCCTTCAATAGCGCCCGAATGCGGTCTTAACATGCCTCCGAGGATAATGATCGACTTGAAGTTGCTGTTTCTCTGGAGCTCCATGGCCGTATGGATACCGTTCGTAATGACCGTAACGTCCTTTACCTTCTTGAGGTAAGGAATCATATGAAAGGTCGTAGAGCTTGCATCCATGAAAATTGTATTGCCGCTGCCGACAAGGCTTGCAGCCTTAGCGCCGATGGCATTCTTAAGATCAACGTGGGTAACGGCTCTGACCATGTAGTTCTCGCCGCTGTAAGATGACATCTTGTGAGGAAGCTTGATTCCGCCGTGGAATCTGATGATGGCGCCTTCTCTTTCGAGAGCTCTGATATCAGTTCTGATCGTAGCTCCGGTTACGCCAAGCCTCGTTGAAAGAACGGTCGTATTGATCTCGCCCTCTTCAGCCAATATATCCAGGATCTGTTTTCTTCTGTCAGGATTATTCATGACAAGATATTATCAAGTGAAAATCAGATAGTCAAATGCCTTTCATTTGTTATGACTTCTGAAAATGCTGATAATCCTTAGGGCTGTTCCAGCTGCCGCCCCATGTCCAGCCGTATGACGTAAAGAGCTCATATGCCCTGTCAGATGTCGTTATCTCATGGGCTTTCGAAGAAGATCTGTCATAAACATAGTCAGCCGCATTATCGTGTGAATACTTGGCTTTGCCGTCAGTATAGGTAACATAAGGATTCTGCTGCGGGTTGATGTCGATCGCCCTGCCCAGAGCGTGCTTTGAGAGGTTCGAAGATCCTGTCGCCTCACGGTAGCAGAATGCCGATGTGTTATTCGCGTCGATAGAATACCAGTCGGATGTGGCGGCGTCGCCTGACCAGTAATTATCGATAAGATACATGGAATAGATCTGATAACCCTCTGCGCAGAGGATCTCGAAAATCTCTAAGACCTCGCCTGCAACGCTCTTATTTACGATCATCTCACCGACCTGGTAATCGCCGTTGAAATTGATGTGGAGCATCTTGAGATATCTCAAGTCGGAAAGGCCGATATTGCTGTTGCTGACATATGATTTGCCGTAGATACGGTTATAAACGCTGTCGCCTTCAACGATCTCGGACGAAGTGAAATACTGCGAAAGGTTTTCCCTGTCGATCTTGTCACTGCTTATGACATCACCGGGATCATAGCCTGACAGGCTCTTAAGCTTCTCAGGCTTAGGAGTAGGTGTAGGCGTGGGAGTGTTTGTCGGTGTAGGACTTAAAGTAGGAGAAGGCGTGGGGGTATCCGTAGGAGTAGCGGCAGGTGTCTCTGTCGGTGTTTCTTCAGATGAAGATGACGTCATATCGCTTTCAACTGAAAAGCCCGATGCCTCAGTCATTCCGGGGGTCAGCTGGACAATGTCATCTTTGTCTTTCTTCGAATACTTGATGATGAAAACGATCGTCACACCGATCACTATGCACATTCCCGCGATGAGAAGTGCGGTTATCAGGTTTTCTCTGCGCTTTCTCTTGTCAGACACTAAAATACTCCTTTTATTCGATAACAAGGGGGCCGCCTCCGACCTTCCTGTTAATTATACACTTCTTTGTTTTTTTGCTATAATGTTCCGCGATAAGCGCCTGTGGTGAAATTGGCAGACACGCCAGATTTAGGTTCTGGTGCCGTGAGGTGTGCAGGTTCAAGTCCTGTCAGGCGCACCATTACGAACAAAAAAATAACCTCCGTACTTCAGACAGTAATTGCTTCGCAATTAACTCGTACGGAGGTTATTTTTTGTTCTGAAACAATTGTTATGTTGCAGTTTCTGCAATCTCGCCGGTATTGGAATCAGTACCTTTGGAGCGCTTTTTATTCAGATCAACGATCGTGAAGATCACTGCAAATGTAAACAGCAGAATGCTTATGATCTGCGATGTAGAAAGTCCGAAGAGGAATCCTCTTATCTCATCTCCCCTGAAGAACTCCAGCGTGAATCTTACTACCGGATAGATATAGAAATACACGATGAGAAGCCTGTTTTGGAACTTGCCCTTTTTGTAGAGCATAAAGATCACTAAGAATATGATCAGATTGCAGGCTGATTCAACAAGCTGTACCGGGAAGCGGTTAACGTCATTGATGGCGGGATTAAGCTGGTTGTTGTGGACCGTAAAACCGAATTTTGATTCAATGCCGTAACAGCATCCGCCAAGAAAGCACCCTACCCTTCCGAAGGCGTGAAATAACGGAATATCGATCGCGTAAATATCAAACACAACATTCGCAGGAAGGTTCTTTCCTTTTTTACAAACGATAGCCATAGCGGCAATTCCGCCGAGAAGTCCGCCGTAGAAGACCATTCCGCCGAAATACCCTACTACGAGCAGTTTAAGGAAATTCCACCAAGTGTACTTTTCGATATTCTGGAACAGCGTAATGATGTGAGGAATATTGGTAATACCATAAAGGATATGGCCGCCGATAAACATGCCGATCAGGATATAGACGATCGTGATGATCATGTCTTCGTAGTAAAGCCCCTTCTTCTTTACAAGATAGCACGAAAGGAACGCGCAGACGAAGATGCCTACCAATGTGCAAATGCCGTATGTACCTATTTCTTTTCCGAATATTTCAACTATTGGATACATAAAAATTCATCCCTAAAAAAAGACAGTTGCTTTATTATAAAGCAACTGTCCGTGAAAACAATGGAATCAGCTAAATATTAGCCCATTGCTGCTGCGAGAGCGCAAACTGTGCATGTAGCGCAGATACCAACGAAGAAGAAATCGAATGCAGAGTAAACTGTACCGAGGATAGAAAGAACTAAACCAACGATACCGAGAACCTTCTTCTCGCCAGCTGCTGTAGCTGCCTTCATAGCACCGGAAGACTTAACGATACCGATGATACCTACGATTAAAGCTGCAAGGCAGATAAGTGTAACAACGATGAGAAGGAAAATCAATCCACCGAGTGAATTAGCGCTTGAAGCGCTGTTTGTTGCAGCATTAGAAATAATACCTGCAATGATAGGCAATGCCAATGAAACAATACCCAGGATCAGACCAGTCTGCTGTTGCTTTTTTGTTGTATCCATAACAACCTCCTAAAAATGTAATGCGTTAGAACTCCTATCGCTGTTTTCGATTATACTATTGTCCGAAATCTTGTAAAGGCTTTGAATTGAAAAAAGTAACAAATTCGTTAATGTGACAAATATATTTAAATAATCTGTAATAAGCTACTTTACTACTTCGGACGGAATTCCCTGCAAAGACTTATTTTTCAGCGTTTTCAGCTGATTTTAAAGCATCAAGACCGGTCTACTGATTTTCATTTGGTGTGATAAAATACTAAGAGGCGAAGATCACGTCTGTTAGAAAGGGGATAAGGCAGATGGATAACAATAACAACATTTTCAACGACTGGCAAAATTATCAGCCCCAGCAGGCTCCGGATCCCCAGCAGCAGTATCAGCCGCAATACCAGCAGCCTCAGTATCAGCAACCGGTTTACCAGCAGCCGCCTTATCAGCAGCAACCACAGTACCAGCAGCCGGTCTATCAACAGCCGGTCTATCAGCAACCCGCGTATCAGCAGCCTCAAAAACCGGTAAGACCCATAGATCTTCTGCCTCCCGAGGAAAGAGCAGCCAGAAAGAAAAAGGCTAATACTCTGTGCATTATTTCGCTGATCCTGCATTTTTCACCATTCGTTATTATCGGCGCTCTTTCGGGCGTTTTAGAAAGTCTCGAGACAGGTTTCACCGGCACAAGCACAGCGCCCGCTATTGTCCAGATATTGGGCTATATAGGCGGAGGCGCATACATAGCGTCATGGGTATTCATGATCATCGCAAGAGCAAAGTACAGCGAGAGTGTCTTTGCCAAAGTCCTGATGTGGGTTTATCTCGGCATATTGTCGATCAGCATCATCGGAACGATCGTTTTGATCTATATGTGTGCAATTTTATTAAACGGCTGCCACTGATCACACCCGGACATGACAATTAACATTCCTGAATTCGAGCATTCGCCCTACTCGCTGATCGTTATAGCATCGGTCCTGACCGGGTTTGCGGCGGCCGTCTTTCTGATGCGCAAGTTCAAGGTGGCAAAACAGACCATATTGTACACATCTCTTCTTACACTGATCTGCACATTGGTAATATCTCTGATGTCATCTGTTGAGCTCACCGGAAACGGTCTGGAATTAGGCTTTTCGGGCCTCGGAGCAGTAGTTGGGATGGCATTGGGCATCTTCCTATCCGGCCTTATATTCAAGGATAAACCCGAGTATGTTCTGGCCTCATTTGCCGCCGCGGCTCCTTTGATGTACGGACTCTCAAAGACCGGGTGTCTTTTGGCAGGATGCTGCCACGGGAAGCCCTACAGCGGGCCGTTTGCCATAGTTAATCACGGGATTCATTCGGGCTCTTTCTTCCCCGCACAGCTCGTGGACATGACAGTTTTCATTATGCTACACATAATCGCCCTGATCCTGATCCTCAAAATGGAAAACAAACTAAAGGCCGTCTATATCCTCATCGCCATTGCATTACCCGTAAGATTTGCCACTGAATACTTAAGATACACAAATACAGGGATCCTCGATAAAGGGCAGATAAAAGTTCTTGTTGCAGGCGCAATATCCGTCGGCATTGTCGTTCTCTGGAAGAGACTGCTGAAAGTCAATAATCGTTGACAAGAATTTGAGCATTATTGTATAGTAATTTTCAGGAATAAGAAGAAAAACAAAAGAGGGGTAGAACTTTATGGCTATTTGGGACAATCCTGCAGGAGCAGCAGGTGGTTTTGGTTCATCCAAAATTAAGACATTCTCGGCTAACTCTTACAAATGTCCGAACTGTGCGTCGAACCTTATTTTCGAGTCGCAGCACGGAGCAATGATCTGCAGGAACTGCGGCGGTCTCTTCGATCCTGAGACGCTTGATAAAGTCGGTTCATTCGGCTACGCAAATCCTGAAAAAGATTACGACGGAACGATCGAGATCAGCAAAGACGACGAGAGCCGTCAGGAGATCGTGTGCAACTCATGCGGTGCCCAGATCATCACAGACAAGAACACTGCTTCTACATTCTGTGCATTCTGCGGTTCGCCCGCGCTTGTAACAAGAAGACTTTCGCGTGAGTTTAAGCCGGACTACATCATTCCTTTCAAGTTCGATAAAGAGAAGGCCATAAGCCTTTTTGAGGAACATTGCGCGAAGATCTCCCATCTTCCCAAGGATTTCAAATCCAAGAAAGTCTTATCGAAAATGACCGGCCTTTATGTTCCGACATGGATCATTTCCACAGAGGTCGAGGTCAATGTCGCAGGACAGGGCAACATGGGTAAAATGGTCGACTCCGCTTACGCAGACCAGCACATGTCAACACTCGGCAATTATTCCAAGCTCACATACGGCAAGGTCAAGTTCAGGCTTAAGAACGTGCCTTTTGACGGTGAGAAAAACATCGCAAACCGCCTTTATGCTGCAGCAGAGCCCTTTGACTATTCAGAGCTCGTAAAGTTCAGACCGGAATACCTTCAGGGCTTCTTTGCCGAGAAGTACGATGAGCTTCCTCTCGACATGACCGACAGGATCTACAAGCGTCTGGACAAGTATTCTCTCAAAGTCTGTGACGAAGTTGATTTCGGCTTCGACGACTTTGTCCCTAATGCCGATATGAGCATGACGAAATACAATAACCAGGATATCAAGTACGCGCTCCTTCCCTGTTGGTTCTTAAGCCTCGATTACGGCGGAAGAAGATATCAGTACATCGTTAACGGCCAGACAGGCAAAGTCTCCGGTGAGTTCCCTTACGCTAAGGGCTGGGAGACTCTCGAACGCACCGGCCGAAAGGCAAGAATGGAAGCTATAAGCTGGAATACGGGTCTTCGTGCGTGCCTCTATCTGATCCCGGCGGTTGCCATCGTGATCCTCCGTTTCTTCGCTTCATTCTCCAGAGATCTGGAGATCATGGGAATCCTGGTCGATCACCCGTTTGAATGTATTCTTGTAGGTCTTACGGTAGGCCTCGCGATGTATGTAGGCGCCGAGATCCTCCCGAAAGTCTTAAGGAGCAGAGAAAAGAAAGATATTGAGGCGCTTTCCCAGACAAGCAGCCACGACCTTGCATCCGAACCCGGCGTTGAACTCTATTACGACACGAGTTTCCCGATCGTCGCTTACGAGACGACCAAAGACTTCATTTCCGTCGAGTCAGGCTGGAAATACGGCGAAGAAGAGACTTACGACTTCAAGACCGCCGCACCTGAAGCTGAAGAGACTGAAGAGCGTGAAGATGCAACTGACTTCGAGAAGCAGGGCATGAACCGTCAGATGCTACGATAGTAAAGTTTTTCCTCGGCTCAAGGTCCTCCGCGCTTCGCTTGTGCGGAAAGAGCCTCGGAATAAACTTTACTCTCTATCGTTAATACACTAAAAAAGGCTGTCGGACAGGCAGCCTTTTATTATGTGTTTCGAGCTGTGACGAAAGCAGATCAATCTCACTTCCAGCTTGCCAGCAGATACTCGTCGATAGGAGCGATCTTATCCTTGCCTTTAACATCACGGTAAAAGGCCAGCTTCTCGACTTCCTCTTTATCGGTCCTGAACGCTTCAATGTCCTTGAGAGCATCAGAAGGAAGCGTGATGCCGTAGAGTCCGCCATACTCATAGTGCCACTCTGGATTAAAGTATCCGGGTGCAAGATGCAAATGCATTATCCCGAGGAAAGAGAGCTCCACGTCCTTGATGCCGAGTTCTTCTTCGCACTCTCTGTTGACGCATGTTCTAAGGGACTCGCCTTCTTCCCTGCAGCCTCCGAAGATCTCCCATTCCTGACGGTATTTATTCCAGCCGAGGAGATAGTCGCCGCCGACCTTAACTACAGCAAGGCAGTGCGTTATCGGAGAATAAGATTCATCCGCTTTGTTCTCGTCGGCCTTGAGAATATCTAATAATTCGTTGCCTTTAACATCTTTGATAAGCATTCCTGTTTCCCCCCAAACTTTTTATTCACTGTCTTTTTCAGATGATGTCTTGCCCTTGGACAATTTATATAGCTCTTCTGCCGCAAGCCTTGTTTTCGCTACGATATCGCCTTCCTTAGGGAAGCAGAAATACAGGCAGTCATTCGTACCGATTGATACGATGTCACCGATCTCGTACCAGAAGTAATCGGAGTTAACGCTGTAAGAAGCGCTTGGCGACTGTTCGTAATGGAGTTTGCCGTCGCACCCGTCCAGGACAAAGCCGTTGTTATCGTGATGAAGCCTTCCCGTGCCTACCATATAGAGTGCTTTGGAATCCTTGAGGATCGCTATGTCGCACGGCACGTCAAGCGCATAAGTACCGTTTGCGATCTCTTCTTTGATCTGCTCTCTTTCCCATCTGAACCAGTCGGGAATATGCGTAAACTTCGGTTCGACATTAACGCCCTTAAGCCTTCCCAAAGTATCGAGCTCATATGTTGCTCCGCAGCCTTTGCAGGTCAGGCTGATACCCTTGCCTTCAGTCTCGCCTTCCTTCAGGCAGTGAGGGCACTTGTAGAGGATGCGGTTAAGGCCGTCAGCCCTGAAGGGTTCATCGATCTCAATGTTGTTGTCCTGCTGCCACTTGAAGTAATCAAGCGTGAATTCTTTATCCAAAACCTCGTCTATCTGTCTTACCTTTGTGTTGGCAAGCTCTTCCGGTGTGAAAAGACATTTCATCGTGCAGCTGACCTTGACGTCGCGCTTCTGAAGATTGTTGTAAAGAGGATCTCTAGTAAACGCGCCGTAAGTGGTGATCATGACAACGGGGTGCTTGAGTTTTTTAAGAAGGACACCAAGTCTTCTGGGGATCCTTGTGCCCGTACCGTCAAGGGAATAACCTGCTTCCGGATACATAAGAACGCTTGCTTTGTTGACATTGAGCGCATGGTCCATATCGGAAATAAGCGTAATATCAGAGACGAATTTTCTTGTGGGAATGCAGCCTAAAGATCTCATCAATCCTTCTTTTCCGACCAGCGCGTCAGACGTGCAGACGATACTGAAAGGACGGCCTTTAAGCACTTTAAAAGCGATAGAAAGATCGGTAAAACTGCAGTGATTCATCAGGATCATCCACGGGCCGTCACCTGCTTTTTCCATGTCGATCTGATCGTATGTAAAATCCACCTTCTTCAGCTCGCCGTTAAGTAAAAGACGTGCCACGCCTGCAAGCAGAGCAGAAGGTTTCTTGGGCTTCTTGTGCTCCCAGGAAGGAAGCGCCATAGCCTCGTCATAGCTTATGTTCTTGGTCTTGATCTTCATAATTCAACACTCACTGTTTTCTTTACATAACGGACTTCCTTAAGAGGCTTGCCGCAGATAGTCAGATCCAGCGTTCCGTCCGCCAGAGAGAATCCCTGTGATTCATAGAACTGCCTTGCGTTTTTATTTTCCTCCAACACCCACAAAAATATCTCGTTAAAACCGTAATACTTAAGGACCTTGCAAGCTTCCGTAAGGAGCATCTTGCCATATCCTTTTCCGGTATATTCAGGAAGCATGTAGATGGACACTATCTCTCCCGCATCAGGATATTCTTCAAACCGCGAACGGCATACGCTCGCAGTACCGATCAGCTTGCCGTCAAGTTCACATACGATATGTTTCCAGTCGGAATCATCGATATTGCCGGCCCATTCCCCCGCAGGTATCGAGGACATATATTCTTCGGGAACGATTCCTTCGTATGCCATCTTCCAGCTCTGCTCGAAAATATTGCTTATCTCTTCCCTGTCATCATCAGCTCTGACAGGACGTATAACTACGTCGCTTCCCGCATACCTGACAGAAACAAATCCTTCTGTCCAAGTCCTGTTGGGAATATCCATGTCTCTTTCTTCTACCGTAAAACAATCGAGAGAATAGTCCTTGAAGCCTTCCTTGTCCTTAAATACATTGATGCTCTCATTGGCTTTTTCGAGTGTGGAAAAAACGCCGAGGAGCTTTACCTCGTCGTGGATCCCGTAATCGTCGTTTTCTTCATGTGAATGCCAAAGAATAAAAGCCTTCATGTGTATATCCTTTTCAAGTTTGCGGATGCTGTCCTAAAACGCTCACTCGGCCTTGTATTCGACAAGCACTTTGCTTTTTTTGATGAATTCTCTATTAAGCGATTCTGACTGTTTCTTAAGTTCCGAATTTTTGTTTATCAGTTCTTCTTTTTTCATTGTTGAAATCGCAATTACCGCAGCATCTTCCTTTTTCTTTTTATATCCGGAAAAACGGTCACAACCAAATATCAGGCCGAAGATCGCCATATGCACCAGGAAGAAATAGAAAAAACTCACATCGGCAAGATTACTGACTATCAGGAAAATAATCACAAGAGCAAATGACCCATATATCGCGTATAGCAAAGAAAACTTGTAATCGTAATAGTTTTTGTTGTCCTCGAGTTTTATCCTTAATTGCTCAGCTTCTTTGTCATACCTTGAGATGTTGTTATCATTAGTCTCGATCTGGCCGGTGATTTCTGCATGCTCATCAGCCATGGATAAACACTCAGTAACCCCGTCAAAAAAGAACTTATCCTTCTCGGATGCCGCATTTTTCAATGCGGAAATATCTCTTTGTACCGGGGTGAGTTTAGCCAGCTTTTTGATATCTTTTATCTGTCCGAAAGAACGCCATTTAAACTGCGTACAGAGAGTTCCCTTTAAAGCTTCAAAGTCATGCGGATCTTTTTCCAGAGCATACGCATAAGCCTTCGAGGCCGAATTGAACTCTTCATTTACAAGAGCTTCCGAACCTAAGTCAAGGACGCTGTCCTCATTGAAATACTCATAATCAAAAGTGACACCGCAGAAAGGGCAAATATACATTTGCTTGTCGATATCTATGGAGAGCGCGCCCGCACATGAGGGGCAGATATGTCCTTTAATTACTGTCATTTCTAAAAGCCCTCCCCAGCTGTTTTTCAGGCCCTATTCTTCGTCAAGCTTAAGAACGCTCATGAAGGCTTCCTGCGGCACCTCAACGGAGCCTACCTGCCTCATTCGCTTCTTACCTTCCTTCTGCTTCTCGAGCAGCTTCTTCTTACGTGAGATATCACCGCCGTAGCACTTGGAGGTAACGTCTTTACGATATGCCTTAATGGTCTCTCTTGCTATGATCTTGCCGCCGATCGCTGCCTGTACGGGGACTTCGAATTGCTGCCTCGGGATGTTCTCCTTAAGCTTCTCGCACATTCTTCTTCCTCTGCCGTAAGCCTTATCAGCATGAACGATAAACGACAGCGCGTCGACGATGTCGCCGTTAAGAAGTATGTCGAGCTTAACGAGCTTGGATCTCATGTATCCTGCAGGCTCGTAGTCCAAAGAAGCATAGCCTCTCGTACGCGATTTGAGCGCGTCGAAAAAGTCGTAGATGATCTCATTCAAAGGCATCTTGTAGTGGAGCATTACACGCTTCTCATCAAGATACTTCATGTCGGTATATTCACCGCGGCGCTCCTGGCAGAGCTCCATGATGTTGCCTACATATTCCTTGGGAAGCATTATCGTCGCTTTGACGACAGGCTCTTCCATGTAATCGATATTTGCCGGGTCAGGCATGTTCGTAGGATTCGAACAGTCAACAACAGTGCCGTCCGTAAGATATATCTTGTAGATAACGGAAGGCGCGGTGCTGATAAGATCGAGGTTGAATTCTCTCTCGAGTCTTTCCTGGATTACCTCATAGTGGAGAAGTCCTAAGAATCCGCATCTGAAGCCGAAGCCCAATGCAGCAGAAGTCTCCGCGTCAAAAGAGAGCGCGGCATCGTTAAGTCTGAGCTTCTCGAGCGCATCCTTAAGGTCACCGTATCTTGCACCGTCGACAGGATACATTCCGCAGAATACCATCTGCTGGATTCCCTTATAACCGATAAGCGGCTCTGATGCAGGGTTATCTGCGAGTGTTACCGTATCGCCCGGAGCCGTGTCTCTTACGTTCTTGATGGAAGCGCAGATATAGCCTACCTCGCCTGCTCTTAAAGATTCCGTCGGGACGAGCTCACCCGGATGGAACATGCCGAGCTCGGTTACCGTAAACTCTTTTCCGGAGTGCATCATCTTAATGCGGTCTCCGGTCTTTACGGTGCCGTTCTTGACTCTTACGCTGACGATAACGCCTTTGTATGAATCGTATTTGGAATCGAAAACGAGAGCTGCCAGAGGCTCATTCTCGTCGCCTTCGGGCGCGGGAAGATACTGTACGATCTTCTCCAATACTTCTTCGATGTTGATATCGCTTTTCGCCGAGATGCACGGAGCATAAGAAGCATCGATTCCGATATCATCTTCGATCTCCTGACGGACCTCTTCGGGCCTTGCGGAAGGAAGGTCGATCTTGTTGATTACGGGAAGCACTTCAAGGTCTGCATCGACTGCGAGATATACGTTAGCCAATGTCTGCGCCTCAACGCCCTGTGAAGCATCTACGACAAGCACTGCGCCGTCGCATGCAGCAAGCGACCTGGAGACCTCATAGTTAAAGTCTACATGGCCAGGAGTGTCAATGAGGTTAAGAAGATATGTGTTACCGTCTGAAGCCTCATAAGGCAGTCTTACAGCCTGTGACTTGATAGTGATACCGCGCTCACGCTCGATATCCATGTTATCTAATATCTGGTCTGTCATCTCGCGCTTTTCTCTTACGTGAGTATGCTCGATAAGACGGTCAGCCAGAGTCGACTTACCGTGATCGATGTGCGCGATAATGCAGAAATTTCTTATGTATTTTCTATAGCTTTCACTCATTCAGAATTGTTCCTTATCAGAGGATCTTAATCTCATTGAACGGGTATACCCGGATAAAGGCAACGGAAACGATCCTCTTCTCCGCAAAAGGACCCAGATTGCGCGAGTCGTTACTTACAGGTCTGTTATCGCCCATGCAGTAGTACTCGTCCTCGCCTAAAGTTATCTCATCGTAGCCCTTCTTAATGCCGCCGTCCATCATGGTCGTGCGCACTCCGGCGGGCAGATAATTCTCCTGCAAAAGATAGAACTCAGTAGCACCGGCAGCCTTGATATAAACGTTGCCGTCAGCGATCCTGATCGTCTCGCCGGGAAGTCCTACGATCCTCTTAACGAGATATTCCTTGCCGGTATATCCTTCCATGCCGGAACCGTCCAAAACGACGATGTCCCCCCTCTTATAGCTCTTGAAATAAGTAGACAGCTTCTGCGTAAAAAGAACATCTCCCTGCGTAAGCGTAGGGTTCATGGAGCTGCCGTAAACGTCATCTCTCTGCACGAGGAAAACAACGATAAAGATACCTGCAAGAACACCGATACATATCGTACGGAGCCAATCCAATATCTCATAAGACTTGCTGCCCTTCTCAAATTTCTTGCCGCGCGCAAATGCCTTCTTGTCAGAAGACTCATTTTCAGAATCTTCTTCTGACTCCTCTTCATCAGATCCTTCATCTTCGGATTTTTCATCCGCGGAAGGATCTTCTTCGGAAAGTGCTTCAGAAATCTCAGTCTCTTTTTCTTCAGGCTTTTCTTCAGAGGCGGTAATCTCTTCTTCAGCCTTCTCCTCAGATGCCTTAACATCTTCGGATACTGCAGGTTCTAAAGAGACGTCCTTCTCTTCGGCAGCATTTTCTTCTGTCTGCTTAATCTCTTCTTTGCTCATTAGTTATCTCCGGCTTCTTCAGCAGCTGTGATACTGATATGCAATTCTTCAAGCTGCTTGTCTGTTACGTATCCCGGTGCATCCATCATGATGTCCTGGGCGTTCTTGTTCATAGGGAAAGGGATTACCTCACGGATCGTCTCCTCGCCTGATAAGAGCATTACCATACGGTCAACTCCGGGAGCGATGCCTGCATGCGGCGGAGCGCCGTAGCAGAACGCATTGTACATAGCGGGGAACTTCTTCTTAACGTCTTCTTCTCCGAGTCTTACGAGCTCGAAAGCCTTGATCATGATCTCAGGATCGTGGTTTCTTACAGCGCCTGATGAGAGCTCGATTCCGTTTACTACGAGGTCGTACTGGTCAGCCATGATGGACAAAGGATCGATCTCGCCTCTCTCAGCCTTAAGGAGTACGTCAAGGCCGCCTGAAGGCATTGAGAAAGGATTGTGGCAGAACTCCAATTCACCTGACTCCTCACCGATCTCATACATCGGGAAATCAACGATCCAACAGAAAGCGTACTGTTCCTTGTCCATGTGGCCCGGAACTGCAGCGCCGAATGTCTTTACGAGAACGCCTGCCATCTTCTGTGCAGCGCCCTTTGTGCCTGCTGAGAGAACTACGAGTGTATCAGGCTTTAAGCCGAGCATTGCAACGACTTCGTCCTTCTTAGGAGCTACGAACTTGGAGATGCCTCCGACGATCTCGCCGTTCTCATCCATTCTGAACCAGTAGCCCTTGCTGCCTGACTGGATCTCGCAGTCAGCCATTGTCTTGTCGATGAACTTACGGCTCTCGTGGAAACCAGAGATAACTACAGCCTTGATCTCGCCCTCAGCAAACGGAGCAAACTCTTCTGTTCTGAGGAGATCCGTTACGTCTGTAACAGTCAGGTCGATACGGAGATCGGGCTTATCTGTGCCGTACTTCTCCATAGCCTCAAGATACGGGATGCGCATGAACGGAGAACCTGATGCTCTGTTGTACTTACCGTATTTCGCGAAGACAGGAGGCAATACGTCTTCAATGATCGCAAAAACATCTTCCTGGCTTGCGAAAGCCATCTCCATGTCGAGCTGGTAGAATTCGCCAGGGCATCTGTCGCCTCTTGCGTCCTCATCTCTGAAGCAGGGAGCGATCTGGAAATATCTGTCGATGCCTGACACCATCAGGAGCTGCTTAAACTGCTGGGGTGCCTGGGGAAGCGCGTAGAACTTGCCCGGATGCTTTCTTGCAGGAACGAGATAGTCTCTTGCGCCCTCAGGAGAAGATACCGTAAGGATAGGTGTCGTGATCTCCATGAAGTTATGGTCGATCATAGACTGTCTGAGTGCAGCGATAACATTGCTTCTCAATATGAGGTTTTTCTTGACCTCGGGGTTGCGGATATCCAGGTATCTGTACTTAAGTCTTGCAGCCTCATCAGCTTCCCTGCTGTGGTTGATCTCAAAAGGAAGCTCGTTATAACGGCAGCGTCCCAAAACAGTAACCTTCTCGGGAACTACTTCAATATCGCCTGTTTCGAGCTTAGGATTCTTGGAGCTTCTTTCTCTTACCGTGCCCTCTACCTGGATGGTAGACTCCTTGGTGATAGCCTTGAAAGTCTTCATCATCTCAGATGTCTCGATAACTACCTGGGTCGTGCCGTAGAAATCGCGGATTACAACAAATCCCAATTCTGCTCCGACTTCACGGAAATTCTCCATCCAGCCTGCGAGCTGTACCTTCTTGCCCGCGTCTGTGATCCTAAGTTCTCCACATGTATGTGTACGTGACTGCATATATTACCTCCAGCAAATGCTTAACTTTTTATTTCGCGATCAGGAAATCCCCGATACCGTCAAGCTTAACGGCCGTCTCAGAGCCGTCAGCCATGCACTTGATCTTGACCTCACCGGTACCGAGCTCGTCGTCTCCGATGACAACGAGGTAAGGTATTCCCTGCTTGCCCGCATACTTCATCTGTGCCTTGAAAGATCTTCCCGCCACATCGGTCTCACAGCCGATACCCTTAAGTCTTAAGTCATAGCAGATCTTAAGAGCTTCGATCTTTGCCTGCTCAGACATTGAAGCAATGTAGAGCTTAACGTATGAAGGCGCTTCCTTGAGCGCTCCCTGAGCCTCTGTCTCAAGAAGGAGTCTCTCTACGCCCATCGCAAATCCGATACCGGGTGTAGAAGTGCCTCCGCAGTCTTCAACAAGTCCGTCATATCTTCCGCCGCCGCAGATGGTGCCCTGCGTGCCGACGTTCTCGGATACGAACTCAAAGACTGTTCTTGTATAGTAATCCAGACCTCTTACGATATTCGGGTCGATAGTGTAAGAAATGCCGATCGCCTCAAGTCTTGCCTTGAGCGCCTCAAAATGAGCCTTGCAGTCGTCGCAGAGGTGGTCGATGAGCCTGGGCGCATTCTTAACGATATCCTTGCCGCCGTCGACCTTGCAGTCGATCATGCGCAAAGGGTTCTTCTCGAATCTTGCCTGGCAGTCCTCACACATCGTAGCAACGTGCGGTCTGAAATAATCCTTAAGGAGCTTGTTGTACTCACCGCGGCAAGCGGGGCAGCCGATCGAATTGATGTGGAGCGCGATATTCTTAAGTCCCATCTTCTTGAAGAAGACGTCAACTACGGAAATGATCTCTGCATCGATATCCGGGCCTGCTGCGCCAAATGACTCGAGTCCGAACTGGTGGAACTCACGCATTCTGCCCTTCTGCATCTTCTCATAACGGAAAGCCGTGATGTTATAAAAGAGCCTTACCGGTGAAGGAAGGCTTGTCATGCCGTTCTCAATGAAGCTTCTGACGACACCTGCCGTACCCTCAGGTCTCAAAGTGATGCTTCTGCCGCCCTTGTCCTCAAAGGTGTACATCTCTTTGGTAACGACGTCCGTGGTATCACCGACGCCTCTCTGGAACAGGTCTGTCTGCTCAAATGTGGGGATCCTTATCTCCTCATAGCCGAAGGAATGGCATACATCAGCAAATGTTCTCTCTGCAAGTTGCCAGTTGTGAATCTCTGAAGGAAGTATGTCCCTCGTGCCCTTCTGCGCTGCGTATCTCATTACTTTTCTCCTATATCTTTTAAATAACAAGATATTTTAGCATAAAGTTGAGCAACTTGCTTGCATAGGTTTATTTTGGGTCTAAATGACGTCGAAAAGACCCAAAAAATCGCAATCCGTGTGCATATTGCATTTATATGGGTCTTTTCGAGCTGATTTACGCCCGTTTTTTGCCCATGCGCTTTTTGTACGATCCTGAATCCGTTTTTCGTGAGCTGTTCGTGAAGAAACCAATCTGACAGATCAGAAGAAACTCTTAAAGAACGCGACGCAGACACCGCACATAAGCACGGCATAGACTCCGTAAGACCCCAGCACTATCCATTCCCTGTGTGTTGCTTTCTTGGGTTTGCTGAACAAGCTCACGATCACGGTGAATATCAGAGGATAACGCGGGAGGAAATACCTTCCGGTGCAGTAATCTATCTCGGTGTTCGTTACGAGGTTGTCGCGCAGGACCGTAGCAGGGGTAATGTACAGGAAAAGCAGAGATACGACTATTGTAATGACCAGCAGTTTCCTGTTCACAAGGCGTTTCTCATCCGCAGAGCCGAAATATCCTGCCGCAAAGGTCGGGATCAGCATCAACAGGACAAAAGGAAGGCTCGGAAGGACAAAAGTCTGCCAGTAACCTGCATTGGTGCCTATCGCTTCGAAAAGCCAAGGGAAACAGTATGCCTTTACCGTATTGAGCCATAAAACAAAGTACTTTCCGGGATGCTTAAAGAAGAACGAGAAATCAAACTTGTTCGCGTCTGCCCTGTGGAGCTGGAAAAACTCTGTAGAAGGATTGAAAAATACGTTAGAGCACAATAAAACGATCAGCCCCGTCGCGATCAATAAGACAACGGCCAGATTTTTGCGCCAGCTGTTCTTCTTATCAAAAAGGACCACCAAAAGCAGCAGTAATCCTGCATACGCGCCGCCTTTTATAAGGCCGAGCGCGGCACACCAGAAAAGCAGTTCAAAAAGAGTCTTATCCTTTTCGATCTTTTTACTGTCGATGACCCGGAACAGGCACGCAAAAAAATTGAAACACACAGCCAGGACAGCGCTGTCATAGGTAAACGACGTGATCATGTGTATCGTCATCGGGAACAAGGCTAAAAAAGCGAATATGTGCTTTCCGTAGGGAGTAGTCTTGATAGCGTGATAAAAAAGGAAAATGTAGAACGCCGCGCTGATCAGCCTTCCCAGATAACCGATGGGTATTATTCCCAGATTAAAAAGCCTTCCGATGACAATGGATATTATGAGCGGCAGATAGTTGAAAGGACCGTAGAAATCCATGTATTTGCAGGAATTCGCGTCATCTTTCAGGGTATTGTCAGAACAGAAGAATTCGTAATACTCAGACATATGGGCATTGCTGTGATCCGTCAGTGTCTCATAGACCACATCCTGGTCATTCCCCCTGACGCTCCATTCGGGGATCCCCATAAGGATATTCGAATACCTGTAGCTCGCCATGAAATGCGTCGGACCGTCAACAGAATTCCACGGAGTAAAGATCACCATGAACACAATACTGAAAACAGCCGCCAGTATCAGATACAGCCGTTCAGGTCTTTCATATAGCTTTTTACGTCCGGAATACTCTTTCAACTTATCAGCGCTTTCTTGCTATATATGCCATCCAATCGTTTTTGGTTCTCTCCTCGATTATTACCATGCCGGCTTTCTTAAGAGCCTCAACAACGCGTTCTTTCTTGTTGTTGATGATGCCTGAGCATACGAAAATACCGTCATCAGCGAGGTCAGCAGGAATATCACAAGCGATCTCGGCAATAACGTCAGCAATTATGTTTGCGACGATGAGGTCGTAAGGCGCATTCTTAACGCTCTTGAGCTCACCTGTGTAGCAAGTAACGTTTGAACATTCATTGATAGCGCAGTTCTCTTCGGCAACCTTAACGGCCATTGAATCGATATCTACGGCATCAACACTCTTAGCTCCCAGCTTGCTTGCGATTATGGCGAGTATTCCCGAGCCCGTACCGAGATCGAGAACTGAAGCATCAGGCTTGATAACGCTGTCGAGGATCTCGGCGCACATAGCCGTGGTCTCGTGAGTGCCCGTACCGAAGGCCGAACCCGGATCGAGGATCACCTTGACGGCATCCTTTTCGAGCTCTGCGTCGCCCTCTTCTATCCAGGAAGGACAGATAACGATGCGGTCTGAGAGCCTGAACTCTTCGTAATAGCTCTTCCAGTTGTTTGCCCAGTCCTCATCGTCGACATAGCGGAAACCGCTAAATCCTTCGCCTATATCAAGGAACTCGCCGATCTCAGCCAGACGCTGCTTTATGAAGTCCATGGCTTCAGCCGTCGGAAGCTCCTTATCAGTGATGGAGCCGTAGATCATGCCGACACCGTCAGGATTTGCGAATTCCTCGCTCTTGGCGCCCATGCGGATAACGCCGTCATCGGTCTCGGCAAAGTATGCCTTGATCACGACATCTCTTCCATAGCTCTCGATCGTACCGTCGTCGCAGTAGCTCAAAGGATCATTGTCTATTGTCTTGCGGAACTCCTCGGGATCCTGCGATGCAATGCCGTCTGCGCCGACCTGCGCAAGCATCTCGCAGATTGCATCTGAAGCTTCTTCTGTAGTCTTGATCGTGATCTCTGCCCATCTCATAGTCTTTTCCCCTTACGAAAAACGCGGGTCCCCCTTACGAAGGATCCGCGTCAGTTATTACTTAAACAAGTTCTTAATCCTCTGGAAGAACTGGCTGCTCCTCATGTAGTTGCGCTCCGTGAGAGTGTTGTTAAACTGCGTAAGAAGCTGCTTTTGCTCGCGCGAAAGGCCCGTAGGGACTTCCAGAACGAACTTGACGACGTGGTCGCCCTTCATGTTCGGGTTGCCCTTGCTCGGAATGCCCTTGCCCCTGAGAGTGATCGTATCACCGGGCTGCGTACCTTCTTTGAGGTTATATTTTTCTTTGCCGTAGATGGTGGGAACTTCTATCTCACCACCTAAAGCTGCCTGTGCAAAAGTGATCGGTATGCTGCAGGATGTATTGTTACCCTTGCGCTCGAAAACATCATGCGGCTTTACCTTGAATTCGATGTAAAGATCGCCGTATCCGCCGCCGTTTGTACCGGGCTCGCCCTCTCCTCTCAAAGGAAGAAGATCGCCGGTATCTACACCTGCGGGAATAACGACATTAAGCGGCTTGGTGGTCCTTAATCTTCCCTTGCCCCTGCATGCCGAGCACGGTGTCTTTATCACCGTACCTCTGCCGTTACAGGTAGGGCAGCTCTTGGTGACCATCGTCATACCGAAAAGTGTCTGTGTCTGCTGCTGTACTCTTCCGGCACCTCTGCATGTGGGACATGTCTCAGGTGTTGTGCCGGGCTGTGCGCCTGAACCGTTGCAGGACTTGCAGAGGTCTTCCTTGGTGACCTGGATGGATTTGGTTACGCCGAAGGCTGCCTCCATAAATTCAAGAGACATATGGTACTTAAGATCAGCACCTTTCTGCGGGCCTGTACGTCTTCTCGAGCTTCCTCCGAAGCCGCCTCCGAAGAATGAACTGAAGATATCGCCCAAGTCAACGTCGTAAGCGCCGTTGAAGCCGCCGCCACCGCCGCCGAATCCGTTGGGATCGACGCCTGCATGACCGAACCTGTCGTATTTAGCCTTCTTGTCAGGATCAGACAGGACAGAATAGGCTTCATTGACTTCCTTGAATTTGGCTTCAGCCTCTTTATCGCCCGGATGAAGGTCAGGGTGATATTTCTTGGCCTGCTGTCTGAAAGCCTTCTTTATATCGTCATCGGAAGCACCCTTAGATACTCCTAAGACCTCATAGTAATCTCTAGCCAAAGAGGAACTCCTCCGTTCTTATTTTCGCTTGATATCAGCGATTTTACAGATATGTCCGGCACATCCTGAATCGGACATGCCGGACTATTGTATCAGATTTATAAACTATCAGAAGTCGCCGCCGGCATTCTTGAAGCCGTCACCGTTATTACCCTGGTCAGGGTTAACGGATTCAGAGCCATAGCCTGCGAAATCATCGGGATTAGGCTGACCCTGGGGACCTGCGCCCTGAGCGCCGCCTGCTGCCTGATAGATCTTCTCACCGAGCTTCATGAGAGCTTCCTGGAGCTCCTCTGTGCCCTTCTTCATGCCTTCTGTATCGTCCTGTGCGATAGAGCCCTTGAGCTTCTCGATGCAGGCATTTACGGGAGCCTTGTCAGAATCGGAGATCTTGTCGCCGGCATCCTTCATTGTCTTTTCTGCCTGATAGCATGCTGTCTCAGCCTGGTTCTTGATCTCGACCTTCTCCTTGTTGGCCTTGTCTTCAGCTGCGTGCATCTCAGCTTCCTTAACGGCCTTCTGGATATCCTCTTCGCTCATGTTGGAAGAAGACTGGATGGTGATCTTCTGCTCTCTGCCTGTGCCCTTGTCTCTTGCGCTTACGTTAACGATACCGTTAGCGTCGATATCGAATGTAACTTCGATCTGCGGAACACCACGGGGTGCGGGTGCGATACCGTCAAGGATGAAGTTACCGAGTGTCTTATTGTAAGCAGCCATCTCACGCTCACCCTGGAGTACGTGTACCTCAACCTGTGTCTGGCCGTCAGCTGCTGTGGAGAATACCTGGCTCTTCTTTGTAGGGATCGTTGTGTTACGCTCGATCATCTTTGTGCATACACCGCCCATTGTCTCGATACCGAGTGAAAGAGGTGTAACGTCGAGGAGAAGGAGACCCTTAACGTCGCCTGTGAGGACTGCTGCCTGGATAGCTGCGCCGATAGCAACGCACTCGTCAGGGTTGATGCCCTTGAAAGGCTCTTTGCCGAAGTAGTTCTTAACTGCATCCTGGACTGCAGGGATTCTTGTGGAACCGCCTACGAGGAGGATCTTGTCGATATCTGAAGGAGATACTGAAGCATCGCTCATAGCGCGCTTAACAGGATCCATTGTCTTCTGGACGAGGTCAGCCGTGAGCTCATCGAACTTAGCTCTTGTAAGAGTGATATCCATGTGCTTAGGGCCTGTAGCATCTGCTGTGATGTAAGGGAGATTGATGTTGGAAGATGTAACGCCGGAGAGCTCGATCTTAGCCTTCTCAGCTGCTTCTCTCAATCTCTGCATAGCCATACGGTCAGATCTGAGGTCTACACCGTCAGATGTCTTGAAGGACTCTACGAGATAGTCAACGATCTTGTTATCGAAGTCGTCACCGCCGAGTCTGTTGTTACCTGCTGTAGCAAGAACCTCGAAAACGCCGTCAGCGATATCAAGTACGGATACATCGAACGTACCGCCGCCCAAGTCAAAGACGAGGATCTTCTGGTCGGATTCCTTATCAAGACCGTAAGCCAGAGATGCAGCCGTAGGCTCGTTGATGATTCTCAAGACTTCGAGACCTGCGATACGGCCTGCATCCTTTGTAGCCTGACGCTGTGAGTCAGTGAAGTATGCAGGAACAGTGATAACTGCCTGTGTAACGGGAGTTCCGAGGTAAGCCTCTGCGTCGCTCTTGAGCTTTGAGAGGATCATTGCGGAGATCTCCTGAGGTGTGTACTGCTTATCGTCAATGGATACCTTATAGTCGGAACCCATCTCTCTCTTGATGGACTGGATAGTACGGTCAGGGTTTGTGACTGCCTGTCTCTTTGCTACCTGTCCGATAAGTCTCTCACCTGTCTTTGTAAAACCTACGACTGAAGGTGTAGTTCTGTTGCCTTCGGGATTCGGGATAACTACTGTCTCCGAACCTTCCATAACTGCAACACATGAGTTTGTTGTACCAAGGTCAATACCAATTACTTTTGCCATTTTGTTTCCTCCTGAAGTCCTTTTGGACTTACAAATTATCTATCACTTATTTATGCTTTCTTGCTGACAAGGATCTTGTCTACAATACCGTAATCAAGGGCTTCCTGGGCTGTCATCCAGTGGTCTCTGTCTGTATCCTTCATCAAGGTCTCGAGGTCCTTGCCGCAGTTATCTGCGAGGATCTGGTTTAATCTCTTTCTTGTGTCCTTGATGTGGTCTGCTGCGATCAGGATCTCTGTTGCCTGGCCCTGTGCGCCGCCCAAAGGCTGGTGGATCATTACTTCTGCGTTAGGAAGGATGCATCTCTTGCCCTTTGTGCCTGCGGAAAGAAGTACTGAACCCATTGAAGCTGCCATACCCATGCAGATCGTCTGGATGTCGGGCTTGATAAGACGCATGGTGTCTAAGATCATGAGTCCGTCAGAAACAGATCCTCCGGGGCTGTTGATATAGAACTGGATATCCTTATCGGGATCCTCTGCCTCGAGGAAGAGGAGCTGAGCCGTGATAAGGCTTGCTGTTACTGAGTTAACTTCTTCGGAAAGGATAACGATTCTCTCCTTGAGAAGTCTTGAATAAATGTCATAGGCACGCTCGCCGCGGCCGGTAGTCTCGATTACTGTAGGAACCAAGCTTGATCTGATCAAATCCATTGTCTTTCTCCTTTATGTGTTAATTTTTTAAACTTAGTTTGCTACTTGGACCTGAGCGTGTCTGATAACTCTGTCCTTGTATTTATATCCTTTCGCGAAAACCATCGCGATCTCCTGCTCACCTAAATCCTCGTCATCAACGTGCATCATTGCATCGTGAAGGTTCGGATCGAATTTTGTTCCGCGCGCTGCAGGGATCTCTTCAACACCGATCTTGGTGAGCGTATCCTGCGCCTGTCTTCCGACGAGCTCCATTCCCTGGATGATCTTCTCGAGTGAAGTCTCGTCTGTCTTTTTCGCGCCCTCGCAAGCTCTGTCGAGATTGTCGATAAGCGTCAGGAACTCCTTTGTGACAGTTGCGATAGCGTCTGCGTAAAGATTGTCCTTCTCCTTCTGCGTGCGCTTACGGTAGTTATCGTATTCGGCGTAGAGGCTCATATATCTTGCTTCTAGTTCGCTATTAGCTTCAGAACTGTCAGCCGGGATCTCTTCCTCTTCTTCCTCATCGTCTTCGGCTTCTGCCTTTACTTCAGGCTCTTTTGCTTCGTCCTTGGAGCCTTCAGCGGAAGCCTTGTCAGATGCTGCTGCATCTTCTGTGGAGCCGGTATCGACCTCGTCTTTTACAGGTTCTTCATCAGCCCCGAAAAATAACTCTTCATCGCTCATTTTCTTTATCCTTTCCCTTTGTTTATATTTTCATCAAGTAAATCTCTGCATCTCTTTGTTAAGCTTTTTCTTAACAAAATCGATCTGCGAGATAACCTTCGAATAAAGCATTCTCTTTGGTCCTATGACTCCGATATTGCCTGACACGGAATCAGTAAGGTTATATGTGGCAGTAATAAAGCTGCAGTCATCAAGGCCTTCAAGCGCTATCTCCTGGCCGATCCTTATCATGAAGGAATCGTCATTGCCCTGCTCTCTTGCCGCATTCTCCATCTCGTTGACGTAGCCTGCGACCATTCCGGAATCAGAAAGCGTACCCAGAAGGTCTCTTGCGCGGCCCAAAGAACTGAAGTCCGGGAGGCTCAGCATCCTGTGCTCGCCTTCGAGATAGATATTGAGCTCGTCTGCCTGCTTGATAGCCGCATATGCTTCGTAGAGTACCTGCTTAAGGAGGGGCTCAGGCACGTCAGTGCTCTTGCCTGCGGTCTCTACCGTTACGAGAGTGATCTCATCCAAAGGCTTGCCGGTAAGGCTCTTCTCGATGGCGCCTGAGATCTTCATGATCTGCTCATCACTTAAGAAATTAGGGATCCTTACTACCTTATCCTTAACGACGCCTGCAGAAAGCACCATTACTACGAGCGCCTTGCCTGGCTCGATCATGAGGATCTTGAGCTGCTTCAAAAAGCTCTTCTTAAGCCTCGGGCTCATAGCAAGCGATACAAATCCTGTCGTCTCGGAAAGTGTATGCGTAGCGTTCTTGATGAGATCCGTGACCTCGTCAACGCTGGAATCTATCCTCTTCTCGATCTCGAGCTGCTCTTTGGGTGAGAGCTCTTCGATGGTCATAAGTGAGTTAACGTATTCACGATAGCCCTTATCAGAAGGAATACGGCCTGCCGAGGTATGGGGCTTCTCGATAAGGCCCATGTGCTCGAGCTCTGCCATGTCGTTACGGAGCGTAGCGGAGCTGACATTAAAGTTATAGCGCTCGATCAAAGACTTCGAACCGACAGGCTCATTAGTAGACACATAGTCGTCTACGATAGCGTGCAGGACTTCTTTTTTACGGTTATCTAACTGCATTTTATGTCTCTCCCTTCTCCGATTAGCACTCTATCCCTTTGAGTGCCAACAACAATATACTCTTAAAGTCAAAAATAGTCAAATGATTATTTGAGAGAAATCTGAGGCTTAAGAAATTGCTGTATTCCCAGAGGTTTAAGGAGTCACGATCACCAGTGCCAGAGCTGCATATAGATAACAAATACTATTGTCAGGACAGCTCCCGAGAGCGCAATGATGTTGTAGATCTTGCGGATAACGGAAGATTCTTTGCGCGGCGTCTTAATAAACTTGAATATGCCGTAAAGCGTCAGAGCCATAAGGATCACCGTAAGCGCGCCGATTATATAGTAGAACCACATATATATCGTGTGAGGCAGCCATACCGCGATCGACAGGACGATACCAAGGCCGCAAGCCCCAAGCAAAAGCTCAATAAGAGCGATAAAGCCCGTAGTCTTGCCGAGCATGATCTTCTTCGTGCTCTTTCTCACCTTGCGGACAATGGCTCTGATTCCTTTTACGATAAGGCTTACGAGAGCAATAGCCAGGAACAGCATCCATCCGTAGAAAAGAACGCAGTCTGCAATCATGGTTCCCGTGTCAGCAAGATAGTAGTCGCCGTAAGGCATCTCGATCTTGGAAATGCCGTCCTTCTCGTTATATGTCCATAGGAAATCCTTTAAAGTACCGGTATCGACATAGCTTGTGCCCATGATCTTAAACGGGCCCTCAAGTTCTGTTCTTGCCGGATGATACATTCCCTTCGCATATTCACCTTCAAAATATGACATCCACACAGACCTGCCGTAGATCGAATCAAAAAGCTCTCCGTTGAAATCTTCCTCGCCTGCCTGGTTGGTCATTACGACGCAGCCGATCTGCTTTTCGGGATCGAAAGTAATATATGACGAGCATGCCTGCGTATTGCCGCCGTGCCCGTATGTGTTATTTCCGTGAGGAAGAGCCCAGAAACCGTGAGCATTTTTCACAACGTCGGTATCACCGTAATAAGACGTCGCAGACATCATGACGTCGTATGTTTCCTGATTCTCGAAAAGCGGGAACTCGTCCTTAACAAAGCAGGAAGCATACTTGATATAGTCATCGAGCGTTGATACGCATGAGCCTGCCGGATAAAGGCTGATCAGATAAAAAGCATTGCCGACGGGTGTTGTTCCGGAATAGCACATGAGCTTGTCACGTCTCTGTCTGACACCCGGATTATCCATGAGGTCAGGCGCAATGGCGGTATCCTTCATGTCCAAAGGCTCGAAAATATGGTGATGAACGTAATCTGTAAAGCTCTCACCGGAAACGCGCTCGACTATATATCCTGCAAGGGCTACTCCCCAGTTGGAATATGCCGTGACAGTATCCGGCTCAAAGATCTGCGCCGGCTGATCGAGCTTCAGAGCTTCTTCCAACGTGTAGGCTTCCATGTTTGCCGGAAGGAACATATCAACATAATATTCCTGGAAACCTGCCCTGTGATTCATGAGGTCGATCATGCGGACAGGCTTTTCATATCTTAAGTTAGTGAGGAAACCTTCCGGCAGGTATTCCCTGACATCCTTCTCCAGGTCTATCTTACCCTGTTCCCAGAGCTGCATGACGCTGACCCATACCAACGTCTTTGTCGTCGAACCCCAGTCGATGACAGTATTCTCATCGACTCTGGTCCCGTTAGCGATGTCCGAATAACCGTAATAGCCTTTAAATACAACGCCGTCTTTATCAAAAACTCCGACCATCGCTCCTGCGGCAGTATCCTGGTGATCTTTGTAGAAAGCATTGATCTTCTCTTCATAAGATCCCGCGTAGATCTTCGAATCATCCTTTTCCTGCTGTTTAGCCGAGCATGATGACAGGAAAGGCAGCGTCATCAACGCTGCGACAATAAGCGCAAGACTCTTCTTAAGTACTTTCATATTATTCTCCCTTATTCCATTTTCGTAAAACTGCTTTATTATATTACAATTAATCTTAACCTAACCTTAAACCGGAGGAGCCATGCGAGGAATCGTTTTCGACATCGACGACACACTGTACTGCAGGCAGGACATGCTCGTTCAGGCCGCTGAGAACGTGCTCGGTGTAAAGATTCCCGACTGGCGCGAATTCATCAGGATCTTCTACGAAAAAAGCGACGTCAACATGGCGCAGCTCGAATCAGGTGAGGTATCGACACGCGATACCAATGGCTGGCGCTACAACGAGACTTTCCGTCTCTTAGGGCTACCCTACAAGCCGCAGGACGGCGGACGCGCGGCTGATGCTTATCTCGAACTCCAGAGCCACATGTTTATAAGCGACGGGCTGGCTGCTGTGCTGGACAAACTGGCCTCTGACCCTTCGCTCAAACTCGCTATCCTTACCGCAGGAGAATCAAAACACCAATGGAACAAGGTGGATATGCTGGGCTTAGACCGCTGGTTTGACCGCGCCTCCATTATCGTCACCGGCGACACTCCCTACACCAAGCCTGATGTGGAGCTTTTCCGAATGATGGAGACCCGCTTAGGGTTCTCCCCTTCTGACCTCTGGATGATCGGCGATAATTACGATAAAGACATCGCAGGCGCGATAGCTGCCGGGTGGCATTCACTCTGGATAAACCGCCGCGGTCTTCCCGCACCTGATGCACTTCCAGATATAACGGTCCTTAATGACGACGAATTTGTATCTGCCCTGGCAAAGGAGTTTACATGATGTTCGGCAAGAAAAAATCTGCGCAGCTGTCCTACGATAAGGAAAACGAGACTCCCGCCGTTAAGTCCAGCATCTGCACCGGCGAGAAGACGGCCGGCTTCATTGACAATAAGACCGGCAAGTACAGAGACGTCATGCTGATCAAGTCAGACGCGGACATCGCAGAGTTCAAAAGGCAGTGCGGTGTAGATGAAGTAAAGACTATTTACTGAAGAATAAATAGTTGTTCTTTGAATAACCAACATTTTTGCTAACATTTCGCGGCTCAAATGTTATCTGAAAAGTGAGCTTTTGATTAAATCGCACTTTTCGCCTCACTTTTTAGTAGTGATTTGTCAACTAATTGATAGCAGGCCGGAAACTACATATAAGAAAAAGGGCCGCCCACACAGGACGGCCCTAAGCATTCAGTGAATTAATTCATCACAGATCGTAATACATCTCGTATTCCATAGGTGTCGGCATTGAGATGTGGCGCGCCAGGTCTTTACGGCGGTTGGCGATCCAGATGTTGATGAGTTCGATCGGGAAAACGCCGCCTTCGGTAAGGAAGTCGTGATCCTTTTCGAGAGCCTTAAGAGCTGAGCCTAAAGACTTGGGCAGACCCTTGATTTTTTTCTTATCCTCGTCAGACAGGTTAAAGAGATTGAAGTCATAGGGGCCGTAGCCTTCTTTCTCAGGATCGATCTTATTCTTGATGCCGTCTAAGCCTGCCATGAGGATGGCAGCGTAGCAATAGTAAGGATTGCATGTGGCATCAGGGTTACGGAGCTCGAATCTCTTCTTGTCGGGAGTCTTTGCGTAAGCCGGAATACGGATAACGGCACTTCTGTTGGCAGTAGCGTAGCCGATCGTAACAGGAGCTTCGAAGCCCGGAAGAAGTCTCTTGTAAGAGTTAGTAGAAGGGTTCGAGAATGCGCAGATCGCAGGAACGTGCTTCAGAACACCGCCTATGAAATGCAGAGCCGTCTGGGACAGTCCGGAATAACCGTTCTCGTCGTAGAAGACCGGCTGGCCGTCCTTGAACATGAGCATGTGGACGTGCATGCCGGAACCTGCCTCGCCGTAGATGGGCTTCGGCATGAATGTAGCGGTCTTGCCTTCCTTGACTGCCTCGTTCTTGACGATGTACTTGGTGAGCATCGTCTTATCGGCCATCTCGGTCATTCCGCCGAATTCGACTTCTATCTCCATCTGGCCGGAACCGACTTCGTGATGGTGATACTTGACCTTGATACCCTGATTCTCCATCAGCATCGTTACACGGCTTCTGTAATCGTAAGCGATATCCTGCGGCGGCGCTGCGTGATAGCCTCCCTGGTGCGGTGTCTGGAAGCCACGGCTTCCGAACTCTCCGGTGTTCCAGAACATTTCCTCGCCATCGATCGTAAATCCGGAACTGTTGGGTTTGTTATTGTAGGTTACCTCGTCGAAAACATAGAATTCGAACTCAGGTCCCAAAAGGAATGTATCTGCCACACCTAGTTCCTTCATATACTCTTCTGCGCGCTTGCAGACATTTCTGGGCTCCTGGTTAAAAGGTACATTCGCGTCCTTACCGATGATCCTGACGTCGCCGATCATGGAGAGAGTCTTGATCTCGCAGAAATCGTCGATAGCGGCACTAGAGAGATCAGGAATAAATACCATGTCACTCTTCTCAACGGGAGCAAAACCATAGTTGCTGCCGTCAAATCCTATGCCTGCTGTCATGATAGATTCAGTGAATCTGTCTGCCGGGATCGTCAGATGATGCCATCTTCCGTTGAGATCTATCATCCTGAAATCGATCATCTTGATGTCATTCTCGTCGATGAAGATCCTCGCTTCCTCAAAGTTACTTAGCATATATTCCACCTCCGCTAAAGTACAATAAGCGCTGACCCGAAAATGTTATTGCACGTTCAGGTCAACGCTTACTTATTAAAATCATAGCATAGGGGCTATCAAAAAAACTTGTTTGAGCCGGGGCAAAACGCCCTTTTTTCATCGATAAAAAAAGCAACCTGCACAAGAGCGTTATTTGTCATTACGCCTTATGAAGAAATACTGCAGCAGGAAAAGCATTAACTTCACCAAATACAAGAACTTAACGATTATCGCTTTTGTGACCCTTCGTTATTGAGAAACATTCCCGACAATGTAAAATAGTAGAATCTATTTTTCTATGGAGCGCATTATGAAGGTTGAATTCGGCTACGGCAAAGGCGTACAAATAGTTGATATTCCCGATAAGAATCTCGATCAGATCCTTGTCGCAAACGAGATCGAGCATGCAAGACGCGGCCCTGACGCAGTCGTCTATGCGCTCGAGAATCCTATCGGCTCACCCCGCTTAAAGGACTTAGCCAAGCCCGGCCAGAAGATCGTCATCGTTACAAGTGACATCTCAAGACCGCTTCCGAGCTTTGACGTCATTCCTTCCATCCTTGATGAGCTCTATTTAGCAGGATGCGATCCTAAGGACATCACAGTTGTTTTCGCGCTCGGTTCACACAGACCGCACACCGAAGAAGAAAAGAAAAAGCTTGTCGGCGAGCGTGTATACAGTGAAGTTAATTGCATCGACAGCGACCCTTCTGACTGCATTCACATGGGCGATACTTCAAGAGGCACTCCCGTTGATATCACGAGAAGCGTTGCAGAAGCTGATTTCAGGATCGGCGTAGGCAATATCGAGTTCCACTATTTCGCAGGATATTCCGGCGGCGCTAAGGCCCTTATGCCCGGCGTTTCCACACCCTCCGCCATTCAGGCAAACCACCGCATGATGGTAGATGAGAAGGCCTGCGCAGGCAACTTGAACGGCAACCCTATCAGAGCAGACATCGAAGAGTCAGAGACATTCTGCCATTTCGGATTCATCGTAAACCCGATCCTCGATGAGCATAAGCACATCGTTTACTGCGTTGCAGGCGACGTCACGAAGGCTCACAGGGAAGGCTGCAAGTACCTGGATCAGATGTACAGAAAGCCTCTCAAGAGAAGAGCCGACATCGTCATCGTATCCCAGGGAGGCGCGCCTAAGGACGCTAACCTTTACCAGACACAGAAGGCTTTGGATAATTCCAAGTATGCTGTAAGAGACGGCGGTACGATCATCGTCATCGGTGCCTGCAATGAAGGTTTGGGAAGCGCCAAGTTTGAAGAATGGCTCACCACGGCAAATACTCCTGATGAGCTTATCGAAAGAGTAGGAAGAGACTTCCAGTTGGGCGGACACAAGGCAGCTGCGATAGCAATGGTCTTAAAGCACGCGAAGATCGTTCTAATCTCCGAGATGGACGATGACTTTGTAAGAAGCATCTTCTTAGAGCCAATGCATTCGGCGCAGGAAGCTTTTGATGAAGCATACGCAAGATACGGAGAAGATTGCTCAGTCATCTGTATGCCTTTCGGAGGCGCCACACTTCCTATGCCGCCTGAAGAATAATCTATAGAACAATTTATGGGACAACATTTCGAAAAGGCGTTGTAACCCAACGCCTTTATCTATATAATCGCCGTTATGACTTTAGCAATAAATAAAAACAAAGACCTTTACAGAAGACTATTGAAGATCGCCGTTCCTATGATGATCCAGAACGGTGTGTCTCAGATCGTCAATCTTTTGGATAATTTCATGATCGGTCAGGTAAGTACCAATGCGCTCTCGGGCGTAGGTATTGCCAACCAGATGATGTTCGTTTTCTACCTCATGACTTTCGGTGCGACTGCAGGTTCGGGAATCTTCACCGCCCAGTATTACGGTAAGAAAGACTGGGAAGGCGTCAGGATCACTTTCAGATTCAAACTGATCACCAATCTGATCCTGTCTGTGCTCGCCTGCTTTATTTTTTATTTTGGTGCCACCTTCCTCGTGTCAAGATATCTTCAGGGCGAAGGTGATCCTGCTGATGCCGCAGAGACACTGAAGATCGGCGTTCAGTATCTCCATGTCATGATCATATCCCTGATACCTATCGGAATCTGCCAGGCATATGCAGGTACGCTTCGTGACATCGGTCAGACCAAGGTACCGCTCGTTGCTTCGGCATGTGCCATCCTCGTTAACTTCACAGGCAACCTTTTGCTCATCTACGGTCTTTTGGGCTTTCCTGCATTAGGTGCTCTCGGTGCCGCGATTGCCACGGTAATCTCAAGATTTGTAGAGCTCGGTGTGCTCGTTGTTTATGTTGCTACGCATAAAGAACAATGCCCCTTCATTGTCGGTGCTTTCAAACATTTCAGGATACCGGGTAAAATGGCACGCGAATTCATCATCAGGGCTACTCCTCTTCTCTTGAACGAGACAATGTGGTCTTTCGGTATTACGATGCTCAATCAGTCCTATTCATACAGGACTCTTGATGCCATGGCTGCCATTCAGATCGAGACATCTATCTATAACGTAATGATGGTCGCATTCGTTGCTATGGGAGAAGCAGTCGGAATCCTTACAGGTCAGATATTGGGAAGCGGCAAAGTAGAAGAAGCAAAGAAAAATGCATTCAGGATGATATGGTTCACTGTAGCATTCGGAACATTATTCGGAATTATCATGATCTGCGTAAGCCCCTTCTTCCCTATGATATTCCCCGACGCAACTGTCGAGATAAAGAATCTCGCAACATGGCTCATAGTTATCAACGGCACGCTCATGCCCTTCTACTCTTTCACGCACGCATCTTATTTCATTATCAGATCCGGCGGAAAGACACTTATAACCATGATCTTCGATTCAGGCTTTGTATGGATCTTATCTGTGCCTTTTGCATTCGTTTTAAGTCACTATACGAGTCTTCCTCTTATCTGGATGGTAGCAGCCGTACAGGCATTGGAGCTCATCAAATGCATTACCGGCGGCCTGTTTGTTAAGAGCGGCATCTGGGCAAAAGACATCACCTGAGCTTTCCGGTATTCATCGTTATAACCGATCCATTACACAACGTTAACATTGTGCGTATTCCAATGGACAAATATATGGATATAATGTTGGTATCAAGAATATAAAAATATTTTAAGATTCTTGCCGGAGGCTCGAAGATGACATCTTCTATCAATCTTACTTCGATACTGATCACTGATTCGGTAGGAGTATGCCTGCTTCTGGTTCTCATGTTCACAAAAGGCTGGTATATGCCGACGAGGAAGAAAGAGAGTCATCTGCTCTTCCTTCTCATGGCCGCTTCGCTTTTTAACTGTATAGCCGATGCTTTTACATCGATCTGCGACGGCACTCCGGGAACCAGTTACAGAATTGCCCTCATGATCGGCAATACTTATCTTTATCTGTTTAATCTTCTCGTCGGAATAGGAATCATATACCTTGTCGTAAGTCATATCGACAAGCAGGTGCCGAAGCTGCAAGTCTGCTTTTTCGCATTAGTAAGCGCCATCGAGATAATCCTTCTTATGATCAACTTCTTCACGCCTGTAGTTTTCTCTCTTGACGAGAACAACGTCTATTCCAGAGAGGGACTGTACATAATCTTCATCATCGTAGGATTGCTCCTGATCTTCTACGGATATGCGTTCTATTTCATCTCAAAGATAAGGAACCCTTCCCTCGGATACTTCCCAGCCTGGCAGTTCCTTATGCCCATCCTCCTTGCGGTGGCTGTACAGATGAATGTCTACGGCATCTCCCTGCAGCCTGTAAGCTTCGCGATTGCCTTTGCCGGACTGGTAACGTGCCTTCAGAACGAATGCATCTATATCGATAAGCTCACGGGCGTTAATAACCGTTATGAGCTCGAGATAATCCGCAAAAGACTTATCCACAAAAAGCCCGAAAAGATCGCCGCGTTCATGATCGATCTCAACGGCTTTAAGCAGATCAACGACGATTTCTCACACGAGGAAGGCGACAATGCGCTGGTAGCTTTTGCGAATATTCTTGTCAACGTTATGAAAGGCGAAGGCAGAGTAATAAGATTTGCAGGCGATGAATTCGTTATCCTGATCCGCAGGTTCAAAGGTGACAGCATCGAGCCTTACAAAGAAAGAATATCGAAAGCAGTAGATGAATATAACGACACATCCGGCAAGCCGTATAAGCTCTCGTGCGCTATAGGCGGCTCCACCTTCGATTACCACGGTGAGGAATTATCAGGTCTTCTCTATACGATCGACCATCTGATGTATAAAGACAAAAACGTCTATTACAGCAATCACAACAGACGTCATAACAGACAGTCTGACGAGCCCCGGTAATTTATCATTGTATTGTCACAGACCGGACTGCAATTAGTATTACAATAATTAGGTAATACTTGATCGAGAGGTTTGCTGATGGACTGGGATTCCGGATTCCTGATATACATACAAGAGCATTTAAGATCGGAGGCACTTACTCCGGCCTTAAAGGTCATCACGCATACATGCGACAGCGGATGGATCTGGATACTTTTGTGTGTTGCCATGTTGATCATTCCGAAAACAAGAAGACCCGGTGCCATCGCCGGAGCAAGCCTTGCATTGGAAGCCATCATCACAAATCTCGTCATCAAAAACGCTGTAGGCAGGACAAGACCTTACGAAGCAGTTAACGGCCTCGTCAATCTCATCGAAAAGCAGAAGGACTACTCCTTCCCTTCCGGCCACACAGGCGCTTCATTTGCGGTCGCAGGCGTGCTGCTCTTAGTAGCATTGATCGGGCTTCCCGTCGCGAAAGAAGCCGGCATCATGACGCGTTCAAAGATGACTTTGTCCTACAAGCTTTTCGCGCTTTTGACACTCATATACGCGACGATAATCGCATACTCAAGACTTTATGTAGGCGTGCATTATCCGACCGATGTTCTGGGCGGTTTATTCTTAGGCTTAGGAACGAGCGTCATAGCCTATTACGTATATCATGTAGCGATAAGGAAACTGTCCTTGCGCAAAGATAAAATACAAGCAAATGAAAACGCTGCCGAAGAATAACGGCAGCGTTTTTTTCTTTCAGTAAGAAGTGAATATCAGCGCAGCCTCTTCCTGGCCATCTTGTCGGCATACATCTTGGAATCGGCTTCGAGTATCATGTCTTCTATATCGATATTTCTGCCGATCACGCGCTCTGATACGCCAAGGCTGATACCGACTTCAAAATCCCTGTCTGACATTGCAGGATCGGCATCTGCGGAGCGCTCTATCTCGTTGCGGACATCGGTTATGGAATCCTCGTATCTCTTATCGTTTATGATCGCCAGAGCGAACTCATCACCGCCGTATCTTGCAGCTATTCCGTCGTCCTTTACAAACTTCTGAAGCGCCCTTGCAAGCGTTTGTATCGCCACATCGCCATTCTCGTGTCCGTATGCGTCGTTTATGGTCTTAAGCTTATCCATATCGACCGAGAACAAAGAGAGGATCCTGCCGGCATTTGCGGGCGAATTAAGCATCTTGGTGATGGATGCGAAGAAGCCTCTGCGGTTATAAAGGCCCGTAAGGTAATCCTGCTCGGACAAAAGCTCGCTGGCCTTATTCTTAGTAATGAGTTTGCGGTTGTTATTGACTGCGTTTACCGCTGCGTTAACGAAGAGGCTGAACTCTTCAAAGCGCTGTTCCGATCTTAAAGATACCCTGTCGTAGCCGTTTGCAACATAACCGAAGATCTCTTTTTGTGATCTTATCTGCCTAAACAGCAAAACATTGATATTGCTGTCGGGAGCAAGGATCAGGTCGTAATCCGGGATTGGATATTTCATGCGGTAAAACTTATGGGCATGGGAATACTTATTTCCTCTTCCGTGGAAGATACTGTGACAGCATTCTTCTTCCTGCGTAATGCCGACGAAGTAATACTGGCTCTTCCACATCCAGACCGAGTTCCTGAGGTTCGCTGCGGCATCATCGAGATTGTCGGATGAAGTCATGCGCGACACGAAGTGACCCATCTCAAGCATATGCCTGAATGAATTCTGGCTCTCTTCAGTAAGCACTTCAACAGCGTTTGCCCAAGGGAACTGCGAATCCATTCTGCATCCGCAGGACTGCATGAATAAAGGTTTATACGGAATGGTGAACGTATCCTGACCGATCTTCTTATGCTCTTCCCAATTCTTGATCCTTAAGAGGATCTGCTCGGGGATCTTCTTATAATCGAGCTCACATGTTGTGACTACCGGAGCGTGGAACAATGCCTGCCATATACCGTCAAAGCCCGTAACCATTACGTCTTCAGGGACTTTGATGCCTCTCTTGCTTAACGAATCGCATACTCCTATAGCCATCGAATCGTTTGCACAGATGATCGCTTCAGGGATCTCATAACCGTTATCAAGGGCATCATCTAAGACCTCGCCGGCTCTAGCCTGCCAGAAGTCACCATATAAGATCCTTGCAGAAGAAGGATCTATTCCGCGCTCTGTAAGCACTTCCTTAAATACACTGATACGTGCGTCAGAGAAGCGGTTATCCCTGATGCCTGCCATCATGTCGAGGTGTTTTGCTCCGTGAACATCTACAACGTGCTCGACGATCTGTCTGAAGCCGTTCTCATATTCAAAATCTGCATTGATACAGCCTTCGAGAGGATGCTGGAAAGTGATGACGGGGATGTCTTTTTCGTGCCCTATCTGAACTAATCTTTCCAAAACTTCAGAAGACTTTATCATCTCGCTGAATATTATGATCGCCGCAAGCTCCATGCGTCCAAGAAGATCAGCGAACTCGACTTCAAGCTCTGCCTGGAGAGTACCGGTATTGCATTCATTGAAAGTAAAACTCGTTATGACGTAATTATTTTTTATCTCCTCAGTCTGAAGCGATCTTAAGAAAAGACTGTAGTTATCGGAATCAGCCCAAACACCGCAGACAGCAATGAGTTTGCGCCTGTTGGTGTTCACCGGTCTCTTCTTTAAAGTAATATTTCTGATGTGAATGGAAGCCTTTGAGATGGCATCGATAACAAATACTACAGATGCTTTGTCATGGTCTTCATTGACCTCGAAAAGCATCCTGTGCCTCTGCCAGTGGCTCTCAAGGTTTACCGTATAAGGATCGATTATCAGCTTACCGTCCTTATCAGACTCAAACTGGCATCTTATTGTGCGCGGTTCATCGACTCTTCCGTCAAACGAGAACTCGTAAGTCTCACCCTTCTTAAAAGGGAATCCGCCCTGCAAAAGCCTTGTGCCGCCTGAAGTGCCTGATACGAAAGACGGCGTAATGATCAGCTCGTCCTCCATGAAAACGACGTTTGCATTAAGGTCGCCTTCTGCAACATAAAAAGCGTTGCTGTCACTGTTCTTAACGCTGTCGGCGTTATCCGTGCCGTCAGTGTTGAGCGTAAGAATCCTGGCAGGTCTTACGACCTGTCTGTCATATCTTTCCTTCTGGTAGACTCTGACATAATCTACGAGCAGTTCGGAATTTTCATCAAAGCTTGTAGGGATCTCTGTCCCGGCACCGACCTTATTGCCGCCGACCGCAACACCTATGACAAGATGAAACGGTTTATTGAACGGTGCAGGATAAGGCTCCTCCGTCTCTCCGCTTCTTTTGAACCAGAAAGAAGTCCTGTAATACTCCTTGCCGTCGCACGAGAAGATGATCTCATCCTGATCCCACTCGCATGAGAATATATGGAAATCGCTTGAGAAATCCGTATTAAGCCTTCTGTAGTTTCCTACACGCTGTGTATAAGGATATCCGAATGCCACACGTGAGACGGCTTCGTCTGCTCTTGCGCCTTCGATCTCGACCATGTCGATCTGGCCGTGAAGCGGGAAGTCTTTATATTCGCCGGTCTCTTCGTCATATCCTTCGTCAGGCATAAGTCTGACATAGCTTAAAAGGCCCCTGGTCTTAGGGACCTTGATCCTTGCTACTATTCTGCCGTATTTGAAATCCTGCCTGCCGAACGTGCTGATCCTTGCGGAGACATATCTGGTAGCGCCGGTACGTTCAGTCTCGATCTTAGGCCTTATGCAAAGACAGCTGTCTTTAAATCCTATGCATTTATCGCCGGAATAATCCTGTCTCTCGCCGTCGCTCCAGCCCGAAGCGTGAGTCTCCGCGCTCCAGACAGAATCATTGATATTATTGCTGTTAAAGTCATCGGACCAGGCAACATGATACCCGTCCGGGAGCGAGATCTTATTAATCATTCAGCTGTTCTCCAAGGCACTGCCTTGATAAAAACTTACTTATCCTCTTTGAAAACGTCGACGTCGTTCTCACGTGCCATCATGTACTTGTAGCAGTCATCGGCACTGACTTCGAACGCTTTGAAGATGTCCTTGACGGAATCATAGATAGCCTTGCATCTGATGATATCCACAGTATCGTGTGCCTGTGAGAAAAGACCGAAAATAAGCATGTCATACATCTTATAGAAGTCGACCTTGAAAGCATCGAATTCATTGATGGCTCTGATGAACAGTTCTTTATTCTCAGGCACATAAGTACGCATAAGGTTAAGAAGATGCATCTCCTTCTTAACGCAGCCGGAAATAGCATTAACGCTGGACTTGATTCCGGGGCTTACCGTTCTCGTATTGTAACGGACAATAGTCATGGAAAGCTCGTCGACCATATCAACGCACTCTTCAATGTGTCTGATCATCTGGAAAATATTGATCCTCTTCTCGGGATCCTGAACACACTCATGGAGTCTGTCTGCAGCCTCGTGGAAAATGATGTCGCCGTCATTCTCCAGCTTATTGATACGCCTTGAGATCGCTACTCGGTCTTCAATCTTCTCGAGCATTCCCAACAGCTCGATTGTTTCCTCATTAAGTACGTCAGACAATTTAGCAGCCTGATCGAACAAGTATTCGCGATCTTCAATGGTCATTGGCCTATCCTCCTTAGAAAACATTACGTCTTATTATATAGTAACAAAGATATTTTATTCAAGCAGAAAGATAGTGTTACAAAGGGTTTTAACAGGCAAAAGAAAAGAGCTGCTTCTTAAGTGAAACAGCTCTTTTAATCTTTGTTGTGATTTCTTATCAGAGAGCGGAAACCTTTGTTCCAACCTGCTCGATATCCTGATTCTCTACTACGAGGTCAACAGACTTAGGTGTGCAGACAAATGTTGTCTTAACAGGTGTAGGCTCAACTCTTCCGCCTAATGCATAAACACCGCCGGAGATGTAGTCAACTACACGCTGGTTCTTATCTGTATTTGTGAGGTTGCAGATTACGATGTGGCCTTCACGGATGTGATCGCAAACGATCTGGCTTGTTCTGATGTCATAAGGTGTGAGCATTATGACTGTAGCGTTCTTCTGCATTACAGGTGTTGTAACAGCGGGCTCCTGAACGAAGGTGCGAGGTTCTTCTACATAAGACTCCTCAGCGACAGGCTCTTGCTCGTAAGCCTCTTCTTCATAGTAGCCTTCTTCCTCACCGTAATAGTTCTCTTCTACGTCATCTTCTACAGGTGTGAACATGCTTCCGAAGAAATTCTTAACGTTAAAAGTGCCCATTTATTTTTCCTCCTTAAAAATTCGCCCGACCAAGGACATTCGTATAAGATACTTCGGATATTAACGAACTTTGATTTTCGCCTCAATAGTTTTGGTCAATATGACACAAGAAGGTAACTTAAAACGGGGTTTTATTACAAAATGTAACAAAAATCAGTAATTTTTTACCGAACAATGTTACAAAGGCTTATATTGCGAGCGGTCGCCGAATATTGCGGTACCGATCCTGATATGCGTGGAGCCCTCGTAAATAGCGCTCTTATAATCCTGGCTCATACCCATGGACAGAACGTTCCATGAGTCAAGGCCCGTATAGCTCTTAAGGTCTTCGAATATTACTCTCGTCTTCGCGAAAACTTCCCTGGCTTCACCCTCGTATGTCTCAATAGGAGCCATTGTCATAAGGCCGCACACGGTAATATTCGGCAGAGCGATTATCTTATCTATAGCAGGTTTTAATTCATGCGGAGCAAAGCCGTGCTTACTCTCTTCACCGGAAACATTGGCCTGCAGCAAAATGCTCGTAGTAACATTGTTACTTTCTGACCTTTTGGATATTTCCTCAGCCAGTTCCACGCTGTTAACAGAATGGATAAGGCTCGTCTTACCGATGATATATTTAACCTTATTTTTCTGAAGCGTACCGATAAGATGCCAGTTGACATCTATACCGAGGGAAGAGAATCTCTCGACCTTGGGCACGAGTTCCTGCACACGGTTTTCACCGAGATCCTTAAGTCCGCTCATCGCAGCTGCTTCGGCATACTCCACGGGGAATACCTTCGTGACACCTATAAGCGTCACGCTTCCCTTCTCTCTGCCTGAAGCGGCTTCAGCTTCGTTTATGGATGCTAATACTGATTGAATATTATCTGAGATTCTGTTCTTAAGATCTTCGCTGTAATCAAATTCCATGTCAGTCGACCTTATCTCCCGGCTTTACAGTCTTAGGGTTAGTAATGATGACCGTATCAAGATTAGGAATAACGGACTTGCCGACCTGGTCAATGATCGCGAACTCTCTGTCGTTATCCAAGACGATTACTCTTATCTCTTCGACAAAGCCCTGGTTGTTCTGATATACGGAAGCCATTCCCGAATAATCGGATACGATAATCTTATCGCAGGTCATTCCGAGAGCGGTCGAAACATTCACGAAGGATGCCTTGTAACCATTCGTATAGACTCTGTCGAGCTTCTTAAGTCCGGAGTAGTCGTTAGCCGTAGAGAACGCAACGACCGTACCGATTCCGTCAACTATCTCGGCATGAACGACCGTACAGCTTACGACAGCCGTACCTGCCGGCGGCTCGTCATTATCCTTGTCATCGCCTTCACCTGCAGGTGCTGCGACAGGAACGACATTGATGTTGAATACCGCGCCGTCAGCGAAAGAATCTAAGTTTACGACTGTATCAGGCGAGAAGAAAACGCAGAAGCAGGGATTGCCCTTAGGCGCAAAATTGGCATTAACAAGGCTCGAAACTGATACTCTCATACCGTCAGTCTCGGTAATAACGATCTCGATATCAACTGTTCTTAAGTCGAGCAGATCTTCTACATATCTGGAAGTCTCGAAAGTAATGAGCATGCCCGAATTATCCTTTTCGCAGCGCACTACCTTACAGTTATCAATGGAGATACCTTCAGTACGGACATTGATGTCATGAAGCGTTCCCAAAGCGAAATCGGACGCGGCAGCATCGTTGGATGAAAGATATACCGTAAGGTACTGGCTCTCATTCTGCGCGATCCTGCAGACTGCGCTGTCGGCTTCAACACTCAGGTCGGAAGAGATAGCTCCTACAGAACTGTTTATATATGACTTGATCTCAGATGCAGGCATCTGAAGGAATGTCTGATAATCCAGGAGGTCTTCTTTACCGTCAAGTCTGAAAGATACGATTCCGGGACGGTGGGCATTGATCCTCGATGCATACTTCTCCACCTGTGCTTCATAGACCTTCTCGTCTGATCTGAGCACGGTGATCCTCTCGTCATCGAAGTCGATACGGCTCATCTCGTCTTCACGTTCATCGAGGATAACGTTGACCGATGAACCGTAGGAAGACATGTTGTTAAGATTACCGCTCATTGCGTCAAATCTGACCGAATCAAGGATAACCGACAGGTTCTTGTTGTAGTTCCTGTAGATGACATCAGCTTCAGCAACATTGCCCGCAAGGATCAGCTCCTGCTGTACGTCTGATATCTGTGACTGGACATTTCTTAAATCGGTTACCGTGGACTTCATCTCTTCAGGAACGACAATGGCAAGCTCCTGACCCTTGGCGACTCTCGAGCCTTCGGTGATCTGTGTAACAAGTTCGCCGCCGGATGATGCAGTGATAATATCCTCATCTCTTACGATGAGAGCCTTGGCACCGATCGTATGCTCTACGGCGCCCGTAGTAACGAAGGAGAAGTTAGGCTTCTCTGCAATATAGTCGTATAAGTGATGCACGATGAACGCGAGTACGAGGAGCGCTGCAGCAACAGCTATGGCGCCCAAAACACCATTTCTGATAGCGCGGCTCTCGGCGCTCTTCTGGGAAGGATTCTTATGCTTGAATTCGCTCTTCTCGATCTTGGCCTGCTCTTTAAGCTTAGCTTCTTCCTTACGCTTAGCCTGCTCCATGATCTTCTTCTGCTCTTTTGCCGTAGCGATCTCTTTTGCAGACATCTTTCTTCCGGAAACTTTCTTAGAAACAGGCTTAACGGCATTTTCCTTACCGGGGATAATGCTCTTTTGCGCAGGCTTTACAGGTCTCTTGGCAGCGCTGTTTACAGGTTTATTGCCTGCAGGCTTAACGATCTTTTTGCCTGAAGGTGCTGTCTGTCCTGTCAAAGGCTTTCCGGCAGGTTTGCCGGAAGCGGGCTTGCCGGTTGGTTTGACCTGGGCCTTCTTAACGGGACCTGCGGGCTTTCCTGCAGGCTTTTTACCGGCACCGCTGTCCTGCGGATTGTTATACCACTGTTTACCGTCTGCCATTGACATTAACCCCCGACAGCAAGCATGCAGGCGAGCTTAGCCTGCTCTTTTGCAAGGCTGCCCTGCATATATGCTATGTAAGGCGGCTTAATGGGACCATCGCATGAGAGCTCGGTCGTAGCGCCCTGGACAAAGGCGCCTGCCGCCATAATTACCTGATCATCGTAACCCGGCATATCCCACGGCACGGGTGTAACAAAAGAATCTACGGGCGAGCATGACTGGATGGCAGCACAGAATCTGCTCATCTTGTCAGGATCGCCGAATTCTATAGTCTGGACGATATCTCCTCTTGCTTCAGTCGAAGCCGGGCTCGTCTTATATCCTTCACCGCCTAAAATCTCGGCTGCGAAAACAGCGCCCTTAAGGCACTCTCCTACGCATGCGGGAGCAGTAAACAGACCTCTGGCGATCATGGCATTGGCGCCCAATGTAGGGCCCACCTCGCTGCCCAGGCCCGGTGTTGTAAGATGTCTTGCGGCATTCTCTACAAGGTCTGCCCTGCCGGCGATATAACCGCCCGTTCTGGCGATTCCGCCGCCCGGATTCTTAATGAGAGATCCGGCAATGACGTCAGCACCGACTTCGGTCGGTTCTTTCTTCTCGGTAAATTCACCGTAGCAGTTATCGACTGCAACAATGATGTCTTCCCTTATCGAATGGGCAAGTGCTGCGATCTTCCCGATATCATCGCAAAGGAGCGCTCTTCTGCCCGTATACCCTCTGGATTTCTGGATGAATACCATCTTTGTCTCAGGCTTGATGGCAGCCCTGATGGCCTCAAGATCGGGAGAGCCGTCATCTTTGAGGCTGACTTCCTCGTAGCCGATACCGTATGACATGAGCGACATGTCATTATTCTCAGATGACAGGCCGATCGTGGCCATAAGCGTATCGTAAGGCCTGCCTGTAACGGACAGCATGATATCGCCCGGTCTCAGCGCTCCGTAGAGCATAGCGGAAATTGCCTGCGAGCCCGTGCTGATCTGCCATCTGACATAAGCCTTCTCTGCTCCGAACACCTTTGCGAAAATATTCTCTATCTTCTCTCTGCCGACGTCATCATAGCCGTAGCCTGAAGTCGAACCCAAATGTGTATCGGAAAATTTCTCGTTCCTGAAAGCGTCGAGCACCTTAAGCTCGTTATATGTAACGATATCGTCTATACGGGCATATACATCAGAGAGCGCCTCTTCAGCCCTTACAGCTGCCTCAAGCGCCTTGTCGCTTACACCGTATTTCCTGTAGTTTTCGATAGTGGCCTTCATAACTCTTGATTATACCAATAAAATAAAAAAAGAATTATGTCAGTTTGAATGAAAACTGAGAGTGAAATACTCAGTTCTTATAGGTTGCCAGCTTCAAAGCACCCGGTACGCAGTCAAATTGCACCTTGTAGCCTGAGAAATCCTCACCGTCGTAATTGCCGTTTAAGGCTCTGGGGCCTGTGGCTTCTACCGTAACAGCCCTTGTTACGAATGTATCCATCTCTTTGTAGCCTTCGTGATTGCCGGCTTTGTATTTGGTAAGGAGATAAAGCGCTCTCGGAAGATTTACTGCATCAATGGCGCAGCAGTTGATAAGCCCGTCATCTATTTTCGCCGTGGGCGCGGGGCAGAAACCGTCGCCGTAATATGAAGCATTACAGACTGCGATGAGCGTAAAACGGGATTTCTCCGACTCATTCGGCTTGCCGTCAGCGCGGAGCGCTTTGTATTTAAAATCAAAATTCCTGTTGCCGAAGATGCAGCCCAAAGCGGACGTAAGGTACGCGGTACTTCTGACCAGACCCGAATTAGGGTGTGCGAGCACCTTTCCCTTAGCCCTCAGCTGTACTTCCGTATCAAGTCCTATGGATGCAACATTAAGACACCAGGCAGAGCTTGCGTCGATCTTTGCGCCTGAGCGGTCATAGGACGTAACCTTGATAAGGTCGATATCCTTTATCTTGTAACTGTCGCTGAATATCTCGCGGAGACAGATCTCACAATTGCTCCTGTGATCTTCGTCCATTATGGATCTTGTGAAGTCATTGCCTGTTCCGAGAGGGATGATCGCTAAAGGAGTTTCCGATTCTGCCAGGGCATTTCCCACTTCATGGATGGTGCCGTCACCGCCGCATGCGACAACCAGAAGGTCATCTTCGGTTATGGCTTTTGTTGCCACTTCACCTGCATGACCGGCAAACTCCGTATAGACCACGCGGGACTCGCCCGGGTGTTCTTCGGCGCATTTGGAATAAGCTTCTTTGAATCTTGCGAGGACTTTAGGCTCAGCCCTGCTGTTTACGATAAATAGTTTCTTCATCCAGTACCGTCAAACAGCGATTATTTCTTGAGCTTCATTATTACATCCACAATGTCACTTACGGTCTTTACCTGGTCGAGGACCTCATCCGGAAGACGGATGTTATATCTTTCCTCGACATCGATTACGAACTCATAAAGCTGAAGTGAATCGAAAGGAAGATCGGAATTGAAGTTAAGATCTGCAGTGATCTCTTCTTGAGATATCTCCAGCGTCTCAGCCATGATCCTAATAACGTCTGCGAAAACCTGCTCTCTGTCGGTGTTAAAATCGCCCATGTTATTTAGTCTCCTTTGTGGTATCCTTCGCAACTTGTCTTGCGGTAGCTCTTACGTTCTCACTGCTGTCATAACGTCTTAACTGCTGGGCGAGATACTCGTCCACTTCGGCTACAAGATCGAGCAGATGCTTTCTGTCCTTCTCGTCATAGCCGGCGAGAATATGCTTTGCCAAAACCCTGTGGAACTTGCTGTTCATACGGCATGCGAGCTTGCCGTTGTGTGTAAGGCTGATCCTTACGATACGCTTGTCGCGCTTATCACGTTCTCTGTGAACATAACCCTTCTTAACCAGGCGGTCGATGGCGACTGTCAGGGTGCCTGTAGTAATGCCCAGATCCTCTGCGGTATTAGTCATAGTGCGGGCATCATAAGGGCCGATCGCTGTAAGGGTGTGCATCTCAGCAATAGACAGGTCATTAAAGTAGCCTGCCTGAAGAGACTTCTCTTCTGTTAAAACGACATTTTCAAAGATCCTTACGAGGGCCTCTGACATCTGTTCTTCTTCGCTCTGCAAAATGAACTCTCCCGTATGAATTGATCTTTAAGTTAAGTATATCAAAAAAACTTTCAACTTAGAACAGACAGAATCAGGCTTCCAAAGAGCTGTTCACGGCCTTCTTGTCGTTATTGACGAGAACGATTACAAATACCAGGACGAACAAAGCAAAGCCGCCTAATATGAGCGTAAAACCATCATTATCGGTAATACCCATTTGTTCCAGACCGATCTCGCCGAACGTGCCCGCGATATTAAACAGGATATGAGTTGTGATGGTAAGTATTACCGAGCGGTACTTATATCTGAGGAAACCGAGCAGGAGTCCTAAGATCGTCGCATATACACCCTGAACGAGATTCATGTGCATGATTCCGAAAAGCAGCGCAGATATGAAGATAACGATTCCCGGCTTAACATTCGCCTTCTTGAGAAAACCGAAAGTAACACCGCGGTAGCAGAGTTCCTCCAAGATAGGACCCAGGAGCAATGCATAGATTATCATCATTATGGTATCGACACCGATCCCGGCATCCTCCATGAGCTGGTTATAGTCTTCGATTATCTTCGGAGCCAGCTGGTAAACAATAACAAATGCCGCGTTCAGGAACAAGACAAGACCGACCACGGTACCTACGACCGCAAGGATCGATCTTAATCCGAATATCTGTCCGAGCTTTACCTTGGGATTCTTCTTAACGAAGCCCTTGTAATACCAGATGAAGAATACGATAAGACCTATGACTGAATAAATGATGTATGCGTACTCGGCATAATTCATCATAAAATCACGGGTGATATATTCGGCAAGCCCGTATGTATCAGTAATATCGATTGACATGCCTTCGTTGTAGATCTTGATAATAGACAGGACCATAAACGGCAGCTGGGCTATGGTCTGGATCGTCATAAGCACAACCGTAGGAACGATCGCAAGGAAAATAAATCCTATGCGCACCTTCTTAGGATTGGCGGCAGGCGCCGCTGCAGGAGTCTGTGTCTCCACAGCCGGCTGGACAGCAGGCTGGTTAACAGGCAGGCCTGTTACAGGGTCATATGTTTGTCCCGGATTGTTCTCTGACATATCGCTCACCCCTCTTGTTATCTGAACTTAACGATAGTAACTCCGCTGTCTCCTTCGCCCTGTGTACCGGAGCGGTAGGATTCTACCCTGTCATCTTTAATGAGAATATCCTGCACGCAGGATCTCAAAGCTCCTGTACCCTTACCGTGAACTATTCTCGCTTCCTTGATCCCTGCAAGAACACAATCTTCCAAATATTTCATAAGGCTTGATTCTGCTTCTGCAGTCGTCATTCCGATGAGCATTATCTCTGACTTAACGGAAGATGCGGCATTGAATATCGCCTTGCTCATCTCGCCGGAACCGCTCTTGTTCTTCTCTTTACCTTTTCCGCTGATCTTGCCGTTTCTGGATCTGGCAAACTCATCACGCTGCGCTTTAGTCGGCATCATGAGCTGGCTCTTCTTAACGGCGATCTTCATGCTTCCACATAATATATTAACACATCCGCTCTTCGACAGTCCTGATTCGGCCACACCGATCTGGCCAAGTGAAGGAACATAATAGCATTCGCCCTCGACGACTTCCTTGACAGGCTCGCCGCTTAATGCAACGGATTCTACTGCTTCTTCATCCTCTTCAGTCAGATCATCCATGCCGGCTCTGAGCTTTCTTCTGAGCTTATCCATCTCCTGCTCGCGGTGTCTGGCATCCATATCTCTGGAACGCTTTCTTAATGCGCGGAGTTCTTCTGTCAGCTCCTGTTCTTTCTCCTGGAGGAGCTTCTTCTGCTCTGCCCTTAAATCATTCAATATCTTGGTCTTAGACTGCTTGAGCTTGGCATTCTCTTCTTCGAGGCGCGCCTTCTCTGACTTAAGCTCAATGTTCAGCCTGTCATTCTCGGCAGCTAAACTCTGTGCCTTTTTCGTCTGCTCTTCAGCCTTCGCAAGGAGCTCTTCATACTGCAGCTCGTCAGAAGACATTCTCGACTTCGCATTGTCAATGATGTGCCTTGCAAGACCGAGCTTGCTTGAGATGACAAAAGCATTCGAAGAACCCGGCCTTCCCGTGATGAGCTTATATGTGGGAGCCAGAGTCTCAGTATCGAACTCGCACGAAGCATTCATTACGCCGTCCGTGGTCTCTGCATAACCTTTGAGCTCCCTGTAGTGCGTCGTAGACATTACGATGCAGTTCTTCTTGCGGAGCTCTTCAATGATCGATATGGCGAGCGCAGCACCCTCCGTAGGATCGGTGCCGGAACCGAGCTCGTCTAAGAGCACCAGTGATCTGCCCCTGATGTTCTTCAGGATAAATACGATATTGGACATGTGAGACGAGAACGTGGACAGACTCTCTTCGATGCTCTGCTCGTCACCTATATCTGCGAGGACCCTGTCGAAAACGCACACTTCGGACCCGCTGTCCGTCGGGATAGCAAGACCTGCCATCGTCATGAGCACAAGAAGTCCGCACGTCTTGAGCGATACAGTCTTACCGCCCGTATTAGGGCCTGTAACGATCAGGGCGTCATAACCGTCACCGACACTGATGTCGACCGGCACAACGCTCTCTTTGGGGATCAGGGGATGCCTTGCGCCCTTCAATGCCACTCTGCCGTCCGTATTAAGTTCTGCGCAGAATGAATTATTCTCCACACCGTATTCACCCTTGGCGAAAACATAGTCCAGGCGCGAAGCCAGGGCCATATTGTTTTCGAGAAGGCTTGAAATAGAAACAACCTCATTTGAGAATACCTTAAGGATCCTCTGTATCTCAGCCTGTTCCGCGAAGTTAAGCTCTGCTATCTTGTTGTTCGCCTCGACGACGCTCATCGGCTCGATAAACAGTGTCTGTCCCGAAGACGAAGCTCCGTGAACGATACCTTCGATCCTGCCGTTAAAATCAGCCTTTACGGGAATGCAGTATCTTCCCTCTCTGAGCGTTACGATGCTCTCCTGGAGCATATCGGCGTGGTTATTGATAACGCGGTCAAGAAGCGACCTGATGCCGCTTGCAATATTCTTGCGTTCGCGCCTGATAGATGACAGTTCCTTGCTGGCCCTGTCAGATACTTCATCCTGACCTAAGATCGCGCTCTGTATCTTCTCCAAGAGCTTCTCGCATGTCTCGATCTTGTCGGCATAAGAACAAATATCAGGCTCGACTTCATCGACCATGGGAGATCCGGCAGACCTCGCCTTGGCGATAGCTTTTTTAATCTCATCTGATGCTCTGAGGAAAGACGCAACTTCCAATAACTGTCCGCATGTCAGAGTGCCGTCTGCCTTAGCGTAAGTAAGAGCCTCTCTCAAGTCTCTCATCCCGCCTAAAGGAAGCATGCCGAATCTTAAGATATGCTCCATTGCCTGCTTAGTGCAGGACAGTTCCGAAGCCACATAATCGACATCACAGCACGGAGCCATGTCTTCCAAAAGCTCACGGCCGTAAGACGTTCTGGCCTTTGAAGCCACAGCGTCTCTGATCTTAGTAAATTCAAGCGTATTCAAGACACGCCCGCGGATCTTCTTCCGCTCAAGGCTCTCTTCAAAGCTTAAAAACTCATACATAGCCGGCTATCCCTTACTGACCCTTTGTATCAGCCAAGCCTCTTGATATTCTCGATGATGTCGGGAGTGATGGTCTTTGTCATTGCAAGGCCCTCCTCGATATCAACATCGGTAATCTCACCGTGCTGCTGAACAACAAGTCTGTTAAATCTCTTCTCGATGAGGCAGTCGATAGCTCTGATGCCCATAAGGCTGGCCATTGTCCTGTCTCTTAATGTCGGCGAACCGCCTCTCTGCAGGTGTCCCAGGATCGTAGGACGTGCCTCGATGCCTGTCGCCTCTTCGATCTGCTTAGCGATATCTTCAGCATGACCGACGCCCTCGGCAACGATAACGATATAGTGCTTCTTACCTGTATTGCGGCCGTCAAGGATGACTCTCAATACGTCCTTGTTAAAGTCATAAGGAACTTCGGGGATGAGGATGCTCTCAGCGCCCGTAGCGATACCTACATTGAGCGCGATCCAGCCTGCATGTCTTCCCATTACTTCGATAACGCTGCAGCGCTCGTGCGAAGAAGCCGTATCTCTTAATTTATCGATGCACTGCATCGCAGTATTCATTGCCGTGTCATAACCGATCGTGTATTCGGTGGAAGCGATATCATTGTCGATCGTACCGGGCATTCCGACAACAGGGATTCCGATCCTTGCCAGAGCTCTTGCGCCCTTATAGGAACCGTCACCGCCGATTACGATCAAAGCATCAAGATCGTATGCTTCCATCATCTTGGCACCCTTAAGAACACCCTGGTCTGTCATGAAAGACTGCGATCTTGCGGTCATAAGGAAGGTGCCGCCGCGCTGCAGGGTCTCGGATACGCTTCTGCCGTCAAGCTGCTTTATCTCGCCCTTCCAGAGACCGTGATAGCCTCTGGTAACGCCATACATCTCAAATCCTGCATTTATACCGGCTCTTACAACGGCCCTGATAGCCGCGTTCATGCCGGGAGCGTCACCGCCGCTCGTAAGAACGCCAACGCGCTTAACCGGTTCAATAGTGCTCTTATCTACTTCGTCGTAGTTTAAAGCCTTAAGGCTGTTGATCTCGGGAAGGTTACTCTCATCATAAAGAAGTCTGCCCATAATAATGCCTCCGAAATATCGAAAAGATTTTCAAGGCCATTATACACTAAATAATAAATATTAGTTGAACGTCTCGGGCGTGATCGTGTACACAGTATCCCTGTCGCAATCGTTGTAAATGTAGAGCACGAAGTTATCCAGATCATATACGCATGACCATTCGGTCTGAATATCCTCATACTGCTGGGCTGCGGCATTCAAAAGGTCTAAAGCTTCATCTAGCGACAATACTCCGTCAGATTCGGTGAGTTTATCCTTTAACGTGACGAATCTGCTCTCGTCATCCCACTGGTGAGTCGCAATAACATAATTCGTTACATGATCGATCTCAGTAAAGGTTAATTCGTCATCTATCCACTCGGCTACCACGCTCTTTCCCGACTTATCGGTTATAAACAAGTGGAAATCCTTATCAAACATCGAATACACGTCATAAGATGACAGGAAAGCTGCCGCTTCATCAACATTGGCACATTTATCCAGGATCGCTCTTATCGCCAGCAGCTCTAAAGTATCAGGCTTATCAGTATCCTTTCTTTCCTCAGGATAACCGAGGCTTAATAACGAGATACCAAGGCCCTGGTCATTAAAACCGTCTACGCTCATGAGCGCGCAGCTTCCTCTGAGCACTAATCTTCCGAAAAACGAATCAGGCGCTGTAACTTCATCTGCGCCAGCCATGTTGACCCAGGAAAGATCACATACGGCGATAGAAGCATACGAGCCTTCCTGAGCAGAATAGAGCACCATCCCGTTTGTCTCAAGGCGGTCGTAGTTGCGGCAGAAAAGATGGTCACCGTCTTTGGTAACGCAGGAAAACGAAGAACATCCGTAATGGTGGGCATCAACAGATACCGGGAATCCTCCCAAAAGCTTTTTGCTTGCTTCTTCGACCAATTCATCAGTGTCCCTGATGTCTGTTGCCAGCAGTTCGTCAAGTTTGTAATTGTTAGTCACGTTACAGATGTATAAGCCGGGAGCATATTGCCTGATCGAAGCCATCGTGGCAATTTCTTTTCGCAGTGCGAAGGCTCCAATGGCAAATACCAGCAACAGGAATGCAAGACTTCCTATGGCAAGCTTTTTTCCGCTTATCCAAATGCCTAGGACTGCACAAAGCAAAACTATGCCAAGCAGCACCGCCAAGACGCCGGAAATATATCCCGTCAGGGCATAATTCGGAGCACCCTTGGCTATAAGAGTAAAGGAAGTAACGCTTGCCTTATCCTTTTCGTAGGTCTCATCAGAGACCATTTCAGTCATTGTGGCAATAAATTCATCAAGCTTTTCCGGAGTAGTATTAGATCCTTCAGGAAGGCCGTTCTCTTTAAGAGCGAGGAGCCTATCCAAAGAGCCCTGGAAATAATCCCTGTAACCTTGGGCGACTCTGTCAGGCATACCGGGGTCATTTGCCTGAACCGTGGCATAGAAATACGTCCTGTCCTCAAGATTGCACTTAGCTATCACGGGCACGGTCACATACCTGTCTTCATCTTCGGGATACGAATATGACCATGTCCACAGATCATCAGCGACATTGAACACATAATCACTATCGACTCTCAGATACAAGACATCGCCTTCTGAAGGAGTATTCCTGATCAAAGCATCCGCTGCGTCAACAGGCTTCGCAATACTGTCAGCCTTTACTTTGCAATATATTGAGAACGCTGCAGCTCCTGCCGTAAGCACCGCTGCAGCTCCGATTACTATCTTCCTTATCTTCCCCATTGCCAATACTTATTCTTCCAGATTTATGGAATCCAGAACCTCCGTAATATTGTCGTGGAATACGAGATGCGCGTTCCTGTCAGCGAACGTCTTATCCCTGTTGATTATGACAAGATACTTTCCGCTGAAATCATAAGCCAGCGAAGCCGCAGGCTGGACAGCAAGAGACGTGCCTCCGATGATGAGACAGTCTGCCCTGAATACGAGCCTCTTTGATTCGATCCAGGCCGTTTGCGGCAGACCTTCTCCATACAAAGTAACGTCAGGTCTTACCATGCCGCCGCACTTGGGGCACTTCGGGATGGGGCCTTCAGACTTGAAGATGAAGTCATACGGATATTTCTCATGGCACTTCATGCAGTAATTGCGGAATGTCGTGCCGTGTACTTCCTGGACATTCTTGCTGCCCGCTCTCTGGTGAAGGCCGTCGATATTCTGTGTGATTATGCCGTCAAGCTTTCCGGCTTTCTCCATCTCGGCAAGTTTATAGTGCGCCCTGTTAGGCTCGATACCGGCAGTATTGAGCTTCTGTCTGTAGAATTCATAAAAGACATCAGGATGCTCGATAAGGCAGTCGATGCTTAAGAGGTATTCCGGGCTGTACCTGTCGAACTTGACATCGTGCTGGTTATAAAGACCGTCTTTGCTTCTGAAATCAGGGATACCGCTCTCGGTCGAGACACCGGCACCTCCGAAGAAGACAATGTGCTTGCATTCCTTCACTATGCGGTTAAGTTCAGCTACGTCTTTCTCGTTCACGTTAATACCTCCTTATATCATCTCAATATTGTCTTCGCCCACAAGGTCAGCGAGCTTTCTTAAGACTGCTTCGTCAGGCTGTATCTTACAGATATCATCCAGCCTTATTATGCTCTTATCGGACTCGAAAAGGACTTCAACGGGCACATTGCCGTGGAAATAAGCAAGGAAATTCAAAAGCCTTGAAAAGCCCTTTGAATCAGGCCTGCCTGAATAGTGAATGCGCATGATGTGTTCACCGCTCTCATTCTGAGACGCAGGGGCAGGAGCAGCAGGAGCGGATGTTTGTACAGAAGCTGGTGTCTGCGATGGAGCCGGTGCCGGTCTTACCGTCTGTCCTCCGTCTCTTTCCCTTAACGCTGTCTGGTAAGCCCTGTCATTTTTGATCATACTCAAAAGACCGGGGGCATCTGATAACTCATAGCAGCTGTCCACGAACAGCGACAGCTCTCCGCCTTCCCTCATCTGCCTTCTGCCGATAAAGATATAAGGCTTATTCTTTTCAACGACCCTGTTATACTCATCGAATTTTTTGCCGAAGAGAAGCACTTCAAATGCGCCGCTTAAATCTTCGCAACCGATGGTGCTCATCATGGTCTTTTTCTTCGTATAGCCGGTCTTCTTATCTGTTACCATGCCGCACATTGCGACCTGTCTGTTATCGTCTAACGCGTCGCTTCCCGAAAGCGCAAGAATATCGGATGCTTCGGACATATCAAATGTCGCGACTTCAGCCATGAGCTTGGTATAAGAAGCCAAAGGATTTCCGGACAGATAGATGCCTACCATCTCTTTCTCATAACCGAGCTTTTGTGCATCAGAATATTCGGGAATATCAGGGATAAAGATCGAAGCTCCGGCATCTGCCTGATCGCCGAAATCAAAGAGCGATAACTGTCCTTCGATATTCCTGCTCTCCTCATGCGCGAGCTTTTCAAGCTCCGTCTGCACGCAGGCAGTCATCTGGGCTCTGGTAAGCCCGAATGAATCCATGCACGAAGCGAGTATCAGAGACTCTGCTACGGGCTTCTTAACGCCGATCTTGGCAGCTCTTACAACGAAGTCTTCAAACGACTTATAGATGCCGTTCTTATCGCGGTCGCTAAGGATATCAAGCACTGCTCCTTCGCCGACATTCTTGATAACCGAAAGGCCTATTCTTATCTTGCGGTCGCCTTCTGTCGTAAAGCGCTCACGGCTCTTGTTGATGTCAGGCGGAAGCACTTCTATTCCCATTGCAGAACAACATGAGATATAGTACGAAGCTTTGCCGAGATCGTTCCTGAAAGAGTTAAGCGTGGCAGCCATAAACTCCGTAGGATAGTAATACTTGAAGTAAGCAGTCCAGTAACCGACTACCGCATAGCACGCGGCGTGAGACTTATTAAATGCGTATCCCGCAAATCCCGCTACGTCATCGAAGATCTTCGCTGCGATATTCTCAGGCACGCCTCTCTTGATACAGCCGTCGATCTGGCGTCCCTTGTCATCTGTGCCGCCGTACATGAAGAGATTTCTGTAGTTCTCCATTATCGACTTTTTCTTCTTGCTCATGGCGCGTCTGATGTTATCGGACTGGCCCATGGAGAAGCCTGCAAGATCTCTTACTATCTGCATTACCTGTTCCTGATAGATAGCGCATCCGTAAGTAACGTTGAGGATGGGCTCTAAGAGTGGATGGTCATAAGTGATGTGCGAAGGATTCTTCTTACAGTCGACATATTTGGGGATCTGGTCCATAGGACCGGGTCTGTATAGCGAGATGCCCGCGATGATATCTTCAAGGCTTCCCGGCTCTAACTGCTTCATGAACGAAGTCATTCCGCGGCTCTCAAGCTGGAATATGCCGACTGTCTCGCCCCTGCCGATCATCTTAAAGATCTCGGGATCATCCAGAGGTATCCTGTCTAAGTCTATAGTCCTGCCGTAGTTATTCTTTACGAGCTCAACGCAGTCCTGCAAAACAGTAAGGGTACGCAGTCCCAGAAAGTCAAACTTAAGAAGTCCGATGCTTTCCACATCTGCCTTGGCGAACTGGACGGCAACTGTATCGTCATTTACCGCAAGCGGAGCGATGTCAGTAATATCCTTACCAGATATGATTATTCCCGCAGCGTGCGTTCCCGCGTTGCGTGGAAGGCCTTCAACGCGCATTGCCATATCGATGACTTTACGCGCCTCGGGATCGGTATCGTATGCTTCCTTGAATTCTGTGCTGATCTCCAAAGCCTGCTTGAGGTTCATGCCAATGGAGAACGGGATCATCTTAGTGAGCTTATTGCTCTGCGCGATCGGCATATTGAGGACTCTCGCAACATCCTTTACCGCCTGTCTTGCGGCAAGCGTACCAAAGGTGATTACGTGTGCAACTCTCGTCTTACCGTATTTCTCTGTGACATAATCGATCGCGATCTGTCTTCTCTCATCGTTGAAGTCGACATCGAAGTCAGGCATCGATACACGTTCGGAATTAAGGAACCTCTCGAAAACAAGTCCGTATCTGATCGGATCGATATCGGTGATGCCTACCGCATAAGCGACAAGGGAACCTGCACCGGATCCTCTTCCGGGGCCTACCGTGACATCGTGGGTCTTCGCATAATTAATGAAGTCCCATACGATGAGATAGTAATCGGTATAACCCATGCTGTTTATAACGGAGAGCTCATACTCGGCGCGCTTCATATAGTCGTCGACGCTTCCTGTGGGAGGCGTGATCTCAAATCTCTTCTTAAGTCCCTTAAACGTCAGATCGGATAAGTAATCTGCATGACTTGCGTAGCCTTCAGGCACGTCATAAACAGGAAGATGGATAGTCTCAAAATCATATTCGGCATTACACATCTCCGCGATCTTTCCCGTGTTCTCGATGGCCTCCGGCAGCTCAGGGAAGAAACGTCTCATCTCAGTCTCGGACTTGACGTAGAATTCATTGCAGGACATGCGCATCCTGTTCTCGTCATCGATGCGCGCAGCCGTGGAAATGCACAAGAGGATATCCTGTGCCTCGTAGTCATCCTTCAAAAGATAATGGCAGTCGTTGGTCGCGACGAGCGGAATGCCTGTCTCATTGGACATCTTTACAAGCGCGGCATTTACCTTGGCCTGCTCAGGTGTAGTGTTGGCCTGGATCTCAAGGTAGTAATTGCCTCTTCCGAACAGCTTGTCATACCACAGGGCCGTCTGTGCAGCCTTCTCCGTCTCACCCGATAAGATAAGCGTAGGCACTTTGCCCGCTACGCATGCGGAAAGACAGATCAAGCCCTCGTGCCACTTCTCAAGGAGTTCCTCATCGATCCTCGGGCGTCTGTAAAAGCCCTCCATAAAACCCGCTGATACGAGCTTATTGAGATTGGCAAGGCCCTGGTTGTTTTTAGCCAGAAGGATCAGGTGGTTGTAGTATTTGTCTTCTCTTCCCGGGACAGGCGTCTTGTCGAATCTCGAGCCCGGAGCTACATAGACCTCACAGCCGATAACGGGATGTACGCCGTTTGCCTTCATCTCGCGGTAGAAAGAGACCGCACCGTACATTACGCCGTGGTCTGTAATGGCACAGGAAGTCATGCCCATATCCTTGAGCCTTTGGGCGAGATCCTTGATCTTTATGGCTCCGTCCAGAAGGCTGTATTCGGTATGAAGATGTAAGTGACAAAAGCCGCCCATTATTTCTTCCCCTGAAGCTCGATGATTATATCTCTTATCTCAGCCGCCCTCTCAAAATCGAGATCCTTGGCTGCCTTGGACATCTCTACCGTAAGCTTATCGATAAGCTTGTTATTCTCTTCTTCGGTTCCGCCGGATACGCCTTCGTTAATGAGCCTTGCAGCATCGATGCCGCCCTTGGCGGATTTGCCTCTGCCCTTGCCGGAAGAATCCCTGCTGTTCTCGGCAACGATATCGAAGACATCTCTTACCGCCTTCTTGACGGTCTTAGGCGTAATGCCGTTAGCCTTATTGTACTCTTCCTGGATCTTTCTTCTGCGGTTGGTCTCAGAAACGGCATTCATCATGGAATCTGTGACTTCATCAGCATAAAGGACTACCCTGCCGTGATCGTTCCTCGCACACCTGCCGATTATCTGTATGAGAGATCTCTCAGACCTTAAGAAGCCTTCCTTATCGGCATCGAGGATCATCAGGAGCGATACTTCAGGAAGATCGATGCCTTCCCTTAAGAGATTGATACCGACAATGACGTCGATCTCATCATTTCGAAGCTGGTTAAGGATCTGCATACGCTCTACGGCCTTGATGTCCGAGTGCAGATATGTGACTCTGATATTCTCTTTCTTGAGGAACTCGGTGAGGTCTTCTGCCATTCTCTTGGTGAGCGTCATGATGAGGCTCTTATCGCCTGTTTTCTTCTGCTCCTTAAGCATGGACAGTATATCTTCGATCTGTCCTTCGACAGGGCGGATAAAGATCTCAGGCTCAAGAAGGCCCGTAGGTCTTATCATCTGCTCGACTATCTGCTCGCTGTGCTCCTTCTCATAGTCTGCGGGAGTAGCGCTTACGAAAACAGTCTGGCCCATTCGCTGCTCAAACTCGGCAAACTTCAAAGGCCTGTTATCGAATGCGGAAGGAAGTCTGAAGCCGTACTGTACGAGCATCTCCTTACGGGATCTGTCGCCGTTATACATGGCGCCGACCTGGGGAATAGTCTGGTGCGACTCATCGATGAACAGAAGGAAATCATCCGGGAAGAAGTCCATCAGTGTGCAGGGCGGTTCGCCCTCCTGCCTTCCGGCTATGTGCCTTGAATAGTTCTCAATACCCTTGCAGAAGCCCGTCTCCCTTAACATATCCATATCGTAACGGGTGCGCTGCTCAAGGCGGTACGCGGCTATCATGTCACCCGCTTCCCTTAACTCTTTAAGTCTTACCTCAAGCTCGGCTTCGATCCTGTCTATGGCCTTGTTGAGCTTGGCTCTTCCTGTCGCATAGTGTGAAGCAGGAAACAGCTCGATGTAATCCTTCGTATACTCCGTCTTGCCGGTGATCGCGTCGACGTAACTTATCTTATCTATCTCATCACCGAAAAAGCTTATCCTCGTAAGCGTGTGTTCGGAATCAGGAGTCCAGATATCGATGACGTCACCCTTGCGCCTGAAAGTGCCTCTCTGAAGATCGAAGTCATTGCGCGAATACTGCATATTGATAAGCTTGGCCATAACTACATCCATAGGGACCTCAAGGCCTGTCTCGAGCATGAGCGCGAGAGCGAGATAATCTTCCTTCTCACCGATGCCGTATATGCAGGAGACGGAAGCTACGATGATGACATCATCCCTCGTAAGGAGCGACTTTGTAGCCTCGTGGCGCATACGGTCGATCTCGTCATTGATAGACGAATCCTTCTCGATATAAGTATCCGTAGCGGCTATATATGCTTCAGGCTGGTAGTAATCGTAGTATGAGATAAAGTACTCTACGGCATTCTCCGGGAACAGTTCCTTAAACTCGGCATAGAGCTGGCCTGCCAATGTCTTATTGTGCGCCAGAACAAGAGTCGGCCTCTGCACCCTCTCAATGATGTTGGCCATGGTGAATGTCTTGCCCGAGCCCGTGACACCGAGAAGGGTCTGCGCCTTCATCCCGTCCTTGATGCCCTGTACAAGGGAATCTATCGCTTCAGGCTGGTCGCCTGACGGCTTAAAATCTGAAACCAGTTTAAACATAGATCGTGTATCCCGCTGCTTCAAAAAGTCTTAAATCTTCTGAATCAATTATGGAACATTTGTTCTTATATTGCAATGACGCCGGGACAGGTTGTCCTCAAATCGGGAAACTGTCCAGCAACTCAGATACACGTTCCTTTGTAGGCGGATTTGTTCCTTCGGTCTCTGCCTCCGCGCCCGCTAACGCCATACAGAGCCTGAATGTCTCTTCAGATGACAGATCTTCTTCTGCTGCGTATGCAAGGCCCGCTGTCATTGCGTCACCGCAGCCGGTGGTGCAGTTGGCCTTAACGTCGAGAGCTCTGGAATAGACTGCTTCGTGATCCGAACTTGCGTATACGGCACCGACGCTTCCCATGGAGATGAGACAGCGCTTTACGCCACGCAGAACGATCTCGCCAGCCTCGTTCTTGGCGCTGTCCGAATCGTTATCGATCTCGAGCTCTTCACACGTGGGCTTAACGGCATAAGGCTTTGCGAAAAGGCCTTCAATGAGATATCTGTCAGACGCATCAAGGATTACCTTAACGCCGGCGACTTCGCTGAAGCTCTTTATAAGATCCGCATAGATATCGGCAGGCGCTCCGAGAGGCGGTCTTCCTGAGATTACGACGGTATCACCGTCAGTAAGTCTCTCGCGGATAAGCGCGGTAAGATTTACGATCGTATCTCTGTCATAAAGCGGGCCTTCACCGTTGATATCTGTAGTAACGCCGTTCTCACCGGTGATCTTAACATTGATCCTGGTGTTGCCGGAAGGATATCTGACACTGATGACTTCGGCGCCGATATTATCGAGCATCGTAAGGAGCCTGTCTCCGTCATCACCGCAGACACCGAGGCAGATAACGGATTTCTTTCCCAATACCTTAAGTGTCTTGGATACATTGATGCCCTTGCCGCCGGGATCGGTCCTGACGCCGTAAGACTGGTTTATGCTTCCGGGCATAAGTCCGTCTTTTACATGAAGGCTTACATCGACTGCAGGATTAAGTGTAACTGTATAGATCATGCCTTATGCCTTTCTTCTCAATGTCTTGAGATAATCTTTCTGTTCGGGTGTTATGCGGTAGCTCTCAACTGCTTTTTGGATCGATTTATTGTGTGTCCATTTATCAAGCTTTTGTCCTTCAATATACGGCAGTGTCTGATCGTACTGCTTTGCGAGCGCTGTCGCAAAATACCAGGCAATCATCATGTTGACGTAGTATTCGTCAGAACGGATTTTCGCGACTTTGGCAAGATACGAAGGCTTAAAATCCTCATCGAGAAAATGTTCCATGAGCATGCCGACCGCAAAACGCTTAACATAAGTCTTGTCAGACTTTATCCATGTGTTGACATATTCGAGCAAAAGCTTCTTGTTCTTCTTGAAAACCTTCGGAGACATCTGGTCGCAGGTAGCCCAGTTATCAACATAAGGAAGGAATTTATCAACGAGCCTGATGCATTCTTCTGCATCCTTCATGCCTGACAGGATAAATGCATGCAGCTGGTCTTCTTCGAAAAGCTTGTGCGGCAGATCTTCCAGGAACAAAGATATGTCTTCTCTCTTAGCTAATTCTTTTGCGAGAGAACGGAGCGCAGGAGTCCTTACACCCGTGATCCTGTCAGCAGCCACCGAAGGAATCGTGGTTATCTGAAGGTCCCTGTATTTGAGATCCTGGAGCTTCGATAATTCTATACGTATATCGTCGGCAATCATAAGATTATCCGAAAATGAGATACATGCCTATTGCCGAGCAGACACCTAAAACAAAGCCTGCCGCAACCTGCAGAGGTGTGTGGCCGAGGAGTTCCTTGAGCTTCTCTTCGTTAGGAAGATCAGCACCTGTGATCTTCTCAAAGGTCTCAGCCATAACGTTAAGAAGCGCAGCCTGCTTACCTGCCTGATATCTGACATTCATGGCGTCGTGCATTACGATGATCGCGAGGATCGCGGCAACAGCAAAGTAAGCTGAATCAAAGCCTTCGTAAAGACCTGTCGCAGTCGCAACGGAAACAACAGTCGCAGTATGACCGCTCGGCATACCTCCGTCGCCAAAAAGTCTCTCTATGCTGAATTTCTTTGTCAGCATGAAATTACTGATCATCTTAAAGACCTGCGCCAAAAACCATGACACAATGCCTACGACCAGTATTCTGTTAGTAAAAATCTGTACAAGAAAATTCATGCTGTTCACTTCACCTTCCAAATCCCATATATTTTACTCTAAATAAAAGAAAAAAACATCACCGTCAAAACCCGCAAACAAAAAGATGCCGCAGCTTTTACTGCGGCATCCTACAAACAAACTCAAAACTTACGCTATTGCGATGTCATCTTACATTGAGAATGATACACAAGCATTAAGGCATCATAAGGGAACATTTGTTAATAATTCGTGAATAAAACCGTTCAATTATGAAATGTCAGTCATAATAATCGAATTCCAGATCACAGACCTTAACAGTGTCGCCTTCCTTAACGCCCATCTTCTTGAGTTCCTCGAAAACTCCTTCGTTCTCAAGTGTTCTCTGGAAGAAGTTAGTCGATTCGGTATCTTCGAAGTTCGTTGAATTGAAGATCTTGTTGATCCACTTTCCGGTAACTTCAAAGTTGCCGTCCTCATTGATGATGATCTCGAACTTCTTGCCTTCGTCAAATGTGTAGACTCTCTCTCCGCCCTCAGCGATATCGTGAAGGATCGTAGGAGGAAGCTTGCTGACTGCTTCAGTGATCTTGTCAGCGAGTTCGTTAACTCCGATCATGCCTGCTGCGGAGATGATGTATACATCCTCGTAACCCATTGATCTTACTGTGTCTACGAACTTTTTAGCATCTTCTTCGGATACGCCGTCGCACTTGTTGCCGACAACGATCTGGGGCCTTTGTGCAAGCTCAAGGCTGAACTCTTCGAGCTCATTATTTATCGTCTTGAAATCTTCTATCGGATCTCTTCCGTCTGCTGCCGACAGGTCGACTACGTGAACGAGGAGCCTTGTTCTCTCGATGTGTCTTAAGAAGTCGTGGCCTAAGCCTGCGCCTTCGTGGGCATTCTCGATGATGCCCGGGATATCCGCGATGACATATGAGAAATCATCCTTGGTAACAACGCCTAAGACGGGTTCTAATGTAGTAAACGGATAATCTGCGATCTTCGGCTTGGCTCTTGTCAGGACTGAGAGCAGTGTTGATTTGCCCGCATTCGGGAATCCTACGAGGCCGCAGTCAGCGATGAGCTTTAACTCGATCGAGAGTTCTCTTTCTTCGCCGGGTGCACCGGGTGTAGCAAACTGCGGCGCCTGTCTTACGGAATTGGCATAGTGCATGTTGCCGAGGCCGCCCTTGCCGCCCCTGGCAACAACGATCTTCTGTCCGGGCTCGGTAAGGTCTGCAATGATGTCGCCTGTCATTGTGTCTTTTACGACGGTTCCTACGGGAACACCGATAACGAGGTCTTCTCCGCGTCTTCCGTACATCTTCTTACCCATGCCCTTGGCACCGTTCTCGGCAATGAACTTATGCTTGAATCTGAAGTTCTGAAGGCTCGTCAGATTCGGCGCAGCCTGCAGGATGACGTTACCGCCGTCACCGCCGTCACCGCCGTCCGGACCGCCGTTGGTAATATACTTCTCGGTATGGAAACTGAGCGCGCCATTACCGCCGTCACCGGCCTTAACATATATCTTAGAGTGATCTATAAACATCTGATTCTCCCTCAAAATCAAGAGCAGTCCACGCCTATATAGCGGAAGACTGCTCTGTTTGGTCTCTTCTTGTTACCTAAAATCAGGCTACAGGATAAACGCTAACCTGCTTCTTATCCTTGCCCATACGCTCGTACTTGACCTTACCGTCGATCAAAGCGAAAAGTGTATCGTCAGATCCGATGCCGACGTTTGTGCCGGGATGGATCTTAGTACCGCGCTGTCTTACAAGAATATTGCCGGCCAGAACTGACTGTCCGTCACCTTTCTTCGCGCCTAATCTCTTGGACTGGGACTCACGGCCGTTCTTGGTGGAACCCATTCCCTTCTTATGTGCGAAGAGCTGTAAATTAAACTTAATCATAATTACACCTCCGGTGTTCTTGAATTAATAATCTCTACGTACTTCTTTTTACTGTCGTTATAATCTCTTGCTATCCCGATAAGACCTAATTCGCAAGTTCTCATGATTACCTGAGCCCTGTTCTTTGTCTCATCGTCTCCCTGGTCGGGAACCGTTATCCTTAAGTTAACATCCTCTGTGCCTTCACCTGAGATCCGGAAGAAAGATTCACTGTCGTAACCGCAAATATCTTCCAGAGCACTTGCTGCAGTGAAAAGGAGAGTTGATACTCCGCTGCAGATGATGTCTTTCCCGGGTTCATCGTAACCTGCGTGTCCGTTCGCATATATCGCACGGATCAGATTACCTTCCCTGTTGACGATAACGGAAATCATAAAGCTTTACGCCCTGACTTACGCGTTGATAGCCTTGATAAGTACACGTGTGTAAGGCTGTCTGTGGCCGTTCTTTCTTCTGTAGCCCTTCTTAGCCTTGTACTTAGAGACGATAACCTTCTTGTTCTTGCCCTGCTTAACGATCTCGCCTGTAACGGTAGCCTTAACATCGCCTGCTACGATACCGTTGTCATCGGATACTGCAAGTACATCATCGAAAGTAACCTGGCTGCCAGCCTCACCTTCAAGCTTCTCAACGAAGATCTCATCGTCAACAGAAACCTTGTACTGCTTGCCGCCTGTCTTAATTACTGCGTACATATTCATTCCTCCTGTTCTTCCAGTCTCGCTGCTTTAACCCGAGGCAGCGCCAAAAATAAGCGCATTTAAAAAAGCCCGTTGCATGCGGTCACCGACGTATAATACCACCAGGGGTCTGAAAAAGTCAATAATAAATATATAGGGACCGGATTTTTCGCGATATCAGGCCGCTACGAACACGATAAGCGCCGCGATAATGCCAAAGATAAGTCCCGTAATCTCGTAAAAGTCAGATATCCTCTTGATCGGCGTCGTGCAGACGAAGGGTATTACACCCAAGGCTATGCCCGCAAGTGAAGCCCTTATTATCTCACCGCTGCCGTTGATAAAGCCCAGTATAAGAAGAACTGCGGAAGGTATCAAGGCTTCTGCGAAGTACAAAGGACTGCCGAAATAAGCAGCCGCGCCCTGGCCTGAGAATCTCGACTTCTTGTCGGCAAGTATCAGGCCTGCCGCGGAAAGGCTCATGACCACAAAGACAATGAGCGAGACGATTATATTTGTCGTCTTGCCGAACGCATCCTCTACGTTGGTAAGATCAAGCGCTGCCGCGATTATTATCATCAGTTCAACAGTACCCGTAACGACCGAAGCAGCAAAGATCCTCGGACCGTTATCCTTCCTGTAATAAGCGATATCCTTGTTCGCAAGGAGCTTGATCTGCGCAAATGCCATAAGTGCAATAATCAGGACCGGTGAATAGAGTGCCACATACTTGGCAAAGCGGACTGCCGGCGGGATAAATGTCATAACTGCTCCCGTAAGCGCGATCCAGCCGGAAATGCCCAGGAATATTATCGCTCCGAGGCTGTCCCTTCCCTTAAGCTCCCTCTGTCCTTTGTCGGGAACCGATACCGGGACCATAAACAGGAACAAAGCAAGAGATGTGACTGACAGGCATAACGCGAACGTGAGCATTACAAACCAGACGTTGACCCTTGAAGCCGAATAGCCTCTTCCGAATGTAGTTCCGAGATACTGCGCGAGCTCACTCTGGAATGAGGGCGAAGCCAAAAGCGCGCCTGTACCTGACTTGGATGATGACAGCGACAGATATCTCATCTGGTTTGGCGAGATATATACCTTCGAAGGAGAGATCTTTCCTCTCTGCGCAGCATGTCCGTACATCGTATCTACGCCAGAGATCTTCTCGAAGATCATCTGCGAGCCGCTTAATTCTCCCGTAGTCTTAGCCTTGCTGTCGAGGCCGAAGATCGCGCAAGGCAAAGCGGGATAATCGCTCGTATAGCCTTCAAGAGCAGCATTTCCGGGATAATCAGGTGCTATCAGTACATAGCCTTCGATATTGCCCGCGCCTGAAGCCAGAAGGTCATGCATGACTTTGAACGCATCTGCACCTATCGCGCAGACGACAACATCGTCCTTTTCGCAGTCTTTGGGAAGCTCATATACAAAATCGGGCTTGGAGCTGCGCTTGTCAGGCTCTACTATGACATAGTCAAAGCCTGCCGCTGCCATGCTGTTGCGGAATGAGACGTCAGGAATGCTCGTGCCGTCGGAATAAATGACCAGCGTCTTACCGGCATTTTTAGTGCCCTTGAAAGATGCTCCGTACAAAACAAACAGGACTACCGCCATGGCGAATGCCAGCAAAAGCGCAAACCACGCTGCTTTAGGTATCTTAAGAGGGCGCAGCTTGCGGAATCCGTATTGCGGCGCTATCTTCTGTTCTTCCTGTCTGCCGGAGTTCTTCTTCATTACTTTTCAGGGCACAACTCGTCGCCTAAAGTCCTTATGTCTTCGGGGCCGAGAATGAGGATGATATCACCGGGCTTGATGAGCTCGTCGATCCTCTTTTTGAGTTCGGCTCTGTCTTCGTAGAACTCAGCGTCTCCGCCGCGCTTATTGATCTCGTCGGAGATAAGCTTGCTGGACATGCCGAGAGTATCGCTCTCCCTGTCGGAGAAGATCTCGGAGAACAATATCTTCTTGCAGGGCAGAAGGCTTGTGACATAGTCTTCAAAGAGTAATTTCGTACGGTTAAAGGTCAAAGGCTGGAAGACTACGAGGATATCGTTGTGCGGCATGTTGGAAGCCGCCTCGATGGTAGCTCTTGCAGCCGTCGGATGATGCGCGTAATCCACTACGACATCGCAGCCCTTGTACTTACCCTTGACGGTATATCTTCCGTCTGCGCCGGCAAAGCTGTTAAGCGCGCTTTGAATAGCGTCAGGCGCTGCTCCGTTAAGGTATGCCGCAGCTGCCGCATTGAGCGCATTGGCGATATTGTGGCTTCCGGGGATCTTCAGCTTAACGCTTATCGAAGTCTCACCGTTTAAAACGATGTCAAACTTGGGAAGTCCGTTCTCGAATGTGATATTCTCCGCAATAAAATCAGCCGGTTTGCCTGTGACTTCGCAGGACTTGTTATCAGTCGCGCATGTGACGACCTGAGGGAATTTCCTTCCCTGCTTGCTGAAGTATTCTTCAGCCTCTTTTACCGCCTTTGCAACGTTCCTGTCGTGACCTGATACGACCACATAACCGTTGTCGTCTACGAGTCTTATGAAGCGCGCGAAAACATCTATTACATCATCCAAAGTCGGATAACAGTCTACGTGATCGTGATCGATATTAGTAATGACTGCAGTCGTAGACGAGAAGTTCAAAAAAGACCTTTTGAACTCGCATGCTTCTGATACCAGAAGGTCGTGTGAACCTGTTCTGATGGTTCCGTTGAATATATCAAGATCTGCACCGAGATGCACGGTAGGATCAAGGCCCGCATCGATCATCATCAGAGAGATCATAGATGTGGTCGTCGTCTTGCCGTGAGTGCCTGACACGTTGATAACGTTCTTGTATGTCCTTGTGAAAGCTCCGAGGAACTCGGCTCTGTCAAAGATCTGAAGATCAAGCTCCGTCGCCCTTTTAACCTCTTCGTTATGAGGAAGGATGGCAGCGGTCTTTACGAGATAATCGGGCTTGAAATCATCGATATTTGCAGCTATCTGGCTGTTATAGATCTTTATGCCCTGCTCTTCCAATATCTCCGTTCTCTCTGAAGGATGGTTGTCCGAACCTCCGACAACAAATCCCGCATGCTTAGCAAGTCTTGCAAGGCCGTTCATCGAGATTCCGCCGATACCGATAAAGTAGATACGGGCTCCCTTCGGGATATCATTCAACGTAAAACTCTTAGGTTCCAACATGAGAATTCACTTCCTGTTTTCACGATTTTCCAAGTAATTCTAACATTTTAAGCACGCACAGCAAAATCGCCGACTACGGCATTAGTAAAAGAAATCAGGTCAGAAGGCTTGAGTCTCAACTGCACTCCCCTCTGCCCCGCGCTGACGCATATGCTGTCAACAAGCTCTGCCATCTCATCGATGAAAGTCCTGTACTGCTTTTTCATGCCGATCGGAGAGCATCCTCCCCTGATATAGCCTGTAACGTTCAGAAGGTCTTTGACGTGTATCATGTCCACTCTCTTAACGCCTGCCAGTTTTGCGGCTTTTTTAAGGTCAATCTCGTCATCCACGCAGATGCAGAACACGAGATACTCGCCTTTATCGGATACGGCGGTCAGGGTCTTAAACACTTCCTCATAGGGAACGCCCAGATATTCTGCGACGTGATGGCCGTCTAAGTCATTCTCATCGTACTCGTATTCCTGATATGTATAATCGATCCCCGCTTTATCGAGGATCCTCATAGCATTTGTCTTTTTGAACTGAGCCATTATCTTCTCCTTAAAGTCTTTACTGACAGTACAGTATTGTAGAACAACAGGGCGAATATATCAAAAGGCTGCCCCTTAAAAGAGACAGCCTTTTAAGCTTAAAATATATCGAAAACGCGGTCAGATCACGTTGATATCGACATCACCGGACGAAACACGGATATCCATTGTGGAAGAACCGTTTCCGCAGGTGTAATTCTTTCCTTCCTTGGCAAAAGGAAGCTCTGAATCAAATGATCCGCTGGAGATCTTAACGGTTGCAGTCATATCGGCATTCTCGGGAACATTTAACCTGATATCACCGGAGCTCGAGTCGAGCTTGGAATTCTGCGGAACATTGCCGAGAGTGATATTCATATCGCCGCTGGAAGCCTTGGCGTTAAGATCTGCTACGTCGTCGGCATCAATTGCGATAGCACCCGAGCTGACATCGATCGAGAGGCTCGAAGCCTTTTCCACATCAGCTTTTACTCCGCCGGAAGAAGACTTGATAATGATCTGATCGTTGCTGCCGGTCTGGGTATAATCTACCGTGCCTGAAGAAGACTTTATGTTGACGGAACCGCCCATGCCTTCCTGGTTAAGAACGATATCACCTGAAGATACTTTGAGATCGATGTCTGACGCTTTGCAGCTGATGCCGACGTCTCCCGAAGATGAGTTGGCATTAAGCTTGCCTGCAGTTACGCCATCACACTTGAAGTCACCGGAAGATATCTTGATGCTGAGGTTATCCAGGTCCTGAGCTCCGGGAATATTGAGTTCGAGCTTCTTCTCGATCCTGTTAAAAGAGATCTTCTTTGTGGATTCGCAGTATCTTACATAAAGAGTGCTGCCATCGACCCATGTGTGTACCTTGTGGGCATCATCGAGATCCTTGTTGGCTGTTTCCTTGACTGTGACCTTATCAGTATCGCTTCCGTTAAGTGTTACGTCTCCTGATACATAATCGATGTCGATCGTTGTGATCTTATCAGAGATCTCGCGGTCTCCGGCCGTGTACTTTTCGCTGTTATCGTATGTGTATGTAAGGACATTGAAGACGCCGAAGTCGCATCCTGTTAAGCAAAGTGTTGCGGGTACCAGAAGCGCCATGGCTCCTGCGATAATCTTATTTGTTTTCATTCTTTTTTCCTCTCTTGAAAATCATGATTAATGCTCCGATTCCGGCAAGAAGCAGGCCGACAGATCCGATGGAAAGCATGAGCGGGAGCCATGGATCCGAATACATAACGACACCGTTTGTAGATGCCTTGACTGTTGCCATTGCTGTCATGTGTGACAGAATGCCGGACAAAATGCCTACTGACGTAATGCAGATGCCTGTCTTGAGGACTGCATTGGTACGGATATATCTGATGGTTACAAAGATAGCCCATGCCATTGCCACGAGCGGCATAGCGATAGCAAATGCCATCGGGAAAAACATGCGTTCCTTAACGTGAAGGCCGATGCAGAGCATCATAAGCGTGAATGTTGCTGTGTATGCGCACATGATCGCAAGGCCCTTGGAGTTCTTTAAGTAGTTTTTGACAGGTCTTCTGAAGCAGATAAAAGGCGCGAAGAACATTGTCAGTCCGAAGATCGTTGCAGCTGATGCTACGAAGAACCATCTGCCCTGGGTGTAGATGTTGATAACACCGAACAGTACCAGAAGGCTTGCGGTAAATGCTCCCATCGTGGTCAGCATCTTATTCTCGGGTACCATGAGCGGTACGACGATTAAGGAAGCTGCCACAAGGATAGCGGCGAGTACGATAAAGAACCATGTAAGGCCCGCACCTGTTGCCAGGTTAACGATAAGGCAGACCAGAATCGGTATCGAGAAGATAAGTCCTATGATGCTGCCTGCAAAGGCACTCTTGCGCTTAAAGAACTTAGCCTGGGAGTTGATTACTTCTTCTTTTTCCTTGACGATCTTTTCATCTATGGTAACGTCATTAAGACTGTTTAAGATCTTCTTGCAGTCAGGGCATTCTTCGAGATGCTCTTCAACTATCTTTCTGGATGCTTCACTGCAGATGTCATCTTTATATAAAGGCAGAAGATCTGAGATCAAATCACAATTATATTTCATTTTCATCCATCCTTTCCTTGATCTTTAGTCTGGCTCTGTGATACGTGACCCGGGCCCAGGTCTCGGTCTTTCCGAAGATAGAACCGATCTCCGCGAATGACAGTTCGCCGAATACCCTCAGCTGGAAAACTTCCTTGTACGGCTCCTCCAGCTGATGGAGTACTATGTGGATCTTCAGTGATGTATCCCTTTCCGCGAGCTTCTCTTCTATCCCTTTGTTTGTATCCGGAAGCTCTTCTGTCAGTTCCTCATCCTGTCTTGCAAAACGCCGCTTCTCATCTATAAAGATGTTTTTTGCGATAGCACAAAGCCACGTGAAGCTCTCGCTCTCGCCCTTGAAGGCCTTATCAGTCGATATCGCCCTGAAAAAGGTCTCCTGGGTTATCTCCTCGGCGTCATTGCGATCCTTGGCAAGTGTCATAACGTAAGAGAATACCTTCATGTAAAAGGCTTCATATAGCTTTTCAGCGGTATTCTTATCCACGTATCAACTGACCTTTCTTTTGTGATCTCACCTGTTAGACGGAGAAATCTGAGATTCGTTACAAAAAATATAGCATTTTTTCGAAAATTTTTTTCCAGGCCGTTTCTTGCCCTGTTTTACAAGGAAAACGCCCCTCTTCTGTCTTTTTTTATCCCACTTTGTTATATTAAGACCATTGAGTCTCAAGGAGTTAACAATGCTTAATAAAGAATATCCTTTACATGATATGAATCTCGTTTTCGAGATGATCGAGAAGTCCATAGCAAAGGGCGGCACCGACGAGAAAGCTTCAGACGAGATGAACCTTCTCATGCATCTTTACGCAGGACTTCCCGCGGAAGCCGTAGAATACGGCATGATGTTCATCCACGGCAGAGGCGCCGAGGTGCCTGCGACATCAGATATAAACCCGCTTCATGTAAGGCTCATGAACCTCCTTGAATATTTGGAGAAGGTCGAGTATCTGGCTGACATTCCCGCTACGCTGACCAATGACGAGATCAAGAAACGATCCGAATACGTGAATTCCCTTGCAGATCACGAGAAGGTCTTCGGCACGCCGCTTTTGGGCTACCAGTTCAGCTCGGGCAGCACGGCACCTGAAAAAGCGCCTGAAGAGGGCGAGAATGAAGGCAGCGACAGACTTCTTCTCATGAACAGCCAGGCTGCGGTCTTCGCGTGTGAAGACATCTATAAGACAGCACTTTTCTACGAGAACAAGCTCGGCTTCAAGGCCGCACACTTAGACGACGAGGCAATGCCTCACATAAAGCTCTACAGGGATAATATCGCCATCGTCCTTGTACAGAGCGAAGGCGCCATCACTAAGCCCGCAAGGGAATTCGGCATTAAGTACGACATGTACATCTATTGCTCAGAGCCTTTCCTGCTTCATAACGAAGTCGCAGGCAACGGCATAAAGATCGTAGAAGACCTGCCTGAAGCAAAGGCCGCGCAGAGCCAGGGCACTAACCGCCAGTTCGTCTTCGAGGACGTTGACGGACGCCATATCTGCGTCTCGCAGTATATCGAGACTAATTGATCACTTGATTCCTATGGTAACCCTGGGATTATTTCCGTAATCCCTTATCGTCATGCAGTCGTGAAGGCCTGATAAAGCGAAGATCTCACGCACGAGGTCTCCCTGTTCGAACCCATGTTCAACGATCAGGGCACCGCCGTCTTTTAAGAGCTTTACGGCGTGGCCGGCAACCGGTCCGTAAAAGTCCAGCCCTTTATCGCCTGCCCTCAATGCCAGGTCAGGCTCGTGGTCCTTTACCTGAGGCTCTAACTCTTCCATCTCGTCATTAGTTATGTACGGCGGATTGGATAATATAAGATCGAGTTTTCCGATATCAGGTGCTTTGCTAAGCACGTCATGCTTAATAACCTTAAGGTCTTCGGGCTTAAGCGCCTGGAATGTAACATTTTCGGAAGCGACTGCTATTGCCGTATCACTGATGTCTATAAGGCATCCTGACGCCTTCCCGCCCCTTCTTGCTATCTCATTGGCAAGGGATATTCCGATGCATCCCGTGCCCGTGCAAAGATCCGCAAAACTTATGTCTGACAGATCTTTCCCGTATGAAGGGATCTTCAGAAGATCACCCGTCGCCATCTCGTTTATGCCCAGGAATTTCAGGGCAGATTCTACTACGATCTCGGTATCCGCCCTCGGAATAAGGACTCCGGGGCAGACCTTGTAGCATTCTTTGTAGAAATGACGGTATCCCAGAATATAAGCAAGAGGCTCGCCATCAGCGCGCCTCTTTACAGCATTTTCCAATTCTTTGCCTTCGAATTCTTCCTTAAGGATCTTAAGGTCCAACGAAGCTTCACCGTCTCCCGACTGCTCGAGAAGACTTAAAAGTCCGTCATTACCAGATGTCATCTTCCTTGTTCTCCGGGATGACTGCCTGCATGGAAGCGATCGCAACCTCTGCTATAGCCGCGTCAGGCTCCTGGGTAGTGAACTTCTGGAGCCAGAGACCGGGCTTGGACAAGAATCTGCAGAAGAAGTTTCTGTCGTGTCTTCCGACAAACTTTAATATCTCGAAAGAGATACCGCAGATGACCGGGATGCAGCCGATTCTGATAAGAGCGTTGACCCACATGGGCTGGGCGCCCGTGAAGATTCCGATAACCGTATAGATGATGATGGATATCGCAAGCACGTTGAACATAAAGGATGTGCCGCAGCGGGGATGGAAGCGTGACTGCTTCAAAACATTCTCGACAGTAAGCGGGAGTCCTGCCTCATAGCAGGCGATCGTCTTATGCTCAGCTCCGTGATAGCGCCAGACTCTCTTGATGTCCTTGAGGCTGGAAGCAAATATCAGATAGAAGAGGAAGATGAGGAGTCTTAAAAGTCCTTCTGCAACATTAAGGACAACAGTCATCCAAGTGAGCTCTTTGAGTTCTTCGGGGATGAACTTCGCTCCTATGTCAACGATAAGTCTGGGCGCGAGGATAAAAAGACCTATTGAAAGAAGAATGCCGACGATAGCCGAAATGGTCATCATGACGTTAAAGTGCCTCTCGGCAAATTCATCGAGGCGTGACTTCTTCTCGCCTTCCTTGTGTTCTTCGGGCTTGCCCTCTTCGGAGATATCAGCGGCCTTCATGAGCGCGCCGGTACCCGTAACGAGCATCTTATAAAACCTGATGCAGCCGCGGATGAAAGGGACCTTCTCAAAATAAGTGGTCTTCTCGCTCTGCTTTATCTCTTCGACAACGATAGTGCCGTCGCCCTTTCTTACTGCCATTGCAGTTCTTGAAGGACCGACCATCATGACGCCCTCAATGAGCGCCTGACCGCCTATGGAAGTCTTCTTTACGGGCTCACAGCACTTCTTTTTCTTCTTTTTCGCTGCCTTGGCAGGAGCCTTGGGCTGCACTTCAGGGACAAGATCGATATCCTGCTCCATCTGTTCGGGCGTGATCTCCCTGACCTGTTCCTCGGTCAATATCTTCATGTCACTGTTATTCTCTGACATATATTTCCCCTTGTCTAAGCATAATTGTGCATTCTGATTGTGAGTATAACAAATAATAAGAGCATTGGTGTTACAAACAAAAGGCAAAATAAGGGAATGTAGCCCTTTTTAGCTAAAACAAAAGAGGTTGCCCGAAATAGACAACCTCTTGTTAGCTTTTGTTGAATGAGAATTAAGCCTTTTCCATTCTCTTCTTGAACTTATCAACACGTCCGCCTGTATCAACGAGCTTCTGCTTGCCTGTATAGAACGGATGGCAGTTAGAGCAGATATCAACTCTGAGATCACTCTTTGTGGAAAGAGTCTCGAATGTGTTGCCGCATGCGCACTTAACTGTTACGACCTGCGTCTTAGGATGAATTCCTTCTTTCATGTCCTTTCACCTCTCAATCAAAGATATGACGCGTAATCCTAAACTCACGTATGTCATACCGGATTCTTCGTGTTAGCCTTGCTATATTACTTGAATCGTATGCGGTTGTCAATCGGTCGCGAAAGATTTCTTTACGGAAAGTACGAAGGACTTGTTGCTCGTCGTCTTCTCCATAAAGCTGATGACAGCGTTGGTAGCCGTGATCGTGTCTGCCTCCGCGATCCTTCTTCTGATGAGCCATACCGCATCGAGCTCTTCGGGCGTAAGCAGGAGGTCCTCTCTTCTCGTACCGGACTTGTCGACTGCAATAGCCGGGAAAACTCTTCTGTCTGCGAGCTTTCTGTCGAGAGTAACTTCCATGTTACCTGTTCCCTTGAATTCCTCGAAAATAACCTCGTCCATCCTTGAGCCTGTCTCGATGAGCGCTGTAGCAAGGATCGTGAGGGATCCGCCGTGTTCGATATTACGTGCGGCACCGAAGAATCTCTTAGGTCCGTAGAGTGATCCCGGATCAAGACCGCCTGACAGGGTCCTTCCTGTAGGGTTGATCGTAAGGTTATACGCTCTTGCAAGTCTTGTCATGGAATCCAAAAGGATTACAACGTCCTTGCCGAGCTCAACGAGTCTCATGGCTCTCTCGAGCACGAGCTCTGTTACTCTTACGTGATTCTCGGGGCGCTTGTCGAATGTGGAGTAAACGACTTCGCCTGATATATTCCTCTGCATGTCCGTAACTTCCTCAGGACGCTCGTCGATGAGGAGCACGATAAGTACGCAGTCAGGATTGTTAGCTGTGATTGAATTTGCGACCTTCTGGAGCAGGATCGTCTTACCTGCCTTCGGAGGGGATACGATCATACCTCTCTGGCCCTTGCCGATAGGCGAGAAAAGGTCGATGATCCTTGTGGAAATGTCTTCCTTCTCAGTCTCTAAGTCAAGTCTCTCATCAGGATAGATAGCTGTGAGGCTCTCAAACTTGGGACGTCTTCTGATGTTCTCATAATCATTCTCGATTACGGGAATGCCGTTAACTTCCGTAATGCGCTTGAGCGGAGCATATCTGTCCTTGCCGCGCTTCGGGATCGCGAAGCCCTTGATATAGTCGCCTCTGCGAAGTCCCATTCTCTTTATCATCTGGCCCGGGACATAAGCGTCATCTTCGCCGGGCAGATAGTTATTTCTGTGAACGAATCCGCAGAAATCATTCTTGTTGCCTTCGTTGTTGTTGATGGCGAGAACGCCCTCGATCTCGATCTCAACGGGAAGTACGACTTCCGGGACTTCTTCTTCACTCTCAGCCGGAGCCTCGTCAATGGTTTCTACGGTCTTTGTATCCTGGCCGGGACCGAAAGTGATCTTTCTTCTCTTGGATCTGCCGTGCTTGCCCTGGCCCTGAACCTGCTGTTCGGGCTTCTTCTCTTCAGTCTTTGCTTCTGCGGGAGCTTCAGCTTGAGGAGCCTCTGCGGCAGGTGCTTCTTCCTGTGCGGCTGCTGCCAGAGCCTCAACGGGTGTAGGCTCATCAGCCTTTACCTCTTGAGCAGTAGCATCGGCCTTCTTCTTGCTGGTTCTGGTCTTCTTTGTCTTAGCTGCCTTCTCAGTCTTCTCAGGCTCTTTTGCAGGTGCTTCAGCCTCTGCCGGAGCTGCCTCTGCGGGAGCTTCTTCAGCCTTCGCAGCCTTCTTGGAAGTACGCTTTGCAGGCTTCTTCTCAGCCTTTTCAGCCTTCTTCTCTTCCTTGGGCTCCTTTGCGGCTTCTTCAGTTACTTTCTTAGCCACTTTTTTCTCCTTCTTCTCTGCCTTGATCATGGCATCAGCCAGTTCGTTAGTCTCGAACCTTGCGGTCCTGCCGACATCAACGATCAGCTCGTCCAGTGACTTCTGGTTTTCCGTGCTCTTCATGGGTTCCGGAATGGATACAGGCTTTACCGGAACAGGCTCTTCAGAAAGATCTACGGGAGTGATGTCACCGATATCTTTCGCGCCTGTGATAGCCATGAGGAGTTCGTCTCTTGTCTTTGATTCTGCTTCTTCAGGTGTAAAATCACCAAAAGCGACAGCTATCTGCCTTAAGTCAGAATCCGTCTTAGAATTCAAATTGTCAAAATCGTCCATAAACGCCTTTCGAAAAATAAATTTTCTCGCAAAATTCCTATTATGCTTATCCGCAATACTGCTTAAAAAGGGATATCAATCTTCAAACACGAAAAGGAAAAATATCAACATATAACGAATGCGCGCCAGGGTGTTCACCTGACGCGCATAATATATCATTTGTTATAGTTTCAGTCAACCGAATAGGTTTTAGTTATCTGAAAGTGCCGCAAATTTATCCATCATATCGAGCGCCTTACCCGTGCCGATAACAACGCAGGATACAGGGTCCTGGGCGAGGTATACATCGATACCGATCCTGTTGGAAAGCATGTGGTCAAGACCGTAGAGCATTGCGCCGCCGCCCGTCATTACGATACCTCTCTGTGAGATATCAGCCATGAGTTCCGGAGGTGTTCTCTCGAGTACGTTATGAACTGCTTCGAAGATCTGTGTGATAGGCTCTTCCAATGCTTCGAGCATCTCTGTGGAAGATACCGTAACTGTGGAAGGAAGACCCGTGATGATGTTTCTTCCCTGTACGTCTAATGTGAGCTCTTCATCTCTCGGATAAGCGCAGCCGATCTCGATCTTGAGCTTCTCTGCCGTCTTCTCACCGATGAGGATGTTATGTCTCTTTCTTACGTGCTTGATGATGGCTTCGTCAAACTTATCGCCTGCAACCTTCAAGGATGCATCAACAACAGGTTCGCAAAGTGAGATAACGGAGATATCTGTCGTACCGCCGCCGATATCTACTACCATTGAGCCGCAAGCCTTTGTGATATCGATACCTGCGCCGATCGCAGCAGCGATAGGCTCTCTGATGAGGAATACGTCCTTGGCGCCTGCGTGACGGCAGGCATTCTCTACTGCCTGCTGCTCAACCGGTGTGATGACCGAAGGAACGCAGACTACGATAGTAGGCTTGAAATATGTAGCGCGGAGACCTGTGCAGACACGGCCGATAAAAGCCTTGAGCATAACTTCAGTAGCTCTGAAGTCAGAAATAACGCCTTCACGCAAAGGTCTGATTGCTTCTACGATACCGGGAGTACGGCCGAGCATGAGTGAAGCGGATTCGCCGACAGCGAGGACCTTACCTGTCTTGCTGTTTACAGCAACAACAGAAGGTTCCTTAAGAACGATACCCTTACCCCTGATGTAAACAAGAACGCTGCTGGTGCCGAGATCGACACCGATTTCCATGCCTAAACCCATAGTATTCTCACCTCAATATATTCGAAAGCGCCTTATTTGACGCGTTAGTTCGCAAAAATTCAATTTATTATTACATCACGACTTATAAAAATCAATTATGCGATGCCCTATTTTAAGTGACATTATGATTTCATTTTGTGGCGATTTGTAGGCATTTTGAGACCTGACTGCACATCTGAAAATTCCCTAATTTCGTACTGGCAGTTCGAAATTAGGGAAAATATATCTATGTAAATTCCAAAGACATCGGAGTATAATTAGTTGTTCAATTAAAAGAATAAGGAGTCTTTTAACATGAGTTACTCAATTGAGACAGACAAGAAGTGGCAGGCAAAATGGGCTGAAACAGGCCTTTACAAGTTCAATCCGGATGCAGAGGGCGAGAAGCTGTACTGCCTCGAGATGTTCTCTTATCCTTCCGGCGCTAACCTACACTTGGGTCACTGGTACAACTACTCCCTGACAGACTCCTGGGCAAGGTTCAAGCACATGCAGGGTTATAACCTCTTCCACCCCATGGGATTCGACTCTTTCGGACTCCCTGCTGAGAACTATGCCATCAAGACAGGTATTCATCCTCAGGATTCCACGCTCAAGAACATCGATACGATGGAAAAGCAGCTCCAGGCTATGGGCACTACGGTAGATTGGGACTATGAGGTTAAGACATGCATGCCCGACTACTACAGATGGAACCAGTGGTTCTTCATCGAGCTCTATAAGAGAGGCCTTGCTTACCGTAAGAACGCACCGGTTAACTGGTGTCCTTCATGCAAGACCGTTCTTGCAAATGAGCAGGTCGTAGACGGCGCTTGCGAGAGATGCCATACGGAAGTCGTCAGAAAGAACATGACACAGTGGTTCTTCAAGATCACTGAGTATGCGCAGGAGCTCTTAGACGATCTCCCGAAGCTCGACTGGCCCGAGAAGACAAAGAAGCTCCAGAAGAACTGGATCGGCAGATCCGAAGGCGCACAGGTCGCTCTCTATGTAGAGAAGAACGGCGAGCGTCTTACAGACGAAGACGGCTCTCCAATGAAGCTTGAAGTATTCACTACCAGAGTCGATACGTTCATGGGTATCACATATGTCGTTATCGCACCTGAGTCAGAGCTTTGCGCAAAGCTTACTACTGACGAGTGCCGCGAAGCTGTTGAGGCTTACCGCCAGGCTACCGCAAAGGTCAACGAGATCGACCGTATGTCCACGACACGTGAGAAGACTGGCGTATTCACAGGCGCTTACGCTATTCACCCGTTAAACGGCAGAAGAGTTCCGATCTGGGCAGCAGATTACGTTGTTGCAGGATACGGTACGGGCGTCGTAATGGCAGTTCCTTCACACGACGAAAGAGACTTCGATTTTGCCCATAAGTACGGCCTTGATATCATCCGCGTTATCCAGCCTGAACAGGGCGTTGATTCTGAGCTTCCTTACTGCGAGAAGAAAGGTTATCTCTGCAATTCCGGCGAATTCGACGGCATGGAGATGCACGACGCGCAGAAGGCTATCGTTGCAAAGCTTTCCGAGATAGGCATGGGCGAATGGAAGATCAATTACAGACTCCGTGACTGGCTCATCTCACGTCAGAGATACTGGGGAACACCTATCCCGATGATCCACTGCCCTTCATGCGGCGTTGTACCCGTACCCGAAGAAGAGCTTCCTGTTCTTCTTCCCTACGACGTTGAGTTCACACCCGACGGTGAGAGCCCGCTCGCTAAGTGCGAATCATTCATGAACTGCAAGTGCCCCAAGTGCGGCGGTGATGCAAGACGTGACCCCGATACAATGGATACTTTCGTTGACTCTTCCTGGTATCAGTTCAGATATCCCGATAACAAGAACGATAAGGAGATGTTCTCCAAGGATAAGATCAACAAGTTCTGCCCTGTCGACAAGTATGTCGGCGGCGCCGAGCACGCATGCATGCACTTGCTCTACGCAAGATTCTTCACAAAGGCTATGCGTGATATGGGCATGCTCGATTTTGACGAGCCTTTCACAAGCCTTGTTCACCAGGGCACTATCCTGGGACCTGACGGACAGAAGATGAGTAAGTCCAGAGGCAACACCGTAGCGCCTGACGATTACATCAGCAAGTACGGTTCAGACGTATTCAGAACATACTTGGGATTTGGCTTTGCTTATATCGAGGGCGGTCCCTGGGCAGATTCCGGACTTCAGGCTATCGTTAAGTTCTTCAGAAGGATCGAGACATGTGTTGAGGACTGCAAGGGCGCAGCTTCTTCCGCAGTTCCCGCCAAGGCAGATATGACATCCGCTGATAAGGAACTCAACTATGCCATTAACTACGCTATCAAGAGCTCTACTGCAGATATCGAGAAGTTCCAGTTCAACACTCCTATCGCAAGAATGATGGAGCTCTTAAACGCGATCACAAAGTACAGCCAAGATGCTTCAGCAAAGGCAGAGTTCAAGAGATACGCTACCGAAAAGCTCGTTCTCCTGCTTGCACCCTTCGCACCTCACTTCACAGAAGAACTCTGGTGCGAGACACTTGGCAACGGCTACTCCGTATACGATCAGAAGTGGCCTGCATGCGATGAGTCCGCTCTCGTTAAGGATGAGATCGAGATTGCAGTCCAGATCAACGGCAAAGTACAGTTCAAGGTCAACATTCCTGCTGAAGCTGACCAGGCTGCAGTCGAAGCTATCGTTAATGCAGATGACAGACTCGCAGGTGCTTTAGCCGGCAGATCGATCGTCAAGTTCATCTACGTTAAGGGCAGGATCGCAAACATCGTAGCGAAGTAAGAGCTTCAAAAAAGCAAAAATACAGGACCGGCATCAAGCCGGTCCTTTTTTGTTTTCGTGATGTGATTTATTACTGCACTCTTGCGCCGCACTTCTCGCAGAAGACATCTCCGGGATTTACGGAAGCACCGCAGTTCTGGCAGAATCCAACCTGGACATCCGCACCGCACGAAGAGCAGAAACGGGCTCCGGGAAGCAGTGAGGCTCCGCATTTCGGGCAGATCCTGGTATTAGCTGCTGTCGGGAGCTGTGCAGTAACAGGCTGGGCTGCTACAGGGGCAACAGCTACTGCAGGAGTGTTAGCCGGAGTGTTAGGCTGGGATGCCTTTTCCTTGGAAGCGCCCTTCTTGTCCTGGATCCTGTGTGAAGCCCACGCCATTACACAGAATGCAAAAGCAATAGTAACGATCGGCTCAATAAAAGCCGTCATGAAATAACTCAAATCGTAAATATTATAGATATGTCGAAGATCAGAAAACGCATATCTGAACGAGTCAAAACTGAAAATGAGAGTATAACCGACAGAAAGACAAGCCATTATTCCTGGTATGAACCAGGTGTATTTTATTGCCTCTTTTCTCAGCTTGATAACTACCGCCATGCTGATCTGATAAGCGAGAAGGAAAGCGTAAGAGAACCAGAAAGATATTGTCAATGCTCCGCGGAACGAAATAAACCTGAATGTTAATTCAATACCGGTAACTATCGCAGTCGCGATCTGGATATTTCCGATGGCATGATTAGAAGCCCTGGCAAATACAGAGATCGTCAAAGCCAGTATGAGAGCAAGCTCAGCAAGTGACAGCATGTTTACTATAAAACTTAAGAATCCGTACTCACTCCAATCGTCCAGATAATTGAGCGAATAGATGATTCCCCGCAGATAAAACAGATTTGCCACTAAAAGCAGAACGGCTGTAATTACGGCAAAAGGATATATGACTCCGTTGTTGTTCCTGTAATCATTGTTCCTGTAATTTGAATTGTATGACATATAAATACCCTCCCGTTGGTTTATATCATATCACTTCATAATTGAAACAAAACTATTTATCTCTTCTTCGATTATCCCGTATTTCATTCATTGTGTCTTTTAACGGCTGAGTATTCTCGGTGCTAATATCATCTAGACCAGCTTTCAAAAGATCATAAAGTTCCTTTTTTTCATCATTGAATTCTTTGTTACTCATAATTTCGCTCCTTATTTAATTTTATACTCCGCGCAGGCATAGTTAGTCTCATCGCCGTCCTTGCCGCAGATGAGGATGCGGTAATCGCCTCTCGGAAGCTTGTTGCCGTATAGCCATAGACCAAATTCACGGGTGTCCGTCTCTCCGGGCTCAATGACTTCGCCATAACCCGCAATGGTGTAATAACTGTCGCTTATGTCAGGATCGTGATAGATATAGTAATGTTTGCCATCCAGCGTCACATCGATATAAGTGAAGATACTCTGATCACAGTAGTGCCATGCCTTGTCGCTGTTGTTAGTGATCTTGACGGTCGCTACCGGATACCCGTTCTCGATGCGCATCCCGGTAACCTTCGCCTCAATGCCTTCTGCGATCTTGTCGTCAGTGGCAAAAGAATCCTGCATCAATTCGGGATGCCATTTTGAATAAGCCATGGCCAAAGGTCTGAAGGCTCTGATATGGGAGATGCCCCTGGCTTCTCCTTCCCTGACATCGCCCTCGTCCACCATATCCATAAACGGAGTAAAATCAGGATCGCATTTATATACTCCGCCCGAAGAAGTAAAGAGATAGCCGTTTGACCACACGACAGTCTCACCAAGCTCGGCATTCTCACCCACAAGGCTCGGTTCTAACTGAAGCGAATATACCGGATATGTTATTTTATCGGGCGTCCAGTCAGATGCCTTCCTGCCTCTCAAGGAACAGAATTCGCGAACCATATCATCAGTCTTCAAGCCTTTTTCAAGGCTGGTAGAGTAGTTGTAATAAACCGTTATTCTTTCGCCGTCATAAACGCAAAGATAAGTTCTGGAGTAATGCGCGTCCTTGTTCTGAGTAAGGCTCTTGAGTTCAGGTATTCTCGGAGGCGCAAACAGGCTGTATATTAACCATCCGCCGATGCCGAATACGATCATCGCAGCTGCTGCGATTACGCATGCGAAAAACAACTTCTTCTTTTGCCTGGAAATCTCATTATTCTCATTCATTTCTGGACACATATTCTTCTCTCCCCAATCGCGAAAATGCTTATCCGGAAACGTCACCAACAATGGCTTTTGCCAAGTCGTTGATATGAGATTAACATGCCGTAAACAAATGAAACAGAGGACAAACTCTGACAGTTTTTACTCTAAATCTTTAGTCTCTCCGATTATCTCAATGCCGATATCACAGTTCACTTTATTCTTCATGGCGGTTTTCGCGTACCCCAGGAAATGACCATACTTAAAAGTGCCGATCGACACGGTAAGATCAGAAATGACATAGAGGTCACCAAGGCCCGTGTCGCCGTTAAGACCGCTGTTGATATCGGCGCTGACGACATATGCTCCCGATGAATTGATCTTCTCTATCGCGCTCTTGGCAGGCTCTTTTACTTCGCCCTTAAAGCCCGTACCGAAGATACAGTCGAGGATGGTATTGTACCTGCCGTAATCGCCGTCTGAAACAGCCGGGATGCCCTTCTCCACACACTTATCGTAAAAGTATCTTCCGTCCTCAGAGAACGCATCTTCGAACAGGAGAACTATCTCGCAATCAATACCGTGATCTTTAAGAAGCGACGCGACTACAAAGCCGTCACCAGCGTTATTGCCTTTACCGCAGATGATGCCGACCGGGCCTTTCCAATCCACCTGGTCAAAGATAGCCTTGCCTGCCCTTGCCATCAGTTCTTTTGAAGGGCATACGTTTTCGATAGTCCATCTGTCGCTCGCGCGCATTACTTCTGTCGATACACAAACCGCCATCTTTATTTCCTGTTATGCCTGTTTCTTTTTCCACGCAAAGTATGTCGCGAGGACTGCTGCGAACGACAGGAGCTGCGCTATCATGACACGGACGATCATCATGTCATCGATGCCTTCACCGGTCGTGATGTGCAGAAGGTTTGTCGCGATGCAGTTGTTGAAGAAGTGATCAGCCATTCCCGCATATAGGCTTCCTGTCATCTTATACATCAGTCCCCACTTGATGCCCATCATGCCCGCAAGGATAATATAGCCGATGCTCAGAGCGATAAAAGACGCGACGTTTATGTCGCCGTCGATAAGGTTATGAAGAGGCGTAACGACATGCCAGATGCCGAATAGCAGTGCCTGGAAAAACAGCGCGGTCTTCATCGGTTTCTTGCAGCTTACGATGTTAAAGAACAGTCCTCTGAATGTGCCTTCTTCCATGACCACGTTTATGATGTTAAAGAAAATGCACATCAGGATAAAACCGATGCCTGTATGCACAGTTGTCTCCCCGGTCAGCGAGAATCCCGTCGTAAAGATGCCGAAGCTTACGCTCTGACCCTGGCTCTTTAATATGATGACTTCCACGCTGTACGCGACCGCGAAAGATACTATCGCAAAAAGAAAGCCGATACCGGTATTCCTTAAAAAGTTCTTTGCAGTAAAGCCTATGTCTTTCGGAGCCCATTTGAGCATTCCGAGCACCACGAAAACCAGTACGATACCGAACACTTTGTTGATAAAGTTCTCACCTAAGACTGTCTCATCCATCCGGAGAACAATAGCCTCAAAACCGTGTACCGCGATCAGGATAGCGAAAAGTATCCAGCACGCTGAATACGGCTTATTCTTAATCCTCTCTCCCATAAATTCTTCCCTTTTCCTTATGTAGTGATCTCAATATTATTTACGCTCTGGTGCGACCAGTCGTTTGCAAGGTCCATATTCTGCCAGTCAGATCTGTGACAGCTGAAACTGATAGTAAGTGTATCACCTTTTGCAAGAGATCCGCTGCTTACGGTGATAGTAAGACACGTATCCCTGTCAGTGCCCAAGCACGAAGCAAATGTTCCGCCCGTCTTATCAGTCAGCGCAGTATATTGGCCCGAAGCCGAATTGACCGCAGCGTGATAGCAGTCGAAGACCATGCTGCCACCGTCTTTTGTGAAGTAGTAATTTATCTTAAGATCAGACAGATCTACCGTGGAACTTCCGTTATTTGTTATCTCAAGAGTTCCCGCGATCGCATTAGCGGTATTCGAATTATCGTTATAGGTCATCTTAATGCTCAAGTCGCCCGAAGATGCCTGGCCGCCGCCTGCAGAAGACTGCGTAGTCTGACTTGTGCTCTGCGAAGGATCCGCACCGCCTGCAGACTCACCCGATCCGGTGCCTTCTTCATCAGGCATAACGCCGAAGACCAGTTCATTGTTCTCAAGAAGGACCGCGCCCGTCTTATATGAGAAATCGTTCGAGTCATCCCAAACGCCGCAAGGGCTCGTCATCCTGATTTGGATCTCTGATTTATACTGTGACTGCCCTGCAGGTCTTAACGCGCCGTCATCGAAAAGCACAGACAGATAGTAGATGTGATTTTCTTCATTCCATACCTTCAGGCCGTCTACTCTTCCCGACTGCATATAGTTAGTTGAGATCGTGACACCCGAAGCGTCACCGCCTGCCTGGTAGATCTCCGAAAGGTCTACGTAATATCTGAATTCGAGGTTAGTCGCAGCTCTTGCGGGCCACGCGGTCTTGTTATAGATGAGCGCTTTTATCTCTGCAAAATCCGAGCCCTGGACGTTGAGCGAGCATTCTGCGGAATACTCATCACCCGGTACTTCTTCAACAGCGCCGAAATCTATAAGCGTCTTACCATGATACTCGGAATACATCGCAGCAAGAAGACCTGTAAAACCTGCGTTGTAATCGCATGCGACCTCGTTCTTATTGTAGTCGCTTACTGTATCAGTATAGCTGTCTGAAGCATCAGGACCTCCGACGAGAGCGCCGTATAATGTGTGTCTTGATTCACCGGGCTCGTTCATGTTGTCGCAGTAGGATCCCTGGCTCGTTCTGTGATGCGGGTGCTCAGGCGGGTTCTCACCAAAGCCTACTACATAAGATCTTCCGGAAGAACCCAGCGCGTAATTTGCCTGGGATACCGCAAAATCCCAATATGTCGATACTTTGTCAGAAGGGCATCCTTCCCATCTGCTGTAGACCGTTGCTACAAAAGCGGTGGTAGTCGCATATCTCAGAGAACCCCATTGGTCGAGCCATGCAAGGCCCTTGGGAGTATATGTGATCTTCTGCCCGTCGGATGTACCGCAGGTCCAGAAATCCAGATGCTTCTGTACAGCATCCATATAGGTCTTCTCACCTGTCAGTTTGGCGAGCATAACTGCAGCACCGATGTGCACGTCATCCCAGCAAAGCGACCAGTTATAATCCTGGCCGGCCTTCGGATAATATGCCTTCGCATTATCCAGATACTTGCTGTCATCAGTAGCTATATAAAGCCAGCATCCTGCCCAGGAGAGCTCATCGTAAAAGCCGCTCCAGGAATTATAGAAGCCGTTCGCAGCAGTATAACCCGCATCGCTTTTCGTGGAATCCGCAAAAGCATAAAGGCTCTTGGCATGCTCTAAGCAAAGCTTCGAATACTCAGGATCCGTATCTTCGAAAACAATGGCTGCAACAGCCAGCGCGGCGGCAGCTTCGCCTACAACGCACGAACCCGGATTATCCCTGGTAACTTTGTAGGAAGGCCTGTTCATGGACATGACTTCGGCAGGTCCCCACCATGAGTGATCCGCACCGCCGTCACCGACCTGATAGTAGAAAACTTCGTCTTCGGGATGACACTTTATGAGATAGTCACTGACCCACTTGATATCGCCCAGGATGTATTCGAGCTGGCCGCTCTGCTCATACGCTTCACGGTCTTCATAGACTGACCATCCGAGCATGGCAGCAGAATAAGCCATCGGGAGATTAAACTTTACGTGGTCGCCGGCATCGTACCAGCCGCCCGTGAGATCGACATTGTTATCAGAACCGTCATTAAGTCCGGAATCGCCGCGCCAGTTGCATCTTGTCTGTTCGGGCAGATCACCGCTTCGCTGCAGCTCAAAAAAGAGTATGGACTTCTGCAGAGCTTCACCGTAGTTAAAATCGCCCGTTCCTTCTATTCCCTCATAGCCTTTGCCGAACTCGGTAAGATCAGAAGTAATGACCGTTCCTGACGGTTTGCTTTCTGAGGCATCAGGCTCTGTCTCAACCATGGTCTCGGTGCCGCCTCCGCAGGTCATGTCCTCCGGACCGGGTTCCTTGCCTTTATTACATGCAGTCAACAACAATGAACCTGTAAGAAGCAAGGCCATTGTTTTCTCAAATCTCTTCATAAATTCCTCCGAAAACTGATAGCAGTATTATACGCCAAATGAAAAAGCCCGTTTGTTGATAAAACGGGCTTTATGTCACAGAGATTGATGATAAATTACTGCTTTCCGCTCTTCCAGACGTATCCTGTCTTGATCACGGTCTCAATATGATATCCTGCTTTTCCGAGGGCTTTTCTGAGCTTCTTTATGTGTGAGTCCACAGTCCTGTCATATCCTTCGAAATCAGAGCACCAGGCTATATCCAGGATCTGGTCACGTGTCAGGACAATATCCTTGTGATCGATAAACATGAGAAGCAGGTCATATTCTTTTGGTGCCAGATTAACAGTCTTGCCGTCCACGCTTACCATATGCCTTGCCGGGTCTATCGTGATCTCATCTATGACAAGACATCCGTTCTTGGCAAGAAGCCCGTGGTACCTGCTGATCAGAGCATTGACCTTCATGAGAAGAACCTTGGTAGAGAAAGGCTTTGTAACATACTCGTCCGCACCGATCTCGTAACCCGTGATGATATCGCATTCATCACCCAAGGCAGTAAGAAATATGATCGGCACATCATACTTGGATCTGATATGACGGCACACTTCCTTGCCGTCCTTGCCGGGCATCATTATATCTAAGATGACCACATCATACTTCTGCCTGTCCGCTAAAGAACACGCATCCGTTCCGTTATCTACCGCATCTATCTCAAATCCGTTTTTACGGAAGAAGACTTCAACGACTTCTCTTAATGTCACCTCATCTTCTGCAAGCAAAATCCGATACATTCATAACGTCCTTATATGTTTTATCTGGCTTTTTCATAAGCAGGCATCGAGAACTTAAACTCCGTTCCCTTATCGCCGCTCGTGCAGCCGTAATCAGCCTCGTGAGCGTCAAGGATACTCTTTACAACCGAAAGTCCGACGCCGCTGCTGCTCATCCTGTCAGTCCTGGCCTTATCTGTTGTATAAAAGATATCCCAGACCTTGTCCAATTCGTCCTTTTCTATCTTAGCACCATCATTGGTTATGCCAAACTCTATTTTTCTGCCGTTCCTGATAAGCCTTATCGTGATGATATGATCGCAGTATTTTATTGCATTTGACATGAAGTTACTGATCACCATGTTCATCATTTCAGGATCGGCAAATACCGTATAAGGCTTCTCGTCACGGTTAAAGGCGAGGGTGATATTTCTTTCACGGATCAATTCGCTGTTCCTGCCGATCATATCTTCCGTCAGTTTCTTCAGGTCAACTGCTTCGCGGTTAAGCTTCTCGCTGCCTTCCTTGATCTTCGATACATCGAGAAGCTTGCCAACCATGTCCGACATATGATCTACTTCGTTGATGATCCTTTTCGAATAGTCCTTGCGGCGGTCGTCATCGAAATATTCCCAGTTCTCAACGGTTGCTTTCGTAACGGCAAGAGGGGTCTTTAATTCATGTGCGATGCCTCTTGTAAGCTTCTGGTTCCTGATCTCATAATTCATCTGATTCTTATAGAGCATGACGAATGAGACTACGACCAAGATCTCAAGGATAACAAATCCCAAAAACATAAACACGTAAGTCATGGCATTGATCTTAAGCACGCTGCTTAACGGTTTTCCCGCAATGCAGTAAGAAACGTGAATACTGCCTTCTCCGGCCTGACTGATCAGCACTGAAGTTGAAGTAAATATGCCTTTCTTAGTCGTAACGCCGGAATATGGTTTATAAGTTTTTTCTCCTTCAATGCCTGCCTTGCGCGCCAGATCATTAAGTTTTTCAATTTCAGCATCGCCTCTGTGGATTCCTTGTTCAAAAGAATCAAGTATAACCTTGCCGCTGTTAACATCAGTAATCGAAGAATAAAAGCCCGTGCGATCCGCATATTCATATGTGAGATAGCGATCCCATGATCTGATTACCTGCTGTTCCAATTGTCCATCATCATTATCAGCATGATAATCAATGTTTGCTGATATAAACGGCATATTGAAATATAAGTTATAATCATCTATTTTGTTCTTGGTGAAAATTATAAATGCGATCGAAAACGCCAGCAGCACAACAATGCAAAAGATCGCTCCGTATCTGATATATTGTTTCTTCATTATTCTTCCTCGTATTTATCCATTGAGAACCAGAAATTCGTTCCTTTAAGCCCGCTAAAGCATCCGCACTTTGCATTATGTGCATCAAGAATGCTCTTAACGACAGAAAGGCCTACACCGCTGTTTTCATCCTGTTCTGACTTATCTTTGCCTGAGTTGTAAAGAACATCCCAGACTTTATCCAGATCAGCTTTTTCGATCCGGGCGCCGTCGTTTGTGATGCTGAACTCTATTGATTTTCTGTAGTTTTTAAGCTTTATCTTAATTGTGTGATCGCAATACTTGATCGCGTTCGTAATGAAATTATTTATAACGATGTACATCATCTCAAGATCTGCATATACCGGATAAGCATCCGCTTCTTCATCACATTCGATCGTAAGATCGATATTCTTCTCCAATATGGCTTTGCTGTTTCTTTTCTTAATGTTCTGAGTAAGCTTTAGGAGATCGACGTCTTCACGGTTCAGCTTAACGCTGCCGTCCTGTATCTTAGACAGTTCGAGAAGCCTTGTGACCATAGATGACATATGGTCCACTTCGGATATTATCTTTTCCGAATACTCGGCACGCTTATCTTCGCTTAAGTCTTCCCAATTATCCAGGTATCCTCTGGTAGCAGCCAGAGGCCCCTGCAAATCATAGGCAATGCCTTTTGTAAGCTTTTCGCTCCTTAATTCGAACCTCTTCTGATTAAGGTAGAGTTTTCTTACAGCTGATATTATGACCGCTTCAACCAGAACAAGTGCCAGGACGGACAGAATATAGATAATTAAATGGTCCCTTAAGACGAGCTGAAACGGATGCAATAAACAATAGTAAGTGGCAAGATAATTCCCTTGGTCAGAAACATAGATTGCCGAAACTGTTGTAGTGAAAATACCTTCCTCGACATTAAGACCTGCCGGCACCTTCCCGTTCATAAACTTATCAACATATGCATCACTTAACTTATGAGCTTTTTTGTTTATACCTGTATTTCCGCCAAAGGAATAGCTTTCTATCCCATCAAGCCTGACGATCCACTCTTCATAAGGAACGCTTTCATCTTCATTAACAAAACCCGGCGTAGCGATATTAACTGTCCTGGTATTATCCTCATATGTATATGTCAGAGTGCCGCCGTATATGAATCTGTCATCACATCTTGCTCCTGTTATCGAGACATTATGTGCGTTCGGGAAAATGAGAGCAGCAGTCTCGTCCTCTGAAATTGAAAATGGTTCTTCGAAAATCATATAACGCGAATCACCCGGAACCAGCTGAGTCGATTTTGCCTCATATCTTTCAGAAGAGTTCTCTATAACCTCAGTCTCGATCTCGCCATAATAATGAACTATATAAAAATCCCGGGACTCGAATACCACGCTGCCATCATTCCCGGTATCAACGACAGAAGAATAAAAACCCACATCCGTATTCATATAAGTCATGAATCTCCATGTACCTAAAAGATTGCATGCCGTTATCTCCGGGTCTTCAGTAGTGAAATCCCGCATTATTGAATCGGGATATATCAAAATGTTACGATATACGGAATTTAATTCATCGATCTTTTTCTTGGTATAAAATGAGATCCCTGCCAGAAAAATAAGCAGCGCTGCAAGACAATAAATTACTCCGAAGCTTAAATAATTCTTTTTCATCTTTTTTCTTCCTTTCTACGACTTCCGTCTTTGTTCATCGTGAGTATAGGAAAAAGATGTGACCTCTTTATGACCATCAGATCAGTGAAGGATACCGGATAATCTCTCATCTGTTGAAAGAAGAGCTTTTGCCAGTTCTCTGTATTTTTCTTCATGTAGATATGTATGACGGTGGGGCTTGATCGAAGGAGCCATGTCGATGGCATTGCCGAAATCCGAAGCCTTGAGCTCAAGAGTCGCGCAGTAATCCCAGAAGCCCGTCTTTGTAAATATCTCATCTACTCTCTTCCATCTGTGATCGCAAATCTTGCACATGATGTATGTCGCGATACCTACCTGTACACCGTGAAGCTGGGGGCGCTCCAAAAGCTGGTCCAAAGCGTGTGAGATAAGGTGCTCGGAGCCGCTCGTCGGCGCGCTCGATCCTGCGATCTCATTGGCTACGCCGCTCATTGCAAGTGAATCAAGGAGCTCTTTGAGGAAGAGGTCTTCGCTGACAGATTCAAAAGGCGTTCTGACGAATGAATTGACGGCCTTCTTGGCTACCATAAAAGCGAAATCATTTACTTCGTCATAGCCCATATCCTCTTCGTGCTGCCAGTCGTATGTGGACTGGATCTTCGCGACCATATCGCCGATGCCCGAATAAAGGAATCTTACAGGCGCGCTCTTGATGACATCGGTATCAACGAGGATGCCTGATGCCATCTTGGCAGGCAGTGACTTTCTGTGGCCGTCAACGATAAGAGACGCTGAAGAACTTGAGAAACCGTCCGAAGAAGAGCTCGTCGGAACGCTGATAAAAGGGATCCTCAGAATGTATCCGATATACTTAGCCGCATCGATTACCTTGCCGCCGCCCATGCCGATAATGGCCTGCGTCTTGTTGGGCAGCTCAAATGCCAGATTCGTAATATCTACAAAATCCACGGTATCCATCTCCTGATGGTGAAGGACCTTGACGCCGGCTTTCTCGAAGGACTCGAAAACAGTGTTTCCGAACATGTCCGTTAGGCCGTTTCCGAACAGTATGGTTACCTGCTCAATACCTGCGTCTTTCAGGTATTCGCCGATATGTGCCGTAACTCCGCACTCGATCTTAAGTATTGTAGGAATTGATATCTCGTCTTTAGGCATAACTATTACCTCCCGGTTTATTATCCGATTACTTCAGGAACGACCTTCGTAAGTTCTTCGAAGCTGTTTATAAAAGGCACTTCCACGTTGATCGTGCCAAAACCGTATTTCGCGTGAATGAACGGAAAACCGGCTTTTGCTGTAGCATCGTAATCACTCTGGATGTCACCCACATAGCACGCAGCCGTAAGGTTATTGCGCTCAGCCATCAGCCTGATATTCTCGTCCTTTTGCAGGAAATTATTTCCGTAGCACTCGATATCCTCAACAAGATCATCGGGTGTGCCGTAAGCGATGTCGTAGTAGCCAAGGAAAGCCTCGACATAGCCTGCCTGGCAGTTGCTTACGATGTAGATGTGATAACCCATCTCCTTAAGCTTGGTCCATGTCTCGATGATGCCTTCGCAAAGGATGCCGCCGTTCTCTCTTAAGTACTGATTCTCGTAATTCTCACATGAGAATCTGAGAGCATCTCTCTCGGGGCCCTTCTCAGTGTACGGGAACAATGTATCTGCAATAACATCCATGGGCTTGCCCATGACGCTCTGAATGTCTTCTCTTGTGACGGATCTGTCAGGATAACCTGCTTCATGGATCTTCTCTGTCCAGGCCTTCGCGACGTTCTCGGAAGAGTCCCAGACGGTGCCGTCCATATCAAAAATAATGCCTTTTTTAACAGTCATGTTTTTTAACCTTATCCATAGAACTAATGAGCCTATTATACCCCCATTATTAAATTCTGTTGACTTTTATAATCGCGTTAGGTGATAATTCAGGCATAGCAGGAACAGGCAAGCGCAATTACATATTTCGCGAGGTACCCATATGTATGTAGTATTTTTGTTCGTAGCCGCCCTATTATTTTTCATTGCTGACCGCAAGCTCCGCGCGGCATTCATTCCCGGAATCCTAATAACGGTCACAGCATGTTACGGATTCGTATACAGATGCTTTTTGCTCTTTGTTAATCAGAACATGAGATCGGCCATGTCTCCGAGATCGATCTTTAGAACTCCATCAGGCCGCGCTATCGTTATAATCAGCTTAACTTTACTCGTCTCAGCATTATGTTGCTTCGCTTTGCTGTCTTTGGGCAAGCTTTTATCAGTAGCGATCTTCAAAGCATCAAAAGACGGAAAAGGATATAGCGTCTTAGCCCGTATCTTCTGCATCATCGGCGGCGCTCTTTTGATCCCGTTCGGCGGATATTTCATTTACCTGAGAAGCTTCATATCAAGACCCGCCAGCAGGGCGAGTCTCAATCTCATGCGTTTTATCGGGACACCGGGTTTTGCAAAATATAATGCATACATAATCTACGGAGGTTTATTAATCGCGCTTGGCATCGTATTTATCATACTGTTCTGCACACCGGCATTCCGCGCCAAGCAGTTAAAGGCAGCAGATCCGGCTGCCCAGGAGTTAAAGCTTAGGACCGGTATGTCCACCACGGGAATCATCTTATCCTGCCTCGGAAACGGCGGTGTCATCATCACCGCACTTGTCGGCCTCATCTCTTGGCATCAGGTATATTTCTTTAACGGTTACGGCTATACGAAGATCCTCTGCATACTCTTCCTTCTGCTTATGATCCTAGGCCTTACCTTCGTATCAATGTCACTATATAAGATCGCGGTAAAAGGACAGCTCAGCAGCCACAAGGGCCGTATGATCTTCTCCCTGATCCTAATAGGCATAACATTTATTGATTGTGTCTGGCTGATATCAAACGCACACAAATTCTCTGTGATGGCATTATCTTTCTGATAATCTGACACGGAATTTCCTAAAACATCAAACGCCAGTCTTTTCGACAAGTGATATAATTCAGTTATAAATCTTAAACGGAGGTACCCATATGGATATTGACATCAACAAGGCAAAAGATGCTGCACAGGATGCATTGGAGAAGGTCACAAAGGACGAGAAGAGCAAGAAAGCTGCTAACGACGTCATCGAGACCGTAGAGAAGAAGATCAACGTAGATCTTCCCGATGTTGATACTATTGCAGGTGCATTAGGAAAGAAGTAATCTTTACAACATCTTAAAAACGAAGGGCTGTCTCAAACGAGGCAGCCCTTTTAGTTACTTTTTATGCACCGGAGCTTTCTTTTTCTTGATGTGATTTCCCACGATCTCGGAGACATCGGATATCGTCATGAACGCCGACACATCAGCGTCGTTGATGATCTTCTTTATCGCCGGCACTTCCACTCTCGTGATAACGCAGTAAAGCACTGTCTTCTTGCCGTTACTGACCATTCCCTTACCTTCCATCTGGGTGCAGGTACGGCCGAGCTGAGAGTAAATCGCATCGGCAATATCCTTGCCGTGATCGGTGATGATCATGACGGATTTGCCCTGCTCCATGCCATTCTCGACGATGTCGATGATCTTCGATGTGATGAAGTATGTAAGGAGCGAATAAAGCGCCCTGTCAGGTCCGAACAAAAAGCCTGCGACTGTGTAGATGATTATGTTGAAGAACAACACGATCTGGCCTACGGAAAATTCGGTGTTTTTCGACAGGAACATCGCGACGATCTCTGTGCCGTCAAGGCAGCCGCCGTATCTTAAGATGAGGCCTACGCCTACTCCCAAGAGCACGCCTCCGAACACGACGACCAGTATCTCCTGCTCCGTGACTGCCTTCATGTTCTCGAAAACACCAAGGAAAACTGAGAATATTACCATCGCATAGATGGCTTTGACCAGAAATCTCATGCCGAGTCTTCTGAAGCCCAGTATCATGAAAGGAATATTCAGAAGGATCGTAAGCACGCCCAGAGGGAGCCCGGACAGCTGGCTTATGATCATCGAGACACCTACCACGCCGCCGTCTAAGATCGTAAACGGCACGAGGAATTCTTCCAAAGCAAAAGCCGCAATAACTGCGCCTACCGTTATCATGAACAGCGGGCCTACCCATTGCTTGAAGATGTTGTTGTTTCTCTTAGGTCTTTGCATAAATTGAGGGGCACGTTTTCCGTGCCCCTGTTGTCTTATTTCTGTCTGTTGAAGTTGATGAGGCATCCGTCAAGGATTATCTGGCGCTCACGGTCTGTGAGGTCACCCAGGGTCAATGTGAACTCTTTGGTCTCACTGCCCTTAATGGCAACAGCCTTGATGGTGTCAGCCTTCTCCTCGACTGCCTTCCTGATTCCCGGGAAAAGAATGTAGTCGAGATTTGCGAAAGGAAGATCGCCCTTCTCGATGATGAACGGCAGCATACCCCAGTTAATGAGGTTTGATCTGTATCTCTTTGTAGCGTACTCGTTGGCGATATTAGCCCAGCCGCCAAGCACCTTCTGGCAGGAAGCAGCCTGCTCTCTTGCAGAACCGTCACCGGGCTTGACTGCGAAGATCACAGAACCGAATCCGATGATCTTAGTGTCAGCCTTTTCGAAAGGTACGATAGTCTTTACTACCTGCATTACATCATGGAGACCCTCGACTGCCTGGCAAGCGTGCTCGCCTGCTACAAGCGCTGTCTCAGCCTTCTGGATGTTCTTAGCGCGGCCGACGTACTCAGGATCCTTACGAGAGAGCGTGAACTCTGCAAGGCCAAGAGGATTTGATCTGTAAGAAGATGTCTCGCCTGAAGGGATGAGCTCGTCTGTTGTGGTAACGGGATCGTGGATCTCGGATACTACCTGGAGAACGAGGTTTTCGGGCAGTGCTTCCATCTTCGGCCAGTCCTTGATGTTAGGTCCGAACTGGATCTCTGTGTTAGGATCTGCGATTCCCTTGGAGTCAAATACTCTGTTAGCGTAGATCTTTGAATCGAATGTGTAAGCGTAGTTATTAAGTTCGCCCGTGAACTCCGTAGCAGGTGTGAGAACGCCCTTGTTTGCAGCTGTTGCGGCGATGGATCTTGCGTCCATGAGTGCAACGGAAGAGATCTGGCCGCTCTGTACCTTTGAGCCTTCTCTGTTCGGGAAGTTTCTTGTGGAGTGACGGATGGAGAATGCATTGTTTGCGGGTGTATCACCTGCACCGAAGCAAGGTCCGCAGAATGCAGTCTTAAGGATAGCGCCTGTCTCAAGGAGAGTAGCTGCAACGCCGTTTCTAACGAGCTCCATGTAAACAGGTGTGGATGCAGGATAGATGCTCATCGTGAACTTATCTGCTCCGATGTACTTGCCCTTCATGATGTCAGCTGCAGCGCAGATATTCTCGAATCCGCCGCCTGCACATCCTGCAATGATACCCTGGTCTACCATGAGCTTGCCGTCTACGATCTTGTTCTTGAGCGAATACTCGATCTTGTCGCCGAAAGATACCTTAGCTCTCTCCTCTGTCTCAGCGATCATCTGCTCGAGATTTGCGTTAACGTAATCGATCTCGTATGCGATGGAAGGATGGAAAGGCATAGCGATCATAGGCTTGATCGTAGAGAGGTCAACGATAACAGCGCCGTCATAGTAAGTAACGTCAGCAGGAGCGAGCTTCTTGTAGTCGCCTGATCTGCCGTGGATCTCGAAAAACTGCTCTGTCTTCTCGTCTGTCTGCCAGATGGAAGAAAGGCATGTGGTCTCAGTTGTCATAACGTCGATGCCGATCCTGAAATCAGCAGAAAGGCTTGCGACACCGGGGCCTACGAACTCCATGACCTTGTTCTTAACATAGCCTGTATTGAATACCTTGCCGATGATAGCAAGAGCAACGTCCTGGGGACCTACGCCCTTCATCGGCTCACCTGTGAGGTAGATGGCAATAACGTCAGGCATCTTGATGTCGTATGTCTGTGAGAGGAGCTGCTTAACGAGCTCAGGACCGCCCTCACCCATAGCCATCGTACCGAGCGCACCGTAACGTGTGTGTGAGTCAGAACCGAGGATCATACCGCCGCATGTAGCGAGCATCTCTCTTGCGTACTGGTGGATAACTGCCTGATGAGGAGGTACATAGATACCGCCGTACTTCTTGGCAGCAGTAAGACCGAACATGTGGTCATCCTCGTTGATCGTACCGCCTACTGCGCAAAGTGAGTTGTGGCAGTTAGTAAGGACGTAAGGGATCGGGAACTTCTCAAGGCCCGAAGCTCTTGCCGTCTGGATGATGCCTACATATGTGATGTCGTGTGAAGTCAGCTTATCGAACTTGATCTTAAGCTGCTCCATGTTGCCGGAAGTATTGTGATCTTTAAGGATTCCGTAAGCGATAGTGCCCTGCTTGGCTGCTGCTTTGTCAGCTGCCTTACCGGATTTAGCGGCAACCGCTTCAGCCGCATTTGCGGAATCTTCGATGAGTTCAGCGCCGTTTATGAGCCAAGCGCCGTTTTCGAGTGTGGAAATCATAGTATCTACCTCATTTTTATATAAATTACGCGAGTTATTATACAAGTTACGCGTATTATATTCAAATAACAGCCGACACAAAAACTAAAGCACGAGTGAAGGAAAACGTGTCACTCTCGGGCACTACACAGATTCAAGCACAAAAAACAGGGGCCGCGACCCGCAGCCCCTGCATTCATATCGATAACCGGTTAAAGCAGATCATTCCATCAGCGTGAAAGGTGATACCAGGCCAAGTTTCTTGCAGAAGTATCCTGCGCAATCGTCTGTTAATGTATCTCCGCGCTGCGAAATGCTGATGACAGTATTGCCTTTCATGTAAACACCGATGGCCATGCTCCTGTTCTCGTTACCCACAAACGCAATTGTATAGGTGTAACCGTTCTTTGTGCCTGAATCAGTCTCATACGGAGCGCACATACCGACTAAAGAATCATAAAGCTCGCTTGCTGAATCGCTATCATTGGCGGTGATCATATAGATCTCGGTCTGTACGTTATTTCCGCTGTTTTCCTCAAATCTGACATCATAGCAGGCTGCAAATTCTTTTACTTCCATTGCAGGATAAGCGCCAAGATTAACTGCAAAAGCAGTGTCATACATATGAAGCGCTTCTTTGCTGTCCTCTGCAACATAATAAACGGAAGTGTCTAATCCTTTATCGTATGAGAGATAAGACTTCATGTATTGAGTATAGCTATCTGCTGTTTCCATCCCGTACTTCTCCGCGGTTTTGGCGAGCGAAGCAGTTGAGAATGCATTTGATGAACAACCTGTCAGAACAACTACAGCCATAGTAATAGCTGCTGCCATGGACAACATCTTCTTTTTCATAGTGATTTTTCCTCCCTAATTCCTTAAAAAACCGTATTCCTCTATCCCTTGGGAATACTTTATTTCAGAGTTTATTTAGATATTAAAACGACTTATTTCCTCAGTGTCAGCGGTGATACCAGACCGAGTTTATTGCAGAAAAATTCTGTGCATTCGTCAATAGGTCCGTTATTGGTAAATGCCTCTATCCAGATTACCGTATCGCCTTTGATATAAACGCCGTAGAAGCTTTCTGCTTCACGGTCATCAGACGTTGTGAAGCTCACATAGTTGATCACATAATCGACACCCTTCTGCTTTCCGGATGTGCCGTCATGCGCCTCGACCCATTCGGCATTGATATCATAGATTTCCTTGGCAGTTTTCGCATCAGCAGCCGTCATATAGAGAATCCTTGTATGGGCATCACTCGTGTCATCGTCGTTGCGGACAGCCTTAACATCAGAGAGCAGAATCGTTTCTTTAAGATCGAACGCAGTATCAAAACCCGCATGCATCAACAGGCGGCGTATATCATCTGCTTGTTTGCTGTCGGAGATATAAAAAGCCTTAGTATCAACATTAGTGATCTGAGCTGCTTGATAAAAGGCCCTGGTATCATCCATCCCGTATTCCTTGGCAGCTTCGATGACAGAATCCCTTTTAAAACCTGCAGAGCAACCTGTCAGAATAACGACAGCCATAGTAATGGCTGCTGCCATGGACAACATCTTCTTTTTCATAGTGATTTTTCCTCCCTAATCCCTAAAAACCGTATTCCTTTATCCCTTGGGAATACCTTATTCCTGAGAATGATTATAGACATATCAGGGGTCATTTGCCTATAAAAATCGGATGTACAAAATATCCAAATCGGACTGTGTAAAACTACCAATCGGAATATGCTAAAGGCACTAAAAACACAAGCATAACAATGTTACAGGGGCCGCAAACGCAGCCCCTGCAACGGTTCAAAGTCCAAAGCAATCGCTTTAAGTTTATTTATTGAGTCTTGCCTCGAGAGCAGCCTTCTGGTCCTCATAGCCGGGCTTGCCGAGAAGAGCGAACATGTTCTTCTTGTAAGCTTCAACGCCGGGCTGGTTGAAAGGATTTACTGCGAGGAGGTAGCCGGAGATGCCGCAAGCCTTCTCGAAGAAATAGATGAGCTCACCCAAAGAGTAAGCATTCTGCTCAGGCATGTGGATGGCAAGGTTCGGCACCTTACCGTCAACGTGAGCAAGGATCGTGCCCTGCATTGCCTTCTTGTTAACTTCATTCATGTCCATGCCGGAGAGGAAGTTAAGGCCGTCCAAGTTGTCCTTATCGTTAGGGATCTCGAAAGATCTTCTGGGCTGGTCGATCTCAACAACTGTCTCATACATGATCCTTGCGCCGTCCTGGATGAACTGGCCCATGGAGTGAAGGTCTGTTGTGTTATCAACGCCTGCGGGGAAGATTCCTCTTCTGTCCTTACCTTCGGACTCACCGTAAAGCTGCTTCCACCACTCTGTCATGAAGTGGAATGAAGGCTCGTAGTTAACCATAACTTCTGTGGAGTAACCGGAACGGAGCAGGCAGTTACGTACTGCTGCGTACTGATAGCAAGGGTTCTCTGCGAAAGGAAGCTTCTTATAAGCCTTGGAAGCGTCCTTAGCACCCTTCATGAGCTCTCTGATGTCGATGCCTGCGACAGCGATGGGAAGAAGTCCTACGGCTGTAAGAACGGAGAATCTTCCGCCTACATCGTCAGGTACTACGAAGCTCTCGTAGCCTTCTTCGTCAGCTAATCCCTTCAAAGCACCTCTTGCCTTGTCGGTCGTAGCATAGATCCTGTTCTTAGCCTCTTCCTTGCCATACTTATTCTCCATGTAAGCGCGGAGGATACGGAAAGCGATAGCAGGCTCTGTTGTCGTGCCGGACTTGGAGATGATGTTGAGGGAGATGTCCTTGCCTTCGATGATGTCCATCATGTCTGCAAGATATGTAGCGCTGATGGAGTTACCGCAGAAAAGGATGAGCGGGCTCTTTCTTACCTTCTTGGATGCTGCGTTAGCGAAGGAATGGCCGAGAAGCTCGATAACTGCTCTTGCGCCGAGATAAGAACCACCGATACCGATTACAACGAGAACGTCAGAATCTCTTCTGATCTTCTGTGCTGCCTGGCGGATACGTGCAAATTCTTCTTTATCGTAGTTTGTAGGAAGGTCGAGCCATCCGAGGAAATCGTTGCCGGGGCCGTTCTTCTTGTGAAGCATATCAGAAGCGGCTTTTACCTGGGGCTCCATTCTAGCGACTGCCTCTTCGCCGCCGATGAATTCGAGGGCGTTCTGGTAATCAAATGTAATCATTGTAGTCTCTCCTTAAGGGTTAATTCAAAAAACATTCAGAGTATACACCCGTAAAAATGTCTTTTCGAGTATAATTAAGCGTGGAATTATTACAAAAAACAACGATTAATAAAGGAATACAAGATGTCTGATATTTCGATAGCTGAATCCAAGATCCAGATACTGTATCTGGTCGACAGGGCTCCGGGCGTGAGCTACCATCTTTTGATGGATAAGTGCATGGAATCGCTTTATACGGACTTCTTTACATTCAGCAGATCTTACGAGGAGCTTATCTCGGGCAACCTCATGGATAAGATCAAGTCAGGCGATTTCACGGGCGATGCGGTAGGTTCTACGGAGAATCTGACGCTCACGGACGGCGGAAGGGCCGTTCTCAATGACCTCATCTCCTCTCTCAGCGCGCCTTTGCTCCAGCACCTTAACGAAGCAGCAGAAGAGATCTTAAGCGAGATGGCCAAGAGCTCCGGAATATCAGCTTCATTAGAGCTAGCAGAAGGCGGCAAATTCCGCGTCATCCTCTCTTCTGAGGGCGACGGAAAGCCTTTCTCCGTAACGGTTACGACAGATGACGAAGCTACTGCGGTTAAGCTCTGCAAAAAGTGGAGATCTAACTGTTCCAAAGTGCCTGAAGAACTGATCAGGCTCATTACAGAAGGCTAATAAACCCTCTCCTTATTTATTTGTTATCTCGACGATTATGAATTCACCCGGTCTCAGGATATGACGGATGTGGTCATTTCTCGTGGACTTCTCATTTAAGAGGCTCCCTTTTGCGGAATATCGCCTGATCACGGCATCTACACGCCCGAGTTTGTTATCGTTGATAAGGAAGCTCTGCTGGTTGATCGAAGAATTCGCTATCACGATATAAGTCTTATTGTCCTTATTAAAGCAGGCCGTCGTAATGTTGGAATTGAACTGTTCGGCACTGGCCGTCACGGTGGTATCGAGAGGCTCATTGATATTGACATAGAGCTCATCGAAGCCTGTAAGAGGAGAAATAAGTCCTGATACGGTCATCATGTTGATGAACTCATTCTCGCCTACGAACATTCCGCTGCCCGTGTACTGGGACGGCACGAAGTTTACCGCGCAGTCGAAAAGGAACATCTCCGCAAAATCTGCTTCCTGTGTGATGAGCGCCGAGAGCACCTTTGCGCAGTTGCTTCCGTCCGTATCGAGTGAACGGATATACTCTCCGGAATTGCCTGAAACGATATGCGGCGAATCGTACTGCGCGAGTACATAGCTCGTCTCGATATTGTCGACATAAGTAGCGGAATTATCGTTAGCAATGAGCTTAACATCCATCGTGTGGTTATCGGCATCAGACATCATGGTGCCGCCGTCGTATTTCATGCCGTCAAGGAATACTGTCTTATCCTTGATATCGCTGAAATACTCGGACTGCGTGAACATGGACATTACATAGTTAACGTATGCGGCTCTCTGGACATCGCTTCTGAATACCCTGCCGCTGTCGTTGATCTCAATGTAGAATCTGGAGAACTGTCTGCTCCACGGGAGCGCTGTGCCGTTATCGATTCTCCGGCCGCCGTATTCGGATGTCATGGAGCCGCACATATACTCTAAGAGCCTGTCGATCTCGGTCTGGTTTACATAAGGTCCTATAACGAGCCAGGGCGAAGATCCGCACTCCTTAACGAGCCTTAAGCTGTCTTCCAGAGAATCAGTTACGGCCTGTCCTTGGAATGCAGGCAGGACATCGTCCTCATCAAGGCTGTAATCAGCTTTGGAAGAAGTTCCGTTAATGCTCTGCGATACGGAATCGGCACTCATGAGATACATTGAATCCTGACCGAATCCCGAGCTTCCGATATTAAGATTATTAAGCCTGATCGCAGCAGGTTTTCCGGCTGCCAGAGTATCCGAATAGAAATCGGGAATGCCTGCAGCTTCGTAGCTGTCAGGGCCTAAGTAGATATCATCTACAAGGATGAATCCCCTGCCTTCGATCGCGATATTCAGCGTGATCTCCTCTGCATCTGCCATCTGGTCTGTCACAGCGAAAACATAACTGAAGAGCTTGTAGTTGCCGCCTATCTGCGTAAGCTCGAATCCGTGGCTTCCGAAGCCCTCGCCTTCTACCCAGCAATATACCTTATCGGGTACATCATCGGACAAAACATAAAGGCTCAGTCTGTAGAATGTTCCGGAGATAAAGTTATCCTTTGCTTTTCCCGGGAATGTCTGTGAGATGGCATGGACGCCTTCGCTTCTTCCGGTGAGCCTTGCGCCGTAGCTTCCGCTGTAAGCTCTGTCGGTCACCGTAAGGTTGGAACCTGCACCGTAAACACTCCACGCGGAATCTTCAGTAACATACCAGTTATTTTCTTCATCAGAAGCACTTATCGCGCCGTTTGCGGCTTTCTGCAGATGCCCTGCTATAAGGATGTCGTCTGCGATGATATCAACGCCGTCGAGATTGCCCTCGATAGCGAACTCAGACAGTATCTGGGCCTTGTAGATGTCTTTGCCGGAATCGTAATAGACCTTATCACCGGAGACACCTAAAATGCTCTCTACAACCGTGTTTTCAGATGTAAGGGCTGTCGTTTTGTTGGTAACGAGATTGACCGCAAAAGCCTTCTTATCTGTCGTGCACACGATTATGATGCCCGTACTGGTAAGCTCTACGCTCTTGGTCTCTGAGCCGGTCATTTTCGAGAGTTCGTACTCTTCAATGAGGAGTCCTGAATCAGTAGTCTTTACCAGAAGCGCCCTGACACCGTCTTCCACGAAGCAGAAAACACCGTCGGATGCACAGACAAGGAGCTTGTCGGCATCTTTAAGCGATCCGTTATTTCCGGCCTTCTCGAAGATCATGCCGTTAGAAGACAGATACAGATTGCCGTCTTTGTCGACAGCCATAAATCTCTCGCCGTCCGAGGCAAATGCTGCAGCGCTCGAGCCCGGTATCTTAGTCTCGCATATCTCGCCGTCAGTAACAGTTACAACAGTGCCATCGATGTAGCAGACTGCGAACGCGCTGCCGGTGCTGCCTGTTCCGCAAACGGTATTCCCGCCCGCAAATCCGGACTCATAGACAAGCGTAAAGTTCTTTCCGTCCTGAGATGTATAGATCGAGCCGTTCACGGAAACGGCGATAAAGCCGGTGTCATTGGAATCGATCTTAACGAATTTCTCATTCGTATCAACAAGAGTCGTAAGCTGGCTGTTCGTGACCTCGGAGATCAGCCTGCCGTTCTCAGTCAGAGCAAGGGCAGAACTGCCGCAGAAAGTCATTTCCTTGATGCGGTCGTCGCTCCAAAAATCTTTAGTGTCTTTAATGAGGGTAATGACACCGAATCTTGCAGGCTTAAAGCCTGTGATCTTGCCTGTGAACTTCTCGCTCATCACGCCGTCACTGTCAATAGATATGATCCTCGCCGTATCGCCTGCGCAGACGGATGTGTCATAGCCTGCCTGCGCGACCGCATCGGGCGTAAGGAAAATACTGCCGTCCGAAGATCCCGCAACAAGCATGCTCGCATACTGCGTAGAGCTCTCGAACGAAGCGTCTCTTACCAAATTGATATTAGGAATGACATCGCAGTTTACGCCCGCGCCTCCGAACGTATCGCCCGCCCTGTCAGGTGTCGCAGCGACCTCAAAGAGCTCTGATCTCAAACCGAAGACACCGATATAGCCCAATACGATTACGGAGAGAACGAGGACTGCAGCCACGACGACCACACCCGCTACAAGACGGGTCCTTCTGGTTATTCCGAATATCGGTCTGCCGTGCTTCTTCATGCCAGTTCCTCTGATTCTGCACTGACGCTTGTATTTGTCTCTTCGCCTTCATCTGCGAAAGGATCTTCTTCCTCTGATGCAGGCGTATGTGTCGCCTTGTATTCTTCCACGACCTTCTTGCCGTCGTTTCTCCTCTTGATGTGAAGGAGGAAAGCGAAAGCAAAAACCGATACAGGCATGAACAATAATGAAGTGATGTTAATTCCCTGCAGTATCTTATGCGCTGTTTCAGCCGGTATCTTCACTTCGTCCAGCGCGAAAACATAAGCCACACCTGAACCGAAGACATTAAATAGCATGTGCAGCAGGATAGGTGCTATGAGGCTGTCTGTCAGATAATAACAGGTCGCGATAATGATTCCGCAGGCCAATGCATAGCCGATATGGATCGTGATGCCGTGCATAATACCGAATCCGACAGCGCACAAAAGAACTGATGCAACAGGGCCGAATCCTTTTCTGAGATAACCGAAGACTACGCCTCTGAAGATCATCTCTTCCGCGACAGGAACGATAAAGCAGACCACCACGATATAAAGTATGGAATCCCATAAAGGTATTACCTGCTGTGGTGTGTCAGAATACCTGTCGACACTCTCGCGGTACTCTTCCATAGCGTCTTTCATGGAAGCGAGATAATCGGAGATCATATCTGCAACGGAGATATAGAGCGTTACTAAGCCCAGCATACCGAGCGCGATTATTACAAGGCATATAGCCTGGTCAGGCCCTATCTTCTTTAGCTTTATGAGCGGATCGCCGGGCGTGGAGCTGATCTTATGGATGATGATCATCATCGCTATCGTAACGGCAGAGACCGAGAAATTATAAACGCCCCTGTAGATGCCTCTGTCTATATGAAAAAAATCAAATGCCGAGAAAACGGCATATTCGAGACAGACAAATATCACCAGTCCCAGAACTGCTTTAGATAATGCACTTATCTTGCCTAATGCATTTTCCTTGAAAGTCATTTTTACTTCTGGTCTCCGGATGCTACTCCGTTCTTAGCTCTGGTCTCAGCGGCCTGTGCGCCGTAGTACCTTCTCATGAAGAATACGAATGCCCTCTCGAGCTCCTCGCCGTCCTTGATCGAATAGTAGACTCTGTCACCATTCTCGCCTATGGCCGTGCGCATAATAACAAGCTCGGGCTTTGTGTGGCTTCCGTCATCAGGTACGTAGTTATACATGACGACGTACTCGGTCTTCATGAGCGTGAAAGAATCAATGCGCGACATATAGTAATCCTTCTTGCTGTAAGGATCGCGCATTACCATGAGTTCTTCGCCGCGGCTCTCCTTAAGATGCTTTCCTGCGAGCTTGGCCTTGCGGTCTTTCTCCAGTGCTATCTTTTTCTTGAGCCCTGCAGGCTTATTATTCGTCTTCTGATTCTTCATCGTCGCCGTAGAGCTCTTCGCAGAGCTTGTCATAGTAGTCGTAGATAACGTCTTCTTCCTTGTCGACTACGTTCTCAAGAAGGACCTCACCGTCCTTGTCGACAAATTTCATAATGACGTACTCGCTGACATCCTCCTCTTCATCGGAATCGATGATCAGTACAACGTAAGTATTTCCGTTAAACAGGAACGTGCTCTCGACAATAGCTTTTGTCGTCTCGCCTGTCACTTCATCCTTGAGTTCGATGACTCTGTCACCCTCGTCATCAAGCTGTGCGATTGCGTCAATAAGCTCGTCCTTAGGTCCGATCTCGGGTGTGTTGTTATCTTCAGCCATATTATTTCTCCTTTATAGTGGGCTTATTCTTTTAAAAAGTCATAATAGATAATTATAACAAATAAGCGAGCAACTTGCTTGCAAGGGTTGCGAGCTGTTTGTTATCTTAGTGAGCGAAGCGAACAAGATAACAAATATACGGGGATCTTGCTTAAGAAAGCGTATCAATATAATCCTGAAGGATTATCTCGGCAGCCACCTGGTCGATGACCTTCTTCTGCTTCTTGGCCTTCATATTGCTCTCGTGAAGGTATCTTGAAGCCAGGACAGTCGTATAACGCTCGTCTTTAAAAACAGGCTCTATACCGCATCTGGCAGCCAGTTCCTTGCCGAACGCTTCTGCCTTGTCCTGCGTCTCAGATCTAGTGCCGTCCGTCCTTGCAGGGCGCCCGATAACGATGGCATTTACTTCCATCTCCTTGATGATCTCGCATATCCTGTTAAGCGCCCACTCGGGATCTTCGCCATTCCAGTTGACGGTCTCGATGCCCCTCGCGATCACTCTCAGTTCGTCAGATACGGCAACGCCGATATGTCTTGTGCCGAAGTCTATTCCCATTACTCTTCCGGCTGCTTTGCCCATTTGGTCTTTCCTCCCCAAAACCTCTCGAAAATAAAAGGCGGCCACAAGCCGCCTCATAATTATACTTGTTATCTTTGCCCTTTTACAGTCTGGAGCAGTAATCGTTGATGATTACCTCAAGGAGCTCATCCCTGTCGATACGCTTGATAAGTCCTCTGGCGCCCTTGTAGTTGGTGATATACGTAGGATCACCTGAGATAAAGTAACCGACAAGCTGGTTGATAGGGTTATAACCCTTTTCCTTCAGTGCGCTCAGGACATACGTCATCAACGCCTGTACATCAGCCGTTCTGTCTCCTGAAAGATCAAATTTTGCTGTGTTGCTGTCCACAAGGGCCTCCGAACGAAGTTTTCTTCGATAAATTCATTCTAACACATGTACTAGCAAAAAAAATTAAGAATTGATTAAAATGTTACGAAAATGCCTTAAACCAATACGTTTCGGGGATGAAAGCAAAAGAAAAGACCTCCTTGGGAGTACAAGGAGGTCTTAAATGATTAAAGTTGTTAGTATCAATATCGATACGATTTGAAGTAATTAGGAATGATTACGTCCACTCACCACCAAACGGATCATTACTATCACAAATTACATCCATGCCTTCAAAGACTATTACTTCAATCTCACACTCTTCGTAATTAATCTTTTCCATTATTATTCCCTCACTTATGCAATTTTAGCTGCTTCTACAGCGAAATTATAGTATGCCTGTGCCAAATTCTTCATAGGCTGAGTACCGGTACCGTAAATTACCTGAAGATATGTATAGACTGAATACTCGCCACTAACATTACCAACAGAATACTCAAAAGACACGTTGTACTGTGAAGCCTTGAAACCGGCACCATCGTAACCCTTAAGAGTATAAACATAATAATTTCCGGCTTCAACAGCCTCAACTGTTTTTGAACCCTCTGCATAATTAACCGTCATGGCAGGTGCCGTGTCTCCCAATGCAGACTTCAAGAAACGCAGCTTAACTTCGGTCTTTGAAAGGAACGAAACGCTAGCACCACCAAAAGCTCCGTTAGGATCTGAAGCAGGTGTATATGTGCTGGATGCAAGGCCAAAATCAGCTGGATCAGTGAAATCGACACCACTTACTGTAGGAAGAGTATCAGCATTGATCTTCAGCTGAACCTGGGCATATCCGCCATAAGTAAGAAGTGCATTTACAAGATCTTCATAAGAAGAATCTATTGTGACTGATTCTTTAGCTACGTCTTCAACAGTCTTTGTATAAACTTTATCATCCATACCGTCACAAGAAAGCGTTATCGTGATAGGTGCCGTCATACAAGCTGACTCGACAGGTATTACAAAGTAGGTGCCTTTAGTGTCAGAATAAAAATCAGCAACATCCTTGTTGATAACTACCTCTGCAGAGCCGGCCTTCGTATACGAATACGTATAATTTATGGAAACATCTGACTGAGAAGCTGAACCGAAATCCACATAGGCTTTAAAGAGAATTTCTCCGCCAATTCCGATTATGTAACCGTTTACCTTAGGTTCAACAAACGGCACCTTAATCTTGATACTGTTGCCTGAAGCATATGCAATGTAACCAGCGTGATTGCAAACAAAACTATCGATTGAATAATTTTTGCCGTTGGTATTAAAGATGGTGCTATTAAGTGCGGAAGTACCAAACTCGATTTTTGCTGTGCTTGCAAGATTATCGGAAAGTGTGGCTGTAGCGCCATCATTGAACCATAAGTTGGACATTTTTACATTGCTACCAGCGCCAGTAGAAATGTTTCCGGAAATTACAGGATTACCGGAGATTTTAAAGGAACCCTTACCGTTATAAACATAACAGATTGCGCCGCCATTAAGGCCAGAGTTATTTTCAATTGTACCACCAGTAATCTCAAAATCGGCTCTAAGAACTCTGATCGCGCCGCCCCAACGGCCAGAACAATTATCGATTATTCCGCCTGTAATTTTAAGAGACCCCTTTAAAGAAATTGTTGTTACAACAGCCTCTTCATCTTCTGAAGTTTTTAATAGAGCATTATCAACAGAAGTTCCCTGGCTAGTACAGTGACATGAAATCGCACCAGCGCCATCTTCTTTAGGTTTATCACCAAGTCCATCTGAATGACAGTCAGTAATTCTACCACCAGACATCACACAATGACCGCCATTAGAAATGTGTATCGCGCCACCATCACTCTCGGAATGGAATCCGCTGATTGTACCACCTTCAAGCTTCAGTGTGCAGTTGTTCTGTACAAGAATACAACCACCTCTTCCATCAGGTTCAGTTCCATATTTAGGATACTTGACGTTATTGATGTTATTGATGCTTATCCAATGGTCAACACCACCCGTTGTAGTGTTTGACGCAACGATCTTACCATCTGTTCCGGAGTCTTTGATGGTCAAAACTATATTTCCGTGAACAAGAACACTCTCTTTGTTGTTGACAGTAGCAGACTCTACCAAGCCAACCGTATACAGATTTTCTGTTCCGGTATAAGTAATTGTATGACCGGCAAGATCAATAGTAACCTGTGAGCCAGCTGCAGAAATCTGAGCACTATTAGGAACTGTAATATCTTGCGTAAGTGTATACGTACCTGCTGCTTCAGGCATCTTACCGCCATTAGCATTAATATCAGCCTGTGCGATTACACCTCCTTCAAACGGAATCACCTCCGGTTCGGGCTCAGGATCCGGTTCAGGATCTGGTTCAGGATCTGGTTCTGGTTCCTGTTCAGGTGCAGGCTCGCCTTCAGCTGCAGGCTCAACTGCAGGTGCTTCGGCCACTGTCTCTGAAGCAAGCTCTTCAGATTTCTCATCATCTGCTAAAACAGTTGCTGAGAAAACGCTGACGACCATTGCCATAGCGCAGAAAACAGCGAGTACTTTTGTAAACTTCTTCATTAAGTGTCCCTCCCTTTTCCGAGTTTTCACCTTAAATATTTTTAATTGGGTATATTATACGTCAAATTTATATGTGATTTCACATTGAAAACACAATTTTTTACAAATTTGTAAAAATTTGGCGGAAAGCTCGATAATTCTCACTCGAATTTGACAAATAAATTTTCGTTTTCTGACCTTATGACAACGCCTTTTACGATATCACCTCTCGAAAACCGGTCATTCTCGACCTCAGCAAAGGTCCTGATGTAGTTGGCCGTATATCCTTCAGCGACAGTCTTGCCGTCCTTTTCTTCAATCTTCTCGATGAGGATCTCAGTTTCTTTACCTGTCATTGAGGCTGCAAACTCGGCTGCGAGCGCGTCAGACACTTCAATAAGCCTCTTGGCACGGGCTTTCCTTATGCTCATGTCTATCTGCGGCATATCCGCAGCCCTGGTGCCTTCCCTGACTGAATACGGGAATACATGGATCTTCGCAAACCTAAGTTTTTGGGCATATTTGACGGTCTCTTCGAACTCTTCTTCCGTTTCTTCGGGAAAGCCCGTGATGATATCTGTCGTAAGCGACATATCCGGGAATTCTGCTCTCAAAGCATTTACCCTGTCCTCATATTCGGCAGTCGTGTACTTCCTGTTCATGCGCTTGAGGACAGTATCAGAGCCTGATTGGAGCGACAGATGGAAGTGCGGGCACAGGTGCTTGAGGCTCTTAAGGCCTAAGATGAATTCCGGTGTCATAGACTTTGGTTCCAATGAACCAAGCCTTAATCTCTCAAGGCCCGGGATGGCATCGATCTTCTTCAAGAGTTCCAGAAGAGCTGAGATATCCTTGCCCTGGTCCTTACCATAAGAGCAGAGATGGATACCGGAAACGATTATCTCCTTAAAGCCGTTCTCCACAAGGAATTCAGCCTCTTTGACGCATGCATCTTCAGGCCTGCTGACGACTCTTCCTCTCGCATAAGGGATTACGCAGTATGTGCAAAAGTTATTGCAGCCGTCTTCTACCTTGATAAAAGCCCTGGTGCCTTCAGGTGACAGGACAGTACCAAAATCATGGTATTCGTCTGTCTTGCTGACTTCAGGCCTTGTATGGCTTGTCTTGTGGTCTAAAGACTTGTTCTCGCGCTGTGCAAGGAACTCTTCAACTTTGGCTACGACAGTATTCTTGTCTCTCGTTCCGATGACGATGTCGGCTGCAACATCACCGTTCTTTAACTCTGATGCACACCCCATCGCAACGATGACCGCATTGGGATTATTCTTGGCCATTCTCCTGAGCATCTGGGATGACTTTCGGTCGGCCTCGCCTGTTACCGAACAGGTGTTGACGATACATACGTCAGCCTCTTCCGGGGAGTTAACATTTTCGTGCCCATTATCAAGAAACAGACGCCTTGCGGCATCTGTCTCATATTGATTGACTCTGCATCCTAATGTCAGGAAATAGACTCTCATTATTGTCTGATCTTGATGTGCGTCTCTCTGAGCTGCTGCTCTGTTACTTCGCCCGGAGCGCCGCAGAGGAGATCCTGTGCATTGCCGTTCATAGGGAATGCGATGACTTCTCTGATGTTCTCTTCGCCACGAAGGATCATGATCATACGGTCAACGCCCGGAGCCATTCCTGCGTGCGGCGGAGCGCCGAACTGGAATGCGCTGTAGAGCGCGCCGAACTTTGTCTTAAGCTCTTCTTCGGAGTAGCCTGCGATCTCGAAAGCCTTCTTCATTATGTCAAGATCGTGGTTTCTTACAGCACCGGATGAGAGCTCGATACCGTTGCATACGATGTCGTACTGGTAAGCGAGGATCTCTTCAGGCTTCTTGTTCATGAGTGCATCGAGGCCGCCCTGGGGCATGGAGAAAGGATTGTGAGTGAAGATGTACTTCTTTGTCTCTGTATCCCATTCATACATCGGGAAGTCGTTTACGAAGCAGAATCTGAATGCGTTCTCTTCGATGAGGCCGAGTCTTGCACCGAGCTCATTACGGATCTTGCCTGCACACTCGTTTGCGCGTGCTTCGTTGTCAGCGATGAAGAAGATCGTATCGCCTGCTTCAAGGCCTGCGAGCTCCTTAAGTTCAGTCTTCATGTCATCAGGGATGAACTTGTCGATAGGTCCCTTGTAGCTCATGTCTTCGAGCACTTCGAGGTAGCCGAGGCCGCCCATGCCGAGGTCATCCTGGGCAAACTTGAGCATTTTCTCGTGCTGGCCCTTTGAAAGCTTTGCATGAACGTTGATGGCACGGACAGTCTTTCCGTGGAAAGCCTTGAATGTGCATCTTGAGAAGAACTCAGTAACGTCCTTGATGCGGAGCGGGTTTCTGAGGTCAGGCTTGTCTGAGCCGAACTCTTCCATTGCCTGCTTGTATGAGATTACCGGATAAGGTGCGGGTGTTACCTTAGCGCCTGCCGGAGCAAACTTCTCGAATGTTGCAGTGAGCACTTCCTCGCCTGCTCTGAAGACGTCTTCCTGTGTAGCGAAAGCCATCTCGAAGTCGAGCTGGTAGAATTCTCCCGGTGATCTGTCTGCTCTTGCGTCCTCGTCTCTGAAGCAGGGAGCGATCTGGAAATACTTATCGAATCCTGAGACCATCAGGAGCTGCTTGAACTGCTGGGGTGCCTGCGGGAGCGCATAGAACTTGCCCTTCCACTTTCTTGAAGGAACGATGTAGTCTCTTGCGCCCTCAGGTGAAGAGCTTGTGAGGATAGGAGTCTGGATATCGAGGAATCCCATCTCCGTCATCTTCTGTCTCAAGAATGCGATGACATTTGATCTGAAGATGATGTTGTCCTTGACCTTCTGGTTTCTGAGGTCAAGATATCTGTACTTAAGTCTTACGTCCTCTCTGATCTCCTTGGATGTCATGATCTCGAAAGGAAGCTGGCTGTAGACCTTACCAAGAACGTCTACCTTGTGAGCCTCAAGCTCGATCGTACCCGTAGCGATCTTGGGGTTATATGTCTCTTCGTCCCTGTGCTCGATCTTGCCTTCGATGGAGATGCACTCTTCCTTAACGAGTCCGTCAAGAAGAGAAGTGTCGCGCATGACGACCTGCAGTGTACCGTACATATCTCTCAAGTCGATGAAAGAAACGCCGCCGTGGTCTCTGATGTTCTCGATCCATCCGCATACACGGAGCTCTGTGCCTACGTCCTTTTCGGACAGTGAGCTGATGATCCTGTCTCTGTACTGGTTAGCCATATTCCTTTTCCTTTCTTCGGGGAAACAAAAAACGCCCCGAACTTAAATCTCCTTTAAGTTCAGGACGAACAAACATGTCCGCGGTGCCACCTGATTTATTTCGCAAAAACGCGAAATCGCTTTATACCGGTATGCTGTTAGAGTTGTTATTCGTCATTGGCCTCTTTCCGCTCTGCCTTTCAGCCCGGGGGCAAAGCTCTCTGAAGGCGATATACCATGACTACTGGGTCTCCGTCATCGCAATTAACGAGGCAATAGTACATCATTGCCAAGGTCATTGTCAACTTAAATAATATTAATAATTGCCCGAAAATACTGGCTTTTATCAGAATCTCTTCCTTCCGCCCTTGGAGCCTGAGCCCGGCCTTCCGGTCTTCGGGCCTCCGCGTCCGCTCTTAGGTTTTCCCGCAAAACCTCTTGCAGCGCCGCCCTTAAAGCTTTTCGCATCCTTCTTTATCGTGCGCGAACCGCCCTTGCCGCCCTTCTTGACGGCTTTGGGACCTATCTTGCCCTGCCTGGCAGGCCTTGCATCGCGCTCCTCTTCGAAGCCGTATTCAAAGGAGAAATCTATCTTGTTTTCTTCCGTATCGACCTTCTCTACAACGACAGTGACAGGCATGCCGATGGATAAGATCTTGCCGCCGTGCGCGCCGATCGCCCTGTAGGTTCTCTCATCGAAGAAATAGTGGTCGCGGAGTGATCTGAACGGAACGAACCCTTCGATAGTGCTCTCGAGCCTTACGAAGCATCCCGCGTCAATGATGGACGAGATCACGCCGTCGTAATGCTCGCCAATCTTGTCTGCCATGTATTCGCAGATCTTAATGTTGTCCGAAGCGCGCTCGGCGTCGACAGCGTTGCGCTCCATATCAGATGAATGTTCAGCCGCGTTATCGACGAGCGCTGCGAAGTGGCTCCTCGAGTTCTCGCCGTGCAGATAGCTCTTGATTATGCGGTGAATGTAAAGGTCAGGATAACGTCTGATAGGAGACGTGAAGTGGCAGTAGTATTTCGATGCCAGACCGAAATGTCCCAGACAGTCAGAGCAGTATCTGGCCTTTGCCATTGACCTCAAAAGGAGCTCGTCCAAAACCGGCAGAGCCGTCTTGTCGCCAATGGTATCCATGAATCTTACAACGTCCAAAGGCTTTATCCTTCCGAAGAGCCTTCCGGATGCGCCGAAATACCTTGCGATATTAGAGAATCTCGCGATCTTTATCGGGTCCGGATCCTCGTGGACACGGTAAACAAAAGGATACTTGAGGTCAAAGAATTTCCTTGCCACAAACTCGTTTGCGCAGATCATGAAAGATTCGATGATGCCGTTCGTGAAGTTGATCGGGTAAGGCATAACGTCAGCAACGGTGCCGTCGTCATTTAAGATAACTTTGGTCTCGGGCATCTCAAAGCCTATGGCGCCCCTTCTCTCCCTCATGGACTTCAGGATCCCGGCAAGTTCCTTCATCGTGATGAGCATCTGGACGATCTTCCCGTACTCGGCATCGTCCTCAGGCCGGGGCTCGGTAAGGATCCTGTAGCATTCCTTATAGCTCATCCTTCTGTCAGACCTGATGACACTCTCATAAAGATCGCCGCCATAGATGCCGCCCTCGCGGTCAACGAGCATCTCGGCAGTCATGGAGAGCCTGTCAACATTAGGATTTAAGCTGCAAAGACCGTTGGAGAGCTTCGGCGGGAGCATCGGAATGACCCTGTCTACCAGATAGACAGATGTTCCGCGCTTGAAGGCCTCCATATCCAAAGCCGTGCCCTCACGGACATAATTCGATACGTCTGCGATGTGGACATAGAGCTTGAAATTGCCGTTATTAAGCCTTTCTATTGAGATGGCATCGTCCAGGTCCTTGGCATCCTCGCCGTCGATCGTGATCGTCAGAAGGTCTCTCAGATCGTGCCTACCGCCGGCGATCTCCTTCTCAACCCCTGCGGGATCAGGGTTAACCGGCAGGGGCTCAACTTCCTTAAGGACCTTGTCCGGGAATGTCTGCGAGAGGCCGTACTGCCTCAGGACAGTAAGCATCCTGACATCGTTGTTGCCATAGTCACCCAGGACTTCAACGATCGTTCCCCTGCAATCGCCCCTGTCGCAATTCGGATTAAGGACTTCGCATACCACGACCATGTCGAAAGGCGCGCCGTTCAAGTGATTCTTGTCGATCTCGATCGCGCCGTAATCTGTACTTCTGAACGAAGGATCCGGAATAACCACGCCGCCTGTCGGAGTCTTTCTCAAGATACCGATGACCTGGTTCTTTACCTGCAAAGGTCCTCTCGGCGCCTGGTCAGCCAGAGTCTGGGGCAGTGCCGCCTGCTCCTCCTTGGCCTTGATTATCCTGTTCCTTCTCCTTTGGGCTGCGCTCATATTCTCCGCAAAGCCCGATCTCTTTTTACTATCCATTTCTTATTCCTCATTTCACTTTTTCTATATCTTACTACTCCGAACCCGAAAAGCATAAAAAAACCGCCTCAGACTGAGGCGGCTCTTAAAATCAGAAATCAAATGCAGAATTTATGTTGTTTCCGTAATTGTCGTTGTTTCTGCGGTTGCCGGCTGATTTGCGCCCCAAGCCTTCGCAATGGAAAGATAAAGTACAACGGAAATGATCGCGAAGATTATGCAGCAGACAACTGTCCACTTCTTAAGCTGCTCTTCCAATGTTCTGCCCTTTGCCTTGCTGTAGAACGAATCAGAAGATCCGCCTGCAACTACGCCCATACCCTTGTCATTTCCTTCCTGAACGAGGAAGAGAACGATAATGGCAATAGCAAAGACTATATCTAAAATGCTAAGAACGATATTAAGAGTTGTCATCGTTTTTGCCTCCTAAACTAATTAAGCCTAAGAATAATAACACATGGGTTTTACTTATGCAAACCACATTTTTCGCCGTTTCCTTAAAGAATCAGCGGCAAGGAGCCTGAATTGTTACTTGTTGCCCTTTATGAGCTTGCTTATCTCGCTCAAAGCGAACGGCAGGATCGCCAGGGGCAGGATAATGAGCCATGCCAGAGGGTTAAGAGCGACATTGTTGAAGATGCCGTTAACGCCCGGGATGTAGATGACTGCTACGAGCATTATGAGCGAGAGACCTACGGCGATGTTCATCATCTTATTGGAGAACAATCCGAGCTTGAAGACTGAGATCTTCTCAGATCTTGCGGCGAATGCCCTGAAGAGCTCTGCGCAGATCAATGTCGCAAATGCTACCGTGCGCGCGATGTCGATCGGGTGTACGCCCTTTGCGGCTGCGTCTGCGAGAACGCCCGAGTAGAAGAGCGTGCCGCCGTTGTTCATCGTGATAAGCGCGATGATGAATGCTGCTGCGACCGATATAAACAGACCGATGGACTGCAGAGCGATGTGTCCCATCATGCTCTTGTTGATGATAGGCTCATGCTTTGATCTCGGCGGTACCTTCATTATGCCGGGCTCGCCCTTTTCGCGGCCTAAAGCGAGAGCCGGGAACGAGTCTGTGATGAGATTGAGCCAGAGGAGCTGGATAGCTGTCAAAGGTGCAGCGATGCCGGGTACCAGTGACTTGGGTACAAGCGACAATAGGAAGATTACGAGGATCTCGCCGACGTTGCAGGACAGAAGGAATCCGACGAACTTTCTGATGTTCGCGTAGATCGTTCTTCCCTGCTCGACGGCCTTTACGATCGTCGCGAAATTATCGTCCATGAGGATCATGTCGGCAGAGTTCTTGGATACGTCAGTACCCGTGATGCCCATTGCGACACCGATATCTGCGGACTTCAGGGCCATGGCGTCGTTGACGCCGTCGCCTGTCATGGAAGCTATGTGATCATTATGCTTTAACGCGCTTACGATGCGGACCTTGTGCTCGGGAGATACGCGGGCATAAACGCTTGTTGTCTCAACGACTTTCTGGAGCTCTTCATCGGACATCTTGTCGAGTTCTTCTCCGGAATAAGCGCCCATGTGGTTCTCGTCACGCATTTCGAGATTGTCTGAGATGGCTACAGCGGAATCCTTGAAGTCGCCCGTGATCATGACGGCGCGGATGCCTGCTTCCTTACATACTGCGATAGCGTCTTTTGCTTCCTTACGTGCGGGATCGATCATGCCGATGAGGCCAAGGAATGTCATATTCTCTTCGTCGGCAAATGTTGCCTTGGAGCCGTCGCCGTGCTCTTTTGTAGCGAACGCGAGGACACGGATAGCCTGGATAGCGTAGTTGTGATTGATCTCGCGTATCTCTGCTGCCTTCTCGGGTGTCATCTTCTGAACGCCTGTTGCAGTGAGGATCGAAGAACAACGCGAGATAACGATATCGGGAGCGCCCTTTGTGAAGCTGATCCACTTGCCCTCATCAATGCCGGAGTGATATGTGGTCATCATCTTACGGTCTGAATCGAAAGGAAGTTCCGTCTCTCTGGGATATGCGTGCATCGTCTCCTCACGGAGCATTCTTGCCTTCATGCCGAGCGTCGTAAGAGCGCCTTCAGTAGGGTCTCCGATGCAGGAATAATCCTTCTCGCCTTCCTTTACTATGGAAGCGTCATTACAAAGGACTGATGACAGGATGAGTGTATTGAGCACACCTTCGATCTTGACGGGCTTGCCTCCTTCATCGACGATGTTGCCTACGGGAGCGTATCCGCCGCCTTCGACGTTGTACTTCTTCTCACCGTCATAAAGGACCTTAACGGTCATCTGGTTCTGTGTAAGAGTGCCTGTCTTATCTGAGCAGATAACGTCAACGCAGCCCAGAGTCTCAACGGCGAGGAGCCTCTTTACGATGGCGTTGCTCTCGGCCATCTTGGTCATGCCGATCGAAAGGACGATGGTAACAACTGCCGCAAGGCCTTCAGGTATTGCTGCGACTGCGAGTGAGACAGCAGTCATAAGGGCATCTTCCCAGGGCTGCTTCTGTACGAAGATATCTACGAGCAAAACGATGATGCAGACTACGATGCAGACTACGGCAAGGATCTTGCCGAGCTTGTTGAGGTTCTTCTGCAAAGGTGTCTGCTCATCTTCGATGTTTGTGAGTTTGGTGGCGATCTTACCGAGCTCGGTGTCTCTTGCCGTTGCGACTACAACACCTCTTGCTCTTCCGTAAGTTACCGCGGTGCCCATGTAGAGCATGTTCTTGCGGTCGCCCAGAGAACAATCTTCAGGAAGTACTGCCGAAGCATCTTTCTCGACTGCAACAGACTCACCTGTGAGCGATGCTTCCTCAGCCTTGAGAGAGCTTGATTCGATAAGTCTCATGTCTGCGGAGATCGAATCGCCCGCGTCGATCGCGATAACGTCACCTACAACGACATTCTCAGAATCAACTAATACGATCTTGCCGTCACGGATGACCTTTGTCTTGGGCGAGCTCATCTTCTTAAGAGCTGCGAGCGCCTGATCTGCTTTGCCTTCCTGGTATACGCCCAGAGCCGCATTGAGGATTACGATCGCAAGGATGACGATAACGTCGATCCACTCTTCAAATCCGCCGCCGCTCTTTACGGCCATGTAAGCCGAGAGGCCTGCCGCAGCGATGAGGATGATTACCATCGCATCAGCAAACTGCGCAAGGAACCTTTTCCAGAGCGGCACCTTCTTCTCTTCGCCTAAAGAGTTCGGTCCGTTCTTGGCATATCTTAAAGATGCTTCATCGGAAGTAAGACCCTTGACCAGGTCTGTGTCTATTTCTTGAGCTACCTGTTCTGCGGTAGTTGAAAACGGTTTTGTCATTTAATCTATCCTCCTGGATATTCCAAGAAGTAATTATACTATATGTTCAAGTTTTTTGAGATTTTTAGGCTACTGTGAGTTGCATAAATCGCAGGCCCTGCGCCGCGCGGTTTAGTGCTTTTCGAACAATTTTATCAGTCTTCTTCGTGAGGCTCATCGCCCGGCTGGGTGCCCCAGATATACTGCTCTAATTCGGACACGCCATCGCTCTCGATGATAGCCTTCGAGAACTGAGTCTCGTAAAGTTCGCGGTAAACGCCTTCCTTGGACAGGAGCTCTTTATGGCTGCCGCGCTCTGCGATAGTGCCGTCCTTAACGACCAGGATCTCGTCAGCCGCGAGGATCGTCGAGAGCCTGTGCGCGATAAGGATACTTGTCTTGCTCTTTATGATCGGATCGATAGCGTCCTGGATCTTCTTCTCCGAGATCGAATCGAGCGCAGATGTGGCCTCGTCGAAAATGAATATCGTAGGATCCTTCAATATGATGCGCGCGATGGAGATACGCTGCTTCTCACCGCCCGAGAGCTTAAGGCCGCGGTTGCCTACTTCGGTGTCGATGCCCTTTTCCTGCTTCTCGACAAAGTCCCAGATATTTGCTTTCTTGAGCGCTTCGATCATGTCCTCTTCAGTGGCATCGGGCTTTGCGTAAAGGAGGTTGTCCCTGATCGTCCCGTTGAACAGATAAGTCTCCTGCGAGACCACGCCGACATGGCTTCTTAAGAACTCGAGATCGAGCTTTCTTACATCGATACCGTCGAACGTGACGCTTCCGGAATCAACATCATAAAGACGCGGTATGAGATTTACTATCGTGCTCTTGCCCGAGCCTGACGGCCCGACAATCGCGATGCTCTTACCTGCATTTAAGGTGAAGCTGATGTCCTTTAAGATCTTCTTGGACTCCTCATACGAGAATTCGACATGCTCGAAAACAACGTCACCCACAGCCTTCTCAGGCCTTATAGCATCGTCCGCATTCTTGATGTCCACGGGGATATCGAAGTAATCGAAGATGCGCTTGAACAGGGCCATCGATCTTATCCATTCGACCTGGATATTCAAAAGGCTGTTGACCGGCATGTACATCCTTCCGAGGAGCGCGACGAGCACCGTGATGTCACCGATCGTGATGCTCGAATCGTACTTCATCATGAGGATACCGCCAGCGAGATATATGAGCATCGGGCCTACCGTAGTAAAGGTCGTGATGATTACCCTGAACCATCTGCCCGCCATGCTCTCCTTGATGTTAAGGCCGATCATCTTGCGGTTGGCATTCTCGTATCTGATGTACTCATATTTTTCCTTGCCGAAGAGCTTTACGAGGAGCTGCCCGCTGACGGATAAAGTCTCATTTAAGATGCCGTTTACTTCGTCATTTACCTGCTGTGATTCGTTGGTGAGCTTCCATCTCTGCTTGCCTGCTTTTCTGGTAGGCAGAGTAAAGATCGGCACGATCACGATACCGACCAGGGCAAGGATCCAGTTCTTCTGGAACATTGCGATCAGGGCGATAACGAGCGTTATGGAATTGCTCAGGATGCTGCTGAATGTATTCGTGATGACCGACTTAACACCGTCGATGTCACTGGTCATTCTGGTGATGATGTCGCCCTGGTTATTGGTCGTGAAAAACTTCTGGCTCATCTTCTGCAGATGCGAGTACATCTGGTTGCGCATATCAAATGTTATGTGCTGCGCGATCCACGTGTTGATATAAGTCTCGGCGACGCCGATGAGGCTTGCGACGAGCGTTACGATGAGCGAGAGAACGATGTAGTAGATGAGTGATCTGAGATCTTTTTTGAGGAGGCCTTCATCAACGATCTTACCCGTTAAGACCGTAGGAAGGAGCGTCAGGAAAGACGATGCGATTATGCACAGGAATACGAGCACCAGCTGTTTGGTGTAGGGCTTGAGATATGAGAAAACGCGCTTTAACAATTCAGGCGTTACCTTAGGCTGGTTGGCCTTCTCTTCTTCTGTCAGGAACTGGCCTCCCATTGGGCCGCCGAATCCTCTTCCTCCGGGTGGCATATGGACCTCTTTTCGCGATTCGTGTATGAGATATTTTTATCACAATAATCTTCAAACCAAAAGATGCAAAAAGCAAACGCGGCTCCCAATGGGAACCGCGCTGCCGAAACAAAAAACTATTTAATGCTTTCTTAGGATGGTTGCCGTCACAATCCCTTTATGTATTCGGCACCTTTATCCTAATATCCACAACCTGATTATAATCGATTGTTTGCAAATCCGGCTGTGGCAAAATTTCCTTGTTTTTGCGGAAAACTTGAGGGAAAAATATGCAAATACTACAATTTGATTTGCAAAGTATTTTAGCCCTGAAGCTTCATGTAACCGGGCTTGATCCAGCCGAGTTTTCTCATGATCTCGCTGAACAGGAGTGAGAGCACTGCAGGTGTAAACAGGCAGATGCAGAACATTCCGAGCCATGCCCAGCCGCCCAGTGTGCCTGATTCAGACATTGCCGAGAAGCATCCGATAGGGCCTACGAGACCGCATGTACCCATACCTGCTGCGACGCCGTTGCACTCGAGCTTAAAGATCATGGTAGCCATAGGTCCTGTGATAGCTGAAGCGAGTGTTGCAGGGATCCAGATCTGGGGATGAACTACGATGTTAGGCATCTGGAGCATTGATGTGCCGAGACCCTGTGAAACAAGACCGCCCCACTTATTCTCTCTGTAAGAAGCGACTGCGAAGCCGACCATCTGCGCGCAGCACCCTGCGAGAGCAGCGCCGCCTGCGATACCTGCGATACCGATGGAAGCGCAGATAGCTGCAGAAGAGATAGGAAGTGTAAGGATGATACCGACTACAACGGAGATAACGATACCCATAAGGAACGGATGGAGCTTTGTAGCTTCGTTAATGAATGTTCCGAGCCAGTTCATTGCGATGGCGATCGGAGGGCATAAGAGATATCCGGTAAGGAAACCGCAGCCCAATGTAACGATAGGTGTTACAAGGATATCTACCTTAGTCTCCTTTGAGATCATCTTACCGAATTCAACTGCTACGATGACAGCAAAGAATACTCCCAACGGACCTGCCGCATAAGGCTTGCCGGGATAAGCGTTGGCGAACTGACCTACTACTGCGGCGCATGCCATAACGAGCATAGGTGCCTTAAGAGCAGCAGCGATTCCGACACCGATCGCAGCACCTGTAACTGCAGAAGCGAGAGAACCTGCCTTGGAGATAAAGTGTGCAAGTCTTACGATTGCCGGGACATCGATCATGCCGAGATATTTACCGATTGTTGAAAGGATCGTTCCGATAAGAAGCGATGCGAAAAGTCCCTGGGCCATACCGCCCATCGCATCTACAAAATACGTCTTAGCGGATATCTTGATATCCTTGGAAGCCAGGAACTCTTTGAAAGAGACCTTCTTCTTAGCCTTGGATTTACCCATATTCAAACCCCTCCTGTTTGTAAATCGCCACTATACTATCAAAGCGGATTTTTGTTATCAATGTAAGATGCTACGTCAAAATCATAGATTTTAAGGAGCATTTCAGGCGTTGTTCCGTTACTTATGTCACCATCGTAAATTATCCGCCCTTCCTTCATCATGACAGCCCTCGTGCAGCACCTTCTCGCCTGCTCCAGATCGTGGAATACGCAAACCAGCGAATTCGGGATATCAGAGGTCTTCTCCTCTGCCCAGTTATTGAGCTTATCGCAGAGCTCTGCCCTGTACTTTATATCCAGGTTATTGCCCGGTTCATCGAGGAAAAGGAACGGCGATCTCTGGGCAAAAGTCCTAGCGAGAAGCACTCTCTGGAGCTGTCCGCCGGAGAGCTCATCTAAGTGCTTTTCCTTGAGTTCTAAGACACCGCAGTCTTCCATGCACTTTACAGCGTATTCGATGTCCTTAGCGTTTATTCCTCCCAAAGCGCTTCCTGAAGAAGCATATGTGCCAAGAAGGACCGTCTCATAAACCGTGTAGGGAAAATAGATATCGCTCGTCTGCGGCATGAGTGATATGAGCTTTGCAGCGTCTCTTCTCTTCATCGAAGATATCTCTTTGCCGTCGACCAGGACTTCTCCCTTGTGGGGGATAATGCCCGATATGACACGCAAAAGCGTCGTTTTGCCCGAGCCGTTCGAGCCTCCGATAAAGACCTTCTCACCTGCATTGATCTCAAGATTGATATCGTGCAGGATCTCGGTCCTGCCATAATATGCTGTCATGTTCTTTACTTCGATCTTCATCTGTTTTTCCTCCTTGAAGCGAAGAAAACATAAGCGAAGAACGGAGCACCGATAAGGGCCGTAACGGCACCTACGGGGATCTCACGAGGAGACAAGAGCGTTCTTGATATCAGGTCGCACAAAGCCATGAAAGCACCGCCGTAGATAAATGACATCGGCAGTACGAGCTTATGTGTGGGTCCGAAAAGTTTCCTTACGACATGAGGTGCAGCGAGATCTACAAATCCGATTACTCCCGTGAAAGCTACTGATATTCCCGTAAGCAGAGCGCAGATAAGGATGGACACGATCTTGGTCTTCTTCGCGTCTACGCCCATGGCCTGGGCCTGGAGATCGCCGAAGCTCATGATGTCCATTTTTCGCGACATCAGCATGAGGCCGATGAAGCACACGATGCACACAGGGAAAAGGATCGCGCAATGTTTCCAGCCCCTTGCGGAGAAAGAGCCCATCATCCACAGATAGAGCTGCTTGGAATGAGCGTCGTCAAAGGTGGACAGCAGATTCAATACGCCGTTTACAAAAAGCGACAAGACCATACCTATCAGCACGACCGTGGTGTTAGATATGCTCCTGTCGATTGCACGCGCCAGAAGTATCGCGCAGGTTACCGTCAAAAGTCCGAAAACGAATCCCGCAAAAGGAAGCGTAAAGTTAGGGAAAAACGGCAGTGTTATGCCCGTTACCAGGACGAGGGCTGCGCCTACCGAAGCACCGGAAGATACGCCCAAAGTATAGGAAGAAGCCAGGGGATTTTGCAAAAGTGCCTGCATGCACGCGCCGCTTATGGACAGGGCACCGCCTACCATAAAGGCACAGAGAGCTCTCGGCATTCTGATAGTCCAGAAGATCGAATCCATCATGGGGGCAACGCCTTCGGGAGTCCCTTTGCCGGTTATATGTCCTCCGATGATGCCGAACAGGTCCTTGAGCGAGATATATACGCTTCCTGCCCTGATACAGACAACAAGTATAAAAAGGCACAGGACTGCCGATATGGCTATCTTTAGTCCTGTGCCCTTCTTATTCATACTGTTACCGGTTCAGCAGATATTATGCTGCTTCAGCCATCAGTTCGAGAGTCATGTTGAACTCATTGAACTGATCGGGATAGATGCATCTTGCCCACTCAGCGCAAGCTTCTGCTACGTGATGGTTAGGACGTGAGCAGAGATCCTCATCGATCTGGTAAACATCACCGTTCTTAACGGCCTTTACATTCTCCCAGCCTTCGAGAGCCTTAACTGCTTCGTCAGCACCGGGCATCCAGTTGCAGTCCATGAGGATTACGTCAGGATCTGCTGCAAGAGCTTCCTCGATGGAGATAGCAAGCCAGCCTTCCTGGTCGCCGAAAGCGTTCTTAGCACCGATGATGCCGAACATCTCGTCCATGTATGTGCCTGTACCTACTGTGTAGATCGTAGGATATTCAGCGGAAGGAACGTTCATCATGAGAAGGACTGTCTTTGTCTCGCCCTCGGGTACTGTCTTAGCGATGTCTTCAACTGCGGAAATGTAGAGAGTCATGGCCTCTACGAGATCTTCTGCTTCAGACTCCTTGCCTGTTACGATTCCGATGAAACGGATATCTTCAGCGATATCAGCGATGGAAGCTGAAGAAGGAATGTCTGCAACACAGATGCCGCTGTCGATGAGTGACTGGAACGGAGAAGTACCGCCTACAGAGCTCATACCTGAAGTGAAAACGATGTCAGGTTCAAGAGATGCGATAAGTTCGCAGTCAGGTGACATCATGTCAAATCCGGCAACGAGCGAGGGGAGCTGTGTATCATAAGAAGCTGTAGAGTTAGTGTCAGCACCGATGATCTTGTCAGCAAGGCCGATCTCAATAAGGACCTGTGTCGTGGAAGGTGCCATGGATACGATTCTGTCGACCTTCTCAGGCAGTACGATGCCGTTGCCTGCACGGTCGAGCATGTCGGATTCAGCTGTGCTGGGCTCTGTAGCCTCAGTATCTTCAGATGCCTCAGTATCAGATGTTTCAACTTCAGAAGCGGTTGTGTCAGATACTTCTGTCTTCTCATTACATGCTGTAGCAAATGCCATCGTTGTGGCCAAAGCTACGATAATTGCGAGTATTTTCTTCATTTGCTAACCTCCTAAAAACCCACAATAATCAGCAAATAAATGTGTTTGCTGTTTATGTCGAAATGATTATAATCTAAAGACTTCTTTTGATGTATACTTTTGGTTAACCGTGATTATTTAAAAATATATGGCTCGAAAAGGTGATTTTTATGAAGATTAACAAAATACTTGCAGACAAGACCCCAACGATCTCTTTCGAGGTCTTCCCGCCCAAGCAGGAGACAGGTTTAAACGAGGTTAAGACCGCTGCAGGCGCCATCGCGGCCCTCGGGCCTTCATTTATGTCAGTCACCTACGGCGCTGCGGGATCTACGTCCAAGCTTACTGTAGAGGTCGCATCCGACATCAAGAATCTTCACGGTGTTCCCGTAATGCCCCACCTGACATGCGTTGCTTCCACAAAAGAGCATGTCGCAAACATGATCCGCCAGATCCGCGAAAACAACATCGATAACGTTATGGCTTTAAGAGGCGACCTGCCCAAGGACGGCATCGTCTGCCATGATTTCGAGCACGCTTCAGATCTCGTAAAAGAGATCAGGTCATTAGACTCAGACATCTGCATCGGCGGCGCATGCTATCCTGAAGGACATGTCGAATCAGCCAATAAGGCAGAAGACATCCACTTCCTCAAAGAAAAGGTTGACGCAGGCTGCGACTTCCTCACAACGCAGATGTTCTTCGATAACAATATCTTCTACAACTTCCTCTACAGGGTTAAGGATGTAGGCATCAATGTACCTATCGTCCCGGGCATCATGCCCATCACGACCGCAAAGCAGTTATCAAGGTCTGTACAGCTCTCCGGAACGAGCGTTCCCGAGCGTTTCAAGGCTATCGTTGACCGTTTCGGTGACGATCCGGTCGCCATGCGTCAGGCAGGCATCATTTACGCGACAGAGCAGATCATAGACCTTATCGCTAACGGCATCACGCATATTCACGTTTACTCTATGAATAAGCCCGACGTCGCTTCCGACATTCTCTATAACCTCAAGGGGATCATCGATTAATGCCGCTCGGAGTAGACATCCCTGTCAAAGAAGTCCAAAGATACATGGGTTATCACGGTATCGCCGATATCGCGCCCGAGATGCAGACCTTGATAGATAAAGCTATCGACCGTCTGAGCACGCAGTCTCATCCCAGGATCGTTTCAAAAGAATACCTCATCGATGTATCGGAAAAGTCTGTCGTGATCCACACCGAAAACGAAGACTTAACTTTGGAATCCGAATCGCTCGCAAGGAACCTCAAAGGCTGCTGCGGAGCGCTTCTTCTCGCAGCAACGATCGGCCCTTCCTGCGACATGCTCGTAAGAAGAGCAAGTGTCACATCAGCTGCCGAAGCATCCGTCTATCAGGCGGCAGGCGCTGCAGCCATCGAAGCTTTTCTCGATGACGAGAACGACAGACTGAAAAAGCAATACGAAGCAAAGGGATATTTCTTAAGACCCCGCTTCTCCCCCGGTTACGGCGACCTCAAGCTCGAACATCAGAAGGACTGGTTCAGGCTTCTCGACATAAGCAAGCAGATAGGCATCGAACTTACGGATTCGCTCCTCATGGTCCCCACTAAATCAGTTACCGCCATCATTGGCATCGGCAGAGATCCGAAGGCTTCCGGATGTTCAGGATGCGCAGGGTGCGGCAGCTGTAATATGCATAAAACATGTGAATTCTCAAAAGGAAGGTCTTGATATGGGCTTACGCGAAAGACTCGGAAAAGAATGGTTGTTCTGTGACGGCGGTACCGGTACGATACTTCAGAAGCTGGGACTTAAGGGCGGAGAGCTTCCGGAGACATGGAACCTCACAAGACCTGATGATATCAAGGCACTGAACAGGGGCTACTTCGAAGCAGGCTCAAATATCGTAAATACAAATACTTTCGGTGCTAACAGATTCAAATACGATAACGTTGCCGAGATCGTTACGGCAGCTGTAAAGATCTGTCAGGAGGCCAGGAAAGAAGCAGGCCGCGAAGACGATGCCTATGTCGCTATAGACTTAGGTCCTACGGGCAAGCTCTTAGAGCCCATGGGCGATCTTGCCTTCAACGACGCGGTAGATGTTTTCGCAGAGATAATAAAGGCAGGCTATGAAGCAGGCGGAGACGTAGTCGTCATCGAGACGATGAGCGACTCTTATGAAGCAAAGGCTGCTGTCGTAGCGGCACACGAAGTATGCGACCTGCCTGTCATCGTTACGATGGTCTACGACGAATCAGGCAAGCTCCTTACGGGCGGCGGCGTGGAAGGCACTGTTGCAATGCTCGAAGGACTTAAAGTAGATGCTATCGGCATCAACTGCGGCTTCGGTCCTAAGCAGATGCTCCCTATCGCAGAGCGCCTCGTTAAGTGCTGCTCGCTTCCTATCGTTGTTAATCCCAATGCTGGACTTCCGAGGACCGTGGACGGCCAGACAGTTTTCGATGTCGGCCCCGAAGAATTCGCGGAGATCATGGGCGAGATCGCCAAGCTCGGCGTGCATGTCATGGGCGGCTGCTGCGGCACCACACCTGATCATATCCGCGCCATGATCAATACGGTCAAGGCTCTTCCCTTCACAGCGCCCACATTCAAGAACACTACTTATGTTACAAGCTTTGCAGACTGCGTTGAGATCGGCATAAAGCCCGTCATCATCGGCGAGAGGATCAACCCTACGGGCAAGAAGAAGCTCCAGCAGGCTCTCCGCGATAACAACATCGATTACATCCTCACGGAAGCATTAAAGCAGGAAGAAGCCGGCGCACACATTCTTGACGTCAATGTCGGTCTTCCCGAGATCGATGAGCCCGTCATGATGGAGAGCGTTATCTTAAAGATCCAGTCGATCACAAATCTTCCTCTGCAGCTCGATACCACTGATATCGAAGCCTTAGAGCGCGGCCTTCGCATCTACAACGGCAAGCCTATGGTCAACTCCGTAAACGGCAAAGTCGAGAACATCGAAGCCGTAATGCCGCTCGTCGCTAAATACGGCGGCGTGCTCGTTGGTCTCCCCCTCGATGAGGAAGGCATTCCCGCTACTGCTGAAGGAAGACTTGCAGTCGCTAAGCGCATCTATGAAGCCGCAGATAAATACGGCATCCCGAGAAAAGATATCGTTATCGACGGTCTTGCCATGACCATCTCGTCTGATCCTGATTCGGCAATCGCTACTCTTGATACCGTAAAGGGCGTAAGAGACATTTATAACGGTCATTCCATCTTAGGCGTATCCAATATTTCTTTCGGACTTCCCGCAAGAGAACTCATCAATTCGTATTTTCTTACAATGGCAATGCAGAACGGCCTGTCCTGCGCCATCATCAACCCCTGCAACGGTCCCATGATGGCCTCTTACCGTTCATTTAACGCGCTCATGAATCTCGATCCGAAGCTCGAAGAATTCATCGGTGCCTTCAGTGATTATGTTGCAGGCTCGGGCATCGCTGCATCAAGCTCGAAAAGCTCATCTGCCGCTTCTTCAAACACCGTCCTGACCCTTGCAGAAGCAATCGAAAGAGGCGTTACCGGACGCGCAGCGGAAGCCATGAAGGAAGCTCTCGCATCAGGCAGAGAATCACTTGAGATAATCGACTCCGAGCTTATCCCCGCGCTCGACCGTGTAGGTAAAGGCTATGAGGCAGGTACAATATTCCTTCCGCAGCTCCTCATGAGCGCCGACGCCGCAAAGGCAGCTTTCGCGGTCATCAAGGAAACACTTTCAGACAAGCCCAGGAATGTTAAGGGCCGCCTTATCCTCGCCACCGTCAAAGGCGACATCCACGACATCGGCAAGAATATCGTAAAGGTAATGCTCGAGAACTACGGTTACGACGTTATCGATCTGGGAAAAGACGTTCCGCCCGAAGTCATCGTTGACTGCGCTATTGAGAACAACATCAGCGTAGTAGGTCTCTCTGCCCTCATGACTACCACAGTTGCTTCTATGGAAGAGACCATTAAGCTTTTGCGCGAGAAAAAGCCGGACACCAAAGTCATCGTAGGCGGTGCCGTAATGACACCCGAATACGCAGAACAGATCGGTGCCGACGCTTACGCAAAAGACGCGATGGGCACAGTAAGATACTGCGATTCGGTTTTTGGTGAGTAATAACTGCGGCGGGAATCCCGCATCATGCGTTTTTGAAATGAGAAATCTATAGACTTAGTCTTCCGGCGACAAATACGCCAGATACCGCTTCTTCATGTCAATACCCGTCGTCTTAAACTGCGCGATGTGACCGTCGTAATAGAAGAAATTCTGCAGATCGATATATGAAGTGTTGCCGATCGTTGTAAGAAGATCAAGCTCGCGGTCTACTTCCACTTCCATCAGGCGGCTTATCTTGGCAGGCTGTTCACCCTTCTGCTGTGCAAGCATGTTATGAGTAGCGATCCTGAAATACGCATTGTCATCTTCCTTGAGGGCATCCCAGAGCGCGCCTGAGAAATCCGCATCGGGCCTTACCATATATACGGCTCTTACAAACTCGCTATATGCTTCGATGACTTCTTCAAGCTTTGTGCCGGGAGTCTCAGTTGCCTTAAGGAATATGCAAAGGCTCCTGAGCGGTTCCTTCTGTCTGAGCCCTCCGAAGAGCGCGAGCGAGTTGATCTTTCTAAGTAAGTCTGCCATATATTAGCCCGCCTTCTTCTCCCAGGTTATTTCCAGTTTTTTCTCGTTCTTAACACAATCTGCTAAGTAAAGATTTATAAGCGTCTGGTAAGGAATACCTGTCTCTTTTGCCTGCTTTTTGAAGTAATCAATTATAGAAGGAGAAACCTTGATTGTTATCTGCTTTTTCAATTCCGCGGCATATGGATTCTTGACAGCATTTTTAAAATCAAACTCTTTCTCTAAAAATTCATCTTTCTCTTCTAATTTTTTCTTTGTCATAAATCCATCCTCCTTTCGTCCCAATCGAATAAATACATAGAGTCAGCCTCGTATTTCTATGGTAATTATAGCATAATTACTAAGTATTGCATATGCCGGATGGTTATTCTGTCACCGGCTCCGTCTGCCCTGTCTGAGAAGTCCATGTCTTTCTGTATTCTCTGGGCGACTGGCCGAAGGTCTTCTTGAACGTCTCAGACATATAGCTGACGCCGTTAAAGCCGGTTAATGCGGCGATATCCGCGAGGCTTCCCTGCGAACTTCTTAAGTACTCGGCGACTTTTCGGGTGCGCATGTGTAGAAGATAATTTATCGGCGACTCGCCGACGTACTGGTTAAAAAGCTTGTTGCACAAAGACTTGCTGATGTTACCGCTCTCGGCGATCTGCTCTAATGTGATCGGCTCTTTGTAGTTCTGCTGGATAAAATACATCATCTGCTTAAACGCGTGCTGGTGCGTATCGGAAAGCACTTCGGTCTCCACGATACCGTATGTCCTGCTCTGCTCAAGAAGCAGCTCCCAAATCTCGAAAAATGTTTTCGTGACCTGGAAAGCATCGTGCCTTATCGAGGGAAGCTTCATCATGAGCTTATACATATTCTCCGTGCGCTCGTTGATGTCACGGAATCTTAAGTATGAGATCTCGGGATTATTAAGGATCGGCATCAGGGCCTGCATCTCAACTGATATGGATGAATTCAGGATCGATGGATCAGCGATGAAGATGACGTATTTGGCGACCTTCTCATCAAGGCAGATGGTGTAATGGATGCGGTTGGCATTTACGAAGATCGTGTCGCCCTCATGAAGAATAATGGTCCTGCCGTCCACGGAATAAGCCATCTTGCCTGACGTGACGGCGATCATCTCGATGTCGGGATGGAAGTGCGGGACGTTCGCCCACGTGCATCTGGGAGCTACCCAGCCTTCATAGATATATGAGGGAAAAGAATCATCATCGTAGTTAACTATCTCGGAACCGTCTTCGCGCTTAACGATGAGTCCCATGACTTCTTTCTTCATAACAATCTTTCCCCGCCTTCCTCAAAACTATAACAATCTTCCATCGGCGTGGAATATTGTTATTAAAACAAGCCTTAAAATCGGTTTTATCGTGTTTCTACGAACAATATACTTGTAATCGAACAGAAAATCAACAGAAGTTTTAGTGCAGGAAGCACGGACAAAAAGAGGAGTGAATGACAATGTCACAGGAAGCAATCGTAATGGAAAATCTTTGCAAGGACTTCAAGGTATTAAACCGCCACGAAGGCCTTAAGGGCAGTATCAGGGACCTTTTCTCGAGAGATTACAAGACCATCTCCGCAGTAAAGGATGTCACGGTCACCGTCAACAAAGGCGAGATCGTAGGATACCTGGGACCTAACGGCGCAGGCAAGTCCACGACCATCAAGATGATGACAGGCGTCTTGGAGCCTACATCGGGCAAGATCCTCGTAAATGGCCTCGTCCCCTACAAAGACAGGACAAAGAACTGCGAGAACATCGGAGTCGTCTTCGGACAGCGAAGCCAGCTGTGGTGGTCATTGCCCCTCATCGAATCCTTCAAGCTCTTAAGAGATCTCTACATGGTTCCCCAAAAGGATTATGAAGACATGATCGAGCTCTACAGATCACTCGTTGATATCGAGCCTGTCCTTCACAAGACAGTCCGCCAGATGTCTTTGGGCCAGAGGACTTTGAGCGACATCCTCGCAGCGTTCCTGCATAATCCGGGAATCGTTTTCCTCGATGAGCCCACGATCGGCCTGGACGTATCAATGAAGTCCAAGATCCGCGATCTCATCCTGGGACTTAATAAGGAAAAGAAGACTACCGTAATCCTTACCACTCACGACATGGGTGACGTCGATGCCCTCTGCAAGAGGATCATCATCATCGACAAGGGCAGGAAGATCTACGACAACGACATCGATCATCTGAAGTCTTATTTCGGTTCATACAGAACGCTCAGAGTAAGACTCGACAACAAGGATGAATGGGAAGAGACCCTGATCGACGAGAAGACTACTGACGTCATGACCGTCATCACGGAGTATCAGAAAACACACAAAGTAAAAGACATCCAGCTTCAGGAGATCTCGACCGAAGAGGTCATCAAGAAGCTCTACGAGGGAGGCACGAAATGACGATCCGTAAATACATTGCCCTGATGCGCGCCGGGATCATGGAATCCCTGCACTTCAGGCTGGGCACCGCGGTCACGCTTTTCGCGAACCTCATATACTTAGTGCTCGTATACTTCCTCTGGAAAGCAGTCTATGCGTCATCGGGAGTCGACGTCGTCAACGGCATGACCTTCAATGACACCATGATCTATCTGATCCTCGCGACGGCGCTCTTCAACTTCCTCGAGATGTTCGTCGTCTGGGACATGAGCCGCTCGATCCAGTCGGGCAAGATCATCCTTGACCTGTTAAAGCCGATGAGCTTTAGGACTTATACCTTCTGGAGCTATTCCGGTTCGCACGTCGCGCAGTTTGTTCTGGCCTTCATCCCCACATTCATCGTGGTCATGATCGTCACCAAAGGCGCAATCCCGATGGGGCTTAATCTTGTATGGTTCCTGATATCGGTAGTTTTCGCGCTCGTGGTCAATTTCTCCATCGAGATCCTGGTTGCAACGATCTGCCTTTACACAGAATCTACGTGGGGCGTCAACATCGTCAAAGAAACGATCGTGCTCGTCTTGTCGGGCGCATCGATCCCTTTGGCATTCTTCCCTGACAGCATCCGCACGGTAATAAGCTGGCTGCCCTTCCGCGCCATCTACGATATCCCTTTGCAGGTGCTGCTCGAAAAGGGCGGCTCCGACACTTGGCTCGGCCTTGCAAAGATGTACGGCCTGCAGCTCGGCTGGTGCGTGATCTTGTACATCGCAGGTGTCTTATTCTGGAATCATTCCGTTAAGAAGATAACGGTTAACGGAGGCTGATGATATGTCTAAGAAAAGAGGTTTAAAATTCTATCTTTCCATATACCGCAAGATCTTAATCCAGGATCTTAAGAGCAAGATGAGCTACCGCGCCGACTTCGTCATCTCAACGATCGGCATGATAATGACAAACCTTGCAGGCTTCGTGACGTTCATCGTACTGTTCCACAACTTTCCTACGATCAACGGCTGGGACTTAAACCACATGCTCTTCCTGTACGGCTTCTCGCTCATCGCGCTGACACCCGTGCAGTGCTTCTTCGACAACAACTGGAACTTAAGGGCGATGGTATATTCGGGCGACTTCATCAAGTACTGCTTCCGTCCCGTCAACGTCTTCTTCTACTTCATGTCGGAAGTCTTTGACGTCAAGGGATTGGGCCAGTTTGCATTCGGCATCGCAACACTCGTCTACGCATGGGCGAAGATCGGTATCCCGGTCACGTTTATCACGATCTGTCAGGCAGTTCTATTCCTCCTTACTGCCTCGCTCTTCATGATCGCCATGATGAACGTCGCGGCTGCCACATGCTTCTGGATCCAGGGCTCAGGCTACGTCATGGTCATCATGTTCAGGTTCAAGGATTTCGCGAAATATCCGGCGAGCATCTTCAACGAAGTTTTCAAGGCTATCTTCACGTTCGTGATCCCCATCGCGTTCGTCGCATACTATCCGAGCCTTGTCCTGCTGCAGCCTGACAATATCCCGCTCCTTACGTGGCTGTCGCCCCTCATCGGACTGGTGTTCTTTTTCCTGAGCTACGCAGTCTGGATGCTCGGCGTAAGGAAGTACGACTTCACCGGTTCGTGATCTGCGGCGCGCCCTGCTGGCGCTGGGTCTACCACGCGCTTCATTCAGCAGATAAATATGTCGACGACGGAATCTTTTTCGGGCGGTACCGAAAAGGCCAGGTCACAAAGTAAATAAAAGCTGCCTCAATCCGCGGGGCAGCTTTTTGTTTTTTTAGTATCCTAAGTGCCCTGTGACGAAAAATGACACGAAAAGACGTTAAAACGTGTCACTTCCCGGCAATAATCGAGGAAGTGACGAGAAGTGACACAAAACGACGTTAAAACGTGTCACCGCGCGTCACTAAGAACTTTACAACAGGAAGATGCCTGCAATCATCAAGCTTGCGGCTGAGGAGTCTTTTTCTTAAACAGTTTCCCTACGGTCATTACCAGCTTATCAAATACCCACTTGAGCCCCAGCGGTCCCAAAATACCGATCACCACATAGGCCATCTTGAAGCCGTCGACGAGCTCCCATCTGTACCATTCTGACTCCTTGAAAAACTCAGTATCAAAGTAAAGCACGTCAACAATGTGTTCGTTAATGAACATCAGTATGCAGTTTAAGATGTTAAAGAACGCGATGTGGAAGCCCATTATCCAGAAGGTATTGCAGGACATGTAGTTAACAAATCTGCTCTCTTGTACGGGCTTGCCGATAAGATCGACCAGAGTGAGCCAAAACAAAATTCCGACGATAGAAGAGATCAAAGGCGTAACGATGTAAGGGCTTGTGAAGCCCGCAAGTTCGCCGATATCGTCGAATGCGACATCATATGCGTTAGGCAGATACATGGTGCGGGACATGTTAAACAAAAGAAGCACTGTCATGATGCCGATCTTGACTCCGCCCGTAAGCTTCGTATGCAGGCCTTCCAGATGATCTCTGTAGATTATTCCCATCTCGAGGAACGGCAGGAAGAACAACACTTTCAAAGGCAACAGCCAATAAATCAGTGCTTCAGGCCCGACGGTCTTAACCAGATAGATAACGCCGAGATGAAGGCAAGTAAATACCGCCAGCATGACATAACTGTTCCACACCTTGCCGAGAAGCTTTTTCATCAGCGCATAGATCATCAGGGTCGCGAAAAGCGTGATAACAAACCACATGGGAGTAGCCATAGAGTTAGACGTGCCGGTGGTGATAACGTTCTCGAGCACATACAAAAGATAGCCTGACGGGACAGGCTGGATCTCGCCCAGTTTAAACCAGTTGATCAGGAACTGCAGACCGAATACGGCAAGAGAGATCCCCGCATAAGGAAGCAGGAGAGTCTTCATCTTCTTCAAGGTATATTTGCCGAGTCTGGTATCAGAACCGACCTTGTTGAAATAGCCGGAGATGAATACGAACATCGGCATGAAGAAGGAGTTATAAGGAATAAAGGAGATAAAAAGATTGAAGGCTGTCCAGGTATGTGAATCGACGACCATGAAGATACCGAGCGCCGATAACAACATAAATTTCTTATTCGATTTGCTTCTTATCTCTGCCATGAGACCAATACTACACATCGCAGCGAAAAGCTTCAATACTTGGAGCAAAATATCAAAAAGTCCGGCCGGGCTATTCCGACCCGGACCGGACTTCTTAACGTGGAAGGATTACAGAAGTAATCCCTATTATTCTTTGTCTTCAGACTTTTCTTCTGACTTGGCTGCAGCTGCTTCTGCCTTAGCTTCCTGGCTCTTTGAGATACCCATATAGATAAGTGCTGCAAGCGCGCCGCCTGCAAGAGGAGCGACGATGAATATCCAGAGATCACTAAGAGCTGCACCGCCTGCAAAGAGAGCAGGACCGATGGAACGTGCGGGGTTAACAGATGTGCCTGTAAAGCCGATGCCCATGATGTGTACGAGAACGAGCGCCAGGCCGATTACGACGCCGCCGAATGAACCGTGCTTGAACTTGCTGTCAGTAACACCTAAGATCGCAAGAACGAAGATAAATGTAAGGAACAACTCAATGATTATCGCAGCGGGAATGCTGTCGTTTACACCTGCAAGTCCGTTTGCGCCAAGGCCCCAGGCTGTCATCTCGCCTGCGGCATTATATGATCCTGTCATATCTGCCTTGCCTGAGAGGCTGAACAGATACTGGAGAAGTCCTGCACCGGTAGCAGCACCGAGGATCTGGAATACTACATAGCCCCAGAAGTCACCGATAGACATCTTTCCGGAGATGAGCATCGCGAGCGATACTGCAGGATTGATGTGGCAACCTGAGATATTTCCGATAGAGTATGCCATTGCTACGATAACAAGACCGAATGCAAGAGCAGTAAGGATATATCCGCCGCCGTTAGCAGCGTCACAGCCGACCGTCATTGCAGTACCGCAGCCGAGGAATACGAGGACAAAAGTTCCGATGAACTCTGCCGTATATTTCTGGATGGAAACGATAGTGCTGTCCTGTCTTGCAGAAGGCAGAACCATATAGAACACAACCATAACGACACCGAGGATCGCAAGGTCAGCCAAAAGGAATGAACCGTTGTAGACCATTGAGTAAACGAGCGCGCTGTCGTAGCCTGCGCCTGCTGCGTATTCACCATAGAAGATCACGCCGGAAGCTACAGAGCCGAGCCATCTTACAAGATAAGCAACAACCGTGAATGCAATGATCTTAAGGAGCGATGCGCTTCTGAATCTGTTAAGTGCGCCATGGATCTTAGATCTGTCGGCTGACTTAAGAGCTGCAAAGCCTGCGAAGCCCAATGCCGTGTATCCGATCGTATAATCGAGGATAACCTGGAAAGGTGTCATCAGATATCCGCCGATGAGCTGCAAAAGGCTGAAAATGAACGAGATCGCGAATCCCCATACAGGTCCGAACGCAACGCCGTATACGATGATAGGCAGTGTCGAAGCGGGTGTTACAGAGCCTCCCATCGGCATCTCGAAAAGCTTTAACTGCGAGAGCACGAATGCCAACGCAAGGCAGATGCCGCCGGTGGATATCCTGAGGATATACTCACGCGATGATTTTAAAGATTGTTTTGACATAAAAACACCTCCGTCACCAGAATCCGGGGATTTAAACCATTAAGACTAAAGCGGTGAAAGAGGCAATTCTCTTTAAATATGTTCCCTACGCCGGCATTATCCGTCAGGTTCAGCGGGTCGGATAAAAATCCCTCTCAGCCTTTAAAGCTCCCCGTTTTTCTGTTTTCGCGACAACTATACAATATGAGTTTTGTTAATACAAGTATTAAAGTGCCGAATTTTCAGTCTGCGGCTTGCCCAGCTTTTTGGCCGGCCGCTTGATAAGGAGCAGGATAAATATCGCGATCGAATTAAGACCCAGACTTATGGGATAAACGATCATGATGCTCGGGAATGTGTGGTAATTGGCAAAGACGCAATATATCCAGAATATCCTCGTTCCGCAGATGGTAAACATCGTAACGAGCGCAGGCGATAATGATATCCCGTACCCTCTCATATATCCGCTCATGACATCGTAGAAGAGCGAGAAAAGATGGGCCGTCGTGATAAACATAACGCGGATATAGCCTATCTCCACAAGCTCGGGATCATCAGGTCTGAACAAAGCGATCATGTACTTGCCGAACAGGAGAAGGAACAATACCATCATGCCTTCGACAACGATACCTTCCAGGATACAGAGCTTTAATGTCTTCTTGCATCTGTCGATCTTCCTTGCGCCGTAGTTCTGGCCCGTGAAAGTCGTGCATGCCTGGCCGAAGCTGTTGAGGACATAGTAAGAGAAGATCTCGATGTTAAATGCCGCTGAAGATGCAGCCATTACAAGCGTTCCGAGACTGTTTATAGCAGACTGGATAATGATGTTCGCGGTCGAGAATACCATTGCCTGGATGGCCGCAGGGATTCCGATCTTAAGGATCTTTCCTAAGATGGATCTGCTGACTCGGAGCTTTTTAATATCAAACTTTGCCGCCGTATCGGTGTGCCTTAAGAAGTGCAGCAAAATGATGCTGCTGAAAAGATTTGAGATAACTGTCGCAGCGGCGACACCGTCAACCGTGCGGCCCAGGATTATTACGAAGAACAGGTTCAAAAGCACGTTGACCATGCCCGATATAATGAGCGCTATAAAAGGTATCTTGGTATTGCCCAGGCCTCTGAAGACGGCAGCCTCAAAGTTGTAGAGCAATATCACCGGAAGTCCTCCCATATAGATGCGGAAGTACAAGATAGCAAGATCGACTGCTTCTTCTGAGATGTTCTGCGATCTTAAGATCGGCTCGGCAAGTATCTGTGCAAGTATGGCAACAGCCACACCGCCCGCAATAGCCACGATCATTGAGGTGTGCACGGCCTTCCGGACAGTCTCGTCGTCCTTTCTTCCTACCGCGTTTGCGACAATTACATTGGTGCCCAGTGATATTCCGAGAAATGAGTTAACGACGAATGCGATCAATGGCGTATTGGCGCCTACCGCAGCCATAGCGACCTGGCCCATGTCTCCGGCAAAATTACCGACAACAGCTATATCTGCAGCGTTAAAAAGCTGCTGGAGAATGCCCGTAAGTGCCAAAGGAAAAGCAAACCCGAGGATCTTATTCCACAGGCTTCCTTCAAGCATAGATTTTTTGTCAGTGTATTTTCCGCTCATAAACTTGTAATCCGTGAAGTATTTTACAAGTACTTACCGGAATTACAAGCGACCGATTTTAACAAGTCTTACGATACAGGACTCAATGAATTTTTGCACTTCGCGCTCAAACATCGCCTGGGACTTCTCATAGCATTCGAGGTGCTTAGCGTTATTTACGATCACCATTCTCTTTCTGCAGCGCAGATTATCGTACAGGTCACGCGTGCCTGAAGGCGGCGTAATATCGTCTTCACCGCCCTGGAAAATAAGGACGGGGATTTTTATGGAGCTTGCGTGATCCGTTACGTCACAGCGGTTGATATCGAATCCGAAGTCGCGCTGGGCAAGCTTTCTGATACGCCCTATAATTGCATCAGGTGATATTTTCGTACTGTTAGGAAGCGTCGTCTTAAGGAACGATGTAAGCGATGTCATCGGTGAATCGGCGATAATGCCTACGACATTCTGATCGAACTCTTTCTGCTGTGCTGCGAGAAGGCATGCTGTAGCGCCCGCTCCCCTTGCGACCAGATAGATCCTGCAGTTGTTTCCGAGGCGCCTTTTGGTAAATGTGAACCATGTATCGAGATCGACGCTCTCCATGAGTCCCCATGTAAAGTTCTTACCGCCGCTCATACCATGCGCTCTCATGTGTGTGATTATGCAGTGGCACTGCACCTTTCTCATCATGAGTCTCGCGTACGCAGCCATCTCTGCAGGCGACTCATCGTAGCCGTGAATGAGTATGACCATATTACGGCATGTGGCATCAGCCGACGGCCTGTAATAGCCTGACAGCTTACACCCGTCAAAAGACGTCGTCCTCACACCGAGCCATTCATTGTGGAATGTATAAAACCAGTTCTTTCCGCGTCCGTAAATAGTGCTCCTGTCGATCTTCTGGGGCGATCTGTCGACCTGGGGCAGGGGCTTCGGGCGCTTGAAAAGTGTCTTGTATGCTTTCTCGGAGAAAGTAATAAACCATGCGAAAACCAGTCCTGCTATCAGGAGCACGATAATGATTATCAATACCGCAACGAGAACAGCGGTTCCGCCTGACTGATTATCCGACAATTATACCCTCCGGGCTGTCCTTCCCGGAGCTCAGGAGCAGGCAGCCGTCTTCCGTAACCAGGCAGTCGTCCTCGATCCTGAAGCCGATGCCCCACTCGGGGATATAAACACCGGGCTCAACGGCAAGGCAATTGCCTGCTGCAAATTCCTTATCCCTCGGTCCGACGTCATGCACGTCCAGTCCGAGGAAATGCGAGGTGTTGTGCCAATAATAACGGCGCACATCCGCCTCTTCAAAATTATCAGGTATAAGCCCTTGTCCTGCAAGCCATTTGCCTGTGATGTCATACATTTGTGAATTAAGACCGGAGAAAGTTTTTCCGGGCGCGATGTACTCAAAAGCAGCCTTCCTAAGCGTTTGGATAAGCTCCAAAAGAAGCATTCTTCTGTCATCTGCGCCCGAAGGCTGTCCTACAAAGAAAACCCTTGAGATATCGGCGCAGTAGCCGTTAACTCTGGCGCCTACATCGACCTGCACGATCGAGCCTTCAAGCGCGATTCCGTCGCCGTCTTTCTCAGGCTCCGAATGATGAAGATAAAAAGCATTCTTTCCGCAGGATACTATGGTCTCAAAAGCAAAGTTCATCGTGCTTCTTCTGGCCATCTCATATTCAAGCTTTGTGTAAAGCTCATATTCAGAAACGCCGGGGCGGATGAGCTTTCTCATCTCATCTATTGCTTCTTCGGTAATCTTTGCAGCTTCCCTGATCGACTCTGTCTCGCAAGGCTGCTTTATAAGGCGCAGCGAGGTGGTGATCTCAGACAGATCAGCGACTTTCCTGCCGCCCTTTTCGACCTGTGACTTCAGATCAAACGGCTTTTCCATAACGGAAGAACAATCAAGATAAATGTTGATGTCCTCATTCTTCAAAAGCTCGAATTCTTTTTCTTCGTATTTCTCAAGATCGAGCACTTCACTTACATCAAGGCCTGTGATGGCCGCGATATCCGCAAAATCCATTCGTTTGCCGTTCCAGCGCTCCTTCATGGAATCTCTTGCGGGAGCATATATATTCGTGCTGACTTCGCCGTTTATCTTGGAGATAACGAGCGCAAAGCCGGGATTCTCAATGCCCGTCAGATAGAAGAAATTGCGGTCAGATAAGAATCTGTACTCAGAATCTAAAGACATGCGCTTTCCTTCGCCCGAGAAAAGCAACGCCGCGGTGCTATCCGGCAGCGCGGCGGCGAATAACTCTCTGTTGTGTCTGTAAAAAGAGGGATTTACCACTGCTTGACTCCGTCCGAACGAACATTGTATTCGTCGAAGAGGATTGTGTTGTTGATGTAATTGAGCGTAGCGCCCGGTGACCTTCTGATGAGACCCGGATTGCCGATTACGATAGAGCCGTCAGGTACGTCGAAGTTGACATAAGCGCCGGGAGCGATGAGAACGTTATTGCCGATCCTGATATTACCGACGATAACGGCATTCGCGCCGATCCAGACGTAATTGCCGATATGCGGGGCACCCTTCCTCTTACCTCTGAACTGTGTACCGATAACAACACCCGTCGAAACGTTGACATTATGTCCGATGATGCTCTTGGGGTGAATGATCACACGTCCGAAATGCGCGAGATAGAAGCCCTTGCCGATATTCGTATCGTAAGGGATCTGGAAGTGATACTTGCGGCTGAGCTTGTCAAGCCTGTAATTGCTTACTGCGAACTTGACCTGGTAGATCTTCTTCCTGATGCCGTCAAATCTGTTGATCTGGTCAGCATAAAAACGCGTACGTCTCATTACGCTGATATAGCTGAATTCGGGGGAAGATCTTCTCTCCTCAAGATAGCAGGCATAGATATTCTTGTATCTGCGTGCATTACCGGTGTATCTGAACAAATCGGCATAGATTATGTCTTTAAGTTCATCGGTCATAAAAATGCACAGCCTCCCATCTTTTCTATCTTAAAAATTTTATTACTTTTCGCGCAATAACTCAATAAGATTTTGCGGTCAGAAGCCCCATTTTGTTAGTTTTGTAATAAAACTCTCCTGCCCCGATTTTCTCAAATGCGCTTTACTAATTCGAAAAAGAAATATATTATTTTTCTAAGGAATTGAACATTTGGACTCTTCTGTGACCTATAAGGGGATGCACATATGAACATAGAGAAAGAATTAGCTAAAAGACTGATGGATGAAGGCGAATCCGGCAACCGTCAGGAAGGTTATAACCACGAGATCAGCTTCTATGAGATCGTAGCCAGCGGCAATATACACAGGCTCGAAGAAGCCCTCAATTCGATCCACGAGAACCAGACTTTAGGTGTCTTAAGCCCTGATAAGCTGCGCAACGTGAAGTATCACACGGTCATCCTTACTGCCCTCGTCAGCAGATTCTGCATCGAGGCAGGTCTTGAGATCTCCGTCGCGTATAATTTGAGCGACATCTACATCCAGCTCATCGATGCCGCAAGCTCTATCGACGAAGTCTACTCCATCCAGAATGACCTCCTGCGCTCCTACTGCCGCAAGATGAGCGATCTTTCCAAGAACCGCGTTGTCTCACGTCACATCGTAGTTGCCATCGACTACATCAGGTCGCACATTCAGGAGAATCTCACTGTAGAATCCATCGCAGACTCCCTGTCGCTTAACTCGAGCTATCTTTCCAAGCTCTTCAAGCAGGAGATGGGCATCACATTAAGCCGTTACATCAGGGACCAGAAGATCAACGTAGCCTGCAACATGTTAAGGCACTTGGACGAGTCTTCCCTCACGATCGCAAATTACCTCGGCTTCTCATCCCAGTCACACTTCATCCAAGTATTCAAGAAGAGTACCGGCATGACACCTGAGGAGTACAGAAGAAAGAATTACCATCAGAGTTGGATGGGCGATACGGAAGAATAATATTTCCACAAACCAATACTTAAGGCTGTCCTGCGCGACAGCCTTTTAATTTCTCATTATTCCGCACTCTTCAAAGATTCCGCCATGTCGATCTTCTCGATCTTGGCGCGCATGATGAGGTTTACGATGGTCGAGAAAAGCAATACAAAGGCCAGGGAGTACAGATAGCTCATCGGCAGGATCTTCATGTCATACTTGACGATATCCATCGCTATCTGGCTCATTACGAATCTGTGCAGCAGGAATCCTAAAGGAATACCCACGATATAACCCATACTTACGAGCATAATGTTCTCACGGGTGACATACGCGCCTGTCTCCCTGCGGTTAAAGCCCATGACCTTCAATGTCGCGATCTCTCTTATACGCTCTGTGATATTGATGTTGTTGAGGTTAAACAGAACGATAAATGCCAGTGCGGCCGCGCTCGAAATGACGAGAACGATTACGTAATTCAATCTTTCCATAGTATTTGCAAAGCTGACTCTCGAATCTGCCGTCAGGGACCAGGTCTTGAGCTCGTAGTTTTCTGACAGGTAGGACGCGAATTTATAACCGTCCGCTTTATCCTTTGACTCGGTCGCGATGAGAAGCGTCTCAGGTGTATAAGGCTTGCCGAAAGCCGCCTTGTAAGTTGCCGGAGTCATCATGATATAGTGGAAAGTGTAATTGTTGAAGATCGAGCCTACTTTGAGTGAGACTTCGTGCTCATCTTCACCGTATAACACTGTTATATTGTCGCCTACCTTGACGTTATTCTTCTCGGCAAGCTTCTGGGAGACAGCTACCTCGCCGTCTGAGGGCCACGGGATCTTCGCGCCGGTCTTCTCGTCTGAAAGGCCGAATATCTTCTCGATATTGGGATCATCGGAAATGAACATTCCGAGATCTCTTACATAGCCCGAACCGCCGTTCTTGGCCTGCTCGCTCTTTACGACAGCATAATCGTAATTGACTCCGGCAGCCTGACCCGCATTGACTGCAGCCTCTTCGATCTCATACTGTCTGTACTTGTCGTCGAAAACCAGACTTACATCGTATTTCATGATCTCATCGTATTGGACATCGACCAGATTGCAAATAGAATCGTTAAGGCCGAACGCAGTGATCAGAAGCGAAGTGCAGCCGGCAATACCTACGATCATCATTCCCATTCTCTTTTTAAAGCGGAAAACATTGCGCAAAGAGACTTTGTGAAGGAACTTCATTCTCTTCCAGATAAAGCCGACATACTCTAAGAATATCCTCTTACCCGGGAGCGGTGCTTTAGGCCTTATGAGCTCTGCGGGCATTCCCTTCAATGCCGACTTGGCAGTCGCGACCGAAACGCCCACCGTGCACAACAGTGAGACTGCGAGCGATAAGATGAACAACGGAATGCTTGTAGTGAAAGTAAGCGGGGCAAATCCGTACATCATCTTATAGACTTCCCAAATGACCCACGGGAACAGTTTTGTGCCTCCCATGAAGCCAAGCACGCAGCCGAGCACGGAGGCTGATCCGGCATAGATCGCGTATTTCATTACGATAGAAGTATCCGAGTAGCCGAGCGCTCTCATCGTTCCGATGATGCCTCTCTCATCACTTACCATTCTGCTCATTGTGGTGGAGCATACGAGCGCTGCGATCATGAAGAAGAAGACCGGGAATACCGTTGATACGCCGTCTACTATCTGTGAGTCATTGTCGAAGCATACATAACCGACATTGGTACTGCGTCCCAGGATATATGTCTCAGGATCATCCACACCATCGATCAAAGCAAAACCGTATACGAGCTGGCTGTTGAATACGGAATCAGCCGTGTTCGAGAACTCGGAATAACCTTTCCAAAGCTCATACACACCGTCATGGTATTCCTTCCAGCCGTCATCGACTTTTTTCTGGGCATCGTCAAGCTTAGCGACTCCGTCCTTATACTGTGCAAGGCCTGCGGCATACTGGCTGTAAGCGCTGTCATACTGGGCCTTTGAAGTCTCGTAATCCTTGTATCCGGTATCAACCGTGATCTTATCAGACATATATTGCTGGTACACATCATTGTAAGAAGCGATCTTGGCTTCATACTGCTTCTGCAGATCATCGATCTCTTTCTGGCGGTCATCAAAACCGGCGACTTTATCATTAAGACTGTCGAGCTCAGCTTCCGCATCTGCTATCAAGGCCAGATAATTGTCGCGCATCTCATTCTGGGCATCTATCTGTGCCTGGATCATCAGCTTGTCAAAATCAGATGTTGCCTCATCAAGCCTTGTCTTGTTATTCTCGATTGCAGACTCGACCGAAGAAAGACCGGAACGGTATGTACTCAAAAGATAGTTGACTGTATTGATCCTCGCCTGCGTGGTTGTTCTGGCAGTCAAGAGATCAGTGCGCGCATCCGACAGCTCCTGATAGAGCTTATCCACATCACTTTTCAGGCTCTCCATCTCCTGCTGTTCCCTGTCGAGCCTTCCCTGTGCTGCATCGAGAAGAGTCTTTGTGGATGTGAGTTCCTTGTTGTAATCAGAAAGGGTTTTCGCCGTCTCGTCAAGAGTCTTCTTGCCGTCGGCAAGCTCTTGTCTGTTTTTATCGATCTCTGCCTGCGCGTCTTCCAATTGCTTCTTGGCATCATCCAGCTTGGCGCGCGCATCACTTATCTCATCCCTGGCGTCATCGAGGCCTTCATTAAATTCATCGATGCCGTCATAAAGCTTGTCGTATTCTTCTTTGAGAAGTGATTCAAATCTGTCATTTATTACGCTTCGCAATGCGACCTTATACTGACGCTCGGCACTTGCTGCCCAATCCTTATAGTCATCGGAATAAATAAACAAGCCCGTGTTGGCATAAAGATAGGCTTCTGTGTAATATTCGGAATCGAAAGCCCCCGCAGGCGCACAAACGTAGTAGGAGATATTGCCGGCACCTTCATCGCAGGTGCCTCTCTGGAAGTTCATAAATATCGGAGATCTCGCGGTGCCTACTACCGTGTATTCGTCGTATCTGAACATCTCTTTGGATTTGCCCGAAGTCTCATCGGCTATAACCAGCTTTGTCCCGAGTTTGAACTCAGGGAACATATAAGCATCGATAACTATCTCATCGTCCTTCTCCGGAAGTCTTCCTGTGACCAGGGAGAGCTTATTAACGTTATTAGTTATGGATATAAAACGCACTGTATCCGCGCTGAAATTGTCGCCGAGATATGCAGAACAATCTACAGTATAAGAACCCTCCACAACGCATGAGGTGCGCGATGATAATGCTTCGATATCTTCATCAGTAAAACCGATCGTAGATAAGAGCTTAAAGTCATATAGCGCGTAATCGTTTATATACTTGTCGCCTGTGACTACGAATGAAGGTGTGGTTACTTTGAGGCCCGCGAAAAATCCCACGCCCAATGCGATTATCGCGAAGATTGCGAGAAATCTTGGGAGCGTCATTTTGACAGATCTTAAGATTGTCTTGGCGTACGGTCTCATTACCACTCGATAGTATCTACGTTTACAGGATTCTCGTTGATCACGTTGCTCGTGATCTTACCGTTCTTAACTCTGATGACTCTGTCAGCCATTGCCGTGAGAGCCGAGTTGTGGGTGATGATGACTACCGTCATTCCCTTCTCGGTGCTGAGTGACTGCAAAAGCTTTAAGATCGCTTTGCCGGTCTGATAGTCCAGCGCGCCCGTCGGCTCATCGCAGAGAAGAAGCTTAGGGTTTTTCGCGATAGCTCTTGCGATGGATACACGCTGCTGCTCACCACCCGAGAGCTGCGCGGGGAAGTTATTCTTTCTGTCACCCAGACCGACTTCATTGATAAGAAGATCGCAGTCGATAGGATCTTTTACGAGCTGTGCTGCCATCTCGATATTCTCATATGCGGTAAGGTTCGGGATCAGGTTATAGAACTGGAAGACGAATCCGACATTCTGTCTTCTGAACAAAGCGAGCTCGTTGGAATTGAGCCTTGATATCTCCCTGCCGTCTAAGAAAACGCTGCCTGACGTAAGCTTGTCCATACCGCCCAGGATATTGAGCAGCGTTGTCTTGCCCGCGCCGGACTGTCCGACTATGACGCAGAGCTCGCCTTTTTCGATGAAGAAATCAGCGCCGTCAAGCGCAGTGACATTTACAGAACCGGTCCTGTAGACCTTCTTTACATCCCGGAATTCAATATAAGCCATTTAATCTCCCAAATCCGTTTCTAAGAGCCCTCAAGCTCTGAAATACAAATTTATCTGTATTCGATATACATCGGCCTGAGATCGTAATCAGAATCGACATTACCGAATTTAGAAGGAATGCTGAGATAGAGTCTGGGGTCAAGATCAAATGCCCATGCTTCTACCGTATTGCATGAGTCAGGGACCCTCACAAAACTCAGTTCGTCACAGCATTCGAAAGCTTCCTGGCCGATATATTCGAGGCCTTCCGGAAGATAGACATATTCCAGGTCTTCGCAGGTATTGAAGGCCAGGCTCTCGATACGTTTTACGGTGTCAGGAAGTATGACGACGGTGATAAGATCGCAGTCGCAGAAGCACTCGGTGTCTATTACCGTGATGTTTGAATCAGGATCGAAAACCACCTTTGAGAAACCGTTTACTCCGGGCGGCATCTTGATAGCGCCCTCGCCTTTTATGTAGCAGATGCCGTTTCTCGTGATCTCAAATGTCGCATTATCACCGCAGTAGCCGGCGCTGACGATGCCGTGCATGGTATCCGCATCCATGATCCTGTGGTCATTGGAGAAAGCCTCTAACGGAAGCAGATAGTAAAGCGTGGTAGGATCGTAGCTTGTTATCATGCCGGGGCCTTCATAGAAATGCGACATATCGTATGTAGGATCCACGAAATGCCATTTTTCACCGAGACATACCGCAGCCCAGGCGTGGTCTGCATAATCCGAATTTGTCGGTGTTCTGGTGGTTATCTCATCGTAGCTGGCAAAACCTATACCGAACTCGACTACCGCAGGGATACCCTGCGCCCTGCAAAGCGCGACGAAAGTATTGGCAAAGCCTTCGCAGATTCCCTTGCCGTCTCTCATGACAGCGATGGCGCCGTCCTGATATCCGCCTGCATCATCGCCGGCTTCCACATAGTCGTAAGCCATCTCACCGGAGACGTACATGTAAATGCGGAAAACCTTCTCCCAGTCATCTTTCGCGCCATCACAGATCTGATTGGAATAACTGATGATCACGGGATCATCACTCTCCACGTCATTCTGCGGCTGTGTGCATTCATAAAGCGACTGCTCGTCGACCCACATTTCCGAAGTGGTGTCGCGATTATATTCGTAGTTTGTGGAATCCCAGAAATAGACTTTGCCGCCCTTGCATAAGATCATGTGATCGCCGCTGGTTATCGTCATACCGAAAGCTTCATAAGAGATGAAGACATAATACAGTTCATCCTCATCCAAGAGGCTCGCCACTTCGAATTCAAACTCCGAACCGCTTCCGGTAAAAGACTTTATCTTTCTGCTGCTTGAAGCCTTGTACAACGTGATGGTGAATTCTTTATCGCTGCTTGTATCGAAAAAGAGCCACTTGTCATAGGCGGACATAGTTAAGCAATCGCCGTCAGCTAACCAGATATCGTAAGTATCGAAAGAAGCCGCTTCAAAATACGCCTTCCCTTGAATAACGGGAAAAGAAGGTACGGCACCAAATAAGAATGATGCGCTGAGTATTATTGAAGCTGCCGCTTTCAAGAACACTTTCAGATCTCCTTGGCAAGTTTAACTGCTTCTTCGCTTGTTATCTCAGAAGCTTCAGCTGAATCCCTTCTCTTAACTTCTACGATGCCCTCGGGAGCTCTTCTTCCGACAGTGATGCGGAGCGGGATGCCCAGGAGGTCGGCGTCCTTGAACTTGACGCCGGGACGCTCATTTCGATCGTCGATAAGGACTTCAACTCCTGACGCCATGAGCTCATCGTAGATCTTATTTGCAACACCCATTACTTCTTCGTCGTTGACCTTTGTGGGAACGATGATGACCTTGTAAGGAGCAACGATGGAAGGCCAGATGATGCCGTCGTCGTCGTGATACTGCTCGATGATGGCAGCTAAGACTCTCGATACGCCGATGCCGTAGCAGCCCATTACCATGCTGTGTTCCTTGCCGTTGTTATCAAGGTATACGCAGCCCAAAGCATCAGAATACTTTGTGCCGAGCTTGAAGATATGTCCTACCTCAACGCCTCTTGCCATTCCGAGCTTGCCCTTGCCGCACTTGGGGCAGATATCTCCTGCCTTTGCGTTTGTGATATCAGCGACCTTATCAGCTTCGAAATCTCTTCCGATATTAACGTTCTTGAAGTGGTAGTCTGTCTCGCAAGCGCCTACTACGAAGTTCTTCATGCCTGTGACTTCAGGGTCAACTACGATGTCGATCTTCTGCTTAAGTCCTACAGGACCTGCAAAACCTACCTTCGCGCCTGTGATCATCTCGACATCGGCAAATGCTGCGAGCTCCATCTCCGTTGCATCGTAGAGGTTGCCGAGCTTTGTCTCATTGATGTCTCTGTCACCCCTGCACATAGCGGCGACGAACTTGCCGTCGATGTTGTAAAGGATAGTCTTAACAAATGCGTCAGGTCCGCAGTTAAGATAACCGCAGAGCTCTTCGATGGTCTTAACGTCAGGTGTATGGATCTTCTCGATGGCGAGTTCGTCAGCGTTATCTGCTGCGCCTCTTGTCCAGCCTGCCTTCTCTTCGTTTGCAGCATAGCCGCACTCGTCGCAGAAGCAGATAGCGTCTTCGCCGACTTCGCTCTTTACCATGAATTCCTGTGAGCCGGAGCCGCCCATCGCGCCTGAATCGGCATCAACGATCGTGTAGTCAAGGCCGAGCCTGTCAAAGATAGCTCTGTAAGCGTCATACATCTTCTTGTAGGAGATATCGAGGCCTGCCTCGTCAACGTCGAAGGAATAAGCATCCTTCATGACGAACTCACGCGCACGGATAACGCCGAATCTCGGGCGCTTCTCGTCTCTGTACTTGTGCTGGATCTGATATAAAGTTACAGGGAGCTGCTTGTAAGATCTGATCGAATCTCTTACCGCTTCCGTGAAAGGCTCTTCGTGCGTGGGGCCTAAACAGAAAGATCTTCCGCCTCTGTCTGTCAGTCTGAACATCTCAGGACCGAACTTCTCCCATCTGCCTGAGCCCTGGTAAGCCTCAGCGGGAAGAAGTGCCGGCATGATGAGCTCCTGTGCTCCTGCCTTGTCCATCTCTTCTCTGATGACGGCCTCGACCTTCCTGTAGGTGCGGTAACCCATAGGCATGAATGAATAAACGCCTGATGCCATCTTGCGGATAAGGCCCGCTCTGAGCATCAGTCTGTGTGACGGAATCTCTGCATCTGCAGGAATTTCTCTTTGTGTTGCTAAAAACAGTTCGGAAACTTTCATTTAACTTGCTCCCTATATTATTAATAATATTACGGGTGTAAGTATATACGACAGGGGGGCTTTTTGCAATTAAATAGGCTGCCTCTGTGTGAGACAGCCCGTAAAATCAAGGTTTTCAGCTACCCGAGAAAATACCTTTGAGGAAAAGAATGTCCAGGATTACGCAAGCTATGACGACCAGGATGCAGATAACGTAGATGCGTGTGCGCTTCTTCTCGACTTCTTTATCAGTCGTGCCGTAATTAGCTTTTCTGCTCGGTCTGCGTACGCGTCCCAACGACATCAGCTTATCCCCCCTTTTATTCAATTCCCTCTCGCGGTGTCTAGATTATAGACGCTTGAAATATGTCTTGCTTTGCATAGTTGTGACAATCAATTGACAAATTTCGAAAAACGCTTTACTAAAAATTCGTTTTGCGGTAAAGAAACAAACCGGGCGTTTTCGGGAATATTTGCGGATATCATCCCACATCTTGTGCCTGCTTCCAAGAGCACACCAATATATTGCTTCAAAAATGCCCGTTTTCTGCACAAGAATTCCCAAAAAGACAAGTATGATATAATAACATTGATAATTATGCCCTCACGTAATGTGCCGGCAGAACAAGGAGAAATTTATTTTTGAAGCTTGTAGGAGTCAGAGAATTCTATAACATCACGCGTGCGAAGATCGTCTCCGCGCTCAATTGTGCCATAGTCATGGCTGTCTGCGCGACGGCTACTTTTGCCGTTGACACGACTTTGGACTTCACAAGCGTTCAGGCCCAGCCCCTCGAGACTACCGCAACGACAGTAGAAGTCACCGTCACCGTCGTTTCTTATCCCGAAGGCTTTGATCCCGAACATCCTGAAGATTACGATCCCACACAAAATGCCGTCGCTTCTTCAGAATCTTCAACAGATATGACCTCCGAATCAACTTCAGAAACGAGCGAATCCTCTTCCGAGTCTTCCGAAGAGACATCCGAATCATCGGAGACTTCCGAGACTACGGCTAAGCCTACCGCTACAAACACACCGGTACCTACAGACAGCCCTACTCCCACGGAAAAGATTACCGAGACTGAGCTCTACCTGGCTGTTTACGCTACTACCACCATCAATGTCAGAAAGGGCCCCGGCACCGAGTATGACATCGTCAAGAGCGTTTATTACGGTGACCAGATCGACGTCATCGCCGTAACATCAAACGGCTGGTATAAGACATACAACGGCAACTACGTTAAGAAGTCGCTAACGACCGAGACTAAGCCTGCGGCTACACCTACACCAAAGCCCACGGCCAAGCCGACACCTAAGCCCTCTTCTACTACGGCAAAGCCCACAGAGAACCAGAAGCCTTCAGGCGAAGGTGTTTCCTGCAAGATCACGTTCTACGGACCGCAGCCGACTGCCAACGGCGGCTACAGCAAGAGTACTGCGACCGGTACGACATGCGTGGAAGGACGCACCTGTGCGGCTGACTGGTCGATATTCCCTGCAGGAACGGTAATCTACATAGAAAATGACCCTCTTGGCGGTGACGGCTACTATACCGTCGAAGACAAGGGCGGCGGTGTAAAGGGATACCATATCGACCTCTACGCCGACGACGGCGAGTCAGGTAATTACAGCACCTGCTGGCGAACCGTTTACGTAAAATAAACTGAAATAACTCAAATACTTCTCGAAGATCTTGAGAAGTATTTGCATTTTATAGAGGAACAATTATGAGCAGTAATTCAAAAAGACACGGATACAACAATCCTAAATACAAGAACCCTAACCCCGTAAAGATAATACCTTTGGGCGGCATCGGCGAGATCGGCAAGAACATGACCGCGATAGAATACGGGGGCGACATGATAATCGTTGACTGCGGCATGAGCTTCCCCGAAGAGAACATGCCTGGCGTTGACTGCGTCATACCTGACTTCACTTACGTCAGACGCAACCAGGATAAGCTCAGAGGCATCCTTATCACGCACGGACACGAGGACCACATCGGATCTCTCCCCTATTTCTTAAGAGAATTCAAGACACACGTTTTCGGCGGCACGATGGCCATAGAGCTCATCAAGCTCAAGCTCCAGGATAAGAATGTGCCCTTCGAAGGCATCAAGCTTACGACCTGCAAGAACGGCGACATCATCCAGCTCGGCAATTCCTTGTCTGCGGAATTCATCAGGGTAAATCACAGCATTGCGGATTCTTACGCACTCTGCATCAATACGCCCGTCGGCAAGATCGTCCACTCGGGCGACTTCAAGATCGACTACACCCCGATCAACGGCAAGACCATTAATCTCCAACGCTTGGGCGAGCTCGGCAAAGAAGGCGTCCTCATGTTCATGTGCGAGTCGACAAACGTTGAGATCGAAGGCTTCTCACCGTCCGAAAAGCATGTGGGCGAGGCATTTTCGCACTACTTCAGAAAAGCCGAAGGCCGCATTATCGTAGCCACCTTCTCTTCGCACGTTCACCGCATGCAGCAGATCATCACGGCAGCCGAGAAATACGGCCGTCACGTCTGCCTGTCAGGCCGCTCGATGGTCCAGGTCTTCAATATCGCGAACTCTTTGGGATATATCGACATCAAGCCCGACACGCTCATCGACATCGACTCGATCGACAATTATCCGGACAACAGGATCGTTATCCTCACGACCGGTTCACAGGCCGAGCCAATGAGCGCTCTCACGCGCATGGCTTTCAATTCGCACCGCTCCGTTGATATCCAAAAGGGAGATACGGTCATCATCTCAGCTGACCCGATCCCGGGCAACGAGAAGCCTATTTACCGCGTTATCAACGAGCTCTACAAGAAGGGCGCGCACGTTATCTACCAGTCTCTAGCTGATGTCCACGTATCAGGTCACGCATACAGGGACGAGCTCATGATGCTCCACACCCTCATAAAGCCCAAGTTTTTCATTCCGGTCCACGGCGAATACCGCATGCTCTGTCTCCACAAGGAGATGGCCATCAATCTCGGCATGAACGAAGACAACATCTGCATCCTCGAGAACGGCGCAGTCCTTGAATTAAAGGAAGACGAAGCAAAGATCACAGATCATGTCCCCGCCAACCCCGTCCTCATCGACGGCACGGGCACGGTTGACGCTGACGACAGAGTGCTTACCGACAGGATCCATTTGAGCGAAGACGGATGCCTTGCCATCGCCATTACAGTCGACGAGAGGACAGGCGATCTCGCATGCTCCCCTGCAGTCAATTCAATGGGCTGCTTTGACAGCGATGACATGGATATGCTCTACGAACTGATCTCCGAAAAGGTAGACGATCTTCTGAAGCAGGCCAGCAACAAAGCAGGCAGCATCGAAGCTTTCCTCGAGAAGCGCAACTTCAGGGAACAGATCAAAAACTTCGTCCACTCCAAGTCAGGAAGAAGACCGATGATCATCTTCAACATAAGTTATGTCAACGGATATTCGGATGACGAATACTACGGGGATACCTGATCTTAATTTCTAATGACGTCTACGACGTCTTTTACTCTCAATATCCTGTCGCACGTCCTGTCGAGCTGCTCCTTGCCGGAGATGTTGACCGTAACGAAAATGCGCGCTTCGGGGCCGTCTACGACGGTGTTGAGCTTAACGATATTTATCTTCTCTTCAGAGATCTTGTCGAGCACGTCGATAAGCAGTCCGTTGCGGTCCATCGCAACGATGACGAGCTGTACGTCATAGCTCGAGAACTTAGCCTTTGAGAGCCACTTGACCGCTACGAGACGCTGGTATTTCTCTTCGTCCTTCTGTGAGTTTTCGCGGTTCTTGATTATATTCAAAATATTCTTGCAGTTGACCTTGTGGATGCCGACGCCCTTTTCCTGGGTGACATATCCGATGATCTCATCGCCGTAAACGGGGTGGCAGCATTTCGAGATGTGCGTAGCGATAGAATCAAGTCCGTTTACTACTACCGCATCGTTGCTGTTGGCACGCCTTGCGGCGTCAGTCCTGGCAGTGCGGGTAGGCTTGACGTTAGCAGACGCGAGAGGATCCGCGCCGGGCGCTGCGGTCTGGTGAGGATCAGTATTAAGCGCGTTGATCTTGGCTACATCGTAATCCAATACCTGCTTGGAGCTCTCTGGAGCCTTTGCCCTGGAGCCCTTGGCATTACGCGTTTGGTCAGCTTTTCCGAGCTCGATGGGAAGCTCTTGCGGGCTGTAAGCGACGTTGCCGTCAGCCGTAACACGATAGCCCAGTGCCCTTCTCTCTTCTTCGCTGATATTTCTGATGTAATCGTCACGGAGCCTTGAGAAAACCTTTGTGACGCTGATGCTTCCGTATCCCATTGCGGCGAACATGTCGTCTAAGGACTGGAAGTTGTTGCGCTTTAAGATAGTCTCGATGGACTTGTGCATGAGGAGCTTCGCGGGATCAAAGCCGTTACGCGTGATCTCGTTTGTGAGAAGCTCACGTCCTGTCGTGATGTTCTCTCCCCTTGCTTCTTTCTTAAACCAGGAATTGATCTTGGATTTTGCATTAGCGGTACGCGCGATCGCTACCCAGTCACGCGAAGGACCCTTGACGAGTTTTGCCGAAGACTGGATCTCAACGATGTCGCTGTTCTTAAGTTCATAAGACAGCGGCACGATACGTCCGTTTACCTTAGCGCCGTGCATGTGGTTGCCGATACCCGAGTGGATCGCATAAGCAAAGTCGATCGGGCACGAACCCTTCGGGAGCTTGATTACTTCGTGCTTCGGCGTGTAAACGAAGATCTCGTCAGGAGCGATGTTCATCTTGAAAGATTCGAGGAACTCACCCGAGTCGGTAAGCTCATTCTGCGAATCGATGATCTGCCTCATCTCATTGATCTTCGTATCGTATCTGTCAGCCTTGAATTCCTGTGAATTGCCGGCTTCCTTGTAATGCCAGTGCGCGGCGATACCGAACTCTGCGATCTGGTGCATCGCAAATGTCCTTATCTGCACTTCGAAAGGCGTGCCCGTGTGCGATACGACAGTCGTATGGATCGACTGGTATTTGTTCTCCTTAGGCATCGCTATATAGTCCTTGAAACGTCCCGGCACGTGCTGGTACATCTCGTGGATAATGCCCAATACCTGATAGCATTCAATGACTTCGTCAACGATTATCCTGCACGCGAAAAGATCGTAGATCTCATCTATCGTCTTGCCCTTCTCGTGCATCTTCTTGTAGATGCTGTAGAAGTGCTTCGGGCGGCCTTCAATGTCGTAATGGTCAATGCCGTTTTCTTCGAGCTTCGCGCGGATCTCGGAGACAACGTCTTCCATGAAGTTCTCTCTCTGGGTGCGGTTGCCGTTAACGAGCTTTACGAGCTCATAGTAATCGTCGGGATGAAGGTATCTTAAGCAGAGATCCTCCAATTCCCATTTGATCTTATAGATACCGAATCTGCCTGCAAAAGGAACGTAGATATCGAGCGTCTCCTGGGCCTTTTCGATCTGCTTCTCGGGGCTCATGGACTTTAATGTTCTCATGTTGTGCAGACGGTCTGCGAGCTTTATGAAAATGACGCGGATATCGTCAGTCAGAGCGATGAACATCTTGCGCACATTGGATGCCTGGATGTCCTGCTTGGAGTTATATACGACATTGTCGAGACTTAAGTTGAGCTTTGTAACGCCGTCAACAAGGCTGCATACGACCGCTCCGAATTTCTCCGTGACCATCTGGTCATCAACGATGGTATCTTCGATCGTATCGTGAAGGAGCGCCGCAATGATCGTGTTGACATCGACCTTGAGGTCGGCAAGGATCATGGCGACTGCCACAGGATGCGTAATGTAGGGCTCGCCTGTCTTACGCTTCTGGTTGCGGTGCGCCTTATATGCAAAAATAAAAGCTTTCTCGAGCTGCGCGTTGTCTGTCTCGATCTCTTTCTCATCGAGATTTGCTGCGCGTGCGTACTCGTCGTAAAGCTTGATTATCTCATTGAACCTGTCCTTAAGGTCCTGGGGGATCTCGGGCTTGATACTGTCGTCATTAAGATAGGCACGCTCGGCTTCAGCCTGAACGACCTCTTCAGTATTTACGGCATCAAATGTTCTGTCATTCTTGCCCTTAGTCACCAATTATTCTCCTATAGACCTCAGAATCACTGAGTTTTACTTTGTCACCGGTTGCCAGAATGTTGAAGCACACCCTCATCGGCGTCACAGATCTTAACCTTATCAGGTTGCAGTCCGCGAAAACCTCGAGGCACCTCTTCACCTGGAACGGTGTGCACGCTACATCATAATTGTTAGATACCAATCTTGCAAGAAGATCGATATCCACCGTAGACATCGCCGAGCCTCCGAAACGCTCGATAGCCTTATAGCACGCGCCAAACTGCTCGGGCGTAGGCTTCATCGAATTCGCAATATCTTCCCCGGGCGCCATCTTCGCGATCTGGTTCATCGCAAGTCCGCTCGAATAAAGCTTCTCTGCGATATCAGCCTTCTGCCACATGAATCCGCCCTCGCCCTTGGGCCTGATATCCTCAAGATGCAGGCTCAGAGAAGTCTCTCCTCTGAAGCAGTATTCATTAAGCGTGTATGCGATATCTATCTTGTCGCCGGCTCTTAAGATGTTGAAATAATCGCCCATGCCAAAGCCCACGGCAGAAAGGTTTGCCTTGCCCTGACTGTCAGTCAGGTCGAGCCTTATGTGCGCGCCGTTGCTCATCTGCGCAACGCCCGTGATAACAAGATCATTCGTCACGAATACCGGCTTGGGATTGCCGATGCCGAAAGGCCTTAACTTGCAGACCTGATAGTACGAATCAAACGTCAGTCCGTCAGGTGTGATCTCGCACTCTGCATTGATGACGCTGTCCTCATCCGGCTCGCCGGACTGGCCCTTCTCTTCAATTATCCTGGCGGATTCTTTTTCGAGCGCCTCCATAAAAGCACCCATCTCCGTCTTCCTTACGAGCATGCCGGCAGCCTTTTTATGTCCGCCGAAATTGACCAGATAATCAGATATGCGCGTCAGGCACTCATAAAGATCGAAATCGCCGAACGCCCTTCCGGAGCCCTTCGCACATCCCGGCTCTGTAGCATCATCAGTAAATACCAGCGCGGATCTTCCGTAGAACTGCGACAGCTTGCCCGCAACGATTCCGAGCACGCCCTGGTGCCAGTCCCTGCCGTAAACAACGATCGGTCCGCAAGTATTCGTGAGCGACCATTTATCGGGCCTTGCAGGGTTCTCCAATTGCGCTCTGGCCTCATCGAAAACCTTCGCCTCGATCTCCTTGCGCTCATCATTCTCCCTGGTCAGATCCTGCGCCGCATTCTTGGCTTCCGTAGGATTGTTCTCAAGGAATAACTTCAGCGCATCTGCCGAATCGTAAAGCCTTCCTGCCGCATTGATACGCGGCACGAAATTAAACGAGATAAACGTCTCATCCAGTGTCTTCCCCGGTGCCAGCAGCATGTCATTCATGACACCCACGCCGACATTGGACGGCTTCTGCATGCTCTTAAACGCACGCTTGATTATCGTCCTGTTCTCATTGGTAACCGACACAAGATCCGCGATCGTAGCAATGCCCGCAAGCTCAATAGCCTGGCGCCAGATATTGCCCGTCACCTTATGCCTGCCGTCCTTGCCCAAAGCCTCAACGAGCTTGAGCGCGACACCCGCGCCGCAAAGATCTATGAAAGGATAAGTATTATCAGGCCTCTTCGCGCAGATAACGCAGTCTGCCGGCGGCAGCTCATCCTTAACGTTGTGGTGATCGGTCACGATCACCTTGATGCCCCTGTGCTTCAGTTCCTGGACTGTATCGATATTCGTGACGCCGCAGTCGACCGTGATGACCAGGTCAGGCCTCTTTGCGATGACCTTGTCCATGATCTTCTCCGTAAGTCCGTAGCCGTGCTCAGACCTGTGCGGCACGATGTACTGCACATTTATCTGGTGGCTCCTGAAATACCTCACGAGAATAGAAGTAGCCGTAACGCCGTCGCAGTCGTAATCGCCGTAAACAAGCACCTTGCCGTGCCTGTCGATAGTCTCGTTGATGATATCAACGGCCTTGCGCATGTCATTATAAAGGAACGGATCGTGCCAGATTCCGTCTTCTTCGGACAAAAACTGCTCCTCGTCCTGTCCTTCGGCTATTCCGCGATTCTTAAGCAAAACACCAAGCAACGCCTCGGCATCCTCGACCTTGCGAGAAGCCGATAAGCGCCAGGTCTTACCGGTCAATAACATAAACTTATTCTCAACTTTATCTTTATTGCCCCTATTATAGCGGAATGCGCTTGTATTTACAAAGGCGGCGTGTCTTGGAAATTTTAAGACTAGTCTCAATCTATGGCGTGTAGTCTCAATCTTCGCGAAAAGGGTTGAAGTTTGCTGACGGCGCTCTAGGATAGCAAGTATTCATGGGCTTGTTTTTTGGCGGGCGGGGTTCAGATTTGAGCCAACGGATAAAATTGCGAAAAAGTCTGTTTTTATCCGTAGTTTTGCACCTTAACCAAGCCTCAAACCACGAAAACTACGGATAAAGATGCATATATGCACTTTTTTATCCGTAGTCATAGCAACTTAGCGGTCTGTTTTCGAGAAAAACTACGGATAAAAATCAAGATTTAGACGTTTTTATCCGTTTTCGATAATCGAAGAAAGGGAATAAGACATGTATGAATCAATAGAATTACTCAATGAACTTGAAAACCTTGCTCAAACAATAGATAAGCGTATAGAGCGAATTACAGAGCGCATCAAAAATGCGCCTGATGGCACTTTGCGAATATCTAAAACTCAAAATGTCAATCAGTATTACCACAGAAAGCTTTCCAATGATACTCTTGGTAAATACATTCCCCGCAAAGACCGTTCCGTTGCTGAAGGTCTCGCTCAAAAAGACTATGACATCAAGTTGCTCGAAGCTTTAACCAGCCAGCAAAAAGCCATAAAACAATTCTTAAACACCTTCGACCCTGATGCAGCACAGCAGGTATTCACCAATCTCACCGCCGCACGCCAAGCACTCGTCACGCCTGAGTTCCTGTCAGATGAAGAATACATCGAGCAGTGGATGAACGAGCCTTATGAACGACTGGGGTTCAAGAAAGACGACCAGGAGTTTTACACTGCCAAGGGCGAGCGGGTCAGGTCTAAGTCGGAGATACTGATCGCCGATGCGCTGCTGAGGAACAATATTCCGTACCGGCTGGAGTTTCCGGTCTACGACGGAAAAATAATCATTGGGGCGCCGGACTTCAAATGCCTGAACGTCAGGCTTCGGAAGGATTACTATTGGGAGCATCTCGGGAAACTGGGAGACGAGGATTATTCCAACCGCAACGTGAAGAAGCTGGCGCAGTATACGCTGGCGGATGATTTCGATGAGACGAGGCTGATACTGACCTTCGAGACAGATAAGCATCCGCTCAACACGAAGGTGATCGAAGCGAAGATACGCCGCTATCTGATCTGAAAAAGCAGCGCGTTCCGCACCGCACACCAGGAGGAGTCACATCAACAAAAAAAGAGGCTACCATCAGGTAACCTCTTCATTAAAGTCTTATCAATGCTTTCTCTTTCTTGCTGCTTCAGACTTCTTCTTTCTCTTTACAGAAGGCTTCTCGTAATGTTCTCTCTTACGAACCTCTGCGAGAACACCGGACTTTGCGCAAGAACGCTTAAATCTGCGAAGTGCACTGTCAAGGGACTCGCCTTCCTTAACTTTAATCTCAGACATCTTTATCCCCCCTCTCGTGCGTGGAATTAAAACTCGCATATTATATAGGACGCATGCCCCAAAGTCAAACCTTTCGGGCGGTCCACGCTATCAACTATAAGAAAACTTCTCAGGCGATGCCCAAAAGGAGCAGCGCGTCCTTTGCCAAAAAGGCCGCGATAACGCTCAGCGAGATAGCCGGAGCGAGCGCGATCTTTCTCTTTTTCGACTTGCAGACGAGCACGAAAATAACACCTAAAACAACGGCAACTCCGACTGCTATGCATGCTCCGCGGATGCCCAGGAAAAGCATAAGGCACATGGCAAGTTTGGCAGGACCGTAGCTGATCTTAGCACCCTTCACCTTGCCGATAACCGCAGTCGCGATTATCATCACAAGGCCTACGCACGCTGAAGCAATAAGTCCCTCGATAGCGTAGCGCTGGATATCGTCTCTGAAGCCGACCGTAAGGATCCAGACGACAAGGATCGCGACCAGAAAACCGTTGGGAATGACGCCGGAATCCCAGTCTGCAAGAGAAAGGCCCAAAAGGAGCATTTCGAGCGCTAAGGAAGCGACAACGATCGCATCGATGGAGCCGTGAAGAGCAAGCGTGCCCGCAAACAAAAGGCCGAGCAGTATCTCGAAGATAAGGTCTCTGGGCGGCACCTTGGAGCCGCAGTATCTGCACTTACCCTTGAGTGCGATATATGAGAATATCGGGAAAAGATCGGCGGTCGATAATTCGTGTCCGCATGTATCGCAGTGGCTGTGGCCTAACATCCAGTCCTCACCGCGCACAACGCGCCAAGCCGTGCATGTAATGAAGCTCGCGAAGATCGCGCCGAACAAAAAGGCCATCACTATCAGGTATATGCCGACAACGGGCATCTCATATAAAGGGTACGAAAAAACCAATTTCTATTTCCTCCTAAAGCTTTGGCCTAAACGGATCTGCCTTTACTATTATATCCGTTTACGGCTTCAAAAGGTTCTATATTTTCGCGCGGCCGGTAGCAGGCCCGCTATCAAGGCAGCAAAAACAAATAAAAGGGCTCTGTAACAATGTTACAAAGCCCTGAAAGCCATATTTTCTAAGGATCCTGAATCAGAGAGTTATTACAGCGGATTTCTTGCCGGTCAGGCTCTCCGTTCGCTCATCAGGCTGGCCAAAGCCTACATAGACGCTGATCTTGCCTTCCGGAATGACCTTCTCGCCCTTCTCATTTACTACGAGGAAGCGTTCTGCAGATACCGGGATCTCGACCGCGCCGCTCTTTCCTGCTTCAAGCGTGATCCTTGCAAAGCCTGCAAGCTTAGTATTCTTTACTTCATTAGCATCTTCAGACTTTACATATACCTGGACGACCTCAGAAGTCGTGACATCGCCAAGATTACTTACTTCAGCCTTGATCGTAATGCCGTTGTTCCCGGGATCTTCGCCCGCATAAGATACGGAAGTGATATCCATCTTGCCGTATGTGAGGCCGAAGCCGAACGGATAGAGCGGTTCTGTCTCAAGATAGCGGTATGTCCTGCCCTTCATGGAGTAATCCTCAAAGTCAGGAAGATCGTTGGTGTCTTTGTAGAACGTTACAGGGAGCTTGCCCGAAGGATTTACCTTGCCGAAGATAATGTCACCTATAGACTGTCCGCCTCTTGCGCCCGGATACCATGCCTGGAGGATGGCAGATGACTTCTCATCAAGAACGCTGAGATCCATGCAGGAGCCTGCCATAACTACAGTGATGAAAGGCTTTCCTGACTTGATGACCGTATCGATGAGCTTGAGCTGGGTCTTGGGGAACTTGAGATCGGGCTTGTCGCCTGACTTATACTGGTTGCCCTCGTCGCCTTCTTCGCCCTCCAAAGTCTCGTTAAGACCAATAACGAGGATAACGAGATCTGATCTCTTCATGATGGCTTCTGCCTCAGCGATCCTGTGGTATTCGCGCGAGAGGAAATCAGGCTTTGCAAGGCTCAGGTCACATCCTTCGGTATAGAGGATCCTCATGTCCTCTCCTGCGGCGTTCCTGATGCCCTCTAAGGCCGTAATGTACTCTGATGATGTTCCATAGTAGTTTCCTACGAGGCAGGCCCTGGAATCAGCGTTAGGGCCGATTACGGAGATGACTTTAGTCTTATTTGTATCGATAGGAAGAATGCCGTCATTCTTAAGAAGAACGATACTCTCATCTGAAGCTCTTCTTGCGACTGCGAGATTCTCTTTGGTCTCGACATCAAGATAGTTGAGTCCGTCAAATTCAGTCTCGTCAAACATGCCGAGGATAAATCTTGTGGTAAAGAGTCTTACTGCGGACTTTCTAATAGCCTCTTCTGTTACGAGACCCTTGTTGTATGCCTTCATGAGGTTGATATATGTGCATCCGCAGTTAAGGTCGCATCCTTTGTTAAGCGCGAGCGCTGCGCTCTCTTCGGAATTCTTTGTAACCTTATGACGCTCATGGAAATCTCTTATGGCCCAACAGTCGGAAACGATGTGGCCTTCGAATTCCCACTTGTCGCGGATGATGTCCTGCAGATAAGAGTGTCCGCAGCAGGGCTCACCGTTTGTCCTGTTGTAAGCGCCCATTACGGATTCTACTTTTGCCTGTCTTACGCAGGCCTCGAAAGCAGGAAGATAAGTCTCATTTAGGTCCTTATCTGAGCATGTGGCATTGAATTCGTGTCTTAACGCTTCAGGGCCTGAATGCACTACGAAATGCTTAGCGCAAGCGGCAGTCTTCATGTACTCGCCGTCGCCCTGGAGTCCTTTGATAAAAGGCACGGCAAGATCTGAAATAAGCACGGGGTCCTCACCGTATGTCTCCTGGCCTCTTCCCCACCTCGGATCCCTGAAAAGGTTTACGTTTGGTGACCAGAATGTAAGTCCCTTGTAGATGTCGCGGTCGCCGTTAGCCTTGTATTCGTTGTATTTAGCGCGGCCCTCCGTAGCGCAGACTTCACCGACTTCTCCGAGAAGTTCCGTATCGAAAGTAGCGCCCAGACCGATGGCTTGCGGGAAGCTCGTAGCCGTGCCGGCTCTTGCTACTCCGTGAAGGGTCTCATTCCACCAGTTGTACTCGGGGATCCCGAGTCTTTCGATCGCAGGAGAATCGTATCTCAGTTGCGAAGCGGCCTCTTCGATAGTCATTTTGCTGACCAGTTCTTCAGCTCTTTTCGTAGCTTGTTCTCTGTCCATAAGATCAATCCTCCTGTTGTTAGCGGATACCTAGATTTTAATGGTTTTCGAGAGGGGTATATATCTTAGTTATTGCTCAAAATTATACAGATTTTGCTATTTTCGGCCCCAAACAGGCTTGAAAATGACTAAATGAGTATATAGAATTGTTACATTACGCTTCACGGGGATGGGAAAATAAATGCAGTTTAACGACAATTCAGTACCGGGCAAATATCAGCAGCCTATCGGCAGTTTTGCCGGAAGGATCGTCAGCAACGACGTCGAAGAAGTTGATTTTATACCGGGTTCCAATATGCGTATCTGGTACAACAACCGTTCTGAGGACTACCCTGTCCACAGACACAGCTGCCTTGAGATCACGATACCGATTGAAAAGTCATACACCTACATCTTTGATGACAGAACGATCATCCTCAAGGAAAAGGAGATCCTCTTAGTACCGCCGGACATGCTCCACAAGATCTCCGGCACAAAGTCAGGTATCAGATTCATTTATCTTTTCAACATTGATTTTCTTAAGGGTTTCTTCGACTACGAAGAATTCATGAAGATACTTCATGAGCCCCTTCTCATTACATCCGAGACACATCCGGATATCTATAATCTCATTTTCGAGAGATTCATGGAGATCAACGATCTGTACTTCTTCTACACGACCACAGTAAAAGAGATATCTATCTTCTCCAAGCTCATGGACATCTTCGGCATGCTCATGAAGAAGGACTATTCCGACAGCCTTACCGCTCCTCATAACGATAAGCAGCGTGAAGTCTATATCAAGTTCAGATCGCTTGCTGAATGGCTCGCCATGCACAGCTCCGAGAATGTCTCCATGGATGAGGCTGCAAACCACGTCGGTTATTCCAAGTTCCATTTCGCAAGGCTCTTCAAGGAATACACGGGCATGACGTTCAACGACTATCAGACGACCTTAAAACTCAAGGAAGTCGAGCGCCAGTTATCCGACACCGACCTTCAGATCAGCGATATCGCAATGTCCTGCGGATTTAATAACCTCACATCGTTGAGCCGCAGCTTCAAGAAGCAATACGGCTGCTCACCTTCCCAGTTCAGGAACAGGATCAGAAGAGCAAAGAAAAGAACTTAAAAAGCAAAAGGCCGTCACAAAAGACGGCCTTGTTTATGTCTGCATTTTTTCTAAACGCTATCCCTTAACGCTTCCTAATCCGATACTGTCAACGATGTGTCTGGAACAGAAAACATAGATCAGGATAAGCGGCAGGACGGTAAACAGAAGATCTCTTCCGCTTGCTCCCTGACTGATGTAGACTACCAATGTTTTTTTCTCCCAGTCGGTAAGCAGAACGAGCGGTACGAAAAGGTTATTCCAGCTTGCCACATAAGCGAAGATAGCCTGTGTAGCTATGGCAGGCTTCATCATCGGCAGTATGATCTGCATGAACGTCCTGAACTCATTCGAACCGTCCATTCTTGCCGAATGTATTACGTCTCTTGAGAGCGATGCTATCAGGTACTGCCTCATAAAGAAGACTGTCATGGGAGTAGCTATCGCCGGCAGGAACAACATGAAGAGCTTATTGGAAAGATGGAATTTATAAACCAGCTGGATGAATCCGAGTGTAGTAAGTGTTGAAGGGATCAAAATGATCGCAAGGATGAAATTGCTGAATGCCTGCCTGAGCTTCCATTCATACGCGGTAACGGCATATGCGGTCATAGCAGAAAAATAAACATTCAGAAGAGTAGCGCAGGAAGCGATAATGAACGAATTCTTAAAAGTGATCCACAGGTAGTTATCGCTCTTTTTGAAAATGTTTATATTATTGAAAAAGTTCTTCCAGGAATATGTTACTTCGACAGGTACCCTGGGATCAACTGACTGGGTAACAGGACTTGCCCACAGATCCTCGAGCATAATGATAAACGGCAGCAACATCAGATACGCAACCAAAAGGAGCGCCAGATAGATGACGATCTTAATGGCAATATTCTTCTTGCCAAACTCAAGTTTTCTGAGCAATTTGCTGCGCGTAAATATCACCCCATATCTCAATCGTTTACACGACTATAACAATATTAGCATAAAAACAGAAATAAAAAAAACTGCGTCTTTGGGGAGGCAATGTCCAAAGACGCAGCTATTAATTTTTTCTATTCAGCCGAAGCTGATACTCATCACATGAGTGGAATAAGTCTTATGACTTGACACCGCCCAATGCGACACCTTCAACGATGTATCTCGACAGGAAGGCATATACAACGATAAGCGGAAGGACTGTTACGAAGAGTCCTAAGTAGATAGCGCCGTATTCTCTTCTGTAGATATCACCATTGAGCAACTTAACCATAACAGGGATTGTCTTCTTCTCTGTATCTGTAAGGAGAATGAGAGGTAAGAAGAGGTTGTTCCAAGTTCCTACGTAAGCGAAGATTGCCTGTGTAGCAACAGCCGGCTTCATGAGCGGCAGAACGATCCTGTTAAATGTCTTAAACTCACCTGCACCGTCGATTCTTGCAGACTGTACGATTTCCATCGAGAGGGAAGCCTGCAGGTACTGTCTCATGAAGAATACTGTCATAGGGGAAGCAATAGCCGGCACGATGAAGATAAAGAGCTTATTCGACATGTGGAGTCTATAAACTGCCTGAATGAAACCGATTGTAGTAACAGTACCAGGAACCATCATGATTCCTACGACCAGGTTGTTGAATGCATCTCTCAACTTCCACTCATATGCGGAAATAGCATATGCAGTAAGAGAAGAGAAATAAACATTAAGGATTGTTGCAAGAGTAGAGATAATGAATGAGTTCTTAAAACCTACGAGAGGGTTAAATTCCTTATTCGTAATCTCATTCCAGTTCTTGGCGAGGTTCTGGAAAGGATGTGCAGATACCAAACCAAGTGTGCTTGCCTGGATCTCAGTTGTACTTCTGAACGAGTTCGTGAACATGATTATGAAAGGGAATAATGTCATGATCGCGAAGATGACCGATACGATGTAGATTACAACCTTAAGACCAGTATCGCTTCTTTTAATTGAAGATCTGTTTAATGCATTATCACTCATATCATTCACCTCACATAGCCTTTAAAGCCTTGAGCTCTTGCTTTCTGAGCTTCTTAAGCTTTGCCTCGTCCTTATCTCTGAGGATGTAGAATACAACTGCAGAGAGAGCAACGATAATAACGAACATGATAACGCTTGCAGCTGCTGCCTTATTGTATAAGTAACGGCCGGACAAACCTACCATACGTATGAACATGTTGAGAGTCATAACTGCACCGTTTGCCTGCTTAACACCTGCATACAATTCAGGAACGTCGAACATGTTGAGACCACCGATGAGTGATGTAACAAGTACGAACAAGAGGATCTGACGGATACAAGGAATTGTAACTCTGAAGAATGTCTGTGCTCTGTTAGCACCGTCGATTTCAGCAGCTTCGAAGATCTCAGGGCTGATACCGATAACACCTGCGATGAGGTTAACCATCGTGTAACCATACCACTGATAGAACTGAACGAAAGCTACGATCAACTTGAGTGCCCACTCGTTATCATTGAATCTGTAAGCATCCTTCAAGATATGTGTACCTGTAAGGATATCATTTACAGCACCCTTCGGGAATCCGAACAATACGTTGAACAAGATAGCCAACGTAGCTGCCGTAATGATATTCGGCATGTAGAACAAGATCTTGAACATACCAGAGCCCTTGACCTTTGATCTTCTGTCTGTGAACCAGGCAGTGAACAAAAGGGCAAAACCAAGCTGAGGGATGAAGTTGATTATCCAGATGATAACCGTGTTCTTGAATGCCTGCTTAAACTTAGCGTTTGTAAATACCCATCTGAAGTTCTCGAAAAGGCCAATCTTCATAACACTGACCTCGACCTCTTCACCGGTGGATAACTTAATCTTCATTACTTCAGAACCTTCAGCTTCGCTGAGTTCATATTTAACGAAGAAATTAGATTTCTTATTTAATGCCTCAGTAGCAAGTCTCTTGTCGACCTTGGCGTTGATAGAAGGCTTGGAATCTGCATCAGCATCTTCTTCCTCATCAACATCCTCTTCTTCCTCTTCATCGGCATCAGCAGCTGCTGCCTTTTTGCCTACCTTGTAAGAAGAAGGATCTGAGAAGTAGCTCCATGAAACTGTTTCCTCATACTTGCCGTCTGTGGTAGCAATTACCCATGTAGCATCGAGCTTGTCCTGAGCGATCTCTTCGGATTTTACTACGTACTCAAAAGCCTTGATCTCGTTAGCAACTTCCTTGGGATCTCTGTCTTTGTTTGCTTTGTCTTTCTTATACTTTTCTGAAACCCAGCTCTCGAAAGCCTTCTGTGCGTCCTTTGTAGAGGGCTCGATTACAGCAGTAACAGAATGGAAAGTAGTCTTACCATTACCCTGAAGATCTGTAAAACCGAGAATGAATGTGTAAACAACAGGATACAGAGTAAAGATTAAGAATGTAAGAATAAACGGGATTGAAAATAGATAACCATATTTAGAATAGTTAACCAGTTTTTTGTTTCTCATTACAGCCTCCTCTGAAGTTTTAAAAAGCGGCAGGGTAAACCACTAATCTACCCTGCCGCCAACAGCATCAAAATACTAGATAGTATTAGAGAGCAAATGCGCTTGTAACGTTGTCCTTGAACTGCTGGATAGCTGCATCCTTATCAAGTTCGCCGTGAGCATACTTGCTAGCTGCATCCTTGAAGAAGCCATTGATGTCTTCGTCGTACTGAGTCATAGCCTTACCTGTAGCGTTAGCGTTACCAGGGATGAACTTTTCGAATACGTTCTGACCACCGCAGAAGTCGAGTGTTCCGTCGGACTTACCCATAACTACTGCAGAAGCAACTGTATCCTTAGCTCCGTTACCCATCTTGTCGTTAGCCCAGAGGTACTGGAGACCGTTCTCAGAAGTATCAAGAGTGATCCACTCGATGAGCTCTGCAACGCCCTCTGCCTGATCTGTGTCCTTGTTAGCAAGAACCCATGTGCCGCCCCAGAAGAAGCCAACCGGAGGTGTGCAAACTCTCCAGTCACCAACTGTGTCGCCAGCCTGACCAGCCATTACGTAGTTGATGAGCCAAGCAGGTCCGAAGAAGCAGAATGTGTTAGCTTCAGCGCCAGCACCCATCTCTGCGTACCATGCTTCGTTCCAAGAACCTGTGTCCTTAGAAAGGTCTTCATCGATAAGCTTCTTGTAGATGTCGAGATAAGCTTCTCTCTGAGGATCGATAACGATGTTATTGTCCTTGTCGAGCCAAGCCTTTGTAGCAGCCTTCTCGCATACGTTCCACATGTCGTCACCACCAGCGACAACCTTGTAGCCCTTTTCCTTGAGCTGTGCTGCAGCGTCCCAGAACTTATCCCAGTTGCCAGAACCAGCGCCAACGATCTTCTCGATCTCGTCCGGATCATCTGTTCCGAAAACGTCCTTAGCGATGGAAGCTCTGTAGATCATAGCTCCGCCAGTAGCCTGGTATCCGAGTGCAACGATCTCGCCATCACGTGAACCGATGTCGATTGTGTAAGGTGCGATGTCAGCTTCAGCAACCTTAGTATCTACGTCGATACCAAGATCCTTGTATGTAGCTGCGTATTCAGCCATATCACCCTGAGCATACTTGAGGATGAAAGCTGCTTCTGCTGCGTACATATCAACGTCTGCGCCACCAGCGAGTGCCTGGTCGATAGCCTGCTGATAAGCACCACCGTCTGTTGCAACGATTGTGCACTTAACAGTGTACTTCTGACCGAACTCAGGATTGAGCTCGATGTACTTAGCTACCATGTTAGGAATCTCGTTTGTGAAAGACCAGAGGTTGATGACTTCGGAACCAGAACCATACTGGGGCTGAGTTTCCTCAGTATCTGTAGGATCTACCTCGTCACCACCACCCTGCTGAGACTCTCCGCCGCCCTGCTGGGACTCGGAAGTTGTAGGGTCTGTCTTGTTACATCCAGCTGCGATAGCTGCGACCATTGCTACGGAAAGAACACTAGCAATAACCTTTTTCATAAAGTTTCCTCCTTAATGAATTTGTTCGGGACCTTTCGGTCCTTCTACACAGTAAATATTAGTCAAAAACGCCCTATGTTTCTCCACACTTTTTGCTACAAATTGACCACAATTATACATTTCTTGCGTTTTTTGAGTAATTTGTACAATTTTTGCTTTTTGAATGGATAAATTGCATAAAACGAAGGAAAATGCTGCACGTTTTACAGAGAGATACCCGCTCCGTTTGTGCATATTACGAATAACTCCGCGTTTCTCTTGTGCCGAAAGCCGATAGAACGGCCGCTATTCGCTCAACAAGTGTAATATGGTATTATTCACATATTATTATTTCAGCGAGATATGGAGATATATATGGCTTCTTCTTTCTTCAGTCCTAAAAGTATGGGGACCAGGATCCTTACCGGATTGACCAATCTTATTATAGTAAATCTTGTTTTTATTATTACTTGTATACCTTTTATAACAATCGGCGCTTCGATCACGGCTTTGTACAGGATCACCATCGCGATCGTGGCCGGAGATAACCCGTCCGTTTTGCGCGACTATTTCAAGTCTTTCAAAGATAACTTCATCAAGTCTACGCTGTTTTTCTTCTTATATCTGATCCTCGGAGCATTCTTCGGCTTTGAGATATACATGGTCCGCACCATGATGGCCGAGAATATGCAGTGGGTACAGTATCCCGCTTATTTCTTTATTTTCGCGATTTTCGCATCAGCATGTTACGCATTCCCGCTTATCGCATGGTTTGAGGAGTCATTTAAGCAGGTCCTCAAGAATTCCCTGCTTATCGCGCTCACCAATCTCCCTTTCACGATCATGCAGGCTGTTATCGCCGCGGTATTTATTTTGTTCGTAGATTACAATTACGCGATACCCTTAAGCTTTGCATGCTTCATGGGTATCGCGGCAATTGCATGGTTCTATTCGCTTTTCCTCAAGAGGATCTTCGCCAAGTTTGGCGCTGATATCAACTTCAACGAGGAAGAAGAGATGTTTGTCGCATCTGATACATCTGCTAAAAAAACAGATTCGTCATCCGATGAAGAATCTGATGACGAATCTGATGAAGATGCTGATTCAAACGAAGAATCAGAGTGATGCTTTGATCTGCTTGTAGATTCCTTCTGCGTCGAGCTGGAATTCCTTCATGAGTGCGCCTGCAGGGCCGCTCTTACCGAATCTGTCATAGACACCGATCTTTGTGACCTTTACAGGATAGTTCTCAGAGAGTACATCGCATACTGCGCTGCCTAATCCGCCGATTACGGAGTGCTCTTCAGCTGTGAATACTCTGCCTGTCTTCTTGGCGAACTCAAGGATAGTATCCTTGTCGATAGGCTTAACCGTATGAACGTTAACTACTGCAGCGCTGATGCCGTCAGCGGCGAGCATGTCTGCTGCGCCCATGGCTTCTGCAACGCATACGCCGTTAGCGAAGATAACGATGTCCGTGCCGTCCTTGATGACAACTGCCTTGCCTACTTCGAACTTGTAGTCGGGATTATCATTGATTACCGGAACGGCTGCCCTGCCGAATCTCATGTAGAACGGTCCTTCTGTCTCAGCTGCTGCCATAACTGCGGCCTTAGCTTCGATATCATCGGAAGGAACGATTACCGTCATGCCGGGAATAGTTCTCATAAGAGCAACGTCCTCCAAGCACTGGTGGGAAGCACCATCCTCACCTACCGTGATACCTGCGTGTGTAGCGCCGATCTTAACGTTGAGGTGCGGATAACCGATTGAGTTTCTTACCTGCTCGAAATTTCTTCCTGCAGCAAACATAGCGAAAGAAGAAACGAACGGGATCTTGCCGCATGTTGAAAGACCTGCAGCGATGCCTGTCATGTTTGCTTCAGCGATTCCGCAGTCGATATGACGATCCGGGAATGCCTTCTTGAATGTGGAAGTCTTTGTAGCGCCTGCGAGGTCAGCATCGAGAACTACAACGTTGGGGTTCTTCTGACCAAGCTCTACAAGTGCATTACCATAACTTTCGCGTGTAGCGATCTTTTTTACTTCACCGTCTGCCATACTCATGCCTCTCCTATCTTTGCAATCTGTTCGTCAAGCTCTTTAATTGCCTGCTCGTACTCTTCATCGTTAGGAGCCTTGCCATGCCAGCCTGCCTGATTTTCCATGTAGGAAACGCCCTTGCCCTTTGTGGTCTTCATGATGATGGCCGTAGGCATTCCCTTGCATTCCTTTGCCTTCGCAAAAGCGTCTCTGATCTGGTCGAAGTCGTGACCGTCGATGCAGATAACATTGAAGTTGAATGCTTCGAGCTTCTTGTCGATCGGATAAGGTGAGCAAACGTCATCGATCTTACCGTCGATCTGAAGTCCGTTGTTGTCGATGATTACCGTGAGGTTATCGATCTTCTTTGCGCCTGCGAACATGAATGCTTCCCAGATCTGGCCTTCCTGGATCTCGCCGTCGCCCGTAAGAGTGTAAACTCTGTAGGAATCGCCGTTAAGCTTAGCTGCGAGAGCCATGCCTACTGCTGTTGAAACGCCCTGGCCCAAGGAGCCTGTGCTCATGTCAACGCCGGGAGTCTCTGTCATGCAGGGGTGGCCCTGGAGGTAAGAACCGAGCTTACGAAGTGTTGTGAGGTCTTCAACGGGGAAATAACCTCTGTTTGCGAGTGTGGAATAAAGACCCGGAGCTGTGTGACCCTTGGAAAGAACGAATCTGTCTCTATTGGGATCCTTAGGATTCTTGGGATCGATATTCATCTCTTCGAAATAGAGATATGTGAACATATCTGCTGCGGAGAGTGATCCGCCCGGATGACCGGACTTTGCACTGTGAACAGCTGTAACAATGCCCTTGCGGACATTAGCTGCTGTGAGTTGAAGTTCTTTGTTAGTCATTTAAGAATTACCTTCTTCTATAGATTTATTTTCATAGGTCAGCCTGACCTACTTGAGGTCAGGCTGAACACTTATAAAACCAAACTGTATTAGTTAAACGGAGCGTTGAACGGATTTTCCTTCGGATATTTGTCGCCCTCAGCCTTGTTGTAGCCGATGTCGCAAGGGCAGATGCCGAGGTATGTGAAGAGGTTGTAGAGTGCCTTTCCATAGTGACCGAATGCAACAGCGCCGTGATGAGGGAAGTTCTTCTCGATGAGGAAGTATCTGTAGAATCTGCCCATCTCCTTGATAGCGAATACGCCGATGCCGCCGAAGGACTTAGTAGCAACAGGGAGAACCTCACCCTCTGCAACGTAAGCTCTGATCTGGCCGTCAGATGTGGACTGCAGTCTGTAGAATGTGATGTCGCCGGGAGCGATGTCGCCCTCGAGAGTACCGTTTGTAACCTCTACAGGAAGAGCTCTTGCCATGATCATCTGGTTCTTCATCTCGCAGAAAGCAAGCTTCTTGGAGCATGTGTTACCGCAGTGGAAGCCCATGAATGTATCAGTGAACTTGTAGTCGAACTTACCCTTGATGGACTCGTCGTACATGTCGTGAGGTACGGAGTTGTTGATGTCGAGGAGAGTAACGATATCTTCGGAGATAACATATCCGAGGTACTCGGAGAGGCAGCCATAGATATCAACTTCGCAGGATACCGGGATACCCATACCTGTCAAGCGGCTGTTTACATAGCAAGGAACGAACTTGAACTGTGTCTGGAATGCAGGCCAGCACTTTCCGGCGATTGCAACAAACTTCTTGGAGCCCTTGTGAGCCTCAACCCAGTCAAGGAGTGTGAGCTCATACTGAGCGAGCTTTTCGAGGATCTCAGGCTTCTTGTTGCCTGCGCCAAGCTCTGCTTCCATCTCTGCAACCTTAGCAGGGATTCTCTCGTCGCCTTCATGATTCTTGAAAGCTTCGAAAAGGTCGAGCTCGGAGTTCTCTTCGATCTCAACGCCCATTCTGTACAAAGGCTCGATGGGAGCGTTGCATGCGAAGAAGTTCTGCGGACGAGGTCCGAAAGAAATGATCTTGAGGTTCTTCATAGCGTAAAGAGCTCTTGCTACAGGAATGAAGTCCTTGATCATGTCAGCGCACTCTTCTGCGTTTCCGACAGGATACTCAGGAATGTAAGCGTTTACGCCACGGATCTTGAGGTTGTAGGAAGCATTGAGCATACCGCAGTAAGCGTCGCCTCTGCCGCCGACCAGGTCATTCTGTGACTCTTCTGCAGCTGCGCAGAACATAACGGGGCCGCCCCACTGCTGAGCGAGCATTGTCTCGGAGATCTCAGGTCCGAAGTTGCCGAGGTAAACGCAGAGAGCGTTGCAGCCTGCAGCCTTGATGTCTGCCAATGCCTGCTGCATATGGATCTCAGACTCAACGATGCAGATGGGGCACTCATAGATGTCATCTGCACCATACTTTTCGGTATAAGCCTTAACAAGTGCCTTTCTTCTGTTTACGGAAAGTGATTCCGGGAAGCAGTCACGTGAAACTGCTACGATAGCGAGCTTTACGTCGGGTGCGTTAAATAATTTCTTTGACATTTTTAGATTTCCTCCATCTGTTTTTTAGTTACTTTAACTTCAATATTTGCGCCAACGAGTCCGGGGAAGTGTCCCTTTTCGCCGGGTGCATCGGGGTGAGCGATAAGCCACTTATTCTTTGCCGTAAGGAGCTTATCTTCGTCGCCTGAGTTAGCCAGGCAGTCAATGTGATCTGCTTCTAAATCGAAGTTTGTTCCATAAGGAAGGATAACGCCTACCATGAAGCCGTCATTCTCGATACCGCAGGGTGCATAGTGAAGTGTTGTGGCATAGAGCTCAACAGCTGTTCCCTTGCGGATATGGAATGCTTCGATCTTTGAAGTGTCATATGTGAAATCGTCTGTTACATCCTGCTGTGATCCCAAAAGGAGGATGCAGTCTGTAGCTGCAACGTTGACCTCGGAGGATCTGTGATACTCAACAGCGTTGAGCAAAGAATTGTGACCTGCGCAATAGCCTGTCTCAAGCTTCAGTTCGCCGCCGAAAAGTCTGGATACATCAACCTTTGCGGATGCCTCTTCAAGAGAAGCAACTGTGGGCTCATAAGCAACACTGTCCTCAGGGATAGCGATCTGATTAAGTGCCTCGATCACAGGTGCAAAATCGATGTTCTTAACAATTCTTCCGTACTTTTTGAAATTAGAAGATGTTGCCTCGTAAATTACCATAAACCTGCCTCCTTCATTGCGGGATAGATTTTTGAAAACTCTTTATATCTCTCGTCGTACTTAGCAACGAGCTCAGGAGTAGGAACAACGGATACGTGCTTAACGACTGTAGCTGCGCAGGCATCAGCAACTGATGCATACTCACCGCAAGCGACTGCAGCGAGGAGAGCGCCGCCCATGGCAGGACCTTCGTCGTTCTCTGTCTGTGTAAGTTCGATACCGAGAACATTGGATACGATCGTGCACCACAGCTTAGACTTAGCGCCGCCACCGCAGATCGAGGAGCTCTTGATATCAAGACCCATCTTCTTAGCGCACTCGAAAGAATCTCTCAAAGCAAATGCAACGCCTTCCATGACTGCAAGTGTCATATCCTTACGTGTTGTATCCATTGACATGCCTACGAACATAGCGCGGCAGTTAGGATTGTTAAGAGGTGATCTCTCGCCCATGAGGTAAGGAAGATAGAATACCTTGTTTGTGCCAAGTGCTTCGAGGCCTTCCTGTTCCTTAGCGTAATCGGTCGTACCGATGATCTCTTCCATCCACCACTTGTTGCAGGAAGCTGCGCTGAGCATGCATCCCATGAGATGGAATCCGCCGTCAGCGTGATCAAATGCGTGAAGCGAATTAGCTTCATCATTCTTGAATGACTCAGATGCGATAAATATCGTTCCGGATGTACCGAGTGAGATATTGCATCCGCCGTTACCTATAATACCCATACCTACGGCCGCTGCAGCATTATCGCCTGCACCTGCAGCTATAACGCAATCCTTATTGATTCCGAGCTTATCTGCGATCTCAGGGAGGATCTTGCCGATAGCCTCATAGCTCTCAAATACCTGGGGAAGCCACTCAGCCTTCATGTCCAGGATCTTGAGCATCTCTTCGGACCACTTTCTGTTCTCGCAGTCGAAGTAGAGCGTGCCGGAAGCATCGGATACGTCCGTAGCGAAAACACCTGAAAGTCTGTATGCGAGATAATCCTTAGGGAGTAATACCTTTGCGATCTTTGCGAAATTCTCAGGCTCGTTCTTATGTACCCACATAACCTTCGGAGCCGTGAAGCCTGCGAAAGCAATGTTGCCTGTGTACTTGGAGAGATTAGCCTTGCCGATCTCATTGTTGAGATAGTCTGTCTCAACCTGTGATCTTCCGTCGTTCCAGAGAATAGCAGGTCTGATAACCTTGCCTTCGCTGTCGAGAAGAGTAAGACCGTGCATCTGTCCGCCGAAGCTGATACCTGCGACTTCATTTCCGTCGATGCCTTCAAGGAGCTTGGAAAGACCCTTGATGGTTCCGTCGAACCAGTCTTCAGGATTCTGTTCAGACCATCCTGTCTGAGGGAAGTTTACGGGGTAACTCTCAGAAACAGTTCTGATAATCTCTCCCCCGCTCTTCATAAGGAGCAGTTTTACTGCCGATGTACCGAGATCAATACCAATGTAATACATAAGAACCTCCCAGTTCGCTTAATAGTACAAATAACATACTAAAGGAAGAAGATTTAAAAGGCATTTACCATTTTGCAAATAATATCTAAAAAAAGTTATGCGTATTAAACAAATTCTACACTTCTTGCGATTTGCCCGAAAAGGTGTTTTTCGGGAATGTGCAAATGCGAATACTCAATGTTTATAGGCTTTTCAGACAGATTGCAGTCAACGGGGCCGCCTCAGGAAACGCAGTCGGCATTATACAGTTCTTGCGGGTGAACACAGCAAGATTTGTATAATCAGCAAGAATTGAACATTGAGGCAATATTGAGGTAGGTATTGCTTTTAAAATAAAGCGTTATCTCATACCGGATATTACAAAAAGCGAGGCCTGTTAACTCCCGTTCCTGCCTGTTTCCGCCCGAAAACTACCATTCCCGCCAGAGTGCCTGTTCAAGGTACCAAAACAGGCACTCAAACAGGAATCTCCCGGGAATTCCCGTTGCAGTGCCTATTTAGAAGGGCAAAACAGGCACTCCGGCAGGAATCGTCTCTGATTTATACACCTGTATCGGTTTTCCTGATAAATCTGTCGTTACCGATACACTTCTTGCTTATTTGTATCGGTAACCGACGGTTTTACTGTGTTTCCGATACAATTAGTACCAAATTGTATCGGTCGTGAAGTTTTTTCGCGTTTCTCCGATACTTTCGATATGAAAACGTATCGGTAACGGCCTGTTTTTCGCAAATTCCGACACAGCAGGCGACATCATTTGAGAAAACAAAACAGGCGCCCCCCAACAAAAAGACCGGTTCCCGAACTTGCCGGGAACCGGTCCTGTAAAAACTCAATAAACGCTGTTTTACTTGATGTCAGCGTGATAATCCTGGAGTGCCTTGACCTCGAAGACTCTCTCCTTTGCAGCCTTGATACCTTCAGCGCAAGCCTTGGCAGCAGCCATGGTCGTGATGTAAGGAACATGCTGGCGGATGGCATCCTTACGGATGTAGGAGTCATCGTGCGCAGAGGTCTTTCCTGCAGGTGTGTTGATGACAAGATCTACCTGACGGTTGAGGATCATGTCGCCGATGTTAGGTCTGCCCTCGTAAAGTTTCTTGACCTTCTCAGCCTTGATGCCTGCCTTGTCGATCATATCGAATGTGCCGCCTGTAGCGTAGATCTTGAAGCCGAGATCTGAGAACATCTGCGCTACTTCAACGAGATCTACCTTGTCGAGATCGGAAACGGAGAGAAGTACGCTGCCCTCGAGCGGAAGCTCTGTTTTCGTTGCTTCCTGGGCCTTGAAGCTTGCTTCGCCGAAATGTGTTGCAAGGCCTAATACCTCACCTGTGGATCTCATCTCAGGTCCGAGGATAGGGTCAACTTCCTGGAACATATTGAACGGGAATACTGCTTCCTTTACTCCGTAGTGAGGGATCACCTTGTCGTGGAGTTCCGGTACGGGAGACGGCCTGCCTGTAAGGTGGCTCGTCATGATGTCCGTAGCGATCTTAACCATGTTGGTGCCGGTTACCTTTGATACGAGCGGTACCGTTCTGGAAGCACGCGGGTTAGCCTCGAGCACGAAGACTACGCCGTCTTCGATGGCATACTGCATGTTCATGAGACCTACGACGTGCATCTCGACTGCGATCTTTCTCGTATATTCCTTGATCGTCTCAACGATCTCAGGTGAGAGGTTCTTGGAAGGCAGGATGCATGCGGAGTCACCGGAGTGGATTCCGGCAAGCTCGATGTGCTCCATGACAGCGGGAACATAGCAGTTTGTGCCGTCAGAGATAGCATCTGCTTCGCACTCTGTAGCGTGGTGCAGGAAACGGTCGATGAGGATCGGTCTGTCAGGTGTAACGCCTACTGCGGCATTCATGTAGATTCTCATCATCTCATCGTCGTGAACGACTTCCATTCCTCTTCCGCCAAGGACGTAAGAAGGACGTACCATTACGGGATAGCCGATCTTGTTTGCGATCTTGATGGCTTCGTCAGCGTTTACTGCCATACCTGCTTCAGGCATCGGGATGCCGAGGCGGTTCATCATGGCGCGGAAGTGGTCTCTGTCTTCAGCAAGGTCGATAGTCTCAGGTGTTGTACCGAGAATATTTACGCCGTTAGCTTTGAGCGAAGCTGCGAGATTAAGAGGTGTCTGTCCGCCGAACTGTGCGATAACGCCAAGAGGCTTTTCTTTCTCGTGGATAGCGAGAACGTCTTCCAATGTGAGAGGCTCGAAATAGAGCTTGTCGGAAGTATCGTAGTCTGTGGATACCGTCTCAGGGTTGCAGTTTACGATGATGGACTCGAAGCCGAGCTTCTTCAAAGCAAGTGCAGCGTGTACGCAGCAATAGTCGAACTCGATGCCCTGGCCGATCCTGTTAGGACCGCCGCCGAGGATCATGATCTTCTTGTTGTTTGATACAGGAGACTTATCTTCGATGTGATAGGAAGAATAGTAGTAAGCAGCATCCTGTGTGCCGGATACGTGAACGCCTTCCCATGCTTCCTTGATGCCGTATTCATAACGTGCGCGGCGGATAAGGTCTTCGGATACGCTTAAGATCTGTGACAGGTACTTATCGGAGAAGCCGTCGAGCTTAGCCTGACGGAGAGTAGCCTCGTCCGGGATCCTGCCTGCGCGCTTAATGAGCTCTTCCTCTTCTTCAACGAGCTCTTTCATCTGCTCGATGAACCAGTGCTTGATCTTTGTGAGCTCGTAGAGTTCTTCTACAGTAGCGCCCTTTCGGAGTGCTTCATACATGATGAACTGACGCTCGGAAGAAGGCTGTGTGAGCTTGAGCATGAGCTCTTCCTTGGTAAGCTTGTTGAAATCCTTGGCAAAACCGAGACCGTATCTGTCTTTCTCCAAAGATCTGATAGCCTTCTGGAAAGCTTCCTTGTATGTCTTACCGATGCTCATGACTTCGCCTACGGCTCTCATCTGTGTGCCGAGCTTGTCCTGCGCGCCGTGGAACTTCTCGAAAGCCCATCTTGCGAACTTGATTACGACATAGTCGCCGTCCGGATAGTACTTGTCGAGTGTGCCGTACTTGCCGCAGGGAATCTCATCAAGAGTAAGACCGCATGCGAGCATTGCTGATACGAGCGCGATCGGGAAACCTGTTGCCTTTGAAGCAAGAGCGGAAGATCTTGATGTTCTCGGGTTGATCTCGATAACAACGATCCTTCCTGTCTTAGGATCGTGAGCGAACTGACAGTTGCAGCCGCCGATAACTTCGATGGCCTTAACGATACGGTATGAATAATCCTGGAGCTTGTCCTGGACATCCTGAGAGATCGTAAGCATAGGAGCTGAGCAGAAGGAGTCGCCCGTGTGAACGCCAATAGGGTCAATGTTCTCGATGAAGCAGACTGTGATGACGTTGTTCTTGGCGTCTCTTACTACCTCGAGCTCGAGCTCTTCCCATCCGCTGATGGACTCTTCGACGAGTACCTGATGGATCATGGAAGCTGCAAGGCCTCTCTCGACAACGATCTTGAGTTCGTCAATGTTGTAAACGAGGCCGCCGCCTGCGCCGCCCATCGTGTAAGCAGGTCTGATGACTACGGGGTAACCCAGGTCATCTGCGATCTTGATAGCTTCTTCAAGTGAATAAGCTTCGTGTGATCTCGGCATTTCGATGCCCAGAGAAGTCATTGTCTCCTTGAATTCGATTCTGTCTTCGCCTCTCTCGATAGCGTCTACCTGGACGCCGATTACCTGGACGTTGTATTTCTCGAGGATACCGGCCTTGGAAAGCTCAGAGCAGAGGTTAAGGCCTGACTGGCCTCCTAAGTTAGGGAGAAGCGCATCGGGGCGCTCTTTTGCGATTATCTGTTCCAGACGCTTTACATTGAGCGGTTCGATGTAGGTTCTGTCAGCTACATCAGGGTCTGTCATGATCGTTGCGGGATTTGAATTGACGAGAACGATCTCATAGCCGAGCTTTCTCAAAGCCTTGCACGCCTGGGTTCCGGAATAGTCGAACTCGCAAGCCTGGCCGATGATGATAGGACCTGAACCGATGATGAGGATCTTGTTGATATCTTCTCTCTTTGGCATATTCTTACGCCCCCTTAATAAATATATGGAAAATTACTAGACAGAATTCTAACATAGTTTGTCCGTATTTGCAGAGCAAAAATTATGGATTAAAATACTTTCATGAAAAATGTAATAAAGTCAGACATTTACCGTTTATCAAGCACCGCGAAAACCGGCTCCCGCGGCCGTTTTTCCCGCTCAATTCCGGCTCTGGCGCTCAGCCTGGCACTGTCAGCCGCGCTTCTTTCCGGCTGCTTTGACACAGGCGTCCAGGAGACCAGATATCCTCCGACCGTAAATACAGCCGCTTCCGTATTCAGCGAGAACGATATCGGCGGCACCGGACTTCCCTGGGGCGTCACACTCCAGGTCGACCCTTCTGTCCTTGTCCCATACGAATTCGAGCGTGTCGTCGACGGTGACACGATAATCGTGCACAGCAAGGAAGGCGAGCGCATCAGAGTGCGCCTTACCGGCATAAACGCTCCCGAATCGGTCCACCCCACCGAGAGCGAGAATACTCCCGAAGGCAAAGAAGCTTCACAGTTCCTCAAAGACCTTCTGGCAGATGTGGATACCGTCTACCTCGAATTTGACGAAGCCGAGAAGGACCAGTACGACAGGACTCTGGCTTATGTCTGGATCGACACAGGCTCAACATACATCATGGTCAACGAGATAATGCTCGCAACAGGTTATGCAGAGCCGGTCTATATCGAACCTAATCTCCGTTACGCGGATACCTTCAGGCAATACGAAGACTGATAACCGTTACGCTGAAAAATTACTCGTATCCCTGTCTCTTCTTACGCTTGAAGTCGTCATCGTCATCCGGATACTCAGCCTTAGGATATTCAGCGGTCAGGGGGACGGTCTTGTCCTGATCTTTCTGACTCTTAACATACCGGACGATCGCCTTAATGAGAACGATGAGCATTACGATAGTCCAGACCGCGCCGAAGAAGATAATCGCGGGACCAGAATCGTCTGCTTCGAGCGGATCTATCAGTCCCGTTTCCTTAGCGACAGTCATGCCTATACCTATGGCCATGATCACCAGTCCGATAACGGTAAACATAACCATAAAGAGAATGCCGTTTATCCGGGCTTTTTTGGAGACATTGCTGTCGTTAAAGTCGTAACTGACAGACTTGCCGGAGTAGCCGCTGCCCTTTGTAATAGTAACGACTCCACCATCTTTATTGACTGTGACAGCGTGGATACCCTCCTGCATTCCGGGCGCATTACTTGAACGCGTTTCTCCGGCATCCATAGGCACTTCGCTGTATTCAATATTCTTGTCCCTCTTGTATGCCTTGATAACGAAGAAAACCATAGCGAAACATATACCGCCAACGATCAGCATAGGAACGATCAGACCAAATAGATTGACGTATTTCATCGGTGAATCAGAATCGAGCTTGGCGTGCGCATTCTCTAAAGCATATTCGAAGCCTGCTTCAAAGGCGGCCGCGGGCTTTTCGTCGTGCTCGAGCTCGCCCTGGACAATCTTGGCAAATTTCTCGAACACTTCCTCAGTAATGATTGGATCTGTCTCATTGCCCTGGGTAGCTTCCCACTCAAAATCAGGTATCCTGATCGAGCCGTTCAGGGCGTCTTCGATCTCATCCTGAGGGATCGAGTACACGATTACAAAATGCTGCTCATCGCTGAATGAATCCGTATATGTGTTATACGAGAAAGACTCCAGACTGTAGTGGCCCTGATCGAGCCAGTACTCGTGGTATGTCGTATAAATATCCGTGCAGATTCCCGTCAGTTCCTGATACTCATTGAGCGTTGCCAGGAGCTCATCTTCATTTCCGAAAATTCCTAGATCGTCGTGTATAGCAGGCGAGTCCGTGTATTTAACATTAAGTTTTCTCGGTATCGCAGTCGAGATCCCAAATCCGAACATCCCCAAAAAGAATGCGGCAATAACACAGACGACAACGACTATCGACTTTCCCGTCTTTTGCGGCGCGGTATTTGAATAGAAATAGTCATCAACCCCGGTTAACCGGTTGTGTCTTAAATAACGTCTTGAGCCCGGAAAATAACGTGAGGACCTGCGGGTGCTGCTGCCGCCTCGAGAGCCCCCGTGAGTTCCTCCTCCGTGCGAACCGCCTCCGGATGAATGTGGCATGTTCTATCCCTTCCTTTTGCCTTATTCCTTATTGCTTCGGCACTGCGGCGTAAAAGACCAAGTCTTCGGAACCGCTGTTTATCAATGAATGTGAGTGTCCTTCGGGACAATAGTGGCAGCATCCTGCTTTTACCGACAATTTCTCGTCATCGTAAAGGACTGTTCCCTCGCCTTCTAAGATGAATATGATCTCGCAGGATCCCTCATGCTTGTGATAGCCGATCGAAGCGCCTGCAGGGAGCCTGCCCTGCATCATCTTATTAACGCCGTCAGTGATCATCTTGTTGTAGAAGACACCTTCACCGTCTTTAAAATTAGGATTTGCCTTCCATTCGATCTGATTATAGTCATTAACCATAAGTGCCTCCAAATGCAATATTTTCGGTAGTGTAACATTGTTACACTGTGATTTTTCCTCTTAATTCTGCCCTGATCCGAAGACTTCGAGCGCTTCGACGATATTTATGTCGGAATACTCGACCTCACCGGAGAAAACTCTGCAGATCTCAGTAATGCCACAGCCCTTCGACGCGAGATCGGCGATAAGATAAGTTGCCTCGGCAGCAAACCTGCCCTCGCCCTGATAGCGGTACAGTAGGTATCCTGCGAAGTTTGTAAGAGCCTTTGCATTCTCCATCACAGCCTTATCTTCATCTTCTTCTGTCACGGGCGCATCGATGAGCTTCTTGAGAAGCACTGTCCACTTGTGATCAAGCACCTCCATACCGTTGAAGATCTCGGCTCTGAGCCCGGGATTGGCCCTTTTGCCGCCGCTTATCTCCAAAAGCCTTGCCGCAAGCGGCTTTGACTCATCGAAAATAACCTTAAGATATTCCGGAAGTCCTATTTTTGAGCCATCCTCACCTATGAGCTCAAAGCCATGCTCCCTGCCCAGGATAAGCTCGCAGGCTGCCTCGCAGACCATGCCGATGCCGCCTTCGATATGACCGTCGACTTCATTATAGAAACGCGGATGTTCCTTGCAGATATCGCAAAGATAGTCCTCGCCGTGCTTTATGATCATCTCGCACAGGCCGTCGTCACGAAGGAAAGGACACCTGCCGTCATCTCTCAAGACAAAGCCGCCGTCCTTGATCTTTCCCGCGATCTCGGGATCCTTCATAAAGCGCTCTACCGAATCCTTATCTATGCCGATCTCCCAGCCGGCACAGCACGTGTGACGGCAGTTATTACCCTTGCAGCTGAAATCTTTGTAATAATCCGGCCAATAAATTGTCACGATAATATCACTCTCTTTTCTTCACCAATACATATACTGTAATTGATGAAATAGGTTATTAGTTACGCAAGTCTAATTATACCGAAAGCATTCGAAATGAGAAAGAATCAAGGAGACCGGGGGACGGAAATGAACACGTTTTCTGAGGACGACAACAAAAAATTCAAGGGCTCTGATCAGTCAGAATCCGAATCTAAGGCGTCCGGAATTACGGGAGCTGCGGCTGGCGCATCTTTGGATGCAGCTTCAGATTTTGAATTTCCCAGTCCTTACTACCCCGAAAAACCGGTAGTAGAAGTTTACAACATACCGAAAGTCCGCACCGATGAATTCCCTGATTTTCCTTATGAGGAAGTCCCTGTAGCGGAGGCTGCGGTTGAAAAAGCTCCTGCGCAGGAAGCTTCAGCTGCAGATACACCCGTTGAAGAAGCAGTTGTCGAAGAAGCTCCTGTTGAAGAGGCGGTTGCAGAAGAACCCGTCATCGAAGAAACGCCTGCAGAAGAATATGCTGCTGAAGACGCACCGGCTGATGAAGCACCCGAAGGCTACGATCCTTCAGCATATGAGTACGCAGACGCCGAGACCGAATACGATGAAGATAACGAGACTATCGAAGACGAGCTCACCGAATCTTACGAATCCTATGGCCCCGAAACAGAATCAGAATCTGAGTATGAAGGCGCAGAAGCCATAGAAGCTGCAAGAAGATCGACCGGGACTGAGCGCACGGTCAGGAGCGCAGTCGGCAGTATAATCGTCGGCGTCATTGCTTTGGCCGGCATCCTCTTCGTCGGCGCCTATGCCCTTTACTATGACAATAAGAAACTCGATATCGCCAACTCAGTAGCGGCATTCGAGATCACGACCACAACCACCGAGGAGACCACAGAGAGCTCCGAAGAAGCTACGACCAAGCCGACCGCAACGCCTACCCCGAAGCCTACGGCTACGCCCTCTCCTTCTCCTACACCATCTCCTACGCCCAGCCCGGCACCCGAGAACAACAACTATGTTTACGTAGCTCCTCCGAAAGCTACGGCTACGCCTGTTCCGACACAGAACACTGAGGAAACCACGGAGTCGACAGAAGAGACTACAGAACCAACTCCAGATCCAGATACCCCTACACCGGAGATCACGCCTTCAGAAAGCACGTCTGAAAACACATCAGAAAATACCGACGAAAACAACGGCGCCGACGCACAACCATAACAATCCAAAAGAGTTCTTAATAAAATCCCGAATTCAAGGTCATGGAGCAATCCGTGACCTTGTTTCATTTCGGGAAGATTGGCCGCATACCTCATTTGATTTGAAGGGCGGCGCGAGTATAATTACCCTTAGCAGAAAGAGAACGCTTTGCGCCTGTGGCGGGTCCGGCACGATTCTTAATAGGCTTCGCAGGCAGCCGGGTCGTGTACGATCTTGTACATCCAAGAATTGTCTTGGATTTAATGATTTCTCTTTCTGCTTATTTATTGGAGGAATCTGATGTCGCTTATAGATAAGCTTTTCGAGAAGAGCAACTGGGAGAAGTTCTACGACTACAAAACGGGACTTCGCTGCTCGAAGCGCTTCACCAAAGAGCTGCGCACGTTTATCGATTCCGAAGCTTATCTCAAGTATGAGACTGCGGTCAGGACCTACACAGGTCTTCCCCTTCCCTCCAAATCCATCATCAGCAAGATGAGCAGCCGGAAGAAGCGCACGGTCTACAAGTACCCGTACGACTTCAACATGGTCTTAAAGCTCCTGACCTATCTCACGCTTCGCAAATACGATTCCATCTACACGCCCTGCCTCTACTCGTTCCGTCCGGGCGTGTGCGCCAAAGACGCGATCATGAATATCACGCACACCAGAAACATTCACGCGATGTATTCTTATAAGATCGACGTCAGCGATTATTTCAATTCGATCCCCGTGCCTAAGATGACTGAGATCCTCGCGCAGACGATCACTGATGATGACCGCCTTCTTGCTTTTATGAAGACTATCCTCTGCGAGGAAAGAGCGCTTGTCGGAGATACCGAAGTGCGCGAGCAGAAAGGCATCATGGCCGGCACGCCTATCGCGTCATTCTACGCGAACCTTTACCTCAAAGATCTCGACGAGTGGTTCTATGAACGCAGGATCCTTTATGCGAGATACTCTGATGACATAATCGTTTTCGCGCACAGCGAAGAAGAACTCGTGTCTTACAAGGCAGTGATACTGGATCACCTTAAGTCTAAGGGGCTCACGGTCAATCCAGACAAGGAAGTGTTTGGCACACCCTCTGACGGCTTTTGCTTCTTAGGTATCGAAGCCAAGAACGGCGAGATCGACATCGCTCCCGCATCCGTCATTAAGCTCAAGCAGAAGATGCGCCGCAAAGCACGCGCGCTTGCACGCTGGTATCAAAGAAAAGGTCTGGACGGCACTAAGGCCGCGGCCGCTTTCATACGCATTTTTAACCATAAGCTTTTGGAAGTAAACGAAGATTCAGACCTCACATGGAGCCTGTGGTTCTTCCCTGTGATCACGACGCCCAAGAGCCTTCACGTTATCGACTTGTACGCGCAGGACCTGCTGCGTTATCTGATCAGCGGCACTCACACCAAATCGCGTTACAACGTGCGTTATGAAGACTTGAAAGAACTGGGCTACCGAAGTCTGGTGAATGAGTATTACGCGCATAAGGAAGATGAGTGATTAACACCCCATATTTCTGATAGAAGGATTTTGCTTGATACGGATAAAATCTCGAAAACAAGACGTTTTATCCGTAGATTCCGCGTTGAAAAAGTGCCACATCGCCGAAGAATACGGATAAAACAGTTTAACGAAGCGTTTTTATCCGTAAAAACACCCTCCCACGTCACTAAAAGGCTTGAAAAATACGGATAAAAAACTGTAAAAGTTCAGTATTATCCGTAACGCCACACACAAGCTTGATACCATCAGATAACAAAGGGGGCCGCCCCGAAGGACAGCCCCTGTACAAACTCAATCTATTCCCTATTACTATCAGTTATTCGGCTACGAGCATGTTGTATGCTTCGATCTTCTTGATCCTTCTTGTCTGCAGAAGAGCAAGTACGAAGGATATGATAGCCAGGCCGATTCCGATCAATACGACACCGATCACCGGAATGTCGAAGCTACACTTCATAAGTCCGAACGCATGCATGAATGTTGACATATAAGGGTTAGCGCTAAAGTAAGATCCGATGGAGAATGCGATTATGGATACGATTACCGGCGGCATGAAACTTAATGCTGTCTGGAGCATGAGGCTTCCTGACGTATAACCCAGTGCCTTGTAGATTCCGTAGTCCTTTCTCTTGTGATAGATCAATGACTTGATCAAGAGGAAGAGAATCAGGCCGATGACGATTACCGAGACGATTATCATTACGATAAGCATCATTGCTGATATGCTCTTGAATGTTGTCATGCTGCCTCCGATGATCTTAAAGAAGTCCATCGTATTAATGATGTGCGCGCCATACTTATCCTTGCATTCCTCCAGGATCTTTTCCGTCTCTTCAATATTGGCGTCATTGTCATTACCTTCGTTTACAATATCAAACCAGAACCAGCCGGGGATCTGATCGATGTCCAAGAGATGATCAGCTGCCTTATATGTGATAAGCGCTTCGCGTCCTGCATTGTTTGTCGTCTGGATAAGACCGGTGATCAGGTAATTAAATGAATTATCACCATAATCGAGTTTGATCTCATCGCCGATATCAAATCCGTATTTCTTTGCAAAAGAACCGCTTATGACTACTTCGTTATCGTACTCGGGAAGTCTTCCTTTGTAGCAGATGGAAGTGTTTCTCATTTTCGAAGGATCCTTGACAATGTATGTGTATAAAGACTCTTCGTCATTGTAGTAGAGACTGAGGTTAATGATCTCTCTTACGTTATCTACATCCTTCCTGGATTCGAGATAATCGCGGACCTCATCCTTGCTCTCAAGATCAGATGCAACAACGCCGGCACAAAGCTCAGTTGTAAGGATCTCGATCTTCGGATTGCGGCTGAAATTCTCGAACATGAGGAGAGCTATGATGCACGCGAAAACCATGAATCCGACTACGAAGAATGTGATGATATTCTGCTTCATGTTGCCGAAGAAAGTCTTCATTGCAAGGCTCATTGTAGGATTCAGTGAAGTCTTATCAAGAGCTACGCGGTTCTTCTTAAAGTTGTGTGACTCAATGCCTTCTCTTAAAGCTACGATCGGGTGGATCTTTCCGATCTTTCTTGCGCTGATTACAGTAACTATAAGGGCAAATACGATTACAAATACGATCGGGATAAATGTCGCCATAAGATTAAAAGACACGTGGTAGGAAAGTCCCATCTGACCGATCATGATCCCTGCAAATATCGGCATGAAAACATATGAAAGGATTATGCCCGCAATACTTGCAATAACTGCAAGAGCAAGGAACCAGACGATCAGTGATGACTTGATATCCTTACCGGTATATCCGATAGCCTTAAGCGCACCCAAAGTCTTCATGTTCTCATTTACGTAATTCGAAATGCAGTTTGCAAGCATCATTGCTACCGCGATTACGATAAGAGATGTGAGGACAAGGATCGATACTGCAACGATGAGTCCGATAAATGTTCTGTTGCTGATAACGACATCCAGAGGGCTTCCGTCCATAACGGTATTCGGGTTAACCTTCAACATTTCGTTGCTGATCCTGATCCTAAAAGCACCCGGTTCTACGCCGTCTTTAAGATCATAGATAATAACGATGCTTTCGCCGGTCTCATGATCTTCATCCCAGACCTTCTTATAGCTTGCGTCATCAATAACGAATTCATATCTGCCTGTATTGTTGCCGCCACCGTATACGACGTCATTAAAGCCTCTTACCTTATAGCTGTACTTCTTTCCGGCATTCTCGAATTCATATGTATCACCGATCTCATATCCGCCTGAAGTATTAAACTGATACGGCAGATAAACATAGTTTTCGGTTATTGAAGTATCTTCCTTAACGACTTCAAAGCGGTTCATTTGTCTGGCAAATGCAGACGAGTCTGTCAGGTTCAGACTGATTCCGACCTCACCATCGCCGAAAGGCAGAGAAATAGTGGGATAATTCAGGTTACGGTAAACATAATAACTGTCAGTATCTTTACCGATGAGTTCTTCTATCTTCTCGTCGGTAAAACCTTCGAGATCATCTCTTATGAGAATAAAACCGTCGCCGCCCTTAAGTCTTTCAGCTGCTTTCTGTGCTGTCGGATAGCAATCGAAAAAGATAAGGAGTGAAATTCCTACCAGGCATGTTGCGATCAACATCAAAAGGAACAAGCCGACAGACGTACCTCTGTTTTTCCTGAGGTTCGATTTTGCAAGTAATAATGCTTTGTTCATGATTACCACCCCATCTTTGCGAGGAAGTCATTGAGCTTCTGATGACGTTCTTTATCACCTGTTACATACTTGCCGAGGTTGCACTCGCCTGCGATCTCACCGTCCTTGACATAAAGGATGCGGTTGCCTCTTCTCGCGCTTGTGATATCGTGTGTGACCATTACGATCGACTGGCCTTTTTCATTGAACTTTGTGAGAGTATCAAGTACTGCCTTACCTGTCTGTGAGTTCAAGGCACCTGTAGGCTCGTCTGCGAAAACGAGCTTCGGTTCATTAATGAGTGCTCTTGCGATGCCTACTCTCTGCGCTTCACCGCCTGAGATCTGTGAGGGGAACTTATTCCATAAAGTCTCTTCGATACCTACTGCCTTCAGGAGCTCTCCGGCCTTCTTAACAAGGATCTTCTTATCTCTGTAAACGAGAAGTCCAGCTGCCAAAATGTTATCCATGACGCTCATTGATTCAACGAGATATACCTGCTGGAAAACGAATCCGCAGTTGCTCCTTCTGAAGAGAGCGAGCTCGTCGGTATTCATTTTCGTGATCTCCGTGCCGTCAAACTTGACTGAGCCTAAAGTCGGCTTGTCCATTCCTGAGAGAGAGTACAGAAGTGTTGATTTGCCTGCGCCGGAAGCACCCATTATGATCGTAAAATCGCCTTCATAGATCTCGAGATCAATATTCTTGAGAACGTGCTGCTGAATGCCGCCGTTGGAAAATGTCTTACAAAGTTTCTTGGTTTCAATAATGTTTTTCATGTCTTGCGACCTCCTTATAGCATAGAGGATATTCTTTCAACCCTTAAATGCCTTTAAGGAACTCTTAAATAGTTCTTAAATACACAGCAACTTCAAATCCCTTTTCAAGGTTCTTAAGTCCGAGCTTGCCGTCCATCTTTTCCATGAAGTAATCAGTAAGATAAAGGCCTAAGCCTGCGCCGTCCTTATCGTTTGCGTTGCTGCCTCTTTTGAATTTCTCCGTAAGAAGCGGGATCTCTTCTTCCTTAACACCGGGACCCTCGTCGGCGATCCTTATTACAAGATAATCGCCCGCGATCTCAGAGCTCACATTAACAGGAGTATCCGCGTATTTATAAGAATTCATAAAAATATTATCGAATACCTGCTGGAGCCTTAACTTATCGATAAACACATTGCATTCGGGGATGGTAAAAGCACCCGCGCGCTTAAGATAATCAGCGTTGCCGATAAGCCCTGAGATAACGTCAGAAGGCTGCATTCCGGGATTTACATCGATCTCGGTAATGTCCTGTACGCTCGATGTGAAAAGATTGTCGACAAGCGATTTTATCTGGTCGGTCTTGGCATTGATAACGCTGAACATTTCCTTCGTGCGTTCTTCTTTTGTGACCTCATAACCGATCTCGGAAGTCGACTTTATGGAGGCGACGGGCGTCTTTATATCATGCGATAATTTGGCGACCATTTCCTTCTTGTCGTCGCTCGCTTTTTTCTCTGCGATGCGCGCCTTTTTAAGCTCTGTGCGCATAAGATCGAAGCTCTCCGTAAAGGCTCCGAAAACATGCCCTTTATCCATCTCAAGCGGCATGTCGAGATTGCCTCCCGCGACTCTTTCGGCGAATGAATTCAGGTTTTTAAAAGGCTCGATGATGCTCTTTCTGATGTAGATATACCAGAAGATAAGTATGGCGATCTGGAGCACGCCGATGATGATATAAAGCACTATGACTTTAGTCTTTACGCCGTTTAGCTGTTCTTCCGTGCTGTAGTCGAAGATGACCTTGCCGACGACTTCCCCGTCGACTTCAAGATCGAGTATCAGTCCGCGTGTCTTTATCGCTTCATTTACTGATTCTGAAAGGCCGTCACGGGTCTTATATACAAGCTTTCCGTCGTTATCTATGACGGCATAATCAAGCTGCGTGTTGTACTTGGATGCATCACCGTAATTCTCGGAGACCGAATGCATGCATTCGTTGACTTTGACAGGATCAGTCTTAATATCCTTGATCCTTGTGACAATGAAAAAGCACGCCAGCGCTTCGGCGATAAAAGTCAGTACGAGCAGAATGATGAACGGCGCTTTTCTCATATTATTCGGGTGCTACGAACTTGTAGCCTTCTTTCCATACGGTCACGATATACTTCGGATCCTGCGCATCCTTCTCGATCGCTTCCCTGATCTTTCTGATATGTACGTTAAGCGTACCGTCTGTGGTAAACCTGTCGTTCCAAACATTATCGAAGATCTCATTCTTCGTAACGAGCCTGTTTTTGTTCGCGATCAGATAGTCCAAAAGCTTCCATTCGATCGATGTTATCTTCTTTTCCTCGCCCATGACGTAAACAGTCTTGTTAGCTGAATCAAGCTTAAGATAGCCGTCATCAAAATCTGTTTTCGCTGCGGACGAAGCATCGGGATCCACACTTGCAAAACGCTTTAAGACGACCTTTACCTTGGCGAGCAGAACGCCCAGAGAATAAGGCTTCTCGATGTAATCGTCACCTCCGATATTAAGGGCGATTATCTTGTCGTCATCAGTATTTCTCGCTGAAATAAAAAGGATCGGGATATTAAGAGTCTGACGTATCTTCTTGCAGAGCTCAAAGCCGCTGCCGTCAGAAAGATTTATGTCGAGGAGCACGATGCCAGGTTCGTTATTGCTCAGGAAAGCATTTGCCTCAGCTGCGGAATATACGGCCGCTGTCTTAACGTCGAACATATTGAAATACTCGGCAGTATTATTTGCAAGCTCTTTCTCGTCATCGATTATCAAACAGTCGTAACGCATGTATCCTCCTTAGTATTCGATCTCTTCCATGCCGTACGCGTAGTCACGGAAAAGCCTGATCCCGCTGACATTTGCGCCGAACTCATCCAGATCGATCGCAATAAAGATATCACCATCTTTATCCCTGAAGTAGTATGCGGTTCCCATCGGCACACCGTCTCCTTCTGAAGGAAATAACTCATCTATTTCTTCGTATGACAGGAACTGGTTAATGTAAGCGCCGAGCGAATCTAAAAATACCGCATCCGGATCGTAATTCTCATGGACATAATCTATGATATCGAATTCATTCGACTTGATATATTCACCGATCGAAGCATCGTAAGAACCGATGTAAACATTCTCATCAACATAAAGCAGATAGTTCATGGGGCGGAGATTTTTCGTATCGTACTTTGCAAGAAGCTTATCAACTTCTTTTACGGCCTTCTTTGCATTTTCCCCGCTTTCACGGCTGTCAAAACTCAGCTTGTAAATACCGGTATCCGGATCAAAACTGAAACCGTATTCTTCTGCCAGATCAGATAGTCCTCTGTCTGCTTTGTCCAAGAGATAGGCCTGATATTTCGTGTCAAAATCAGAAGATTTATTCTCGTGATGCCCGAAAACGCTTCCGTCGATAACGACCGATGACATGGATGAAGTAACGCTGTATTCGATGCCGGTCTCCTTGTCTTTAAGATAGACCGTGCGCACCTCGTCATTTCCGCTTCCTGTGTGGTCCTGCCTTATGAATTCACAGTCGCCGTAATTACTTTTCGCATAGCGGATAAGATCTGATTTGCGCGATACCCTGCACGAACAGAGCGCGCAAACCATCGCGAACATCATCAGGAATATAGCCATCCTTTTCACTGCATTACGGGTTCTCATATCAATCCACTTCAGACTGGTAATTGCCGGTCTTTACGTTGTAGTAACCGAATATCTGATCGCCATTGTAATAGATGGTATAGCTGACAAAGCGCATATCTTTTACATCATAATCGGCAAAGACATCATCGATCTTGTCGGCAACTTTTTTAGCGTCATTCTCATCGATGTCTCCGTCAAAAACGAGCCTGACACTCTCTCCGTAATGACTGATGCCGCAATCGTATTTTTCCTCTAAAGATTTAAGATCCTTTTCCGCCTCATCGAAAAGATAGTCATAATACTTATCCTTGAAATCAGATGTCGTGCTCGAAGGCGGAATAACGTCAGATGCTGCAGAAGAACTGTTCATGCCGGAAGTGACCGTATATTTGATGCCGGTCTCCTTATCCTGCAGATACAGAGTGCGGTATTCGGTATTTCCGCTTCCGCCGTGATCTTCCTTAATGAATTTGCAGTCGCCGTAAACTTCTTTTGCATACTTCAGAAGACTGTTCTTGCTCCTGACAGTACACGAACAAAGAGATAAAACTGCCGCAATGACCAGGATCCCTGCTGCAGTTCTTCTTAATGCGGATTTGGAAATTGCCTTTTGCATACAGATTCCTCTATTTCCGAGATCAACCGTTAGGAGTATATGTCTTGTCAGATGCGTTGTAAGATCCTATGAAAGCAGTCGAATTGACATAGACGTGATATGTCTTAGGGCGGATATTCCTGTCGTCGTATTTTGCAAGGATCTTATCAAACTCTTCAGTGACCGGCTCGGCATTTTCGCTGCTTCCGCGGTCGATAAAATTGATGTTGAACTTGCCGTACTCATAATCAAAAGTGAAATGATACTGTTCCTTCAGTACTTCTATCTCACCGCCTGCGCCTGCATTGATCAAATACTCGACATAAAGGCCGTCAAAATTGGAAGAAGTAACTGCGCTCTTGCTGTCCTGAGTCTTCTTGGAAGTAACTTCGTACCTGATCCCTGTAGCCTTATCCTCGAGCACAACGATACGTCTCTCGGTACCGTTGAGATTATCGCGTGTCTGGCTTATATATTTGCAGTCACCGTAATTGTCCTTGCCGAACTTGACCAGCGCGCCTTTGCTTGCGACACCGCATGAACAAAGTACTATTGCCAAAGATGCAAGAAGGATTCCTGCCGTTATTCTCCTGAGTGATCTGCCGATCCTGGTATTCTTCATGTGAAAAATGTTCCTTTTCTTTATTTCAAGATAAGATTTTACTTCAAAATCCCTTAATATGCTAATTAATGCGCCGGGGCAGGCTGTTTAGATCGTAATAACGAATACCTTCTTATATTCTTCTCCAAGCCTGTAGCGGTTGATCTCAGGCTTCTGGGCGAGCTTTAAGCTGAATCCGTGCATCTCGCAAATTCGCGAAGACAAAGGGAGCCCCAGGCCCGTACCGCCGTCTGAAGCGCGCGATTCGTCGCCCGTTACAAAAGGCTCGAAGATCTGTTCCTTCATATCCTCAGCTATCTCATCGCCGGTATCAGCCACAAAGATCCTGGTATCTTCATCTGAAGTGACTGACACCCCTATCTTTGTGCCTTCGGGATTATGCCGGATCGCATTGGTAATGAGGTTTGTAATGACGCGTGCGAGCTGCTTGCCGTCCGCTTCGATATAGACCGGGTCATCAGGGATATTTACGGTCAAAGTATCACCTGCGACTTCCGCATCGGTATAGCTCAAAGCGCAGCAGGCACGTACCGTCTCGCAGATATCGGTCTTTTCTTTCTTGAGAATAAAGCCTTCGCTGTCGAGCTTTACATAGTCTAAAAGAAGCGCTACGACTTCGTTCATCCTGTCGGTCTTAGCCATTATCGCTTCGTGATATTCGGTATTCTTCTCAGGAGGTACCATGCCGTCATTTAATGCCTTCGCATAACCGTAGACGGTGGTCATGGGGGTCTTCAGGTCGTGAACGATATTGGAGATCATGAGGTAACGCCGCTTTTCTTCAGCTTTGCGCGCTTCATCTTTTTCGTGCTCGAGCTTGCGGATCTCTTTTGCCGCGGACAACGCGAAAACAATACCTGCTACGACATACGGCGTCACGAGTATTATCGCGATAACCAGCAATGACAATGCCAGAAGCCATGCTGCTCCCGGATGCTCATGCAGGTTAATGACTGTCTGGACAGCCGCTTTGTTATCGCCGGACCCTGACAGCAGGCCTATCAGCGCATTATAAGTGCTTTCGGGCGATGCATGGAAATACGGCCATACTTTATTGACTATGGCTGTAGCTGCTACGACAAATAAAATAAGGAAAAGTTTCTCTGAACTCTCGGGAGATACGATTGCTTCAAGATTAAAGACCTTGATTATAAAAGGTATCAGGCATCTGTTGACCACGAGTACGATCGCGAATTCGACAATGCTGGTAACAATGAGGACCAGAAAGAATCTGGAAAGAATAAAGCCTCTCAGCTGTCTTTCACTGCTCACCTTTCAGTCCTCCCGCAAAACCCTTGTTTCTTCACGCTTCAAGCCTGTAGCCCAGGCCGCGCAATGTCTTTATGTAGCGTGAAGGATCACTGTCGAGCTTGGTCCTGAGCTTGCTTATGGCGACCATGATATTGTTATCGGCAACGAAATAATCTTCGCCCCATGCATATTCATAGATCTGCTGCTTCGTATAGACTTTGCCGGGATGCTTCATGAGAAGCTCCATTATCTTATATTCGACTGATGTAAGCTCCAAAGACTGTTCGCCCTTGAGGAGCAGGCACTTATCGGTATCAAGCACGAGATCACCGCATGTGATGGTCTCTTTCTTCTCTTCACTGCCTCCGAGGGCGTGGAATCTTCTTAAGAGCGACTTTACACGGGCAACGACTTCCAGCGGATTAAAAGGCTTGCAGATATAATCGTCTGCGCCGACATTAAGGCCTAAGATCCTCTCGGCGTCAGCTGTCCTCGCGGAGATTATCATGACGGGAACGTTGCTTACCGCTCTGATGTCCTTGAGAACATGGATGCCGTCTTTTCCGGGCATCATGACATCGAGCAAAACGACATCAGGCTTAAAGCTCTCCATGGCGCCCGATACTTCTTCGCCTGTAGCTACTTCAGCCACTTCGAATTCATCATTCTCGAGGTAGAGTCTTAAGAGATTCCTGATCTCCTTCTCATCGTCTGCGACCAATACTTTGTAACCCATAAAGTGCTCCATTTCCAAAGCCGGCCGGAGGAGACGAATCTCCTCCGGCTGCTCATATTATAACCTATTCCTATTCCCGAATTTCCTTATATCTGTCCCTATTCCGATTTTCATGACCTATCCCATATTATGCGGCGTTGATACCATACTTGATCGACTCATAGAGTGCTGCATCCGTTGCTGCCTTGTAAGGCTCTACGAAGAAGATTCCTGCAAGACCGAATGACAGTGCTGACAGAAGATCCCAACCGATGAATGAGAGGTCAAGTACAAAGGTTCTCCATTTGTTGCCCTTCATGAGTTCCTTGCTCTGATCCAAAGCGCTTCTGAAGTTGATCGTAGGATCTTCGCTTACGATATAAGGAACCAGTCTGTACTCATATGACTTGATGATTCCCGGAATGATGAAAAGCAGGCTCCAGAGGAAGATAAAAAGATCTCTTAAGAATGCTGTCTTTACGACATTCTTGTAGTTCTTTGAATCGAAAACATATACGATGTTGCTGAGCTTTGCGGGTTCATCGAGATTCTTCCTGAAGAACTTCCTGCATCCGTATTCAAACGGTGCCATGAGGAAATACCTGATTGCCAGTGAGAATGCAGTAGCTATCAGCATTACGATGAAGAATATGACTGCTATTCCGATCAAGGCTCCTGCCAGGACTCCGGTGAATTCCTCATCATCCTGTGAGATGTGAGTTGTGACTCCGGTACCCGGATCGATCTCGATATCAAAATCTGTCTCACTCAGATCATCAGATGAAGAATCACCCGTGCTTTTGTTATCCTCGTAGTTTTGCATCATGCCTGCTGCGCTTCCGATCGAAGATCCGACTGAGCTTCCGGCTGCTCCGGTTGCACCTACTACCACAGCCAGGATCAATGCGACGAGCACACACTTCCAATAGTTTCCAAAAAAGCTCTTCTTGCCCTTTTGCTTTACGTTTTTCCTATTCCACATATTTGCGACCCCTTTCTTTCTATTCCTAAGAGGAACTGTCACGTTCCTATCCCTTACGATGTTCATTCTACATATCGAACCTTAACTGCCTAATCGCTAAACCTTAACTTAACATTAACTTAATTCTCCGAATTTGATACAATAATCTCGGAATTCCTAGGGATAGGGGGGTAATGCTATGTCAGAAAATGCTAATGTTCAGATCATCAATGAAGTCACCATGTCAAATACTGACGTTAAGTGCCCGGGATGCGGCGCTACCGTCAAGTACGATCCTGCAACACTTACGATGCTGTGCCCTTTCTGCGGTACGTCCAGAGCGTTGCCGCAGCCTGAAGCAGGAAAAGTTATCGAAGAATTAGATTTCAATTCCGCAGTCCAGCGCGCGAGCGTCAACTGGGGTGTGGTCCGTAAACTGATCGTATGTGCAAACTGCGGCGGTCAGGCTCTTTACGATGCTTCACAGGTATCAGGATGCTGTCCTTTCTGCGGATCAACAAGCGTAATGCCTGCCGCAGAGAATGAGCAGATCATGGCACCCGGCGCCCTGATCCCCTTTTTCGTAGATAAAGACAGAGCCCAGAAATGTTTTGAGAACAATGTAAAAACGAAGCGTTTTGTTCCCAAGGCAGTCCTGAATGCCAAGCTCGAGAACTTGGTAGGTCTTTATCTGCCCTTCTGGACATTTGATACCGACACGGTCTCTTCTTACGTAGCCAAAGTCGGTTTCACCCACGAGACCAAAGACGGTTCTTATACCACATATAAGAACTATAAAGGCGTATGCAATTACTTCATCGACGACCAGATCGTTTTCGCGACCGACAAAGTAAGACATCCCTTTATATCAAAGGTGCAGACTTTTAACTTTACACAGCTCGTTCCATATGCGCCGGAATATCTTGCAGGCTTTGCAGCCGAGCGTTATACGGTCGGTCTTAATGACGGCTGGGAGCGCGCGAAGGTCTACATCGATCAGAAGCTCAGGCACGACATCGGTGAGCACGAGCGTATCGAGCACAGGGGCGACTGCGTAAAGGAAGTTAAGCTCTCTACAAACTATTACAACGTAACGTTCAAATACATTTTGGCACCGATGTATCTTGCCACATATAAGCACGCCAATAAAACGTACAATGTCGCCATCAACGGTCAGACCGGTGCGACATTCTGCGATGCGCCTTCTTATCTGTGGAAGATCATCCTGTTTATCGTGCTCGGTTTCCTTTCCATGCCGATCTTAACAGGCCTGCTCTCACTGCTGATCAATACACTGTCCGGAGGAATGGGCGGCTGATTCAGCTGATCTTTGCCAGGAGCTCATCAGACAGCTTTTTGTACTTGGTATCGCCTCCGTTTTCGGATGCGAACTTAAGGTACGGATAAGCACGCTCTTTGTCACCCTTTTGAAGGATAATATCGCCAAGCATAACGGATACGCTGGCCCTTACGATCAGGGGCTGGTCATCACACTGCTTGTATAATTCGGAATAAAACTCTTCGGCGCCGTCTAAGTTGCCCTGCTTGATCCGGATGTTGTATTCGCGCGCCTTTACGAAGATCGTGATCTGGTCGCGGTAAACAGGAGAAGTAATACTGCGGCCAAGTTCAGAAAGCTCTGTCAGATTCCCGGAAGCTTCCTCGTAATCGCCTTTGTTGATGTAATAATCGATTACTCTCTTATAATACTCAGGCATATGGGATCTGACAGTGATCTTCTTAGCACGTTCAAAAGATTCATCGTAGTCACCCAGCGCAGAATACCCCATCGAGGTCAAATATGCATATGCAGACTTATCCGATCTGAAATGCTTTTTGCCCATGAGTTTTTCGACCCTGTCCAGATACTCCTTAACATGGCAATCCAGATAATAAGACAATATCTCGTCCTTGAACTTTTTCCTGCCGATCTTAGACAGCGTCAGCATCGTCATCAAAATAACCGTGAACGCCAAGATAAGCCATAAATGGCTCTTATCAGGATACAGATATGTGAGATAACCCGCACCGGTAACACACAGTGCGCCTACGAAAACATATATGGCCAGTAAGCTCTTGAATTTTGAGATCATCTGCCCTCTTTAGCCAATGCCGAGCGCCTTTGATGTGCGCCTTGTCACATAAGACTTGGTATTCCACCATCCGTCGTAATCGTAGTAATAACGCAGGTAAGGAATATGCTGCTTTCTGCAGTCTTCCCTTAACTTATTAGGATTGCTCCTCTCGGAAATAACCTCTACGACGAGCTTAACGGTTCCTGCCTGCAAAAAAGTGAAAACCATGGCTCTGCCGTCTCTTACGTCTTTCTTGTCGATCTGATATCCGGAGAAAGCCTCATTGAAAACAGAAGAAAAATAGTCCTGATAATTCATACCGGAATTAAACTGATTAGGTTCGTCAGGCATCGTAGGACCCCATGAATCGCCCGAAGGTCCTTCTTCCTCAACGACCGGAGTAACGGAAACCGGCCTGGGATTATTACCAAGAGATACTGAACCTGAAGGAGCTGTTGTCTTATTCTGACGAAGCCTTGCTTCATCTTCATCGACGAAGTTATCTGCCAGATTCTTCATCTTGCTCAATGCGTTATCAAGATCTTTGCCGCTGTCGCCAAATAAATTCGAGAATAAGCCCATAATTTGCCTCCTTCAATTCAAGTAGTAATCGGTTCTGATAAGGTCATTCTATTAGAAAGAACCGTCACAGGCAATAGTGTAACATTGTTACACTCTCGAAAAAGGCAACAAAAAAGCACCAATCACTTGGATTGGTGCTTTGGCTCCCCGAACAGGACTTGAACCTGTGACATTTCGGTTAACAGCCGAACGCTCTACCGACTGAGCTATCGAGGAATTTAATCCGGCAGCAATCTATCTTCCCGGGCCGTTGCCAGCCGAGTATTGTCGACGCCAGTGAGCTTAACTTCTGTGTTCGGAATGGGAACAGGTGTGGCCTCACCGCAATAACCACCGGAATGGTTGAGAGTCTTATACCCT
>JAFZHS010000012.1 GCA_017554745.1 Clostridiales bacterium | reverse complement strand
TGGCGATGCGTTGTTTACTCCGTGAAGAAAAGCTGCAGGCCAGACAGATCCTGTCTTCTCAGTTACATAAGTAAGTATGCCTCCGAGCAAGATACAGTAAAGGCACATAATTATTATTCCGACGTAGGGGAAACCCGGATAATCAGTGCCGAAGTTATGACCGATGCATGTTAACGGTGCATGCCAAAGTCCCCAGATCACTCCTCCGACGATAAGCGCGGGATATTTCCCCATAAGTGATTTGAGCTTAGGCATCATGTAAGCGCGCCATCCGAACTCCTCACCGAAAGCCGCAAACGATATGATAACACCATTCGATACGGCACTAACCGGAATAAGTATTGCCATGCTGTTCGGCATTCCCAAATCAGGAAGGATGCTCGTATCAAACAATCCGCGGGTCGTTAAGCAGAGCAAAAGATCAGCTGATGCAGAGTATGCTAGCGGTATCAATATTGCGAAAAGAAACACTTTCCACTTACCGTTATCGATATTAATGCCAAGCATCATGGAATCTTTTCCGGCAGGCTTAAGACTCTCTTTGGTGAATACCCTTGTAAGAACGTGCGCGATTGCAGGCGCCAGCATTCCCAGGCTGACAAGACTTATCAACCGCACACTGTCAGGATCTTTCACATCCCAGACAAAGCCGTTTCCGATAAATATGAACTCATAACCCCAAGCAAGACCAAATGCCAATACCCAAAAAATGCTCAGCCTTTTCAATTGAACTTTCTTATCCATATCAATATGCCCCCTTATCACAGAAATGGCAGCTGATCCTGTAGGAAAGATAATAGATTGAAAGAACTATAAAAGGACCTGTTACTTCGACCAGTGATAACTCGAACTGATGTGCCATTATCCAGTTGGCGATTATTTCCAGGCTCACGTCTTTGACATCACCGAAAAAGAAGTACCACAGGATCGCTGTGCACAGAAGCATTAACATCGCGACACGGACCGCTTTACCTTTTGAAGAACCCAGAGAAATAAACGCTCCAAGATCGATAGCAGCACATAAAATACTAAATAAGACAAATGAAAAAACAACCACTTGTGTAATGTTCCAGAGCGGTTTTATCTGCTCTGTTCTGCATAGCGAAGAACCGATCACATACCAGATCATGCTAAACGAGAAAACAACATAAGCCATGATTCCTATAAAGATGTAGTGAGAAGCTATGTACTGTTTCTTTGTAACCGGAAGCGAACTGTAATAATCGATTACTCTTCCTCTGGTCTTATCGTCTTCAACGAGTTTTGTCGGACAGGAGCATATAACCGTTCCGAACATCATGGTAAACAATAACATGCCGATAATCCAATATAATCCGTCCGCCATCATATCTCCCATATCCAGATCTGCATCCGGCAAAGAAGAGAAAATATACGGCATCAGAATTCTTACTGCTATCATAACGGCAAAGATAACCAGAAACGTTATAGTCAGTTTCTTGCCTTTAACGGATATAAAATCCTTGTAAAGCAGGCCGGACATCAGATCACCTCCCTTTTCTTAGCCGCAACTGCGACAGTAACAAAATAAGAGATGACACCCAGGACGCAGGCAATGATAAAGAACACATAGGATCTGTCCAAAACAACAGCAGTTACATTCTTTGCCTGTTCAATTATCACACTCGCGAAATTATCTCCCGCCTTGATCAAAGAAATAATGTTTTTTATGTTCATACCGAAAATGGCCAGGAGTATGATCATCAAAGCAAATGTTTCCGAATACATCTCAGAACCGTTAAGGATGATCCCGATATCGAACATCAGAAAGGTATATATCAGGCAGATAGAAAAACCAATGGTAACTACCGCAAACAGCTGTCTGAATGTAACCAGATCGGTAAACAGCGAGACCAAAGAGGATATCACTATACTTAATACCGCACCAGCTAGATAAAGCCCGCAAATGGTTATGATCTTTGACAAGACCCTCTGTCTGACAGTCAGAGGAGTAACGGAAGCAACTGCCGTAAAACCGGATTTTCTGTCCTCGAAAAGCATATTCTTTGCTGTATCACCGACCGCACCCATAGGCAGGATCATAAGTACCATAAAGGCAAATGACATTACTTCTTTTGCATACTCAGCTTCCTGCTCAGTCGTGTCAGGTCCCGGGATAGTCATCTGGTAGAGATTGCCTGATTTGGCACTGATACTGAACATGACCGCCATAATAAGAACAGCAACAGTAACAAATACCACAATGGCAAGCCTCTTTCGAAAGCTCATCAGATCTTTTATTATCAGTCCTCTCATGGCTTTATCCTCGCTTGGGACTGCTTACATATCCGAGCATGATCTGCTCTATCGTAGCAGGCTCGATAACGGACTTCGGATAGAGTTTCTCACATGCCGTTCTGTCATTAACAAGAAGCTGTATTCCAAAGGAATTATCCTCTTCACTTACGACCAGGGAATCGCTTATCTTACTTCTCTCATCCTTCTTGCATTTCAGGATCCCGTGCCTCTCGATCAGCTCATCTTTATTACCTTTGAGTACGATCTTACCTGCATTGATAAACACTATCTCATCAGCGATCTGTTCAAGGTCTGAAGTAATATGCGTGGACAAAAGTATCGTATGGTCTTCTTCCAGGACAAACTCTCTAAATATTTCCAAAATCTCGTGGCGGACAATGGGATCAAGGCCGCTCGTGGGTTCGTCCATAACAAGAAGTTTTGCATTGTGTGAAAGCGCTACGGCTATCTGGAGCTTCATCCTCATACCGCGTGAGAAGTCACCGCACTTTTTCTTTGAAGGCAGGGCAAATCTTTTAAGATAATCGAAGAAAACCTTTTCATCCCAATTCTTATAAATGTTTCTCATTATGATGTTGATGTCTTTTGCAGTGAGATATTCATTGAATCCCATCTCATCGAAAACAACACCTATATCTTCCCTGGCGGCAGCACTTTCTTTGGACATATCCCTGCCGAAAACAAATATCTCACCGGCATCCTTTGCCCTAACATCAAGGAGCAGTTTTATCGTTGTAGTCTTTCCTGCTCCGTTCTGTCCGATGAAGCCGCAGACCGAACCTTCGGGCACATCAAAAGTTATGCTGTCGAGTTTGAAATCGCCATAATCCTTTGTGACGTTTCTGATCTCAATCGCATTCTTAACGCTTTCCATATATGAACCTCTTCGCGAATCTATTCTTTCTTTTTCTTCTCCTCGTAAAGGAGCTTCAACATCTCGCCCAATTCATCAACAGATATATTTCCGATGACAGCTTTATCAACAGCATCTTCAAGCAATTCCTCAATGGAGAACATAATCTTCTCCCTGACGATATCGCTGTTGATGGCTTTGACAAAGGTACCTTTGCCCATGACCGACTCTATAAAGCCGTCACGTTCAAGGTCTTCGTACGCTCTCTTAGTGGTGATGATGCTTATCTTGAGTTCCTTTGCAAGGACTCTCATAGACGGCAGGTTCTCCCCTGCTGAGAGCTCTCCGGTCATAATCTGATTCTTGATCTGTTCCTCTATCTGCTCGTAGATCGGAACACCGGAACTGTTACTGATGATGATATCCATTCATTCTTCCTTAGCGCGCGCCCGACGATTTCTCTGCGCATAGAAACGTCGGCATACAGTAATTAGTGTATATATCCATTATATACACTATGCACGCATTGTCAAC
>JAFZHS010000011.1 GCA_017554745.1 Clostridiales bacterium | reverse complement strand
AGGGTATAAGACTCTCAACCATTCCGGTGGTTATTGCGGTGAGGCCACACCTGTTCCCATTCCGAACACAGAAGTTAAGCTCACTGGCGTCGACAATACTCGGCTGGCAACGGCCCGGGAAGATAGATTGCTGCCGGATTATACAAGTCCCTTCGCGAACAAACGCGGAGGGACTTTTCATTTGCATTTTTTCGATTTTTCCGCGTTGTAATATTTGAAAAAAATGGTCAATAAAAATGTAATATTACAATTTACATAAAATCGATTATTGGTAAAATAAAAACGTAATTTGAATATTAATCGCGATTTTGTGAGGTGTTATATGGCGAAGATCCTGATAATCGATGACGATAAAGCGGTTGTAGATTCAACCGCGGATATGCTTAAATCATTTGATTTCAACGTAATTACCGCTACCGATGGTAAGAAAGGATTCGAGCTTGCAGATCTTGAGAGACCGGACGTAATCATTCTCGACTGGATGATGCCCGGATACAGCGGAATGCAGTTCATTAAGGATTACAGAGACCAGGGATACAAGACTCCCGTTTTGTTCCTTACAGGTAAGGGCGATCTTTCACAGTATCAGGTAGAGGCTCTCCGCGCAGGAGCAGACGATTATGTTTCCAAGCCTTATGAACCCATGATCCTGGTCGAGAAGATCAGAGCCATGATCAGACGTATCGAATACAGCAACAAGTCACGCGGAGCTGACGGCAACAGACATGAGTACTGCGGCGGCGAGCTCATCATCGACGGTGATGTTATGCAGGCCTTCAAGCATGAGGAGTCCTGTGATCTTACCAACAGAGAGTTCCAGCTTCTCCAGTACCTTGAGCAGAACATGGGCAGAGTATGCTCCAGATCAGAGCTCTTAAAGCAGGTCTGGAAGTTCGATTTCTTAGGAGACGAGAGGACTGTCGACGTTACGATCAAGCGTACAAGACAGAAGATCGAACCTGATCAGAAGAATTTCAAGTACATCCTTACGAGAAGAGGCTTCGGCTATTTCTTCCCTAACGATTTGGAATAATCTTGGGCATTTACTCTTTAACGTTATTAGATCAAGTGATGCAGAACCCGGTAATTATCCTGGTTCTCGCTTTGATATTGATCCTTTTGGGTATCATGGCAGGATACCTCATCGGCAACACGACTTTGAGAAAGTCGGTAACCGGAAGCATCAATAACTTGGAGCGCGATAAGCTTATACAGAAGGCTGTGCTCGATACAGTCGGCCTTGGCATTGCCGTTTACGATTCGCAGGGCGCGCTCTTCTGCAACGAGACTATTTTCAGGCTTCCTGACTTTTTAAGAGGCGGACTTCCCAAAGATCTGAACGGTTTCCTTGAGACATTCGACAACGGCAACCAGCTCAAGTCGAACTATATCTTAAGCCTTGAAAACGGCGTAAATCTCATAAGAGTCAACTACATCAATAACAGAAGGATCTATGAGATCAAGATCATCAGAAGACCCGCGCAGCCTGACTCCAAGTTCTTCGGCAACGAGGAGCTCAATATCGTTATCGTAGATGACATCACTCAGATCAAGGATGACGAGAGACGCCAGAAAGACTTGGCTGCAAACGTGTCGCACGAGCTCAAGACACCGCTTACATCTATCAGGAGTTCCGTTTTCTCAATAAGAAAATCCTGCCAGACCGGAGCAGGTCCTACCATGGACGAGCTCATCACCTGGAGCGGAAGGATAGAAGAAAATACCGTAAGAATGCAGGATATCGTCAATGACTTCCTCGTTTTATCGCAGTGCTCCCATACGAGCCGTATGGAGATATTCGACATCAGGGATGTTGTTGCCCAGGCTTATAACAATATCCAGGATTATCCGGGCGCTTCAAACGTCAGGTTCACTTTGCCCGATGACGCGCCTTATCCGCCTGTCTACGGTAATTCCAAGCTGATCGTAAGAACAGTAGTAAACCTTCTTACAAATGCGATCAAGTATATCAGCTTTGAAGGAAAGACCGCGCCCGATCAGGTACTGATCGGCATTTCGGTAATCGATGACAGAGTCGCAGTCCAGGTGGACGATAACGGAAGGGGGATCCCCGCAAAGGATATCGAGCATCTTTTCGAGAGATTCTACAGAGTAGATAATTCAGGCAACAGGGAAGTAGGCGGTTCCGGCATTGGTCTTGCCATCGCAAAAGAGATCGCTGACATGCATGACGGCGTTATCAGCGTCACTTCGACTTACGGCCAGGGCGCTACGTTTATCTTGAGCCTTCCTACCGCGAAAACTGTTTTCGACGGCGTATACAGCGACGCAAAGGCAGGAATAATAAGCGACAAGCCGCTTCACAGGGCAGCCGCATATTTCCTGGGTCTCCAGGAGTGCGAGGCCGTAAGATCCTTGGGCTATAAGGATCTTGAAAGCCTTGTTGACGAGTATGAGATAATACCCGAGCCTGAAGTTGCCGCAAGGGACAAGGCACTCGCAAAGCTCTTATCTTCCTTTGGCAACGAGAGATTTGAAGAACTCAAGGATGAGCTCCTCTATGTCGAGGACGAGGATGGCTTTGATGACGGCCCGGTAACCGGACTTGAGCAGGAGAGCGCCATGGAGACCATGATCGAAGAGGTGCCTTTGAGCGCTGTCCAGCAGATGATGCCGATGGCCGAGCAGATCTCCGTACCTATCGAGATGCTGCCCCAGGAACCCGTCCAGCCCGTTCAGCCTGTAGAAACAATGGCTCCGGCCGCAGTTGAGCCCGTCCCGGTACAGCAGGTCATCCCTCAGATTCATCCGCAGGCAGCCCCGGTCCAGGTCCAGCCGGTACCACAGCAGTATGCCAATAATGAGGCAGAGGCACTGGCTAGGGAAGAAGAGGCCAGATTGCAGGCAAAAGAAGAGGCAAGAAAGCTCTTGACACAGCCGGTTGTTCAGATAAGTGCTGAACAAAGGAAGACTGTTTCGCAATTAAATCGTGAATCTCGCGAAAAACACGTAATTCACCCAATTGACGCCGGGAAAAGGTATAATAGTAAGAGTGCAGATTCGAATGACGGGACAGAAAGTGCTGATACGGCCCGTCAGGATAAGAGTGAGGTTGCGGTCAAGTCATCACTTAAGAAGATACTTGATGACTCTAACCCGCATAAATAATTGTTGGAGTATTGATGGATCAACCTGAGATCGGCGTAGGCAAGTCCTATGCTTATGAGATAAAGGGCGGAGTGCCGCTCAAAGGCAATATCGACATAAGCGGCAGCAAGAATGCCGCTCTTGGTGTCATAGCCGCTTCCATCATGGTAGATGGAGTATGCACATTGGAGAATGTCCCGGATATCCTGGACGTTCATGTAATGTTTGATCTTTTAAGATCGCTCGGCGCTACGATAGATGCCATCGACAGCCACACTTATAAGATCAACCCCACTACTATAAATACATATAAGGCCTCAGGTCCGCTCGTATCCAGGATCCGTGCTTCCTACTATCTTATGGGAGCGCTTCTGGGCAAATGCGGCAAGGCATCGATAAGGCTTCCCGGCGGATGCAATTTCGGCCAGCGTCCTATCGACCTTCACCTTAAAGCTTTCCAGCTCATGGGCGCGAAAGGTGCAAGACCTTCGGATATCAACAGCGGTATCGTAAATCTTGAAGCCGATCCCTTACACGGTGCAAGGATCTATCTCGACATAGTCAGCGTTGGCGCCACGATCAACGCGATGCTCGCAGCGTGCAAGGCACAGGGCCAGACCGAGATCATCAACGCAGCCAAGGAGCCGCACATCGTTGACGTTGCGAACTTCCTTAACTCAATGGGTGCAAGGATCAAGGGCGCAGGTACTGATGTCATTAAGATCACAGGCGTTCCCGTACTTCCGGGCAACTTCACATATTCGATAATCCCGGACCAGATCGAAGCCGGCACATACATGATCGCGGCAGCGGTCACGAACGGCGATGTCACGATCCACAACCTGATCCCTACGCACATGGAGCCTTTGTCTGCCAAGATGCGCGAAATGGGATACCAGATCGAGGAAGGCGATGAATCGATCAGAGTCTTCAGATATAACTACGACGAAGAGGTCTATCCGACAAGCGTCAAGACATCCCCTTATCCGGGATTTCCGACAGACCTCCAGCCTCAGACGGTAGTCCTTCTCTGCTCGGCTGACGGACAGAGCCGTATGCACGAGAACGTCTGGCAGAACAGATTCCAGTATGTTCCCGAGCTTGCCAAGATGGGCGCGAACATTAATGTTTATGAGCGTATAGCATGGGTCAACGGCAAGACTACATTCAGAGGCGCAACGGTTGAAGCTACAGACTTAAGAGCCGGTGCGGCGCTTGTCTGCGCGGCACTCGAGGCTTCCGGCACGACATATATCATGAATGCCCAGAGGATCGACAGAGGTTACGAGCACATAGTCAAGAAGCTCACCGAGCTGGGCGCAACCATCAAAAGAGTAAATCACACTCCAGAATACGGCGAAGAGGATACCGAAGCATGACGGGACCCGACAGGATAGTCCCGCTTTTTTCCTCATCATCCGGCAACTCGACACTTATCAAGTGCCGTGGTACCTATATTCTCATCGATTGTGGAATGAGCTGCAAAATGATGACCAAAGCTTTGGTCGACAGCGGTGTTTATCCCGATGACATCAGCGCGATATTCCTTACGCACAGGCATACCGACCACATCGGCGGAGTGCCCGTGTTTTCGCGCAAATACCACACACCGGTCTACGGCACAAAGGCTACTTTGGCTGTCTTGGATGACCTTGCGTCACCCGTGACCGAGATCGAAGAAAATGACATCATCCAGCTCGAAGAAGGTCCCGAAGTAAGGGCTTTTCCGACTCCTCACGATGTGAACGGGTCAGTGTGCTACAGGATCTATAATCATGAGAACGGCACGTCGATGGCCGTAATGACCGATCTCGGAAGGGTAAATGACGGCATGAAGGGCTTTGCGAAGGCCGCAGACGTAATCCTTCTCGAATCCAACTACGATCCGTATATGCTTGAGCACGGCCCGTATCCCTGGCCTCTCAAGAAGAGGATCTCCGGCGGTCACGGCCACATCAGCAATCCCGAATCGGCTGATGCTGCCGAATTCTTTATCAATAACGGCACGAAAAAGTTCATCTTAGGCCACTTGTCTCCCCATAACAACACGCCTGACCTCGCAAGGGAGACGTTCACGAATTCATTAAGCGACAGAGGCCTTGTCGAAGGCATCGATTACGAAGTAAAGATCGCCAAGAAAGAAGGCCCGACCGAGGGCTATGTCTTATGAAGATAACGGTTGTATGTCCCGGCAAACTCAAGGATAAGTGGCTCAAAGACGGCATCGATGAGTATAAGAAGAGGCTGTCCAGATTTGCTGTCCTGGAGTTTATCGAAGTCGCCGACTGCCCTGATTCTGTTCCTGTAAATGAAGCATTGAAGCGCGAAGGCGAGCTGATCCTGTCACACATCAAGCCCGGCGAGATCGTTTGGGCAATGGACCTGGGCGGCGAGAATGTAACATCCGAGAAGCTCTCTTCATACCTTATGTCTGACATCGAGAAGGGCGGAGGGTCTCTTAAGATCGTTATCGGCGGAAGCAACGGCATCTCTCCCGAAGTCCGTGCGCGCGCCGACCGCAGGATGTGCTTCGGCAACGTCACCCTGACCCATCTGATGACCAGACTCGTGCTGTCCGAGCAGCTTTACCGCGGCTTTAAGATCGCCAAAGGCGAGAAGTACCATAAGTGATTTGAATGATTTCTGATCGATACTCCTTATGAAACATATCACAAAACGTTCTTTATTCGACTAAAGAAAATGCTTGACATATGTAAGATGTCCAATTATAATCCTTTAGTCGACTAAAGAGTCGGTGAAAATGACACCGTAAAGTCATTTGTTTTGTCCATACAGTGAAAGTACAATATGTACGAAAAGAAAAAACGGAGAGTTTATATGGGAAATAAGTTTTACACACCGGACGGTTTTAACGATCAGTTCCCGGGATTATGCGGATTTAAGCGCGAGCTCGAATCAAAGCTCCGCAATCTGTTTATGCTCAACGGCTATGAGGAGATCGAGACGCCCGGAGTAGAGTATTTCGATGTTTATAAAGAGTTCGTAAAAGAAGAGGAGCTCTATAAGTTCACTGACAGCACGGGCAGACTTTTGTGCAACCGTTATGACGGCACTATCCCTGCGGTAAGATTCTGCGCAGGAAGGAACGATTCGCTCCCGGCAAGATTTTCGTATATTGAGAACATGTACCGTTCAGGCAAGTCCGGCGGCGGAAAGCTCTCGGGCTTTACGCAGGGCGGCATTGAGCTTTTGGGCGCAAGCGGCGCCAAGTCTGATGCCGAGGTCCTTGCAATTGCCATCAAGTCAGCTCTTGAGATAGGCATCACGGATCTTCAGGTATCCATCGGACAGGTTAAGTTCTTCAAGGGCCTCATGAAGCAGCTCGGCATTGATGAAGACGGCCAGGCGAAGATCAAGAACGCTATCGCAAACAGGGATTCCGTAACGATCGAAAAGCTCGATATCAGCAAGGAAGATAAAGAGACGTTGCTGATGCTCACAGAGTCAGGCGGAACATACGATACGATCGACCAGATCCTTCCGAGGATCACTGATGCAGGCGCAAAGGAAGCTTTGGGCAACCTTAAAGAGATTCTGGACATCATGGAAAGCTACGGTTTCCTCAAGTATGTTTCAGTTGATTTAAGCCTCATCGAGAGCATCGACTATTACACGGGCATGGTATTCAAGGGCTACACATACGAGGTAGGTTTCCCGATCATCTCAGGCGGAAGGTATGACGACGTTGCCAAGTCTTTCGGCAAGGAGATCCAGGCTGTAGGCTTCTCGATCTCATTGACGCTTGCCATCACTGCTCTTATGAGACAGGATAAGTACGCTCCTGCCAAGGGTGCTGCAGTAATTGTCGGAGGCGATTTCGAGATGGCAACTGCAACCGCAGAAGCGTTGAGAGCTGAAGGCACACCCGCTATCCTTGATACGACGGGAATGACTGAGGAAGAGCTCGAAAACTACGCTAAGGAAAAGGGAATTGAGACAGTTATGTATATGGGAGGGCAGGCCTGATGCTTACTATTGCTTTGCCTAAGGGAAGACTTGCAGACCAGACTCTGGACATCATGGAAAAGGCCGGATACGACGTGTCCGCCGCAAGAGACAAGTCCAGAAAGCTGATCCTCGAGGATAAGGACGCAGGCTTGAGATTCATTCTTTCCAAGCCTTCCGACGTTCCTACTTATGTTGAATACGGCGCAGCCGATATCGGCGTTGTCGGTAAGGATACGCTTCTTGAAGAAGGAAGACAGCTCTATGAGGTATTAGACTTAGGTCTCGGCAAGTGCAGGATGTGCGTTGCAGGTCCTGCAGAGCTTAAGGATAAGCTCGATGAGATCCCTAATAAAAGAGTCGGTACCAAGTATCCGAATATCACAAGGACATATTTCGAAGGCGTAAGGGGAGAGAGCGTTGAGATCATTAAGCTCAACGGTTCTGTCGAGCTCGCGCCTCTCACGGGACTTGCAGAAGTTATCGTGGATATCGTTGAGTCCGGAAGAACTCTTTTTGAGAACGGACTTGACGTTCTCGAGACAGTGGCAGACATCTCCGCAAGACTTGTCGTTAACCGCGTCTCGATGAAGATGAAGGAAGATGAGATCAAGCCGATGATCGCACGACTTAAGGATGCATTGGCTGAAGAGTAAAGTTAAAAGGGGGATAATGTATGCGTTGCAAACTGGTTGAAGGCACAAAAGAGAATCTCAAGGCTACAGTCGAGAGCCTCGGCGTAAGAGGCAAGATGGACTTAAAGCCTGTCATCGAGACAGTCCAGAATGTCATCGATGATATCAGGGAAAACGGAGATGCCGCGCTTCTCAAATACACTGAGAAGTTTGACGGCGTCAAGCTTACACCTGATCAACTGAGAGTCTCCGAGCAGGAGATCGAGGACGCCATTAAGTCTATCGATCCCGAGCTTCTTACTATCATGAAGAAAGCCGCTTCCAATATCAGAAGATTCCATGAGGAGCAGAAAGAACACGGCTTCATGATGGATGTCGGCAACGGCTCGAAGATCGGAGTGCGCGTAAGACCTATCTCCATCGCCGGCGTATATGTACCGGGCGGTACGGCACCTTTGCCGTCAACCGTTCTGATGGACGTTATCCCTGCTTCCGTTGCGGGTGTTGAAAGGATTGTTTTCGCTACACCTCCGAGAAAAGACGGAACCATCGCTCCGGTTATCCTTGCGGCGGCTTCCATCGCAGGCGCTACCGAGATCTACAGAATGGGCGGATCCCAGGCGATCGCCGCCATGGCTTACGGCACGGAGACCGTACCGAGAGTAGACAAGGTCTGCGGCCCGGGCAATATCTATGTTAATACCGCTAAGCGTCTTGTATTCGGACAGGTAGATATCGACATGTTCGCAGGACCTTCGGAGATCCTGATCATCGCCGATAAGACTGCAAATCCGGACTTCGTAGCGGCAGATATGCTCTCGCAGGCTGAACACGACAAGATGGCTTCCGCGATCGTTCTTACGGATTCGAGAGAACTCGCTGAGAAGGTTTTGGAACTGGCTGACAAGAGATCTGAGCAGGCTGCAAGAAAAGACATTCTTGCGAAGTCCATGGAAGATTACTGCGCGATCATTGTCTGCGACAGCCTTGATACAGCGGTTAACTTCTCTGAAGAGATCGCGCCCGAGCACCTGGAGATCTGTGTTGAGAATCCGGAAGCTCTTGCAGCAAGGATCAAGAACTGCGGTGCCATGTTCCTCGGCAATTATTCACCCGAGCCTTTGGGAGATTATTTCGCAGGACCTAACCACACGCTTCCGACATCCGGTACCGCAAGGTTCTTCTCACCGCTCAACACCGGTGATTTCTACAAGAAGATGAGCGTTATCAACTACAACGAGGAAACGCTCAGAGACGTATATAAAGATGTGGCTGCATTCGCAGACAGCGAGGGCCTGGGATGTCACGCAGCTGCGGTAAGAGCCAGATTCGAGGACTGATCAAATTGAGTAAATATTGGAACAAACTGATAAATGACATAGAGCCTTATGTGGCAGGCGAACAGCCGAAGCCGGGGCAGAAGGTGATAAAGCTCAACACCAATGAGAATCCTTATCCGCCCACGCCAAAGGTAAAGGAAGCTTTGGAGAAGTTCGACCTTTCCACATTAAGACTCTATCCTGATACGAATTCGACAGATGTTATCAAGGCGGCAGCCGCATTCGACGGTGTATCGGAAGAGAATATCTTCTGCGGCAACGGCTCGGATGAAGTGCTTGCGATAGCTTTCCAGACTTTCTTTGAGAAGAAGGCTCTCACGGGACTTCCCGTGCTGATGCCGGATTACAGCTACAGCTTTTATCCTGTTTTCTCCGAGTTCTACGACATCAGAAGAAAGACAATAGCTTTGAAGGAAGACTTCAGACTCGATCCCGATGATTACATCGGTGTGCCCAACTGCGGAATCGTTTTCGCGAATCCGAACGCGCCGACATCAAGGGCGATCGCGGTAGAGGACTGCGCGAAAATAGCCGCTGCAAATCCTGATTCAGTAGTCATCGTTGACGAAGCTTATGTCGCTTTCGAAGAGAATTACGAATCAGCCGTATCACTCGTCAATGAGTATAAGAACATCTGCGTTATCAGGACTTTGTCGAAGGCCTTCTCGCTCGCGGGAATCAGATTAGGCTATGCGGTAGGATCAGCTGAGCTTATCGAAGGCTTAAAGAGAGCGAGGGATTCTTTCAACTCATATCCTGTTGACCGTCTGGCACAAAAGGTTGCGGAGGCTGCGCTCCTCGATAAGGCTTATTACGATGAGACGCGCTCGAAAATCATCGCCACGCGCGGCCGTTTTGTAAAGGAGCTTGAAGAGATCGGCTTTACCATGCCGCCTTCTTCGGCAAACTTCGTATTCGCAAAACCTCCGATGGACTGCGGCACACTGTACCAAAATCTCCGCAATAAAGGTATACTTGTAAGATATTTCAATAAACCCGTGCTTAACGAATATCTCAGGATAACGATAGGAACGGATGAAGAGATGGCACAATTGCTTGATGCTATCAAAGAGGAGGTCAAAAATGCCGAGAACAGCTGAGATCGCAAGACAGACAAAAGAGACTGACATCAAGGTTGCCATCAATCTTGACGGCAAGGGCGAGAACAATATCGATACAGGCATCGGGTTCTTCGACCACATGCTCACGGCTCTTTCCAAGCACTCCGGTATCGACATGAATATCGTCTGCAAGGGTGACCTTCAGGTGGATGCTCATCACTCGGTTGAGGACGTGGGAATCGTTCTCGGCCAGGCAATCAAGGATGCATTAGGCGACAAGGTAGGCATCAGACGTTACGGCTCGGCTTCCATCCCCATGGATGAGGCACTGGGCACGGCATCTCTTGATATCTCCGGCAGGGCTTATCTTGTTTACGATTGTGAATTCGCAGACGAGTTCTGCGGCACGATGGACACACAGCTTTTCGAAGAGTTCTTCAGAAGCTTCGCGTTTAACGCAGGCATCACGCTGCACATCGCATGCCCCTATGGCGCAAACGACCACCACAAGGCAGAAGCGATGTTCAAGGCATTGGCGAGAGCTTTGAGAGAAGCGACGGAGATCGACCCGAGATTCGAAGGCCAGATCGTGTCAACAAAAGGCGCATTATAATTTTTGGAGGATACATAAATGCTTATTAAGGATACTGATTTTATCGACCAGCCGGTGCTCGCAAAGGGCAAGGTAAGAAATATCTACGATCTCGGCGATTCACTTCTTCTTGTCGTAACAGACAGGATCTCCGCTTTCGATGTTATTTTCGACGAGCTGATCCCTGACAAGGGAAGAGTATTGTCTTCGATCTCCGCTTTCTGGTTTGATTTTACTAAGGACATCATCCCTAACCACGTTATTACAACTGATGTTTCCAAGTATCCTATGGGATTCGACAAGTACAAGGAAGAGCTCGAAGGAAGATCCATGCTCGTTAAGAAGGCCAAGATGCTTCCTGCAGAGTGCATCGTAAGAGGATACCTCGAAGGCTCCGCTCTTAAGGAATACAAGAAGTCCGGCACAGTCGGCGGTATCAAGATGCCTGAGGGCATGCTCCAGGGCGACAAGCTCCCTGAGCCTTTGTTCACACCTTCCACCAAGGCAGATGAGGGCCATGACATCAACATCACTTATGAGCAGCTCGTTGACCTGATCGGCGAAGAGGACGCTTCCGCCTTAAGAGACGCTTCTCTTGCTCTTTACAAGAAGGTATCCGAGTTCGCTCTTACAAAGGGCCTGATCCTTGCTGATACAAAGTTCGAGTTCGGTAAGATCGACGGTGTCCTCACAGTATGCGACGAGATGTTCACTCCTGACTCTTCAAGATTCTGGGACGCATCCGAGTATGAGCCCGGCCACGCGCAGAAGAGCTTTGACAAGCAGTTCCTGAGAGAGTGGCTTGAGACACTCGACTGGGATAAGACATATCCCGCACCGCATCTTCCTGAGGAGATCATCAGCAAGACTGCCGAAAAGTATCGTGAATGCTATTCGCGTCTGACGGGAAAGGAAATCTGATTCCTTGATAGCAATAGTTGATTACGGAATGGGCAATCTGGGCTCTGTCGAGAAGGCGTTAAAGCACATCGGCAGCGATTGCATCATCACTTCCGATGCCGACGATCTTTATAACGCTTCGGGAGTTATCCTTCCGGGCGTAGGAAGCTTCGCTCCCGCCATGGACGAGCTCGTCGCAAGAGATCTCGTAATGCCTCTCATAGACGTTGCCAATTCCGGCAAGCCTTTCTTAGGTATCTGCCTGGGCATGCAGCTTATGCTCGAAGGCTCTGAAGAGAACAGCCTCGAGAGAAGAGAGACCAAGGGCGTCGTATCCGGCCTGGGCATCATCCCGGGATTCGTAAGACGTTTTCCCGACAACGGACTCAAGGTCCCCCAGATGGGCTGGAACAAGTTGATCGACGTAAAGGGAAGACTTCTTACGGAAGGCGACTATGTATACTTCGTCCATTCCTATTTCTGCCAGCCCGGCAACCTTGGCGATGTCGCGGCTCTGACCGAATACGGCATCAAGTACTGCTCATCGTTCGAGCGTGACAACATTTTCGGCATGCAGTTCCACCCGGAAAAGAGCGGCGAAGCAGGCCTCGGCATCCTTAAGAAATTTGTAGCGGAGACAAAGAAATGATCATATTACCCGCAATCGACCTCATCGGCGGCAAGTGTGTCAGGTTAAGACAGGGCAGGTACGATGACGTTACAGTCTATAACGATTCACCCCTGGACCAGGCATTCATGTTCAAGGAAGCGGGCGCGACATGGATCCATGTCGTTGATCTGGACGCGGCGAAAAGCGGTACTCCCGAGAACCACGAGATCATTAAAGAGATCGCCGTAAAGACAGGCCTTAAGGTCGACACGGGCGGCGGTATCCGCAATATGGATACACTCGCTAAGTGGATCGAAGAATACGGAGTATCAAGAGCGGTTCTCGGAACTGCGGCAGTTAAGGATCCGGAGTTTACCAGAAAAGCTCTCGAGAGATTCGGCGACAAGGTGGCTATCGGCATCGATGCCCACGACGGATATGTATCTGTCGACGGCTGGACATCAGACTCCGAGCTCAAAGCTGTTGACTTCGCGTTAAAGTGCAAAGAAGCAGGCGCTGCTACCGTAGTATTCACGGACATCGCAAGAGACGGAATGCTCACGGGCCCTGCAGTCGAACAGACAAAAGAAATGGTATTGGCAACAGGCCTTAACGTAATCGCTTCAGGCGGAATCGGTTCTGATGAGGACGTAGAACTCATCAAGACATCGGGGTGCGCCGGCGTGATCATCGGAAAGGCCATATACGAAGGAAAGGTAGACCTGGCAAAATGCTTACGAAACGTATAATCCCCTGCCTGGACGTCAAAGACGGAAGAGTCGTCAAAGGCGTTAACTTCGTATCTTTAAGAGATGCGGGCGACCCTGTGGAGTGCGCCAAGACATATAACGCTTCAGGTGCCGATGAGCTCGTTTTCCTCGATATTACGGCTACCATCGAATCCAGAGGCACAACGGTCGAGATGGCCAGAAGAGTTGCCAATGAGGTATTCATCCCGTTTACCATCGGAGGCGGCATCAGGACCGTCGAAGACATCAGGGCTCTTCTTAACGCAGGCGCGGACAAGGTATCCCTTAACTCTGCTGCCGTTAAGAATCCTGATTTTATCAGGGAAGCTTCCGATATGTTCGGATCGCAGTGCATTGTCTGCGCCATCGACGTTAAGGCCAGGGAAGAAGGATTCCCTTCAGGTTATGAGGTGGTAATCGCCGGCGGCACAAAGCCTACGGGCATCGACGCTCTCGAGTGGGCGAAAAAAGCCGTTGCTCTGGGCGCAGGCGAGATCCTTCTCACATCCATGGACAGGGACGGCACAAAGTCCGGTTACGATAACAAGATCACGGCAATGATCTCCGAGAATGTCGGAGTACCGGTCATTGCGTCAGGCGGAGCAGGCACCATGAAGGACTTCGCGGATGCAGTCAACATCGGCAAGGCAGATGCCGTACTTGCGGCAAGCCTTTTCCACTTCGGAGAGATCCAGATATCAGACCTCAAGGATTATCTTGAGAAAGAGGGCATTCCCGTAAGGAGAGTTAAATGAGCGGCATGAAGTTCACGCCCGGTGAATTGTGGGCAAAGATGAAGAAGAATTCCGACGGACTGGTACCTGCCATCACGCAGGATTATGAGACCGGCGATGTTCTCATGATGGCCTACATGAATGAGGAGGCTTTCCGCCTCACATGCGAGACAGGCTACATGCACTATTATTCGAGGTCGAGGGACACCCTCTGGAAGAAGGGCGAGACTTCGGGCCACATACAGAAAGTAATGACGGCAAGCATCGACTGCGACAGAGATACACTTTTATATAAGATCGACCAGACCGGAGCCGCATGCCACACAGGCAACAGGACATGTTTTTACACAGATCTTGAAGAATGGGACCCGGAAAATGGCAAGGAGGAATAAAGAATGGATATTTTAAGAGAGCTTTACAGCGTAATCATTGACCGTAAGGAACATCCCGTAGAGGGTTCCTACACAAATTACCTTTTCGACAAGGGTACAGACAAGATCTCAAAGAAGCTCGGTGAGGAGGCTGTAGAGGTAGTTATCGCAGCTTCCCAGAGAGACAGAAAAGCTACGATCCAGGAGATCGCTGATCTCGAATATCATCTCCTGGTCCTCATGGCTGACCGCGGCATCACATTAGACGATGTTGAGACAGAATTGAGGTCCCGCAGAAGCTGAGGAATAATGCCCTCACTTCTTAATATTTTCGTTGACTTTAACCCCTGGTCTGTGATACAATCTTCGCGCTAGACCGTTCAGGTCTTGTTTTTAGTTGCGCGGAAATTGGCGCGAGGGGCGCAAAAAGTCCCTGCAACACAACGTTTTGGAGGTATTGGTACCATGGCAAAGGCCGGAGCTCGCGATAAGCTGACTCTCGCATGCACAGAGTGCAAGCAGAGGAACTATCAGACATACAAGAACAAGAAGAACAATACAGAGAGATTAGAGCTCAAGAAGTATTGCCCCTTCTGCCGTAAGCACACAATTCACAGAGAATCCAAGTAATTCTTAAAGGGACACTAAAATGGCTGATAAAAAAGGTAACATTTTCAAGCGCTTCGGCAAGAAGTTTTCTGATATCATTGCCGAGCTCAAGCGTGTAACATGGCCGACGGGTGAGAAGCTCGCTAAGACTTCTGCTGTAGTTCTCCTCGTAATCGTATTTTTCGCTGTTTACCTTACATTGATCAGTGACGGCGGCCGTTGGATCTTAGACAAGATCGGTTTCTACGATATTGTTGAGACAACAGCTACAGAGGCCACCACTGAAGCTACTACCGAAGCTACGACAGAGGCTCCGGAGACTTCTGAGGAGACAGAGTCCTCAGCTGAAGGTTAAGCTTGATTTAGGAGTATATAAATGCCGGATAATAATGAAGCCAAGTGGTATATAATTCATACCTTCGGCGGATATGAGAAGAAAGTTAAGACTTCCATAGAGAATTATGCAAAGGCCCAGGATATGGAGAACATTATCCAGGAGGTCTATCTGCCGACAGATATCGTCGTTGAGACGAAGAACGGCAAGCGTAAGGAAGTTGAGAAGCTGAGATTCCCCAACTATATCTTCTTGAAGCTCGTTTACGGCAACAACGATAAGGTTGACAAGGATCTCTGGTACAAGATCCGTAATACCAACGGTGTTACGGGCTTTGTAGCACCTGACCCGAACAAGCCGATCCCGATGACGGATGAAGACTTGGTCAAGATGGGCTTGATCGTTCCTACAAGCGTAGAGGTCGATTATCGTGTTGGTGATCTCATCATCATCACAGACGGTCCTTTCAAGGACAGCAAGGCTGTCGTTAAGGACATCAATGAAGAGAAGCAGCAGGTTACTGTTACGGTATCCATGTTCGGACGTGAGACACCTGTTACGCTCGACTTCATTAAGGTAAGAAAAGTTTAATTAACGTTTATTAAGAGCCCTTCGGGGTTATTGATAATAAAAAATCTAAATTGGGAGGTGGCCAAGTATGGCTAAGAAAGTCACAGGTTATGTAAAGCTTCAGATACCTGCAGGCAAAGCAACACCCGCGCCGCCGGTCGGACCAGCTCTTGGACAGCACGGTATCAACATCGCGCAGTTTGTCAAAGAGTTCAACGAGAGAACAGCTAATGACGCAGGTCTCATCATT
>JAFZHS010000010.1 GCA_017554745.1 Clostridiales bacterium | reverse complement strand
GCAGGGGTGTGATCCCGGAGTTAGTGCTATCGCCGAATACAATCCCGATAAGGATATGATATCTGTAATTCTAAGCAATTTCGGAGATAATGTATGGGCTCTTATGAGAAATATCCGTAAAGAATACTATTGAGACGTTGGATGATAATTTTTTAATATACTGAGAGAATATGTTTAAGAAATATAAGTTTGGATTTGATTACTGGGGATTATTGTTATTTCTGGTGATAATGATACCAAATTTCATATGGTTTGGCGTACCTGCACCTAATGATATATTACGATCTGATTCAGTAACACCTATAGTTGACGGGATAGGAAGTGTATGTCAGGTGGCATTTGTAGCAGCAATCTGTGTATTAAAAAGAAAAGACATCAAAACAGTAAGGGTATCAAAATTAATAGTTTCTGCATTGATACTGGTTGCCGCATATTACGCGGGCTGGATATTATATTATTGCGGGCAGACTAATCCGATTGTGATTGTGCTATTAACCATTCCACCTTGTCTATCGTTTATTTCATATGCGGTAGACAGGAAGAATTGGATAGCACTCATTCCGACCGTGATTTTCACAATATGCCACATTATCTATGGATTTGTGAATTTTATATTTTATTCTGCATTGGGATAGTCAAATGGGAGCGGTTTCTAAAGAATTTAATGGTTGGAAGCTTTGTAAAATAGCTAATGGGAGTTTGTCATGTGAGAATCCCAAGCTTGATGAAAATGACATTCCTGCAGTTATGGAAACCGTTCAATCAAAATATAGTGAAAGAATGAAGAAACAGAATGTTTTTATCAGTTACGATAATTGGTCTGGTATCTATCTCATGGCAATTCCTGGTAAGACAACTCAAAAATCTGATAAACTGATTAAAGAGATATATGAGTTCTTAATTGAACAAGAATGACAAGAGCTTAAAATTTTAAAATATAGGGATAATGATGGACGCAAGAGAATATTTAGAGATATTACACGTTGCAGAAAAACTTAAGGATACTCTCGATAAGATAGATGAAGCATGCTACCTTTCAGAGTTTTGTGATGTTTTCTATGTTGAGGATAAGAATGTTGTTCTGGTGCATTGGAAAAAGTATTGCGAATTGGAAGAATACAGAAAGCCTCTCGAGTGCGCACTCAAAGTAATAAGAGAACATCCCGGATGTAATTATGTGGCTGATACCCGTGACGGTTTTAAAGACAATCCGATTGATACCCAATGGGTTGCAGAATGCTTTATGCCGAAGGCCAAGGAATATGGATGCCGGATAATCTATTTCATTATAGATAAGAACAATTCTTTGAAAGAAGAACTTGAAGGCCAAGAGAAAGACTCTTCGGAATTGTTGGAATTCAGATACGTTTACGGAATGGACGAGATTGGTCTTCGTCGATGATTTTTTAAGATAAAAAGTTATGATAATTGTAAATTTGTATTACACAGGAACTAACGGAAATGCCCGGAAGTTTGCAGAAGAGATGGAGAGCAGCGGGACCGCTGATAAGATCCGTTCTGAAGCAGGCAATATCAGATATGAGTATTTCTTCCCGGTGAAAGATCCGGAGACGGTGTTGCTTATCGATGCTTGGGAAAGCCAGGAAGCAATAGACATTCATCATTCCTCGCCGATGATGCAGACGATAGCCGCTTTGCGTGAAAAGTACGATCTTCATATGAGAGTGGAACGCTATGTTTCCGATTCTGATTATGAAGCAGAGAAAGACAGCAAGTTTATAAGACAGTAATATTTTATCATGATGAGATTAACAAGAACTTTTTTGGCAGAAATAGCAGAAGAAAAGGCGCGGACTCCTTTCCATGGTTTTGAAGAAGGCAAAGAGTCTAACCTGGGTCCGATCATTCAGTTGTTCCCTAAGTGGACGCTGGAAGAAGCTGACGGTCTGTGGTGCGCGGCTTTCGTTTATTACTGCATAACGGAAGCGGGCTTCGATATTCCGATCCGTCCGAACGAATGCAGGACATGTCATTTGGCAGGCTGCATCGCGTGGGAAGAATTTGCTCTTGGCAATCCGCAGATTGGATACTACAAAGGTGTTGCGGACTTTATTCCTGAGCCGGGAGACATTGTTCTTTATGACCGTGTTTTCGAGAACATGGAACACGACCACATCGGTATAGTAATCGAAAAGCGTGAGAATACCATCCTCGCCGCCGAAGGAAATGTTAATAACAGGTCAGTGATCATCGAGCGGCCTGTGGATGAGCATATCCGCGCATTTATAAGGATTCCGGATGGTTATAAATATGGATGACATTGTTTCACAGTGGTATGAGGATACCAAGAACGTTGATGAGATGCAGGACTGGAATCCTGCATTAAAAGAATGGGAAAAAACAGTTGCGGGGCACTTCCCTTCCGGCGCAAGAATATTGGACATCGGCTGCGGTTTGGGCCGCGAAGCGTTTGCATTATGCGATCTTGGCTTCGAAGTTGTCGGGATCGACATCTCAAAAGAAGTAATAACACGCGTAAAGCAACTCTCTGCTGATAAAGGATATAAGATCTCATTTTTTGATTACGACGGAGAGCATCTGGATTTCCCTAACGAGTCTTTTGATGTTGTGCTGATCTGGGCGCAGACCCTCGGACTGCTTTATGGGGAAGCGTTAAAGAACAGGTATCTGTCGGAATGCAAAAGGGTCCTTAAGACAGACGGTCTGCTCAGTTTCTCGACGCATGATTATAATTATCTGAAAGAGAATTATCCAAATTGCCTGGATGGCCGGAAATTCTTCCCGTATGCCAATGCAGATATTTATTGGGAGGCTTTTGAATCAGATGATCTGATACAGTTCGCGGACCGGGCAGGCATGGCAGTTATCCTTTGCGAAAAGGGGAAAATATACAGACCGGAAGACGGAACGATCCTGCATTGCCTGTGCAGAAAATGATGTTTGTGATTCGAAAAACACAAATACACAAAAATGTAGAATTCTACAGAAAATATGATCTGTATTGAAAGGAGAGCTGGCTGTAAGTCAAAGCATAACACTCGTCCGCCTATTCAAGTCCATGAAGGACTATAAGGTTACGATCAAAACGATGATGGGGAATCAGGCGCTCGTTTTGAGATAAGGTTAAGAAGACTTTACTCCGATGATATAATGTGGGAGACAGAGGAAGGCCCTTTGTCGGGTAAATATTTTTGAAAGCGACCAATAAACGCAGTAAGGTATAAACGTTATGGGAAAAACAGTGAAAAAAGGCGATATTGTCACGATCTATTTCGGGGACAGCATGCGCAAGCTTCTTCGTAAGAATCTCCGCAAAAAGAACACGTATTTTGTTGATTACGAGGTAGTTGCCGTCGACGGTGACATGCTTATGATCGTCCCGAATGCAAGGATAAGCGACGGGGAAGCGCCATATGAGTTTTCCGGCATCTGCATCGAAAAGAACGACAGACACATCTTGTTTGAAGGCGAGCTCGACAGCCTCCGCAAATCGAGCAAGAGCGAGCTGTATCTTTTCGCTGACGAACACAAGTTTAAGCCCAAGGAATTCAAGGAAGCCCTTAAGCCTTACCGCAAAGGCGATAAAAAGGACGACTGATCCGTGATATGTGAGGGATACATGCAAAGGGGAAAATATGGAGAGGATTTATAACAAACTGGTAAGAGACGGCATACCCGATATTATCATCTCGAATAATGAGACACCTGTTACAGGAATCCTTGACGATGCAGAGTATAAGAAGGCCTTGGAAGAAAAACTGTACGAAGAGTATGAGGAAGTAATTTCTTCTGACGGCAGTGACCGGTGCGAAGAACTGGCGGACATGATCGAAGTGATCAGGGCACTGGCTAAGCTTGAAAACAAAACGCTTGAAGAGATAATCAGTCTGGCTGACGACAAAAGGGCAAAGCGCGGCGGCTTTGATAAAAAGATCTATTTGGAAAAAGTAATAGAGCGATAATCTCTAATCGTATTGTTGCCTGAGCTCCGGAGAGATTCCGGAGTTTTTTGCGTTATTCTTCCAGCAGCCCCCGATACACGACGTCCTCGTATTCTGCGTATTTCTTTGCTTTCAGCAGGCGCTTGATGTCACGGTCTTTACCGTCAAAAAGGGTTTGCCAGTAGCCCCACAATTCTCTCATCTTGTAGAGCACATTAATGTCAGGCGACATGATCTTCTGATACTCGTGATAAAGGGTGTCGTGTAATCTCCTGAATTTTGCGAAGTCAGTCTCAGTTGCAAAGCCCTTAAGCTTGTCCGCAAGAGACGGATCTGATATCAGGCCTCTGCCAAGCATTACAGGGTCAAGGCTGACGCCGAACGTGCTGGAGAACCCGTCGTGATCTTTAACGGAAAAGATGTTTCCGTTATACACGAGAGGGCATTTTGAATGCTCCAGGGCGTATGCGTAGTATTCTTTCCGTGGCTCGCCCTTATAAAAGTCAGACTTTATTCTGGGGTGCACGATCAGCTCGCTTATGGGGAAGGCATTAAAGATATCCACGAGATCGTAGAACTCATCAGGATTAAAATAGCCGAGCCTTGTCTTTATCGATATCTTCATGCTGTCAGATTCGGCATAAGAGTAGATGTCATCCAGAAACTTTTGAAGTGCAAGCGTCTCGGGCAGGAACCCCGCGCCTTTGCCCTTAGCGCAGACGGTGCCCGAAGGGCATCCGAGATTAAGATTTATCTCGTTGTAGCCCATCGCCTGAAGCTCTTTTGCACCTTCGATAAAGTGGTCGGATCTGCATGTGAGGAGCTGGGGGACAAGGTTTATACCTTTGTTGTTTTCGGGAGTGACATCTTTTCGCTCGCGCGGCGTTATCGGGCACTTCTCTGACGGCGAGATGAACGGCGCGAAATACTTATCAATGTGACCGTAGATCTCATTGTAAGCGTTGCGGAATAAATGATTTGTTATGCCCTCGAGCGGTGCGAAATATATCTTCATCAGGTTCCTTGATCCTTCAAAAAGTTCATTCGATTTTTATGCATATATTCTATTGTTTTTGTTTCGGGAAGCAAATAATGATTGGTATAATGAAATCCTTGAAAACTAAACGTGAAGTGCGGGGTAATCGGAAATGATCTTATCAGACAAGACTATCAACAAAATGCTCGAAGAGAAGACGCTTGTGATCGAGCCTGTCACTAAGGAACAGATCCAGCCTGCGAGCGTGGACATCAGATTAGGCAATACTTTCAGTGTTGTAGATGACTCTCCTTCAGGCGTGATCACACTGGGATCCCAGATCAACTATAAGACCATTACGACCGACACATATCTGATCTTGCCGGGCCAGTTTGTTTTGGCGACGACGATGGAATACTTTGAGCTGCCTGATAATCTGACGGCTTTTGTAGAAGGCAGGAGTTCATTGGGCAGAATGGGCCTTTTCATTCAGAATGCCGGCTGGGTAGATCCCGGATTTAAGGGAGAGATTACGTTAGAGCTTTATAACGCCAACAGATGCGCGATCGAACTTAAGAGCGGCAGAAGAGTAGGCCAGCTGGTATTTGCGCTCATGGATGATCACGCAGAGAATCCTTACTCCGGCAAGTATCAGGGACAGAAGGGCGCTACGGGCTCAAGAGTATTCATGGATGCTGATAAATAGTATAGGGGGTATCATTATGAAAAAAGCAACTTCTACGATCCTGATCTTAGCGCTCCTTATGTCTGTCGTATCAGGCCTTACCGGATGCAAAAAGCAGGTTCTTAAGAACTGGTATTTAGAGGCTTTGGATTATTACGGAAACGGCGTAAAAAACGGTTTCTATGATGAAGATGAATACCCGAATTACAAAGTCTCGGGCGATCTTAAGAACAAGAGCAACAAGGTCGGATACCTTTTATATGACCTTGACGGCGACGGCGTAAACGAGCTTCTTATCGGACTGATCGATAACGGCGCAAAAACGAAGTTTACCAGCATCGTTATCTACCATTCTGACCTGGGTCCTTATTGCGTGTTCAGCGGCGCTAATGGTGATTATTTCTATCTTTGCTCAAACGGCATTATCAAGCAGGAGATCACGTCGTTCCGCACCAACGTCCCTGAGCTGTATTACCAGTTTGATTCAGAAACTAATTCTTTCACCCGCATCGAAGGTGACGGCAAATACTTTCCTATGTTGTGGGAGCTGACAGAATTTTAAGATGAAACATATAATTGAAACACCGCGCCTTTTCCTGCGCGAAATGAATATGGACGACTACGAGGCGCTTTACGCTGTCCTCGCGGATACAAATATAATGCAGCACTATCCGTACACCTTTGACGAAGAGCGCGTAAGGGCCTGGATCGAGCGCAACATGAACCGCTACAAAGATAACGGCTTCGGGCTTTGGGCCGTATGCCTCAAGGAGACCGGCGAGATGATCGGTGACTGCGGATTAACGCTCCAGAATATCGAAGGAGAGATGCTTCCCGAGATCGGTTATCACATCCGCGCAGACCAGCAGCACAAAGGCTACGCGAAGGAAGCGGCCTCTGCGGTTCGCGACTGGGCCTTTGAGAATACCGATTATCCGGCGCTTTATTCGTACTGCAAATATACCAACGTCGGTTCGTACAAGACAGCGGAATCGATAGGCATGGTTTTCGAGAAGGAGTATCCGGATGAAGACAACAAGATCACGCACGTGTCTGTCATAAGGCGCGGGATGTGGTCTAAGTGAAAGTCCACGAAGATCAATAAATAAGGGGTTGCCGCATAAGTGACAACCCCTTTTGTTTTTTAGGAATCCTGATATGCGTTCCAGCCGACATCGTGCCAGCACTTGCCCGTGCCGATCTGGTTTACGCTTGAATAGTAGGGCATCGGGAGTGTGCCTTCGGCAGAAGCCTTCTTGGTCAGCACGTCCGCAACGGCATTTCCGCCCTCAGTTCCGGGCAGGTAGAGCATAAGACATGAATCCCATTGGTCAATGTAGTTGTCAATAATTACATTGCGTCCTGCAACGATGAGCGTGAGTGTGGGAAGTCCCGAAGCAGCCGCCAGATCGATGGCTTCCTTGTTGCCTTCAAGACCAAGGCTGCCCGTTATCGATAAATCTGCCGTGTCACCGTACCATTCGGCATAAGGTGTCTCACCGATGCAGAGGATCACCATGTCGCAGGTATTGATCTGGCTCTTGTCAGTTACGACTTCAAAGCCGTTCTCCTTTGCAGCCTTTTGGAGCGCTTCAAGAATGGAATTGCCCTCAGCCCAATGCTTTTCCTCAATGCCGTAGAAACTGCTCATGTCCGCATCCGAAACGCCCTGCCACCAGTATGTCCAGCCGCCGCAAAGTGCGCCCACATTATCTGCCGCAGGACCCGTAACGAAGACTCTCATTCCGGGCTCGATATACATGTGTTGTCCTACCTTCAAAGGCACGTAAGACTCCGCGGCAAGCTCGCGCGCAACGCTGTGTGACTCCTTGCTTCCGAAGCTGTAAGAAGGCTCCAGATCTTCAAGATACGGATCTTCGAAAAGTCCCGCATTCTTCTTAACCCTGATTATTCTCGTGACTGCGTCATTGATCCTGTCTTCACTGATCTTTCCTTCGTTGACACCGTCGATAATATACTGCAGCGCAGCCTCGTGTTCCGTTGACGTCATGAACATGTCGATGCCTGCGTTTACGCCGATGATGACATTTTCCTTGTAAGAAGATCCTGAGCAGTTCATTATCGAATCCCAGTCCGTCAGGACGATGCCCTCAAAGCCCATGTCTTCCTTAAGATAAGTGATGTATTTCTTATTCTCGTGCATCTTTGTGCCGTTGAGCGATGAGTGCGAGAGCATAATTACCTGCACGCCTTCATCTATGAGAGCCTGATATATATCGAGCTGCTCCTGGATCTGTGCTTCCGTGAGCTCGGCATTGCCTCTGTCGATGAGCATTATGAGCGGATCCTCGCCCGTGTTGTAAGATGTCATGCCGTCGCCGAAAAAGTGCTTGGGGCAGACAATAATCCCTTCCGACATAAGCCCCTTCGCATACGCCGTCGACATATTGATGACTCTCGTGCTGTCAGATGAATAAGACTCGTAAGTCCTTCCCCATCTCGGGTCATTTGCCGTAGCTACGCATGGCGCGAAATTAAGCAGCATTCCCGTGTGTGCGATGTCGCTTCCGACGACCTGTCCATACTTCTCCGTGAGCGCATCGTCATTAGCCGCGCCAACGTTGATGTTGTGCGGGAATATTACGCATCCCGACGCGAAATTAACTCCGTGCACGCTGTCATTACCATAAATAAACGGTATCTGCGCATCAGACTCCATTGCAAACTGCTGGTAGTCGTTGACGATATCCTTCCATTCCTCCGCCGTCGGCATCGGCCAGTCATCGATCCTTCCCAGGACTGAACCGTAGTCAGTATCGTCCATATCAGACGGCAGCGCGTTATTGATCGTCGGCTGCATCATCTGCGCAGCCTTCTGCTCGAGCGTAAGCGTCGCGCAGATTTCTTCCGGAGTCATCTCTGTATAGTTCAAATCTGCTTTATTCTGAACCGCAACGGAACTGTTCGTCTTACCCTTTCCGGACGAACACGCAGTTGTTGCCATAAGAGAGATCAACAACAAAGAAGCCAACACTTTTTTAGTCTTCATAGCTACCTCTGATATGAATAGCGAATGTTAAAAGGCTCAGTCGAAGGTAAATACGTCGAAAACCGCTCTCTTGTCGTCGTCTTTGCACGTGAATTCGAAGTAGACAGCGTGCCTGCCGGTGATCTTCTTATCAAGCCCGAAAACAACTTCCTTGCTGTCTTCAGACACAGTCTGGTCAGCGACTATTTCGCCGTCGTAAGAACCGAGCCTGATCTTGATCTCAAAGCCTGCGGGGATCTCGCCTGTGAGCGTTGCGGAAGAGGCTCCCGCATCACCGAAGTTGATGTACTTAAAGCCGATCGTTGCGCCGCTCTGGATGTCAACAACAGGTGAAGAATCGCCTTCGTAAACGGGCTGGACGTGAGCGACTCTCTTATCCTTATTCGTGCCCTCTGCATTGTCCTGATACATGGGCTTTCCGAGGCCGTCGTACATGTGGCATGTGTAGCCTGCGGAGATAAGAGAATAAGCGTCGAGACCGCCAAGATTGAAGCCCTGTGATGTGCACTCGACAACGTCAGAATCTGCGGGTTCGCCTGTCTCATCGTAGCGGATCTTACCGATGAAGATCTGACCGTTCTTACCCATTGCGATGTCGACGGGCTCGACCATTGCCTGGCGTGAATATTCGTTGCAGCCGGTCTGTCTGTGATAGAAGATGTACCACTGGTCCTTGACCTTCATGAGCGAGCCGTGGTTGTTGCCCCACTGGTATGTCATGATGCCGTTTCCGTCAGGTCCCTTGATGACTTCGCCGCCGTTGAAGCTGATGTCTCCGCCCATCTTGTATTCGCCTAAGGGCGAGTCGCTCCACTTGTAGGAAAGGAAGCCGTTGCAGCTGTTCATAACGCCAAGGTCAGGCCTCTGGTATTCGTAGCGCTTTGAATAAACGAGGACATATTTGCCATTGATCTTTCTGGGGCTCGAAGCTTCGAAGAAGCCGTCTTCGGGGATAACGTGGCCGTCATCTTCCTTGATCCAGAAGGGCTTTGAGTGGCCCATCAGGTGATGGACGACAGTCTCTTTTTTGAGCGTGCACATATCGTCATTGAGCTCGCCTGCGTGTGATTCGCAGAAGCCCCAGTACGCATATACTCTGCCGTCGTCATCGACAAGTATACCGGGATCGAATCCGAGCTCTGTCTGCACGGGATTCTCGTAAGGTCCCCAGGGGCACTTTGATGTGGCGAGCATTATCTTTGAGCCCTTTGCTTCAGCCGCATACATATAGAAAGTGTCGCCCTTCTGGACAACGTCAGGAGCATAAAGTGTGCCGCCGTCAGAAGCAGTGTAGCAGACGCCGTGGCAGGTCCAGTTTGTAGGATCGTCAACGGGTGCAGACCATACGACGTAGTCAGGTCCGCAGTACTCTGTCTTCAGTGTGTCGTGCGAACCGAACAGGTAGATCCTGGTCTCGCCGTTATAAGTAAATACGCGCGGCTCGCCGTCCGGAACGTGCTCCCAGAGCGGCATGTAAGGGTTTGCGCCTTTGACCATCTTCTTGTTGTTGTCCATATCAGTACCTCTCTTTTATTTTTTCGCCGCTCAGAAAAATACGGCTTCGGAAATATACATCATTACCACGCTGACCAGGTTAATGAGGAACAGGATCCCGGTAACCTTCAAGTGCGTTTTCTTTTTCTCATATATAGTAGCAATAAACTCCCTGACAAATGCGTTTATCCAGAAATAACTTTTCGTCTTGCTGCCGATGCCTTCTGCCTTGATTCCAAGGTGTTCCGCGAGCATGCCTGAGCGGAAGACATGATAATTCGTAGTGGCGAACGCGAGCTTAAAATCATCTGACCCGTGATGCTCTTTGATGAGATCGTATGCGAACCTGAAGTTTTCTTCCGTGCTGGTGGACTTTGTCTCTTCAAGGATCTGATCTTCGCTGATGCCCTTTTCCAAAAGGTAGCGCTTAATGGCCTCGCCTTCGGGGATTACCTCGTCAGAGCCTTTTCCTCCTGAGGGCACGAAAACAATAGCCTTGCCGGTATTCTCATTCTGCTTTACCGCGAACTCGATCGCGCGGTCAGCCCTCGACTGCAGAAGCTTCGTGAGAGTGCCGTCTTTTCTTATCTGACAGCCGTGAATGATGATGTAATCCTTGTCGTATGCAGGCACGTGTTTTGCTGCCATAACCGCAGTCACGATGGTGCCGATCAGGATGCACTCGAGGTAAGTTACTATCGAAGCGATGCCGTTCTCGATGAACAGTTCGACGAAGCGTCCGACGCCGCGCTCGTAGTGTACGTCGATGAGGGTAGTCGTCTGAAGGAATGTGCCGATCACGAAGGGCAGGAGCGCGCCTATACCGAGCACGAGGCCCAGGATGACGGCCAGCATGTTGCGCCATGTCCTGCCTTCCTTGCGGATTAGCGTGATGTTGCTGATGGTCACGAAGACCGTGGTGATGATGACGACGGGGAAAGTGAACGTGACGAACGTCTGCGTCGTGCTTATCGCCTGATAGAAGGCTCCGCTGATGCCGTCCTTATAAGTCAGTGCCATTACCTGTGTGATCATCAGGAAAAATACGAATATGATGAGTCCCAGCGAAAGGACGTTGTCGTAGCGGTAAAGGCTCTCTTTGACCTGCTTTTCGTGCTTTTTGATGAAGTATCCGCAAAGGAGCAGGAGATACACGATGATCATGTCGCTTATGACGCTCATTCCTGTGCAGTCACCGAAGAATTTGTCGCAGGTTATGACGCCGTTCTTATGGACATAGAGCACGCCGATGCCGGAGTATTCCTCGCATTCGATCACGATGTAGAATCTTCCGGGAGTAACAGACTTTAAGTTAACCTTGAGGCCCTTTTCGGTGACGTCCCAGCTTAAGACTTCTGCATTGCCGAACGACTCCTCGTCGATATAGACATTCTTTATTTTGGAATTGGTGTTGTAGTCGGGCCTCGAATAAGTATATTCACGGCCGACTGCGCAGACATACAAATATCCGCCCACGGCGATGATGACGGCGAGCAGCACGAAAATATACTTCTTTAAAAATTTAATAACCATACAGTTCATAAGTATATCCCTAAAAAACCTTAGATAATAGGCGACAAACTCAAGATGATGTTGACAAGTTAGCACAGGCTAACTATAATGCTGTTGACAGGTTAGTTTTGGCTAACTATAATGTGGACCGAAAAGAGGGGAAACATAATGGGTGAGACGATGAAAGCGGATATGAATCTTGGTGAACTTAAGGCAGGCGAGTCCTGCATCGTTGAAACTGTCGGAGGGCAGGGAGCTCTCAGACAGCATTTTCTGGATATGGGCATCATCCCCGGTGCCGAGATCACCATCGTTAAGTTCGCGCCCTTGGGCGACCCCGTCGAAGTAAGGATCCACGGCTACGAACTCTCATTAAGACTCGATGACGCTGCAAAGATCGCAGTCACGAAGACCGATAAGACAGAAGAGGCCGAGGCCCCCAGAAAAACTAAGAAATCCAGCACTGCCCACCCTTATCTCGGTGAGCCGGGCGTGCACCACGATAAAAGAACGGAAAAGCCTCTGCCCGATGACCACGTACTGTCATTTGCCCTGGTAGGCAACCAGAACAGCGGCAAGACCACTTTATTTAACCGCCTTACGGGCTCCAACCAGCACGTCGGAAACTTCCCGGGCGTCACCGTCGACCGCAAGGACGGCGCCATCATCGGCCACGCAAACACAGTGATCACGGACCTTCCGGGCATTTACTCGATGTCTCCTTATTCGAGCGAAGAGATCGTGTCACGTGACTTCGTTCTCAACAATAAGCCTGACGCTCTGATCAATATCGTTGACTCCACAAACATAGAGCGCAATCTATATTTGACGATGCAGCTCCTCGAGACAGACCGCCCGGTAGTCGTCGCCCTCAACATGATGGACGAGCTCACGGGCAACGGCGGATCGATCGACATCAATCTCATGGAGGAGATCTTAGGCGTTCCTGTCGTTCCGATCAGCGCAGCGAAGAACCAGGGCATCGACGAGCTCATTACCCACGCGCTCCACATCGCGAAATATTGCGAGAAGCCTTTGGAGCAGGACTTCTGCGCGCCCGACAGCCCTATCCACGACTCGATCCACGCTGTCGAGCACCTCATTGAAGAGAAGACCAAAGAGTGCGGTCTGCCTTTAAGATTTGCCGCATGCAAAGCGCTTGAAGGCGACAGCCTCATCCTCGATAAATTAGACCTCGACGAGAACGAGAAAGACCTTTTGGAGCACATCCGTGTAAAGGTCGAAAAGAAGTCCGGCTTAGATCCTTCCGCTGCAGTCGCAGACATGAGATTTGCTTACATAATGCAGCTTTGCAAGAAGTGCGTCGTCAAGCCCAAGCAGAGCAAAGAGCGCGCGAGAAGCGAGAAGGCCGACAGGATCTTAACAGGCAAATTCACGGCCATCCCGATCTTCATCCTGATAATGGCAGCGGTATTTATTCTGACCTTTAACGTTATCGGCGCAGGATTGCAGTGGCTGCTTGAGATAGGCATCGATAAGCTCACCGAAGTAACCGATAAGGCGCTCTCGAGCGCGAACGTAAATGAGGTCATTCACAGCCTTATTATCGACGGTATTTTCGAGGGCGTCGGAAGCGTATTAAGCTTCCTGCCGATCGTCGTCGTAATGTTCTTCTTCCTGTCGCTTCTCGAGGACAGCGGATACATCGCGCGAATCGCGTTCTTCATGGATAAACTCCTCCGTAAGATAGGTCTTTCGGGACGCAGCATCGTGCCTATGCTCATAGGCTTCGGATGCACGGTCCCGGCAGTTATGTCAACGCGCACCCTGCCTTCCGACAGAGACCGTAAGATGACCATTTTCCTCACGCCGTTCATGAGCTGCACCGCGAAGCTCCCGATCTACGCATTCTTCGTAAGTTCATTCTTCCCGAAGCAGGGCGGCCTCGTCATGACGGGCCTTTATCTGCTCGGCATAATCGTCGGGATCCTCATCTCGTTCCTGTACAAAAAAGTACTCTTCAAGGGCGAAGCGGCGCCGTTTGTCATGGAACTTCCGAACTACAGACTTCCTTCATTAAGAAGCACCCTGCAGCTCATGTGGGAAAAGGCGAAAGACTTCCTCCAGAAGGCCTTCTCCGTCATCCTCATCGCGACCGTTGTCGTATGGTTCCTGCAGAGCTTTGACACGAGATTTAATCTCGTTACCGATTCTTCCCAGTCGATAATGGCGGTCATCGCCGGATTCATCTCGCCCGTCATGAAGCCTTTAGGCCTCGGCGACTGGCGCATCACGACATCTCTGATCAGCGGCTTCATGGCGAAAGAAAGCGTCGTCTCCGTACTCGAAGTCCTCTTCGGCGCGGAAGGCGGAATCACCGCAGTATTGGGCGTCGTCGAAGCCGGAACGCTCCTTATCTTCAGCCTTCTTTACACTCCCTGCGTTGCGGCCATCGCATCCTTCAAGCGTGAGCTCGGCTGGAAATACGCCGCAGCAGTCGCCGTCTGGCAGTGCATGCTCGCGTGGATCGTAAGCTTCCTTTTCAGGATAATCGTTCTTGCCTGCACGGGAGGTCTTGTATGAACCCTGCTGATATCATCCTGATCGCCGTACTGGCCGTCATACTTACAGTTGCAGTAATCATCGCAGTCCGCCGCAAGACACGCGGTTCTTCCTGCTGCGGCGACTGCGCAAAGTGCAAGGGAAGATGTCCTTCTATAGACAGGTGAGTTTTTACACCAGAGCCCCTGAATAGCGGCTGTGTAGTGTAAGAAAACGTCAAAAACTTACACCAGAACACTCGAAAACAGGCCATGTAGTGTAACCCCGGGGCATCTATCTGTTTCCAGACATGAAAAAGCTGCCCGTTTGCAGCAGGCAGCTTTTCCGGAGGGTTGTACCTTTTTAGGGTTGTATGAACGTTAAGAAATCTTTCTTACTGTTTGTGACCCCGTGAGTTCCGCGCTCAAAGACGATGTTGTCGCCTTGTGCTTGATCGGCTTCCAGCCCGGGTTTACGAAGAGGGCTGCGAATGCGATCGGAACGTAGGTCAATATGAAGAACGGGAACGTGAAGACTGATAAGATCTTGCGTGCCGTTGTTGCGTGTATGTTTTTCCATTCAGTGATGAGCGATACGACGCCCAGGATGAAGAGCATGGAGCATGCGTTGATGATGGTCTCGAGCATTGACCAGAGCGCGATCCTGATGTCGCCGCCCATGATGGCGCCGAACGTGCCGTATGCCATGTTGCATGTGATCGAGACTGCTGTGAGGAAGAATGCCGGCATGATGTTCATTGTCATGTCGAATGCCGAGAAGCTTCCGTGGAAGATCGAATAGATAAGGTCTTTTCCGTAGTGTCTGAACACCTGGATGTAGCCTCTTGCCCAGCGCATACGCTGTGTGATCGACTGCTTCAGAGAAGTGGGCTGCTCGTCGTAGAAAACAGCCGTTCTGCAGAACGCGATCTTGCGGCCTTTGCAGACGCGGTTGATCGTGAATTCGATGTCTTCCGTAAGAAGGTGGAAAGGCCATCCGCCGATCTCTTTAAGAACTTTGTTTGAGAAGAAGAAGCCCGTGCCGGAGATTGCCGCAGAAGAGCCGATCTTGTAACGAGGGTAGTTAAGATACATAGATTCTCTTAAGAAGCAGAGACTGTAGCCGGAGCTGATCCAGTTGTCGCCGAAGTTCTTGGAGTTGCGGTAAGAAGTGATGGCTTCGTTGCCCTCGAGGTGGCACTTGTGCATCTCTTCGATGTAATTGGGTGTAAGAATATTGTCAGCGTCGAAAACAAAATATCCGTCGAAGCCTTCCGGGAAATCTCTCTTGATCTCCTTAAGAAGCGCTTCCATCGCGTAGCCCTTGCCGATAAGGTCTTTGGACTCGCGGACGTATGCGACGGCGTTGTGCTCGACGGCAACGTCATAAGTATTGTCGGTGCAGTTGTCGGCCATAACGAAGGTCGTAACTTCGCCCTTGTAAGTCTGGTTGTTGATGCTGTCGATGAGCTGTCCTATAACGTTTTCTTCGTTTCTTGCGCAGATGAGGACCGCATAACGCTTGAGGTTTTCTTCTGAAGAAGCGTTTGCCGGAGAGGCCTTTTTGGCGGCCCTCTTCTCGCGGTGCTGCATCCACAGCGAGATCGGAACGAAGATGAACTGGTACGAGTAGCAGACGATAAAAATCGCAGCAATGATGAAGTTAATGATTCTGATAGTTTCCATACATTTTTCTCCCCTATGTTTTCCCTCGGACAGAGTTATACCCCTGTAAATTCGAAAGTTAAAGTAGTTAAATCCTTAATATTTCCTTAAGATTGAGGCAAAACGAGTGCAGGCTTTTGCGCTTTTACCCTCGCGAAAAGTATAGAAAACCCTTTATTTACAAGCCATTTAATCCCCTTACGAATTCCTTACGTCTTTGTCACTTTTGATTTTCATTAGAAGGCTTCGAAGGCTATAATGTTGGTTGTAAAAGGATTTTTATAACTGTTTTTGAGGTGGCATCTATGGCATTCAGGATCGTCCGCAACGACATTACGAAAATAAAAGCTGACGCGATAGTAAACACGGCAAATCCAAATCCGAAATACGATTCCGGCACGGATACCGCGATCTACCTTGCCGCAGGCGCAGATGAGCTCCTCGAAGAGCGCAGAAAGATCGGCCGCATCGAAGAAGGTCAGGTAGCGGTAACGCCCGCTTTTGCGCTTGATGCAAAGTACATTTTCCACACAGTAGGCCCCGTCTGGAGCGGCGGCCAGCAGGGTGAGAAAGACATCGTCCGCGACTGTTACGTCAACTGCCTTAACAAGGCTGTCGAACTGGGCATCGAGAGCATCGCTTTCCCGCTCATCGCGACGGGCAATTACGGTTTCCCCAAGGCCGAAGCGCTGCAGATCGCGACGTCTGTATTCAGCAGCTTTTTAGCTGAAAACGATCTCGACATAACGCTGGTTGTTTTCGACAACGAATCATTCACTTTATCGGGCAAGATCTTCGCAGGCATCGACCAATACATCGATGAGAATTACGTCGAAGAGAAGACCGGAGAAGAGTACGGCGATCCGTATAAGGATATGCTTATGGCAGGCGCTGCGGGCGCGGGTATCGGTGCCGGCACGGTTACAGGCATGATGCGTGCTGCGCAGGAGAGATCTTTTGACGCTGCCATTGAAGATGAATGCGCCGATGAAGAAGCGCCGTCTGATGAAGAACTCCGCGAGAAGCGCAACCGCAGATTGTTCCTCGGCAACCGCAGGTTTGACCGCAAGGAAGAATCGCGTGCGATGCAGGCAGATATGCTTGCTGCGCCAAAAGCCGAAGCCCCTGTTCCCCCTGTACCGGCCGCTGCAGCCGCAGCGGCGATCCCCAAGCAGAGATCTCTTGATGACGTGATGAAGAACATTTCCGAGACGTGGTCTGAGAGCCTTCTGCGCATGATCGACGAGAAGGGCCTTTCGGATGTTGAAGTATATAAACGTGCAAATGTAGACAGAAAGCTTTTCTCGAAGATCAGAGGCGACAAGGATTATAAGCCCAAGAAGACCACTGCCGTCGCTTTGGCACTTGCCTTAAGGCTCAACCTCGACGAGACCAAAGACTTCATCGGCCGCGCAGGCTACGCATTCTCGCCGTCGAGCAAATTCGACCTCATCATCGAGTATTTCATCGAGAACAAGGTGTACGACTTCATGACGATCAACCTTGCGCTTTTCGAGCACGACCAGCCGCAGATAGGATAACAGGCGGTTGTAGTACGCCTGTGACGAGAAATGACACGTTTTGGCACTGTTTTGTGTCAGTTTTCGTCACTTTCAAAGATATTGCCGTCAAGTGACACGTTTTGGCTCCAATTCGTGTCACTTTCCGTCACTGGACGCGCTCCTGATGCGCTCCCCGGAAATGTCGCCCGCCAGGCGACCTCTCACCCCTTCAAACCTCATATACTGAAGCCACGATCAAACAGCCGCGGCCGGAATAAACGCGGCGGAAATAATCAGACAGCCGCACGGATTCGCGGCGGAAAGTGAGGAAAAGGAAATGAAGAAGGGATTGACAGAGATCGTATTTATCCTGGACCGCAGCGGTTCAATGTCAGGGCTTGAGAACGACACGATCGGAGGCTACAACTCCATGATCGCCAAGCAGAAAACAGAAGAGGGCGAGGCTATAATCTCGACGGTGCTTTTCGATAACGAGACCGAAGTTTTGCACGACAGGGTAAGCCTCGACAAGATCGAGCCCATCACTGAGAAAGAGTACTACGTAAGAGGTTCGACGGCGCTCCTTGACGCGGTCGGCGGCGCGATACACCACATCGGCAACGTTCACAAGTACGCAAGGGCAGAGGACGTTCCGGAGAAGACGCTTTTCATCATCACGACTGACGGCATGGAGAATTCGAGCAGGCAGTATTCTTACGACAAGGTCAAGAAGATGGTCGAGAGGCAGAAGGAAAAGTACGGCTGGGAGTTTATCTTCCTCGGCGCAAACATCGATGCGGTAAGCGTCGCGAACAAGTTCGGCGTAGACCGCAGCAGGGCGGTAACATACGAGTGCGACAGCGCCGGAACTGCGCTTAACTACAAGATGATGAGCAAGATGGTCTCATGCGCGAGAGCGTGCAAGTCCTCTGCGGAAATGGGCGCTGCGTTCGATTCCGAAGAGATGCTTGCTGACATCAGGGATGACTACAAGAAAAGACACAAGAAATAAGGCAGCTTTTGCCTCGAAAAAATGCGCCCGGTCAGCTCAAAAACTGCCGGGCGTTATCTTGTCAATTCGGTTTTTAGGACAGTATCGGAAATTTGCATGGCTTAAGCGCGATCTGTCCTATTAATCTAATGCACGCACATTACGTGCGGCGTATGATTTTTATGAGGTGTTACCTCCAACGGCAGGCGGTTGCCCTCCCCTTTACCCTTTGGGAGAGAGGAGGTGATTGTATGTCCGATTACGAGATCTTGAGCCTCGTGCTCGAAATAAGTATTTTGGTCGCTACAGTCGTTATGCTTTGCATAAAATCAAAGAATAAGTAAAACCGCCCGAAGCCTCACAAGTCAGGGCGGTTTACGTCAACTTAAGGGCAACCGTCGACCGGTAACACCTCATTACAACTCAATTATATCGTCAGGAAAAATGCGCGTCAACGTGATGAAAGAGCAAAATCTGCGGCCACAGTCAACATAGTCCCTTTATTGGCCGCAGAATGAAATATAATAAGAGCATAAGGTTTGAATAAGGAGGTCGTATCAGTATGCATGAGATCAAGTGCCCGAAGTGTGGGGAAGTTTTTCAGGTAGATGAGAGCGGTTATTCAGAGCTCCTCGGCCAGGTCAGGAATGAGGCTTTCGAAGAAGAGCTCCACAAGCGCGCCAAGGAATTGGAAGAGAGGAATAAAGACGCCATTAAGATGGCTCAGATGGAGCAGGAGAAAGTTTTAGCGGAGACCATTTCCGGCAAAGACAAGGCTCTTGCGGATAAGGATCTGGAGATCGCCCAGCTTAAGAACAAGCTTGCGATGGGAGACTCCGAGAAGAAGCTTGCGGTAAGCGATGCGCTCCGCGATAAGGATAAGGAAGTCGCCGATTATCAGGCTGAGATCATAAAGCTCAAGAGCCAGCTCGAGAACCAGAAGAATGAGAGCGCCCTCAACGAGAAGAATATCGAAGAGCGCTACAAGACTGAGCTCAAGCTCAAGGATGACCAGATCGAGCAGTACAAGGATTTCAAGGCGCGCCAGTCCACGAAGATGGTCGGCGAGAGCTTGGAGCAGCACTGCCAGAACCAGTTCAATTCTTTGCGCATGACCGCTTTCCCGAATGCGTATTTCGAGAAGGACAATAAGGTCAGCGAGACGAACAGCAAGGGCGATTTTATCTTCAGGGATTACGATGACGGCCAGGAGTTCATCTCCATCATGTTCGAGATGAAGAATGAGATGGACACGACTGCGACCAAGCATAAGAATGAGGATTTCTTCAAGGAACTCGATAAGGACAGGAATGAGAAGGGCTGCGAATATGCGGTGCTCGTATCGCTCCTCGAGGCAGATAATGATCTGTATAACAACGGCATTGTCGATGTCTCTTACAAGTTCCCGAAGATGTATGTCATAAGGCCACAGTTCTTCATCCCCATGATCACGCTCTTAAGGAACGCTGCGCTCAATTCCCTGCAGTATCAGAAGGAGCTTGCGGTCGTAAGGAACCAGCAGCTTGACCTGGTTAATTTTGAGAGCAACATGCAGGAGTTTAAGGATGCTTTCGGGCGTAATTACAGGATAGCTTCCGAGAAGTTCCAGACTGCGATCGAAGAGATCGACAAGACGATCGATCATCTCGAGAAGGTCAAGAAGGCGCTCCAGTCCTCCGAGAACAACCTGCGCCTTGCTAACGATAAGGCCGACGACCTGACCATCAAAAAGCTCACGAAGAATGCGCCTTCCGTTAAGCAGATGTTCGATGACCTGAACAGCGGCAAAGAGCTTGAGGGCGGCGAAGAGTAAGCTTGCGGTTACAGCCGGATCACTAAAGCAGCGGGTTTGTCCCGCTGTTTTTTTGTCACTTTCCGTCACACGTCCTCCACGGCGGCGGCCCCGAGCCCCTATATAATGAAAAGAGCAATTTCATAGAGTATAATTAGCACCATGAAGGTCTCAAGGAACAGAGTCGCGGTTACTATTTTGGCGGGCATTGTGCTCGTTCTTTTTTTCGCGACCGTGGCAGGATTGTTCTACTACAGGAAGATGATCGGAAGCCTGGGCGAGGTCCAGGAAGAGAATTTCAATGAGTATTCGAGGCTTTATGCATACATCGCCGATGACCCGGACAGCCAGCTGTCGAACAGGATCTACAAGGAGATCTCGGAGTATGCGCAGGCGAATGGCTGTTATGTCGAGATGACGGGGCAGAACCTGTCGACGAGCTATTCGAAGGCAGACAGGATCAACATCGCGATCAGTTCCAAAGTTGACGGAATTATTTTGGAAGGCGACGACTCGGAAGAGACGGCAGCGCTCATCGATAAAGCAACGCAGAAAGGCATTCCGGTCGTCACGGTCTTGTCGGACTGCATCAATTCGAGCAGAAAGAGTTTTATCGGTCTCAACAGCTACAATCTCGGCACAGAGTATGGTGACCAGCTGGCTGAGATCGCGAGGGAAAAATCGATCGCGCCGCTCACGGCTTTGATCCTTCTGGACAGAGACGACGGCAATGCGGACGACATCATCCACTCGGCTATCCAGGAATCGGTCACGGGCAGAAGGATCGTCCTGTCATCAAGCGTTGTAGATATCTCGACGCCTTTTACTTCGCAGGAAGACGTTATGAACATTCTCGACAGCCTTGAAGAGGTGCCGGATGTCATCATTTGTCTTAACGACAGAACGAGCGAAAGTGTGTACCAGTGCATCGTCGATAAGAACCTCGTAGGTAAGACGACGGTGCTCGGTTATTTCGATTCGGAGACGATCCTGAAGGCTATCGACAAGGGCTCTGTTTATGCGACTTTCGCGATCGAAGCGAAAACAGTGGCCGAGCAGTGTGTCAACGCGCTCAACGAGTACAACAACACGGGAAACGTATCTGCTTACTACAGCTCGAATTACAAGCTCATAAACCGCAAGAACCTTTCCGAGTACTTACAGGAGGAGAATGATGGCTAATTTCCTTGCCAACATGAAAATCTCCCGTAAGCTTGTTGCGGTATTCCTCGCGACTTCCGTCATCGCGATGGGCGTCAACATCTTTATTTATGCTAACCTCAACATAGCGCTCGATAAGATCAACACGGTATTCTCGAGCAACATCAGCTTGAACCAGCTGTCGGATAAGCTCAACCAGATCCACACCGGTCTTACGGGTTACCTGGAGACGAAGGGTACTGACGATCTCGAGCTTTACTACGCATCCACGCAGGAAATGAATGTCATGATAATGCAGCTCAACTTCAAGGTTACGGATAACCAAATGAAGCTGTCTGAGCGTGACATCAGGAACATGCTCACCACATATCTTAAGACAGCTGATGAAGCAGTTCAGGCAAAACGTGGTAGGAACATCGACGAGTACACCGCGAAATACAATGAGTGCACCAAGATAAAGGATTACCTCAACACATATATCTATTCGGTCAACAACGAGCAGTTCAGGACGAACTCGAATAACTACAATGCGCTGGTAAGTTCGCTCAGGTACACGGAGATCATGAGCATGCTGATCTTTGCGGTCGCATCTGTCATGAACGTGCTCCTCATAATCATTCTGACGAACACGATCACGAGGCCTCTTACCAGGCTCTCTGCCAAGGCGGAAGAGATCTCGTCGGGCAACCCCGAGGACGTTGAACCGCTCGAGGTTTACTCCAAAGACGAAGTCGGTAAGGTGACCAATGCGTTCAACGGAATGCTCGGAAGCATCAAGGATTACATCGGGCGTATCAGGACGCAGCTCATCACGGAAAGTGAGATGAAGGAGAAGAACCTCCTGATGGAGACGCACCTCAAGGACGCGCAGCTCAAGTATCTGCAGTCGCAGATCAATCCGCACTTCCTCTTTAACACGCTCAACGCGGGCGCGCAGCTCGCCATGATGGAGGGCGCGGACAGGACCAACGAGTACATCAGGAATATGGCTGACTTCTTCCGATACAATGTCAAAAAGAGCTCCGACACGGTAAGGCTTTCCGAGGAGATAGAGCTCGTCGATTCGTACATGTACATCCTGAACGTAAGGTTTGCAGGAGAGATCATTTTCGAGAAGGACATCGACGAGAGTCTTCTTGATTTTATCGTTCCTTCCATGATCATCCAGCCGCTGGTCGAGAACTCGATCAAGTACGGCATCAAGGACGTCGAGCCGGGCGAGGGCAAGATCACGCTCTCTGTATACCGCGAAGACGATAACTGCTGCATCAGGGTCAGCGACAACGGCGTCGGCACCGATGAGGACATCATCGAGAAGATCATGAGCAACGAGAAAAAGCCCTCCGAGACGAGAGGCGTAGGCATAACGAATGTTATGGAGAGGCTCGATCTGTACTACAACCACAAGGATGTTTTCGAGATCAAGAGCAAGAAGAATGAAGGAACACAAGTTACGATAAAGATACCGATGGAGGCAGGCAATGTATAAGCTTTTGCTCGCGGACGATGAGGGAATCGTCATCGAATCGCTCAAATTCATAATAGACAAAGAGTTTCCGGGACTCTGCGAAGTGCACGAGGCGAAGACCGGAAGGCGCGTAATAGAGCTTGCCGACGAGGTGCGCCCCGATATCTCACTGATGGACATCAGGATGCCCGGCATCAACGGTATCGACGCGATGAAGGAGATCAGAAGAACGAACCCGAATATCGTGTTCGTCGTCATCTCCGCATACGATAAATTCGACTACGCGAAGCAGGCCTTAAATCTCGGCGTTATCGATTACGTCAACAAGCCTTTCGACAAGGCGCAGATCGTCGCAGTCCTTAAGAAAGCAATGGCCGAAGTCGACAGGAGCCGCGAGCAGAGATCGCGCGAACTTGAGATCAAGGAAAAGCTCGATTCCATCGTGCCTATCGTCGAGAACGGCCTTATCCAGGACCTCCTGTCGCACGAGCATTTCAAGGAAAACATCGAAGAATACAAAAAGCTCCTCGGCATCGAAGAAGAATACGGCCTCATGCTGGCCGTCGTCGGCGGTGACAGGGAGCCCGGCGGATACATGCGCGGCGCGGTCCCCGCGAGCGTCAAGACGCAGAAGAATTACGAGACTGTCCTGCTCGTCATAAGCGATAACTTTAAATGCATCACGGGCTCTGTAATGGGCAATAAGATCCCCGTTCTCATCCCCTGCGCGAAAAGCACCATCACGCCCGAAGAATACGAGAAGATCGTTGATTCGGCAAAGAAAGCACAGGAAGAATTAACGGAAGCATTAGGCCTTGATTTCAGGATCGGAATAGGTCCCGTCAAGCCCATGGACGAGATGGCGGATTCTTATGCGGAAGCGCTGTCAGTGCTCGCTACCACGAAGCACACCGTCGCAGAGAGCATCGATCTTCCGGAAGGCTGCGAATACGATACCGACTATCCTCAGAAGACCGAGAAAGAGCTTTTCGACGCGATATCACAGGGCGACATCAGGAAGTCCGCAGAGCAGGCAAATCTGTTCTTCGACTGGATGGTAAAAAGCTCCGGCGGTGAGATGAGCGACATCTGCCTCAAGGTATTGGAATTCGTGCTCTGGGCAGAGCGCCTTGCCTACGGCAACGGCGGTCACGTTTATCACTTCCTCTCGAGAAGCGAATATCTGCCCGAGATCAATCACATGAAGAGCTACGAAGAGCTCCGTCTGTGGTTCCTCTCACACATCGACCGCGCGGTAAACATGGTCAGCGCGGCAAATCTCGCGAAGACAGAAGACGTTGCCGAGAAGGCCAAGAAATATATCGACCAGCACTTCAGGGAAGACATCTCTTTGGACGACCTGTCAGGCATGTACGACATCAGCCCGTTCTATTTTTCCAAGGTCTTCAAGACGCAGACGGGCGTGACGTTTACCGATTACATCACGGGCGTCAGAGTCGCCCGTGCCAGAGAGCTTCTTGAAGGCACGAACAAGTCCATGAAGGAGATCTGCTCGGAGGTCGGTTATTCTGATCCGAACTATTTCAGCCGTATCTTCAAGAAGAATACCGGCGTAACTCCTACCGAGTATAAGGAAGGTAAAAGATGATGAGAAAACTATTAGCGCTTTTGGTAACGCTGTCACTGATATTGTGCGTGGGCTGCCAGACTCCCGAGAAAAAGGAAGCCACGGTGACCACGAAGAACGATTCGCTCTTGATAGGACTGTCCTTTGACTCCTTCGTAATCGAGCGCTGGACAAGAGACCGCGATGTTTTCGTATCGACGGCAAATGAGCTCGGCGCGGAAGTTAACGTGCAGTCTGCAGGCGGCGACGTCGCTACACAGATATCGCAGATCAAGTATTTTATCGAGATCGGCGTTGACGTTATAGTCATCATCACGGCAGACGCCGTCGCACTCGCCGATGTGCTCAAAGAGGCTAAGAATAAAGGCATTCCCGTCGTCTGCTACGACCGTCTTGTCATGAATGCGGGTGCGGATCTGTATATCTCATTCAACAACGAATCGGTAGGCAGACAGATGGCGCAGGCGATCTGCGACAATGTCCCCGACGGCGGTACGATCGTTGAGATCATGGGACCTGATTCCGACTACAACGTCGCGCAGGTCATGGGCGGTTTTGACGCGGTGTGCGAAGAGCACAACATGAATATCTCGCTCAAGTACAACTGCGATAACTGGAAGCCTGAGCTCGCTTACGACTTCGTAAATGAGAATTTCGAGGAGATCTCAAAGGCCGACGCGATCATGTGCGGCAACGACGCGCTCGCAGGTGAAGCTATCCACGCTCTTGCCGAGAGAGGCTATGCGGGCAAGATCCTGGTAACGGGCCAGGACGGCGACCTTGAAGCCTGCCAGAGAGTAGTCGAAGGCACCCAGCTCGTCACCGTTTATAAGCCGGTTGAAAAGCTCGCTATCCACGCTGCCGAATGCGCGGTCAAGCTCGCAAAGCACCAGGCTCTCGATACGATGGATTCCTTCTTCGACGGCTCGCAGGACATCCCTTACTACGCCATCGAACCTTCTGCCGTAACAGTCGCAAACATCGATGAAGTCATCATCAACAGCGGCTTCCATTTGAGAGAAGAAGTTTATCTGAACGTCGGTTGATCTTTGATGGGCAGGCAGACGGATAATCAAATGGACAAGCAGGTCTCCGGGCGCAACTACAACTGGGATTTCTGGAAATTCATCGCTGCGGTCGGCGTCATTCTTGTGCATGCCCCTTATAAGGGCAATCTCGGAAGCATCTTAAGCTCCTTGGGCGTTTTGGGCGTCAGTTTTTTCTACCTCATCAGCGGATATGCGTGCCATGGTGAGCCTGAGAAGATGTGCCCGAAGATCAGGAAAAGGCTTCTTAGAAACGGCATAATCACCGTGCTCGCAGTGGCGTGGGCGCTGGCTTTCAGCTACTACGCGATGAGTCTCGAACACACGGAGATCTTGTGGAAGATGGCGCTCAAAAAGCCCATTACTTATGTGCGCATGATCCTTCTGGGCGACTTCGAATTCTTCTACGGTTCGCACCTGTGGTTCATGGTCGCGCTCTTATATTGTTATGTGATCTTCTACATCCTCGTGCGCTTCAGGCTGAAGAAAGTCATCTACGTGTTGACGCCCATTTTCCTTCTCGCGAGGATCGTCGTTGAGACATATGTAAATTCATACAGTGGTGTCAGCTGGCACTGGAGCGCCAACGCGCTTATCGGAGGCCTTCCGATGATGCTTTTGGGCTACGTGATAGCAGATAAAAAAGAGAAGCTAGTGAAGATCCCCACGTGGATCTTGATTCTTGGAATTGTTTTGTCAGCCGGCGCGGTCTTTGCCGCCATGTGCTTCAAAGTCGGCAAATTCAATGTTTTCCAGCCTTTCAACATCTTATGCTCGTCTTTGGTTTTGATCCTCGGCGCGAAAAAGCCTCACTGGTCGGTCATCAGGCCGCTCTCGTATTTAGGTAGGAAAGATTCTTTATATATATATTTATTTCACTTCTACATCATCATGGTCATGTACGAAGTGATGAACGGCATGCGCCTGTCTTCAAAGGTAATAGAATGGCAGCTCCCGCTGGCGGTCATCATCGTGTCGGTCGTAGTAGCACGGTTCTTCTCTATGCTGGTGGATCTTGTGAAGCTGCCGTTTAAGCTTAAGAAGAAAAAGGCCGCTGCTGATCAAAGCGCAGAGGCTTAAGGCGTGGCTGCTCTGTATTTTTAAGCGAAAAAATGGGCGGATAAATACAGGTTTTCCGCTTTTTCTGTATTTTTCGGCATGGTTTTCGGGCAATAAATACAGGCCGCAAAATCGCTTGTGTCTGAAATCCCCTTTGTCAGATTTGTGGCATTTTTGTTGTATTTAGCACAATTTAGCATTTTTGTGAGGGCTAGCACAAAATAATGCTAAATTGCCACAGTTCCTTATGAGAAGTCGCCAAAAATATCAAGAATGTCGATATGCAATTCCTATATACCCAGTGATAAGTTGTATGTGGCAGGAAATGCCGATATTACTTTTTAGGAGGAATTTCTCAATGTTTGGCAAGAAAATTCTTGGAACAATTCTTTGCGCAGCAATCGCGTTCACAGCATTGACAGGATGCGCTGGCGGCGGAACAAAGAAGGTTGGTATCTCAATGCCTACTCAGGATCTCCAGAGATGGAATCAGGACGGCGCTTACATGAAGGAAAAGTTTGAAGCTGCTGGCTACGAAGTAGACCTTCAGTATGCAGGCAACAAGGCTGACACACAGCTCTCACAGGTTGAGAACATGATCAACTCCGGTTGTAAGGTTCTCATTATCGCAGCAATCGAGTCTTCTTCACTCGGTACAGCTCTTGATAAGGCTGCTAAGAAGAAGATCCCGGTTATCGCTTATGACCGTCTCATCATGGACAACGAGAACGTTGATTATTATGCAACATTCGATAACGGCTTGGTTGGTAAGCTCCAGGGCGAGTACGTAAGAGATGCACTCAACCTCGATTCAACATCAGGCCCTTACAACATCGAGTTCACAGCTGGTGACCCTGGTGACAACAACGCTACATTCTTCTTCAACGGCGCTATGGAAGTTCTTAAGCCTTACATCGATGCTGGTAAGCTCGTATGCGTTTCCGGTCAGACAGACTTCTCTTCTGTTGCTACAGCTGAATGGAATACAGCAAATGCTCAGTCAAGAGCTGAGAACATCATCGGTACTTACTATGCAGATAAGCAGATCGACGCATGGCTCTGCTCCAATGACTCTACAGCTCAGGGCGTTGCAAATGCTCTCGAGAAGCTCTACACAGGCGCTTATCCTGTAGTTACAGGTCAGGACTGCGATAAGGTTTCCGTTAAGAACATGATCAACGGCAAGCAGACAATGTCCATCTTCAAGGACACACGTACACTCGCTGCAAGAACAGTTACAATGGTTAACCAGATCCTCAACAACGAGACAGTTGAAGTTAACGATACATCAACATACAACAACAACAAGAAGGTTGTTCCTACATTCCTCTGCGATCCGGTTTCTGTTGATCTTTCTAACTATCAGAAGGTTCTCATCGATTCCGGCTACTATACACAGGCAGATATCGATAACGCTTAATTAATCAATTTTAAGCCCTTTGCAGGCGGGGGAAACCCCGCCTGTATATTGGGGCTACACCTTTACTTTGAACTACAAACAAACTCAAGACTTATGAAAGAGGCGACACATGGCAAAAGTTTTGCTTGAAATGAAAAGCATAACCAAAACTTTTCCGGGCGTTAAGGCTCTCGACAACGTCAACCTTCAGGTTGAGGAGGGTGAGATCCATGCGTTAGTCGGCGAGAACGGTGCCGGTAAATCGACATTGATGAACGTTCTCAGCGGAATTTATCCGTTTGGCACCTATGAAGGCGACATAGTATACGACGGCGAAGTATGCGAATTTCATAACATTAAAGATTCCGAGAGAAAGGGAATCGTTATTATCCACCAGGAGCTCGCGTTGGTCCCTTATCTGACCATCGGCGAGAATATGTTCCTCGGTAATGAACAGGGAAGCAAATGGTGTATCGACTGGAACAAGACATACGCAGAAGCAGATAAGTATCTTGCTATGGTAGGTCTTACCGATTCCTCGAAAACACTTATTAAAGATATTGGTACAGGTAAGCAGCAGCTCGTAGAGATCGCGAAGGCTTTGGCTAAGCATGCAAAGCTCCTCATCTTGGACGAGCCTACTTCATCACTCAACGAGACCGATTCGAGAGCACTTCTTGATCTCATGAAGAAGCTTCAGAGAGAAGAGGGACTGACGATGATCATCATCTCCCACAAGCTCAACGAGGTCTCATACGTAGCAGATAAGATCACGGTCGTAAGAGACGGTTCCACCATCGAGACGATGGATTCCAAGAACCAGGAGATCTCTGAGGCAAGGATCATCAAGGGCATGGTAGGTCGTGAGATCACCGACAGATTCCCGAAGCGTCACGACGTCGAGATCGGTGATGTCATGATGGAAGTTGACAACTGGACTGTCTATCACCCCGAGTTCTCCGAGCGCAAAGTCGTTGACGATGTTTCGATCAACGTCCGCTCCGGCGAAGTCGTAGGTATATACGGACTCATGGGCGCAGGCCGTACGGAACTTGCGATGAGTATCTTCGGACGCTCATACGGTATCGGAATCTCCGGCGATCTGAAGCTTAAAGGCAAGAAAGTTACTTTAAAGAGCCCTAAAAAGGCAATCGAAGCCGGTCTTGCTTATGTTACCGAAGACCGTAAGGGCAACGGACTCGTTCTGTCCAACTCGATCCTTCGCAACACGACACTTGCTAACCTCGCCGGTGTCAGCAGAGCAACATTTATCGATAAGGATAAGGAGTACGAAGTAGCACAGGAATATGTCGAAAAGCTCAGGACGAAAACTCCTTCCGTCGATCAGCTCGTAGGCAATCTCTCCGGCGGTAACCAGCAGAAAGTCCTCCTTGCAAAGTGGATGTTTGCTGATCCTGACGTTCTCATCCTTGACGAACCTACGAGAGGTATCGACGTAGGCGCGAAGTATGAGATTTACTGCATCATCAACGATCTTGCAAAGGCCGGCAAATCAGTAGTCATGATCTCTTCCGAGCTTCCTGAAGTCATCGGAATGAGTGACAGGATCTACATCATGAACCAGGCTAAGATCGTAGGAGAGATGAAGGCTTCCGAGGCGACACAGGAGAACATCATGGCCTGCATCGTAGGTGTAAGCGCCGAAAAGAACTACGCTGACGGCGAAGGAAGAGAGGCTAACAATGGGCGCAAATAAAATAACAAATTTCTTGCGAAAATACATGATGCTCATTGCCATGGTTATCGTAATCATCGTATTCGCCGTAATAACCGATGGCAAGACATTATATCCTATCAACATCACCAGCTTGATCTCACAGAACGCATACGTTTTCGTACTCGGTACAGGTATGCTCCTCTGTATCTTAACGGGCGGTAACATCGACCTTTCAGTAGGATCGGTAGTCTGCCTCGCAGGCGGCGTCGGTGCCATTATGATGACTAAGAACATCCCTTGGCCTGTAGCTGTTATCGTAATGCTTATCATGGGCCTTTTGGTAGGTCTGTGGCACGGCTTCTGGATCGCATATGTAAAGGTTCCGCCTTTTATTGCAACCCTCGTCGGCATGTTGGCTTTCAGAGGACTCGCAAACATCATCATGGGCGGCTATGCATATGATATCAGTGACAAGGGCTTCCTGAATGTTTTCGGCGGCGGCAACAGCTGCTACATTCCGGGTTCTTACATTCCTGACAAGTTAGGCGTTGTAAAAGCAGCATTAACAAATTACAGGATCACCGGCGAGTTCACTCTCGATGCCGGCAAGCTCCAGGGAACGGTTGATGCTCTTCAGAAGACCGTTGACGCCGGTAAGGATGACGTTGTTAATAAGATAGCGGCATCCATCGACGGAATAACCGTTGAACAGTATCTGGCAAATGTAGACAAGCAGCTCTCCACCCTTAAGATGAACCTTACGGCACAGCTTAATGTTACCTGCCTTATCGTCGGTCTTCTTATTGCAGTCGGTTTCGTAGTATTTACTGTCGTTAACCGCAAGAGACTGATCAAGAAGGGTTACAAGGTAGCTCCTTTGGGTTCCGTAATCATCAAGACAGTGATCATCTTCGCAGTTATCCTCTGGACAGCTTATAAGCTCGCCGGCTATAAGGGAATTCCTACTGCACTTATCTGGATCGCACTTATACTCGGATTGTTTGCTTACATAACCACGAAGACGACGTTGGGCCGTAACCTTTACGCAGTCGGTGGTAACGAGAAGGCTACAAGACTTTCCGGTATCGACACAAGAAAGGTTATGTTCAGCGCATACACACTCATGGGTGTTCTCTCCGGTTTTGCAGGCGTCCTGAACATCGCAAGACTTTCAGGTTCCACACCGACATACGGTGTAGGCTTCGAAATGGATGCCATCGCAGCATGCTTCATTGGTGGCGCTTCCGCATACGGCGGAACGGGTTCCATCGGCGGCGTTATCATCGGTGCTGCTTTGATGGGTATCATCAACCAGGGCATGTCGATCGCAGATACTCCTGTCAACTATCAGAAGGTCGTTAAGGGTATCGTTCTTATCGTCGCAGTCCTCTTCGACGTAATCATGCAGATGAGAAGAAAAGGCGCTAAGAAGAAAAAACTCAAGAAAAAGCTCAAAAATGTTGTATCTACAGAGAAGGGAGGTGCTAATGTATGAACACTTTCAGCATGAAGAATGTTCTTAAAAAGAACGTAATGACAATAGCACTTTTCGCTTCTTACTTTTTGTTCGCCGTTTTGGCATTAGTGTTAAAGAATACCGACATGTTCGATCCGTCGATCGTAACATCACTTATCGAGCAGAACGCATATGTATACATCCTGGGTTCCGGTATGCTCATGTGTATGCTTACGGGCGGTAACATCGACCTTTCAGTCGGTTCCGTAGTTTGCTTCATCGGTGCAGTCGTCGGACTTTTTTCTCTTGAAAACAAGATCATCAAGATGCCTTTGAGCACTCCCATGGTCCTCCTGATTGCCATTGGTATCGGTGTTGCATACGGTGCGATCTTAGGATTCCTTATCGCTTATGTCAGGATACCTCCGTGGATAGCAACACTTGCAGGTTACCTTGCATTCCGTGGTCTCGGAACACAGATCCTTACTACCGCATCTGATACCAGTGCCATCTCGCTCCCGAAATTTGACGGACAGTTGGATTTGTTCGATATCTTCGCAGGAAGACTTTTCGAGACAGATTGGGGTGTGCTGAATATCCCTTGCGTTGCGATTGGTGTTTTGGGTGCTGCAGTGGTCGTATTTATCAGTCTTTACTCCCGCAGCAGTAAGATTAAGAAGGGCTACAAGGCAGATCCGGAGTGGTTCGTTATTCTTAAGAGCTGCCTCATATCTGCAGTAATATTGTTCTTTACAATAAAGTTCGCACTTGATGGCGGTATGCCGGTAGTAGTTCTCTGGATCCTCGCCGTACTGATCATCTACGGAATTATCACTGAGAAGACAACGATCGGCCGTCACTTCATGACAGTCGGCGGCAATGCCGAAGCTTCAAGGCTTTCCGGTATCAACAATAAGCGCGTAATGTTCTTTGCTTACCTCAACATGGCAGTCCTCACTGTTATTGCCGCTTTGATCGTAACAGTCAGAACAGGAGCCGCAAACTCTTTCGCAGGCCAGGAATATGAGCTCGATGCTATCGCAGCTTGTATCGTAGGCGGCGTCTCCGCATACGGCGGTGCAGGTACGATCGTCGGAATGGTTATCGGCGCTACCCTTATCGGTGTCATCAACCAGGGCATGTTCCTTATTGGTGTTGACCAGAACTGGATCAAGATCGTTAAGGGACTGGTACTCCTCGCTGCAGTAGTCTTCGAGATCCTGTCCAAGCAGGGCAAGAAGGCCAAGAAGGAAGTTAAGCCGAAGAAGGTTAATGCCGAAGCAGAAGGCGAAGCTGAGGCAGAGCCCGCTGCAGAAGAAGCTTCCGCACTCGAAGAGACAGTCGTTTCCGAGGGGACAGAAGCAGCTCCCGTACCCGATGCGGGATTAGCAACAAACGAGACATAACAAAGCATTTTTCATAATACTGTTTTCCGGTCACCCGAATATCCGGAATGCACTTTACCTCCAGCCGCCGCGAGCCACCCTCTTGCGGCGGTTTCATTTTGTGTGTTTTTCCTTGAGAGATTTGACTACAAAAAGAAGACAAATTGCCCCAAAGCCTTGCAATTGACGCATTCCTCATATATCTTTTTTGAAGTTAAAAACTGCGGAGCAATTATAATGGAAACTTTTCTGGAAAAGATCACCGAGATAAATGACGCTATCAATTCTTTCGTATGGGTCAAGATAGGCCTCATCCTTCTGATCGGCACGGGCATTTTGCTAACTATCGTCACGAAATGCTTCCAGCTCTCGCACTTTCCGCACTGGTGGAAAAAGACCGGCGGCGGAGTCTTCGATAAGAAAAGCCATAACAAAAAGGAAAAGGGCAGTGTCTCCCAGTTTCAGGCGCTCTGCACGGCTTTGGCCGCAACGATCGGTACCGGCAACATCGCAGGCGTCTCCGCAGCCATCTGTTTAGGCGGTCCCGGCGCGGTCTTCTGGATGTGGGTCGCAGCGTTTTTCGGCATGATGACGAACTTCTCCGAGAACGTTCTCGGAATCTACTACAGAAGAAAGAACGTCGAAGGCGAATGGTCCGGCGGCGCGATGTACTATCTCCAGGACGGCCTCGGTTCATACAAGGGTTTTAAGCACATAGGCAAGTTCCTCGCAGTTCTTTTCTCGATCTTTGCGGCGCTCGCTTCATTCGGCATCGGTAACTTGGGCCAGATCAACAAGATTACTTTGAATCTCGAATCCGCGTTCTTCTCTGAGAAACTACAATCAATAACTGTCTTTGGAAACGTTAAGTTAGTGCCTCTTTGCATCGGCATCTGCCTCATGGTCGGCGCCGGATTGATCATCCTCGGCGGTCTCAAGAGGATCGCGGCATTCGCTGAGAAGATCGTTCCTTTCATGGCGGTCGCTTACATCATCGGTGCCTTGATCCTTGTGTGCATACATATCCCGGCGATCCCTTCTGCTTTCGCAGCCATCTTCAAGTTCGCATTCGGCATAAAGGCTGTCGCAGGTGCTGCAGTCGGAATCGCGATCAAGGAAGTCATAACGCAGGGCTGCAAGCGCGGCGTTTTCTCCAACGAAGCGGGCCTCGGTTCATCCGTTATGGTACATTCCAATTCTGATGTTAAGGAACCCGTCAAGCAGGGCATGTGGGGAATCTTCGAAGTCTTTGCAGACACGTTCGTTGTCTGCACCATGACCGCTCTGGTCGTTCTCACATCAGGCTTTATCGATCTTGAGACAGGTATTGCTTTGGAAGGCACTGACGATGCCACGCTCGTCGCGAATGCATTCGGCAATGTGTTCGGTTTTGGCGGTGAGGCGTTCATCGCAATCGCCATACTTCTTTTCGCGTTCACGACAGTCCTTGGCTGGTCCCACTACGGCAGCAAAGCCGTCGAGTATCTTATGGGCACCACGGCTGCCAAAGTCTATAAGGTTATCTTTGTTGTCATGATCGAAGCCGGCGCCCTTATGACGAGCTCTCTCGCATGGGACATTTCCGACACCTTCAACGGCTTTATGATGATCCCGAACCTTATCGGCGTCATCGCGCTTTTCCCGCTCGTCAAGAAGATCACCGACAATTACGTCGCCCGCAAGATCAAGGGCAGGAAGGACGTAAAGCCCATGCTGTCTTTTGACGAGAAGATCCAGAAGGAACACGAGGAGCTGGTAGAGCAGGGAGCAGAGTAACTGCAACATTTTTCTTTAATTAACTGTATTTAAGGAAGAGAACGCCAATTATGGCGCTATTTTGACGCTATTCTTACAAAGTTCATAAACAAAACGCCGTGAGTTTAGTATAATAGCAAAGTTAAATTATTTTTATAGTTAGCGTTCGCGCTCAAAAACACGAAGGGAATGAGAGGTTTATATGGCTGAACAACTCGTAATGAACATCAATGTTGATGAGCTGGCAAGGGCCGGCAAGATCGTCAACAAAATCAGGACTTACTACAACTCCAAGATCGTAGGTCAGGCACAGCTCGGTGTATCGCTTCTGGTATCCATGATCGCCAACGGTCACATCTTGCTCGAATCTGTTCCGGGTCTTGCGAAGACTACTGCTGCTAAGGTCATGACCGAAGCTGTAGGCGGTGTTTTCTCGAGAGTTCAGTGTACACCGGACCTTCTGCCTTCCGACATCATCGGTACGCAGACATTTAATATGACTAATAATACTTTCGAGACAAAGATCGGACCGGTTTACGCGAACTTCCTGCTCCTCGACGAGATCAACCGTTCGTCCGCGAAGACACAGTCCGCGATGCTCGAGGCCATGCAGGAGAGATCCATCAGTATCGGAGGCCAGACATACAAGCTTCCGCCTGTATTCATCGTTATCGCTACACAGAACCCTATCGAGCAGGAAGGTACTTACGAGCTTTCAGAAGCCCAGCAGGACAGATTCTTGCTCAAGGAGATCATCACATATCCTAACGTCAACGAGGAAGTCGAGATCTTGAACAGGATCGAGGCTGACGTTTTCACGGCTTCAGGCGCAGTCGCTACTATCGAGGACATCGAGTTCTTGCAGGATCTTTGCAAGAAGGTCTACATCTCACCTGCGATCAAGAAGTACATCGTTGACATCGTCCAGGCAACACGTGATCCTTCCAAGTTCATCGCACCGAATCTTGCCAGCTACATCGCAATGGGTTCTTCCACACGTGCGGCTATCGCGTTCATGGAAGTTGCAAAGGCTGTTGCTCTCATCCAGGGCAGAGCTTACGTTACACCTGACGACGTTAAGGCAATGAGACACGAAGTAATGCGTCACAGAATTATGCTCAACTTTGCTGCCATCGCTGACGGCATTAAGGAAGAGACCATCATCGATGCTATTGTCGGAGCAATCGTTACTCCATGAATCTAGACTACGTCTCAAAGATCAAGTTCGGGCTCAAGCGTTATAAGACGATAGCTACGGACAAAGCTACGAGCAGAGTTCTCGACGGTTCGTACAATTCCATTTATAAGGGAAGAAGTATGAATTTCGATGAGCTCCGTGAGTACGTGCCCGGAGACGATATCAAGGATATCGACTGGAAAGCTACGTCCAGGAGCCAGAAGGTGCTTATCAGGCAGTACATTGCCGAGAAGAGGCACAATATCATGCTGGTCATGGACGCAAACCGCAGAATGCTCGCTGAGACCAAGGGCGGTGAAGAAAAGGGCACGGTCGCTCTTATGGCCGGCGGTACGCTCGGATACATGGTCACCGACAACGGCGACTATGTCAGCGGACTTTACTATAACAATGACAGGATGGAGAGAAGCCCGTTTAAGACAGGTTTCCTCAATCTTGAGTTCCTTCTCGAAGGATATGCCAAGTGCCTCAATCCGAAGAACAAGTCGGAGCTTAACGGTATCCTCAAGCACATCATGCTCAACATCAAGAGGCGCATGATCGTCGTTATCGTTACGGACATCGAAGGCATCACAAAGCTCGACAACAGCCTTCTTAACCAGATCTGCATGGTCCACGATGTGCTCGTAATGTGCATCAGCGACTCTGACATCTACGGTAAGAAGGTATACAGCGTTGAAGGGCTGGAATATCTGCCTGCATTCATCACGCAGAGCAAGTCCCTGCAGAAAGAGCAGAAGAAGATCCAGGCTAAGATGGAGAAGGAAGCAACGGTCAAGCTTAACAGATACGGCATCCCGTGGGTCATGATAGACTCGGAGGTCAGGGTCGACGGCAAGATCGCAGAACTTTTGGAAAAGAATAAGGTCGTTAATTAATTTATATGGATGTAACTGTAAGATTCAGACAGCTTTTCGATTATTCAAAGCTCCCGATCCTTATCGTGGCGGCAGTTCTTGCCATACTCACAATCGCCATTGTCGTTATGTTCGTCAAAGGCTGGTGGGTCAGGAAGAAGAAGGTCGAAAAGCCTGCCTATGTCCAGGAAGAATTTGTTGCTCCCGATCTGGGTAAGCTCAAGGTCACATATCTTGCGCAGTTAGATCAGATCGAAGCTAAGTTTAATGAAGATCCGACACAGATCAGGCCTGCTTACGAAGGCATGAGCCGTGTCGTCAGAGAGTTTGTTTACAAGGCAACCGGTACGGAAGTTGATAAGTTCACTCTGCATGAGATCAACCAGACCAAGTTCCAGGGCCTTGCTAAACTGGTAGGAGAGTATTACCAGCCGGAATTCGACCAGATTTCGGAAGGTGACGTAAGGGATTCGTTGATGAAGTCAAGGAGATTGATGTCAGAATGGAACTGAAATACCCTCTAGCTTTATATATATGTGCCGGTGTGGCAGCTTTATTCATAATCGCCGCCTTCATCACGATCAGGGTCAAGCGCAAGTATAAGGGCGGCAAGAAGGCTTTCCTGCCCGAATATTTAAAGAAGCTGTCGATGTACAAGTCCAGGATAGTCTGGTACACGATCCTCAAGTACGTCCTGATCATCCTCATCATCACCAGCATTCTTTTGGCAGGCTTCCTTATGTCGAGGCCTTACAAGACAGAGTCCAAGGAGCTCGCGAACTATAACAGGGACATCCTGCTGTGCATGGATATCTCGACGACGTGTGACAACCTCAACGCCGTCCTTATCGACAAGCTCGAAGACATGGTAAGAGAGCTCAACGGCGAGAAGTTCGGCATCGTCATCTTCAATACGTCGCCGGTACTCCTGGTGCCCCTGACCAATGACTACAACTACGTTATCGAGATCCTCGAGAAGATAAAAGAGGCCCTCGAAATGCGTATCGACTACTACAACGGCAAGCTCATCTTCTCGGATAAGCTCTATGAGATGGATGCCTTCATCAGTAACGGTACGCTGATCGACTGCGATATCAGAGGTTCATCTCTTATCGGCGACGGCCTTGGAGCCGCGTCTTTAGACTTCTATGACATGGAGGAGAATCCCGACCGTACGAGATGCATTATCTTCTCCACGGATAATGACCTTTTAGGCGATTGCTATGTATCGCTTCCCGAAGCCGGACAGATGTGTGTTGACAGGAACATCATCGTCTATGGCATCGGTACCGAGGACATGCGAAAAGAAGACAGGGAAGAGATGAAGGATACCGTCGAGATGACGGGCGGCACGTTCTTCTATGGTGAAGACCCTAAGGTCGTAGAAGGTATCGTCAGCGAGATCAGGGCGCAGCTCGCGACGCTTGATGAGACACAGTATGAGATAGTCGAGACAGAGCTTCCGGAGACACCGTTCAAGCTCCTGCTCCTGTCTCTGTCTATGGCATTGCTTTTGGCATTTATTTTGAAGGTGTAATCAGATATGGAAAATATGACATTCAATCCTATATTACCGATCTGGTTAATGGTCATAATCTGCCTCGGCCTTTTGGCGATCAAGCGAAAAGGCATAATCCCTTATGTCCGTCAGGTCCTCATAGTAATACTTCTTTTCGTGATCAACTTAAGACCGATGCTCATCTCCGACTCGGTCAAGGTAGTAAGACAGAAGCTCAACTGCTACTGCATCATCGTGGTCGACGACACGCTCTCCATGATGGCTGAAGACTACAACGGCGACAACCCGCGTATGGACGGCGTAAAGGCAGATATCGACTATCTTACCAAGGAGCTCGCGGGCGCTAAGTTCTGCCTCATTGACTTCAACAACGACGTCAATCTCCTGGCACCTTACACCGACGACCATCACTACATCCAGAACGCCGTTGAAGCGATCAAGCCTCTCGAGGACTATCACGCAACGGGTACGAACATCAACGTCTCCAAAAAGCTTTTGGGCCAGATGATCGATAACGCTGCCATGATCGGCGACGGCCACATCGTCGTATTCTTCATCACCGACGGTGAGAACACCGACAACCACACGCTCGATTCGTTCAAGGACATCTCCGAGAACATCGAAGGCGGTGCAGTCATGGGCTACGGCACGAGCAAGGGCGGCCAGATGCACTACTACGACGAGCTCTCCGAAGAGTGGGTCCTCGTAGAAGACAAGAGATCGTTCCCTTACGAGCCCGCTGTCTCGAAGATCGACGAAAAGAACTTGAACCAGCTCTCGAGCGATCTCGGACTCGAGTACATCCATATGGAAGATTCGGAAGATCTTGACCCCGTAATTGAAGAGGTCCTGGATCTTCTCGAGAAAGACACTGAAGAAACAACGGAATACGGCTACATCGATACATACTACTGGTTCGTAATTCCGCTTGCAGCACTGATCGCTTATGAATTCATAAGCGTTAAGAGGAGGGCATAAGCATGGTAAAAAAGATAGCAATAGCGGTCTGGATCATCACGGCCTTCTTCTTCGGCATACTCCTGGTCAACTATATCGCTAACAAAAATCTCATAAAGAAATACGGACAGGGCGTCTACCAGCAGAACGAGTATGGCGCTTTGGGCTTCACACAGCCTTACATCGACAACTACAACAGAGGCAACGTCTACTATCAGCTCGGCGCTTATCAGGAAGCCAAGGAAGAATACCACAAGGCATTGAGCAAGGATCCTCCGGATCCGTACGACTGCAAGATCAGAGTCAACTACGCTCTGTCTTACGTCACGCCCATCGACATCGATAAGCTCACTGAGTCTACCTACAAGTCCGCATTAAAGGACATCGAAGAGGCTAAGAAGATCCTTCTCGAAAAGGGCTGCGCCACGGAAAATGACGACGGTCACTACTACGCAGCGCAGAAGCTTTATAACGAGCTCAACCAGATGGAGGATGACATCAAGAACAAGTTCGAACCGCCGGAAAATCCGACGCCGACACCTACTCCGACGCCTACTCCCGAAGGCAGCCCTAAGCCTGAGGACAACAAGAATCCGTCACCCACACCTTCTCCGACGCCTACGCCGGAGGGTACCGATACACCTACGCCCACACCTACACCTGGCGGCGGCTCTGATACACCTACCCCGACACCTACGCCGGGCGGAGATTCAGGCACACCTACGCCGACTCCCACTCCGGGCGGTGAGACACCTACGCCTACACCCGGCGGAGATTCCGGCACGCCTACACCTACGCCTACACCGGGTGGTGACTCAGGAACACCTACACCTACTCCGGGCGGCCAGGATACAGGCACACCGACTCCTACACCGGGCGGTGACGGCCAGGGTACTCCGACACCTACACCGGGCGGCGACGGCCAGGGCACACCTACGCCTACCCAGACTCCTGAGGACCGCCTCAGGGAGACCCAGGACAGAGCCAACCGTGAACGTTACGGCAACGGCGGCTTAGGCGGTGACGACGACTGGAACTTCGGTAACTCGGCAAGCTGGTAAAGCTTGTGAGCGCGCCTGCGGCCAGCGGCCGGAGCGCCGGCAAAATCCTTATAGGAGAGATCGTTCCTGATGTATAAGGAAAGACCGATAATTAAGATTCTTGACGGGCTGTCGATTACGGCAGCCTGTCTTACTACTTTTCTATATCAGACAAGCCTGTGGTTTATTGCGCTGACGCTGGGCCTCACCGCGCTGGCATTTTTGCTGCCTCTCTGGTGCGCCCGCGGCATCCCGTACACAAGGCTCAAGTGCAGCAATTACGGCACCTGCATCCTGACTGTTTTCCCGTTCACGCTGCTCGTCATCGTACCGGTATTCATCCTCGCGCTGATCTTCCACGACGACGTCGGAGGCTGGGGCCCGGTAATCGTTTTCTCGATCGTCACGCTCCTTCTGATGAACGCGTTCTTCTGGACGGGCATCATCCTCGTTTACCTCACGGCAAACCAGCTCGGCATCAGCAAGAGGCTTTTGGGCGCGTTCTGCGGCATGATCCCCGTGGCGAATCTTTTCGCGCTGCGCGTCATCGTAAAGACCTCGGGCAGGGAAGTCCGCGAAGAGAGCGAGAGGTACTGGAGGGACGAAGAGCGCAAGGACCGGCAGGTCTGCAAGACGAAGTACCCGCTGCTCATGGTGCACGGCGTTTTCTTCAGAGACTCTGAGCATCTGAACTACTGGGGCAGGGTCCCCGCCGAGCTCATCAAGAACGGCGCGACGGTCTATTACGGCGGCCAGGAATCGGCCGGCGACGTCAAGACCTGCGCGCTCCAGATCAAGAAAGCCATCGTACAGGCCATCGAGGAGACCGGCGCCGAGAAGGTCAACATCATCGCCCACAGCAAGGGCGGTCTCGACGCAAGATACTGCATCACCATGCTCGGCATGGCGCCCTACGTCGCCTCTCTCACGACCATCAACACGCCTCACCGCGGCTGCGAATTTGCCGAATACCTGCTTAACAAAGCGCCCGAAAAGCTTAAGAAAGCGGTCTCTGCCGCCTACAACGCCGGCGCCCGCAAGCTCGGCGACACGAACCCCGACTTCATCAAAGCGGTCACCGACCTCACCAAAGACGGCGCCGCCCGTCTCAACGCCGAAATGGCCCCGATGGACTCGCAGTTTAACGGCATCTACACCCAGAGCTACGGCTCCAAGCTGAACTCCGCCACGGGCGGCCAGTTCCCGCTCAACATGAGTTACAACCTCGTCAGGCATTTCGACGGCGCCAACGACGGCCTCGTCGGCGAAGCCTCCTTCCAGTGGGGCCGGGACTACCATTTCCTCGTCAACACCAAGAGCAACCGCGGCATCTCCCACGGCGACATGATCGACTTAAACCGCGAGAACATAGACGGCTTCGACATCCGCGAATTCTACGTAGGGGTAGTGTCAGGGCTGAAGGAGAGAGGGCTGTAAGAGATTGGCCACGGCCGGCTGAACGACACTAATTCAGGCATTAAAAAGGGCGCTCGCAGCGCCCTTTTTTGTGAGGACTTTACTGTTCCTTTTCCGCCAGCTCGGCGATTGTGTACTTCTTGAAGAACGCCTCCATCGTCGCGGAAAAATCCTTCCACATCGGCAGAGTAACGCAGGAATTGATTCGGTCGCATTTCGGCGCCTTCGGATCCATGCACGCAACGACATAGAAGTCGTTCTCGGTAACGGAGATGATGTCCCACGCGGTGATCTCTTCTGCGGGCTTGCTCAGCTGGTAGCCGCCGTTCTTGCCGCGGTGGCCTTTGACGAGGCCTTCCTGGACAAGCATTTTTATGATGGACTCAAGATATTTCTCGGACAGGTTCTGCCTCTCGGCGATGTCGCCCAGCGAGACAAACGCATCCTTGCCGTATTTTGCGAGATCGATCATTACGCGCAGCGCGTAGCGTCCCTTTGTTGATACAACCATATTCCTATCCTCCGTGAAGGCCCGTGCGGGCGCTTTGTTGCGGCCATTTTCGCCGCAAGCCCTCGTCGCCGTTTGCGGGCGCGAAAAATCATAAACCCATTATACTGGAAGGAAATAGGTTTTGTAATAGCAGTTGTGGGGTTGTTTGCGTGATTATTGGCGGACTCTTTGTTGTGCCAGCGGCCCGCGCACACTCAGGTGATGATCTTGATCTCGTTGCTGTTCTTGTACTCGCGCCACGGCAGCTCGCCCTTGTAGGCGAACTCGCTCCAGATCTCGCGCATCCTCTCGCCGACGAGCGTGGACACCGGGTCATCGACCTTGGCGTACGAAGTGGACTTCCCGAAAAGCACCGGCAGGTCGCTCGCGTGATAGCATCCCGCACCGCGCGCCTCGATGTCGGGCGTCTTGTACCTGTATTCGTAAACCCACGCATGGCCCTTGATCTCCTTGGCGATCTCGCGCGCGGGCCTCGTGTAGAACTTCGCCGTGAAGCTGTCGGACATCACGCGGTGGCAGCCCTTGCCGGGGCGGAACTTGAAGCCGAACCAGAACGCTGCCGCAGGGAGCGCCGTCGTCCTGATAGGCATGACGAAAGCATCGCCCTCCTGGCTGCACGTGCCGATGAGGATCGGCTTGGTGAATGTTTTCGCGAGGTCGGCCGGACGCCCCTTTATCGTAACGCCGTCGATCGCAGGCGAGAACGCGCAGTTCGACTCGCCCTCGAGGAGCGCCTGCTTCTTGAGCTTTTTGTTCGCGAGGTGGATCGTGTTTATGTCGAGGTCCTTGAGCTTGGAAAGGTCCGCCGGGTCAACGCCCGCGAACTTCAGGTACTTGCGCGTGTAGTGCTCGCTCTGCTTTTCGCTCCAGAACGAATCGACGCACGGCGACTGCAATATTGCCTTGTCGAAAAGCGGCACCGCCTCAGGCATGCCCATCAGCGCAATGATGCACGCCGATCCCGCGCTCTGCCCGAAAACCGTTATGTTATCGGCATCTCCGCCGAACTTGTGTATGTTGTTGCGGACAAACTTCAGCGCGGCCATCTGGTCGTAAAGGCCGTTATTGGAATCGAAGCTCTCGTCCAGAAAATGCAGATTGAGGAACCCCTCGAGATTAAGCCTGTAGTTGAACGACACGACGACGGTCTTCGTCTCGCGCGCATACCTCGCGAGGTCATACACGAGCTCATCGCTCTCGTCGCTCTCCCTGCCGCACCCGCCGTTCGCGTACGAACCGCCGTAAAACCACACCATTACCGGCGCGTCCGGCTGCAGCTCCTGCGGCCTGAAAACATTGAGATAAAGGCAGTCCTTGCCGTCGATCGCGATCGTCGAGCGCCCCTTGCCCTGGACAGGACTTATCGGGCCCCTGTTCGCCTTCAGTATGCCTTCCCACGGCTCCGGCGGCACCGGATGCTTAAACGCCAGCTCGCCCACCGGCGGCGCCGCGAAAGGAATGCCCAGGTACTCCTCGCACCCGTCCTTGACGATGCCCTGTACCAGCCCATATTCAGTTGCTACTGTCCGTGCGTAATTCATAAAAGAATTTTAACATGCGGGGAGTGCGGCGTGCAAACGGTGGGGTTTTTCCGTGGGGTGGCGGCGTGCACAAGTCCTTTAAACGCCGATTTGTACCTGCAAATGTACATGCACACGGGTGCGTTTGCTGTTCATTCGGCCCGAAAACATCGATTTGTACATGCAAATGTACATGCATACGGGTGCATTTGCTGTTCATTCGGCCCGAAAACGCCGTTTTGTACATGCAAATGTACATGCACACGAGTGCGTTTGCTGTTCATTCAGCCCGAAAACGCCGTTTTGTACATGCAAATGTACATGCATAACAGTGCATTTGCTGTTCATTCGGCTCCAAAAAACACCGATTTGTACATTTATGTGATCAATAGTGCAAAACAATTGAAAAATGCCCGCAAAGCCTTACGTTTCAGGCATTACAAGGGTAGTTGCTCTTATAAGAATGTGTTTTTGACCCCCAAAAATTGAGACTTTAGGTACCTTATATGAGACTGCAAAATGTGCGCATAATATCAGCAGAAGGATTTCAAAGGGAGGTTAGGCACATGAACGCAATCTTATATCCGATGAAAGTGCACGCTGTAAAGCTTGAGTATAGAAGGCTTAAGTTAGAAGCGATACCGCACGGATATTTCCGTGACTGGCGTGGGAAAAACACGGTTGTAATTACATATGACCCTACTATGCCGAAGGTAAATTCCAGAAGAGTTAGAAGGCTGTCTCTGTCGTCTAAGCTTGGCAAAGAATACCAGCAGAAAATCAACCACTACCTCAAGATCAAGGCCGAGTACGACTCGCTGCTCACGAGCTGGAAGGCGATGTACAGCTTTGCGCCGCCGAGGGTGAAGTTTCCGATAAGGCAGTTTGCGGATCCGCACAGGATGAACAATGAGTTTTTCGAGCGGGCGGCGGACAGGCTAGGGGCGTATAAGCCGGAGAATCCGACGGTCAGCGAGCACGGGGAGCTGAAGTCGAAGAATGAGCTGATGGGGGCGGATCTGCTGGATCTTATGGACATTCCGTTCAAGTACGAGACGGCGGTCGCGCTGCCGGCGATCGATGAGACGATCAATCCGGATTATCTGGTCAACTTTTACGAGATCGACAGGTGCGCGTATCTTGAGATCCTGGGCATGAACGACAAGGTGGATTATTCGCTCAGGACGGCGACGAAGGTCACGGGGTTCTCGAAAGAGCTGTACCGGCCGGGCAGGGAGGTCATTTACGTGCATGTTTATGACAAGAACAATTTTGACCGGGAGTATTTCGTGAGCCAGGTGCTGTCGGCGTTCAATGACATGATCCCGGACAGCGCGCTCGATTGGGAGATTGTCAGTCAGGTGGTTTGAGCGCGCGAAAATTGGGAATGCGGAGCGCGCGAAAAAGAGGCGCAGCGCGCCCGCTTCCCTTTACTTCACCTTCACCACGACCAGCTCAGGATAATCATTGATCCTGACCGGCACGATGCTGTTGCCGAGGCCGCGGCTTATGATCATCGTCGTGTCGCCGAAAGTGTGCTCGCCCTCGTACAGTTCGGGGAACCACTCGAACTCGGGGGAGATCAGGCCGCCGGCGCCGGGAATGATGATCTGGCCGCCGTGGTAGTGGCCGACGAGGGTAAGGTCGGCGCCGAGGTTTTGATAAAGATCGTGATATTGCGGCTCGTGGGCCAAAAGAATTACCGGCTTTGAATCGTCAAAGGCGCCGTACGCGCCATAAGTTCCGGAAGCGCCGTAGGAATACAGCGAAGCATCACTAATACCCGCGAGCACATAATCAGAAGTCTCAACATAAGTGTCGTCCAGGAAGATGACACCCATTTCGCGCATCTTAGCATAGAAGGCGTCGAGCTTCTTGCCGGACAAACGCCCCTCGTGGTTGCCGCTGACATAATAGACCGGCGCAATCTTGACCGCGCCTTCGATGAAGTCGAGGGCGATCTTATAAGACGTGTGCGTCGAGTCGACGATGTCGCCGGTGACGACGATGATGTCGGGCGAGGCGGCCTCGATACGCGACAGGAGCGCGGACTCACCGGAGCCGAAGAACTGGTTGTGAAGGTCGGAAACCTGCACGATCGTGAGGTCCTCAGTAAGCCCCAGGTCGATTTCGTATTCGGTGGTGACGAGGTGGTAGTTCTGGTAGAGGCAGAAGATAATGATGATGACCTCAAGCACCGCGAGCACGGGGACCACATAAAACTTGGGCTTCAGCGTCTTGTGGTGGAATATGCGCATGCCCAAAAAAGCGCCGAGCGAGCCGCCGAGCCAGGCCCAGAGAAGGAGGGTGCGCTCGGGGATGCGGCGGGCGTTCTTTTTCGCGCACGACTTATCGTAGCCGTACAGGATGAACGCGACGAGGTTGACCAGGATGAGCCAGTAGACGAGAATCATAAGGATTATGCGTCCAGAGGCGAGACGACGCCCAGCTTTTTGCAGGCTTCTTCGATGACGTCGAAGTCGTTGGTGGCGCCGAAGATAACGAGGACGGAATTGCCCTTGTGGTATAGGGCGGACATTTTGTACATGTCTTCTTCGACGTTATTGCATTTGATTACGTACGAGCAGCCTTTGCTTTTCGCGACGTCCTCATCGTCAAGATTCAGCGCCTCGATTTCCTCTTCAAAGAAGCCTTTCGCGTCGTCTTTATCGTCGTATGAGACTAGGACTATGACGGAGTAAGTGCCAAAGGCTTCTGCGTAAGTTAAATCCTCCTGGTCATCGCTTATTACGGGTGCCGTGTAATCGTAGAGGCAGGTCACCTCGGAAACGTTGTCGTGGTCTAAAATTTTGCGCGAATTGTCGATCTGGGTGTAGAAGATCGGCAGCGCATCCTTATCCTTAGCATTGATGTAGAACTGCTTTTCTTCCGCGTAGTTGTAGCGCTTGTCCGAGAAATCCATCGCCGTTTTGCACTTGTCGAAATCATTATCCTCGGCGACGTTACACAGGGTTTTGTGCGAGAACCCGCCCGCGCTGCAGCCGGTCATTCCGAGAACGACGCTAAGTGTCAGAGCCAGGCAAAGACCGCTTTTAAATACTTTCATTGACTATTCCTCCAGGGTGATTATCTTAATCAGGCGCGCCCGAAAAGTTTACGCGTCCATCGGCGAGACGAGCTTGAAGTGCTTGCAGAATTCTTCGGCGACGTCGCAGTCGTCGGCTGCGGTCCTGAGCCAGATAACGGTGTTGCCGGACATGTAAAGACCGACCGCAACGTTTTTGTCGTTGCTGTTGACATAGTTGGCGATGAAGTAGGAGTAGGACTTTTCGTCGCCTTTGTCTTCGTTATCGTAATCCAGAGATTTGGAGTATTTCTTGAAAAATTTCTCCGCGTCTTCGCGGTCTTCGAAAGTAGCAGCGACTACAAAGCACATGCCGTCGTCGTCCTTAGTGTAAAGGGCCGTGACCTCGGTAAATTTGTATTTCGGCTTATCGGGCTCGAAGCGGTAGATGACTGTATTGAAAAGGTCCCTGGCATCGCGCTTGGTGGCCGTTACATATACATTGGCATCATCCATGCCGGTGCCGACTTCTTTATAAAAATCTTTGGGGTCGTCGCATTCATCAAAGTGCTCGGCTTTGGCATATTTGCGGACCGCCGCCGGTGAGAAATTTGATTTATTGCATCCGGTCATCCCGAAAACAACGCTCAGCGCCAGTGCCAGACAAAGGATTCTTTTCATAGCTTTCATAGTCAGGACCTCCTACACGAATACCCTTAGAAAACCACAAACACCCGCCGATTACAACAATTCGGGCTCGAGGTGCTTCATGAACGCCTTAAGGCCCACGCAAAGGTCGTCGTAGGTCTCATCGAAATTATCCGTGTACCACGGGTCGGCGATGCTGCGGCTCATGCCCGCAAAGCCAAGCAGCGCGTAGATCTTGCCGTCGGGGTCGCCGCCTGCGAGGCGCGTCATGTTTGAGATGTTGTAGGAGTCCATACCGATCAGGTAATCGAAATGCTCGTAGTCGGCGCGGGTCATCTGTCGTGCGCGGTGCGGGATCACGCGGATGCCGACCTCGCGCAGCTTGCTCACGGTGCCGTAATGCGGGCCGTTGCCGATCTCCTCGCGGCTCGTCGCAGCGGAGTCGATCTCAAAACGGTCAGCGAGCCCTCTTTTATTTACCATGTCCTAGAACATCGACTGCGCCATAGTGGAGCGGCAGATGTTGCCGTGACAGATAAAAAGCACTTTTATCATATATACGATTTGCCAAGAAAAACCCTGAAACACCTTATTTTATTAGGCTTCCGAGCGACGCACTCAATCAAACATATGTTTCATATCGTGCCTTATCGGGGACTATTTTGTCCATCGCTGGGTGTAAAATTGGGTGTAAAAATCTGAGTTTTACACCCAGGGTTTTTTCCGGTGGGAAAAACTTACATAACACCGAGTTTGGATACTTCAGCTGCAACATCCTCATAATGAACATGAGTATATGTGTTAAGCGTGACCGAAATATCCGAATGTCCCATGAGATATTGCAAAGTCTTCGGATTCATTCCGCTCTTTGCCATATTGGAACAATAAGTGTGCCTGCAGACGTGAGGCGTGATCAAAGGCAACGGGACTTTGTATATGCTGTTATACTTTTCCCTGATGTGCTTGAAATAATGTTCCCAATGAAGCGCATACGTGATACTGCCGTCTTTGTCGAAGTACAGAAATCCCATCTTGCCGTCAACCATCGGTTCCTTCTTCGGAGCGTTGCGGTTGGCTATTATTGTCCTGAAGCACTCCTCGACATCGGGTGTCATCGGTAAGACTCTGTTACCGGCCTCTGTCTTGGGCGGCAGAATACTATAGCCTTTACTGCCTCTCTTATAGAGCTGGTGGTCAATGTTTATTCTGTGGTGCTCAAAATCGATATCGCTTATTGTCAGTCCGCAGAACTCTGAAATTCTCATTCCGGTCTTGAAGAGAATATAGACTCCTTCGTAGTACCGGCAAAAATGAGGATCGTTCTTGATGAACTCAAGGAACCTTTTCTCATCTTTGTGACTGATAGCATCTCTTCTGACACTGTCATTGACCAGGACATCACATACTTCGAAGCGGAATGGATTCTTCCTGATAAGATCGTCATCCACTGCCAGCTGGAAAGCAGGTCTCAGAACGCCTCTGATACTCTGAACGGAACTGTAGCCTCTGCCGTTTTCCTGTTGGAGCTTGATCAGCCAACACTTGGCGTCTGACAGTCTCACTGTATCAATTCTCCTGCTGCCGAACGGATCACGTTTCAGTATGTTGATGACTGTTTTGTATCCTGCCTTGGTGGAGTCTCTCACGTTGATCTTGGTTGAAATATACTTCTCAACAAGATCAAGAACTGTAAGGTTACCGCCGTTCGATACGATATGGTCAAACATATCAGCCTGAATCTGTTTTTCCAGATCTCTCAGCGCCGGAGCGTTCTTATGCCCTTTGGGCATCGGGTCATTATGGTCAAGTCTCAAGCTGTACACATACTTGCGTTTCCCGAAGGAATCGGTATATTTATACCTGTAACGTCCGTCAGGAAGCTGATACTCGCCATTGTGTAAGATTCTTCCTCTTTTATCTCTCCTTTTATTCATTTATTTGGAACTCCTTTTTTAATAAAATAGAGCCCCATATGACGTATTAAATATATCATATGGGGCTTATCATTTCTGCCAAAACTTGTGCACCCCCATGGCAGATAAGGGGTCAAGATGCTTATACCGCAGTAGCTCTGTCGATATACTGTTCGAAAATCTTACGCTTGATCATGGCACGGTTTCCGTTCATAACGACAAAGTCCGCGTTGATGTTCTCATCCACGATCCTGCGAAGCTTCTTCTCGCCGATGTGGAAATACTCGGCTGCCTCTCTGATCGTTAATGTGTACTTTTCCCAAACAGGTACGTCTTTCATCTTCTTAATCTCCTTTCTCCGATAGATTTTGTTTTGTTTATTTCTTGTTCATGCGGCTTCATGGCCTTCTCAATGCGAGATGAATTCGCAAAGACTTCATCACACAACTTGAGTTTTTTCTTTACTTCGCGGATATCCTTGGACACTTCCATGATCCCGGCCTTAGCCTCTGTAATTGCGGCTGTATCGTGCCTGGAAACGGCTCTGCGCTTGGATGAGTACAACGACTTCCGGAGGCTCAGAAGATCGCTCAGACGGTCTCTCAGAGCCTGTCTTTCTGCTTCAAGGGAAGCGCCGTCATCTATGCTGTGTTTATAAAGGAAATCCATCTGTTCGATATAGCGGTCAAGCTTGGCAATATCTTCTCTAAGCTCCATCGGGATATACTCCCTCTTGCGCGGGTTGCTCGCGAAGGTGTAAAGCCTGATACAGTATCTTCTGAAGATAAAGGGCAAGCTCTTCGGTTTTTCCTCCGGGTAGGAAGAGAAGTCACGGTAGCCGACACTCCTGGGATCATCACCTTTACCCATAAGAAACGGCGTACCCGGAACTGCTGAGTTCTCAATGATACGCCGTCTGATCGAATCGTATTCGTATTTATATCCGAGTTTGTCGAACCGGAAGAAGTGTGATGCTCCCGGCGGTTTAAGCCCAGGATGCTTCAGAAGCTTTCCGCTCTCTCCAATGAACTTGAACGTGTATCCCAATTCCTTCATGACACCTACGAACTGTTTCTCAGTACGGGATAAGCGGATAGCATAATCAATATCCTCTCGGATAGTGCTTCTTACAGTCGGTTTGCCTTCTCTGTCGGCAAGCCATTCATCGTAAGTCTTACCTCTGCTTGCAGAAGGATCCTCAACTATGTGTAAGCCTGCTGAACGGCAAAGCCTGTCAGATACGTTTCTCATTTGAAGGTAGTCCGCTTTTGTACGGACGTATTTCTTGCCATCTAAAAAAGAAACGGAGTTCACTACAAAATGGTTGTGGTAATGCCCTGTGTTCAAGTGAGTTGCAACTACCACCTGGAATCTGTCGCCCCATATTTCCTGAGCAAGCTTAACCCCTATCTCATGCGCCTGCTCTGCCGTGATCTCTCCTTCACCCTCAAGGAAAGACTGATATCCGTGATAAGCAAGTCTTCCGTCTAATTTATGCCAACGCTTCTTTACAACCAAAAAGTCATCAGCTGCAGTACGCGGATGGCAATGGATACCGGTAACATACATCATCTTTTCAGTCTTGGAAGAATTCTCTGCATAATCTATAACATCGCCTACAGCTCTTCTTGCAGATAATGCTTCTGGTGTACACTCTGTTTTCTCAACTGTCTTCTCAGGATTCTCAACATACTTGATCACGTTATCCACTCTGCTTTTTACAGCCCAAACAGATGTTACTGCCAATCTCCATCACCCCTTTCCGTTATAGTCTTGTTTAATCTTGTTTTGATGAATTCGTCTGTAAAACCTCCAACACTTGTATCGGTTATCAGACTTCTGAGGTACTCTTCACGTGACAATCCGGAAGCTTTAACTTGCTTAAGCAGTCTTTCGAATTCCTTGTCACTTAATCTGAAGAGTACAGTTCTGTTTCTTACTACTTTCTTTTTCATAGCTTCCTCCCATATATATTTTTTAGCTGGTTATTTAATCTTTAGTTACATCAGTTATTAATAGAACAGTAGTTAATTGTGGCGGTATAACCTGCGCTGAATAATCAGAAACAGGTGATTACCGTTGTGGTCTTCTTGAACGTTCATAGAAGGTGTAAACAACACCACCGAGACAGCCGTTTTTCCGTCTCACACGATCTCTGACGAGATAGCCTTTGATCTCGAGTTCGACAAGGGCGGAGCTTATCGAATCCTTACCTTCTTTGCAGATGGCTTTAAGACCGGCTATTGAGAACTCCCAGTCATTAGGCAGCGACAGGATCATCGACAGCAAACCCTTGGCCTTCAAAGACAGGTTCTGATCTCTCAGGTGGTAATTGTTCATCACGGTGAAATTACCGTCTTTCTTCTCTCTTACAATCGGCATACTTTTCCTCCTTTCAGTTTTGATTTGGGGTCTTAGGGGACATCCCCTTAAAGCTTCTGTATCTTGATTTGATATCAAGATACGTTGCTTGCTAATACACATACACCACAGTATTTGTCCTGGCCCCTGTGGTTGGGAAATCATGAGGCTCCCGTATTGCTGTTACGGAATCATGGGAGTTTCACCCCGGGAATTCCACCCGCTGCGCTCATTGGGTGCGACGGCTCACGGGTGGACTAATTCCCGCTTCAACGCTCAGCCTGTGACTACGCAGAAGTATCATTGTGACTTTGTATCTGTCATCGCCTCCCTCAGGTTGCAATCCTGATTCTGACTCATCCGTGTTATCGCTCTCTTCCGCTCGGGAAGGTCTTGGCGCACTAGGAGTCATCTTGGCTCGGGATACAAGTAACGTACCTCATGGTTTGTGTATTCAGTTGTCAATGTCCGGCGAAGGGCCCCGATACTTCGGTGAAGCTCGGAAATCAACCCTTCACTACTACTGGACATTGACCCCTGAAATTGCGGGGTATTTCCCTCTTGAACAAATGCACAATTATTTGCGCTTCTATGTGTTCAACCTTTCGGCAGTGAAGAATGATTTATTTGTTCCTTCACTAACTAGGAATGGGAGAGGCATTTTTTATGGGGGCTGACTGCACAAATCCATCGGCGTTTATTTGTGTATGTTGCGGGTTAAGACCTGCAAACGCAGTAAAACAAGGCGTTTCAGACATATTCCAAAAACGGGACACAACAAAAAATCCTCTCTCCCGACATGGGAAGAGAGGGTTAATGGTCATTCCAATAGTTCAGTCAGCGATGACGATAAAACACATTACCCCTCACTATTAAGTAATGGGAGAGGGCAAAAGTAGACAAGATTTTGAAAAAAGTCTGAAACTTGTTATAGATAGTCGGGATTCTATAACGACTGCCTCAATAATTGTCCCTTCACTATTAAGTAGTGGGAAAGACCAAAATTGGGCCTGATTTTCGAAAAAAGTTTGAATATCGCTCGTTTTCGTCTGTGTGCACATAAGAACAGCTTTTACTTGTGCAATTTGACATTAGCTATTCATGCATAAATCTAAAGCTATAACTATTAATGGAAATACAAAAGAAAATGCTTATTATAATTTCATAAAGGGATTTGCAAGGGGTGATATAATACTAATGACAGAGGAAGGCCCTTTGTCGAGTATATTTTAATCTGATTTGATGGGGATAGAAATGGAACCAATTGGTTTTGTCAGAAATGAAGTAAAAGACAGAAAAGATGTGTCATGGGGAGAAGATACATCTGCAATTGTTTTGGAAGAACAATACTATTCAGGGCTAAAGGGTCTGGAGGACTTTTCTCATGCCATTATTCTATTTAATCTTGATAAGGCGAAATATGAAAAAGAGAAGCATCTTCAGAGAAGACCACAAAACAGGGACGATATGCCTTTGGTAGGCATTTTTGCACAAAGAGGGAAAGACAGACCTAACCAAATTGGCATGACTTCCGTTGAAATAGTATCTGTTTCGGAAGATACATTGGTTGTAAAAGGGCTTGATGCGATAGATGGCACTCCGGTTTTGGATATAAAGCCATATTATCCGATTTATGACAAAAAGGATGCGAGAGTTCCTGAATGGGTTGATCGTTTGATGGAGCACTATTTTTGATGCGAGATGTATAATTCTTAGTGAATGAAATTTTAATAATCTCCAACAACGCATATGTTATGGAGATGCAGATTGTGCGGATATCTGGCGATTTCTATACTCTTCGCTCTGTACAGAACTATGGTAGCGGTATAAGGCTTAAGAAATATCGACTCTTTGCAACCCAAGCAG
>JAFZHS010000009.1 GCA_017554745.1 Clostridiales bacterium | reverse complement strand
CAGCCTTCCAAGCTGACCACGTGGGTTCGATTCCCATCACTCGCTCCAGGGTCATTAGCTCAGCTGGATAGAGCAACAGCCTTCTAAGCTGTGGGCCGGAGGTTCGAGTCCCCCATGGCTCACCATCAAAAAGCGCTTCGTGAATAACGGAGCGCTTTTGGTTTATATTGCATAAATAGCAAGTCCCCGATTTTACTCTGTTTATATAGCACCGGCATTGTTGACGGTCATTCTCTTTGATAAAATTTCTTTAATGAAATAAGGGAGGGTAGATGAGATGATCATATGTGATAACTGCGGCGGGATCCTTCAGCCCGGAGATGAGTTTTGCCCTAAGTGCGGCGTGAAAACTGAGGAAGCGAACAATATTTTGGACTTTAGGAGCGACGGCACGCCCAGGACAAAAGAAGAGTGCATTGAGCTGGCAGAGGAACTTGCGAACAAGTATGAAGTTTTAAACAACGCCAGAACGGAAATCGATGACCTGGAGCATAAGCTAAAAGTCACTAAGCTTTCTGATGTCAGGCCGAGATACCACACATTCAGATTTTTCTGGAAGTACTTTATTTTTGCTTACATTGCCCAGATCATTTCGTTGCTCATAATGGCTTTTATAGCTGAAAGAACCGATTTATCGTACGGCGGGATCATAGCTATAAGTTTTGTAATATATTTTGGCATTCTTATTCTCGGAGGCGTTCTTTCTTCGAGAAAGGCGGACAAACTGAATATTGAATTGGAAATGACAGAAAGACGCCTGAATGAGAAGCGCCGCCAGATGGAGAGGGATCTTGAAGAAAGAAGAAATGAGTTTAATGAAACAAACGCGTTTTTATTCCATTTTAACAGAAAGATCCCGTCTGCTATGCGCAACAAGTCCCGTATGAGAAAGGCAAAGGACATGATGACTGCAGGTAAGGCTGAGACTCTCAGCCAGGCAATTGCCCTTTGTACGCCGGGAAATAAGTTGGCCTGATTCTTTTGCAGATAAAGTTTGAAAAGGGGGTAGATATTATGAATTGTACTAATTGCGGTAATCCTATCGGTGAAGGCTTCAAGTTCTGCATGAAATGCGGCACGCCCGTAAGCGCGCCTGCACCGGGCCCTGCGGCTGCGCCGGGACCTGAGCCTTCCGCTGCACCGGCTTATATTCCTGTGGCTCCTGCCACGGGCACGCCCCAGCAGATGGAAGATCCTAATTTTGTTCCTTACGGACCGCCGACAATGGCAGGAAGCAACATAATTATCCCTGCAGGCAGATCGTTCAGGCTCCGCTGCCCTGACTGCGGATGCCTTGTCAATGGAGTCAAGATGGATCCGACACCGGGATACACCTGTACTAACTGCTCAAAGACATATGCTTATGGCGGACAGCTCCTTATCTACAGAATGGGCAGCTTTCATCCCATGATCATGGGTCTTCCTTACCATGTCGTAATAGATGGTATGGATTACGGCGAGCTCAGGAACCATTCATCAGTGAGGATCATGCTTTCGTCAGGCTCCCACACCGTAACGGTCGGTTATTTAGGCGGCAAGCATTCCAATCAGTATCAGATCGATATTACGCCCGAATACTATAACTTTGCATTTAAGTTCAATATTGTATACAGGCCATTCGGAAGACCGGGCGGCAGCGGATTCCCGACAGAGTTCTTACAGTGTGCTCCTGAGGAGATTCCTTACATTTAATCAAATGCATTTTATGTTTATCATGACAAGGTTGTCCGTTTTTGGGACAACCTTGTTTTTGCTGTAATTTGGGCTTGAAGGATATCGAAATCTTTGTGTTATAATCGAAAAAATCAACCATATATATTATTTATTTTAAGGAGCTGGGTAGGATATGCCGGGTAAGAAAGATTACGGCAACGAGAGCATTTCGATGCTCAAGGGCGAAGACAGAGTAAGACTTCGTCCTGCTGTTATTTTCGGTTCAGATAATCTCGAAGGATGCATACACTCTTTCTTTGAGATCCTCTCGAATTCGATCGACGAGGCCAGGGAAGGCCACGGAGATAAGATCATCATCACCAGGTTTGCTGACGGTACCATCGAAGTCGAGGACTTCGGACGCGGAATCCCCATGGATTACAATGCCAAAGAGGGAAGATATAACTGGGAGCTCGTTTACTGCGAGCTTTATGCCGGCGGCAAGTACAATAACAATTCATCAGGCGACTACGAATTCTCGTTAGGCCTTAACGGTCTCGGCGCCTGCGCTACGCAGTATGCGTCAGAGTTTTTCGAAGTAACGGTATTCAGAGACCATACCAAGTACGAGATGGGCTTTAAGAAGGGTGTACCTGTAACAGAGCTCATGCAGGAGCCTTACAGGTTCAGAAGGACAGGCACCATCCAGCGATGGAAGCCTGATACTGAAGTCTTCACGGAGATCATCATTCCTCTTGAGACATTCAAGGAGATCATAAAGCGCCAGTCCGTTATCAATAGCGGAATCGAGTTTATCCTTAAGGATGCCGAATCGGGCGAAGAGTTCTCATTCATGTATCCTGAGGGAATCAAGGGATATGTCGATGAATTAAACGACATGAAGGGCTTTACCGAGACATATACATTCTCAGGTGAAGGCAGAGGTAGAGATAAGGAAGACCGTGACGAATATAAGGTCAGGGCAGAGGTCGCATTCTGCTTCAATAACGAAGTAAACGCTCTCGAATACTTCCATAACTCCAGTTTCCTCGAGCACGGCGGTTCACCTGATAAGGCTGTCAGGAATGCCTTTGTAGCCGAGATCGACAAGCAGATCAAGCTTAAGGAAAAGTATAAGGCTAATGAGTCAAAGATCACTTTCCAGGACATTGCTGATTCGTTGATCCTCGTAACTAATACTTTCTCCACACAGACGTCTTATGAGAACCAGACCAAGAAGGCTATCAACAATAAGTTCATTCAGGACTTCATGACACAGCTCATCAGGGATAACCTTGAGATCTGGTTTATCGAGAATAAGGATTTTGCAGCCAAGACCATAGAGCAGATCCTTATCAACAAGCGTGCGCGTGAGAATGCCGAGAAGGCTAAGGTCAACATCAAGAAGACCCTCATGGGCAAGGTCGATATCAACAACCGTATCAAGAAGTTCGTTGACTGCAGAACAAAGGATGTTGAAAAGCGTGAGCTCTACATCGTAGAGGGTGACTCCGCTTTGGGTTCTGTTAAGCTCGGAAGAGATGCCGAATTCCAGGCTGTCATGCCTGTAAGAGGTAAGATATTAAACTGCCTTAAGGCTGATTACGCCACGATATTTAAGAGTGAGATCATCACAGATCTTCTCAAGGTCTTAGGATGCGGCGTTGAGATCAAGAATAAGCACACTAAGGATATGAGTGCGTTTAATCTCGATGACCTGAGATGGAATAAGATCATAATCTGTACCGATGCCGACGTAGACGGCTTTCAGATCAGGACATTGATCCTTGCGATGCTCTACAGGCTCACTCCTACCCTTATCGAGAAGGGCTATGTGTATATTGCTGAATCTCCGCTTTTCGAGATCACATACAGACCTAAGGGAAAGAACGCGCAGGAAGAGACCTTCTTCGCATTTAACGAGAAGGAAAAGGCTGAGATCCTTGCCAAAGTCGATCCCAAGCTCTGCACGATCCAGAGATCTAAAGGTTTGGGCGAGAACGAGCCTGAGATGATGTGGAAGACCACGATGAATCCGAAGTCCAGAAGACTCATCAAGGCTTGTCCTGAAGATGCTATGAGGACAGCTGAAGTCTTTGATCTTCTCCTCGGAGATAACCTTGCAGGAAGAAAACTCCATATCGAGACGGACGGTAAGAAATACCTCGATATGCTTGATTTAGGGTGATATAAATGGCACGTAAGAAAAAAGAAGAGATCAATTCAGATTCACTTAAAGCTAAGCTTACTGACAGCAATGCAAAGGATATGCCGGCTATCGACCAGCCGATAACCGAGATGCTCGAGATCAATTACATGCCGTATGCAATGAGCGTCATTGTATCGCGTGCGATCCCTGAGATCGACGGCTTCAAGCCCTCACACAGAAAGCTACTTTATACGATGTATAAGATGGGTCTTCTTGGCGGCAACAGGACCAAGTCAGCTAACGTAGTCGGTCAGACCATGAAGCTCAATCCTCACGGTGACCAGGCTATCTACGATACGATGGTCAGACTTACCAGAGGCAACGGCTCATTGCTGCATCCTTTCGTAGATTCCAAGGGTAACTTCGGTAAGCAGTATTCCAGGGATATGCAGTGCGCTGCTCCCCGTTATACTGAGGTCAGGCTCGAGAAGATCTGTGAAGAGATCTTCAAGGGTATCGACAAAGATGCGGTCGACATGGTCGACAACTATGACGGTACTCTTAAGGAGCCCTCGCTGCTGCCTACAACTTTCCCCGCTGTTCTTGTTAATGCCAACCAGGGTATCGCCGTAGGTATGGCTTCCAATATCTGTTCATTTAATCTCGCTGAAGTATGCGCTGCTACTGAAGCTTATATGAGAGATCCAAATACCGATCTTCTGGAGATCATGCCTGCGCCTGACTTTTCGGGCGGCGGTAAGATCCTCTACGATAAGGAACAGATGAAATCCATCTATGATACAGGTAAGGGAACATTCTCAGTAAGAGCTAAGTATCAGGTAGACAAGGCTAAGAACCTCATTGAGATCACTGAGATTCCTTATTCTACGAGTGTTGAAGCAATTATCGACAACATCGCAGATCTCGTTAAGAGCGGTAAGGCAAAAGAGATAGCCGATATCCGTGACGAGACTGACTTGGACGGTCTTAAGATCACCATCGACTGCAAGCGCGGTACTGATCACGAACAGCTCATGACAAAGCTCTTCAGATTTACTAAGCTCGAAGATACTTTCTCGTGCAATTTCAATATCCTTATAGACGGTTCGCCGAGAGTAATGGGCATTGCCCGGATTCTTGACGAATGGCTTAAGTGGAGAAGAACATGCGTCTGCCGTGAGCTTGCTTTTAACCTTGATAAAATGAAGAAGAAGCTGCATCTGTTAGACGGTCTTGCAGTTATTCTTTTAGACATCGATAAGGCCATCAAGATCATAAGGGAGACAGAGCTCGAAGCTGATGTTATCCCTAACCTCATGAAAGGCTTCGGAATCGATGAAGAGCAGGCTGAATATGTTGCAGAGATCAAACTCCGTAACATCAACAAGCAGTACATCATCAACAGAATCTCTGACAGGGATAAGCTCAAGGCTGATATCGCTGATACCGAGGACCTCTTGGGAAGCCCTCGGAGGATCAACAACCTCATTGCCAAGACATTGAAGGAAGTAGCAGAGAAGTACGGCCAGCCCCGTAAGTCTGAGCTTGTCGGAATGGAAGAGACAGAGACATTTGTTGAGTCTGCTGTCATTCCTGATTACAGACTCCATCTCATGCTTACACGTCACGGCTATCTTAAGAAGCACACCATGAAGTCTTTGCAGAGCGCAGGTGAGCTTAAGACAAAAGACGACGATGAGATCTTTATGGGCTTTGAGTGCGAGAACAAGTCAGATCTTTTGATCTTCACTGATAAGTGCAATCTTTATAAGACCCATGTATACGATTTTACCGATACAAAGCCGGGCGATCTCGGTCACTTCTTATCGAGCGAGCTCGAAATGGAAGACGGCGAGAGACCGATGTTCATGATCTCCACGACAGACTACAAGGGAATTCTCTTTATCGCGTTTGAGAACGGAAAGGCTGCAAGATTCCCCATCTCTGCATATGAGACAAAGCAGAACAGAAAGAAGCTTATCAATGCTTACTTTGACGGCAGCAAGGCCATAGGATTCCTTCTCCTTGACGAGTCGGAAGATCCTGACCTTATCGTTACCAACAGCCTCGATAAGGCAGCTGTATTCAAGGCTTCACTGATTCCGCTCAAGACAACCAGAACGACACAGGGAGTCCAGCTCCTTGCCTCAAAGAAGGGTTCCGTATTGAAGACATTATCACGTCTTGCGGAAGTAAATGTCCAGGATCCCGAGTACTACAGGATCCGCAAGGTGCCGGCAATCGGTTATTACATAAGAGAGACTACATTGGAGGCAAAGCAGGTAAGCTTTGATGATTTGAAGTGACGGTATTTTCTTCCGAGTATCACGTCGGGGAAGACGAGCGTAACAACAGCAAGGGTTTTACTGCTGCAGCAGTTGTCTGCGCAGTCGCGCTTTTAGTGCTCAGCTTCACGACTTTTTTCATCGGAAAAAAGAACGCTTATGAGATTGATACCGTACCTAAATTCGAGAAGGCGATAGATGACGGTCACTACACCGAAGCGCTCGAGATCTACCGCGGTATCCAGGATGAGGTTTTGAAGTCTTCACCGGGCGAGCAGGCATCAAATTCTTCCAGAGTACAGATGCTCGATGAGATGGAAAACATCGTCAGAGTACGTGTTAATTCCATCTGCGACCAGATAATCGACAACAGATATGTGCTTACGGCAAGCGATATCAATTTCCTCGATTCGATGAGAGAGCTTACGAGCTCGATCGTATCCGAACGTCTTTACGGAATCTGCGAAGAATTCCTTTTGGGCAAGGTCGAGAAGCCTGTAGTTATGTATTTCTTCGAGCAGTTACAGCCTATCGGTAATTTCGCTGCGACCGCTAACCCGCTTCTCAGAGAGCTTGATTTTATCGAGACTGCCACGGGTGACGTGCAGAATGCCGAGAAGTATTACGGCGAAGGCGATTATGTCGCTGCGGTCAAGAAATACACACAGGTCAATGAAGGCTACGACGGCTTCGTAGGCGATTACTGTGACATGAGGATCGCCGAGATCAAGGAGACGATGTATGAGCCGATGATGGCAGAAGGAGAGCACCTCCTTCAGACATACAAGTTCTATTCGGCAGAGCAGCTTTTCTCTGATCTTGCTGTTATCTTCCCTGAAGATGACATGATCAAGAGTAATCTCCTTACCGCTACTTCGCATACCACCGAAGTAAAGGAATACAGGGGGAAGATCGAAGTAATCTGCGTCCGCTCCCTCATTGTTAATACTGATGCTGCATTCTCTGAGAGATATCATTCGGGCAACACGGATCTTTATCTGACAACATATGAGTTTGAGAAGATCCTTGAGAGCCTTTACGAGAGGGATTATGTTCTCGTTGACCCTGAGGATCTTATCGAGGCCAGCGATCCGACATTCCTTTTGGAGCGCAATCTCAAGGTCCCGAAGGGCAAGAAACCGCTCGTTGTCGTGATCGAGAATCTTCAGTACAGCTGCTCGGCATACAGCAGCGGTACATGCAGGAGGCTTGTTCTTAACGACGAGAACCAGGTGTGCGGCGAGTACGTCAATTCCGATAAGGAGACCATCGTAAGCAGAACTGCGGAAGCAATAGGCCTTCTCGATACATTTGTCGAGAAGCATCCGGATTTTACTTATGACGGCGCGAAAGGAATCATCTCCGTAAGCGGTTATGAGGCCTGCTTCGGCTATGTCGTATCAGCTGACGAAGTTGATGACAGAAACACTGCTTTATCTGCTGCAAACCTTCCCCAGATCGATCCTTCAAGCGAAGATATCGAATATAACAGGGAAAGGGTAAAAGAGATCGTCAGCGTGCTTGCAGATAACGGCTGGAAGTTCGCATCCTGCACATACGCATATATCGATGACTGCCGTAACACCGAGAAGGATGTCCTGATCGATGATACTACCAAGTGGCTCGACCAGATTGGAAGCCTGTTCGGCGAAGTCCATATGCTCGTATATCCGAACGGCAATTACATCTACGGTACTGACGACAGGGCTGTTTACTACAAGAATCACGGCTTCAGGATCTTTTTCGGAGGCGGTGCAACACCTTATTACACTTATGGCGATAACTACCTTTATCTTGACCGTGCCATGATGAGCTACAAGACACTTACGAGAGAGGCGTACAAGGAACTTTTCGATTACAACGAGATAATCGATCCGGTCAGAAACAAGAATACCGAGACGTAATATTATAATTGCGTTTCATTTTGCAATTGTTTGCAAATTATTTTGATTCTTTATTATAATGTAAGTTGTAACGCTGTTGTGTTGCGTTTCGAAGGGAGCTTAGTATGGGTAGAATAGATAAACTGACCAATCTTACGGAGAAGGATGAGATCCTCTGGCAGGACAGAAGAAGATACCTGGGTCTGCCCATGTCTTTTACGATCTACAGCTTCAGTAAGAACAAGTTCTACTACAAAAAGGGCCTCTTTACGACTCATTCGGAAGAAATCCTTTTGTACAGAGTTTTGGACCTTCAGTATAAGCAGACTCTTTGGCAGAGGATTTTCGGCGTAGGCACCGTTATCCTTACGACAGCAGATAAGACAACCCCCGTTTTGGAACTCAAGAGCATCAAGACACCTGACAGAGTCAGGAAGGCATTGAGCAATCTCGTTGAACAGAGAAGAGACGAGAAGCGCGTTACAGGCAAGGAAATGTTCGGTGCAGCCGGCATGTTCCATGGTGTCGAAGGCGAAGACGCTGATATGGACGGCATAATCGATTATCACTTGTAAGAGGTTTGTTGTGGAAACTAGAATTGACAGATTCGGCAGTGTCCGTGAAGACAAATTAAACCAGCTTAAAGAGTTGATCGCAGAATCAAAATACATCGTTTTCCTCGGCGGAGCAGGTGTATCGACAGAGAGCGGCATTCCTGACTTCAGAAGCGGAGCCGGTATCTACAATACGGAGAGCGGCACCAAATACAGACCTATCGATATCATTGCCCATGACTTCTTCATGGAGCATCCTGAAGATTTCTATGATTTCTACAAGCGTAAGCTTATCTATCCTGACGCAAGACCGAACAAGGCCCACAAGGCTCTCGTAAGGCTTGAGAAGCAGGGCAAGCTTAAGGCTATCATTACACAGAATATCGACAACCTTCACCAGGAGGCCGGAAGCAAGTGCGTTATTGAGCTTCACGGTTCCGTATACAGAAATTACTGCATGGATTGCGGTAAGAAGTTTAATATCGAATACATCGCATCCCAGGAAGGCGTTCCCCACTGTGACAAGTGCGGCGGTATCGTCAGACCTGACATCGTTCTTTATGAAGAGAACTTAGAGCATGAGAATGTAGATAATGCCATCAAGGCTGTTAAGAAGTGCGATCTTATGATCATTGCGGGAACATCGCTTACGGTTTATCCTGCAGCTACTTTCGCTCAGTTCTTAAAGCATGACAGGATCGTAATCATCAACAAGAGTTCGACATATATGGATCTCAAGGCACTCCTTACGATCCACGATAATGTCGGTGAAGTACTTGATAAATGTGTTCCTAAGAGGGTATCCAGACAGACAACTTCCAAGACGTCTTCCAAGACATCCTCGAAGAGTTCCGCTAAGACCGCGGCAACCAAAAAGACCACATCTAAGGCTTCCTCAGCCAAGGCTGATTCCAAGAGCACTTCGAAGAAAGAGACTTCTAAGAAAGAAACAACTACGAAAGAGCCGGCTAAGAAAGCTCCTGCCGGGAAAGCTGCTGCAAAGCCTGCTGCGGCTAAGAAGGCACCCGCTAAGAAGCCTGCTCAAGCTTCCTCATCAAAGAAGTCCGCTTCTTCAAAGGCTAAGAAGGATGAAAGCAAATCTTGATTTCCATTTAAATAAGCAGAAAGCTATTACAGCCGAACTGGCCGGGTTTAACGGCCGGAGCGGCTTTTTATCATTTGCGAGACTGATATTTTTCGTAGGCGCCGCAGCTCTTATCATCTGGGGCTGTGTCAGCAGCATCATGGTACCGGTCATCTGCGGTATATTATTGTTTGCTGCCTTTTTAATGCTTTGCCTTATACACGGAAAAGTTTTGGCACGTGTCGAGTATCTCAACGAACTCGATAAAGTTAATTCTTCATATATGGCAAGGATCAAGGGCGACTTCAATGAACTCAGGAATATTGCCGTAAAAGACCAGAAGAGGGCAGAGGATATCGGGCTTGCTAAGAACAGACTTTACGGCAAGGATTTTGAAGAAGCCGAACACGATTACTGCTGCGACCTTGATCTGTTCGGCAAGAAATCACTTTTCTCATTGTTTAATGTTTCAGAGACTTCTTTCGGCAGGAAGAGATTTGCGCAGAGCCTTCTTGAGCCCCATGTATCAGACATATCCCGTGATGAGCTCAAGGCAAAGCAGGAAGCTGTCGCTGAGCTTTGTTCCAAGCCGGATGTCCTTATGGATTATCAGGCAACGGCAAGATGCGGCAGGATGACCAAAGATCCCAAGGCACTTCTCGATTTTGCCGTATCAGGCTCGAAAACAAAGACCGCGGCAAACATTGCCGGTATATTAGGATGTGTGATCTGGCTTGTTGTACCTCTTGCTTATATCTTTTTCCCGGATTATGCTCCTGCTTCGATCATAGGATGTCTTTTAGTCAATCTTGTTATCTGGATGGCGGGCCACGCACTTAACGATACTTACATTAAGGCCTGTGAAGGCATGCCTTCACAGGTGGCTACTATCCTTAAGCTCTATACGATCCTTGAGAAGGCAGGCTATGAGAATAAGCTTATCAAGTCTTTGATCGGCGGTAATGTCAAGGAAGAGGGCGCTTTTGAGTCATTGAAGAGCCTTGAGGGGATCTTAAAAGTCGCTTTGTTAAGAAGCCAGCCGCTTTTCGCGCTGATATTTAACGTAATAGTTCCTTTGGATTATCTGATATCGTTCCTTTTAGGCAACTGGGCGGTCAAGTACGGTAAGAATCTTCCTTCGCAGATCGACGATCTGGCAGAATTGGAAGCCCTGATGTGCGCAGCACAGACAGGTCTTGTCCTTCCTGACAGTACTTTCCCCGAATTTGTTGATTCTGATGATGCAAACGAGAATGCTTACTTTGAAGGAACAGATCTTGCTCATCCGCTTATCGAAAGAGAATCAGTCGTAAGCAATTCGGTAACCGTTAATTCAGACATAGCGATAATAACCGGTTCGAATATGTCCGGTAAGACCACGCTTATCCGCACGGTAGGCGTGTGCACGATACTTGCTCTAACAGGCGGTCTTGTTCCCGCAACAGGGCTCAAGCTCGGAAGAATGAGAGTAATGAGCTCTATGAGGATCGTAGACAGCCTTGAAGAAAATATGAGTACATTTAAAGCAGAGCTCATCAGGATCTCCGGAATAGTCAATGCTGCAGGGAATGACAAGCCTTTGTTGTTCCTGATCGACGAGATATTCAGGGGCACAAATTCCGATGACAGGACCGAAGGCGCACTGACAGTTTTGAAGAAGCTGTCTAAGCCTTGCATATGCGGACTCATGACTACGCATGATTATGCATTGATCGACAAGACAGAAGAAGGATTCGGAAATATCAGATATTATCACTTCTCCGAATCCTACACGGACACAGGCATCAGCTTCGATTACAAGCTGACATCAGGCATCAGCAGGCAATCCAATGCTAAATACCTGATGAAACTCGTTGGTATCGAATAACCGCCATTTTTTGTAAAATCGTATACTTTATATTTAGTTAGATATAAATAATCGGATAAATAGCGTTGATTTAACATTCTAGATTGTATAGAATTACAGTGGAGAGAAGGTTTTGAAGTGCTTTTATGTTCGAAGGATTAAGTAGGTATCTGTCGATCGTTCTTGATTACTCCGTTGTTTTGGAATACTCCAACGGAGTATGGTTTGATGAGCTTTTATCTCTTTTCAACGACTATGGTATCGACTGTTATGTCAATGACACCTTCAAGATCCTGCATAAATGTGTAGTAGCACAGAATGACGTTAAGGACAGGCACGTTCAGGTTGCCATGCGTTCTCTGATGCAGAGCCTTCTTACGACAAACAGACTTCACCTTATCAATACATGCAATACTGAAAGATTCATAGAGCAGGTAAATGAACTCAATGAATCTGTCCTTCTCACCACCAAGAAGAGCATTCTTGCCAAGAGACTGTATGAAGTAGCACCTGAGTTTGATCACGATGTTGCTATCCTTTCGCCTACGGGTCTTAAGATATATCCTTCTGTCGCCCAGATGATAGAGGATAATCCGCTTCCTGCTTTGAGCGGTCTGGCCAAGAACAATACCTTCCTTGATGCAGATGCGAGAGCGAGCATCGGAGATGTTGTAACTTACAATAACGGCGATAAGTTAACGCTCGAGAAGAGACTTTCGGGTGGTGCGGAAGGCATGGTCTTTATTACAAATAATCCGAAATATGTCGCAAAGATATACCATAAAGGCGTTATTACTCCACTGAGGTGGGCCAAGCTTAAAAAGCTTACCGAGCTCGGTATTACAGCTACAGGATTCTGCTGCCCGCAGCACCTTCTCTATTTCCGCGGCATTCCTGTAGGTTATACGATGTTTATGGGTAAGGGCACGACACTGAGCAATGTTTTCGACGGCCCTGACGCTATACTTGAGCGTTATCCTGACTGGACCAGACTCGATGTAGTAGAGACACTTCTTTCTCTTATCGACAAATATCTCTATCTGCATATGCACGATGTTGTTGCAGGTGATATCCAGCTTAAGAACGCTTTGATCTACGATTCGGTAACACAGTATCTTATCGATATGGACAGTGTACAGATCGGCAATCTTCCTTGCCCTGTCGGCACAGAGGACTTTACTGATCCTGCGCTTTGGGGCAGGGATTTCTCAGGCTTTGTCAGGACCTTGTCTGATGAAGACTACTCTATTTCAATGCTCGTTTTCTCCGTGCTGTTCTGCGGACTTCATCCTTATGCCACGAGGAACGGCGCTGAGACGTTGAGGGAAGAGATCTTAAGCCATAATTTCCCTTATGATCTTGATAACGCTGATACCGAACACATTCCGGTAGGCGGTTATGATCATATCTGGGAATATCTTCCTGATTATCTGCGCAAGATGCTTTACAGGACTTTCAAAGAAGGAAAGTACTATGAAGCAGTCTGCTGGAGAGATGCAGTCGGCAAGTATATGCACGAGCTTGAGACATGCGCATATGATGATGCAGAAGCATATAAGCTTTTCCCTTGCGAGGACTACAAGCAGGTAAGTATCAATGTAGACGAATTGAGACAGCAGCTCGCAGCGAAGAAAGCAAATCCTGCCGCACATGCTAATGCAGAGAGAACTGCTGAGGATAAGCCTAAGTTCGAGAAGAAGACATTTGCAAATGCGCCTACGGGAGCATATGTTTCTTCGAGCGTCGGCGGCAATTCTTTAAGACCGATGAACTTTAATGTTATTGATGATAAAAAGAGCAATTCCGCTTCTTCTTCCGGCTACAATAATTCTGTAGAACCCGCGAAAAAGAACAAGAAATTCTTCGGTCTGTTCTGATATATCTGATATAATTTAAAAGATATAAACTCACGAAAATTCGGAGGATTATTATGTTGGATAATTTTTCAAGCTCTGATTTCGGTTCGAGCACAAAAAGAAGACTTCCTATCTGCTTTGCGCTTGATACATCCGGTTCCATGATGGGCATACCGATCAAGCAGCTTAATATGGGTCTTCAGAACTTCGTTGCCTCCATTAAGTCTAATGATGATACAAGATCTTCTACGGATATAGCTATCGTTACTTTCGGTTCCAAAGTTGATATCGTAATGCCTTTCGGTAAGATCTCCAAGGATAAGGGTATTCCCGAGATCAAGGCATCTACGACGCTCACACCTATCGGTGAAGGTGTTCTTACCGCATTAGAGCTTCTCAATGCCAGAAAAGAAGGCTATAAGCAGATGGGCATCAAGTATTTCCAGCCCTGGCTCGTAGTAATTACCGACGGTGCGCCTCAAGGCCCTAACGCAGTTGCAAATATGGAGCTCGCTATCAAGGCATGCAATGAGCTTGAACGTGACGATAAGCTCGTAGTATTCAATATCGGCGTAGGTTCCGGTGTTGACTTTGACTGTCTTAAGAGACTTTCAATAAAGAGGGAAGAGCCTATCTCCATTAATTCTACGGATTTCGGCAAGCTCTTCGAATTCCTCGGTTCTTCATCATCATCCATCGTATCTTCCGGTATGAACGATGATGCTCTTTATACAATGGATACATCTCCTCAAGGTACTGCAGTTGACGTAGATGATTTTATGAAATTCATTAATGAGGACGAATAATGTATACAGGTATTACGGTCGGCGCGATCACTACTATCGGCAATAAGCATGTCCAGCGCGGAACTCCTTGTGAGGACGCTTCTTACGCTGTTACTAAAAACGGCGTATCGGTCGTATGTATTGCTGACGGAGCCGGCGGTAAGCAGTATACGGATGCAAGATTCGGTTCCGACTGCGCGGTCCATGTAATCACTGATACCATCTGTGAGCATTTCGATGCCCTGTACAGCGAGAACAGGGAGGCAGCCGTAAGGGGATATCTTATGGCGAAGCTCCGTGTTGCTTTCGCAGGCATCATGGAAGAACGCACCATCGATGTGATCGACAGACTGTCCTGCACTCTTCTTTTCGTAGCGGTTAAGGACAGAAGAATGATGATCGGACACATCGGCGACGGCTTGATCGTAAGGATCTCGCCTTCAGGAGTCAGCCCTATCTCGATGCCGCAGAACGATAAGGACGGCAAGACATACTTTGTTACTGCCGCTCATGCCGATAACTATATGCGTTTCCTTAAGACCACTGTTGACGATGTGCATGCTATCGCACTCATGACAGACGGCGTACAGGACAGCGTGTATAACGAAGAAGCGGGACTCGTCAAACCTGTCGTAGCCAAGATGGCAGAGACATTTACGGCAGGCAGGGAAGAAGGCGAGAAGTCCGTGCTTGAGACCGTACAGAAATTTATCGTAGGTTCAAGCAACGCAAGTGATGATGCGAGCTTCGGTGTAATGCTTTTTGAGGGGACAAAGGCACCGGATCCGAATACTCTTGAGAGTTCGGCCGAGAAGTTTGAATCATCTTCTGAGACATTTAAGGATCTTTCACAGGCGATCAAGCCTGAACTCCTGAACGCACATGAGATAATCAAGAAGTGCGCAGGAGAAGAATCAGAGCAGGCTCCGGAAACAGCCGCGAAGGAGGCTCCGGAAGTAAAAGAGCCGGAGGCGGCAGCGGCCGTGACAGAGCCGAAGCAGCCTTCGAGAGTCAGCAAGCTCTCGATCATAATGTTGGGAATCGGTTTAGCGTTGTTTATTATCGGATTAATAGAGTTAGTGCTTGCATTCAAAGGATGACGGGTTATGAGAGAAGAAAAGAAATACGAAGTGCTTCCCGGTGTAGAGCTTCCGGATATTAAAGCCATTAATGCTGCTGCATCTGACTTCAGTGTATCTGAGGTCGGTGACGTCGATATCAATACGGCTGCCTTTACCGTAACTGAAAGCATCTCTGATGCGGTAACGCCAGCAGTCAGTGCTGAAGATCTCGCACAGCTTCAGAATCTCGGCAATAAGGTCGCAGAAGATGAGGCACGTTCACAGGCTGAGAGCCGCAAGAAGATGGATGCCATCATGAGCAAGGCTGTTCATGCTTCAGAGTCCATCAGTGATCTTAAGTCTTCCAACATCAATAAGGCCAACGAAGAGAAGCGTAAAGCTCTTGAAGAGAGCCTGAAAGCAGAGCGTGATCAGAAGGCTGAAGAAGATGCTAAGAATAAGGCACGCGAAGAGCGCCGCCTGCTCCAGCAGAGACTTCTCGAAGAAGCCAAAGAGCGAGCTGCCAAGGAAGCTGAAGAAAAGGCTGCAAGAGAAGCTGCCCAGGCTGAAGAAGCAGCAAGAAAGGCAGCAGAAGAAGCTGCAGCTGCACAGGCTGCAAAGGAAGCAGAAGAGAAGGCTGCCCAGGAAGCAGAAGAAAGAGAGATACGTGAAGCTGCTGAAAGAGCAGTCAGAGAAGCACTCGAATACAAGAAGCCTGAGCCCGAAGAAGCTAAGCCTTCTGAAGCACCAGCAGAACAGGCTGTTGCTGAAACTCCGGCAGCTGCTGAGGCAGCTCCTGCCGCACAAGAGACCAAAGCTGAGCAGCCTGTCGCTGAAGCTGCTCCTGCCCAAGAACCTAAGGCCGAGGAGCCGAAAGCAGAAGAAGCAATGGCAGAAGAGCCCAAGGCAGAAGAACCCAAGAAGCCTACGGTTCCTATCTGGGAACAGAAGAGGACCACAACGATCGTTTCTTCAGAAGAGACTTTCGATGACTTCAAGGAATTCTTGGACGACGATTTCCAGTAATACGAAAAACACAGAAAACAAAAAGCGCTCCGTGATTCACGAAGCGCTTTCTTTTGGTTGGTGCACCTCCAGGGACTCGAACCCTGGGCCCACTGATTAAGAGTCAGTTGCTCTACCATCTGAGCTAGAGGTGCGTTAACAACGTCAGTTATTATAGCCATAAGGGTTTTACAAGTCAACACCTATTTTTATGTAATGACATTTTTTAAGTTGTTTATATGTGCCTCAGTCGAAAAAGCCTGTCATATCAACAGAATTGAAGTCTTCTTTCAGAGGCAGTGTGACAGGATGTCCTTCCTTGGCTGACTTATAGATACCGAGGAGAGTATCTACGGAAGAGAAGCCGGAATATGCGTCTGCGATAGGATTCTTATTTCCGATAACGGAATCACAGAGATCTTTGTAGATGCCGAGATGCGGGTTAAGAGCGCACTTATATGAGAAGAGACCGCCGGTCTTAAACTGCTTGCGGATGTAGTAACCGTTGAGCTTCTTTGTTTTACCGTCAGGCTTGACTCCGTAGACCGCGATGTGAGGCTTGCCTGAATCAAGTCCCATGGTGAGCTGGGCATTCTCGCAGAAGACGGAGAACTCTGCCGTATGCTTGGAAGGAATGGTGGCTGTCGTGCCTTCGATCTGCGCGAGAGCGCCGTTCTCAAGTCTTAATACGGCCATTCCGAGATCTTCTGCTTCGATGTTCCTGATTCGCTTTGCGATCATGGCGGAAGCCTCTTCGGGCTCAGAACCCATGAGCCATACGAGAAGGTCAATGGCATGGATAGTCTGGTTCATGAGGGCGCCGCCGTCACTTTTCCAGGTGCCGCGCCATGCTGCGCTCTGATAGTAATCTTCGCCGTGTCCCCAGCGGACATATATGGAACCGTGGGTTACCTTGCCGTACTTGCCCTCGGCGATATCTTCTTTGATAAGACCTACGATGGGAAGGTAACGGTAAATATGTCCCATGGCGATCTTGAGACCTGTTTTGTTGGACAGCTCAAAGATCTCTCTTGCTTCTGATACTGACATGGTCATTGGCTTCTCGAGAAGAAGATTGGAGCCGTGTTCCATGGCGTATTTGGCGATCTGGAAATGAAGACCTGAAGGGACAGTAACCGATACTATGGAAGGCTTAACTTCGTCTATAGCTGTCTTATAGTCGCTGTATTGCTTTACATTTGCAAAACCCTTAACGGAGCCTAAAAGTCTTTTCGCTGAATCGGGATTGGTATCTACGACAGCTTTGAGCTCTAACCCCTTGAGCTTGGAGATAGCCTTCAAATGCTTTTCGGCGACTCTTCCGCAGCCGATGATGATGACGGATAACGGTGCTGATACTGAAGATGTAGTTGTATTCTCGGCCATTTAAAGCCTCCGTAAGGTTTTGTGATTTGAAATAGTTTAGCACAAAAGGAAAATTTAAAACGTATATTGATTATAATATCTTTATTATGATCTTTAACGGAGGTGGTCTTCCATGAACATGCGTGACATTATCATCGCCAAGAGAGATAAGCAAAGCCTTACGGATGAACAGATAAAGTTTTTCGTGGCAGGCGTTACTGACGGAAGCATTCCCGATTACCAGATATCGGCTCTTCTGATGGCGATAGTCTTAAACGGCATGGATGAGCGCGAGATGACTACGCTCACGCTCGAGATGGCTGCATCGGGAAGCCAGATGGATCTGTCTTATCTGGAAGGCATCCCCGTTGATAAGCACAGCACCGGCGGAGTAGGTGACAAGATCACTCCGATCCTTTTGCCGCTCATCGCTACGTTCGGCGTTGAGACTGTAAAGCTCAGCGGAAGAGGCCTGGGCTTTACCGGAGGCACGGTAGATAAATTCGAATCGATAAAAGGCTTCAATGTAGAGGTGGATTCCAAGGAGTTTCCTGAGCTCGTTAAGAAGACTGGGATGGTCATCTCAGGACAGACTCCTGATCTGGCTCCCGCTGATAAGATCCTCTATGCTTTGAGGGACGTTACCGGAACCGTGGATTCCATTCCGCTTATAGCATCGAGCATCATGAGCAAAAAGATCGCGGGCGGAGCAAAGGCTATCGTGCTTGATGTTACATGCGGCTCGGGCGCTTTCATGAAGGATTACGCCATGGCAAAAGAGCTTGCCGAAGCCATGATAAAGATAGGTAATCTTGCAGGCAGAAAGACAGTTGCGGTCATAACGGATATGGACCAGCCTTTGGGCAGATTCTGCGGTAATATCCTCGAAATGCAGGAGGTCTTCGACACCGTTACGGGCAAGGGGGAAGAGGATGTCAAGGAAGTCGTAACAGAGCTTGCATTCCAGCTTGTCACGCTCGCGGGAAAAGATGCCGGCATGAGTCCTGAAGTCCTGAAGGATGAGATAAGGGCAAGGCTTTCAGACGGAAGCTGCTACGAGAAGTATAAAGAACTCATCAAGTCGCAGGGCGGAGAGATAAATAGCGCCGGATCACCTGTCTATGTCGCCAAGCCGTTCGACTGCATGCATGTAAATTCGCCTGACGCGGGATATGTTCAGGGCATGAGAGCCGACTTAATAGGACAGGCTTCAGTCCTTCTCGGTGCCGGCCGCCTTGCCAAGACAGATCCCATCGATTACGGTGCAGGCATAGGATTCTTCGTTAAGACAGGCGACAAGGTAGAAAGAGGAGATTCGCTCTGCGCGCTTTATACAGGCGAGGACAGCGGGATATCCGAGGAAAGGCTTTTCGACGCGATGGATCTCATACTCAGCGCATACGAGATAGGTCCTGAAAAGCCTGAGAAGAAGCCTGCGATAATAGATGTTATAACTTGATTTGTTTTCGCGTTATTGTATAATACGAACAAATGTTTATATAAGGCAGGAATACTATGGCTACAGAACCCGTTGTTAAGAGAATAATCGGAATAGACCCCGGTTATGCCATCACGGGTTACGGCATCATCGACAAGAAGGGCAATAAGCTTACCGCTGTCGATTACGGAGTCATAGAGACCAAAGCCGGTGTGGATTTTCCGTTAAGACTTCTGGCGATCAGTGATAAGCTCAGGTTTATCTTAGAGCAGTATAAGCCTGACCTTATGTCCGTAGAAGAATTGTTCATGGGACACAATCACACGACGGTCATCGGTACTGCCCAGGCCAGAGGAGCCGTGCTCGTAGAGGCTGCCAGGGCAGGCATCGAAGTCTATGAGTTTACGCCGGGACAGGTAAAGCTCGCTATCACGGGTTACGGCAAGGCAGAGAAGAAGCAGGTCCAGATAATGACCAAGTCTATACTTGGGCTTAAGGAAGTTCCGAAGCCCGATGACGCGGCTGATGCGCTGGCTCTGGCTATAACGCTTGCAAATACCGGACTTGCGTTTGCGGGCAAGGCCGTATCCGGTTACCAGTACGGCAGATACGGATATTCGAACCGCAACGAAGGATTTGTCTGATTTATTGATAGAATACTTATATCAGTTTAGGGAGAAATAATAATGTACGCATATATCAAGGGCATGCTGGCAGACCGCAACGACCAGCAGATAGTTATCGAGAATAACGGCATCGGGTATCTCATTAATTGTCCTTTAGGCATCTCGGCTGAGATCGGAGGTCTCGGAGATGAAGTAAAGGTCTACCTTTATCAGAGTGTAAAGGAAGATGACATCTCGCTTTACGGTTTTAATTCCCGTGACCAGAAGGAGATGTTCTTAAAGCTTATTACTGTTAGCGGTATCGGCCCTAAGGTCGCTCATTCCATCTGTGCTTCTTTATCTGCAGAACAGATCGCTGCAGCAGTCATGAGCAGCAATATCGCGCTCCTTACGAGCGTTAAGGGATTGGGCAAGAAGACTGCAGAGAGGATCATACTTGAGCTCAAGGATAAGCTTAAGGACCAGCTCGGCAAAACAGCATCAATGAGTGTTGCTCCTGCTGTTGCTGCAGCATCAGGCAATGTCGATTCAGGCGTCATGCAGGATGCTGTCGGCGCGCTCGTTGTGTTAGGATATAAAGACCAGGAAGCATCAGACGCTGTTGCTTCCGCTTATGAAGACGGAATAGGCCTCGAAGACCTTATCCGTAAGGCTTTGAAGCTTGCATCAGGCAAGAAATTCGCATAAGGCAGCGGCAAGATAAATGATGAATTTTAACGAACAAGAGAATGAGGAAGAGCGCGTCTTAGGAAGACTCAGGCAGCCCGGTGATGTTGAGGAGAAGGCATTAAGGCCTGTCACCTTTGATGAGTATTCCGGCCAGACCAAGGTCAAGAATAATCTCAGGATCTTTATTAATGCCGCCAAGAAGCGCGGTGAAGCTTTAGACCACGTTCTTTTGTACGGCCCTCCGGGATTAGGCAAGACGACTCTTGCAGGCATCATCGCATCTGAGATGGGCGTTTCCATGCATATTACCACCGGTCCTTCTATCGAGAAGGCAGGCGATCTGGCCGCTCTTCTTACTAACCTTAATGAGAATGAAGTCCTGTTTATCGATGAGATCCACAGACTCAATAAGAACGTTGAAGAAGTGCTCTATCCTGCGATGGAGGATTACTGCCTTGACCTTATGATCGGCAAAGGTCCAGCCGCAAGGTCAGTAAGACTTGATCTGCCTCACTTTACCCTGGTAGGCGCTACTACGAGAGCCGGTATGATCTCTGCGCCTTTAAGAGACCGCTTCGGCATGATCCACCGCCTTGAATTATATGAGACAGAAGATCTCATGGAGATCCTTAAGAGAGACGCAGGCCTTCTCGGTATTGCCATTAATGAAGAAGGACTCCGCAATATCGCGTCCAGATCCAGAGGCACTCCGAGAATCGCAATAAGGCTCCTTAAGCGAATGAGAGACTTCGCTTCTTACCTTGAGAAGGACGAGATCGATAAGGAAGTCTCCGATTACGGACTTAAGGCCCTGGATATCGATGAAGTAGGCCTTGATGCCGTTGACAGAAGGGTGCTTACTGCTATCGCCGATATCTTTAAGGGCGGCCCTGTAGGTCTTGAGACTTTGGCCGCATGCACAGGCGAAGATCCTGTGACTATCGAAGACGTTTACGAACCGTTCCTGCTGCAGAACGGATTCCTGGCTAAGACCCCGAGAGGAAGAGTGCTTACGCTTAGAGCTTTCGAGCATATCGGCATCACGCCTCCGCCGTCATTTATCGCAGGCATGAAGAATACTGATGTTATTCCTCCCAGATATGAGAATATCTCTATCGAAGACTGGCAGAATTCCGAAAGGAACGGTGAGAACAGCTGATGGGGAAGATACTCCTTCATTGCTGCTGCGGGCCTTGCGCCATGTATCCTCTGGACCTTCTGACTTCCGCCGGAAGGGATCTTGACTGTTATTGGTATAACCCGAATATCCAGCCGCAGTTCGAATTTGACAGGAGACACGAGAATCTTTCTAAAGCATGTGAGCATTTCGGAATCAAGCTTATCTCCGAAGGCACAGAGTGCATGCAGGATTACTGGCTTTCCAAAGCTTACCTTAATGAGTTCGCTTCAAGATGCGAGATGTGCTATGACATCCGTATGGAGCATGTGGCAAAGTTCGCATCAGATAACGGTTATGAGTCTTTCTGCACGACTTTGCTGGTAAGTCCTTACCAGCAGCACGATAAGATCGCAGAGATAAGCGATAAGAAGGCTTCCAAGTACGGCGTTAAGTTCGAATATATGGATTTCAGACCGGGATTCCGCCAGGGCCAGGACATGGCCAGGGAGATCGGTCTTTACAGGCAGAAATACTGCGGATGCATATTCTCTTTAGAGGAATCCAAGTTCAGGGATAAGATCTACAAGTCCTTCGAATAAGGCTCTTTGGCTTCCACCAGAACCGAATAATAACCTTCGTAGATCACCATTCCGGGCTTAGCTCCCGGAATCTTTTTTACATGTGAAACAGGGCAGTAGTCTACCTCTGCCTTAAGCTGGCCCGGCTTTGAATCTTCTGATGTCATGTGCTCTTCAAGGATAATGGCTTTGGAGAAGAATGCAGCAAGGCTCGCTGCTTCAAGGACCGCATTATCAGAAGGCATTTCCTCATTGGGCTTAGTCTTAAGGATAACGTGTGTTCCGGGAAGACCTTTTACATGGAACCACCAGTCGCGTCTTGATGCCGTGTGGAAGGTGAGCTGGTCGTTCTGGATGTTGTTTCTGCCCGCCAGGATCTCGTAACCGTCAGATGTCGTGTATCTGCGGCAGGGAAGCGGGCGGTCTTTAGCTTTGTCCTTGTTGCCTTTGCCCTGGTTGGCTCTTTTTGCAGCCTCTCTTAATGCTCTTGAAGAAGCCTTGCCGGACTTGGCGACACCGACCATCTTGTTAGGATCGCCCGTGTTGTTCTTTTTGGCAGCCTGGCCTTTGCGGAAACCTGAATCTCCGGCTATCTCTATCCTTATCTCTTCATTGATCGCCTGAATGTCTTCAAGGCTTGTTGCGGCATTTACCGCAGCAAAAAGAGAGCGCAGATACTGCGCGGCAAGATCGTCGTCTTTTAAATATTTCTCTGCTAGCTCCATCTTGCGCTTTGCCTTATGGAAACGCTTGTAGTATTCCTGGGCATTACCGGAAGCATCAAGCGTAGGATTCAAAGCGATAGATACATCCTTCTGGCCTTCATCGGTGTAGTCGGTAAGAGTCACGTTTGAAGAACCCTGCTTTATCATGTACTTATATGTGAGGATTAGGTCGCCTGAATGCTTGTATTCATCTGCCTTTTTGCCTTCTTCAAGGTCCTGCTCGTGAAGTTCTCTCTTTTTGATGACTCTTGCAAGTGCATTGGAGATTATCTGTATCAGGCGGTCTCTTCCCATATCGAGGACGAGCCTGGAATCTCTTGCACGGTAGCTCAGATAGATGGCTTCGGATATGGATGACACGACCTCTGACCTGGAATAACCCTTGAGATCGACTATGGATGCATCTGCGGGTTCATCATTGTCGTCGTAGAAGATCCGCGCGGAATAAGTGCCTTCAGTAACTGACTCAAGGAAAGACTTAACTGATCCATTGAGCCTGGTTTTCTCATTATCGGTGAGCATCGACAGAGTCTTACGGTCATCGAGATCGGCACAGTCGGAAATATAAGCCGCAAGAACAGGGGACAGGCCCTGGATCGAACCTACCAAAGCTTTCTCGATGGGCCTTGAAAGCTCGGATTCCATAATGGGAAGGTCGCCATGACGCGCCATCTCAAGAGCTTTGTCAGGCGGGAGCTTATCCTGTGCCGGGGGATAGATATAAACTCTGGCGGGCATGACTTCTCGTACTCTTGAGACTGAGAAATCGACATGGACAGCAGAATCGAGGATCTTGCCTGTCTCGTTTATGAGGACGAGATTGGAAAAGCGACCCATAAGCTCTATGGTAAGTGTGTAGAGCTTGCGGTCTCTTAATTCGTCGTTATTGCTTACGGTTATCTCGATGATTCTTTCGTAGCCGGGATTTGTGACCTTCTCGATGCGCGAACCTGCAAGATACTTTCTAAGAAGCATGCAGAATGATGGAGGCATGGAGGGGTTCTCTGCCGTTGTCTCAGCGAAACAGACGCGCGGAGATCCCGGATCTATTGAGATCAGCAGCTTTCTGTAGCCGCCTGTAAATCTGATGTGGAGTATAACGGTATGCTTGTCAGGCATGTAGATCTTGTCTACACGCTTTCCTTCAAGCTCTTTGCTTAGCTCATTTGCGAGGAGCTGACAGGTGATGCCGTCGAGAGTCAAGGCGTTATACCTCGTCTGAAGGCTCGTTATCCGAATCCTTATTCTTTTTGCCTGAGAAGACCATGGTCATGAGTGCCCAGACAAAAGCGGCGATAAGAAGCTCGATTCCGAGGATCTTAAAGAACATCTCGAACTTATTCCAGCTGATAAGAAGGTCCAGTCCGACGATCAGGATCACTACGCCAAGGAAAATGACAGGCATAGCTGCCTTAGAAGCTGCGAATTTATTGATGATCCCGGTAAATCCCGATTCTTCTTTGGCAGGCGCGGATCTGCCCCTGGAAGAAGTCTTTCTTCCTGAGTTAGAGCGCGAACTAGAGCGTGAAGCGGTCTTTTTGGAGCCGCCTCTTGATGCGCTTGAAGAACGTGATCTGCCGGTATTAGCCATTATAAGTTAATACCTTCTTTTTCCTTGAGGAGCTTCTTGATCTTCTCTGTAGGATTGATGAGGCTCGAGAGTGAAGCGTCGTGGTTGATGGCGTCGATAAGGAGCGCTACGAACTTGCAGAGGTTAACATCTGCAAACCAGGGAGCTTCAAGGAGCTCGGGTCTTCTGTAAATGAGGTTTGTAGCGAAGACCTTATTGATGATGCCTTCTTCATAAGCCTTGTTGAAGTGGTCGATGCCCTCTGTGAAAAGACCGAAAGTAACGGCACAGAATACCTTGCGGGCGCCGCGTTCCTTCATTTCGCGGGCGATATCGATCATGGAATCGCCTGATGAGATCATGTCGTCAACGATGAGGATATCCATGCCTTCAACGGAATCACCCAGGAACTCGTGAGCAACGATAGGGTTCTTGCCGTCAACGATCTTGGTGTAGTCTCTTCTCTTGTAGAAGGTTCCGAGAGGGACACCTAAGATGGAAGCGTAGTACATTGCTCTGCCGATACCGCCTTCATCAGGGGAGATGATCATGAACTTACCGTTGGAGAACTGGAGATCAGGTACCTGACGGTACATTTCCTTGATGATCTGGTATGTGGTAGGGAGGCTCTCGAAGCCGGCAAGAGGGATAGCGTTTGCAACTCTCTCGTCGTGTGCGTCAAAGGTAATGATATTGGCTACGCCGAGATTGTAGAGCTCTTCGAGTGCGAAAGCGCAGTCCAAAGACTCTCTGGCGTTTCTCTTATGCTGGCGGCTCTCATAAAGGAAAGGCATGATGACGTTGATTCTTCTTGATTTGCCGGAGCATGCAAGGATAACACGCTTGAGATCCTGATAGTGATCATCGGGGCTCATGCGGTTTTCCTGGCCGAACATCTTATATGTGCAGGAGCAGTTCATTACGTCGCTTATGAGGAAGAGGTCATGGCCTCTTACGGTATTCTTTACGACAGCTTTACCTTCGCCTGAAGAGAATCTGGCATTCTCTACGGGAATCGTGTAATCCTCTCTGAAGAATCCCGGATAAGTATTGACGATCTGTTCCTTCTGGTACTCGTTACGTCTCTTGTTGAGGTAGAAGTTAACCTTCTGGGTAAAATCCTCACTTCCTCTGAGAGCAATAAGACCGATAGGTCCTACCGGCGCCATGGGGTTGTCGCCGTATTGGTCGTAGCGGGAATAAGCTCTTTCGTCAGATGCTGATGTCATAATTGCAGCCTGCCTTTCATGCCTTAATTGGTTTAAAACTCACTATCTTCTTTGTCTGTTAATAACTCGTCGATTCTCATCTGGCTCCTGAGATCCTGTAATCTAGCGGTCGAATTGATGAGGTCGTAAACTGATTCGTCGACGTTGAGGGCGTCGATGATCCTTCCCATGTAGGGGACCATGTCTGCGGCCAGATACCACTCGCGTGACTTAAGCTCTTCAGGCGCATAGATAAGATTTGTAGTGCATACACACTTGAAAATGCCTTCTTCATACTTCTTGTCGAACTCTTCCAGGCCGTTCGTAAAAAGGGCGAACGGTGCAAGGCAGTAAATGTCTTTTGCGCCTGCTGCCTTGAGCTGCTCGGCCGTTCTGAACATTGTATTGCCGGAATTTATCATGTCATCGATAAGAAGGATATCCATGCCTTTGACGTCTTCGCCCAAATACTCGAAGATCCTGCCGTAATGACCGGGATTGCCTGTGTATTTTCTGTAGAACAGGCTCAAAGGAAGATTGAGGTTGGACGCGTAAAAAATCGCCCGTGATACACCGGTTTCATCTGGGCTTACCACGAGCGTGCTTTCTTTGTCTAATCTTAATGAGCCGAATGTGTTCAAGAGGGTAGAAGTCATCTTAAACTGGCAGCGGGGCATTTCGATTGACATGAGCGGTACCGCATTTGCGATCCTCTCATCGTGGGGATCGAAAACAATGAGATTGGATACGCCCAGTTCGTAAAGCTTCTTGAGCATATCCGCACAATCGTAGGATTCTCTGTGTGAATCGAGCTTCTCGCGTCTGCCTTCATAAACGAAAGGCATGATGACATTGACTCTCTTGGCTTTTCCCTTAAGTGTGGAAAGGATCCTCAAAAGATCCATATACTGGTCATCGGGGGAGATGACATGTGAGCCGTCAGCCAGTTTGATCTCAAGATTATGGGAAAGGACATCAGTGATGATAAAGATGTCGTGGCCTCTGGCGCTCTCTCCGATGGAGAACTTGCCTTCACCGGTCTGGAAACGGATAAGCTCGGAATCAAAGACATAATTCTCACGGTAATATCCGGGAGTATTGGAAAAAGCGTTATCGGGTCTCTGGGAACGGAGCTTTCTTCTCATGGAAAGGTCGTCAGAAACTCTTTTTACAAATTCTTTGTTGGAAGTATGCGAAATGATACCAATGGGGCCGAAAGGTGCCAAAGTAATTGACTTATAGTCTTTACTGACGTCTAAGCTGCTCATGGCAACGGCGATCCCCCTATAAAAAACTAATTAAATGATATCTGAGTCATAAAATATTTCAAAGTGCTCAAACACAAAAATTTGCACGAAAAGTATTCAAAAGATTGTTCATTATTTGCATACCTCATCAGAGACAGCCTGCTTTAAATCATTTATTCCTGATTTTTGAGGGTTAGTCTCGCTCGATGAGACCGCGAAAACACGGGCATCTTCAGCAAAATCGAGGCATTTTGACATCATTTGCAGCTGGTTTCTGACCTGCTGGGCAGAGAGCTTATCGCACTTGGTAAAAACCAGAAAATAGGGTAGGTTCGAGCTGTTCAGGAAATTAAGCATGGCGATATCGTCATTTGAGGGTTCATGCCTTATGTCGATGAGAAGAAGGACAAGGTCTATCCCTTTCCTGACCTTGAAATAGTTGTCGCAAAGCTCGGAAAAGCCGGAATTCTTAGCCTTGGAAGCCTTGGAAAAGCCGTATCCGGGAAGATCGGCAAGGATTGCCTGTGAGTCAAGATCAAAATATATGATCTGCTGCGTCTTTCCGGGAGTCTGTGATACGCGGGCAAGCTTTTTATTGTTCCCCAAAGCGTTTACCAGTGAGGATTTGCCGACATTGGATCTTCCTGCCAGTACGATCTCGGGAAGGTTGTCGTCAGGCAGGTCCTTTATCGATGCACAGGTCTTAAGATATCTGATCTTTCCGAAATTAATGCTCATATGTTTATAACTCTGTCCATAGTGTTCAACTTGTCGATTTTGTCGCATTTTGTCGCATTTTCAGCCTGATATTGAGACGAAAACCGACAAACACGTTCTTTAGAATTTTAACATGAAGAATATATATGGCAAAACACAACGTAACACTTGGTTTTCACCGCTTGGAGACACGCTGTTTCTGAGGCTGAAGGACCTGTCTTTTGCAGCGGATTCTTTCAAAAGAAGGCCTTGTCTGCTTCCTGCGGTAATGCTCGTCCTTTGCAGTGTCCTGTGTTACTTTTTTGAATCATTTGTGCCTGCCTTGCTCATGGCCGTGATCACAGTAGGCGCATGCTTGTTCATAAGCGCCCGAAGACCCGTAAATAAGGCGTTTCCGGCTTTAAAGCAGGAAAAATACATGCTGCTCCTCGCAAGCTTTTTGCTAAGCCTCATCTTTGTCTATACCGGGAGCTTTATTCATTCAAGATTATCTGCCTGCTTAACACCTCAAAACGGCGCATTCAGCTGCACTGTAACCGATGTTTCTTATGACCTTTCAGGTGGTATCGATTTGACCGTCAGGCTCGAAGCCGGTGTTTATGCAAAAGCCTCGTTTTATAAGGAGATTCCGCAGGATATCAGGGCAGGAGATGAGCTTATCCTTCACGGCAAGCTAAAAGAACCCGAGAGCGCCGGCAATCCCGGAGAATTCGATTACAAAGGCTATCTGAAGAAGAAAGGGATACTTTACGTGATCTCCTGCGACAGTTATGAAACTGTCGGCAGAGCGGGGTTCCCTCATAATGTTACGGGCCGCCTTCGCAAGTTCTTCTTTGAGCTCAGAAAAAGCGCGGTTGACGCCGTGTCGGACACTTTTAGCGAACAGGAGAGAGCTTTGACCGCAGCTGTATGCACCGGTGACAGATCACTTATAAGTGACGGCACAAAGCGCGATTTCAAATTGTCCTGCTGTTCGCATCTGCTCGCCGTGTCGGGAACTCATTTCGCGGGCTTTCTGGCAGGACTTCCCATGATACTGGATACCCTTAAAGTCAGGCGGAAAAAGGCCATTTTCATATATGCAGTCTTCGCTCTGCTGATAGGCTGCCTTACGGGCTGGAGCGATTCGGTTACCAGGGCAGCTTTTATGAGCATCTGTATCTTCGCGATGCGAGACTGGGTGTCCGCTCTAAGCGTTGCTTCCCTGGTAATGATTACAGCGGATCCTTTCTGCGTGATGTCTTCAGGCTTCCGCATGAGCTTTTGCGCCGTTATCGCTATTAAGATGTATAGCGAAAAGATAGCAAACATCCTGAAAAAACTTCATTTAGGGGATGTTTTGGCAGGACTGATCAGTCCTTCGATAGCTGCAGGCCTCGGCATGATCCCTTTCTGGGAAGATATCTCCATGAAGCCCGATCTTGAGCATCTTTGTATTCAGACCGCAGGGTCTTTTATTGCCCAGACAGCCTGCGCTTTCTTTGTGCCGTGTGTAGTTTTGTGCCTTCTGATGCCTTTTTGGGCCCAATATCTCTCTTCACCTTTATGTCTTTGCCTGAATTCTCTTCAAAAGCTGGTGTCATTTGGAAGCAGGATTACAGTGCAGAACGGGTCTGCCATCCATCTGTCGCAGGTGTTTTTGGCCATTACGGCTGTTGTGGTCTTTCTTTTACTGATACCGCCAAGTATCTTGAGAAAGTTATTTCTTAAGCCGGCCGCGCTGATTCTTGCTGTAATGACAGGCTTTGAAGCGTTTTCCATACTGAATAAACCGTCTGCAACAGTGGTTTTCGCTGATGTGGGACAGGGCGACTGCTGCCTGATAATGACAAAGGATCTGACATGCCTCATTGATGCCGGAACCTACGATGAAGGCGCTTCGACGGTAAGCAATCTGCTTGATTACTACGGGATATATCAGGTAGATATCTGCATAATGAGCCACTGGGATGTTGATCATGCGGGCGGGATAGCGGCCCTGTATGACCTGGGCAGGACAAAACAGATATGTGCTTCATATGTTCCAAAACCGGGCGCTGAAGACAAGGATGCACGTGAATTCTTTGAAGCTGTAGGTTTTTATGACGGGAGACGGGAAGAATACATCTCAAGTCTTGACGCTGTTTGCTCTGGCGACCGGATAATTCTGTCTGAAATGGTTTATCTTGATATTCTTTATCCTGCTTCGGGCGCAGGCGGCGGCAACGAGGAAAGCATGGTGGCTATGCTTCATATAGAAGGTGAGGAGAGTGCCCGCATATTGTTTACGGGAGATATCGGAATAAAAACTGAAGAAAAACTGCTCAAAAGCGGCATGGCTCTTGACTGCGACATCTTAAAAGTCGCCCATCACGGGTCGAAATATTCATCTTCGGCGGATTTTATAGAGGCCTGCTCTCCCGAAGCCGCCGTAATATCTGTAGGAAAAAATAATTTCTACGGCCATCCGGCTCCCGAAGCGCTCGAAAGGCTTGATTCATACGGCTGCGAGGTCTTCAGGACCGACAGGGAAGGTGCAGTGATACTGAATTATTGATCTTTCCTTTGCCATAAATTGTCCTATAAGTCGCATAAGAAAAACGGTCATGTTTGTTATAATCTGATTACAGTATGGGAAAATCGGAAGGAAAAAGAGAGATTTTTGTATGAAAAGAATGCCTAATTACCTGTCAAGAACAGCAAGATCTTTAATTGCCGCTTTGCTGGCGGTATCAGTCAGTTTTGCTTTTCTGGCAGGATGTCAGAGGAACAGCGGACGTGAGACGGATGATGACGACGAGCCCGTAAAGACGTCTGAAGAAGAGACGGTTGAGACTACAGAAGAGGTAACCACGACTACCACCGAAGAGATCACGCCTTCTCCTACGCCTACCATTCCTCATATGCTTGCTCCCGAAGAGGATACGACAGCTCCCATGTGGCTCAATCTTCCCGAGAGTGTAAGCATTCAGGTGGACACGGAGTTTGATATCAACAGATACGTCGGATACATCGATGACTGCGACAGCGACGTCGATATCCACATAGAAGGAGAGGTTGACACCTCAACTCCCGGCAGTTATCCGATCACCATGACTTTGACCGATGATGCCAACAACACCAAGACCGGCAGCATGACCGTTAAGGTATACAGACCCAGCGGCGGTGGTGGCGGCGGCGGTGGCGGAGAAGATACGCACACGACGCTGGCTTACAGTGATTTTATGGCCAGATATCCCGGAGACGATATAGCTTACGGTATTGATGTCTCCAGATATCAGGGAGATATCGATTTTAATAAGGTCAAGGCCGCAGGATGTGAATTCGTTTATCTCAGAGCCATGATCTACAACAATGGTGAGCTTGGCGAAGACCGTAAATTCGAAGAATATTATGTCGATGCCAAGGCAGCAGGCCTTAAGATCGGCGTTTATTACTATTCGACCGACTGTAATCTCGAAGAGCTCCACGAGCACTGTAATGAGCTCCTCAAAGTCCTTGCGGATAAGGAGATTGATCTTCCCGTAGCATTTGACTGGGAGAGCTGGTCCCATTTCCAGAAGTACAAGATGAGCATCGTGGATATCAATAACCTTTTCTACGAGTTTGCAGGCATTATGACCGAGAACGGCTATGGCACGATCCTTTATGCCAGCAAGTATTATCTCGAGATCATCTGGGAGCCTGCAGATTATGACGTATGGCTCGCTCACTATGTCAAAGAGACTTCTTATGAAGGTGATTATACGATGTGGCAGACCGGATCGATCGGCAGGATCGACGGCTGTTCAGAGGACGTAGATACCGATATCCTCTTTAAGAGCAGATACCCTGAAGTTTTCGGAGGCCAATAGTAAATGGCAAAGCCAAAGGCTCTTCCCAAAGGCGTTTTGAACGCCAGACAGATGCTTTCCAAGATCAGCAAAGAGTCTGATTCCTTGGGACTTGTGCTTTTGTACGGTGAGGAGAGCTACATGACCGACGGTGCGGTATCGATGCTTAAGAAGGTCTGCTTAGGGCCCGGTGCCGAAGATATGGACTTTGCTTCCGTAGATACCCGTACCGGCGACAAATTCGAGATGGCAAAGCTTGAAGAGCTTATTTCCATGCCGCCCTGGATGTCTCCCAAAAGGCTTATCGTTATTAAGCAGTCGGGGCTTCCGAATAAGGAATTGACCGACAGAGACATAGAGATATTAAGCGACATTCCGTCATCTGTTGTCGTTGTCTTCTGTGAGGAGACTGTCGACAGCCGCAAGAAGGCGTTTAAGAGCTTCCTTCAGTACGGTACTGTCGCTTCTATGAGCGGTTTTGAGGAAAACGAGCTTACAGGCTGGATCTCAAGCCGTTTTGGCAAAGAAGGCCTTAAGATAGGCTTTGAAGCCGCTAATTCCATGGCTTCCAGGTGTTCGGGCAACATGATGGAGCTCGTAAATGAGGTAAATAAAGTATCTCTCTACTGTCAGAACAAGGGCTATACCGAAGTAACACCCGACATTGTGGAGCTTTGCTGTCCTCCTGACCTTTCAGGCAAGATATTTGACATTATGGATGCCTGCGGCAGTGGAAACGCCCAAATAGCACTGGGAACTCTTGATAAGCTCATTGCCAATAAAGAGCCTCTGGTCAAGATCAGAGCCTCTATCGTTAATCACATCAAGGCTCTCATAATGGCAAAAGAAGCCGGTAATCCCAATGTTCTGGTCGACCGCACGGGAATGAACGATTTCAGGGCCAAAAAGCTCTGCGCACAGGCCGCTAATTTTGACATGAAGAGACTTATAGCCCTTTATCTGGCTGCATCTGATTCCGACAGCGAGTTCAAACACGGCCTGATAGACGAGAGGTTTTCTATAGAGATCATACTGGTAAAGGCATCGGCGAGATCTAATGGCCCTGCCGGTGCGTTTTCATGAGGTTTTTCCCAATTTTCAGATTTGACGTTAAGGTACTAATGTCTTAAAATCTTTTAGTTATTATTTATAGAATGGAGATTTTATGGCTAAGATTCAGATGAAGACCCCGCTTGTAGAGATGGACGGGGATGAAATGACAAGAATTATCTGGAAGCAGATAAAAGACATCGTTATCGAGCCTTATGTTGATCTGAAGACCGAATATTTCGATCTCGGACTCAAGCACAGAGATGAGACAGCAGACCAGGTTACTATCGATGCTGCCAACAGGACAAATGAGCTCGGCGTTGCCGTTAAGTGCGCCACCATTACGCCTAACGCGCAGAGAATGACAGAGTACAACCTCCACACAATGTGGAAGAGCCCTAACGGAACTATCAGAGCTATCCTTGACGGTACCGTTTTCAGAGCTCCGATCCTCGTAAAGGGCATCAAGCCTTTTGTCTCATGCTGGGAAAAGCCTATCACTATCGCAAGACACGCTTACGGTGACGTTTACAGAGATACAGAATTCCTTGTAGACGGTCCTGCAAGAGCTGATCTTGTTCTCACATATCCCGACGGAAGACAGGAGAGCCAGACGATATTCGAATACAAGGACTCCGGCGTAGTACAGGGCCTGTACAACACGGATAAGTCCATTTCCGCTTTCGCTACATCCTGCTTCGAGTACGCACTGGATACAAAGCAGGATCTCTGGTTCGCTACCAAGGATACTATCTCCAAGAAGTACGACGGACGTTTCAAGGAGATTTTCCAGAACATCTATGACACTCAGTACAAAGAGAAGTTCGAGGCAGCAGGGATCACATATTTCTACACGCTTATCGATGATGCCGTAGCAAGAGTTATGCGTTCTTCCGGCGGATTTGTCTGGGCTCTTAAGAACTATGACGGCGACGTTATGAGCGACATGCTTGCTTCTGCCTGCGGTTCTCTGGCCATGATGACATCCGTTCTCGTTTCGCCTAAGGGTGTTTACGAGTACGAGGCAGCCCACGGTACGGTTACACGTCACTATTACAGACACCTCAAGGGCGAGACTACTTCCACAAACCCTATGGCAACCCTGTTTGCATGGTCAGGAGCTTTGAGAAAGAGAGCACAGCTTGACGGCCTTGCTGATCTGGAAGCATTTGCCGACAAGATCGAAAAGGCTTCTATCCAGACTATCGAGGAAGGCGTTATTACGGGCGACCTCAATAATCTCTTAGACAACGACAACAAGAGAACAGTTACGACAGAGGAATTCCTCAAAGCCGTAGCTGCCAAGCTTTAATATTGATTTCGGAGGATTACGACAATGAGTTATTACAAGACATGGATGGACAAATCAGAGGATGCTTCCAACAGACAGGAATACATCGAATATATCAACCGCTACTATGCTCTTGAGAAGGTTGCTTACGAGAAGATCCTCGGCAGCTATCCCGACAATCAGGAGTTCCTTAACGGTACAGCAGCTGAGCTCGCCGGAAAGCTTGAATTCCCCAAGGATTCTATGGATGTTTTCGTAGGCTTCGTAGACGGAATCAAGTCAAGCCTTACAAACGGCGATGATATCGATCTCGAAGCTATCGATGATAACTATGAGATCAAGCTCGTTATCGATTATGAGAAGCTCTATTACAACATGCGTGATGCTAAGGCCGACTGGCTTTACAACATCCCTTCATGGAAGAATATTCTTACGGATGAGAAGAGACAGGAGATCACAAAGGAATACCGTGATGCCAATATCGCTCATTCCGATAAGATCGGACGTAATGATCCCTGCCCCTGCGGTTCAGGCAAGAAGTATAAGAACTGCTGCGGTAAGAAGGGCTGATCAGTTAGCTTTATCCGGAGATTATCTTGAAGAAACTATTAAAGTCCAAATGGTTTATTGCACTTGTTGTCCTGCTTGTCCTGGCAGCGTGTGCCGTCTTGAGCCTGCTCCCGAACAGCCCTGTGCGTAAGCTTTTAAAGCCCGTACAGTCGGTCAGTTCGCCTGCACAGTCATTTGTAAAGAATGCAGGTGACACGTTAAGCGATTTCTGGGCTGCTATTACTGACGGTATAGCGATCAGAGAAGAGAATGAGGCATTAAAAGAGGAGATCGCTGACTTAAGATACCAGCTGACGCAGAATGAGGAAGCTGCATTGAGATATGAGGAGCTTAAGGATGCGCTTCATATCAAGGATACTTTCAGCAACTACGAGATCTACGGTGCTTCGATCCTTTCAAGAGAGTCTGACGAGTGGTTCTCTACGATCCGTCTTAACGCGGGAAGCGTTGACGGTATCGAGCTTGCAGAAGGAAGCTCATATCCTGTTCTTGACGTTGAGATGAACCTTGTCGGACGAGTTATCGAGACTTCGGATACCGAATCAAGAGTATTGCCGCTTCTGCATGAAGGTTTTTCTGTCGCAGGCAAGGTCAATACCGTAAACGGTGCAACATTTATGGTCTTGGGCGATGCTGAGCTTAAGAGACAGGGCTTATGCCTTGTAACTGATATCGATCCGGATGTTAAGCTTGAGCCCGGAATGGAGATCGTTACTTCAGGAGACGGTGGTCTTTTCCCTGAAGGTATCCCGATCGGAGTCATCGAGTCAGTAGATAATTCCAATCCGCTGCAGATCACTGCGACGCTAAGGCCTTATTCCCAGATCGGCAAGCTCGAAGACGTATTTATCATGATCCCTTATGTTGAAGAGCCTGATGAAGAGTCTGCGGTTCCTACCACCTGAGGAATGCTTAAGGGGTTTTATTCATGAGACTGGTGGGAATAGATACAAGAGCAAGGATAAGGAAGATAGTCGTTTATGCTGTCTACATTATCCTGCTTTCTTCTTTCCAGGTATCTTTCCCTGACAGGATCAGTTTTCTGGGACAGACAGCTGACCTGATGTTTGTATTTGTTGTTCTTTCCGGATATTTCAACGGCTTCTGGGACGGAGCCGTCGTAGGATTTATCAGCGGAATGATCAGAGATGTTTTCTCTCCTCCGGCTGTTATCGGTCTTGACGGAGAGGTAAGAGTTACTGCATTTATCGGTGTCTTCACGCTTTTTGCGGCCGGAGTCATCGGCTCGTCTTTCTTTACCCGCAGAATGCACCGGAATATTCCTTTTTCGATCGTCGCGGTTATTTTCACGACGTTCTGCTATAAGGTCGCAGGTTTTGTTTTGATCTACGCATGGAGTTCTTTGGCCGGAGCCGAGACCAGCCTCTATGCTCCTCTGACGGCAATAGTATATTCATTGCTGCCGCAGTTGCTGCTTAACGTGATCGCGTCGATTCCGTTGATACTGCTCATCAGGTTCTTAGGACCAGTCTCATTTAAGGGCAACGGCAAGAAGGATGAGATCATTAAGGATAAAGGTGAAGGCACATGGCTGGGAATCTGATAGACGATTACGGCGCATTTGATAATAACGCCGAGAGAGGTTCGAAGAACGACGCAGGGTCGCTCTTTAAACGCTTTTTCTCATTCCTGACCAACAGATATCTGGTGCTCGGAGTCGGCTTTGTCACGTTCGGCGTGATAATCCTTGTCATGACCACAAAGCTGCAGTTCTCGGATTACCAGAATACACTCTCCGAGAGTTCATCCGGTGTTGTCAGGCAGTATGTGTCACAGGCCCCCAGAGGCGATATCTACGACAGCAGGGGAGTCCTTCTTGCTTCAACGACCGAATATAACAGCGTAATGCTCGCAAACGCTTATCTTGACGATAATGAGCTTAACGCTCTCTGCCTCGAGCTCAGCTATCTTTTCGATGAGTATCACTGCATGGTAGTATCCGATCTCGATCAGTATTATGTCTTGGATCCTGCGGCAAGATTCGTGAAGGATGAAGAGAAGATAAGGCTTTGGCAGACCGATTCGAACCTCTTTGACCTTAAAGATTATTCACAGGGCGTTATCGTTACTTTCTCAGATGATTACGTAAAGACTGATCCGAACGTCTTTTTCCTTTATCTGCGCCGTAAATTCAATATCGACAACAATTATACGATCGAGGAAGCGTACAGGATCATAAGGATCAGATATCAGATCTTCTCTGACAACTGGGCATTTATCAAGGGTACGCCCGTAAAGATCGCGAGCAACGTCCCTGATGAGCTCATCAGGATATTCGAAGAGCAGAATTATCACTACATGGGTATCGTCGCGTGCAAGGAATATGCCCGTAATTACACTACCGAGGCACTTTATGCATGCCATGTCCTGGGTTATGTAGGTAAGATTTCCAGCGTCACATATACGGATCTTGCTCCTTTCGGCTATACGAGTGACGATATGGTCGGCAAATCCGGCGTTGAGTCGCAGATGGAAAGATACCTTCACGGCAGCAGCGGAATCACTCCGTATAACATCTGGACAAAGAACGGCGAGGAAAGCCTTTTTGTGCCGCAAAGCTATGGTGTAGCGCCGCAGGAAGGCGCGACAGTATACCTTACGATCGATTCAAGAGTCCAGGAAGTAGGAATACAGGCTCTTAAAGAGTACATCCTGCAGGAGAAAGAATCAGACGTATCAGGTTATAAGACAGCATCCGCCGGTGCCTTCGTTATGATGAACGTTAATACCGGTGCGGTTATTGCCATGGGATCATATCCAAACTATGACCCGAACGATTTTATCCTTGCAAACTACGGCGATGAACAGGCTCAGGAGCAGGTCAAATACTATCTCGGCGTTGACGAGAAATATAAGGAGATTACGGCTGCCGACCTTCCTTTGTGGAACCGCGCGATAATGTCAATGTATGCGCCCGGATCTACATTTAAGCCCTGCACTGCTTTAGCGGGTCTTGAGAACGGCATAATCACTCCTACGAATAATACGATCACATGCGTCAGCCCTTACGACATTGACGGATGGATCTTTAAATGCCTCGAGTATCCTGACTACGGTCACGGACCTCTGACGTTAAATGATGCCATGGCCCAGTCGTGCAATATCTATTTCATGATCCTCGGTACCAGGACAGGTATTGATAATATCTCTGCAATGGCTAACAGATTCGGTTTGGGCGTTAAGTCTGGAATCGATCTTCCCGGCGAGATCCCGGGCGTTATGTCGAGCCGTGAGTATAAGAGACTTACAAGGCAGTCCGTCTACGATAAAACATGGTTCCCGTCAAATACCGCTCAGGCTTCCATCGGACAGTTCGATAACTGCTTTACGATCCTTCAGCTCTGCAGATATACCTGCGGAATCGCAACCAATAAGCTCTGTACGCCTTATGTTATCGACAGGGTAGTCGCAGGCAACGGCGCGATACTCTATCAGGGACAGACAGAGTCAGTAGATATCGGGATCTCCGAAGAGAACATCAATGCAGTCAGAACGGCGATGAGATGCGTTGCGACCGGTACTTATCACTGGAATTCCAGTGCCCACGGCCAGTTTGATAACTATCCGGTCGAGATGGTCTGTAAGACTGGTACTGCCGAGACGGGATTCGAGAAAGCACGTAATGAGTATTCCAACGGATTGTTCATCTGCTATGCCCCCAAGGAAAACCCTGAAGTTGCTCTGGCGCTCGTGGTTGAGAAGGGTAAGTGGGGTTCTTCATCTGTCGTCATCGCGAAAAAGATCATGGCGGCTTACTTCAATGCGCAGGTCGATTCTTCAGTAAGGCTTTACACAAAGAACCCTATCCTGGGCGACTATCTGCCTTCTAACTCTACAAGAGGCTAAGCTTTCCGGGGCTTTTTGCACCTTAATAACAGGCCTTGTGCAAAAAGCGATTTTTGGAATTCAGTTTTGTAATAATAATACGTTGCCCGATTGCTGTTTTTACTGTAAAATTCTTGTATTCGCTTTAATGGGAGATTTCGGATGAAAATAGTTTTGATGGCTGACAACAGGAAGACCGAACTGCTGGTTAACTTCTGCATTGCCTACAAGCCTTTGCTTGAGAAACATCAGCTCATCTCCGTTTATAACACCGCAAAACTTCTTAAATCTGCAGCAGATCTGGACGTTTCCGGATTATCTGTTGATTATTCGAGCGGATTCGAGCAGCTCGCTTCCAGAGCTGAATACAACGGCATCGACTGCGTTATCTACTTAAGGGACGGTCATCAGAAGGGTGAGTCCAATCCTTTCGAGCTTTTGGACGTCTGCGACCAGAATACGATCCCTTACGCTACTAACATCGCATCTGCCGAGATCCTTGTTACCGCCATCGATAGCGGCGCACTTGATTATCGCGAATGGAACGCGGTCTGATAGTAGTCCCGATAGGGCCTCTCCAATCCAACATGTATATCATTACCGGCGAGACCGGTATTTTTATTATTGACCCTTCAGTGTCACTTGAGGCAACGGAAGATTTTTTGCGTGAGATCCCCGATTTTTACGGTATTTCCAGAGGAAAGGCTGATGTTAAGGCTTTCTTGCTGACTCACGGTCATCATGACCACATCAAATATATTGAAGAGTGGAAAAAGGCTTATCCCAAAGCAGAGATCTTTTTCAGCAGCAAAGATCAGGAACTCTTAGAGAGTGCCTACTGGAATTGCTCGTACATGGAAGGCAGGGAATCCGTTTACAGCTTTGAGTATACTGATATAGCGGGTAAAGACGGACTGGTTTTCTATAAAGATCCCGAGATCGAGATTACGGTGTTTGAGACACCCGGCCATACCATGGGAAGCGTCTGTTTCCTTGTAAGTCTTGGCGGTAAGGAGAAGCTTTTTACCGGCGATACTGTTTTCTGCGGTTCCGTAGGCCGTACGGACATGCACGGCGGCACATCAAAGCTTATCCTTCAGTCTGTCATGAGGATCAAGACATTTAACCCCGAATTAGAGATCTACCCCGGGCACGGACCTGATTCTACGATCGAAGACGAGATCAGGATGAATCCGTTCTTTGACATGTGATAAGGGCTAATCGTTAATATAAGAATATTAAGATATTTTTGCCCTCTTAAACCCGCTAAAACCCAATAAAATAAGCGCTTTCGAGATTATCTGACACCGCGCGTGCAGGTAGATTTACTCTGTCGTTTTTGTCGGATTTTGTCGAACTTTGTATGGAATATCAAAGACCTCAGCAATGTATTCTTCAGAAAAAAGGAGGTCTTTATGTCTACTTTGGAATCCGCTTTAGCATTTTCTTTGATCATCATCGTTCTCGTGTTCATGATCACTGCCCCCGAGTCTATAGCTTTAGACAGCTTTGACTGTGCAAAAGACGGCGGCAACGAGCTCTTTTACATGGAGAGAGACCAGGAGGTCATGAGCAAGCACTACGTTCACTCTGTAGTTTGTTATGACACGTCGCCTGAGAGGTTCTGCACATTCCTGACGGGGCTTTCGGATAACTTCAGGCTGCTCTACGGGTCAATGTATGACCTGACAAAGGAGGCGACGGAAGATGAGAATTAGTAAGAACAGGAGAAACAGGCGAGGAGTTTCATCGATTTTTCTGGCGATCATCTTGTCAGCGGTGATCCTGGTCGAATGCACGTTTCTTGCTTTTGTCTGGAATCTGGACTATGCGCTCAGTGTCAACACGGCGTTAAAGACTGAGATAGACACTGTGCTTGCCGACTATAACAGACAGCTTTTCGATGTATACGGCGTATACGCTTTCTCAATAGAGGGCGTAGATAACGAATGCTTCAACAAGGCCTTGGAGATCAACGGCCTTACTGCACAGTCAACACTTTATATATCCGGCAGATATAAGGTTACGACAGAGGATCTGAGGAAGGCGATCTCATCTTATTACCTGTACAGAAGCACGGGCCTGGTTGCCAAGACACTTGTAAACAGCTTTTCTGATATGTTCCTCGAGCTTGACAGCAGCGGAATATTGAAAAAGATCGGGAAATTCATGGAAAGTCCGGCCGCAGAATATGTTTCCAAGATAATCAAGGGCAGCGAGACAGCTGAACAATGGATAGACAAGGCCGGAGATGCGCTGAATATCGATGAACTGCTTGAAGAAGCCGCGGGAATTAATGATCTGAGAAAGGATTACGCGGATTCGATCAGGCAATCCGGGATGGGAATTGATGTGGACGTGGCAAACTGGGAACAATTCCTGGACTGCATGTCAGGTTTTGAATCCTTCGGAAACACCTTATCGGACGCTGCATTTGACACAACCACAAAGTTTATGACATCTCATTATTGCGCGTATAACTTTGACTGCATTATGCCTCCCAAGAACGATGCCTCGATCAACGGCACTCCCTTTGATGCCATACACGGCACCAGGAAAGCCGACTGCGAATACCTGATAAAAGGAGACAACGATTACTTTACCGTTTTCGGGCTCCACTTGAATCTTATCTACATCCTGACAGCAGGCAATATGCTTACTGATTTTGCGAATGAGACTTACAGGACAACGGTAAATGCCATATCTGAAGTCATCTCGTTGATCATCGCGGCATTAAGCGAAGGTACGGTGGATATCGATTACAGGATAATTGCAGTCGGGATCACTTTCTATGTCGGTCTGATCCAGTCAATGAAGAATTATCTGGATCTTACCAAAGGTGAGCGGATCGTCTTTTTCAAATACGAAGATATGGATCTTTTGAAGTTCAGTTACAGGGATTTTCTGTTCCTGTTCTGCCTTTTTACTCCGGAAGATGACCTTCTGAAAAGAAGTCTGCATGTCCTCAAGCGTGACTACGGGACACTCTATAAGGGCGCAAGGCTTGAAGCTGATTTCCGGGGTGAGACATATTACGTTGAGAAGTCTTACCAGCTCTACGAATCTTCGTGAGGTGATGTCTATGAGAAAACATAACAGGCGCGGCCAGATATCGATAGAAGCAGCTATAGCTTTTACAATAACCCTCATATTCCTTGCTACCGTTATAAGCAGCCTCCAATATTACAGGACGGATATCCTTATGAGGCGGGCGTGCGAACAGACATGCGAAAAGATGGCCATTTTGTATCCTTTGTCCGTTCCGGCTTCTGATGCATTGTCGACAGTGCTGAATGCCTTTCCCGATATGGGCATCGGGGCAGCTAAAGGCGCAGACATCGTTGCTAAGGTGACTTCTTTCGCTTTGGGTGCGGACAGCGCTACGGGAAACAACATTAAAGAACTGATCCTGCAGGGCCTGTTTGCCAAGACAATGGAAGAACAGATACGTAATGCCTATATCGAGAGAAACGGCGGGTCTGACTTTTTCGCGCCCGATGAGATAAGGGTGTATTTTGAGATAAGCGAGACGCACCATGTGATCGAAGTAACGACTGAGTATACTGTCGTCACGCTGGCAGGGGTTAAGACCAGAAGCATCTATTCGGTGATTCCGCTCTATGGTGACCCGATCCTGATGCTTAACGGCGCGGATCCTGAAAAATCCGATGAAAAAGACGAGAATAAAGACAGTATCTGGTCCTTGAGCAATTTTGACAGGGGAGAAGCCTTCAGGGAAAGGTACGGGGCAAACCTCCCAAAGACATTCCCGGTCATAGATGCGGTCAACGACGGGGATATTACTGCCATTAGGAGCATAGATCTGACCTCTCCTTATTACCAGGATGTCTCAAATATCGAGAAAGAGATAAAAGACGACATACTCTCTTTGAGCAGATTTGAGCCCCAGTCGGCAAATATAAACGGTACGGTATATTCTGTCGATTACATAGATTCCAGATATCTGACGGTGATAATCCCGGAAAACTCAGGTGAAATAGGCAAAGCCGTCATTGATGAACTTAAGGGATATGCCTTCGTTAAAGGTGTTATACTTGACGTCAAAGAATGCGAGACCTCCAATAAATACCGGGCAGGGGATCAGGCATAAATTACGATTGCCGCCCTTTTATTGTATTAAAATAATAAATGCGTTATTATGTATGGGTATGTTTGGAGGTATTTGAGTTGAAACATGATAATAGCGTAAGACGTCCGAGTCTTGCAAACTCTAAGATTACTACTGATAAGACCGCTTCGCTTTCCATAGGGGACTCTCTTAGGAAGGCTAAGACTAATCTTATCTTCTCCAGATTGCTTCTGGGTATCCTTGTCATACTCGCCATAACAGTGGCTTTTATTGCAGTTTACATGGGTTATGCTACTCCTATCTGGGAATATCTGACAAAGATGGTATGGTGATATCGATTATCAGGTTGCGCATAAGGTGACAATATGGACGATATTAAGGACAATCATTTTACACAGAGCGAATTGGAGGAATTAACCGATCTTTATAACGCCATGCTGACCATGGAAGACAGCTCAGAGATGCATAAATTCTTTGTGGATCTCTGTTCGATAAATGAGCTGCACTCATTGCTTCATCGTTGGCAGATCGTCAGAAGGATCGAGCAGGGCAAGAGCTACGAAGAGATAATCAAGGAACTCTCACCCAAGGAAGCGCCTGAGAGCGATACGGTAAAAACAGAAAAGAAAACAACCGGCAGAGCACGTGGAAAGGCCAGATCATCAACAAAGGTCAGCTCCACGACTATTTCGAGAGTCAAGAAGTGCCTGGTCAATCCCGAAGGCGGATACAGAACAGCGCTTAACAGACTCGAGGAAGCTTCCGGAGAGAATAAAGAAGACAAACAGTGAAGGTAAAGGAACAAAATGGGATTAATTGAAAGCATTTTCGGCACACACAGCGATCACGAACTTAAGAGAATCAACCCTATCGTAGATAAGGTCTTCTCATACGAAGAGGAATATTCAAAATTGTCAGATCATGATCTGGCTGCCAAGACAGAAGAATTCAAGAAGAGATATGAGGGCGGTGAAGCGCTCGATTCATTGCTCCCTGAGGCATTCGCGACCGTAAGGGAAGCTTCCTGGAGAGTCCTTGGCATGAAGCCGTACAGGGTTCAGGTCATCGGCGGTATCATTCTTCACCAGGGCAGAATCGCCGAGATGAAGACCGGTGAAGGTAAGACACTCGTTGCTACCATGCCGGTATACCTCAATGCTCTTACAGGAAAGGGCGTTCACGTTGTAACAGTTAACGATTACCTCGCAAAGCGTGACTCCGAATGGATGGGCAAGATCTACAAGTTCCTTAACATGACCGTCGGTCTTATCATTCACGATATCCCGCTCAAGGAACGTCAGAAGATGTATGCCTGCGATATCGTTTACGGAACAAATAACGAATACGGATTCGACTATCTCCGTGACAACATGGTGGTCAAAAAAGAGAACATCATGCAAAGAGAGCTCAACTACGCTATCGTCGACGAGGTCGACTCGATCCTCATCGATGAGGCAAGAACACCTCTCATTATTTCCGGCAGAGGCACCGAGTCATCTGACCTTTACAAGAAGGCAGATACTTTCGTTAAGACTTTGAAGCCTTACACGGTTGTCGAGACTGACGATAAGGTCGATATGGATGAGCTCGTAGGCGATGCGGATTACGTAATCGACGAGAAGGCTAAGACATCAGTACTTACTGCTAACGGTATTGCCAAGGCCGAGAAGTTCTTCAATATCGAGAACCTCTCAGATCCCGATAACTTTGACCTTCAGCACTATATCAACAACGCTTTGAAGGCTAACGGTAACTTCAAGAAGGACCAGCAGTATATCGTCCAGGACGGCGAGGTCGTAATTGTTGATGACTTCACGGGAAGACTTATGCCGGGAAGACGTTACAGCGACGGTGTGCACCAGGCCATCGAAGCAAAAGAGAACGTTAAGGTCGCCAACGAGAATAAGACGCTTGCTACCATTACGTTCCAGAACTTCTTCCGTATGTACACAAAGCTCTCCGGAATGACCGGTACGGCATACACAGAAGAAGCGGAATTCAGACAGATCTATAACCTCGACGTTATCCAGATTCCTACAAACAAGCCTGTCGCAAGAATCGATGAGAACGATGGTGTTTTCAAGACTGAGAACGGCAAGTATGCAGCTATCCTTAAGGCAGTTAAGGAAGCTAACAAGAACGGCCAGCCTGTCCTCGTAGGTACTGTCAACGTTGATAAGTCAGAGCTTCTTTCAAGGATCTTTACTAAGTACGGAATCAAGCACAATGTCCTCAACGCCAAGAACCATATGCGCGAGGCTGAGATCGTAGCCCAGGCAGGCCGTAAGGGTGCGGTTACCATCGCGACCAACATGGCAGGCCGTGGTACCGATATCATCCTCGGCGGTAACGCTGAGTTTATGGCGCTTCAGGAAATGAGAAGACTTGGTTACACCGAAGATCTCATTACAGCTTCAACAGCACATAACGAGACTGATGATGAGCTTATTCTTGAAGCAAGACAGAGATTCTCTGATCTTGAGAGTAAGTTCAAGGCAGAGCTTGCTCCTGAAGCTGAGGAAGTAAGAAAGCTCGGAGGCCTTTTCATTGTCGGTACAGAGCGTCATGAATCAAGACGAATCGATAACCAGCTCAAAGGACGTGCGGGACGTCAGGGTGACCCCGGAAGATCCAAGTTCTACCTCTCTTTGGAGGATGACCTCCTGAGGATCTTCGGCGGTGACAGAGTCTCCATGATCTATGACAGCCTCGGCATCGAAGACGATATGGAGCTTCAGGTAAGATCACTTACAAAGGTCATCGACAGCTCCCAGAAGAAGCTCGAAGCAATGCACTTCTCAGCACGTAAGAACGTCCTCGAATACGACGACGTAAACAACGTTCAGAGAACTATTACATACGAGCAGAGAAGACAGGTTATCTTCGGTGAAGACGTTCACGGTATCTATCTGCAGATGATCGAGCGTGTTGCTTCCAGAATCTGCAACCAGTATGCATTAGACGGTGTCATCTCCAGATCCGAGAGATATTCATTGGGCAGACAGTTAGAAGAGATCTTCGGCCAGCTTCCTTCCGTTCTCCTCGTACAGGATGACGAGAAGGAGATCCCTGAATGCGACGAGCTCGCTGCTAATATCGCTGATGAAGCTAAGCAGGTCGTTGAAGAGAAGGAGAAAGAGGTTACAAGCGAAGTCTTCCGTGAAGCAGAGCGCCAGATCCTCCTCAGGACTGTTGACGTTAAGTGGATGGACCACATCGATGCTTTGGACCAGCTCTCTAACTCCATCAGAATGAGAAGCATCGGCCAGCACGATCCTGTTGTTGAATATAAGCTTGAAGGCTCTGCAATGTTCGAAGAGATGAACGAGAACATCCAGAATGATGCCGTTAAGTTCATCATGAGAGCAAAGTTCGGTCCTGATACACAGATCGAAGCAAAGCCCCAGGTCAAGGAAGTTTCCGAGAGCCATGCAAAGGCTGCTGCAATCACTCCTCAGTCTGCAGCAAAGCCTATCGCAGGTACAGCGGGCAATACACAGCCCCAGGCACCTGTAAAGCGTGATTCTTCAAAGGTAGGAAGAAATGATCCTTGTCCGTGCGGTTCAGGCAAGAAATACAAGGATTGCTGCGGTAAGAAATAATAAGCTATGATCACTGATACTAAGGAATTTGTTAAGCGAGTTGACGGTGCTGCGGACTATATTAAGTCCGCAGTTACTGATTGTACGATCCCTGAGATATGCATTGTTTTAGGCTCGGGCCTGGGTCCTCTTGCCGGAATGGTAGAAGTTGTCCATGAATTCAGCTATAAGGACATTCCGGGTTTTCCTGTATCTACGGCGCCCGGACATAAGGGATCTCTTATAGTCGGCCGTCTTTCCGGAAAGACGGTTTTCCTCATGAACGGAAGATTCCACTACTATGAGGGATATCCCATGGAGACCGTTACTTTTTATGTCAGGGTAATGGGAAGACTGGGTGTAAAAATCCTTTTCCTGACCAATGCTTCAGGCGGTATCAATCTCGATATGAAAGTGCCTGAATTAGTTGCCATTACTGACCATATCTCCTTTAATGCCGAGCCGGTATTAAGAGGTCCGAACATTGAAGAATTCGGCACGAGATTCCCTGACCAGTGCCATGTTTATGATCCTGCTCTTACAGATACTATCGTAAATTGCGCAAGAGATCTGGGCATAAGGATCAGCAGGGGCGTTTATGCATATTCCAAAGGACCGCAGTACGAGACGCCTGCAGAGATCAGGGCATTAAGGACTATGGGTGCCGATTGTGTCGGCATGTCTACAGTGCCCGAAGCCATTGCGGCTTCTCATATGGGCATCAGGGTTGCGGCTATGTCATGCATTACCAATATGGCTGCCGGTATTACGGGACTGGCTCTTTCAGAGCAGGAAGTGCTCGATAATGCCGCGTTGGCATCAGATAACAGCTGCGCGTTGGTAAAGGAATTTGTCAGAAGAATAGAAGTATAAGAGGTATCAGCAATGAGCACTTTCAGCTATGAAGTAAGAGATATCGGTCTCGCGAAAACAGGTCTGGAAAAGATCGAATGGGCTTACCGCAATATGCCTGTTTTAAGAGCTATCGAGGCAGAGCTTATCGAGAAGCAGCCTTTTAAAGGCCTTAAGATATCCGTTTCCGTACATGTTGAGGCAAAGACAGCTTGTCTTGCAAGAGCATTGGCAAGGGGCGGTGCAGAGGTAGCGCTTACCGGCTGCAATCCTCTTTCGACTCAGGATGACGTCGCTGCCGCTCTGGCTTCGATGGATATCATGAACATTTACGCTGTCCACGGTGATAACGAGGAAGAATACTGGGGAAGATTAAGGAAAGCCTTAAGCTTTAAGCCCGATATCGTTATCGATGACGGCGGCGATTTTGCTCTGCTCCTTCACTCTGAATTGAAGGATATGGCTGCTAACGTTAAGGGCGGCTGCGAAGAGACAACTACTGGCGTTCACAGACTTGAGATACTTAAGGGTGAAGGCAGGCTCCTTTATCCTGTCGTTGCCGTTAACGATGCAAGATGCAAGCATTTATTCGATAACAGATTCGGCACAGGTCAATCTGTCTGGACAGCAATCATGGCTACTACTAACCTCGTCGTTGCAGGCAAGACAGTAGTTGTTGCAGGATACGGCATGTGCGGCAGAGGCGTTGCCATGAGGGCAAAGGGCCTTGGCGCAAAGGTTATCGTTACAGAGATCGATCCCGTTAAGGCATGCGAAGCCATTATGGAAGGCTATCAGGTCATGACAATGGATGAGGCTGCTCCTCTGGGTGATTTCTTCGTTACTGTAACAGGCTGCAAGGATGTTATCGTTGGCAGACATTTCGAGGCCATGAAAGACGGCGCTGTATGCTGCAACGCAGGACATTTTGACTGCGAAGTAAGTGTTGCCGGATTAAAGGAGATGTGTGTTGAGAGCAATGAACTCAGGAACAACATCATCGGTTATAAGCTTAAGAACGGTAAGACAGTCTGTGTTATTGCCGAAGGAAGGCTTGTAAACCTCGCATCCGGTGACGGACACCCTGTTGAGATCATGGATATGAGCTTTGCTCTTCAGGCACAGTCGGCAATGTATATTGCAAATAACCCGGAAAGGCTTCCTGTTGACGTATATCAGACTCCCGAAGTCATCGATAACCGTGTTGCAGAGATCCTTCTTAAGACTAAAGGCATTACGATCGATGAGCTCACGGAAGAACAGAAGAAGTATATCAGTTCCTGGGATCTGTGATCTCCGATAGACAATTTAGACTAAAAACGACAAGTGCCGGAGTAAATCTTCGGCACTTGTTTGTTATATATAATATTTTATAATATATGAGGAAAAATATGGATTGGAGGCCGGTTATGGCTTTAAGAAATCTTGTTATTGAAGGTGATCCGCTTCTTCGTAAGAAGTCGAGACCTGTTGAAGAGATAACACCCAGGATCATTAAGCTCCTGGATGATATGGCAGATACAATGAATTATGAAGACAGGGGCGTCGGCATTGCTGCTCCCCAGGTCGGCGTATTAAGAAGAGTGTTTATCGTAGATGTCGGTGATGAGCACGGTCTTGTAGAGTTCATCAATCCCGAGATCCTTGAGACTTCGGGCTCGCAGACTGATAACGAAGGCTGCCTTTCCGTTCCAGGAAAGACATGTCCCGTAGAAAGAGCCAATTACGTTAAGGCTAAAGCTTTAGACCGCAACGGTAATGAGTTTGTTGTGGAAGGCGAGGGTCTTTTCGCAAGGTGCGTCCTTCACGAATATGACCACCTTGAAGGAATTCTTTTCATCGATAAATCCGCCGACGGCAAGGTCTACAGTACCGAGAGTGAGGGCTAAGAATTGGACAGGCGTGATCTTAAGATAGTATTCATGGGAACGCCTGAATTTGCAGGCACTAACCTCAAGGCGTTGATATGCGGCGGATACAATGTCGTATTATGTCTCTGCCAGCCTGATAAGCCTGTCGGAAGGAAGCATATTCTCACGGCTCCTCCGGTCAAGGTTATCGCTCAGGAAAATGGTATTGAGGTATTTCAGCCGGACACTTTAAAGACCGAAGAAGCATTTGCTAAGATCTCTTCTTATGATGCGGATCTTATCGTTACTGCTGCTTACGGAAAGATCCTTCCTAAGGCTGTTCTTGATCTTCCCAAATACGGATGCATTAACTGCCACGGCAGTCTTCTTCCTGCAAGAAGAGGATCAGCTCCTGTACAGCGCGCGATCCTCGAGGGAGATAAGGTCACTGGAATTACTTTCATGAAGATGGATGTCGGCATGGATACCGGCGATATCATCGACAAGATAGAGGTGGAGATCGATCCTGATGAGCACACGGAATCTCTGATGAACAGACTTGCGGAAGCAAGCGCTGCAAAGCTTCCTGAGATCATTGATTCATGGGTGGAAGGCAAGCTTGAGACGATTAAGCAGGACGATTCCCTGGCGACGGCATGTCCGCCCATCAGGCCTGAAGAAGGCGAGTTTACATGGGATCAGGACGCTTTGGATATCCACAACAGAGTAAGAGCTTTAAGCGCATGGCCGGGCGCTTTTGTAATGTCCGGCGAAAACAAGCTTAAGGTGCTTGATTCAACAGTAGTATCTGATGACGACCAGCTAATTCCGGAAGATCTGAAAGATGTACTTCCTGGTGTCGTAGTCAGAGCTAAAGGCGAGAATCTTATTGTCAAATGCGGCAAAGGTTTTCTTAAGATAAAGGAATTGCAGCAGCCCGGCGGAAAGAGGCTCAATGCGCGTGACTGCGCGCACAATTTTACTGTCGGCAAACAGATAATGTAGGAGACAGCCTATGCCGGAAGAGATCCGCTATAAGAAAAAGGAACTGTATAAGATCATAAGCGAAGACAAAGAAAGAGAGCTTTGCTTCCTTATGCTCTACTGGGTATATGAGAAGGACGCTTACTCCAATCTCGTTATCAAGAAGGCAGATAAGATCGCTTCTATGGCAGGCAAGAAGATCGATTTTGCCAGGGCGATGCTCTACGGTACACTGACATATACTTTTACGATAGATTTCCTTGTAAGACATCTTACAAAAGAAGAAGTCGAGCTGATGGATCCTGTCGCAAGGACTGTAATAAGAATGGCCGTTTGGCAGATCCAGTTCGGAAATAATATTCCTGATTATGCGGCTGTGGATTCCGCTGTAGAGATCACTAAAAAATACAACCAAAAGGCTGCAGGCTATGTAAACGCGGTCTTGAGAAAGTTTGCCGAGAGCCCCGAAGCAAAGAGATATCTTGAGCAGTTCAAGCCGGGCATCAGAGTTTCTTTGAAGCCTGAGATCTACGGTATCTTGAAAAAAGATTTCGGCAAGCAGACTGCTTTTGAGATCGGAAAGGCACTTTTAGAGCCTGCGCACATCACCGTAAGATTTGATGCCCACAAGGCAGATCAGAAGACAGTGATCGAAGCGCTTAAGAAGGAAGGCATAACCGCGATCAAGGGAAGCTTTATCCCTGACTGCGTAGAGATCACCGGAGGTCTGAACGGCCTTGAGAATACAGAAGCTTTTAATAAATTCGGCATGTTCGTCCAGGGACAGGGAGCAATGCTCGCATCTCATATCGCGCACCCGAGAGTTGCCGATAAGATCCTTGACTGCTGTGCCGCTCCGGGCGGCAAATCCACCCACATGGCGCAGATGTGCAGGGACGACCTTTATATCATTGCAGTAGATATCAATGAGGCCAGATTAAAGCTCGTAAGGGATAACTGCGAGAGATTAGGTCTGACATCGATCGAGACTGTCTGTGCGGACGCTTCAAAGATCAGCAAGGATGACAAGGATTCAAGAAAATCATATGATATCGTTCTTTGCGATGTGCCTTGCAGCGGCTTAGGCCTGCTCGGCAGGAAGCCTGACATCAGAGAGAAGTTCTCTTACGATGAACTTGATGAGCTCATTCCTTTGCAGTATTCGATCCTTGAGCACGCGGCGAAAATGGTCCGCCCGGGCGGAACACTCATTTACTGTACATGCACGCTTAATTCCGATGAGAATGAGAACCAGGTAGAGACGTTCCTTTCAGAGCACAAGAGATTCCATACCGTACCTCTTGATAAGTATCTGCCTGAAGGCATCTATATGGATGAAGAGAGACAGGAAAGTGTCGCAAACGGCATGATCACGCTGCTGCCGCACATTGATAAGTGCGAAGGCTTCTTTATCTGCCGTATGGAAAGAGACAGAAAGGAAGAAGAGTCTTGAAAGATAAGTTCTGTCTTGATCTGACCTTAGAAGACCTTAACGCTTGGTGCGAAAAGCGCGAAGTGCCCAAATACCGCGCATCCCAGATCTACGGCTGGCTCTCTGCAGGTACGGTGGATACCGCTGACATGACTAATGTCCCTAAGAACGTAAGGGCAATGCTCGAAGAAGATTTTATTTTCGGAGGGTTCGAATTAAGAGAACACCTGGTCTCAAAGATCGACGGCACTGAGAAGTTCGTATACGGACTCTACGACGGCAACATCATCGAGACAGTTGCCATGAGATATAAGCCCGGAATATCCGTATGCGTATCGTCACAGGCAGGATGCAAGATGGGCTGCGCATTCTGCGCATCAGCAAAGATCGCTTTCGGCAGATCGTTGTCTGCAGGCGAGATCCTGGCACAGGTATCAGTTACACAGAAGATAATAGGTGAAAGGATCAGAAGTGTCGTTATCATGGGCATAGGAGAGCCCTTCGATAACTACGATAACGTTATGCGGTTCATTAAGCTCGCAAACGATCCCGAAGGTTTGGGCCTGGGCGCAAGACATATCACTCTGTCAACATGCGGCCTTGTCCCCAAGATCGAAGCGTTTACAAAAGAAGGACTTCAGGTAAATCTCTCGATCTCTTTGCACGCTCCGAATGACGAACTCCGGAAAAAGCTTATGCCCGTTGCAAAGGCTTATTCCATTGAGCAGCTCATGAATGCCTGCAAAGAATATACAAAAGCTACCAGCAGAAGGATCACTTTTGAATACAGCCTTTTCGCAGGTGTTAACGATACGCCGGAATGCGCCCGTGAGTTAGTCAAGCTCTTGAAGGGCGGTCTTTATCATGTAAATCTTATCTCGGCAAATAAAGTGCCCGGTACGGTATTCCAGTCCGCTTCTCCTGCGAAGGTCAAGCAGTTCAGGGACATACTCACGTCAGGCGGCATTAATGCGACGATAAGACGTGAGATGGGCTCCGATATTATGGCCGCTTGCGGACAGCTTAGAAGAGGAAAGATAGAGGAAGCGCAATGTTAGCTTACGGAATGTCTGAAAAAGGTCCTGTAAGGGACATGAATGAAGACAGCTTCGGCTACGAGCAGGTCGGACAGTGCCTTTGCATGGCTGTCGCTGACGGCGTGGGCGGTGAAGCCTGCGGAGAGATCGCCAGCAGGATCGCCGTAGATTCCGTAATGGAAGAACTGAAGGCGAGTCTGCCTTTCGTAAAGGACAGGGATGCTCTGCCTGCTTATCTTAAGACGGTATTTAACAAGGCAAACATCAACATCCTCCACGACTGCTTGGAGCACAGGGAGCGCATGGGCATGTGCACCACGCTTACCATAGCGATAATCAAGGGGACAGAGCTCACCGTAGCCCATATCGGCGATACCAGATGCTATATGCTGCACGGGCCTGAGCTTATCAAGCTTACAGAGGACCACAATGAGACCGGAAGGCTTGTTAAGAAGGGTCTTATATCCGAGGATGAGGCGAAATACCATCCAGGCAGGAACAGGCTGTTTAAGGTGCTTGGTGAGAACCAGTATCAAAATCCCGATATTTACAGTTATAATATAAGTTACGGTGATTTAGTCTTCCTGTGCTCAGACGGGCTTTATTCCTTCATGAGCGACGAGCAGTTCAAGGCTTGCACCCGCGAAAGAAATAATTTGGAGGGCGTTTGTTCGAAGCTTATTGCGCAGGCGCTCGAAGGAAATAGTACGGATAACATAACGGTAACGATCGGCAGGTCAGAACCCGCCGCAGAATTATAGGGGGAAATATGGCAAATCAGGTTCACGGCCCTGAGGGCATGATATTTGCGAACAAGTACAGGATCGTCAAGCTTATCGGCTCAGGCGGTATGGCTAACGTATACCTCGGAATCGATATGAACACCGGCGTTAATGTCGCCATCAAGATCCTTAAGCCTGAGTTCTCTTCAGACGAAGAGTTTATAAGAAGATTCGATGCTGAAGCAAAGTCAGTCGCTTCACTTAACCACGCAAACATCGTAAAGGTTTTCGGTGTAGGTCATGAAGGCAACTTCAGATACATCGTCCAGGAATATATCGAAGGCATCACCGTAAAAGATCTCATCAACCAGAACGGTCACCTGGACTGGCGTAATGCAGTACCGATCGTTATCCAGATCGGTCTTGCTTTGGATTACGCTCACCAGAACGGTATCGTTCACAGGGACATCAAGCCCCAGAACATCCTTATCTCACGTGACCGTGTTGCAAAAATAACGGACTTCGGTATCGCACGCGCTGCTTCCAGCACAACGATCACAATGTCCGGCGTGCAGATGGGCTCGGTACACTATTTCTCTCCCGAGCAGGCAAGGGGCGGCAATGTAGGCCCCCAGTCTGATATCTATTCTTTGGGCGTATCGCTTTTCGAGATGGTAACGGGAAGACTTCCTTTCGACGGAGATTCCAACGTAGCCATCGCAGTCAAGCACCTGCAGGAGACACCTCCGGTACCTTCATCGCTCATGCAGGGCATCCCGAAGGGACTTGATTCGATCATTGCAAAATGCATGCAGAAGTCTCCCGAGAGACGTTATCAGACGATGCGCCAGCTCGTAACAGAGCTTGATTCTTTGCTTGTTGACCCTAACGGCGTTTACGGTGTCATCTCCAATGTGCCCGAAAAGAATACGAACACAGACGCGAACATCTCTTTCAGACAGGATCCTGAGTACGAGAAGATCTCCGAGATCGAGAAGAGCGCCGAGTCCAGAAGGATCTCCAGATTCAGGGACAATATTCTGCTTGCGCTCATTATCGTTGTCATCATCGGCGTTCTTATAGGTATCGGTATCCTTGTGGTCAGAGCCGTCGGCAATGCTACGCACATAGAGGAAAATACCGAATATAAGGTCGAGAATTACGTGGGACTGACCTTAGATGAAGTCAAGAAGAAACTTGATCTTGCCCAGGTTAACTACACGGTCAAGTATGAGATCACGAATGATTTTGAATCCGGTATAGTTTTGGGCCAGAAGCCTGCTGAAGGCATGGTCATCTCCACTAATAACAAGCTCAGCGTTATCGAGCTTACGGTATCTACGGCTAATGAGGTCATAATCCTGCAGGATTATGCAAACATTGACCGCGACAGCTGCTATTCATCGCTTACAAAGCTCGGCTTCGAAGTGTCTTTCCGTGCAGAGCCTTCTGATGATGTAGAGCCCGGCAAGGTTATCAGGACAGAGCCTGAAGCATCCTCACAGGTTACTATAGGTCAGCAGATCATTGTCATATACGCTATCGAGCCTAATACTTCCGTAGTGGTTCCTGATGTCGTAGGACAGAATGTTGAAGACGCTAAGGCTAAGCTGGCGGAGAGCACGCTTAATGCTACTGTCGTCGGCTCTGCGGATGTAACCAACCTGCCTCCGAGCCAGCAGTATGTAATCATTACCGACCCTCCGGCAGGATCTCCTGTCAACAGAAAGTCTACAGTCAAGCTTTATGTCGGAACAAAGGAAGACTACCAGAACGGCGGTACGCCTACGCCTACACCGCCTCAGGCTGTTATCGATGTTAAGATGGTCGGAACAGGTACAGTAACGGGCGGCGGCACATATGAGCTCAACACCCAGGTTACTCTTACGGCTACACCTGCTGCAGGCTTCGTATTCGATTGCTGGCTCGATTCACTCGGTAACCAGCTCGCTATCTCAAACACATATACATTCGTAGTAACCGGCAGTACGGAATTCACGGCCGTATTTGCGCCGCTGCCTACGGCGACACCAATACCAACGCCGACTAATACGCCGGTACCTACGCCGACGAATACTCCGGTACCGACTACGGATCCTAATCAGGGCGGCGGTAACGGCGATGACCAGAACCAGGGTCAGGGCGGCAATCCGGGTTAAAGCTTGATATATGTCAGAAGATAAGTCTTTTCGAGGAGTTATAACGAAGGGTGTAGGCGGCGTCTACACCGTTCGTTTCGTTAAGGATAATAATCTGACAAGCGCGCAGTGCGCGGCCAGAGGAGCATTCAGGCTCAAAGGCATAAAGCCTGCCATCGGAGACCGTGTTGCGATCGTGCCTTCGGGCGACCCTGATGTCGAGTATGTAATAGACGATATTGAGGAGAGGACCAGCTTTATTGCAAGACCTCCGGTCGCAAACCTGTCCATAATGCTCCTTACATTCTCGGTAACAAATCCTGCTCCGGACCTTACTTTGCTCGATAAGATGCTTCTTATCTGCGGGCTGAACAACATCAAGCCCGTGATCATCTTCACGAAGAGCGATCTTAATACCGGTGACAGCGAGAGGCTTTGTTTGGTTTATACCAAAGCGGGTTACGAAGTGCTTGTTTCTTCGCCTCAAAATGCTCTTACCAAAAGTGATCTTAGGGATATAATAGGTGATGGAATAGCCGCTTTCGCAGGCCCTTCCGGAGTCGGTAAAAGTACGCTTTGCAATTCTCTTCTCGGTATTGATATAATGCAGACCGGTGAAGTCAGCAGCAAGATCAAGCGCGGCAGACACACGACCAGACATGTCGAGCTTCACGAGTTCTTTGACGGTTTTATCTGCGATACTCCGGGCTTTACCTCTCTGTCGCTTGAAGAGCAGGGAATCGACTACAGAGATGTCTTATACGGATATCCTGAGATAAATGCGCTTGCGACTGGCTGCAGATTTGATGACTGTTCGCACCGCAAGGAAGACGGCTGTGTCATCAGGCAGGCTCTGGCCGAAGGAAAGATCGACCGGGGACGTTTTGAAAGATATGTAAGCTTCTACACGGAGCTATACGATAATAGGAACAATTATAAGATCAGGAGAAAGCAATGAACGATTTAGGGATAGCACCTTCAATACTGGCCGCTGATTTCGGCTACCTCATGAGAGATATCAAAGCCGTCGAAGCAAACGCTGAGTATCTCCATATCGATGTTATGGACGGCCATTATGTTAATAACATCTCTTTCGGTATCCCGGTCATAGAATCGATCCGCAAATATACTGACATCAAGTTCTATACGCATCTCATGATCACAAATCCCGAGAAGTACATCAAGGCTTTTGCGGATGCGGGTTCAGACAATATCACATTCCATATCGAGTGTACGGACGATCCTGACAGTCTTATCAAGGAGATCGAATCTTACGGCAAGACAGCAGGCATCGCTGTTCATCCTGATACACCTGTCGAAAAGGTTTTCCCTTACATCGGCAAGGTAAAGATCATCCTCATCATGACGGTCTATCCGGGTTTTGGCGGACAGGGATATCTTGCAACTTCCGGTGAACGCATCAGAAAGCTCAAGGCTGCGATCGATGAAGCGAAGGCTGATACGATCATCTCCGTAGACGGCGGTGTAGCAGAGTCTACGATCAAGGAGATCTACGATGCCGGCGCAAGGCTTTTCGTAGCGGGCAGTGCGGTATTCCACGCAGATGATCCTGCTAAGGCTATAGAAGATCTTAAGAAATGCTGTATCTGATCGTCTCAGGCGGGCCTTTGCCGGACTGCGCTGCAAAGTATATCAAGGATATATCCGGACAAAATGAAGACCACGTGATAATCTGCTGCGACGGCGGCGCGGATTTTCTTGCGCGCTTCGATATCATCCCTGATATGGTAGTCGGTGATATGGATTCGATCACTTCCGAAGGTCTTAAGTTCATTTCTGACAACAATATCTTCACGGAGCGCTATCCAGTCGAAAAAGACTGGACCGATACTGAGATCGCTTTAGGCAAAGCCGGTGAGGATGCACAGATCGTACTTGTCTGTCCTTTGGCAGGAAGGATCGATCACGTAATCGCAAATCTCGGTCTTGTCCTTAAGATGAAATCCTTGGGAAGGGACATTAAGATCACTGACGGCATTACAACCTGCTATCCGCTCTATGGTGAAGATTCGGCTGTTATAGATATCTCTTCTTTTGACGGGCCTGTTGCGGTATCCCTGATCCCGTGGAATTTTACCGAGCCTGTTAAGGGGGTTACGACCAAAGGATTATATTACGCTCTTGATGATCAGGATATAGAAGCAGGGTCGTCTTATACGTTTTCGAACAAACCATTAGACAAAACCTCCGAAATAGCAGTGTTTATAAGGGCCGGGCTCATGTTCATCGTGGTAACAAATGCAAATTAGGGTGCCAAAATTGAGACTTTGAGCTATTGAATGAGACTCGAAAACCGTCTAAACTTATAATGCATATGAATGAACGCATCCTTTACGGGTGCGTTTTTTGTTGCAAATTTTTATGTACGGAGGAAGAAACAAATGATGGATTACGAGAGTTTCAAGGAGAGAGTCATGAAAGAGTTCCTCGACTATATGCCCGAAAGGTATGCCGGGTGCGAGCTCGAACTTAGAAAAGTCCCAAAGGTGAATACTTGTCTTACGGGCGTAGTGATAAAGCCTAAGGAGAAGTGCTCATTTTGCGGGCCTACTTTTTATATGGAGCGCATGTATGAACAGTACAAGAACTGCGAGTCCTTTGAAAAGGTCATGGCAAACCAGGCGATATATCTTGAGGAATCACTGAAGTATCTGCCGAAAGACATTTTAGAGCTGGATCTGACTTCGATGAAGGATAAGATCGTCTTTCAGGTGGTTAATACCAGGGAGAACCAGGAGATGATCGCTCTTTGTCCGCACAGGAAACTGATGGATCTAACCGTTGTCTACAGAGCGATCACCAATGTAGACGAAGAAGGAGTATCAGGATTCCTGATAACAAATGATATCGCCAAGGCAGAAGAGCTTACGGAGAAGGCTTTATATGCCATGGCCAAGAAGAACACCAAGAAAATGTTCCCGTTTAAGAGTGAAAGGATAGAAGAGACCATGATGCGCATGATGAAGCGCTGGGGCGCAAAGGAAGATGATATAGACCAGTCCTTCCCTTATATCAATGACGTCCCCGAGAACGAACGCGTTTACGTCATCAGCAATAAGTATGAGTTCTTCGGAGCCAACGCACTTTTGTATAAGGACGTTATAGGTAATGTGGCAAAGAGTATCGGTACGGACTGTTATATCCTGCCGTCTTCTGTTCATGACCTTGTCGTGCTGTCGACGGGTATCTTTGATGAGAGCACAAAGCTCATAAACCTTGTAAGGGAGACGAACAGTGAGCATGTAAGGATCTCGGACAGACTGTCAGACAGCATATATCTTTACAACTTAGATAACGGGAAGATCAATCAGATATCAGCACCTTTGGAGGAAGTATCGTGAAACACAAGACAATAAATCTAAGAGCGAGGATCATCTCGGCTTTTACGGCGGCAACGATTGCGATATGCACGTTGCCGTTTTTAATTCAGCCTCAAAATGTTAAGGCAGCAGTAATCAGTTCCAATGCGCTTGTCTCAGCGAGCAATACAAAAGCTGCGGGTTATTCATCGGCTAAATCTTTTCGTGATGCGATACTCTCAGCCTGTAAGAGACTAGACGGCGTCAAGTACGAATGGGGCGGCGGAGGCTGGAACGGCATAGACTGCGCGGGCTCGGTAAGCCTTGCTTACAGCGTTGCTCTCGGTACGGCCACGATCAACAGCACGCCCGGTTCATACGGCTATAAGACGCTGTCTTATTCCGGCGGAGGCAATCCGGACAAGTACGGTTTCTACAGACCGGGTTTTGCAGGTATCAAGACCAGCTTTACTAACGGTATCTTCAGAAGCCGCGGGATCTCGGCATCCGAGAACCATTTCTCGAGCTTTGACACCAACGGGACAAAAGGCATACAGAGCGAAGAGTGGATAACCATTATCAATACATACGGGATCAAGCCCGGCGACATGATCATGTGGTGGAATGACGACAGGGACAGCACCAACGCCCAGCACATAACCATCTATGCAGGCATCGAGAACGGCGTGCCGATGCAGTGGACGGGCAGCTCTTCGATGGGATATTTCTGCAAAAAGCCGTTGGCAGACAGCTCTGCTGAGGCAGGCAAAGGAAGCTTTACCGGTTTTATGGTGCTCCGCGCAACAGATCTGACTGATAATGCATATGCGGGCTTTTGCATTGAGAAAAAAGATCCGTCCGGCATCGCTTATACGGGCGCTGTATTCTCTTTTTATTCGGACAGTGAACTGGCTGATAAAGTAGGCGAATTAAGAGATGACGATTCTGACGGAGTCTATACTGATTACTATGCGTTGATCAGCGGCAGCTACAGTAAGCAGCGCTACCGGATGACTAAGACAGATGACTCCGCGACAGCATATGAAGATAAGCTCTACGTTAAAGAGACGACTGCTCCGGCAGGCGTTATCCTGCCTGAAGGCGCGAAAATCAGTCTTACTGCAAACGGAAGCCTTCCTGATATCTACAGATTTTCCGATGAGAATATCTATTGCATAAGCTTCGGGCTGACATCTTGTGACGGCAGCTATGGAAGACTTGCTTATTCGGTGCAAAGGAACGGCGCGGGACAGATCTGTTCCGGCACGATTGAAGACTATTCATATACTTCCGGGTCAGACAGCATTGTAATTGCAAATACCGGTTCAGGCAGCAATGAAGGTCTTTTCACCGAGGCGAGCAGTATAGCTTTGGAGAAGACTACTTCCACCGAACTGGATATTACAACGACAGTCTTCACGGTAAAGGAAGGCAGTGATCTTGTCGCGACTTATAAGTATAAGGACGGCAGCTGGAACTGGTACGATGCATCGGATAACAAGTGGGAAGGCACAGATTCGTTTCCTCTGAAGTACGGTACAGATTATGTTGTTACAGAGAAGTTCTCGAAGCCAGCTCCTTTCAAGTGCGCAGACGGTACTGTTATCGCGTACTCTGTCACGAATGATACTTCAGGCTGGACTAAAGTAAATGAGACGACTTACACGTACAGCTTTACTACGGGAGATATTTCATCAGAGGCTATGTATGGTTTTACTGTTGAGAACAATATGAGCTCGGGTGAGATAAAGGTCATTAAGGGCGTTACGGATAACGATGACAGCACGGAAGGATTTGTTTTCGAGCTTTGGAATGAAGATAAAACGAAGATGCTCGCAAGCGGTTTGTCGGAAACTGACGGAATTGTTTATTGGAAGACCGGAAGCGGTGATCACATAGAGACTTTAAAGGTTCCTTCCGGCAATTATGTGCTCGCGGAGGTTAAGCCTGATAAGTGCTACAGCGGGTCTTCTGCCGAATACACCTATAAGGTCCCGGAGGGCTTTACTGACGGCAATGACGGCAAATGGTACAAGAATATCACCGTTGGCTCTGAGACCGTTACAGAGAGCGTTACAAATGACAGGAATGAAGTGACGATCAAAGTGGCAAAGTCCTCTGACGATCTGGTCATAAAGGGAGTGAAGTTTGAGCTTTACTACGGCGGCAATTTGGCAGAGCCTTCCTGGCAGACCAAGAGTCTGGCAAAGGGCTCTACAAATAAGAACGGTGTGCTTGAATTCAAGAATCTTCCCGTCGGCTGGTACAGGATAGACGAGATCGCAGAGCCTGTTTACCGTGTAGTATGGGATGACGCTACCGATGGCATTTCGAGGATCATTTACCTGAGCGAAAACGATGACAACAAGACACTCGAAGTAAAAGCTTACAATAAGCTTGATATCGAGCCGGAGATCAGGACTGAATTTACTAATACAGAGTTGTCCCATGATGTGTGGTGCGGTACAACAGTCGAGCTGGTCGATAAGGTCTGCTTTGATAATCTAATCTCAGGCTACGAATATGTCCTTACCGGAAGCCTCTACGATAAGAGCACAGGCGACTATCTTACGGATAAAGACGGGAACATGTATTTATCCGTTGTGACGTTCACGGCAGACAGTTCTGTGGGTGAAGAGACGACGGACGGCAAGGGGAGAAAAGTCGTAAGCGGATATGTTGACGTGCCTTTTACGGTCGATACTGCAATGCTTTACGAAATGACTTTGGCACAGGGAATGGAATCACTCGACATCGTCTGTTTTGAAGGACTGACATTCAGGGGCATCTCGATCGCACAGCACAGAGACCTGGAAGATGCTGACCAGACGGTAAGAGTAGCGCCATCCGTAAAGACCACTGCTTATGACAGCGGAACAAATTCAGGCGTTCTGACATTGTCGGAGGTAGTCACCATAAACGATAAGGTAAGCTTCGAAGGCCTTGCGCCCGGAGAGAAATATGTCGTGACCGGTACTCTGATAGATAAGGCTACCGGACAGCCGTATACAGATCCTGACGGAAAGACATATACCCAAGAGCTGACGTTCGTCCCATCCGAACCATCGGGATTTGTCGTGGTCAGTTTTGAGGATGTTAAGGTAACGCTCGAACCTGTTGAATTGGTCGTTTTCGAGTCGCTGGCTGTAGAAGGAAGTGTAAAGCCCATAGCCAGGCATGAGGATATAGATGACGAAGACCAGACTGTTAAAAGACCTGCTTGCTCGACCTTCGCGACAACTGTCAAGGGAGATAAGTCTTTCCTTGAAGACTCAGTCGTTACTGTAGTCGACCATATCTATTTTGAGAATCTTGAAGTCGGCAAGGCATACTACGCGAAGGCTGAATTGTGTCTGAGCAACGGAACGCATGTAATAAGCAGAGGCGTGGAGGTCGTATCGATACAGGAATTCGAGCCTTCCGAGGCCACAGGCACTGTAGACGTCACCATCAAATTCGATTCTTCAAATCTGCAGAGCGGAGACCGTGTAGTTGTATTAGAGACGATCTACGACAAATCGACTGACGAAGAGATAGCGCAGGGCATACAGGCTGAGGATATCAAAGTCTTGTCTCACGATGATCTCGACAATATGGACCAGAGCCTTAATGTTACTGACATTCCGATATCGGGAGAGCTTACAAGGACAGAGACGGTAGTAGGATTTACCGTAGCCGGAATAACCACGGCAGCAGCGGTAATTGCCATTGCTGTTGAGATCAAAAGAAAAAAGCTTAAAAGGAACATGAAGCTATGAGAAAGTATCTCAAAGGGATCCTCGCAGCATGCCTTGTTATCCTCGGTCTGGCAGGTCTTTTGGCCGGCCTTGAAGAATATGCCAAATCAAGCATCAGAGTATCTGTAAAAGATGAAGCGCTTCACCTCTTTGACGACAGAAGCAAAAGCAGTGATGAGATAACTTATGAAGTTCCTTCAGGCGGTTTTCTTGCAGTATACGGCGACGGCGATGATACCGAGTGGAACTTAATAGGAGACTGGGTACAGATAGCATCGTATCAGAACGGCGCAGATCAGGAAATGGCAACTCTTCATCTGGAGGGCATTATTGAAATACCCTGTCTCAATATTGAAGAGCCGGTATGGAAAGAGAATTCATCTGTCGCGATGAGATACGGAGTAATCAGGATGCGGTATTCCGCAGGACTCGGAGATTTGGGCAACAGCGTTATAGTGGGTCACAGGAATACAGTGTCGTCCACGATCTTTTATAATCTTACGGACATCAGGGTAAATGACAGGGCAATAATCAAGACCCCGGACGGTAAAAGACATGAATATAGGGTGAGCGGTACTTATTACTGCTCACCCTATGAACTTCAGGATTATGTGGGCTCTTCAGATATCAACGCTAAGCAGATAACCCTTGTGACCTGTGCCAGAGAGCGTGGCAACTGCTGGCGCTTTATCGTTGTCCTGGTGCCCGTGTAAGTATCAGAGCTCTGCTTTGTGGCTTAAACCCAATTCTTCGGCGATCGCAAAGAATGCTTTCCTTGAATTCCTGATGGAAGTCTCGGAAACGCAGAATGCGAGACGGCAGTAGCCGGGACGTGCAAAGCTGGAACCCTTAACCAAAAGGAGATTATGGCTTGCGCAGATCTTGGCGAATTCTTCATCGGACAGACCCTTAGGGGTATTCATGAAGATGTAGAGCGCACCGTTAGGCTTAACAGCGTCAAAGCCGGCATCAACGATATTGGAATAAAGAAGGTTCCTGCGGTTCTCGTAATTTGCAACGTCAACCTTAGCATAGATGGCCTTCTCGATGACCTTCTGCCAGATAGCGGGAGCGTTTACGCTGCCTAAAGTCCTGTTGGAAAGAACGATAGCGCCTGTAAGCTCTTCAAAATCAGCGCAGCGGGGTGAAACGAGCGTATATCCGATTCTCTCGCCGGGAAGTGACAAAGACTTGCTCCATGAGAAGCAGATGATAAGGTTGTCGATATATTTAAGTGCGCAAGGGACAGACGCACCGTCGTAAGCGAGGTCAATATAAGGCTCATCGCTGATAACATAGATGGTGTGATCCTGTCTCTTGAGCATTTCGTTAAGCTCAGAAAGAAGCTCAGCCGGATAAACTACGCCGGACGGATTATTAGGCGAGTTAACGATGATGGCTTTTGTCTTAGAGGTGATTGCCTTTTCGATATCGGCAATGACAGGCATAAAGACATCGTCTGTCTGTACGATAACTACTTTGCCGTTGTGGTTTGCGACATATCCGTTGTACTCCATGAAGTAGGGAGCAAGAAGGATGACTTCGTCGTCCTCGTCAAGGAGCGCGTGAAGAACATCGTTCATTGCAGAAGCAGCGCCTACAGTCATGCAGACTGCCTCGGGACCGATCTCCATACCTGCTTCCTTGCCGCGCTTTTCGGCTACGATCCGGCGGGTAGAGGGATATCCTGCGTTGGGCATATATCCGTGCATGCCGGGAGTGGGATTCTCAGCCAATTCCTTCAGAGCGTCAAAAACTTCCTTCGGAGGCTCTAAGTCGGGATTGCCGATAGAAAAATCGTAAACATTGTCAGCGCCGTAGATAGCCTTAAGTCTTCCGCCTTCTTCAAACATCTTGCGGATCTCGGAGCCGCCTTTAAGCGCATTTTGCATCTTCTTGGAGATCATAGTAGTACCTCGTGAATAAAAATTAAAAATAATAATAGCACAAATACTACTATTTGTTTAAGAGAAGCTGAAGTGTCTTATCAGGATTAAGTCTGTTCCTCGGTAACTACGCCGGAAGGCTCTATGACATAAAGAGGGTTCGTAAGTCTGTCAACGAAGAACCTTTCTGACAAAGGCTTGTCATAGTAGAAAGACTGGAAGAGGTTACAGCCGCACATCATGAGATCGTCAGCCTGTTTCTGGGTCTCGACGCCTTCGCAGATGACTTTGTAGCCTAAGATATTCGCGAGATTGATCATGTCGTTGGCAATGATGCGGCCCTTCGGATCTTCAGGGTCGAATCTGCTTGCGTCGATCTTAACGTAGTTGGCGTCCATATCATGGAGGAGCGTAAGTGTTGACTGGCCGGTGCTGAACTTGTCGAGAGTAACGATTATTCCTGCGGAAGCCAATGTGTGTGTAACGTCTCTTAATACGGGCATTCTTTGTGTGAAGTCAGGCTCTGAAAACTCGATGCCGACGAGATTGTGGTCGATGCCGTATTTGTCGATGACTTCAATGATGTTGTCAGCGATCGAAGTGTTGAAGAGGTTACGGCCCGAGAAGTTTACCGTTATGGGCACTACGGTTAGGCCCTGTTCCTGCCATGCCTTAATGTTGCGGCATACGTTCTCGAGGACATAGAAGTCGATCTTGGTAACGATGCCGGAATCGGTTGCAAGAGTTATGAATTCCTGGGGCGAGATGATCTTGCCTTCAAAGGGGAGACGGGCAAGGGCTTCTGCGGCATAAAGTGAAGGCTTGTCTTCAAGACTTATAACAGGCTGATAGTAGATCAGGAACTTGTTCTCGTTTAATGCCTTGGAGAGCTTCTCGGTATTATTCTGGCTCTTCTCGTTGATCTCTTCGGAGTAGTAAACGATGTCGACGTTGTTATGTCTGGAATAACTGTAGGCCTGTGAGCATTCGCCCAGGACCTGGTTGCCGTTGCGGTGGCTTGGGCGGATGGTCGTAATGCCGACTCTGCAGTTGAAGATGTGTTCGAACTTGTCGTTGCCGTAAGTGATCGTAACGGGAACGGCTGCAAGGAATCTCTCGAGCTCTGGAAGACGGGGAGTGGTAAGTACGACGACGAAGTTGTCGCCGCCGAGGTGTACTGCAAATTCGTTCTTCTCTCTGAGAGGGAAGGTGTTGAGCTTGGCGCCAAACATCTTGATGGCACTTCCTGCAATAGCGGAGCCGAAATATCTGTTGAGCTGGTTGACCTGCTTGATGTTGAGGAATGCAACGGAGAATTTGGTTGCGGTGCCGTTCTCGAACATCTCGCCGAACCTGGAGTAAAGGTAATTCGGATTATGCATGCCGAATTCCAGGTCGTTGTTGTAGAGGTAAGCGTACTGTGCGCTGAGGCGCTTAACTGCGATAAGACCGGCAACGCTGTTTTTGAACAGCGGCATCAGCTCTTTTTGTTCGATCGTGGGCTGAGGCGGGAACTGTTTGTAGGTGAAACGGACGACAGTGATCACGGATTCATCGCTGCCCAATGTAACCTCGAAATACTCGGTGCCTACATTATCGGAAACATAATCGACGTTCTTGGAAACGGGTCTGCCGTTAACGTACTCAGTATCTTCGATCTTGGCGATCGACAGATAATCAGCATACTTCGTGAAGCGCTCGGTGAAGTTGCAGTCTGTGCATTCATCGAGTGTCTCGAAAAAACCTAATATGTCAGGATTCCCTGCGCCCATAAATCGATCCCTTTGATTTATTGGTTCTAATTTTATGCCACTAAAGACTATAAAACAATAAAAAAAGCAATTTAGTAAAAATCTTGTCAATTATCAAAAAATTTAGACAGTGAGGAAACCATGGGAAAAACACAAATATTAAACAGCGCCAAAACTATAAAGCAGATCATCGGATCCAAAGGGGAAGATGCGGCCGTAAGCTCATTGGAATCAAAGGGTTTTGCTATTTTGAAGCGGAATTATACGGTGCATAACGTAGGAGAGATAGACATTATCGCTGAGAAAGAAAACGACATCTATGTATTCGAAGTCAGGACAAGACTTAACCGCGGTCCTTACCCTGACTCGGCCGAATCTGTCATCCGCTCAAAGAGGAACAAGGTGATCAGGACAGCCGCCAGGTTCATCGATGAGAAAGGGTACTATGACAGGAATATCATTTTCGAGGTGATCAAGGTCACGCATGATGAGCAGGGTAATGTACAGGAAGTTGAATTTGTGCCTTTTTGATGTGCAAAGTGCCGAATTTGAGAAAAAATGCATTTTTGGCAAAAAGAAATGCCATTTTAGCAAGTTTTATTTATTGCTTTAATAACGTAATAGACTATAATTGTTGAGGTTTTGAGGGGGAAGTCTGCCTCAAAAATGCAAGATTTAGATTTCAAAATTTCATTTTAAGGAAGGTTGGCCGATCATGAAGGGTTACCGCGAGATGACAAAAGAAGAGCTCATCCAGGCTAGAGGAGAGCTGATTGAACGCTATGAAAAGTGCAAGGCACTTAATCTTACGCTCGACATGACACGCGGAAAGCCTTCGCCGGTCCAGCTCGACCTCTCTAACGATATTTATGACACGCTCAAGGACGGTTTTAAGACCGCCAAGAACGAAGACACAAGAAACTACGGTATCGCTCCGGGTATCGAGGAGATAAGAGCGATCTTCGGTGAACTTCTCGGTACAGATAAGGACAATATCTTCATGGGTAATTCTTCATCTCTTAACCAGATGTATGATGCGCTTATGCGTTCTATGGTTTTCGGTGAAGTCGATTCCCCCAAGCCCTGGTCACAGGTAGAAGGCAGAAAGTGGCTTTGCCCCGCGCCCGGATATGACAGACACTTCAGAGTTACAGAGACAATGGGCTTTGAGCTCATCGCAGTTCCCATGACTGAGAACGGTCCTGATATGGACGTTGTCGAAGAACTTGTTAAGGATGAGAACGTTAAGGGTATCTGGTGCGTTCCCTGCTACAGCAATCCTGACGGAGTTGTTTATTCAGCAGAGGTTTGCGAGAGACTCGCGAAAATGGAGACAGCAGCACCTGATTTCAGGATCTTCTGGGATAACGCTTATGTAGTTCACCATCTCTATGAAGACAGAAATACATGGGGCAAGCTCCCTGATATGCTTTCTCTTTGCGAGTCCTACGGACATGCCAACAGGGTATATGAGTTCGCTTCGTCTTCCAAGATCACATTTGCAGGCGGCGGTATCTCATGCTTCGCAGCAAATAAAGACAACATGACATGGGCTAAGAAGTTCTTAAATGCCCAGGCTATCTGCACTAATAAGGTAAACCAGCTGGCTCATTCAAGATTCCTTCCTGACGCTGAGGCTGTTTATGCCCACATGATGAAGCATGCAGCTATCCTTCGTCCGAAGTTTGAAGCATGCCAGAAGGTGCTTAATGAAGAACTCGGCGGCAACGGAGATCTCTGGCACTGGACAAATCCTAAGGGCGGTTACTTCGTAAGCTTTTATGCAATGCCCGGTACAGCTGCAAAGATCGTATCCATGTGCAAGGAGGCAGGCGTAGCACTTACACCTGCAGGCGCAAGCTACCCTTACGGCAAGGATCCTTCTGATTCCAATATCAGACTTGCTCCGTCTTTCCCGGGTATAGAAGATATTGAGAAGGCCGTCAGAATCCTCTCGATCTGTGCTAAAATCACAGCAGTGGATAAATTGTTGGAGGATCTTTAATAATGAAAGACACATACGAGAGCCCTTTAAACTCCCGCTATGCCAGTAAGGAGATGCAGTATATCTTTTCTCCTGATAAGAAGTTTAAAACATGGAGACTTCTTTGGATCGCACTGGCTGAGGCAGAAAAGGAATTAGGCCTTAATATCACTGATGAGCAGATAGCTGATCTCAAAGCTCATAAGGATGATATCGATTATGAGGATGCTGCGGCAGAGGAGAAGATCCGCCGTCATGACGTAATGGCTCATGTCCATTCATACGGCAAGCAGGTCAAAGGCTCCGGTGCTGATGCCATCATCCATCTCGGTGCCACATCATGCTACGTTGGCGACAATACGGACATCATCATAATGAGAGAGGCTTTGGAGCTCATCAAGAAGAGACTTGTTGTAGTTATCGCAAAGCTCGCTGATTTTGCTGACGAATACAAGGCTATGCCGACTTTGGGATTTACTCATTTCCAGCCCGCACAGCTAGTAACAGTAGGTAAGAGGGCTACACTCTGGCTCCAGGATCTTGTTTTCGATCTTGAGACTGTAGAGAATGCCATCGCTTCATTGAAGCTCCTCGGATGCAAGGGTACTACAGGCACTCAGGCTTCTTTCTATGACCTCTTCGACGGCGACCACGAAAAGTGCGTCATGCTCGACAAGAAGATCTGCGAGAAGATGGGCTTCGAACAGTCCTACTATGTATCCGGCCAGACATATTCCAGAAAGATCGATTACACTGTTCTTTCCAGCCTTGCTGCTATCGCACAGAGCGCTCACAAGTTCTCTAACGATATCAGACTTCTGCAGCACTTAAAGGAGATCGAAGAGCCTTTCGAGAAGAACCAGATCGGATCTTCTGCCATGGCTTACAAGAGAAATCCTATGAGATCAGAGAGAATCGCTTCTTTGTCCAGATACGTTATAGCTGACGTTTTGAATCCTGCAATGACATCTTCAGAGCAGTGGTTCGAGAGAACATTGGATGACTCTGCAAACAAGAGAATTTCAGTACCTGAGGCATTCCTTGCAGTTGATGCGATCCTCGGTATCTATACAAACGTTGTTTCCGGTCTTGTCGTATATCCCAAGATGATCGAAAAGCATATCCTCGACGAACTTCCTTTCATGATGACAGAAAACATCATGATGGAAGCTACTAAGAAGGGCGGAAACCGTCAGGAGCTCCACGAGGAGATCCGCCAGCTTTCTATGCAGGCAGGCTCTGTCGTTAAGAATGAGGGTAAGCCCAACGATCTTCTTGAGAGGATCGCTGCTGACCCTAAGTTCGGCATGACAATGGATGAGCTCATCAAGCTCAGAGATCCCAAGCTTTACATCGGCCGATGTCCCGAGCAGGTCGACGCATTCCTCAATGAGTGTGTCAGACCTTTGATCGCAGCGCATAAGGATGACCTGGATGTAAGCGAAGTCGAGCTTAAAGTCTGATGTAAATTCAGTAAGTTGACCACAAAAACTACAAGCGGGATATTCCGATTTGCGTAACAGCGAGTTTGGCATATCCCGCTTTTTATATTAAAATATTAGTAACTCGAGCATGGCGGCCTCTAAATTGGACCTACATGACATAATAAGGAGCTTGGGCCTGTCTTTTTGATGTAAAGCCTTGTAAGTTGGACTATTGAGATCTGATACCTGAGCACCGCCCTGGATTTCCGGGTGTCAATCAGAGTCCGTCTTGTTTCGGGGGTTTTGAGGAGAGAATGATGGAAAACCGACATTATGTTTACAATATAGCTTTTCCGGGCCCGGTCGCAGATAAGGCGGCGGGTGCTGTTTTTTTATATCAGTCGTTCATTAACTTTAGATCCTGTCGATGTTGAATCTTGATCTGACACGCTGATAGATTTGACTACTAAAGGAGAAAGATAATGAAGATTTACAACACACTCACGAGAACAAAAGAAGAATTCAAGACCATAGAGCCCGGCAAGGTAAAGATGTATGCTTGCGGTCCTACGGTTTATAACTATTTCCATTTGGGCAACGCAAGACCGTTTGTTACTTTCGATACATTGGCAAGATATCTCGAGTATTCCGGATATGACGTTACGTTCGTACAGAACTTCACTGATATCGACGATAAGATGATCAAGCGCGCCAACGAAGAAGGCATTACCGTTGAGCAGCTTGCTGACAGATTCATCAAGGAATATTACGTTGATGCTGACGGCTTAAACATTAAAAGGCACAGCTTCCAGCCGAGAGCCACTCATTCCATGAAGGCTATCATCGGTCTTATCAAGGCTATGGAAGAGAAGGGCTACACCTACGTTATCGAAGGTGACGGCGTTTATTACGACGTCTCCAAGAAAGCAGATTACGGCAAGCTCTCACATTATAATCTCGATGAATTAGAAGCTGGCGGCGGTGAGCGCAAGGCTTCTTACGAAGGCAAAAAGAATCCCGGAGACTTTGCGCTCTGGAAATTTAAGAAGGAAGGCGAGCCTTTCTGGGGTTCACCCTGGGGTGAAGGAAGACCCGGCTGGCACATCGAGTGCTCTGCCATGATCAAGCAGTATCTTGGCGATACTATCGATATCCATGGCGGCGGGCAGGATCTTATCTTCCCGCACCACGAGAATGAGATCGCACAGAGCGAGGCTGCAAACGGCTGCAATTTCTGCAATTACTGGGTACATAATGCTTTCGTAAATATCGACGGCGAGAAGATGAGTAAGTCTCTTGGCAATTTCTTCACGATCAGGGACATCGCTCAGAAGTATCCTTATAACGTTATCAGATTCTTCATCCTCCTCGGTCACTACAGAAGCCCCATCAATTTCTCCGATGAGCTTTTGGCAGCTGCTCAGACGAGCCTTGCCAGGATCTCCAACTGCGTAAGAAATGCAGACTTTGTACTTAACAACGTCAGTCTCGCAGGCGATGCGGAAGCAGATAAGGTGCTCTCAGAGGCTGTAAATACTGCAACTGACAGCTTTAAGGCTCATATGGATGATGACCTTAACAGTGCTGACGCGATCACGGATATCTTCAATCTTGTCCGTCAGGTAAATACTTCCGCACAGGAAGGTAAGGTCTCAGCAGACGGTCTCAAGCAGGCAAGGGATAAGATCGTCGAGCTCACTGGTGTTCTCGGAATCCTTTTGGACCTCGAAGACGAGATCCCCGAAGAGATCACGGAGCTTGCAAATAAGAGAGCGGAAGCAAAGAAGGCTAAGGATTATGCCGAAGCTGACAGGATCAGAGACGAGATCCAGTCAAAGGGATATACGGTAAAGGACGTTCCCGGCGGCTTCAAAATCGAGAAGGCAAACTGATGATCAAACCGTTTATTGCGCAGGATTTAAGAGAGGTTTCTCCTCTGGTATTGGCCTATATCGGTGATTCGATATATGAGGTCTATGCCAGATGCAAGTCGGCTACTTTGGGCGCCGGCAGCAATAACAAGATGCACAATAACACGGTCCGTTATGTATCTGCCGAAGCACAGGCAATGAGCGCTAGGGTTCTCGCAGATGAGCTTACTGAGACGGAGACTGATTACTTCAGGCGCGGCAAGAATTCCAATCCCCATGCCGTCTCGAAAAATGCTAACCATGCCGACTACATGTACGCTACAGGCTTTGAAGCATTATTGGGATATCTCTTTCTTAACAACGAAGAGTCCAGGATGGAGTATCTGATCTATAAGAGCTTCGATATCTGTGACGGCGTCGCAGTTAAGGAACAAGAGCAGGATAAGGTATAAGAAGTGGATAAAGGCAAAAGACATTTCAATCAGGGCAAGAGACCCGGAAGACCTGATAACGACAGGCCTTTTGATAAGCGCGGACGCGAGATCGAAGATGCGGAAAGAGATAATTCCTCCGATAAGATCGAAGGCAGGAATGCCGTAACAGAAGCACTTGCGGCAGGCAGGGACTTCAATAAGATCTGGCTCCTGAAGCCTGAAGGTGATAAGCCTTTGGACCACGGCCTTATCAGGATCCTTGATGAAGCGAATAAGCGCGGAATAATCGTTACGAGAGCGACGAGACAGGTCCTTGATAAGATGAGCCATACTCATAACCATCAGGGAGTTATTGCCTCAGTTGCGCCTCACGCTTACGCCGATCTTGATGAGATAATTGGCAAGTGTAAAGATGAAGGAAGAGCGGCGCTTCTCGTTGCTTTAGATGAGATCAAGGATGCCTATAACTTAGGTTCGATCCTCAGAATATCCGACTGCTGCGGCGTTGACGGAGTCATAATCCCCGAGAGGCGCTCGGTAACGCTTGATTCTACTGTTGCAAAGGCTTCCGCTGGAGCCATCGAATATGTGCCGGTAGCAAGGGTAACGAACCTTGCCCAGACTCTTACAAGACTAAAGGAAAAGGAGAATTTCTGGGTCTGCGGTACTGATATGAATGCCGATTACGAATACCACGATGCCGACTATTCGGGTAATCTGGTCGTGGTTATCGGAAGTGAAGGCGACGGAATGAGAGACGGTGTCAGAAAGTGCTGTGACTTCACGGTGTCTATACCGATGTCAGGTCACGTAAACAGCCTGAATGCCGCTGTTGCTGCAGGTGTTGTGCTTTTCGAGGCGCAGGCAAAGAGACATAAAGAGGATTAATAGTGAAGAAGCGCGCAAACAGCTTGAAGTCTGTGATCAAAGGGACTGCGAAAAAGGCCCTTGCTGTTTTGATGTGCGCTTCTCTTATTACCGGTATGGCCTTCAGCCTTACGGGCTGCAAGATCATTGATTTCTTCTCCAGCGGACTTAATGTGTCTCTTAATTCGCTGTCCGAGACAGAGCTTGCACGACTCATGACCAACGCGATACTGAGCGACAGGAATGTCGCAGACAGTTATAACAAGCTGCCTGCAAGCCAGCTCAACGGCCTTTCTTATTCGATGTTTTCCGAGTATTGTTCGATATTGAGGAAGTGCTCCCAGGAGCACGGCACGGCTGATTCTTTCAGGATCCTCAACGAGAATGACAAGAATCAGTATTTTGCTGCAATAGACGGTACGGATAACGATTTCCAGACGCTTGATGTATACGGCGACATGGATGTAGTCGAGCTCTGCTATTCCGACGACAAGAATCCGAGTGCTTCGCCTGTCAGGTTTACGATAGCGAAAAACGGTGACAAATATGCTATGGCGGGCCAGTACATTACTGATTCCATGCTCGCATATTCGTACATCAATCACTATTTCGACATGATCGATGACGGCAATATCGACGGCCTTGAAGCGATCATCAAATCGACTTACGACTCTGATATCTACATGAATTCCGTAATCTACGCAAAGGCAAATTACATCGCGGACTATTACAGGATGAAGGTTAAGTCCAATGTGGACGATTACGAGCTGAAGCTTTTCACGCCGACACACATCACATATGTGATCCCTGAAGTTTTCAGTGGCGATGGCGAGTCGATCTTCTCCAAGAAAGTCGAGCTCAGGCTCCAGCGCGACGGCTCGTTCTCCGTTCAGGATAATATCCCGGTAGTTATCAACGAACTGCGTTTCTTCGGAGACGGTGAGAGCAAGCTCAGAATGGGCTCCACATATACAAAAGATGATATAATCGCACTTCTCGGAGAACCCGTAATCGTTTCCTATGATGAAAACAATGTTATCCTCACGTACAGCGGCATGACCATCAGGCTTAACGCAGAACTCAATAAGGAGAATGAATGGACATCAGGACGTTTGTCTTCGATAGTTCTCCGTAAGGATGACAGATTCACGATAGGTGAGGAGCTCTTCATCGGAATGAACGTGTCCGAGCTCCTTTTGATCTATCCGATGTTTGATGAGTGCGATTATACAGCTTCATTCCAGAACGGTGACGGTGAATTCATTCTTTCATTCCAGTTTGATGAATACGAGAACGTAACGCGTATCAGACTCGGTGAAGCAGTAGGCTGATGAGGTTTAGCCCTCAATACACTTTGCTTTAATGGCTTCGATCTCTTCCTTGGTAAGGCCGTTTGCGCAAAGGAATTTGGCAATATCGCCATTCCATTTGCTGTCGATATAATCCAGGAATGTCTCCATATTGTGAGCGTCAGACCTTAAGCAGTGCTTCAGGTCGTCAGGCATCTTGGCCATAAAAGGAACCATGAATTCTCTTAAATATTCGTACGAGACTTTGTAGTTGTTAACGATGTCTTCTCTGGATGCTCCGCAGATAAGGTAGAGCAATGCAGCTACGACGCCCGTTCTGTCCTTGCCGTGTGCGCAGTGGAACATCGTAAGGCAGCCGCTGTTAAGGAGAATGCGCATGATCTCCACGAGATTATCTGCCATCTCCTCGGCGATGATGACGTAGTAATCACCGAGAGTATGTGTCCTGATGAATTCAATCGTCGCATCCTTGGTGTCGTTCGGATTACCGTTGAAAAGGGGAACGTTGTAGAACTTAACATCAGGATCGTTCCTGAAAGGGTTGCCGGCAGATTCGATCTCTTCCGGGGCGCGCAGGTCAATGACTGCCTTAACGCCGTAGTTTTTGACCTCTTTGATCTGATCTTCATTCAGCCACTCAGGAGAGCCGCACCTTATGAAAAGCCCTGACCTGAAAGTCTTTCCGCCTTCTAAAGGCATTCCTCCGAGCTCTCTGCAGTTGATGAGGGCAAGTTCCTTGATAAGCTGGTTGTCGGGATTATAAGTGCTCAATTTAGACTCCTGTTTGGCCATAAATATTTCGAAAAGTATTCTAACCAAAACAAGATTGACATTCAAGGCGGCAAGTAATATTATTAATAGGCTATTGGGAGACCAATGCTTATACGCGCCTATAGCTCAACTGGATAGAGCGTCTGACTACGGATCAGAAGGTTGTGGATTCGAGCTCTGCTAGGCGCGCCAGATACAAAGCTGTTGCAGTTCGCGGCAGCTTTTTTTATAACCAAAACAAGGAGGCAGAAGACATGCGTAAGATTCTCGTTGTTGTTGACATGCAGAAGGATTTCATTGACGGCGCTTTGGGCTTTGAAGGCGCAGAGAAGGTGATCCCCGGAATTGCTGCTAAGATCAAAGCTTTCGAAGAAGCAGGCGATGAGGTAGTCTATACCCTCGATACCCATTTCGAGAACTACATGGAGACACAGGAAGGCAAGAATCTGCCGGTTCCTCATTGCATCAAGGGCTCTGACGGATGGGGTCTCTGCGATGAACTTAAGGATCTGCTCTCTGATAAAAAGGCTTTCGAGAAGCCCACATTCGGAAGCATCGATCTTGCCGGATACCTGAAGGAAAATGCCGCAGATATAAGCGCCATCGAGGTTTGCGGACTTGTCTCCAATATCTGCGTGGTATCTAATGCGGTTATTGCCAAGGCAGCATGCCCTGAGGCAGAGATCATCGTAGATTCGTCGCTTACGGCTTCTTTTGCTCCTGATCTCCACCGGGCGACAATGGATGTCCTTAAAGGCTTACAAGTTACCGTATTATAATATTGCAATTCTTCGCCGCGCTGTGATACAATTCATACTCGGCTATTATCTTATTAATAATATTTTGGAGGATATAACATGGCATCCACAATTGAGAAGAAAGAGCACTCACAGGTAGTAATCAGCCTCGAGGCTAATAAGGAAGAGTGGAACGAAGCCCTTAAGAAGGCTTATTCTAAGAACAAGAACCGCTTCCAGGTACCGGGCTTCCGTAAGGGTAAGGTTCCTTATCAGCTCGTTTGCCAGTATTACGGTGAGGGCGTTCTTTATGAGGACGCTATTAATGAGATCGCTAACTCCCAGTATCCTGATGCAGTTAAGGAGCATGACCTCAAGGTAGTCTCCAGACCTGAGATAGATGTTACTGACATCAACGAAGAGGGCATCAAGTACACTATCACAGTTTACGTTAAGCCTGAATTCGAGCTTGGCCAGTATGAGGGCGTTGAAGTTCCTTTCAAGGATTTCGTTGTTACAGACGAAGACGTTGACGCTGAGATCGAGCGTATGAGAAAGAGAAACGCTTCCCTCGAGGAAGTTGAAGACCGTCCCGCTCAGGAAGGCGATACAGTTACGATCGACTATGAAGGCTTCAAGGACGGTGTCGCTTTCGAAGGCGGCAAGGGCGAGGGATACAACCTCAAGCTCGGTTCCAAGTCTTTCATCCCCGGCTTCGAGGAGCAGGTCGCAGGCCACAGCGTTGGTGAGGAATTCACTATCGAAGTTAAGTTCCCTGAAGATTATCACGCAGAAGACTTGAAGGGCGCTGATGCTACATTCAACGTTAAGATCCATGCGATCAAGACAGAGATCGTTCCTGAGCTCGACGACGAGTTCGCTAAGGATGTTTCCGAGTTCGATACTCTTGATGAGCTCAAGGCTGACGTAAGAGCAAAGCAGCAGGAGAGAGCTGACAAGGACAACAAGGCCGGCTTCGAGAACGAGACAGTCCGTGCCGTATGCGATAACTGCGAGATCGACATCCCTCAGTCCATGATCGACAACGAAGTAGAGCAGATGGCTGACGATCAGGCTGCACGTATGTCCAACCAGGGCATCGGTCTCGACATGTATCTCCAGTATGTCGGCCAGAGCATGGAAGACTTCAAGAAGTCTCTCGAGCCTATGGCAAGAGTAAGAGTTAAGTCTTCACTCGTTATCGAGAAGATCACAGAGAAGCTCGATCCTGAAGTTACAGAAGAGGACTACAACGAAGAGCTCACAACTATCGCTAACAACTACAAGATCGATGTTGAAGAAGTTAAGAAGTCCATCGGTGAAGATTCCGCTTTCATCAAGGATTCCATTAAGGCAAGAAAGACAGTCGAGTATCTTGCATCCAAGGCTGTCAAGGTTGAGCCCAAGGAGCCTGAGGTAAAGGAAGAAGCTGAAGAGGCTAAGACAGAGGAGTAATTCCTTAATACAAAGCAAATCAAAAGGGTCACTTCAATGTGACCCTTTTTTATTGTTGTTGTTACGAAAAGTGACAGGCATTAAGTCCTGTAGCTGCCGTTTATCTTTACGTAATCGTAAGAGAAGTCGCAGGTGAACATCCTGTCGTAAGCATCTCCCTCGTAAAGAGTGATGTCGACCTTGATGTCGTGCTCTGCGAGAAGCTTTGATGCTTCATCCTCATCGAAAGCAACAGCTGCGCCATCCTTATACATGAGAAGCCCCGAAAGCCTGATGTCGACCTTCTCGGGATCGAACATAGCGCCTGAATAACCGACTGCTGTAAGGATACGTCCGATGTTTGCGTCTTCGCCGAAGAAAGCGGTCTTGCAAAGCGGAGATCTTGCAACTGAAGTAACGATGAGCTTTGCGTCCTTCTCATCCTTTGCTCCGTGAACTTCGATCTCAACGAACTTGGTAGCGCCTTCGCCGTCTGCTGCGAGCATTCTTGCGATATCCTCAGAGAGCCCGCAAAGAGCATTCTCAACGAGTGTGTAATCTTCGCTGCCTTCTTCAACGGTAACACCTGAAGCGCCGTTTGCGAGAACGATTACCATATCACACACAGATGTGTCGCCGTCTACGGATACTCTATTGAAAGTGTATTTAACAGCCTTCTGGAGCATCTTCTTCAAAGAAGCTGACTCAATTCCGCAGTCAGTAGTGAAGACGCAGATCATGGTAGCGAGGTTAGGATGGATCATGCCGGAGCCCTTAGCCATACCGGAAATGGTAACTGTCTTGCCGTCTGTAAGCTCGATCTGTGCGGATACTTCCTTGGGAACCGTATCGGTGGTCATCATGGCGTATTCGGCGTTGTGTGCGGATTCTTCTGAAGAAGAAAGACCTTCGACAAGTGAAGGAATAACACCTGTGATCTTATCTAAGGGAAGGCGTGTTCCGATAACGCCTGTAGAAGCAGTGAGGATCTCATTTGTCTCACAGCCTAAGAGGGAAGAAGCGCACTCAGCTACCTTTGCAGCATCCTCGACACCGACAGCGCCGACGCCCGCATTGGCTACTTTGCTATTAACGATGATGCCCTTAGCTTTTCCTTGGTTCTCGATAATATCGATGGATCTTACGAGTGAATGGCCTTTTACCAGGTTGGAAGTATAAACACCCGCAACATTGCATAATGTATCGGAATAGACCATGCCGACATCAAGATATGAAGACTTGGGATCATTCTCGTTGATGTTGGCGGGATCTTGGCACTTCATGCCTGCTGAGACACCATTTGCCTTAAAGCCCATAGGCATTGTTATATAGGATTTGGTTAATTCTTCTTCCATGTTAATACCTCTTGGTTAACAATTTTCGGTTATGAATAATTATGCAAAATCATGTATAATTCCGCATATCATACACTTGCTTGAACATATAGTCAACAGATCAAAACAAGCAACGACCGTATATAATATACATCTTTATTTACGGGTGCAATAAATTGCTTGACTTAAAAACGCCTTAACATTATAATTTCAAGGCAATTGGCTGTCATGGTGGGATTAGTTCAGTTGGTTAGAGCGCTAGTTTGTGGCACTAGATATCATGGGTTCGAATCCCATATCCCACCCCAATTTTACAAATTGCCTCTTATCACTGGGGTGTAGCCAAGGGGTAAGGCACGGGTCTTTGACTCCCGCATTCGTAGGTTCAAATCCTGCCACCCCAGCCAAATGGTTCACTAGCTCAGCCGGTAGAGCACTTGACTTTTAATCAAGGGGTCTGGAGTTCGAACCTCCAGTGAGCCACCAAAT